>CAVYOK010000001.1:0-245621 GCA_963770165.1 uncultured Actinomycetes bacterium
CACGCCGCCCGAGCCCTCGGGTTCGAGGATGCCCTTGCGCTTGAGCTGAGAGATCGTCGTGTGGACCGTCGGCTTCGCGATTCTCGTGATCTCGGCGACCTCAGCCGCGGACACGCCCGGCCGTTCGCGCACGACCGTGAGGATCGCGTCCCGGTTTGCGCCGCGCGGCGCGCGGCGGCCCCTGCCGGCGGCGTACGGAGCCCTTGCCACAGAGCGCGTCGCCGTGGCGCGGGGGCGCGGCGCAGAGGGAGTGGTGGAGGCGCTGCCGTTCGTGAGCGCAGCAAGCACGGCCTCGAGGCGCTCCTTCTCCTCGATCAGCGGCCGCAACTCCTGGAGGCGCTTCTCGATGTCGCGCTGAATTTGCCCGACGAGATCTGCCATGTACGTGACTCCTAGTAAGCCTTGGGGGTGTTTCTAGGCTAGCAATATACGCGCCTGCATTGAACCCGTGGGGAGGTTCTTGTCAACAAGCTGGCGCCCATCCGTTACAAGCCTTGAATGGTGAAGACATCCTTACGATCCTTACGAACCGACGCAATCGCGATCGAGCCGCGCTGCAAGGGGCCCTGGACGTCCGATGTGGAAACCCTGGGCAAAGTCGACTCCCAATTCCCGCAGGAGCTCGACTGTCGCCTCGTCGCCGACGTACTCGGCGATCGTCTTCTTGCCCAGCCCACGGGCAATGTCGACCGCCGCGCGGATCAACAGCTGATCGGTCGTGCTGGTCGTGCATGAGCGAACGAACTCGCCGTCGATCTTCAGCAGATCGAATGGAAGGTGCTTCAAGTAGTAGAAACTGCCAAAGCCTGCTCCAAAGTCGTCAAGCGCAAACCGACAACCAAGCTCGGCGAGTCGTGCAGCGAACTGCTGTGCTCGTGGAATGTTGGCGACGGCAGTCGTCTCCGTCACCTCCAGCACGAGATTCACCGGATCCACACCAGTTTCAGCCAACTCGCGCTCGATGATCGTCAGCAGCTCGGGATCGCCGGTCGAGCTGCCTGAGATGTTGACCTCGAACACCAGCTCCCGCCCGGCCGCGCGCTGCTCGGCCATCAGCCGGATCGCCCGCGCGACGACCCAGCGGTCGATCTCCTGCATCAGGTCGAAACGCTCCGCGACGCCGATGAAGGCGGCCGGCGGGATCACCTCGCCGCGCTCGTCGATCATCCGCAGCAGCAGCTCGTGCTGACGCACCTCGCCGTCCGAGAGGTCGACGATCGGCTGCGCGTAGAGCGTGAAGCGGTCCTCCTCGAGCGCCTCGCGGATGCGCTCGGCCCACGTGATGCGCGCCTTCATGCGCGAAGCGCCGCGCTCCTCGGATGAGTGGATCGCCGCCCGGTCGCGACCGGCCTCCTTGGCGTCGTACATCGCGAGGTCGGCGTTGACGAGCACGTCCTCCGCGCTCAAGCGCTCCGTGTCGCTGAACAGCGCGATGCCGATCGAGGCGGTGATCGGACGCCGCCGACCCGCGGTCGTCAGAACCGACTGAGCGCGCACCGCGCTGAGCACCGCGTCGGCGACCTGCGCCGCCTCGGCCGCGCCGCCTCGCGGCATCAAAATCGCGAACTCGTCGCCGCCCAGGCGCGCCAGCACGTCGCTGTCGCGCAAGCGCGTGCGCAGCGTCTGGGCGACCTTGACGATCAGCTCGTCGCCGACGTTGTGACCAAGGGTGTCGTTGATGTGCTTGAAGCGATCGATGTCCAGCACCAGCGCGGCGCCCTCCGGCCCGTATCGCTGCACCTGTTTGATGTGCTGGTTGAGCTCGCGCTCGAACGAGCGGCGATTCAGCAAGCCCGTGAGCGGGTCGTGGTCGGCCATGTGCTGCAACTGCGCCTCGTAGCGGACGCGCTCGCTGACGTCCTGGATCTGGCCGAGGAAGTGCTGCGGCGTGCCGTCGGCCGCGCGCACCAGCGTCGCATGCACGGCGACCCATACGACTTGTCCGACGACGTCGACGTAGCGCTTCTCCATCCAGAACGTGCTCTGCTCGCCGGCGAGGAGGCTGCGCATCATCTCCTCCTCCCGACCGGCGTCGGCCGGATGGCCGAGGTCGGCGAAGCTCATCTCCTCGAGCTCCTCGCGCGTGTAGCCGGTGATCGCGCAGAGCGCGTCGTTGACTTGGATGAAGCGGCCGTCGAGGTCGGACAGCGCCATGCCGATCGGCGCCGCCTCGAACGCGGTGCGGAAGCGCTGCTCGGCGGCGGCGATCCGCTCCACGCTCTCGCGCAGCGCGGCCTCCGCGGCCACGCGCTCGCTCACGTCGCGCACGATCGCCTGGCCCTCGATCGGCAGGCCCGTCCTGGGATCGAGCACGCGCCGCACGCGCGCCTCGATCCACACGTAGTGCCCCGCACGATGGCGCAGCCGACTCGTGACGGTGATCGTGTCCCCCTCCTCGCCGACGCGCGTGCGCGCACGCGTGACGGCACGGCGGTCGTCGGGGTGGACGAAGTCGCGCGGCTCGCGGCCGACGATCTCCTCCGGCGGATAGCCGATCAGCTCGTGCGACGCCGGCGACACGTACGTGATGCGCCCGTCGGAGCCGAACGCGAGGATCGTGTCGGTCGCATTGTCCGCCAGCAGCCGGTGGCGCAGCTCGGCGGCGCGCAGCTCGCTCTCGACGCGCTCGTGCTCACCCGCCCGGCGACGCAGCATGCGCGTCGTGCGGTGCTCGCGCAGAAGGGCGATCGCCGCAAGTGCGAGCGCGGCGAGCAAGAGCACGCCGGCGCTGGCCATCAGACCCGCTCCGGCGCGACACCGTGCTGTGATCTCTCTCCCGACATCACGCCGTCCCTATCGGCAGAGCGGCAACGCGCCTGTAGCCGTGCGCGTTCAGACGAAGGCTGGACCGGGCGGCCGGCGGGATTCAGTGCTTGAAGTGGCGCCGGCTCGTGAACGCCATCGCGACCCCGGCGGCGTCGGCCGCCGCGATCACCTCGGCGTCGCGCACGGAGCCGCCGGGCTGGACGATCGCGGTGACGCCCGCGTCGATCGCCGCCTGCGGCCCGTCCGGGAACGGGAAGAACGCGTCCGAGGCCATGACGGCTCCCTGCAGCAGCGCCGGCTGGGCCTCGCGCGCCTTCGCGATCGCGATCCGCACGGAGTCGACGCGGCTCAT
The DNA here is from genome assembly GCA_963770165.1 of uncultured Actinomycetes bacterium. Lineage (GTDB taxonomy): Bacteria > Actinomycetota > Thermoleophilia > Solirubrobacterales > Solirubrobacteraceae > Conexibacter. Next base: position 3,119 of record CAVYOK010000001.1, read on the forward strand.
CTGTCCCGCGCCGATCCCGACCGAGGCGCCGTCGCGCGACAGCACGATCGCATTCGAGCGCACGTGCTTGCAGACGCGCCAGGCGAACAGCAGCTCGCGCCACTCCGCGTCGGTCGGCTCGCGTCTCGTGGCGACCGCCAGCTCGGCGCGCTCCTGCGTGTCGAGGTCGCGGTCCTGCACGAGCAAGCCGCCGACGACCTGCTTGAGGTCGGGGTCCGCCAGATGGAGCGGCTGCTGCTCGTCGTCCTGGAGGATCCGCAAATTCGGTCTGCTCGCGAGCAGCTCGAGCGCCGCGTCGTCGTAGCCGGGCGCGAACAGCACCTCGGCGAACTGCTGCAGGAGCGCCTCGACGAACGCGGCGTCGAGCGGTCGGTTGACGCAGAGCACGCCGCCGAAGGCGGATTGCGGGTCGCACGCGAACGCCTTGCGGTAGGCGTCAAGCGCGTCGTCGCCGATCGCCACGCCGCACGGATTGTTGTGCTTGACGATCACGCACGCGGGGCCGCTGAACTCGCGCACGAGCGTGCGCGCGGCGTTCAGGTCGAGCAGGTTGTTGAACGACAGCGGCTTGCCGCCGAGCTGACGCACGTTCGAGAGCAGGTGCGTCGGCGAGCCGACCTGCGCGTAGTACGCGGCGCGCTGGTGCGGATTCTCGCCGTAGGAGAGGTCGGTGACCTTCTCGAACGCGCGCACGAACAGCGGTGGGAAGTCGTCGCGCTGCTCGGCGAACCAGCGCGCGATCGCGGTGTCGTAGCGCGCGGTGTACGCGAACGCCTCGGCCGCGAGCGACTCGCGCGTGGCGAGCGACAGCTTGCAGGCGCCGGCGTCGGTTCGCAGCTCGTCGAGGATCGCGTCGTAGCTCGCGGGCGAGACGACCGGCGCGGCGAAGGCGAAGTTCTTCGCCGCGGCGCGGATCATCGTCGGACCGCCGATGTCGATGTTCTCGATCACCTCGGAGTCGGCCACGCCGCGCTTGGCGACGGTCTGCTCGAACGGGTAGAGGTTCACGCACACGAGGTCGACGAGCTCGACCTCCGCGTCGGCCGCCGCCGCGAGGTGCTGCGGGTTGTCGCGGACCGCCAGCAGGCCGGCGTAGAGCTTCGGATTGAGCGTCTTGACGCGCCCGTCCATGATCTCGGGGAAGCCGGTGTAGTCGCTGATCGAGCGGTGTGGGATGCCCGCGTCGGCGAGCGCGCCGGCGGTGCCGCCGGTCGAGATCAGCTCGACGCCGAGCTCGGCGAGCCCACGCGCGAAGTCGACGATCCCGGTCTTGTCGGAGACCGACAGCAACGCCCGCCGAACCTGGACCTCGCCGGGTGCCGTGAGCGGCACCGTGTGAGCGGTCTCGGTTCCGTCGATCATGCGCCCGCGAGGATAGCTACGGCTCCACCAGCACGCGGCGTGGGTCCGCCGGGTCGATGCGGACGGCCCCGCGCGCGATCAGGCGGATCGCTTCGGGCAGCAGCTCGTGCTCGACCGCGTGGAGCCGCTCGAGCACGTCCTCGCGCACGCGCGCGTGCGGAAGCTCGAGCGCGCGCTGCAGGATGATCGGGCCGGTGTCGACACCCTCGTCGACGAAGTGGACCGTGACGCCGAAGACCTTCACCCCATGCGCGATCGCCCGCCCGACCGCATCGAGGCCGGGGAACGCGGGCAGCAGGGCGGGATGCACGTTGACGACTCGCTGCTCGAAGCGCCGCAGGAACGCGGGCGTGAGCAGCGCCATGTAGCCCGCGAGCACGACGAGCTGGACGTCGTGCGCCTCCAGCCAGTCCGCCATCGCCGCGTCGCGGTCGGCGCGCTCGTCGAGCGGGAAGGCGGCGGTCGGCACGCCGGCGCGCCGCGCGCGGTCGAGCGCGGGGGCGTCGGGCTTGTTCGACGCGACCGCCGCGACGGCGATCCCCTCGGGCCCACCGTGGAGCGTGTCGAGGATCGCCTGCAGGTTCGAGCCGGTCCCCGAAGCGAGGACGGCGATGCGGAAGGGGTCAGCTCCGCGAGGCATCCTGTCCTCGCGTCTCGGTGCGGGAGAGCGAGCTCCGCGAGCTGGCCTCCGGCCTCGCGTGAGTCTCACGCCGCCGCCAGCTTCGGGAACCGCCCGCCGGTGGAGCGCAGTCTGCCGGCTGCGAGCAGCGCGTCGACGCGTGCGAGCACGTCGTCGCGGCGCACGTGCGCGAACGTGCCGTATGCGGGCAGCCCGTCGTAGGAGTACTTCTCGACGACCTTCGAGCGTCCGCCGCAGAGGATCTCGACGGCGCGCGTGCGGCCCACCGCCGGTTCGGCATTGCGCACCACCGCGAAGATCGCGTCGTCGAGATCGCCGGGGACGGCGTTCCCGTCGCCGGTCCGCGCCCCCTTCGCCGCCGCGACGGGCGCCGGCTGGGCGGGCGGGATCGGAATCAGCGACGGATCGCACACGTCGCAGCACGGCACGCCCGGGTCGGTGAACGGCTCCGCGGGATCGCCGAAGTGGCGCAGCACCAGCTTGCGCCGGCACGCGCGCTGCTCGACGAACGCCCAGATCGCGCGGTACTGGCGCCAGCGTACGCGCGTCGCGTCGCCGGCCGAGGAGCGGCAGGCGCTCAGCGCGGCGCGATCCCAGGCGCCGACGATCCGACCGATCGCGCGGTCCGGCGGCGAGGGCGCCGGTCTCAGCATCCCCGCGCGCGCGAGATGGCCGACGATCGCGCGCGCCTGGTCCGCGTCGCCGCCTCTGCCGGTGAGGGTTGCCAGCTCGCGCAGCTCGACGTCGTAGCGGCCCTGCTCGGTCGCCTGCTTGTGCAGCCGCCGTGCGACCGCCGCGAACGCCCCGTCCTCGACCTCGGAGCGCTGGATGAAGAAGACGTGCAGGCCCTTGTCGCGCCCCTCCGCGAACAGCAGGCAGCGCGCGGGCGCGCCGTCGCGGCCGGCGCGCCCGGCCTCCTGGTAGTAGCCCTCGACCGACTGCGGCACGGTCTCGTGGCAGACGGTCCGCACGTCGGCCTTGTCGACGCCCATCCCGAACGCGGTCGTCGCGACGACGACGCGCGCCTCGCCGCCCATGAACGCGCGCTGCACGCTGGCACGGCGCTCGCGGTCGATCCCCGCGTGGTAGACGAGCACGTCTTCGTCGAGCGCGTGGCCGAGCTTGAGCGCCAGCTCCTCGCAGCCGTTGCGCGTGCCGGCGTAGACGATCGCCGGCAGCGCCCCGGGCTCCGCGAGCGCAGCGGCGATGCGGCGGTGCTTGTCCGCCTTCGTTCTGCACGGCACGACCGCGAACGAGAGGTTGGCACGGTCGAAGCCGGTCGTGACCGCGACGGGGTCGTCGAGCCGCAGGCGCGCCACGATGTCGCGCGCGACCTGCGGCGTCGCGGTCGCGGTCAGCGCGACGATCGCCCGCGCTCTCAGGTAGCGCGCGGCGTCGGCGAGTCGGAAGTAGTCCGGCCGGAAGTCATGACCCCACTGCGAGACGCAGTGCGCCTCGTCGACGACGAACAGGCCGACGCGCACGCGCGCGACCTGCTCGACGAACGCCGGCGAGGCGAAGCGCTCGGGCGCGATGTACAGGAGCCGCAACTCGCCGGCGGCGGCGCGCTCCATCACCGCGCGGTTCTCGGCCGCCGACTGCTGCGCGTTGACGAGCGCGACGCGCTCGGGCGCGATCCGGCGCAGCTGGTCGACCTGGTCCTGCATCAGCGACACGAGCGGCGAGACCACGATCGTCAGGTCGTCGCGCATCAGCGCGGGCAGCTGGTAGCAGAGCGACTTGCCCGAGCCGGTCGGCATCACCACGAGCGTGTCGCGGTCGGCGAGCGCGGCGGCGACCGCCTCCGCCTGGCCGGGCCGGTAGTCGTCGAAGCCGAAGTGGGTGCGCAGCGCGTCGCGAGCCGTCACCCGCCCGACCATAGCGCCGGGATCGGCCGGGATCACAAGCGCCGCGCGGTTTTTGCGGACTTACGCGTGTATGACCGGCACGGCGCGCTCGAACGCGTGCTTGTCCTGCCCGCCGGGCCCGTCCGGCAGCGGGTACTCGCCGGTGAAGCAGGCGTCGCAGTGCGTCTCGCGCGTCACGCCGACCGCCTCGTAGACGCCCTCGAGCGAGAGGTAGTGGAGCGAGTCCGCCCCCAGCTCGTGCGCGATCTCGCCGACCTCGCGCCCGTGCGCCACCATCTCCTCGCGCGTCGACATGTCGATCCCGTAGTGGCAGGGGTTGCGGATCGGCGGCGCGGTGATCCGCAGATGGACTTCCTTGGCGCCGGCGTCGCGCAGCATCTCGACGATCTGGCGCGTCGTGTTGCCGCGCACGATCGAGTCGTCCACGACCACGAGCCGCTTGCCGCTGACGATCTCCGGCATCGGGTTGAACTTCAGTCTCAGGCCGTGCTTGCGCAGCTCCTGGCCCGGCTGGATGAACGTGCGCGCGACGTAGCGATTCTTGACGAAGCCGTCGTCGTGCGGGATCCCGCTTGCGCGCGCGTAGCCGCGCGCGGCCGGGTTGCCGGAGTCCGGCACGGCGATCACGAGGTCGGCGTCGACCGGTGCCTCGAGCGCGAGGATCTCCCCCATCCGCCCGCGCGCGCCCTGCAGCACGGTGCCGCCCATGATCGAGTCGGGGCGCGCGAAGTAGATGTACTCGAAGACGCAGAAGGCGCGGCGAGCGCCTTCGACCGCCATGCGCGTCGAGATGCCGCCGGCGTCGATCGTCAGCACCTCGCCGGGCTCGATCTCACGCAGGAATCTCGCGCCGATGATGTCGAGCGCGCACGACTCGCTCGCGACGCAATAGCGGTCCCCGATCATCCCGAGCGCGAGCGGTCGCAGGCCGTGCGGGTCGCGGAACGCGACGAGCTTCTCGCGCGTCATCACGACCGTCGAGAAGGCGCCGTGCAGGCGCGGCAGCACGTCCACGACCGCGTCCTCGATCTTGTCCGCCGGGTGCGTGGAGAGCAGCGCGGCGATGATCTCCGAGTCGGACGTCGAGCGGAACGCGACGTCGCGCTCGCGCAGGCGGGCGTGCAGCTCGACCGCGTTGGTGAGGTTGCCGTTGTGGGCGAGCGCCAGCTCGCGCGCGTCGGAGCGGTAGATCGGCTGCGCGTTCTCCCACGCGGACGAGCCGGTCGTGGAGTAGCGCACGTGGCCGAGCGCGAGGTCGCCGGGCAGCGCGCGCAGCTTCTGCTCGTCGAACACCTGCGAGACGAGGCCGAGGTCGCGCAGCGTCATGATGTTGCCGCCGACGTCGGTGGTCGCGATCCCGGCCGACTCCTGCCCGCGGTGCTGCAGCGCGTACAGCGCGAAGTACGCGAGGCGGGCGACGTCGTGATCGGGTGCGTAGATCCCGAAGACGCCGCACTCGTCGCGCGGTCCGTCGCGATCGGTCAGATGGTCGGTCATCGAGGAGGCGTCTCAGCGCTCCAGCAGCGGCCGGGTCTGGCGGTTCCCGGGCCTGGAGGCGCAAGCGTAGCAGCGGGGGCGGGCGGTGCCGGCGCCCAGGTCGCCCGTCCGCAGGATGCGAGATCGGCCACGCTTCGATCGGGGTAGATGTCCGACGTGAGCTCTTCAGCGTCCGGCCCGAGTCCCCCGCCGCGCGAGCCGGAGTCGGTTTCACGCGAGCAGGCGTCGCTCCCGAGCGAGAAGACGCGCCGACGGGAGCGCCCGCAGGGCATGGTGCCGGGGCGAGAGCGCCGCCGCACCGGGATCGAGCGGGGTTTCATGCGGCTCATCGCCACCGGCGGGATCATCGGCATCGCCGTGCTCCTCGGCGCCGTGCTGGTGGGACAGGACGTCGCCGGCTGGATCGTCGGCTTGGTCGTGGGTCTCACCTCGGTGATCCTGGCCGCGCTGCTCTGGTCCTCGCGGCAGCTCTAGCCTGTGCCCGACACGGCTCGCGCGCGATGAGGCGGACCGCCGAGATCGTCGCGCGCACGGCGCGAGCGTTCTACGACGACCAGATGACGCACCACGCCGCGGCGCTCACCTACTACGCGCTGATGTCGCTGTTCCCGGCGCTGCTGCTGGCCGTCTCGCTGCTCGGCCTCATCGGGCAGTATCCGGCCACCTACGACGCGATCATTGGTTATCTGCGAGAGGTCGCCCCGCCCTCCGCGCTGGCTCCGCTTGACACCTCGCTTCGCGGTGCGTTGCGAAGCAAGGGGACTGCGACGACGGCGCTGGCGATCAGCGTCGTCGTCACGTTGTACGGAACGACCGGGTTGCTGGAGGCCGCGCGACGGGCGCTGAACGTCGTCCACCGGGTGCGCAGCGGGCGCAGCTTCCTGCGACGCAAGGCGGTTGACGTGGCGTCCACGGTCGTCCTGATGACGCTCGTGCTCGCCAGCCTCGTGCTGATCTTCGTCGGCGGCGGCTTCGCCGAGGACGTGCTCGGATTCCTCGGCGTCGGGCCGACCGTCGCAGACGTGTGGGACATCGCGCGCTGGCCGGCGGCGCTGGTCGTGGCGATGCTGGTGTTCGCCTTCGTCTACTACGTCACCCCCGACGTCGAGACGCGCTCGTTTCGTCGGGTGGCGCCGGGTGCGGCGGTCGGCGTGCTGCTGTGGCTGGTCGCGTCGGTCGGGTTCTCCGTCTACGTCTCGCGCGTCGCCGACGTCGGCGCCCTCTACGGAGCGTTTGCCGGCGCCATCGTGCTCGTGGCGTGGCTGTGGCTCACGAACGTCGCGCTGCTGTTCGGCGCCGAGCTGAACGCGGAGATCGCGCGCCGGGGATCAACGCGGTGACGTCCGCGCTGTCAGCCGATCGCGTCCGCCAGCCCGCGCTCGCGGACGGTGCGGAGGTCGGCGAGCGGCCACGACAGGGTGGCGTCGTCGTCGAGCGACAGCTCGAGGTCGGCGTCGGCGGGGCCGACGATGCCGAACATCGTCAGCGGGACCTCGCGCGCGATCGCGGCGAGCGCGGGGCGCGGAGCGGACAGCAGGATCCCGCCCGGGCCCTCGCCGAACAGCAGCTCCAGCAGCCGCTCGCCCTCGGGTCCGGCGCCGCGAAAGTCGACTTGCGCGCCGTGGCCGCCCCCGAGGCAGCACTCCGCCAGCGCGACCGCGAAACCGCCCTCCGCCACGTCGTGGGCGCTGTGGACCTCGCCGCGCCGCACCGCGTCGCGCACGACCTCGAGCGTCTTGCGCACCGCCGCCACGTCGACCTCCGGCAGCCCGTCCGGCAGCGGCTCGCCGCGCAGCTTCGCCAGCTCGGAGCCCGGCAGCGACGGCTGGAAGGGACCGGCGAACGCGATCGCGTCGCCCTCGACGGCGAAGCCGAGCCGGCCGGCGCGCGCCGCGTCCGGCAGCCGCCCGACCATCCCGACGACGGGCGTCGGGTAGATCGGCCCCTCGGGGCCCTCGTTGTACAAGCTGACGTTCCCGCCGACGACCGGCACGTCGAGCGCGCGGCAGGCGTCCGCCATTCCGCGCACCGACTCGCTCAGCTGCCACGCGATGTGCGGCTTCTCGGGGTTGCCGAAGTTGAGGCAGTTCGTGAGCCCGAGCGGCTCCGCGCCGACGCACGCGAGGTTCGCCGCGCACTCCAGCACCGCCTCGACCGTCCCGCGGTAGGGATCGCACGCGACGCGGCGGCCGGAGCCGTCGATCGAGACGGCGATCGCGGGTGGACCGCCGGCCGCGCCGCCGGGCAGCAGGAGCACTGCCGCGTCCGCCTCGTCGGGCCGCCGCACCGTGCGCGACTGCACGAGGCAGTCGTACTGCTCGAAGACCGGTCGGCGAGAGGCGATGTTGTCGGAGCGCAGCAGCGCGAGCAGCAGGTCGCGCGGATCGTCCGTGTCGACGCGGCGCGGCGGCGCCGGATACACGGGCGCGGACGGCTTCTCGGGCGCGAGGTCGTACAGCGGGCAGTCGTCCACGAGCGCCTCGACCGACATGTCGCCGACGACGTCGCCGCCGGACAGCACGCGCAGGCGGCCGGAGTCGGTCACCTCGCCGATCACCGTCGCGGTCGTCTCCCACTTCGCGCAGACCGCGAGCACCGCGTCGACGCGCTCGGGCTCGACGACGCACAGCATCCGCTCCTGGGACTCGGACACCATGATCTCGAACGGCTCCATCCCCGGCTCGCGCAGCGGCACGCGGTCGACGTGGATGTCGAGCCCGAGTCCCCCCTTCGAGGCCATCTCGGAGGAGGACGAGGTCAGGCCGGCCGCGCCGAGATCCTGCAAGGACACGAGCAGCTCGCGATCGAGCAGCTCCAGCGAGCACTCCATCAGCTTCTTCTCCGCGAACGGGTCGCCGATCTGCACCGTCGGGCGCTTGTCGGCGTCGCCCTCGCTCAGCTCGGCCGACGCCAGTACCGACGCACCGCCGATCCCATCGCGACCGGTCAGCGCGCCGAACAGCACGAGCATGTTGCCCGGGCCCGTTGCAGCGGAGCGCGTGAGCCGCTCATGCCGAGCGATCCCGAGCGCCATCGCGTTCACGAGGCAGTTCTGCTCGTAAGGACCCTCGAAGTACAGCTCGCCGCCGACCGTCGGCACGCCGATCGAGTTGCCGTAGTGGCCGATGCCGGCGACCGCATGCTCGAGCAGGTAGCGCGAGCGTGCGGAGTCGAGCTCGCCGAAGCGCAGCGAGTCGAGCACCGCGATCGGCCGCGCGCCGACCGCGAACACGTCGCGCAGGATCCCGCCGACGCCGGTCGCCGCGCCCTGGAACGGCTCGACCGCGCTCGGATGGTTGTGCGACTCGACCTTGAAGGCGATCGCGAGCCCGTCGCCGACGTCGACCGCGCCGGCGTTCTCGCCCGGGCCCATCAGCAGGTACGGGCCCTCGGTCGGCAGCTGGCCAAGCAGCTTCTTCGAGTGCTTGTAGGCGCAGTGCTCGCTCCACATCAGCGAGAACATCGACAGCTCGACCGCGTTCGGCTCGCGCCCGAGCTTCTCGACGATCAGCTCGTACTCGGCGTCGGTGAGGCCGAGCGCGCGGTGGGGGGGAGCGCCGTGTCCGCGGGCGGCATCACGCGACCGCCGCCGCGACGTGATTCGCGATCGACTGGAACAGCTTCAGCCCGTCGACCGAGCCGGTCAGCGGGTCGACCGCGTGCTCGGGGTGCGGCATCAGCCCGAACACGTTGCCGGCCTCGTTGCGCACGCCGGCGACGTCCGCGAGCGAGCCGTTGAAGCTCTCGCCCGGCGCGTAGCGCAGCAGCACCTGCCCGTTCGCCTCGACCCGTTCGTGCATCTCCGGCGGGGCGTACCAACACCCCGTCGTGTGCTTCGCCGGGATCGACAGCCGCTCGCCCTGCTCGCACGCGTTCGTGAAGATCGTGTCCGCGTCCTCGACCACGAGGTCGACCTGGCGGCAGACGAAGCGCAGCGTTCTGTTCGGCAGCAGCGCGCCCGGCAGCAGCCCGGCCTCGCACAGCACCTGGAAGCCGTTGCAGATGCCGAGCACCGGCCCGCCCTCGCGCGCGAACTGGATCACCGACTCCATGATCGGCGCGAAGCGCGCGATCGCGCCGACGCGCAGGTAGTCGCCGTACGAGAAGCCGCCCGGCACGACGATCGCGTCGACGCCCTGCAGGTCGCGGTCGCCGTGCCACAGGATCACCGCCTCGCCGACGCGCTCGCACGCGAGCTGCGCGTCGACCTCGTCACACGTTCCCGGGAAGCGCAGCACGCCAAAGCGCATCCCGCTCAGGCCTCGACGATCTCGTAGTCCTCGATCAACGGGTTCGCGAGCAGCTTCTCGCACATGTCGGCGACCTGGCTCGCGTCCTCGACGTCCAGCTCGATCAAGCGTCCCACGTGCACGTTCTCGACGCCCTCGAAGCCGAGGGCAGGCAGCGCGCGCTCGACCGCCTGGCCCTGCGGGTCGAGGATCCCGGCCTTCGGCCTCACGAGCACGCGGATCCGCTGGCTCACGGTGCCGTCCGCTCCAGCCACGCCTCGAACGGCTCGCCCGTGATCAGCTCGTACGCCTCGACGTACTTCTCGCGCGTGCGCGCCACGACGTCGTCGGGGATGTCCGGCGCCGGCGGTTGCTTGTCCCAGCCCGTCTCGGCTGCCCAGTCGCGCACATACTGCTTGTCGAAGCTCGGCTGCCCGCGCCCGACCGCGTAACCGTCGACCGGCCAGAAGCGCGAGGAGTCGGGCGTCAGCACCTCGTCGCCGAGCGTCAGCGCGCCGCTCTCGTCGCGCCCCAGCTCGAACTTTGTGTCGGCGAGGATCACGCCGCACGCGCGCGCGTGCTCGGCCGCCTTCGCGTACAGCTCGACCGAGACGTCGCGCACCTGCTCGGCGAGCGCGCGGTCGCCGCCGAGCAGCTCGACCGTCTGCTCGAAGTCGATCGCCTCGTCGTGGCCGACCTCGGCCTTGGTCGACGGCGTGTAGAGCGGCTTCGGCAGCTGCTCGGACTCCTGCAGGCCTGGCGGCAGCTCGAGCCCGGAGACGTGCCCGGTTTCCCGGTAGTCCTTCCAGCCCGAGCCGGTGATGTAGCCGCGCACGACGCACTCGACGGGGAGCATGTCGAGCTTCTTGACGACAAGCGCGCGGCCGCGCGCCTCGTCGGGCACGCCGTCGGTGGCGGAGATGAAGTGGTTCGGGATCACGTCCGCGAGCTTGGCGAACCAGAACACCGACAGGCCGGTGAGAACCTTGCCCTTGTCGGGGATCGGCGTCGGGTGGACCGCGTCGAACGTCGAGATGCGATCGCTCGCGACGAGCAGCAGCTGGTCCCCGAGGTCGTACAGCTCACGGACCTTGCCCGATGCGATGAGGGGCAGGTCTGCGAGGGGGGTCACGTGGCGCGATGCTAGCAGCGCATCAGGCGCGAAAGAGGGCCGCCAGCCGGTCGCGCGCGAACGTCCACTGCTTCGCCGCGCTGCGGTGGCCGGGATGGATGATCGGCAGCAGCGCGAGGCCGCGCACCGTGCCGAGCGTCATCTGGATCAGCTGGTCGCGGCTGCGATCCTCGGCGCCGTCGGCGAGCATCTCGCGGCAGCACAGCAGCGTGCCGTGCGACAAGCGCGCCTCGACCGGCTCAAGCTGCGCGCGCAACTCCTCGTCGGTGCGCGCGGCGGCCGCGAGGTCGATCGAGGCCTGGAAGAGCGGGCCGGTGAACCAGCCCCAGATCGCGTCGAGCGCCTGCTCGATGCGGGCGTCGCCCTCCGGCAGGCTCGCCAGCTCGCCGCGGATCTCGTCCAGGCGCCGCATCGCCAGCTCCTCGAGCGCCGCTGCGACGAGCGCGGGCCGCGTGCCGAAGTGGTGGAGATGGGCGCCGCGCGAGAGGCCGGCGCGCTCGCACACGAGCCCGGTCGTGGTGCCGGCGTAGCCGTGCTCGACGAGGCAGTCGAGCGCGGCGTCGAGCAGGGCGCCCCGCGTGGCGGCGCGGCGCTCCTCCTGCGTGCGGCGTGGCTGCGTCGCGGTCACCGCTCCTACGATACATTCAGTCGCGAACGTAAGTTTCTGGAACGACGGCACTGGACCGAGGAGACGACCGTGGGATCGACAGACGCGTTGATCTTCGACGCGATTCGCACGCCCCGTGGCAAGGGCAAGAGCAACGGCTCGCTGCACACGACTAAGCCGGTCGACCTCGTGGTCGGCCTCATGCACGAGATGCTGATCCGCAACGAGCGGCTCGACCCCCAGCGGGTCGACGACGTCGTGCTCGGCTGCGTGACCCCGATCGGCGACCAGGGGATGGACATCGCCAAGACGGCCGCGATCAAGGCCGGCCTGCCGGACACGGTCGCGGGCGTCCAGCTCAACCGCTTCTGCGCATCGGGCCTGGAGGCCGTCAACGTCGCGGCGCAGAAGGTCGCCTCCGGCTGGGAGGACCTCGTCTTCGCCGGCGGCGTCGAGTCGATGTCGCGCTGCCCGATGGGCTCGGACGGCGGCGCGTGGGCGCTCGACCCCGAGACGAACTACGACACGAGCTTCATCCCGCAGGGTGTCAGCGCGGATCTCATCGCGACGCTCGAGGACTTCGACCGCGAGACCGTCGACACCTACGCTGCCCGCTCGCAGGAGCGTGCCGCCGCCGCGCAGGCGGCGGGCAAGTTCGACAGCTCGGTCATCCCGGTCAAGGACGTCAACGACCACGTGGTGCTCGACAAGGACGAGTTCATCCGCCCCGGCACGACCGTCGAGACGCTCGGCGGCCTCAAGCCCTCGTTTGAGGTGATGGGCGAGATGGGCGGCTTCGACGCCGTCGCCCTGCAGAAGTACCACTGGGTCGAGAAGATCAACCACGTCCACACGCCGGGCAACAGCTCCGGGATCGTGGACGGCGCGGCGCTCGTCGCGATCGGCAACGAGAAGACCGGCGCGGAGCTGGGCCTCAGAGCCCGCGGCCGCATCCTCGCGACCGCCCTCTCCGGCGCCGACCCGACGATCATGCTGACCGGCCCTGCGCCCGCCTCGAAGAAGGCGCTCGCGAAGGCCGGGCTGACGGTCGACGACCTCGACCTCGTCGAGATCAACGAGGCGTTCGCCGCCGTCGTGCTGCGCTTCGTCAAGGACATGGGCCTCGACATGGAGAAGGTCAACGTCAACGGCGGTGCGATCGCGATGGGCCATCCGCTCGGCGCGACCGGGGCGATGATCCTCGGAACGATCGTGGACGAGCTGCACCGCACGGGCGGCAGATACGGCCTCTGCACGCTCTGCGTCGGCGGCGGCATGGGCATCGCGACCGTCGTGGAGGCCATCTAGTCATGGCTGAGAGCACCACGATCCGCTGGGAGCAGGGCGACGACGGGATCGTCGTCCTGACGCTCGACGACCCGAGCGGCAGCGCGAACACGATGAACGCCGCCTACGCCGCGTCGATGGCGGCGACGCTCGACCGGCTCGAGGCCGAGAAGGACTCGATCAAGGGCGTGATCCTCACCTCCGCGAAGAAGACCTTCTTCGCGGGCGCGAACCTCAACGACCTGAGACTCGTCGGGCCGGAGCAGGCCGAGGACCTGGCGCAGGCGCTGCGTACGGGCAAGGGCCAGCTGCGCCGGCTGGAGACGCTGGGCAAGCCGGTCGTCGCGGCGCTCAACGGCACCGCGCTGGGCGGCGGGCTGGAGATCGCGCTGGCGACCCACCACCGCATCAGCGTGGACGACCCGAAGATCGTCTTCGGCTTCCCGGAGGTGCAGCTCGGCCTGCTGCCCGGCGCCGGCGGGGTAGTGCGCACGGTGCGCATGCTCGGGATCGTGCAGGCGCTGATGGGCCTGCTGATGCAGGGCCAGAGAGTGCGCCCGAGCAAGGCGAAGGAGCTCGGCATCGTCGACGAGCTCGTCGCGACGAGAGAGGACCTGATCCCGGCCGCCAAGAATTGGATCGCGGCCAACCCCGAGGCGCAGCAGCCGTGGGACGCCGACAAGAAGTACAAGATCCCCGGCGGCACCCCCTCGACGCCGGCGCTCGCGATGAACCTGCCCGCGTTCCCGGCGAACCTGCGCAAGCAGATCAAGGGCGCGAACTACCCGGCCCCGCACCACATCATGGCCGCGGCGGTCGAGGGCGCGCAGGTCGACTTCGACAACGCGATCGAGATCGAGGGTCGCTACTTCGTCGACCTCGCGACGGGCCAGGTGTCGAAGAACATGATCCAGGCGTTCTTCTTCGACCTGCAGGCCGTCAACGGCCCGCGCGGGCGCGGCGAGGACGTCGAGACGTTCCGCTCGAGAAAGGTCGTCGTGCTCGGCGCCGGCATGATGGGCGCCGCGATCGCGTACGTGTGCGCGAAGGCCGGCATCGAGGTGGTGCTGAAGGACGTCTCGCAGGAGGCGGCCGACCGCGGGAAGTCCTACTCGGCGAGACTCGTCGAGAAGGGCGTCTCGCGCGGCAAGACGACGCAGGAGAAGGGCGACGCCCTGCTCGCGCTCATCACGCCGACTGACGACCCGTCGAAGGCTGCCGGCGCCGACCTGGTGATTGAGGCGGTGTTCGAGGATCCGGCCGTGAAGGCGAAGGTGTTCGCCGAGATCGAGCCGTTCCTCGCCGAAGGCGCGCTGCTCGGCTCGAACACCTCGACGCTCCCGATCACGGGGCTCGCGGAGGGCGTGTCGCGGCCGGCCGACTTCATCGGCCTGCACTTCTTCTCGCCCGTCGACAAGATGCCCTTGCTGGAGATCATCAAGGGCGAGCAGACGAGCGACGAGACGCTGTGGCGTGCGCTTGACGTCGCGCAGCAGATCAAGAAGACGCCGATCGTCGTCAACGACTCGCGCGGCTTCTTCACCTCGCGCGTGATCGGCACGTTCATCAACGAGGGCATCTCGATGTTGACCGAGGGGATCCCCCCGGCGACAATCGAGCAGGCCTCCTCGCAGGCCGGCTACCCCGCGCCGGTGCTGCAGCTGAGCGACGAGCTGAACATGAAGCTGATGCGCAGAATCCGCGACGCGGCGAAGGCGGCGATGGAGTCGGCGAGCGGCTGGGAGGGGCACCCGTCGGAGACGGTCATCGACCGCATGCTCGACGAGGGCCGCCCGGGGAAGCTCGAGGGCGCCGGCTTCTACGAGTACGTGGACGGCAGACGCGCGGGCTTCTGGCCCGGGCTTCGCGAGGCGTTCCCGTCGGTCGAGGACCCGTCGCAGATCGTCCTCAGAGACCTCGAGGAGCGGATGATGTTCGCCGAGGCGCTCGAGACGGTGAAGTGCCTCGACGAGGGCGTGCTCGAGACCGTCGCCGACGCCAACATCGGCTCGATCTTCGGGATCGGCTTCCCGGCCTGGACCGGCGGCGTGCTGCAGTACATCAACCAGTACGGCGACCCTGTCCGCAACGCCGACGGCGGTCCCGCCGCTTTCGTCGCGCGCGCACGGGAGCTGGCCGCTCGGTACGGGGATCGCTTCGAGCCGCCGGCCTCGCTGGTGGAGCGGGCGGAGCGGAATGAGCCGTACTTGGACGGCGCTCCCGTCGTCGCCTGATTGCGCTCAGCGCACGCCGGGACCTCGGGTCCGGCGTGCGCTGGTCTGCTGGGGAGGGGTGAGCGGCTGCTGTGACGCCGCCGTTCGCGGCGCCTCACGGCCGAGGTGCACAGTCTCGTAACACTCCGGATTCACGCCCGTGAATCTGTACGTCGTATACGAGCACAAGTTCACGCGCCTCGAAAAACGGTGCATCGCGGAGGCTGACGGTGCGCAGGGTGGAGCGCGGATTGCGACGGAAGACGCGCGAACGTCCGGAGCGCAGCCGCTCCCTTCCCCTCGATGCCATCGGCGGACGCGACGTCGGCCGGCCCGGCGTGAGCGGAGCTAAGCCGGCGCGATCTCATCCAGCCGCGCGAAGATCGCGTCGGCGTGGCGGATGTAGACGCTGTAGTCGAACAGCGCGTCGAGGTCCAAGCCGGCCACCGCAGGCTCCGACGCGAGCAGCTCACGCAACGGAGTGCGAGTGTCCCAGGCGGTCTGGGCGCAGCGCTGGACGATCCGGTAGGCGTCGTCGCGCACCATCCCCGCCTGCTCGATCAGCGCGAGCAACACCCGCTGGGAGAACAGCGCGCCGCAGGTGATCTCGAGGTTCTCCTGCATGCGTGCTCTGTGCACGACCATCCCGTCGACGAGCGCGGTCGCGCGAGCCTGCATGTAGTCGATCAGGATCGTCGAGTCGGGCAGGATCACGCGCTCGACGGAGGAGTGCGAGATGTCACGCTCATGCCACAGCACGACGTCCTCGACGGCCGCCTGTGCGTTGCCGCGCAGCACGCGCGCCAAGCCGCTCAGCTGTTCAGACTTGATCGGGTTTCTCTTGTGCGGCATCGCGCTGGAGCCCTTCTGCCCTCTGCGGAACGGCTCCTCGGCCTCGCGCACCTCCGTGCGCTGCAGGTGGCGCAGCTCGGTCGCGAAGCGCTCCAGGCCGGCGCCCGCCAACGCGATCGCCTGCAGCAGCTCGGCGTGGCGGTCGCGCGCGACGACCTGCGTCGAGACCGGCTCGCGCTCCAGGCCGAGCGACGCCAGCACCTCCGCCTCGAACTCCGGCGACGTCGCCGAGTACGTCCCGACCGCGCCTGAGATCGCGCCGACCGACGCCTGCGCGAACGCCCGCTCCAGCCGCTGCGCGTTGCGGTGCGCCTCGAACGCGAAGCCGGCGAGCTTGATCCCGAACGATGTCGGCTCCGCGTGCACGCCGTGCGTGCGCCCGACACACAGCGTCTCGCGGTGCTCGCGCGCGCGGGCGGCGAGCGCCGCCACCAGCGCGCGCGCGCCGGGCACGACGATCTCCCCCGCGCGCTTGAGCTGCAGCGCCAGCGCCGTGTCGAGCACGTCGCTCGACGTGAGCCCGTAGTGGATCCAGCGACCGGCCGGCCCGGCCGATGCCGACAGCACGTCGACGAACGCGGCCACGTCGTGGTCGGTCGTCTTCTCGCGCTCGTTGACCGCCTCGACGGTGAACGTCGCCGCGCGGATCGCGTCGAGCTCCTCCGACGTGGGCCCCTCCATCGCCTCGCAGGCGGCGACCTCGACGTCGCGCCAGGCGGACATGCGCGCCTCGTCGGTCCACAGGGCGGCGAGCTCGGGGCGGCTGTAGCGGGGGATCATGCGGCCGCCCATTATCGGGGGCGGGCCGGCGCGGTGCCGCGCGGGTCACGCCGCCTCCGCGATAATCGACCGATGGGTAGGGGGACCCGTACGCATGCGCTGCCGCCGGGACCGGCGTCACCGGGGCCGTGGCAGCTGATCCGCTGCCAGGCCGACTTCGCCGGCTACCTCGACGCGTGCGTGCGCCGGCACGGCCCGCTCTTCACGCTGCGGATGCCGCCGTTCGAGGCGTTCGTGGCGGCGACCGAACCGCAGGACGTCGAGACGATCCTGCTCGACACGAGAACGCGCTTCGAGCAGGGCGCGGCGAGCGCGATCCTCGAGCCGCTCGTGGGTCCCGCCTCGCTGATCCTCAGCTCGGGCCCGCAGCACATGCGCCAGCGCAAGTCGCTGCTGCCCGCCTTCCACGGCGGCCTCGCCGAGCGCTGGGAGCGGGCGATCGCCGAGATCGCCGAGCGGCAGCTCGCGCACTTGCCGGTCGAGCAGCCGATCGCCCTGCGCGAGCCGATGCGCGAGATCGCACTCGACGCGATCTGCCGGATCCTGTTCGGCAGCGACGACCCGCAGACGTACAGGGAGCTGCGCGACGAGGTCGCGCGCGGGCTCGATCCGCGCATCGTCGTGCTGCTGTGGTTCCCGACGCTGTGGAGACGGCACGGCCGGCTCAACCCGGCGCGGCCGCACCAGCGCCGCCGCGCGTACATCCATGGCCTCGTCCATCGGCTGATCGCGCAGCGCCGCGCCGATCCGGCGCACGCCGAGCGCGACGACGTGCTGTCCGTGCTCGTCGCCGCGCGCGACGAGCACGGCGAGCCGCTGAGCGACGGCGAGGTGCGCGACCTGCTGCTCGGGCTCCTGATGGCGGGTCACGAGACGACCGCGAACTCGCTCACGTGGGCGTTCGAGCGCCTCTCGCGCACGCCGCACGCGCGCGAGCGACTCGCGCAGGAGCTGATCGACGGCGGCACGGAGTACGTCGACGCGGTCGTCTCCGAGACGCTGCGCACGCGGCCGTCGGTGATCGACGCGGTCCGCACCGCCACGAGCGAGATCGAGCTGAGCGGCTACCCGATCGCGCCCGGCACGGTCGTCAGCGCGATGCTGACGGCGATGCACCGGCGCCCCGACCTGTGGCCGGACCCGCTCGCGTTCCGGCCCGAGCGCTTCCTGAACGGCAGACCGCGCCCGTACTCCTACATGCCGTTCGGCGGCGGCATCCGCCACTGCATAGGCGCGTCGCTGTCGCTCGTCGAGATGCGCACCGTGCTGCGCACCGCGATCGGCATGCTCGACGTGCTCCCCGCGCCCAACCGCGAGGAGCGGATGCGCCTCACGGGCATCACGCTCACGCCCTCGCGCGGCGGGCGCGTGGTGCTGCAGCGGCGCTGAGCGCTACGCCGAGAGGATCCGCGCCGCCAACGCCGCAGCGTTTCTCGGATTGTCGATGCCGACGCAGGCGACCGGCACGCCGGGCGGCATCTGCGCGACCGACAGCAGCGCGTCGAGCCCGCCGGCGGCCGTCATGCTGCTCGTCAGCGGGACGCCGATCACCGGCAGATCGGTATGCGCGGCGACGACGCCCGGCAGCGCGGCCGACAGCCCGGCACCGGCGATGATCACCTTGAGCCCGCGCGAACGCGCGCTCTTCGCATAGGCGGCGACCTTGTCCGGGTCGCGGTGGGCGGACATCACGTTGATCTCGTTCGGGATGCCGCGGTCGGTCAGCTCCTTGGCGGCCTTCTGCATCGTCTCCATGTCGCTCTGCGAGCCCATGACGATGCCGACGAGCACGCCTTCGGCCGTCAGCTCCTGCTCCAACGCGGCCACGGTCGGATCGGTCTCGGTGACAGGAGCCGCTTCGGCGGCTGACAGCTGGTCGTCGGTCATCGGGCCTCCCCGGAAGTCGTGGCCGCAACCGCCCGCAGAGCGATGTCCTGGCGCAGCTGGCGTCCGTCGAACTGGATCACGTCGGCGGCAGCATAGGCGGCCGAACGCGCAGCGGCGATGTCGCCGCCGAGCGCCGTCACGTTCAGCACGCGTCCGCCGGCGGTGACGATCGCGCCGTCCTCGCGGCGCTGGGTGCCGGCGTGCGTGACCTCGATCCCGGCCGGCACGCCGTCGAGCCCGGCGATCGGATCGCCCGTGCGCGGCGCCTCGGGGTAGCCGGCGCTGGCGAGCACGAGCGTCACCGCCGCGCGTGCATCCCACTCCAGCTCGGCGCCCGCGAGGCCGCCGGGCTGGCACGCGCGCGCGAGCAGGTCGAGCAGGTCAGATCGCAGCCGCGGCAGCACCGCCTGCGTCTCGGGGTCGCCGAAGCGCACGTTGAACTCCAGCACGCGCACGCCGTCGGCGGTCAGCATCAGGCCGGCGTAGAGGATCCCGTGGAACGGCGTGCCGCGGCGCCGCAGCTCGTCGACGACCGGCTGGTGCACCTGCGTGCACAGCTCCTGCGCGCGTGCCGCGTCGAAGCCGGGCACGGGCGAGTAGGACCCCATGCCGCCGGTGTTCGGCCCTTCGTCGCCGTCGAAGATGCGCTTGTAGTCCTGCGCGGGCGCCATCGGGATCGCCCGCTCGCCGTCGCAGATCGCCAGCAGCGACAGCTCCTCGCCGTCGAGGAACTCCTCCACCACGACCTGCTCGGTCCCGTGCAGCCGCTGCACGAGGAACGCCTCGAGCGTCTCGCGTGCCTGCGCCTCGTCGGCCGCGATCACGACGCCCTTGCCGGCGGCGAGCCCGTCGGCCTTCACGACGACCGGATAGCGGTCGATCGCCGCCATCCCCTGCTCCACCGAGGTGACGACCTCGTAGGCGGCGGTCGGCACGCCGGCGGCCTCCATCACCGCCTTCGAGAAGGCCTTCGAGCCCTCCAGTCGAGCGACAGCGGAGCGCGGGCCGAAGCAGCGCAGCCCCGCGTCGGCGAACGCGTCGGCGACGCCCGCGACCAGCGGCGCCTCCGGCCCGACGACGGTGAGCGCAACGCCCTCGGCCTGCGCCGCCGCGACGAGCCCGGCGACGTCATCGCCCTTCACGTCGAGCAGGCGCGCGTCGGCGGCGATGCCGGCGTTGCCGGGCGCGCACAGCAGCTCCGGTGCCTGTGGCGAGCGTGCGAGCGCGCGCACGATCGCGTGCTCGCGCCCGCCCGAGCCGATGACGAGGACCTTCGGTGGCAAAGCGAACCGTGCCGCGCTAGAGCGAGGAGATGAAGTCGTCGATCGGGATCGCGGTCAGCGTCTCGTACTGGACGGTGCCGCGCGAGCCGAGCTCGAGCGAGACGCGCGCGATCGTCTTCTCGTCCGGCGCCTCGACGACGTTGACGAAGTCGAAGCGTCCGAGCACGGCCCACTGCGCCTTCACGGTCGCGCCGAGCTGCTCGATCTCTCTGTTGACCTCGCGGATGCGCTGCGGATTCGTCTTGATCGTCTGCGTGCCCTCGGGAGTGAGCTTCGAGAGCATGATGTACGTCGGCATGGCGCTCCCATCGTCGCGGTCGTTCGCGGTAGCTGCGGGCTGGTTTCTATCCGAACAGCCGGCGCGGCGCATCGACCGCCCCACTCGCCTGTTCTTCAAAGCGATGATGCCCCGCGCCCGATCGCGCAACGCACTCGTCCTCGGAGCGCTCGCCGCCGCGCTGGCATGCGGCTCGGCGACGGCCGCCGCACGCGCGACGCTCACGACCGACGCGCGCTGCTACCTGCAGGGCGCGCAGCTGCGGATGACGGCGAGCGGGCTCGCGCCGAATGCGCCGCTGACGGTCGTGCTCGACGGGCGGGAGCTCAGCTACGGCGACGGCTCGATGGCGAGAGCCGACGCGGCCGGCTCGTTCGTCGGCTCGTTCGCGACGCCGGCGCTCGCGGTCGGCACGGTGCAGCTGCGCCACGTGCTGATCGTGAGCGACGAGACGCGCAGACCGCGCGCGCGCTTCACCGTGACACGGCCGGCGGGCGCCGACCTCCAGCCCGCGAGCGGCGACCCGCGCACGCTGCGCGCGCGCTTTCGCGTGTGGGGCTTCGGCGTGCGCGACGCCGGCGGCGACCCGGTGTGGCTGCACTGGGTCAGTCCGCGCGGGACGGCCCGCCGCAACGCCGCGCTCGGCACGACCGGCGGCGACTGCGGCGCGCTCACGACACAGCCGCGACGAGTCTTCCCGTTCGCGCCCGAGGCGGGGCGCTGGCTGCTCGTGCTCGACACGCATCGCCGCTACCGCGTGCAGGCAGCCGGCCCACGCGCGAAGATCCCGGTGCACGTTCGCGCGCTCCCCCACTGAAGCAGCCATGCGCCCTCGCCTTCCGATCACCCTCCTCGCCGGCGGCGCCGCGCTCGCCGCGGCGCTCGGCACGGGCGCCGCCGTGGGCGCCGAGTCGGGCGCGAAGATCGTGCTCGACCCAGGCTGCTACCTCAGCCACGGCAGCGGCCTGCTGACCGGCAGCGGCTTCAGACCGAACAGCAGCTGGACCGCGAAGCTGTCCGGCACGAAGCAGATTGGCACGGGCAGAATCGACGCGAGAGGCAGAATCCGCGCGCGCTTCACGGCGCCGAGATACCGCGGTACGAAAGGCACGCGGGAGCTGACGCTGTCCGTCACAGACGGGCCGCACGTCGCCTCGACGACGTTCCTGATGTCCCCGCTCGACGCGAGCTTCAGCCCGAGGACCGGCGACCCCGCGCAGCTGCGCGTGCGCTGGCGCGTGCTCGGCCTCGGCGAGCGCCGCGGCGTGTACGTGCACTACGTGGGGCCGAACGGCAAGCACAAGCGGACGCTGCGGATCGGCACGACGAGAGGGCCGTGCGGCTCGCTCAAGACGGGCCCGATCGCCCTCTTCCCGTTCAGATACAGCTACGGGACGTGGACGTTCCAGATCGACGCGAGCGTCCGCTACAGAACGACGACGACGCCGCGCCTGCTGATCGACTTCGAGATCAGAAGACCCAGAAGAGGCAGACGCCCGAGCGGCGGGCAGACGGGCGACTGAGGACGGCGGCGACCTACGCGGCCGCCGCCGACCGCTGCGCGGGGGGCGAGGCCTTCGCGAAGACGAGCTCGCCCTCGACGGCGTCGACCTCGACGCGGTCGCCGGCCTGGAGCTCGCCCTCGAGGATCGCGAGCGCGAGCTTGTCGACCAGCCGCTTCTGGATCACGCGCTTCAACGGTCGCGCGCCGTACGTCGGGTCGTAGCCGAGGTTCCCCAGCAGCGTGCGCGCGGCGTCGGTCAGCTCGACGTCGATCTCGCGCTCCTGCACGCGCTTGACCAGGCGCGCGACCTGCAGGTCGACGATCGCGCCGATCTGCTCGCGGCTGAGCGGCTGGAACTCGACGATGTCGTCCAAGCGGTTGATGAACTCGGGCCGGAAATGCTGCTCCGCCCCGACTCTGCCGCCCGGGATGTTCGAGGTCATGATCAGCACGACGTTCTTGAAGTCGACCGTGCGGCCCTGGCCGTCGGTCAGGCGGCCGTCGTCCATCACCTGCAGCAGGATGTTGAAGACGTCGCCGTGCGCCTTCTCGACCTCGTCGAGCAGCACCACGCTGTAGGGCCGGCGGCGGACCGCCTCGGTCAGCTGGCCGCCCTCCTCGTAGCCGACGTAGCCGGGCGGCGCGCCGACGAGCCGGGACACGGAGTGTCTCTCCATGTACTCCGACATGTCGATGCGGATCATCGCGTCCTGCGAGTCGAACATGAACTCGGCGAGCGCGCGTGCGAGCTCCGTCTTGCCGACGCCGGTCGGGCCGAGGAACAGGAACGTGCCGATCGGCCGGTCGGGGTCCTGCAGGCCGGCGCGCGAGCGTCGCAGCGCGTTCGCGACCGCCTCGACCGCCTCGTGCTGGCCGATCACCCGCTGGTGCAGGCGGGTCTCCATGTGGACGAGCTTCTCGACCTCGCCCTCCAGGAGGCGTGAGACGGGGATGCCGGTCCACTTGCCGACGACCTCCGCGACGTCCTCGGCGTCGACCTTCTCCTTCAGGAACTGCGGCTCGCCGTCGGGCGTGCCCTCGCTCGCCTCGGCCGCCGCGAGCTGTCTCTCCAGCTCCGGGATCTCGCCGTAGCGCAGCTCGGCGGCACGCTGGAGGTCGGCCGCGCGCTCAGCGCGCTCGACCTCTGCACGCGCCTGCTCCAACCGCTCACGCACGACCTTGACCGACTCGATCGCGTCCTTCTCGCGCTGCCACTGCGCCTTCATGCCGGCGGACCGCTCCTGCAGCTCCGCGATCTCGCGCTCGATCGCCTCGCGCCGCGCGACCGAGGCCTCGTCGGACTCCTTCGCCAACGCCTCGCGCTCGATCTCCAGCTGCATGATGCGGCGGTCGATCTCGTCGATCTCGGTCGGCTTCGAGTCGATCTCGATGCGCAGCCGCGAGGCGGCCTCGTCGATCAGGTCGATCGCCTTGTCGGGCAGGAAGCGGTCGGCGATGTAGCGGTCCGACAGCGTCGCCGCGGCGATGATCGCCGAGTCCTGGATGTCGACGCCGTGGTGGATCTCGTAGCGCTCCTTCAGCCCGCGCAGGATCGCGATCGTGTCCTCGACGGAGGGCTCGCCGACGAGCACGGGCTGGAAGCGGCGCTCCAGCGCCGCGTCTCTCTCGATGTGCTTGCGGTACTCGTCGAGCGTCGTGGCCCCGACGGCGCGCAGCTCGCCGCGCGCGAGCATCGGCTTGAGCAGGTTGGCGGCGTCGACCGAGCCCTCCGCGGAGCCCGCGCCGACGATCGTGTGCAGCTCGTCGATGAACAGCACGATCGTGCCGTCGGAGTCGGCGATCTCTCTCAGCACCGCCTTCAAGCGGTCCTCGAACTCGCCCCGGTACTTCGCGCCGGCGATCAGCGCGCCGACGTCGAGCGCGATCACGCGGCGGTCGCGCAGCCCGTCCGGCACGTCGCCGGACACGATCCGCTGCGCCAGGCCCTCGGCGATCGCGGTCTTGCCGACGCCCGGCTCCCCGATCAGCACCGGGTTGTTCTTCGTGCGGCGCGAGAGGACCTGGATCACGCGGCGGATCTCGTCGTCGCGCCCGATCACCGGGTCGAGCTTGCCGTCCTGCGCCGCCGCGGTGAGGTCGCGGCCGTACTTCTCGAGCGCCTGGAACTTGTCCTCCGGGTTCATGTCGGTGACGCGGTGCGGGCCGCGCACCTCCTCGATCGCCTGCAGCAGGACCTCTCTGCGCGCGCCCGCGTCGCGCAACAGCTCCCCCGCCTTCGAGTTGTGGCCGGCGAGCGACAGCAGCAGGTGCTCGGTCGAGACGTACTCGTCGCCGAGCCCGCGCATCTCCGCCTCGGCCGCGCGCAGCACCTGGACCAGCTCCTCGGCCGGCCCGCTGCCGCCGCTCGGGCCGGTCGTTCTCGGCAGCGTGTCGAGCGCGCCGTTGACGGACGCGCGGACCGCCGCGGGGTCGACGCCGACCTTGCGCAAGACCGGCGCGACGATCCCCTCCGACTGCTCCAGCAGGACCCCGAGCAGGTGCTCGGGCGTCGCCTGCGGGTTCGCACGGTCCTCGGCCAGCCGCAGGGCGGCCTGGATCGCCTCCTGGGACTTGATCGTGAAGCGGTCGAGCTGCATCAGACGCCACCTCCATCTATCCCATCCCCCCACCCCGCTCGACGGGGATTCTGAAGCGGGGTGGCGGTTGGGGGCGGGCGGGCGGGGTCCGATTCACGGGCACGATCGCGCCGCCGCGCACGTACGGGACGATCTCCGCCCGCAGCGAGCGCCGCAGCTCTTCGAGCCGCTCGACCTCTCTCGCCAGCTCGCCGGCGCGCTTCTCGAGCCGGCGCACCTTCGCCGCCATCCCCGACAGCTGCTCCTCCAGCTCGAAGACGCGCTCGACGCCGGCGAGGTTCATCCCCAGCTCGGCCGTCATCTGCTGGATTCGCCGCAGGCGCTCGACGTCGGCCTGCGAGTAGAGGC
Source organism: uncultured Actinomycetes bacterium (assembly GCA_963770165.1). Classification (GTDB taxonomy): domain Bacteria; phylum Actinomycetota; class Thermoleophilia; order Solirubrobacterales; family Solirubrobacteraceae; genus Conexibacter. Next base: position 27,482 of record CAVYOK010000001.1, read on the forward strand.
GCGTGCCCTTCGGCGAGCGCTTCGGCTCGATCAGCCCGCGCTGCTCGTACATGCGCAGCGTCTGCGGATGCATCTCGGCCAGCTCGGCGGCGACCGAGATCATGAAGACGCCGCGGTCGTCGCTCAGCTCGATCCGGGTCGTGGTGCGTATGCGCCGCTGCCCGCCGTCGCCCGGACTCATGGGGTCACCTCCGCGGGGCATCCAGCCCCGCGATCTGATGCCGAACGGCGGCCTCCGGCCGGCCGTGACGCGGGTCGCATGTTCATGCGACCCGCTCCGTCCGCCCGTTCGTGAACAGCCGCTCGCGCGGGTTGCCGTTCATCACCTGCGCGAGCCGCTCGACCGCGTCGCGCTGCTCGGCGTTGAGCGATCTCGGCAGCTCGATCGTGAAGCGGTAGTGGATGTCGCCGCGGCCTCTGCCACCGAGGCGGGGGGCGCCCTCGCCTCTCAAGCGCTGCACGGCGCCGTGTCTCGTACCGGGAGCGATCCGCAGGCGCTTCTTGCCGGTCAGCGTCGGTACCTCGACGGTCGCGCCCTGGAGCGCCTCGACGATCGTCAGCGGCACCTCGACCTCGATGTGGTCGCCGGCTCGTCTGAAGACAGGCGAGGCGGTCACGCGCGTGACGACGAACAGGTCGCCCGGCGGTCCGGCGTTCGCGCCCGGCTCGCCCTTGCCGGCTATGCGCACGCGGCTGCCGTCCTTCACCCCTGGCGGGATGTTCACGCGCAGGCGCTTGATCGTGCGGCGCGCGCCGCTGCCGCCGCAGGTGGCGCACGGCGACTCGACGACGGTGCCGCTACCGCCGCAGCGCGAGCATGGCTGCGTGATCGAGAAGAAACCCTGGCCCTGCGACTCGACCCCGCGCCCCTGGCAGACCGGGCAGACGACCGGCGACGTGCCCGGTCTCGCGCCGGTCCCATGGCACGTCTCGCACGGCATCGAGGTCGGGATCGCAAGCGCCGCCTGCGCGCCGTCGACCGCCTGCTGGAAGCTCAGCGAGACCTCCGTCTCGAGGTCGCGGCCGCGCTGGGGACGTGCTCGACCGCCCGCTGGTCCGCCGCCCGCGCGCCCACCCGGGCGGGCGGGTCCCTCTCCACCGCGCCCGAACAGGTTCGAGAGGATGTCGCTGAACGACCCGAACGCGTTCGGGTCGAAGCCCGCGCCGCCGCCCGCCGCGAACGGGCCGGTGCCGTGGTCGTACGCCTTGCGCTTGTCCGGGTCGGACAGCACGTCATAGGCCGCGGAGATCTCCTTGAAGCGCTCCTCGGCGCTCGCGTCCCCCGCGTTCGTGTCCGGGTGGTATCTGCGCGCGAGTCTCCGGTACGCCTTCTTGATCTCGGCGTCGGAGGCATTTCTGCCGACGCCGAGAACCTTGTAGAGGTCGGGCTTCGTGGCGGCCATGGCGCAGGCCTCCTATGCGGCTACGACCACTCGGGCAGGACGCAGGACGCTCTCGCCTTGGCGGAAGCCCTGCTGGTAGACCTCGACGACCGTCCCGGTCTCTGCCCCGTCGACCGGGTGCTGCGCCATCGCCTCGTGCTCGTTCGGGTCGAAGCGCTCGCCTCTCGGTGAGAACGGCTCGATCCCGACGCGCTTGAGCACGGCGAGCAGCTCGTCGTGGACGAGCTTCACGCCGGCGCCGAGATGTCCGTCCGCCTCGCCCTCGGCCTCGGCGGCGGCGAGCGCGCGTCCGAGGTTGTCGAGCGCCGGCAGCAGCTCCTTCGCCAGCCGGCCGACTCCGCGCGCCTCCGCCGCGGCGACGTCGCGCGTCATCCGCTTGCGGAAGTTCTCGAAGTCGGCCTGCGTGCGTTGCGCGAGCGCGAGGTACTCGTCGGCCTTGCCGGCGCGCGCGAGCAGCTCGTCGAGGTCGTGCTCGACCTCGCCCGCGGGATCCGGCTCCGCGGGCTCCAGCGTCTCGTGCACGCCGTCGAGCGGCTGTTCCTCCTCGGCTTGGACCTGCTGCTCCTCGGGGCTCATCGTCACTTGCCCTCGTCCACGACCTCGGCGTCGACGACGTCCTCCTCGTCGGACGCGTCGCCCCCGGCCCCGTTCCCGCCGGCCCCGTCCGCGGCGCTCGCGGCGGCCTGCTGCTGGGCCTTCTCGTACATCGCCTCGGAGACCTTGTGGAAGGACGCCTGCAGCGCCTCGGCCTTCGCGTTGATCTCGTTCGGGTCCTCGGACGTCAGCGACTCGCGCGCAGCTCTGATCGCGGCCTCGATCTCGCCTCTGGACGCCTCGTCGACGCCGTCGCCGAGCTCTCTCAGCTGGCGCTCGGCCTGGTAGGCGGCATTCTCGGCGTTGTTGCGGGCCTCGGCCAGCTCACGCGCCTTGCGGTCCTCCTCGGCGTGCGTCTCGGCGTCGCCGACCATCTGTCTGATCTCGTCCTCGGACAGGCCGGAGCCGGCCTTGATCTCGATCTTCTGCTCCTTGCCGGTGCCGAGGTCTCTCGCGGACACGGACAGGATCCCGTTCGCGTCGATGTCGAACGCGACCTCGATCTGCGGGATGCCGCGCGGCGCCGGCGGGATGCCGGTCAGCTGGAACTTGCCGAGCGACTTGTTGTACTGCGCCATCTCGCGCTCGCCCTGCAGCACGTGGATCTCGACGGACGGCTGGTTGTCGTCTGCCGTCGAGAAGACCTCGCCCTTGCGCGTCGGGATCGTCGTGTTGCGCTCGATCAGCTTCGTCATCACTCCCCCCTTGGTCTCGATGCCGAGGGTGAGAGGAGTGACGTCCAGCAGGAGGACGTCCTTGACGTCTCCGGCGAGGACGCCGGCCTGAATGGCAGCGCCGACAGCAACGACCTCATCGGGATTCACGCCGCGGTGCGGGTCCTTGCCGGTGAGCTCCTTGACCTTCTCCTGCACGGCCGGCATGCGCGTCATGCCGCCGACCATCACGACGTGGTCGATCGCGGCCGCGCCCTTGTCCTTCGCGTCGTCAAGCGCCTGACGGACCGGCGCGACGGTGCGCTCGATCAGGTCGCTCGTCAGCTCGTTGAGCTTCGCCCGGCTGAGACGGGTGTCGAGATGCTTCGGGCCCGACTGGTCGGCCGTGATGAACGGCAGGTTGATCTGCGTCTCCTGCGTGGTGGAGAGCTCGATCTTCGCCTTCTCGGCCGCCTCGTAGAGGCGCTGGAGCGCCATCGCGTCGGCAGCCAGATCGATCCCCTGGTCCTTCTTGAACTCGGCGACGAGCCAGTCGACGATCGCCTTGTCGAAGTTGTCGCCGCCGAGGTGGTTGTCGCCGGCGGTCGCCTTGACCTCGAAGACGCCGTCGCCGATCTCCAGTACGGACACGTCGAACGTGCCGCCGCCGAGGTCGAAGACGAGGATCGTCTGGTCGGCCTCCTTGTCGAGCCCGTACGCGAGCGAGGCAGCGGTCGGCTCGTTGATGATGCGCTTGACGTCGAGCCCCGCGACCTTGCCGGCGTCCTTCGTCGCCTGGCGCTGGTCGTCGTTGAAGTACGCGGGGACGGTGATGACGGCGCTGTCCACCGTCTCGCCGAGATACGCCTCGGCGTCCGCCTTCAGCTTCGCGAGGATCATCGCGCTGATCTCGGGCGGGCTGTACTGCTTGCCGCCCGCCTCGACGCGCGCGTCGCCGCCGGGGCCGGCGACGACCTTGTACGGAACGATCGCCTCCTCCTCATGGACCTCGGCCTCCTTGCGGCCCATGAAGCGCTTGATCGAGAAGACGGTGTTCGTGGGGTTCGTGACGGCCTGCCGCTTGGCGACGGTGCCGACGAGCCGCTCTCCGCCCTGGGTGAACGCGACCACCGACGGCGTCGTGCGACCGCCCTCGGCGTTCTCGATCACCGTGGGCTCGCCGCCCTCCAGGACGGCCATGCAGCTGTTGGTGGTGCCAAGGTCGATGCCGATCGTCTTGCCCATGGGCGTGGTCTCCTTCGATGCTGCGTGGTGTCAGAGGGGAAAAATCTAAGCGTGAGTGTAGTAGATCTTGCGCGATTCCTACACACGCCGGCTGGGACACGTGCGCCGCAGGACGCAATTTGGGCAATCCGGTCTGCGGGCGTGGCACGTGCGGCGGCCGTGGCGCAGCAGGTTCACGTGCAGCTCGAGCTCCTCGCCGGGCGCGGTGATCGCGAGCATCTCGTCGTGCAGCTCCTCGAACGGCGCGCCGGGACGCAGCAGGCGCAGCCGCATGCCGACGCGCGAGACGTGCGTGTCGACCGGCACGTCGTGCAGGCCATACGCGAACAGCAGCACGCACGCGGCCGTCTTGCGGCCGACGCCGGGCAGGGAGATCAGGTAGGCCTGGCCTTCGGGCACGGGAACGTCGCGCAGCCACGCGAGGTCCATCGGCGCGTTCGGCGCGGAGCGGTTGCGCTCGTCCGCGTCGATCGCACGCAGGATCGCCTGGATCCGCTCGCTCTTGACCTTCGAGATCCCACCCGGGCGGATCGCCTCCTCGACCTCTTCGACGGGAGCGTTCAGGACCGCCTCCCACGACGGGAAGCGCTCGCGTAGCCGCTCGTAGGCGACGTCGCGGTTGCGGTCGTTCGTCGACTGCGAGAGGACGGTCAGGATCAGCTCGTCGAGCGGCTGCTCGTGCGGCGCCATGATCGGGACGCCGTAGACGTCGCGCAGGCGGTCGCGGATCGCGCTCACGCGGCGCCGCGTGGGGCGCCGCCACTCGGCCGGGGGGATCGTGGGGCCGGGCGACACGGGGCCGGACGTTAGTGTGCCGCCCGCATGGACGTCGCCGAGCACACCGCGGAGCTGGACGGCCAGCCGGTCTTCTGGCGCTCAGCCGGGTGGGCGGGATCCGATTCCGCCGCAGATCGCGCGCCGGTCCTCTACGTCCACGGCGTCCCGACGAGCAGCGACGACTGGTTGCCGTTCCTCGCGCGCACCGGCGGTCTCGCGCCCGACCTGCTCGGCTTCGGGCGCTCCGGCAAGGGCGGGCAGAACGACTACTCGCTCGAGGGGATCGCGCGCTTCGTCGAGCGCTTTCTCGACGAAGTCGTGCGCGTCGATCGCATCCGACTGGTCGTGCATGATTGGGGCTCAGCGGCGCTCGCGTTCGCGCAGCGCCACCCGCAGCGCATCGAGCGGCTCGTGGTCGTGAACGCCGTCCCGCTGCTGCCCGGCTACCGCTGGCACCGCGTCGCCCGGCTGTGGCGGACGCGCTTCGTCGGCGAGCTGGTCATGGGGCTGACGCTGCGGCCGACGATGGCGCGCGCGCTGGGACCGGCGTTCGCAAACAGACGCGTTCCTGACGGGTTCGTCGCGGCGGCGCTGCGCCACTTCGATCAGGGCACGCAGCGGGCGATCCTGCGCCTCTACCGCAGCGCGCCGGAGGAGCTGCTGGCAGCCTCGGGGAGAGGACTCTCATCTTTGACCATGCCCGCACTGATAGTTTGCGGCGCGCGCGATCCGTTCATCTCATCGCGCTTCGGGGAGCAGTACGCCGCGGAGCTGCCGATGGGTGAGCTCGTGCTCGTCGAGGACGCGGGGCACTGGCCCTGGCTCGACCGCCCCGATCTGATCGACCGCATTGCGACCTTCCTGGAAGAGAGCTGAACGGCCGCTGATCGCGCTGGGGTGCGCGCTGATCGCCCTGCTGCCGACGGCCGTTTCCGCCGAGGCGGCGACGAGCAGAGCGAACCCCTTCGCGCGCGCGCTGCTGCGCGAGCTCAACAATGCGCGCGCGCAATACGGCCTGCCGGCCTTGCGCTCGGACACGCGCATGGACGGCGGGGCCCGCGCTTACTCGCGCACGATGGCCGCGAGCGGGTATGTCGCCCACGGCCAATGGACCGGCCGCGTCGCCGCCGCCTCGCGGCGTGCGCGCAGCATCGGCGAGGTGCTCGGCTGGCTGGCGCCCCGCGACCCGCGCGGTGAGGCGGCGTGGCTCGTGAGCGCCTGGCTCGGCTCGTCGACGCACCGCCCGGTCTTGCTCGGCGCGAGCTTCCGCCGCGTCGGGATCGGTCGCACGACCGGCTGGATCGGCGGGGAACGCTCCGCGATCTACACGGTCGACTTCGCGACCGCGCGCTGAGGCACCGGCTCAGGCGCCGTCCTGCTCTCGAAGAACGGCATCGACGTTCTCCTCGAGCCATCGCCTGAGCTCGTCCGAGGTGGCGACGGGACAGCCGTCACGCACGACGAAATCCTCGAAGAGATCGACCAGCGCGTTCTCCCGCCAGAACTCGATGCAGAGCTCCGAGCTCTCGCGCTCGTCCGAGAACTGGCGGCGAAGCTCCACTCTCGAACGGAGCCCGCGATCGTTCAGCGCCGACTGTCGATCGATCAGCACCTCGCGCGCGACGTCGCGCACGGTCTTGTGGAAGGCATCGAGCTCCGTCATGGGATATCGGGATATTGAACCCACTCGTCCGGGAACCGGCGCTCACCGTCGTACTTGCCGATGTGCGTCTGGTGCTGATGGACGGGCCGGCCACCGACCGTGACGCGGTGAACCTTCGAGATGGCATCGTCGCCCAGCCGCTCGACCCCCACCTTCGAGACCCCGCCGTCGCGGCCCAGACGGGAACGGACCTTCCACGTCCAGGTGAGCGCCTTGCCTCCGGCCTGGAACAGCTTGATCTCGTAGACCGGCGCCGCGAGCATCGCGAGGTCCATGACGTCACCCGCCGCCCGATAGTCGAACGAGCACTTGTCGAGTCCGCCGTTCAGTCCGAACCGGTCGCGGATCTTTCCGGTGGTGCCGAAGGTCATGCGATCGACGGCGCCGACGAACCGCGTCCCGACCTGATCCCAGGTGATGAGCCCCGTCGGATCGACGTTGTCGATCGGGTCGCCGTCGGCGTAGGCGTACGGCTGGCCGGTCGCGTCGACCAGCGGGTCGCGCGTGAGGAACTGGCCGGTCGCGGGGTCGTAGTAGCGGGCGCGCAGGTACTGCAGGCCTGACTCGGCGTCCGTGTACTCCCCGGCGAAGCCGAGCCGCGTCGTCTCGGTGCCGGAGCTGGCCGCGAGGAGTCCGTACGGGGCGTAGCTGAACGCGCCGACGGTGGCGCCTCTGTCATCGCTCAGCACGCGCGTCGAGCCGAGCGCGTCCTGGTGGTAGTAGCGGACCGCGCCCCCGCTCGTGACGTGCGCGATCGGACCGCTCGCCCCGTAGATGTAGCTGTTGTCGCCATCGCTCAGCAGCAACGGGAGTGAGCCGCCGCGATCCCACGTGAAGCTGGTCGTCGTGGCTCTCGTCGTCTTCGCGACGCGCAGCCCTCCGCCGTCGTACTCGTACGTCGTCGTCGCACCGCCTGCGGGCGTAAACGACGTGAGCCGCTCCTCCTGGTCGTACGCGTAAGTGGTCGCCGTACCGCCGACCGGTCTCGCCTCGGTGCGGGAGCCGCGCTGGTCGTACGTGAACTCCGCGTCCGTTCTGGCGGAGCCCGGCGGCACGGGCCCTCTGAGCAGCTGGCCCGCGTCGTCGTAGGAGAGCGGCGTCGCACCGGCGAGCGTCGTCAGATTGCCGGCCGCGTCGTGCACGTAGGCGTCGCTGTTCTCGGAGGCGAGCTCGGCGAGGTCGGTGTACGTGTAGTCGCGTCTCGCAGTGCTCGGAAGGCCGCTCTGCACCGCCTGGGAGATCAGGCCGCGCGAGTCGTGGTCGTACGCGATGCTCGCCTGCGTCGCGCCGCCCTGCTTCATCGTGACGTCGGTGAGCTGGCCGGCGTCGTCGTATCTGCGCACGTCCTCCATCCCGGTCCCGCTCGGGAACGTCGTTCTCGTCAGATGGCCGTCGCGGTCGTAGTCGAACGCGGTGGTGTTGCCGAGCCAGTCTCTGACGCTCGTCAGGCGGCCGGCGTCGTCGTAGCCGCGCGTGACGGCTCTGCCGTTCACGTACGTGAGCGTCGTGAGCCGGCTGCCCTCGTCGTAGCCGTACCCGATCGGTCTCGACGCCCCGTCCTCATGCTGGGTCAGACGCCCGAGCTCGTCGTACGTGAAGCTCGTCGTCCCGGTCGCGTCGGTGATGCTCGTGCGCCGGTTGGCCGCGTCGTAGTCGAACGTCACGCCGGGCGTCGAGCCGTCGGAGTAGGCGACTTCGACGAGACGATTGGCGTCGTCGTACGTGTTCGTCGTCGTCTCGCCGGCGGCGTCGAGGACAGTCGTGACGTTGCCCGCGAGGTCGTAGCCGCTGGTGGTCGTGCGTCTGTTCGGATCGGTGACCGTCTCGACGCGGCCGAGCGCGTCGTGGGTGTACGTCGTTCTCTTGCCTGCGCCGTCCGTCGTGCTCGTCAGCAGGCCGTCGGCGTCGTACGCCTTGAGCAGGGTGGTCGTGTCCGGGCGCGTCGTCGTGACGAGCCGGTCGGCGTCGTCGTAGGTGAATCTGGTCTGCTTGCCCGCCTCGTCGATAGCGGTCGCCTGGTTGCCGGCTCTGTCGTAGGTCCATCTCTGCTCGTCGCCGAGCGGATCTCTCTGTGAGAGCAGGTTGCCGGCCGCGTCGTATGCGTACGAGGTCGTGTAGTCGGCCGGGTCGGCGCCGGACTCGTTGCCGCGCGGGCTCACGCTCGTCTCCACGCGCCCGAGCACGTCGTACGTCGACGTCGCCTGCGCGCCGGTCGGATCGGTGACGGAGATCCGGTTGCCGTATCTGTCGTAGTCGTAGTCGGTCGACTCGCCGAGCGGATCGGTCGCCTGCGTGAGGTCGCCGGGGTGGGACCCGTCTGTGTACGCGTATCTCCACTCCAGCGTCTGCGCGTCGACGTCAACGCTTCTCGTGAGCAGGTTCCCGCCGGTGTCGTACGTCCACTCCGTCGTGACGTACATCGGGTCGCGGAACGTGAGCCGGTTGCCTTGGGAGTCGTAGGTGGTCTCCGTCGTGTCGCCGAGCGGCGTGCTGGTCCAGTCCTGCAGGCCCGCGCTGTTGTAGGTCGCCTCCCACTCGTTCCCGCGCGGATCGATCGTCTTCGTCACGCCACGCGTGATCGGGTCGTACTCGTAGCTCCAGGTCGCGGCCGCTCTCGTGCCGGCTCCCTCGACCTTCTTGACCAGCTGTCCGCCGGTGTAGAAGTACTCCGTCACGCGTCCCTCAGGACTCGTCATCGTCGTCACGCCGAGGTCGTAGGCGAATCTCGTGACACCCGCCTCGCCGTCCTCCTGCGTCGTCACGCGGCCGTCGGCGTCGTATGCGTTCTCGGCCTCGAGGTGACCGTTTGGGTCGGTCCGCGTCAGCAGCAGGTGGTCGCTGTAGGTGTACGTCCACGTCTCGCCGCGGACGTCAGTGACGGACACGAGGTCGCCGGCGACGTCATAGTCGTAGGCGACTCTCCGCCCGGCGACGTCCTCGAGGCCGACGACGCGGTCGGAGCCGTCATACGTGAGCGTGACCGTGCGGCCGGCCTCATCGGTGATCGTCTCCAGCCGCCGCTGCCGTCGTAGCCGAGCGTCGTCGCGTAGCCGTTGAGATCCTCGAGCGCCGTGAGTCTGCCGTCAGAGGCGAACTGGAACGTCTCGCGCTGGCGGCGCACGAGCGTGTAGGTCCCGTCTCTGTTGTGCGTGAGCGCGGCGAACTGGCCCGCGGCAGCGTCGAATCCCCCGGAGCCGTCCGGGTTGAACCAGATCTCCGAGCCGTTCTCCTGGCGGATCGTCACGCTGCCGTCGCTCTCCTCGACCAGCTGCATCGCGTACGGATGACGCCACCCGTAGCCGAGTGAGCCGTCGACGCCCGCGTTCGACGTGCCGTAGCTGCGCACGAAGTCGATCGCGGGACCGCGGCCGGGGATCGCGAGGTCGCTCGTCTGCTCCCAGTACTCGCCGGTCGCGGTGCTGACTGGATCTCTGACGCACACCTGGTCGCAGTTGTTGACGGCCGGGTTCTTGCCGCCGTTGCGCTCGATCTCCATCACGCGCAGGCGACCCTTCATGAGAACCGCCCAGCGACTCGCCGAGGAGACCGGCGCCTCGATCGCCCCGACGAGCTTCTCGTCGAAGCTCCCGACGTAGAGGTTGTCGTCGATATCGATCGCCAGCGAGCTGGCGTCTCCCATGTTGACGTTGCCGGCGCTGATGCCGGGGTCGTAGCCGCTTCTCGGAGAGCTGCCGAGCACCGTCGTCAGGGTGCCGCCGGTGTCGACCTTCATCACGCGCTCCGTCACTCCCGCGCCGGAGACGTAGCCGGTGATGTACAGGTTCCCGGCCGAGTCGAAGACCATGTCCTGCACGAAGCCGATCCCGGCGCTCGTGGCAGGTCCGCCCGAGCCGCTGTAGCCACAGCTCCCGTCGCCCGCGTAAAGGCTGGCTCTGCCGGCGCCGGTGATCTTGTAGACCGTGCAGCCGTAGGGGTCGTTCGTGAAGTAGATGCTGCCGGCGGGATCGACCGCCAACGCGTTGCCCGTGACCCAGTACGACGTGCCGATGCCGAAGTGCTTCGCGAGGATCGTGCCCGTCGCGTCGTCGATCTCGAAGACCGCCTTCTGGCAGCCGTCGACGATGAAGAGATGCCCCGTCGTCGGGTCGCGCACGAGGTCGCCAATCGCGACGCCTACCTGGCTCGCCGTCGCTCCGACTCTCGCGATCGGCCCTCTGTAGCTGAACGGCAGGCAGTTCAAGCTTGGGTCGCCGATGAACGTCGAGATCGTGCCGTTCGTTCGCTGCACCCGACGCACGGAGCTGTGCGAGCCGAGATAGACGTACGAGGCGTCGACGGCGAGGTCGTACGTGGGCTCGATGCCCGCCGCGCGCGCGTGGCCTCCGTCCCCGGAGGCCGTGCAGTTGCCGGTCCCCGCCACGTGTCGCGTGACTCCGAGGGGACCGATCGCGTAGACGCGGCAGTCGACGCCACCGGAGCTGCCGATGTACGTCTTGCCCGTCAGCGGGTCGACGACGAGGGCGTGCGGATACACGAGATCACCCGTCTGCGCCGGTCTTGCGAGCGCCGGCTGCGTGTGCCAGATCGCCGACAGCATCAGCGCGAGGACGATGGTCGCCAGGACACCGTGCCGGCGACGAACGGGAACGACGCTGACGCGAGTCATGTGAGCTCGCTGAGGACGGAAATGTGCTGATGCAATCGAGTACCCCTGCGCAAAATTCGCGGCGGCCCTAACGCCTTCGACACGTGCGGAACTCGCTAGAGCGGGGACGGCCGCTGAAGCTGGACGGATGGCGCTAGTAGCCTCCGCGCCCGCATGGACCGCCGACGCTCCGCACCGGTTGCGCATCGCGTCGTGCCGACCGCGGTGGCGACGGCGCTGGCGGCGGCCTATCTGATCTGGCAGCCCGCGAGCCTCGACCTGGCGGCGGCGGAGTACCGCGCGTGGCTGTTCGACCACGCCGGCTACACGATCTGGGACGCGCGGTGGTATGGCGGCCACCACCTGCCGGGCTACAGCGTCCTGTTCCCGCCGCTCGCCGGCTGGCTCGGACCGCGGCTGCTGGGTGCGCTCGCGGTCGCGGCGGCGACGTGGCTGTTCGAGCGGATCGCCTTCGACCGCCACGGCGCTGATGCCTGGTTTGGGGCGAGCTGGTTCGCGCTCGGGGCGGTGTCTGCCCTGTTCAGCGGGCGGATCACGTTCCTGCTCGGGCTCGTGTTCGCGCTGGGGTGCGTGCTTGTGCTCGTGCGTGGTCGGCGGGCGGGTCCTGTCGCCGGTGAAGACGATTCCGCGGGCAGGGCCGCGGAAATCGTCTCACCCGCGCCACCCGCCCGATCGGCCGCGCTGGCCGTCGCGCTGGCGTTCGTGACCGCGCTGGCGAGCCCCGTTGCGGCGCTGTTTCTGGCGTTGGCGGGCGCTGCGGCGTGGCTCGGCGCGCGTCGCTTGGTCGGGCTCGGTGTGGCGGTCGCAGCGCTCGCGCCGGTGGCCGCGCTCGCGCTCGCGTTCCCCGAGGGCGGCACCGAGCCGTTCGTCTCGTCAGCCTTCTGGCCGGTGGTCGCGCTGGCCGTCTTCGCGCTGGCGCTGCTCCCGCGCGAGGAGCGCGTGCTGCGAATCGGCGTGGCGCTGTACGCGCTGCTCGCGATCGTGCTGTTCGCGGTCGACACGCCCGTCGGCGGCAACGTCGTGCGGCTCGGCGCGCTGTGTGCCGGACCGCTCGCCGCGCTCGTGCTGTGGCCGCGCCGCCGGCTCGTGCTCGCGTGCATCGCCCCGTTCCTGCTGTGGTGGCAGCTCGGGCCGGCGATCCTCGACGTGACGACCGCCGAGGGCGACCCGAGCGTCGAGGCCGGCTATTACGCGCCGCTGCTGGCCGAGCTGGAGCGACGCGGCGCGACCGGCGGCGCCGACCACGCGACCGGCCGACTGGAGATCCCGTTCACGAAGGTCCACTGGGAGGCGCGGCACGTCGCTCCGGCGATCCCGCTCGCGCGCGGCTGGGAGCGCCAGCTCGACCGCAAGGTCAACCCGCTCTTCTACGCGGACGGGCCGCTCGACGCCGCCCGCTACCGCGCCTGGCTCGACCGCATGGCGGTGCGCTGGGTCGCCGTCCCCGACGTGGCACTCGACTACTCCGCCGAGGACGAGGCGGCGCTGATCGCGCGCGGTCTCCCATACCTGCGCGAGGTGTGGCGCAGCAACAGCTGGCGCCTGTACGAGGTCGCGCGCGCCGCGCCGCTGACCGAGCCGCCCGCGCGGATCCTCGAAGCCGGCACCGAGTCGCTCACGCTCGCGGTGCCGCGGATCGGCCAGCAGCGCCTGCGCATCCGCTGGTCGCCCTACTGGAACGTCGCGCGCGGCGACGCCTGCGTCGCCCCCGACGGCGACTGGACGAGATTGCGGGTGCGCAAGGCGGGCACCGTGCACCTCACGATGGACTTCTCGCCCCTCCGGATCGCCTCGCAGGCCGCACGTTGCGGCGACCGCACCGTCGTGAACAACGGGTAACACCGATAGGATCAGGTGCTTCCCCATGGTTCGCGGCCTTCGCAACATCGAGCGGCGCGTGCTGCCGCGCGGGTGGGCGGACCTGGCGCGTCAGCTGCTGCTGTTCGCCGCCGCCTACTACGCCTACCAGCTCGTCCGCGGCGCGGTCGACGGCAAGGTCGCGACGGCAGCCTGGAACGCGACCAAGATCATCAACCTCGAGCACAGCCTGAACGTGTTCGCGGAGCCGAGCGTGCAGGCATGGGCCTCGAGCCGCACGTGGATCATCCACGCGGCCGACTGGATGTATCTCAACTCGCACTTCGTCGTGACGTTCGGCGCGCTCGTCTTCATCTACCTGCGCCGCAACGACGCCTTCTACTTCGTGCGCAACATGTTCCTCATCGCCATGGGAATCGCGCTCGTCGGCTACGCCGCCTATCCGACGGCGCCCCCGCGGCTGATGCCCGAGTGGGGCTTCACCGACTCGGTCGCCGCGTTCACCGGCATGCGCGTCGAGAACGAACCCGTCAGCGCGCTGCTGAACCTGTACGCCGCCGTCCCGTCGATGCACGTCTGCTTCGCGCTGATGGTCGGCTGGCCGCTCGCGCGGCTCGTCAAGCCGCGGCCGCTGAAGGTCGTGTGGTTCCTCTATCCGTTCCTCGTCACCTTCGTCGTCGTGGCGACGGGCAACCACTACTTCTTCGACGCCTTCCTGGGCGCGCTGACGGCGGGGACGTCCGCGCTGTTGTCCAAGCAGCTGCTGGCCCGCTGGCGCCCGGAGGCATGGTCGTTCTCGCGCACAAAGGCCGAGGCGGCGGCGTGAGCGCCGTCGACGAGCTCTCGGCGGCGGTGCGCAACCGCCTGATCGAGTCGCGCCTGACGCCGAACGCGATCTCGCTCACGGGCCTCGTCGGCAACGCCGTGGCCGCTGTGCTCGTGTGGCAGGAGTACTTCTTTCTCGGTGGGATCGCGTTCATCCTCGGGTCGGTGATGGACACGCTCGACGGGCGCTACTCGCGCATGTCGGGCAAGGGCACGCCGTTCGGCGCGTTCCTCGACTCGACGCTCGACCGCGTCGAGGAGGGGATCGTGCTGACTGCCGTCGCCGCGTACTTCGCCACGCAAGGGGACGATCTCGCGGTCGCCGCCGTCGTGCTGGCGGTGCTCGGCTCGCTGATGGTCTCCTATACGCGGGCGCGAGCCGAGGCGCTCGGCGTCGAGTGCAAGGTCGGGATCGCGAGCCGCGCGGTGCGCGTCGTGATCCTGTCGGCCGGGCTCGTCTTCGCCAAGGGCGCCGGAATCGGCGACTTCGAGCTGCTGGCGCCGGCCGTGTACGTGCTCGCCGCGCTTTCGCTCATTACGATGCTGCAGCGCATCTTCCACGTCCGGCGCGAGCTGTCCCGCGTCCCGGAGCTGTAACCGAGGGACCCCGGCGGGGTCTATCCCCCAGACTTCCCCAGGAGGAACCTTCCCCGTGACAAATACTTCGAGCAACGGCACCGGGCGCTACCAGCACGAGAAGGTGCGCGTTGCGATCATCGGCGTCGGCAACTGCGCCAACTCGTTCGTGCAGGGCATCCAGTACTACAAGGACGCCGACCCGAACGGCAGAGTGCCGGGCCTCATGCACGTCGACCTCGGCGGCTACCACATCCGCGACGTGGAGTTCACCGCCGCGTTCGACGTCGATAAGGAGAAGGTCGGCAAGGACCTCTCCGAGGCGATCTGGTCCGGCCAGAACGACACGATCAAGTTCGCTGACGTGCCGCACCTCGACGTCCCGGTCTACCGCGGCATGACGCACGACGGCCTTGGCAAGTACCTCTCGCAGAAGATCGAGAAGGCGCCGGGCCAGACGGCCGACATCGTCCAGATCCTCAAGGACACGAGAACCGACGTCGTCGTCTCGTACCTGCCGGTCGGCTCCGAGCAGGCGACGAAGTGGTACGTCGAGCAGGTGCTCGAGGCCGGCTGCGGCTTCGTCAACTGCATCCCGGTCTTCATCGCGCGCGAGGACTACTGGGACGAGCGCTTCAGGAGAGCGGGCCTGCCGATCGTCGGCGACGACATCAAGTCGCAGGTCGGCGCGACGATCACGCACCGTGCGCTCGCGCGCCTCTTCTACGAGCGCGGCGTGAAGCTCGAGCACACCTCGCAGCTCAACGTCGGCGGCAACATGGACTTCTTCAACATGCTCGAGCGCGAGCGGCTGGAGTCGAAGAAGATCTCCAAGACCAACGCCGTGACGTCGGTGGCGGGCGTCGACCTGCCGGAGCGCGACGTCCACGTCGGTCCCTCGGACTACGTGCCGTGGCTGACCGACCGCAAGTGGGCGCACATCCGCCTCGAGGGCAGAGCCTTCGGCGACGTGCCGCTGACGTGCGAGATGAAGCTCGAGGTGTGGGACTCGCCGAACTCGGCCGGCATCGTGATCGACGCGGTGCGCTGCTGCAAGCTGGCGCTCAACCGCGGCGTCGGCGGCCAGCTCGACGGGCCCAGCTCCTACCTGATGAAGTCGCCGCACAACCAGCGCCCGGACGACGAGGCGCGACTGGCGACGGAGGAGTTCATCGCGCAGCACGCCGGTCTGCCCGGCACGCAGGCTCTGGGCGCCGCGGCACCCGCTCCGGCCGAGTCCTGACGCTGCTGCGAGCGGGTCCTGTCGCCGGGTGAGGCGTTCCGCGAGCGAGCTCGCGGAATCGTCCTCACCCGCGCCACCCGCTCGATCGGCGAGGATGCTGCCGTGTTCGACACGCTTGCAGCCTCGCTCACGGGCTCCCTCGTTTCGCTGGAGCTGCTCGACGAGCGGCATGCGGATGACCTGCGGACGGCGGCGTCCGACCCGCGCGTCTCGCGCTGGCTGCCGGTCCCGCTGCATGAGCCGAGCTGGTTCGACTGGTGGTTGGGCGACGGGCTCGCGGCGCTCGCCGAGCGGCGCGAGGTGGCGTTCGCGACGGTGCGCCGCGCCGACGGAGTCGCGATCGGCGCGACGCGCTTCCTCGAGCTGCGCGAGCGCGACCGCTCGGTCGAGATCGGCTGGACCTGGCTCGCGCCCGCGGCGTGGGGCACGGGCGTCAACGTCGAGGCGAAGCTGCTGATGCTCGCGCGCGCGTTCGAGGAAGCCGACTGCATCCGCGTCGAGCTGAAGACCGACGCGCGCAACGAGCGCTCGCGCGCGGCGATGGCGGCGCTGCCCGCACAGTTCGAGGGCATCCACCGCCAGCACCGCGTGCTGCTCGACGGCAGCTGCCGCGACTCGGCGTGGTACAGCGTGATCGACAGCGAGTGGCCAGGCGTGCGCGCGAGCCTGCAGCGCCGTCTCGCGGCGAAGGCATAGAGTCGGTTTCGCAGATGGCGCCGAGACGGATGGCGCCGGATCGTGGATGCCGGGCGCCGCACGCGAGCGCAGTCGATGCTGGAAGCATCGGCGAGCATCGCGGGTGGCGAACCGGCGCCGCGAGACGGTGCCAGACGGCCGGCGAGCTCTGCGAAACAGGCTCCTTGGCCCAGGTCTATCCTCCAGAGCGTGCCCGAGCGCCTCGCGATCGCCCAGGTCACCCCGTTCGCCTGGGAGGCGCCGCACGAGGTCAACCGTGCGGTCGCGCACTGCGCGGAGGAGCTGGCGCGCCGCGGTCACCGCGTCGTCGTGATCGCACCGTCGACGTCGAGCGCGCTCGTGCGCGAGTCGCGCCGGGCGATCCACGCCGCGAGAGAGCGTCCCGAGGCGCTGCTCGAGCCGGCCGGCGACGCTCCGTACCGCGTTCTCGGCGTCGGCGAGGTGCTGCCCTTCGCGCCCGCGCGCCGACGCGTCAACTCAGTGCCGATCGACGTCGCGCGCACGATCGAGCAGGCGCTCGCGATCGTCCCGTTGGACCTCGTGCACCTGCACGAGCCGTTCGCGCCGAGCGCCGCCAGCGCCGCGCTGCGCCATTCGCGCGCGCTGAACGTCGGCACGTTCCACGCGCCGACCGAGCGAATCCTCTCGACGCAGGTGGCGCGGCGCGTCGTGGAGCTGTTCCTCAGCCGCCTCGACGTGCGCATCGCCAGCTACGCCGCGACGCGCGACCTGCTGCAGCGCTGGTTCCCCGGCGACTGCCGCGTGATCCTGCCGGGCGCCGACGCGCCGGCCGTGCCCGCGGCGACAACGGCCGGCGAGGAGCGCCCCGTGGAGATCGCGCTCGTCGCCGACGAGGACCGCGCCGCGGTCCGCACGCTCGTGCGCGCGCTGCGGCGCATGCCGACGGGGAGCGACTGGCACGCGACGGTGTGGTCGCGCCGCGCGACGCAGGGCGCGGGGCCGCTGCGCGCCGAGCTGCGCGAGCGGATCGAGTTCGTCGGCCCCGACGAGTGCGACGAGGACACGCTGCTCGCACGCGCCGACGTGGTCGTGCGCGCCTCGGGCGGCGTCGCTCCCGCGCCGGGCGGGCTCGTGCGCGCGCTCGCCGCCGGCTGCGTGCCGGTCGTGGCGCGCGTCCCGGTCTACGAAGAGCTCGTCGGCGACGGCGAGCATGGCCTGCTGTTCGAGCCGGGAGACGCGGACACACTCGCCGCTCAGCTCGCGCGGCTCGTCGCGGACCCGGCACTGCGTGCGCGGCTGCATGGCGCAGCCGATCCGTTGCGAGAGCGGCTGCGGTTGCCGCGCGTGGTCGACGAGCTGGAGGAGGTCTACGCCGCGCTCGTCGCCAAGCGCCACGACAGGCGCGGCGACCGCGCGCTGCGCGCGAAGGTCGCGAAGCGGCGGCGGATCGACGTCGACCTGCACATGCACACCGACCACTCGTACGACTGCGCGACGCCGGTCGAGGTGCTGCTGGCGACCGCGAAGGCGCGCGGGCTGGGCGCGATCGCCGTCACCGACCACAACGAGATCTCCGGTGCGCTGGAGGCGCAGGCGAAGGCGAGCGGGATCAAGGTGATCGTCGGCGAGGAGGTCAAGACGGCCGACCAGGGCGAGGTGATCGGGCTGTTCCTCAGCGAGCGGATCCCGAAGGGGATGACGCTGCAGGAGACGATCGCGGAGATCAAGCGCCAAGGCGGGATCGTCTACGTCCCGCACCCGTTCGACCGCATGCACGCGGTGCCGGACTACGAGCACCTGATGACAGTGCTCGACGACGTCGACGCGATCGAGGTCTTCAACCCGCGCGTGGCGATCCACGAGTTCAACGCGGAGGCAGCACGCTTCGCGGCCAAGTACCGGATTCCGGCGGGCGCCGGCTCGGACGCGCACGTCGCGCAGGGGCTCGGGTCCGTGCGCATCCGCATGCCCGACTTCGACGGGCCGCAGGAGTTCCTGGAGGCGCTGCGCGAGGCCGACATCGTGCGCACGCCGGCGTCGCTGCTGTACGTCCAGGCGTTGAAGTTCCTGCAGACGAGAGCGGTGCCGAGAGCGGCGCGCGCCGCCTCGCGCGAGCGGCGGGTCCGGCGGGCGGCACGCAAGTCCTGATGCATGAGCAGGGACATGCGGGGGACGCGTCCAATCTTCCCCCCAGCATGCCCATCACCGACGACGAGATCCGCGAGAAGTACCTCGAGCGGGCGATCCGCGAGCTGAACCACTTCACGCACGAGCTGCAGGAGTGCAGACACTGCCCGCGCGGCAACCTGATGCCGGTGCTCGGGTCCGGCCACCCGCAGGCCGACATCATGCTGATCAAGCACCACCCGCGCCCCTCGGAGATCGAGGAGGGCGTCGCCTTCTACGGGCGTGCCGGCAGCGCGCTGATGAAGTCGCTGAAGCGGTTGCAGATCGATCCGCTCGCGGTCTACGGGACGCTGTGCGTGAAGTGCCCGCTGCCCGATCCCTCGCTGGCCGACCCAGCGTGCGTTGAGCGGCTGATCGAGGAGCTCGCGATCGTGCAGCCGAAGCTCGTCGTGGTGATGGGCGAGGACGCTTTGGACGTGGTGAACGAGCTGGAGATTCCGCTCGCGCGGACGCTCGTCGCCGAGTCGGGCGCGCTGCAGCGGCTAACTCCGTCGATCGAGGCGCTGTACGTGCCGAGCATCGACGAGTCGCTCGACGAGGAGAGCGCCAAGCGCGCCTTCTGGCGGGCGTTCCGCGTGCTCGGCGAGTGGTACGAGAGCCTGCCGCCATACTGAGTTCCGGCGCCACGCGCGCCGGGTAGGCTCGCGGTCATGGATCTCGAGGAGCGCACGATCGAGCAGGTCGGAGACCACTGCGAGGAGTGCGGCGCGCCGCTCACCGAGCAGGAGCAGCAACGGGTGCTGGAGTCGGGCGGGCCGGCGCTCTGCTCGATCCACGCGGCCGAGCTGCTCGCGGTCGACGAGCTCGACGTCGACGACGTCGACGAGCTGGCCTGAGCGCCGACAGGGCCGCCGGCTCTACGGGAGCAGGACGAGCTTGCCGAGCTTGCCGCCGGCGACGAAGCGCTCGTAGGCGCTGGGCGCGTCGTCGAGCGGGAACGTCTCGGCGACGGGCACGGTGATCGCGCCCTGCTCGACGAGCGGCAGCACGTTGCGCTCGAGGCCCCGCGTCATCAGCGCCTTCTCCTCGAGCGGACGGGCACGCATGGTGGAGGCCATGATGCGACCGCGCTTGTACATCAGCTTCGCGAGGTTCAGCTCGCCCTTCGCGCCGGCGCCGATCCCGATCACGACGATGCGGCCGGTCGTGGCGAGCGCATCGACGTTCGCGCCGAGGTTCGGCGCTCCGACCAGCTCCAGGATCACATCGAAGGGACCGTGCTGCTCGAAGCCGTCGGGAGCGATCACAGTGGCGCCGAGCTTTGACACGTCGTCGCGGTTGTCGGGGTTGCGGACGGTCGCCGTGACGCGCGCGCCGGTGCACACGCCGAGCTGGATCGCGGCGGTGCCGACGCCGCCGGCGCCGCCATGCACGAGCAGCCGCTCGCCGGCCTGCAGGCCCGCCTGCGTGAAGAGCGCGTCGTGCGCGGTCGCGAAGACCTCCGGGAAGCCGCCCGCCTGCGGCCAGTCGAGCTGCTGCGGGACGGGCATCAGCATCCGCTCGTGAACGACCGACAGCTCCGCCTGCCCGCCGCCGCCGACGATCGCCATCACACGGTCGCCGGGGTCGAAGCGCGATGCGCCCGGCCCGTTCTCGAGCACCTCGCCGGCAATCTCCAAGCCCGGGACGTCGGGCGGCCACCCGGGCGGGGCCGGGTAGAGGCCTCTGCGCTGCATCATGTCGGCGCCGTTGAGGCCGGCAGCGCGCACGCGCACGAGCACCTCGTCCTTGCCGGGCTGCGGGTCGGGGTGCTCCTCGATCAGGATCTTCCCGTCGCGGATCGTGACGGCGCGCATCGGCGGCGGAGTCTAGATCAGCCCCATCTCATGACGCGCGCAACGCCCGCGTCGATCGCGCGGTCGCCGACGATGCGCGCGAGCAGCGCGCGGGACTTGGCCTCGCGGCCGACGAGGTAGCGGGTCTTCGGTCGTCTCGCGGTGAGGGCGTGCACGACGTCCTTGGCGACGGCGTCCGCTGGCAGGCCGGTGCGCGCGCCCTGCTCGGAAGCGGTGCGGACGGTAGCGATCAGCGGGCCGTAGTCGCGCTTGGCCTGCTCGCTCATGCTCGCTTCCAGCTCGTCGCCGGACGCGATGCCCTTGTCCCAGATCGGCGTGGCGATCGTGCCGGGCTCGATCACGGCGACGCGGATCCCCCACGGTCTCAGCTCACGCCGCAGCGAGTCGGAGAAGCCCTCCATCCCGAACTTCGAGGCGGCGTAGGCGCCGAGCAGCGGGACGGCGACCTTGCCCCCGATCGAGCTCATGTTCACGATCCGCCCGCGTGCGGCGCGCAGCTGCGGCAGGAACGCCTGCGTGACGGCGACCTGGCCGATCAGGTTGACCTCGAGCTGGCGACGAAAGTCGTCGATCGGCTGATGCTCGATCGGCGCCGGGACGGCGACGCCGGCGTTGTTGACGAGGCCGGCGAGGCGGCCGCCGGTCTGCTCGTGCACCGTCTGCGCCGCCCGCGCGATCGAGTCCGCATCGGTCACGTCGATCGCAAGGGGGCTCACGCCGGGGATCTCGCGCTCGAGCCGCTCCTCGTCCTCCAGCTTGCGCACGCCCGCGAAGACGTGGAAGCCGAGCCCCGCGAGCCGTCGCGCACACGCCTCCCCGATCCCGCTCGACGCGCCGGTGACGACGACGGCGCCGCGCTCCTGCAATCCCGCTGCCATGGCGGCGGATTCTGGCAGGCAGCGTGCACAATGGCGCCGCGTGCAATATGGCTACCGGCGACGCAGCCGGAATACACGCCCTTCGATTCTGGTCAAGCGTCTTTCGGCCTGGTCGGCCCATCCGCTCAGCCTGTCGAGCTCGGCCGCATCCGCATGCTTCCCTTTTTTGTAGCCGGCTCGTTCCGCGGCCGCCGTAGCGAAGAACTGAGTCACGCTAACCCCTTCCTCCCGCGCGAGGCGTTCGATGTCTACCTCAAGCGATCTCGGAAGACGCGGAGAGATCCGGAGGGTCATGGCCTCACGATAGACCTCGAAGTCCTTTGCACAACCTGTTCGCTGGAGATTGGCGTCTCAGGTACTCATATAGCGCCAGACAGCAGGAACCTGGGCCTGCATCAGCACACCGACTCTAGGTTCGACGCGCTCACGCGAGCTACGAGGAGCAACCGGCTCGGCTCGCGACGTGCGGTGCGTCCGAAACGAGGTAGCGGTGTCGGAAGTTGCATTGGCAATCGCGCTTCTCGTCGCCTTGCTGGTCATAGACCGGCTTGTCGGCAGGTAGCGCTTCACGCGAAGCAGCACGCAGGTCCGTGTCACGCGTCCGGAGATCGCGCTCCCGCCACGCCGCGGTGGCAGGAGCGCAGATCCGGGGCCGTCCAGCTCGACCGCATCGACGACAGGCCCTCGGTCCATGCCGCCAAGCTGGGACGAGACGAGGCTACGAAGCCTCCGGTCGTGTAGCAACAGCCGTCGTGTGGTCCTCGCAAGAGCCAGTCCCAGACTCGTTGCGCAAAGTCTTTACCGGATCACAGATATGTGGTGGCGACAGAACGCGATCGCGCTCGTAACGTCGTGATCGCACGGCGGAAGCAGCTTCTGCCATCCGATTCCTCCGGACGCCGGGACTGGTCGGGGCCTGTCGGCCCCGGCGTCCTTTCGGACGCCGTTCGGCAACGAAGGGAGGGATGAATGGCGGAGACTGCACTGGCAACGGCGTTGCTTGTCGCCCTGCTGGTCATTGACCGGCTTGTCGACAGGTGGCGCTGAGCAGAACCGCCTTGCGAATCCGTACCGACGCCAGGCTCCGGGTCGATGCGGACAAGCAACGGGCCGGGGGTAACCGCCCCCGGCCCGTTCGCTTACGTGGAGAGACTGATGACAGTCGCTGCACTGGCAATCGCTGCCTGAGCATAGGCGGCAGACTCACTTGCGACAACCGCATTCACGGTGTGCTCTTGAGAACCGGTCTCACTCCGTCATCAGCGCCACCGGCACCGCAATACCTGCGGAGCGGCGGAGGGTGGCGATGCGGCGGCCGGGCTGGACGGCGGGGCGGGGGCCGCTGCAGCGCTCCGCGCCGATCGCGGCGACGGTCGCGTCGAGGTCGGCGACCTTGAAGGCCAGGCCCCAAAAGAATGCGGGGCCGTCCGGGCCGCCGCTGCGCTCGATCGCCTCCTCCGGCGCCTGCACGACCTCGAGGATCACGTCGCCGAGACGGAAGAACGCCTGCCGCGGCGCGCCCGCCGGCGTCGGCTCGTCACGGACGCGGCGCAGATCGAGGCCGACGGCTTGCAACGCCGCGACGGTGCGGTCGAGCGCAGGCGCGATCGCGACGACGTGGTCGAGCGCGGTGACGCCGTTGGGGTGCGGCCGGCGGGTGGCGTCTTGTGCGCTCGCGACCTCGTCGGCGCGTCGCGTCGGCAAGCCGTCAAGCTGCTCGCTCGTGACGCCGGTCAGCGTCCAGCCGACGAGGCCGCGACCGGCGTCACGCCCGACGAGGCGGATCGGCACGCTCCCGACGCGGCACACGTCACCCTCGACCGCGAGTCCGAGAGCCGCCCACGTCATCGGCTCGTCCGCGATCGTCAGCTCGTGGATGTGGGCGGCCGGCACATGCCGGACGCTACCGCGCGAGCGCCGCCGTCAGCCCCGCTCCAGCAGCGCCACGCACTCGATGTGCGGGGTCTGCGGGAACATGTCGACGGGCGTGACTCTGCGCAGCACGTAGCCGGCTTCGACGAGCTGCGCTGCGTTGGGGGCGAGCGTCGTCGGGTTGCAGGAGACGTAGACGATCCGCTTTGGCGCGGCATCGATCGTGCGTCTGACGACCTTCGTCGACAGGCCGGCGCGCGGCGGATCGACAACGACGACGTCGGGCGAGCCGGCTTCCTTCACCAGTTCTCTCAGCGCCACCCGCACGTCGCCGGCGAAGAACCGCGCGTTGTCGATCTCGTTCAGCCGCGCGTTCGAGATCGCGTCGGCGATCGCCGGCTCGATCAGCTCGAGCCCCCACAGCTCGGAGGCGCGCGGGGCGAGCGTGAGGCCGATCGTGCCGATCCCGCAGTAGAGGTCGTAGACGCGCTCGAAGCCTCTCAACGCGGCGTACTCGCCGGCGATCGCATAGAGCTTCTCCGCCATCTCGGTGTTCGTCTGGAAGAACGCGTGCGGGGAGATGCGGAAGCGCAGGTCGTTGACTTCCTCGTCGAGATAGTCCGATCCCGCGATCAGCTCCGTGTCGCCCAGCGCAGTCGTCTCGCCGACGCCGTCGAACTGCGTCCACAGCAGCCCGTCGCAGTCGACCGCATCCGCCAGGCCGTCCGCGTCGAGCGGTCCGGGCATCGTCACGAGCCGCACCTGGATCTGGCCCGTGCGGCGCCCCTCGCGCACGACGAGGTTGCGCAGGAAGCCTTCGTGCGTGCGACGGTCGTAGGCGGTGAGCGCTCTCGAGCGGCACCAGTCGAGCACCTGCCGGCTCGCGGCGTTCGAGCGCTCGGAGGCGATCAGGCAGTCGTCTATCGGGACTATCCGTTCCCAGTGGCCCGGCGCGTGGAAGCCGTAGACGAGGTTGCCGTCGTCGTCGTTGCCGAACGAATATTCCATCTTGTTGCGATAGCGCCAGATCTCGACCGCCGGCACGATCGGCTCCATCGCGAAGCCGTCGAGCTTGCCGATCCGCCGCAGCGCCTCCTCGACCTGCTGCGCCTTGATCTCCAGCTGGCGCTCGTACGGCAGCACCTGCCACGGCACGCCCGGGTGCGGCGCTCTGCCGGGGATCCGCTCGGGGCTCGGCTCGAGTATCTCGACCGTTATGGCTTCGGCGTAGTCGCGCTTCGGGCGCGTGATTCTCGCGCGCACGCGATCGCCCGGGATCGCGGCGACGACGAACACGACGTAGCCCTCGTGGCGCGCGACGCCGTTGCCGCCGAACGCGAGCGAGTCGATCGTCAGCTCGAGCTCGTCGCCGCGGTTGGGGCGCTGCCGTCTCGTCAGGGTGGTGGACATGCGGCGTCTAGCATGCCAGGCCCATGGACCTCGCCGCGTACCGAACCCAAGCGGAGACCTTCACGGCCGAGCTGGGCGAGGAGTACCACGCGCACTTCGCGGGCCTCAGAGCGGAGTTCGACGTCGAGCCGATCTACGCGCGCCACGCCGACCTCTTCACGGCGGACGCCGTCGCGCGGCTGCGCGAGCAGGCCGATGCGGCCACGACGCGCGGGGAGGACGCGGCCCGTCGCGCGCGCATGCTGCTCGACTTCGCCGTCGACGGGCACCTCGGCCTGATCTCGACCGACCTCGAGGGCGAGCTGGCGCAGCGCGAGGCGGGCCTGACGCTCTCGCCGGACGACGGCACCGGTGAGGCGATCCCGTTCCGCGAGGCGACGATCGTGCAGGCGAACGAGCCCGACCGCGAGCGGCGCCTGGCGATCGAGGAGGCGCGGCTGGAGGCGACCGAGACGCACCTCAACCCGCTCTACCGCGAGATGCTCGAGCGCACGCGCGCGACCGCCGTCGCGCTCGGCTGGCCGGGCTACCGCGCACTGTGCGAGCAGCTGAAGGGCTTCGACCTCGACCGCCTCGCGCGCGCGACCGAGGCGTTCACGACCACCACCGAGGACGCGTACGCGCCGCTCGTCGGACCGGTCGTCGGGCGCACGCTCGAGGGCATCGCGCTCGACGACCTCATGCGCGCGGACCTGCCGCGGCTGTTCCGCTTCGCCGAGGCCGACGCGGCGTTCGACGGCGCGCAGCTGCTGCCGAGCTTCGAGGCGACGCTCGACGGGCTCGGGATCGATCCGGCGACACAGCGCAACGTGCACCTCGACGTCGAGTCGCGCCCCGCGAAGTCGCCGCGTGCGTTCTGCGTCGCGGTGCGAGTTCCCGACGACGTGCGGCTCGTCGTGCCGCCGATCGGCGGGCGCGACGACTTCATCGCGCTGCTGCACGAGGGCGGCCACGTCGAGCACTACGCGCACGTCGACCCGGCGCTCGCGTTCGAGTACCGCCACCTCGGCGACAACGCGATCACGGAGGCGTTCGCATTCCTGTTCGACCACCTGGTCGAGAACCCGGAGTGGCTGCGCGCACGGCTCGGCGTGCAGGATGCGGACGGCACGCTCGCCGCGCACGCGCGTGCCACGCGGCTGATCTACCTGCGGCGCTACGCCGCCAAGCTCTCGTACGAGCTCGACGTGCACCGCCCCGACCCACCCGACGACGCGACGCTGCGCGAGCGCTACGCGACGCTGCTCGGGCACGCCGCGCGCGTGCGCTGGCCGCGCGAGACGTACCTCGCCGACCTCGACCCGGGCTTCTACGTCGCGGCGTACCTGCGCGCGTGGGCGCTCGAGACGCATCTGCGCGCGCACCTGCGCGAGCGCTTCGGCGAGCGCTGGTTCGAGCAGCGCGAAGCGGGCGAGCTGCTGCGCCGGCTGTGGCGCGACGGGCAGCGGCTCTCCGCCGAGGAGCTGCTCGGCGAGCTGACCGGCGCCGAGCTCGACTTCGGCGCGCTGCTCGCGGACCTGGGGCTGGAGGCGGCGCCGCGCTGAGGCGGCGCCGCTCCGACGTCACCTTCTGCGGGCTCTCGTGACCGCTGCGCGGGCGCGCTCGGCGCCTCTGAGCAGCAGGTCGACCGACTCGGCACGGCGCGCGCTCGCGGCCGTGCTGTCGAGCTTGCGCGTCAGCTGCTCGAGCTGCTCCATGCCCTTGCCGAGCAGCTGATCGAGGTTGGCGAGCACGTCGTCCTTCTGCTCCCGTCCTCTGCGCACCAGCTCGCCGACGAGGTCGTTCGCGTCGCCCCTCGTCACGCGCCCGCGCTCGACCGCCTCGTCGAGGGCATCCTGGATCGCCTCCGAGGCGAGCACGACGAGATCGCGCGGCTCGAACACGCGGTTCGAGAGCTGATCGCGCAACGCGTCGACGAGCTGGGCGACAGGGTCGCCCGAGCGTCGTCCGCCGGCACCGGTCGCTCGTCTCGGGGCGGTGGTACTGCGGGCTCTTCTGGACGCTCTTCTCGCGCCCACTCTTCTCGCCGCTCTGCGCGCGGGCCGTCTGGCGGCCGGTCTTCTGCCGGCGGCGCGCGCCGCTCTTCTCGCAGCTCTACGCGCCGCCGGACGCGCCGCTCTTCTCGTCGCTCTGCGCGCAGGTCTTCTCGCCGCCGCTCTGCGGACGACTCTTCTCGCGGCTCTGCGAGCGACTCTTCTCGCGGCCGCTCTTCTCACCACTCTGCGCGCGGGTCTTCTCGCGGCGCGAGTCGGGGTCCTTCTTCTGGCGGCTGCGGAACGTCTGGCAGCCGGTCTGCGAGCCGCGGCTCTTCTCGCTCGTCTCGCAGTGGGGGACTTCGGCTGGGGCATCGATGCTCCTCGGTATGGACAGACGGACCGGTCGGGCGCGACCCTACCGCAGCAGGAACTCCAAGAGTGCCTTCTGGGCATGGCGCCGGTTCTCGGCCTGGTCCCAGATGCGCTGACGCGCACCGTAGAGGACCTCGGCCGAGATCTCCTCACCCGGATGGGCGGGAAGGTCGTGCATGGCGATCGCGTCGGGCGCCGCGCGATCGAGCAGCGCGTCGTCGACGCGGTAGGAGGCGAGCGCGCGGCGGCGCTCGGCAGCCGTCTCCTCGTCGCCCATGCTGACCCACACGTCGGCGTAGACGGCGTGCGCGCCGTCGACCGCCTCGTGCGGGTCGTCAGTCAGCAAAGCGTTCGCAGTCGGCTCGAGCTGGTAGCCGTCCGGCGCGGCGACGCGCACCTCGACGCCGGCGAGCCCGCCGAGGATCGCGAGCGAACGGGCGACGTTGTTGCCGTCGCCGACGTAGGCAAGCGTCACGCCTTCGAGTCTTCCGAATGTCTCGCGCAAGGTCAGCAAGTCAGCGAGCGCCTGACAGGGATGGTGACCAACAGTGAGCATGTTGATGACAGGGACGGACGAGTACTCGGCCAGCTCGCGAACCAGCGCGTCCGCACCTGTGCGGATCCCGATCGCGTGCACGTGACGCGACAACACGAGGGCTGTGTCGTGCGGCGCCTCGCCGCGGCTCAGCTGCATCTCGTCGGGACGCAGGATCAACGGGTGACCGCCGAGCTCGACGACGCCGGTCTCGAACGAGACGCGCGTGCGCGTCGAGGGCTTCTGGAAGATCAACGCGACGTGCTTGCCCGCGAGCGCACGCGAGGACAGCGGCTCGGCCTTCAGCTCGAGCGCGCGCTCGATCAACGCGAGCAGCTCCTCGCGCGTCAGCTCCTCTCCGGTGAGCAGGTGGCGGGGCAAGCGCGCAAGTGTACGTTCGACGCATGTCGCTTTGCGTACTCACGTGGAACCTGTTCCACGGACGAGCGGTTCCTCCTCGCGACGAAGACCTGCTCGATGCGTTTGCGACGCGCTTGTCGTCGTGGTCGTGGGACGTTGCGCTGCTGCAAGAGGCGCCGCCGTGGTGGCCGCTGCCGTTGGCGCGCGCGTGCGGAGCGGAGGTGCGCTTCGCGCTCACCTCGCGCAACGCGCTGCTGCCGTTGCGGCGATGCGTCGCGTCGCGGCGACCGGAGCTGCTGAAGGCGAACGGCGGCGGTTGCAACGCGATCCTCGTGCGCGGGCTCGGCGGCGTACGGATGCACGCGCGGCGACGCGTGCGCGTGTGGCCCGAGCGGCGCGTCGTGCACGCGGTGCGCGTGCGCGACGGACTGTGGTTCGCGAACGTGCACGCCTCGACGCATCCGCCACGCGCGCGTCGCGACCTTGCCGCTGCGCACGCGACGGCACTGCGCTGGGCGCGCGACGCGCCGCTCGTCTTCGGCGGCGACTGCAACGTCGTGCGGCTGGAACTGGCGGGGCTCGTGCACGCCGGCGCGTCGCATGTCGACCATGTCTTCGCGCGCGGGTTCACGGTGACGTCGGCCGAGGTAGTTGAGCGCGACGGTCTGTCAGACCACACGCCGCTGCTGGTGACGCTCGCAGTCAGCTGAGGGTTCGCCGCAAGAAGTCGTCGAACATCGGAACCGTGAACGCAGTGTCGCCGTGAGCCGGGCTGTAGATCATGCCCTTCTGGATCAGTCTCGCCCGACGCGGTCCAACGCTCTCGACGCGCACCCCGAGCTCACGCGCGATGTCCCCGGATCGATGCGGTCCTGGTCCGAGCATTGCCATCCCGCGGAGATAGTCCTTCTCGGCGGGCGTGAGCCGGTCGAACCGAATGCGGAAGAAGTCGTCGTCGAGCTTGCGTCGCACGATCGACGTCGCGACCTCGACATCCGCGAGCGTGATCGGCGATCTCGGAGAGACGTTCCAGACCGCGTACCCCCACTCCTGAAGGAAGTACGGATACCCCTGCGTCAGCTCAAGCAGATGATCGAGCGCCTCGCGCTGAAACCGCACGCGCTGCTCACGCACCGCAAGCTCGAGCACCTGTCGCGCCTCGCGGCCTTCCAGAGATCCCATTCGCGGGAACGTGAACAGACGCTCCGCGTACGACTTGGCTTCGCCCGTCAACGCGGGAAGCTGAGGCAGACCAGCGCCGACGAGAACCACCGGCAGGTCGAGCTGCACAGTGCGGTGGACCGCAGCGATGAGTGCGGCGAGCTCGGCTTCGGAGAGGTACTGAACCTCGTCGATCGCGAGCACGATGCCCGTGTCCCGATCCGCCGCCGCTCGACCTGCCGCGACGAGCACGTCGGTCAGGTCCTCTGACAACTCCCCCGAATCGGCGACGCCGACGAGCGCGTCGGCGTCGATCGAGATCGACGAGCCGTCGGGAAAGCCCAGCGTGAAGGACCGCAAGGCCCCCAAGGCACGGCGCGCGGCACGTGAGGCCGCGCCCGCACGCTCCAGATCGAGCAGGATCGACCGCAGCCGCGCCGCGAGTAGCCGTACGAACCCTCCGTCATCCGTCGCCTCGATGTACCCGAACCGAAGCCCTTCGGCTTCCGCGATCTCGCTGAAGCGGTTGAGCAGCACGGTCTTCCCGACGCCACGCAGACCGACAGGCATCACGCTCTTGCCAGGACGTCCCCGTACGGCCCGCCCGACGGCAATGCGGAACTGATCGAGCAGAGCATCTCGACCGACCAACGCCGGCGGAGGGGCACCAGCCCCGGGTCGGAATGGATTCTCCAGCTCATCCACGCGGATTAAGCTTAGAGAGCCTTACCATTCTTATCAAATAACAGATAAGAATGGTAAGGTGCCAAAAGCTCGATCAGGTGCGGCGCGCGCGCACGCCGAAGCCGCGCAGCGCGAGCAGCGCCTTCTCGCCGAGCGTGCCGGAGGCGGGCAGCACGCCGAGCTGCACGGCCGCGTCGTAGCGATCGAAGAACGCGCGCACGCGCAGCAGCCGACCGCCGCGCAGCTCGCACCAGACCACGCCGTGCACGACGACGAAGCGTCTCGTCGGCGGCAGCCCTTCGAGCGCGCCGCGGTGCGTGCCGGCGAGCTTGCACGGCGCCGCGACGAAGCGACCAGCGGGATCCGCGAGCCGCTCGCCGGCGCGCTCGACGCGCACGTCGGGGAAGCCCTGCCACAAGCGCTCGGCGTGCGCGGCCAGCTCGTCGACGCCGATCAGCGGCGCCTGCGCGAACGGGTCCTCGTACTGGATCGCCCGATCGCACACGGGCGCGAACGCGGATGCATCGCGACCGCACCACGCCGCCTCCCAGCTGTCGAGCAACGCGTCGAGCGAGCGGACCGCCGGACGCGCCGCGGCCGGGTCGCGCGCGTCAGCCATCGACCGGCGCATCGACCGGCGCGCCGAAGTCGGGCAGGCCGGCGTCGGGCGTGGAGGCCTCGGCGTGCAGCCGGCGCGGGATGCGGCCGGCGCGGCGCGCGAGGCGGCCGCCCTCGACGCCGGCGCGGATCGCGCGCGCCATCGCGATGGGATCGTGTGCGCGGGAGATGGCACTGGCGCACAGCACCGCGTCGCAGCCGAGCTCCATCGCGAGCGCGGCGTCGGATGCCGTGCCGACGCCGGCGTCGAGCACGACCGGCAGCTCGGTCCGCTCGCGGATGATCGAGATGTTGTACGGGTTGCGGATCCCCATCCCCGAGCCGATCGGCGAGCCGAGCGGCATCACCGCCGCGCAGCCGACATCCTCCAGGCGGCGCGCGAGGATCGGGTCGTCGGTGGTGTAGGGCAGCACGACGAAGCCGTCGGCCACGAGTGCCTCCGCGGCGGCGAGCAGCTCGACCGCGTCGGGCAGCAGCGTGCGGTCGTCGCCGATCACCTCGAGCTTGATCCAGTCGGTCTCGAACGCCTCGCGCGCGAGCTGCGCGGTCGTGATCGCGTCGTACGCGGTGTAGCAGCCGGCGGTGTTCGGGAGCATGGCGACGCCGGCGTCGGCGAGCACGTCCATGATCGACCCGCGCTGCGTCGGGTCGACGCGCCGCAGCGCGACCGTCACGAGCTCGCTGCCGCTGACGCGGATCGCCTCGCCCATCTCCTCGAGCGAGCGGAAGCCGCCGGTGCCGAGCAGCAGGCGCGAGCGGAACGTGCGGTCGGCGATCGTCAGCGGATCGTCGTGCGTCGGGTTCGCCTCGATGCTCATGAACAGATCATCCCCCTTGGATCGCGGTGAGGATCTCGACGCGCGCGCCGCGCGCAAGCCGCGTCTCGCTCCACGCGCCGCGACGCACGACCTCGCGGTCGACGGCGACGGCGACGCCGCGCGCGTCGAGCGGCACGCCGAGCAGCTCGACCGCGTCGGCGACCGTCGCGCCGTCGTCGAGCTCGTGCCACTCGCCGTTGAGCTGCACGGAGATCACGACGGGATCACCTCGCGATCGATGGAGAAGCGCGCGGCCGTGAACGGCTGGGCGGCCGGGGGCAGCTCCTCGCCCGTCAGCGCCGCGGCGAGCGCGTCGGCGACGATCGGCGCGAGCAGGATCCCGTGACGGAAGCAGCCGGCCGCCCACTGGAGTCCCTCCAGCGCACCGGCACCGAGCACCGGCGCGTTGTCGGGCGTGCCCGGGCGCAGGCCGGCGGCGACCTCCTCGATCTGCAGCTCGGCCACGCCCGGCACGAGCTCGATCGCGTCGCGCAGCAGCTCGAAGGCACCGCCCGCCGTCGGGGCCGTGTCGAAGCCCTGCTCCTCCATCGTCGCGCCGAGCACATAGCGGCCGTCGCCGCGCGGGACGAGATAGCCGGGCGGCATGCGGATCACGCGCGTGAGCAGTCCCGGACCGGCCGGATCGCGCAGCCGCATGATCTGGCCCTTGACCGGGCGCACCGGTACGCGTGCGTGCGCGGGGATGCCGTCGAGCTGGTCGACCCACGCGCCGGCGGCGATCACGACCTGGTCGGCGTCGATGCGCTCGCCGTCCTGTGCGAGCTCGACGCCGGCGACGCGCTCGCCGTCGTCGCTCAGCGCGATCCGTGCGACGTCGGCCTGCTCACGCACGATCCCTCCTGCGTGCTCGAACGCGACAGCGAGCGCGGCGCTCAACGCGCGCGGGTCGATCGCGTGGTCGCCGGGGATGTCGAGCGCGAGGCGCAGCGTCGGCGCCAGCGCCGGCTCGCGGCGGCGCGCCTCGCTCGGCAGCAGCCGCTCGACCGGCAATCCCATCGCCTCGCGCTCGGCCAGCTCGCGCTCGAGCGCCTCGGCCTCGTCGCGGTCGCGCGCGACGAGCAGCGTCCCGCACGCGCAATAGCCGGGGTCGCGGCCGGACGCGTCCGCCAGCGCCTCGACGAAGTCCTGATAGCGGTCGAGCGAGGCGCGGCTGAGCGCGAGCAGCCCGCGCTCGCCGACGCGCGCCTCGCTGATCGGCGCGAGCATGCCGGCGGCGACGTGCGTCGCGGCGCCGGCGAGGGCGTCGCGCTCCAGCACGACGGTACGCAGCCCGCGCTGCTGCGCCCGCCACGCGACGGCGAGGCCGGCGATGCCGCCGCCCACGATGGCGACGTCGAAGCGGTGGGTGGTGTGGGGCACGTGCTCCTTCCCTGCGCCGGCATGACCCGGATCAGGTTCTGACGGTCGGCGGCCGGAGTGCCGCCCTCTCAGCCCGGTTCGAGGGGCTCCCGTAGCGTCGATGGTAGCGCCCGGGCAGCGCTCGTTGCTGGCCGCGTCTTCGGTGCGCTACCTGCGCGTCATTGAGGGTCGCCGCGCTCGCGTAGCAGGGTGCTGAGGTTGTTCGCGGCCTCGCGGTTGCCGCCTTGGGCACCGCGGCGCCAGGCGGCTTCGGCGCCGTCGAGGTCGCCGCGCGCGTGCAGCAGGACGCCGAGATTGTTCGCGGCTGCGGAGCTGCCGCGTTTGTCGCCGCGGCGGTAGGCGGCTTCGGCACCGTCGAGGTCGCCACGCTTGCGCAGCAGGACGCCGAGATTGTTCGCGGCTCCAGGGTGGCCGCGTTCGTCGCCGCGGCGGTAGGCGGCTTCGGCACCGTCGAGGTCGCCACGCGCGTGCAGGAGCAGCCCGAGGTTGTACGCAGCGTCGGCGTCACCGCGTTCGTCGCTGCGGCGGTAGGCGGCTTCGGCGCCGTCAAGGTCGCCACGCTCGTGCAACAGGA
The DNA here is from genome assembly GCA_963770165.1 of uncultured Actinomycetes bacterium. GTDB lineage: Bacteria > Actinomycetota > Thermoleophilia > Solirubrobacterales > Solirubrobacteraceae > Conexibacter. Next base: position 60,184 of record CAVYOK010000001.1, read on the forward strand.
CGCCGAGATTGTTCGCGGCGTCGGGGTCGCCGCGTTCGTCGCCGCGGCGCCAGGCGGCTTCGGCGCCGTCAAGGTCGCCACGCTCGTGCAACAGGACGCCGAGGATGTTCGCAACGTCGGGGTCGCCGCGTTCGTCGCCGCGGCGGTAGGCGGCTTCGGCGCCGTCAAGGTCGCCACGCTCGCGCAACAGGACGCCGAGATTGTTCGCGGCCCTAGGGTGGCCGCGTTCGTCGCCGCGGCGATAGGCGGCTTCGGCACCATCAAGGTCGCCACGCTCGTGCAACAGCAGCCCGAGGTTGTACGCAGCGTTGGGGTTGCCACCTTCGTCGCCGCGGCGCCAGGCAGCTTCGGCACCATCAAGGTCGCCACGCTCGCGCAACAGGACGCCGAGGTTGTACGCAGCGTTGGGGTTGCCACCTTCGTCGCCGCGGCGCCAGATCGCCTCGGCGCCGCCGCGGTCGCCACGCTCGTGCAACAGGGCGCCGAGGTTGGTCGCGGCGTCCGAGTTGTCGTGTTCGTCGCCGCGGCGCCAGGCGGCTTCGGCGTGCTCGTCTTCGCCTGTGTGATGGGCAATGAATCCGACCTCGTTGAGGAACACTGGTGCTGCGTGGGCGATCACGTGTGTCCACGTGTCTGTCGGAATGCGTGCAGCCTGCGCGCGATACTCGACGAGATAGTCGTACGGCTCATACGCGACCTCCGTGGCTTCGTCGCTTGCTTGAAGCACGGGGGAGAGGAGTCGGGTGCTCTCGTAGACCGGTTCCGTCGCCCAGCGCAAGCCGTCGGCGAAGGCATCCGGGTTGACGGGCTCGTCGTGGTACGAGGCGAGCAGCGCGTGCAGCCAGCTCTCGGGGATCGGATCGAGGTAACCGGTTCGGCGGCAGTCGATCGCGGCACGCATGATCGCGCGCCCGACGCGATTGGCGCCGTATTCCAGTTGGGTGACGAGACGGGGGGCCGCGATCATGAACTCGCCGATGCCCTGGGGCGCGATCCTCTCGGCGAGACTCTCGTCGTACCGTTCCGCGAATCGCGCGTGCTCGCTGCCTGTCAGGGAGCTTGGCAGGGGGTGGCGCCGAGCGCGGGCCAGTAGATCGCTCAACGTCTCGTGAAAGCGTTTTGCGTCCTGCCCTGCGAGCTGGACGCCCTTGCCGAACGCGGTCGCCAGCACGATCACCGCGGTTCTCCATCTGTCGAGCTGCGCGAGTGTGTCTGAGGAGAGCCCGTCGGGCCGCGCCCACGGTTCGAGATCGTCGAGCCAGATCACCACCGGACCTGCGACCGGCGAACCGTGGCTCGCAAGCTCGGACAAGGCTGTCGGCCGTCCTTTGACAGGAACCAGCAGCGAGCAGTCCCCAAGCGCGGCTGATGCTGCCTCCAAGGCCGTCCTGGACTTGCCGGCCTTCGAATGTCCGGTGAGCACCACCAACTGCGCACCTATCTGCCCTGCAGCTTCCGCGAGGCTCGCACGAAGCGTGTCGTCGATGTCCCGCGGGAGATATCGAGGGGGTTTGGCCTCGGGCTCGTCGAGCTCTCGCAGCGCCTCGTCGGCCGCCGCGTCGACGCCCAGCGAGAGGAAATCCGCAGGTCGCAGCTCGCGGACGAGGAGCGGGTCCCGCGCGAGCAGCGCTCGCCACGTCTCCCGCCAGTGTGCGCGCTCGGCGAGGACCACGAATACGGCGCGCAAGATCAGTCCGAGCAGGCCGACAGCCGCGAGCGCGATCAGCAACCAGGTCGGTCCGCCTGCTGCCTTGGACACCAACGCACCGGCTCCGAAGACGGCAAACAGTCCGGCGGCGATCCGATCGACGGGCTCCCAGAAGCCGCTCCCGCGCGGACTGGTCATGAGCCAACAATACGGTGCGAGTCAGGATCCGGCCGCAGTCTGGGCGACGGCCTTCTCGTAGGAGCGAGACGCTCCCGGTGTATGAGGTCGTCACACCACGTAGCGCGTCAGCCGTGGCGGAGCGCCAGCAACGCGAGCACGACGGCGACCTCGGCGAGTACGACCGTCGCGCCGATCGTGTCGCCCGTGCGGCCGCCGAGGAGGCGGCGGGCGAGCAGCGTCGTGGCGGCGAACGCCGTGAGCGCGGCGCCGAGCGCGACGAAGCCGGGGAGCGGGCCGAGGGCGAGCGCGCCGAGGACCGCCGTCGTCGTCGCGGCGCCCAGCGCGGCCGGCGGGACGCGAAAGGCCGCGCCGAGCCCGTCGGCACGTGCCGGCTCCTCAGCCGCGGCGTGGAAGAGCGCAGCCCAGCGCGACCCGAGGCCAGCGGCGATCAGCGCGAGCAGCGCGTCGTGGTCGCTCAGCGACGCGAGCGCGCTCGTCAGCAGCAGCGCCCAGGCGAGCAGCGCGAGCACGCCGAACACGCCCGTGGCGGGATCGCGCATGACGGCGAGGCGGCGCTCGGCGCCGCCGCCGCGCGCGCCGAGGCCGTCGGCCGTGTCCGCGAGCCCGTCGAGGTGCAGCGCGCCCGTGACGACGGCGAGCACGAGCACGGCGAGGACGCTTGCCGTGAGCGGGCCGAACGCGTCGGCCGTTAGCGCGCGCGTCGCACCCGCGAGCGCGCCGACGAGGGCGCCGACGAGCGGGAACCATGCGGCCGCGCCGGACAGTCCGCGCGGGCCGGGGTCGGGCGCGCGGAGCGGGATGATCGTCAGGAACACGAGCGCGTTGGCGAGGTCGGACGCGACGGTGCGCAGCGAGCCGCGCGTGCGCCGATCACCGCTCGCGCTCGACACCCGACTCCTCGAACGTGCCCATCTCGCGGTGCAGTGCGCCGGCGGCCGCGACGACCGGCAGCGCGAGCAGCGCGCCGGACGCCTCGCCAAGCCGCAGCCGCAGGTCGAGCAGCGGCTCCAGGCCAAGCTCAGCGAGCACGACGTCGTGCCCCGGCTCGGCCGAGCGGTGGCTGGCGATCAGCGCCTCGCCGACGAGCGGCTGCTCGCGCGTCGCCGCGAGCGCAGCGGCGGCCGTCGCGTAGCCGTCGAGCACGACCGGCAGGCGGCGGCGCACCGCCTCGGCGGCGGCGCCCGCGAGCGCCGCCAGCTCGAGCCCGCCGACGGCGAGGAGCGCGGCACGGCCGGTGGGCGGGTCGGCAGCGGCGGCGTCTTCCCCGTCGGCGGCGCGCGGCGCGAAGCCGTGGCGCGCGAGCGCGTCGGCGACGAACGCGCGCTTGCGCGCGAGGCCGGCGGCGTCGATGCCGGTGCCGCGCCCGACCGTGCGCTCCGGCGGGGCGCCCGTCAGCGCGGAGGCGAGCGTCGCCGTCGTCGCCGTGTTGCCGATCCCGATCTCGCCGAGCACGAGGCAGTCGACGCCCTGCTCGGCCAGCTCGCCGCACAGCCGCGCGCCGGCCGCGAGCGCCGCGTCGAGCTGCGCGTCCGTGAGCGCAGGGCCGTCGAGCAGGTCCGCGCTGCCGTGCGCGACCTTCGCGTCGCGCACGCCCGGCGGGGTCGGTCCGGCGAGCCCGACGTCGGCGACCAGGAGGAGGTGTCCGTCGCGCCTCGCAAGCACGCCGATCGCCGTCTCCCCGCGCGCGGCCGCCGCCGCGACCTGCGCCGAGACGACCGGATCGAACAGGCTCGTGCCGCGCCGCGCGTGCCCGTGGTCGGCGGCGCACACGAGCACGCCCGCGCGCAGGCGCGCAGGCGGGGGCGCCCCCGTGGTCGCCGCCCAGCGCTCGATCAGCGGCTCGAGCGCGCCGAGGCTGCCGGCCGGCTTGACGAGCTGGTCGAGGCGGTCGCGCGCGTCGATCGCGGCGGCGCGATCGGGGCCGGCGGGCGGAGGCGCCGGCGGGACCTCCGTGGCGGGCGCGGCGGCTGCGGCGGGCGCGGGCTCCTCCCAGCGCTCTTCCATCACGACGGCGTCGAGCGGCATGCGCGACGCCCACCCGGCGGCCTCCAGCCCAGGCCGCACCGGGCGCTCGTCCGGCCAGCCGACGCACAGCCAGGCGATCGGGTCGGCGCGCTCGGGGATCCCCAGCAGCTCGCGCAGGTCGGGCGGGCGGTAGAAGCTGACCCAGCCGATCCCGAGCCCCTCGGCCCGCGCGGCGAGCCACAGGTTCTGCACGGCGCACGCCGTCGAGTAGACGTCGGTCTCGGGGATCGTCCCGCGGCCGAGCACCTCGACGTCGGGGTCGCCGTGGTCGCAGCAGACGACGATCGCCAGCGGCGCCTCGACGACGCCCTCGATCTTCTGGTCGAGGAAGTGCCGCGCGCGCTCGTCGAAGCGGTCGGCCTGGCGCAGGCGCTCGCGCTGCGCGAGCTGCCGCATCGCCGTGCGCGTCTCGAGCGAGCGCACGACGATCAGCCGCCACGGCTGCATCAGCCCGACCGACGGCGCGCGGTGCGCCGCCTCGAGCACGCGCCGCAGCAGGTCGTCGGGGACGTCGTCGGGACGGAAGCGGCGCACGTCGCGGCGCTCGGCGATCACCTGGTGGACGGCGGCGCGCACGTCGTCGCCGTAGCGCCAGCCGTCGGGCTCGGCCGCTCGCTCCGCCGCGCGCGAGGCGTCGAAGCCGGCCGGCGTCGGCGGACGGACGATGCGGTCGTGCGCACTCACGCGGGTGAACAGTAGACGCCGTCTACCCTCGGGGCGGTCGCTGCCGGTAGGATGGCCCGCGTCAGCGTGGCGGTGCGAGGAACCCGGTGCGAGTCCGGGACGGTCGCGCCACTGTGACCCGGAGCCGGCGTTTCGGGGAGTCAGGAACTCGCCTGCCGCGAAGCCCTTCGGAGTACGGGACGCTCGATCCCGTGGAGGTGTCGTGAAGGACCGTCGGTCGTGAGGCGTCTCTTGCTCGTCCGCCACGCGCCCACGAGCGCGACGCGCGCCGCCGGCTTCCCCGCCGACGAGTCGCTCGACGAGCGCGGCCGCGCCGCTGCTGCGGCGCTCGCCGGCGTCCTGCCGCGCCGCTTCGAGGCGCTGTCGAGCCCGGCGCTGCGCTGCCGGCAGACCGCGGAGGCGGCAGGGGTCGCGGAGCCTTCGGTGGTGGCGGAGCTGGCCGAGTGCGACTTCGGCGCGTGGGCGGGTCGCACGCTTGCCGACATGGCGGCCGCCGCGCCGGCGGACGTAGCCGCCTGGATGGAGGACGCGGACGCGCGCCCGCACGGCGGCGAGTCGCTGACCGCGCTCGCCGCGCGCGTCGGCGCGTGGCTCGACGAGGCGGCGGCGGGCGACGGCTGGGCCGTCGCGTTCACGCACGCCGGGGTCGTGAAGGCGGCCGTCGTGCATGCGCTCGATGCGCCGCTGTCGGCGTTCTGGCGGATCGACGTGGCGCCGCTGTCGCTGACCGAGCTGCACGCGCACGACGGGCGCTGGACGGTCGCGCGGGTGAACGCGATCGCAGGCGACGCGGCTGGTGCGGGGGCGACGCGGGATGACGGTGACGCGCAGGCGACGGCCGGCGAGGCGGTGCGCGCGTGAGCGGCCTCGCGCTCGCCGGCGGTTTCGCGGCCGACCTGCTCGTGGGCGACCCGCGGCGCGGGCACCCGGTCGCCGGCTTCGGGCAGGTCGCGCTGGCGGTCGAGCGGGTCGCGTACGCGCCGTCGCGCGTGCGCGGCGCGGCATTCGCGGGCGCGCTCGTCGGCGGAGCGGCGCTCGCTGCGGAGCTGGTAGCGCGCGCGGCCGGACGCGTGCGCGGCGGCCCGGCGGCCGTGCTCGCGCTCGTGACGTGGGCCGCGCTCGGCGGGCGCTCGCTCTCGCGCGCGGGAAACGAGCTCGCGGAGCGGCTCGAGTGCGGCGACCTCGAAGGCGCACGTGCGGCGCTGCCGTCGCTGTGCGGGCGCGACCCACACGGGCTCGACGCACCGCGGCTCGCGCGTGCGGCGATCGAGTCGCTCGCCGAGAACACGAGCGACGCGGTGCTCGGCGCGCTGCTGTGGGGCGCCGTCGGCGGGCCGGCGGGCGTCGTCGCCTACCGTGCGGCGAACACGCTCGACGCGATGGTCGGGCACAGAAGCGAGCGCTACGAGCGCTTCGGCTGGGCGGCCGCGCGACTCGATGACCTGATGGGCTGGCCGCCCGCGCGCGCGGGCGCGGCGCTGACCGCGCTGTGCGCGCCGCTCGCCGGCGGCTCGCCGCGCGAGGCATGGCGGGTGCTGCGCCGTGACGGGGCCGCACACCCCTCACCGAACGCCGGCCGCATGGAGGCGGCGTTCGCCGGCGCGCTCGGCGTGCGCCTCGGCGGCACGCTCGCCTACGACGGCCGCGCCGAGCAGCGGCCGTCGCTCGGCGCCGAAGGCCGCGCTCCGAGCGCCGCCGACGTGCGCCGCGCCGCGCGGCTGTCGCTGGCAGTGGGAGCCACGGCCGCAGGCCTGTGCGCTGCCGCGCGCGCCGCCCGCCGCCCACGCGCCGCGGGAGGCACGCGATGAGAGGCGCGCTGCTCGTCTGCGGCACGCACTCCGACGCCGGCAAGTCGGTCGTGACGGCCGGCGTCTGCCGCTGGCTCCACCGTCGGGGCGTGCGCGTCGCGCCGTTCAAGGCGCAGAACATGGCGCTCAACTCGGTCGTCACGCCCGACGGCAGCGAGATCGGGCGCGCGCAGGCGATGCAGGCGGCGGCCTGCGGCCTGGAGCCGGAGGCGGCGATGAACCCGATCCTGATCAAGCCGTCGGGCACGCGCCACAGCCAGGTGATCGTGATGGGGAGGCCCTACGCCGACGCCGACGCGCGCTCCTACCAGGAGCTGAAGCAGGAGCTGCAGCCGGTCGTGCTCGACGCGCTCGCGGACCTGCGAGCGCGCTTCGACGTCGTCGTCTGCGAGGGCGCCGGCTCGCCCGCCGAGATCAACCTGCGCGCGCGCGACCTGACGAACATGGGGCTCGCGCGCGCCGCCGGGCTGCCGGTGCTGGTCGTCGCCGACATCGACCGCGGCGGGGTGTTCGGCTCGCTGTTCGGCACGCTCGCGCTGCTCGACCCGGACGACCAGGCGCATGTCGCCGGCTTCGCGATCAACAAGTTCCGCGGCGACGCGGGGATCCTCGCGCCGGGGCTGGACGAGCTGGAGGCGCGCACCGGCCGCCCGGTGTACGGGACTCTGCCGTTCGTCGAGGACATGTGGCTGGACGTCGAGGACTCGCTCGCGCTGGAGGCGCCGCGCCCGGAGACGGCGACCGATGCGGACACGCTCGACGTGGCGGTGCTGCGGCTGCGCTGGATGTCGAACTTCACCGACCTCGACGCGCTCGCGACCGAGCCGGGCGTGCACGTGCGCTTCACGCGCTCGGCGGCCGACGTCGAGCGCGCCGACCTCGTCGTCGTGCCGGGGACGAAGGCGACCGTCGAGGACCTCGAGCGGCTGCGCGCCGCCGGGCTCGACCGCGCGCTCGCCGCGCGCGCGGCGGCCGGCGCGCCCACGCTCGGCATCTGCGGCGGCTACCAGCTGCTGGGCACGCGGATCGAGGACGACGTCGAGTCGGGCCGCGGCACGGTCGAGGGGCTCGGGCTGCTGCCGGTGGCGACGCGCTTCGCGACCGACAAGCTGCTGCGCCGCCGCGCCGGTGCATGCGCGTGGCTGGGGACCGACGCCGGCGGCTACGAGATCCGCCACGGGCGCGTGACGCGCCACGGTGGCGAGCCGCTGCTGACGGCGGACGACGGCGAGCCGGAGGGCTGCCGCGCCGGCGCGCTGCTCGGCACCTCGTGGCACGGCGCGCTCGAGCACGACGCGTTCCGGCGTGCGCTGCTGCGCTGGGTCGCGGACGCGCGCGGGCGCAGCTTCGCGCCGGGCACGACGCCGTTCGCGGCTGTGCGCGCGGCGCGGCTCGATGCGCTCGGCGACCTGATCGGCGACCATCTCGACACGGCGCGGCTGTGCGCGCTGATCGAGGGCGGCGTCCCCGCCGGCCTGCCCACGCTGACGACGGAGGTGCGCCCGTGCCTGCCGTCCTGATTCCGACCACGACCGAGGAGCCGACGTGCTGCGCTTCGTGACCACCGCCGACACGGAGATCCTCGCGACGGCGGCCGCCGTCGAGCGGCTGCCCGACGACTTCCCCGCCGTGCGCTGCGCGAACCCGGCGGCCGCGCTCGACCAGGCGGCGTTCGTGGACGACGTGCTCGACGGCGCGCGCGTCGTGCTGTGCCGGATCCTCGGCGGGCGGCGCGGCTGGCCCGTCGGCTTCGACCTGCTCCGCGCGCGCTGCGAGGAGCGCCGGATCGCGCTGCTGGCGTTGGGCGGCGAGGTCGAGCCTGACGCGGAGATGACGGCCGCGTCGCTCGCGCCGGCCGGAGCGGTCGCGCAGGCGGGCGAGTACCTGCGCCACGGCGACGTCGAGAACGTCGAGCAGCTGCTGCGCTTCCTCGCCGACACGTTCCTGCTGGAGGGCCACGGCTTCGCGCCGCCACGCGAGCTGCCGGACCTGGGCGTGTACGTGCCGGGCGTCGGGGACGTGTCGGTGGACGAGGCGGCCGCACGGCTCGAACCCGGCCTGCCCCACGGTCGGCATCTGCTTCTACCGCTCGCACCGCATCACCGGCAACACCGCCTTCGTCGACGCGCTGTGCGGCGCGTTGGAGGCAGCGGGCGCGAACGCGCTGGCGGTGTGGTCGACGACGCTGCGGCGCGACGGCGACGGGCGCGTGCCGGCCTTGGAGCTGCTCGACGGACGCGTCGACGCGCTGCTGACGACGATGCTCGCGACAGGTGGATCGGGCGCAGCCGATGCGGGCGCCACGCCAGGCGAGGGCGTCGGCGACGACTGGCAGGCGTGGGATGCGAGCGCTCTGGCTGCTCTCGACGTGCCGGTGCTGCAGGCCGTCTGCGCGACCGCGTCGCGCGCGGCATGGGAGGCGTCGGACAGCGGGCTTTCTCCGCTCGACGCCGCGACGCAGGTCGCGATCCCCGAGTTCGACGGTCGCCTGCTCGGCGGCGTCGTGTCGTTCAAGGAGCGCGGAGCGGCGGAGGACTCGCCCGTCGGCGTCGGCGTGCCGCGCTACGTGCCCGACGCGGAGCGCTGCGCCCGCGTCGCGCGGCTGGCGGTGCGGCATGCGCGCCTGCGCCACGTGCCGGCCGCGGAGCGGCGCGTCGCCGTCCTGCTGACCGCGTTCCCGACGAAGCACGCACGCATCGGGATGGCGGTCGGGCTCGACACGCCCGCGAGCGCGCTGAGCCTGCTCGACGCGCTGCACGAGGACGGCATGCGGGTCGAGCGGCCGTTCGCGCACGGCGACGAGCTGATGCACGCGCTCGTCGCGGCGGGCGGGCACGACCCGGAGTTCCTGACCGATGCGCAGCTGGCGGAGTCCTCGCTGCGGCTGTCGGTGGCGGAGTACGAGGCATGGTTCGAGACGCTGCCCGACTCGCTGCGCGAGTCGATCGTCGAGAAGTGGGGTTCCCCACCCGGCGAGCAGTTCGTCGACGGCGACGACTTCGTGATCGCCGGCCTCCCGCTCGGCAACGTGCTCGTCGCGATCCAGCCGCCGCGCGGCTACGGCGAAGATCCCGTCGGGATCTACCACGACCCCGAGCTGCCGCCGACGCACCACTACCTCGCGTGCTACCGCTGGCTCGACGCGGTGTGGGGGGTGGACGCGATCGTCCACCTCGGCAAGCACGGAACGCTGGAGTGGCTGCCCGGCAAGATGCTCGCCTTGAGCGCGGGCTGCGCGCCGGACGCGGCGCTCGGCGACGTGCCGCTCGTATACCCGTTCGTCGTCAACGACCCGGGCGAGGGCGTGCAGGCGAAGCGCCGCGCGCACGCCGCGATCGTCGACCACCTCGTGCCGCCGATGATGCGCGCCGACACGTACGACGAGCTGGCCGAGCTGGAGGCGCTGTTGGACGAGTACGCGCGCCTGGAGGTGCTCGACCCGTCGAAGCTGCCGGGGCTGGCGGCGCGCATCTGGGACGCGATCGAGGCGGCGAACCTGCAGGCCGACATCGGCGTGAGCGAGCGACCCGACGACCTCGGCGCGCTCGTCGAGCACATCGACGGCTACCTGTGCGAGGTCAAGGACATCCAGATCAAGGACGGCCTGCATGTGCTCGGCGCCGCGCCGACGGGCGAGCAGCTGCGCGGACTGACGGCGGCGATGCTGCGGCTGGGGAGCGGGGACGTGCGGGGGCTGCGGCGAGCGGTCGGCGCCGCGTTCGGGCTCGACGAGCCGGCGTTGGTGGCGGAGCCGGGCGTGGCGGCGCCTGGTGGCGGCGCGCGCGCGGGCGACGGCGCAGGCCCGGCCGGCGATTCGCCCGCTATCGCCGACCTCGTCGCCCGCTTCCGCGGCCCGTCCGCGTCCGCCGGTGACCTCGTTGACCGGCTGGAGACAGCGCAGATGGCGCTGCTCGACGCGCTCGCGGCGCGCGACTGGGACGCGGCTGCGGCCGAGGCAATCTGCGCCGAGGTGCTCGGCCGCGCGGACGACGGCGTCGCGCGCGTGCTGCGCTTCGCGTGCGACGAGGTCGTCCCACGCATCCGCCAGACGAGCGACGAGCTGACGCACGTCGTCGCCGCGCTGCACGGCCGCCACGTCCCCGCCGGCCCGTCGGGCGCACCGACGCGCGGACGGCTCGACGTGCTGCCGACCGGGCGCAACTTCTACTCGGTCGACCCGCGCGCCCTGCCGTCCGAGCTGTCCTGGGAGGTCGGGCAGCGCCTCGCGACCGCACTCCTGGAGGGGTACGAGCGCGAGACGGGCACGCTGCCGAGAATGGTCGGGCTCGTCGCCTGGGGGACCGCGGCGATGCGGACCCAGGGCGACGACGTGGCGGAGATCCTCGCGCTGCTCGGCGTGCGCCCGAGATGGCATCCCGAGACGCGGCGCGTGACCGGCGTGGAGGTCGTGCCGCTCGAGCAGCTCGGCCGCCCGCGGATCGACGTGACCGTTCGCATCTCGGGCTTCTTCCGCGACGCCTTCCCGCACCTCGTGCGACTGCTCGACGACGCGGTCGCGCTGGTCGCGAAGCTGGACGAGCCGGCGGAGCAGAACTTCGTCGCCGCGCACGCACGCGCCGACGCCGAGCGGCTCGCCGCCGAGCTGGGAGCGGAGCCCGCCTGGCGGCGCGCGACGACGCGCGTGTTCGGCTCCAAGCCCGGCACGTACGGCGCCGGCCTGCTGCAGCTGCTCGACACGCGCGACTGGCGCGGCGACGCCGATCTCGCCGAGGTCTACGAGGCGTGGGGCGGCTACGCGTACGGGCGCGGCCTCGACGGCGCGGTCGCGCGCGAGGCGATGCGCGGCTGCTTCGAGCGGATCGAGGTCGCCGTCAAGAACGTCGACTCGCGCGAGCACGACATCCTCGACTCGGACGACTACTACCAGTACCACGGCGGCATGGTCGCGACCGTGCGCGCCTTGACGGGCCGCGAGCCGGCGGCGTACCTGGGCGATTCGTCCGATCCCTCGCGGGTCGTGTCGCGGACGCTGAGCGAGGAGACGCGGCGCGTGTTCCGCGCGCGCGTCGCGAACCCGCGCTGGATCGCGTCGATGATCCGCCACGGCTACAAGGGCGCGGCCGAGCTGAGCGCGACCGTGGACTACCTGTTCGGCTATGACGCGACGGCGGGCGTCGCGGAGGACTGGATGTACGAGCAGGTCGCGGAGCGCTACCTGCTGGACGACGACGTCGCGGAGTTCATGGGCAGATCGAACCCGTGGGCGGCGCGCGCGATCGCCGAGCGGCTGCTGGAGGCGGCGGATCGCGGCATGTGGGCGGAGCCCGCGGGTGGGACGCTCGACGCGCTCCGCGAGCGCTACCTGGCGCTGGAGGGCGAGCTGGAGGAGGCGGGGGCGTGACTGTCGCCGCCCGCGCGGAGGCGCTCCGATGAGCGTCGCCTATCCCCTCTCCGCGATCGTGGGGCAGGAGCCGCTCGTCGAGGCGCTGCTCGTCAACGCCGTCGCGCCGGACGTCGGCGGCGTGCTCGTGCGCGGCGAGCGCGGGACGGCGAAGTCGACCGCGGTTCGCGGGCTTGCGCCCCTGCTTCCCCACATCGCCGCAGCCGAGAGCCAGCCGTACGCGTTCGCGCCCGGCGAGCTGGCGCCAAGCGGACGCGTGCCGGCCGACGCGCCGGTGCACGACCGCGCGGCGGCATTGGTCGAGCTGCCGCTCGGCGCGACGCTCGACCGCCTCGTCGGCGCGCTCGACCTCGGCCGTGCGCTGGCCGGCGAAGCGGCGTTCGAGCCCGGTCTGCTTGCCCGCGCGCACCGCGGGATCCTGTACGTGGACGAGGTCAACCTGCTGCCGGACCACCTCGTCGACGCGCTGCTCGACGCGGCTGCCTCCGGCGTCGCGCGCGTCGAGCGCGAGGCGGTGTCGGTCGAGCACGCCGCGCGCTTCGTGCTCGTCGGGACGATGAACGTCGAGGAGGGCGAGCTGCGCCCGCAGCTGCTCGACCGCTTCGGCCTCGGCGTCGAGGTGCGCGCGCCGCGCGAGGCGGCCGTGCGCGCCGAGATCGTGCGACGGCGGCTCGCGTTCGAGCGCCACCCGGAGGAGTTTGCCGCGTCGTGGCGCGAGGCGGGCAAGGCGCTTGCCGCGCGCATCGCCGCCGCGCAGGAGCTGCTGCCGGCGGTCCGCCTGCCCGAGCGCGAGCTGCTGCGGATCGCCGGCGCGTGCGCGGCGCTGAACGTGGACGGCGTCCGCGGCGACATCGTCTCCGCCCGCGCCGCGTGCGCGCTCGCCGCGCTCGACGACGTCGACGAGGTCGCCGAGGAGCACGTGCGCAAGGCCGCCGCGCTCGCGCTCGCGCACCGGCGCCGGCGCGACCCGCTGTCCGGCGCCGAGCCAGACGATGGCGAGCTGGAGCGGGCGCTGGACGGAGCTGACCCGGGCGACGACGAGCCGCCCTCCCCGCCGTCGCCCCGCGGCAGCTCCAACGAGTCCGGGTCGGGCGCTGCTGCGGACGGGTCCTGTCGCCGGGGAAGTCCTTCCGCGAGCGGGGTCGCGGAAGGAGCTTCCCCGCGCCACCCGTCCGATCGGCGTTCGCCGTCCGAGGCGCCGGACCCGAGCCCGAACACCGCAGCCGCCCGCGAACGTCGCGATCCGCCTGCCCCTGCCGGCCTGCCGCTCGCGGCACTCGCGCTCGACGGCTGCGGTGGCGGGCCGCGCGGTCGGCGTGCCCGTAGCGGCGGCGCGGGCGCGGGCGCGATCGACAGTCGCACGGCGACGGGCAGTGAGGACGTCGCGGTCGTCGCAACGCTCACCGCCCGACTCGCCGGCGCGCCCGCCGGCCACCTGCGCGAGCACGTACGCGCCGGCCGCGAGGGTGCGCTGATCTGCCTTGTCGTGGACGCGTCCGGGTCGATGGGCGCGCGGCGGCGCCTCGCGCGCGTGAAGGGCGCCCTGCTCGCGCTGCTGCGCGACGCGTACGCGCGCCGTGACCGCGTCGCGGTCGTCGCGTTCCGCGCGAGCGAGGCGCACGTCGTCGTCGTGCCGGGCGCGCCGCTCGAGCAAGCAGCAGCCGCGCTGCGCGAACTGCCGACCGGCGGGCGGACGCCGCTCGCGGCCGGGCTCGACACGGCCGCACGGCTCGTCGCCCGCGAGCGGACGCGCGAGCGCGAGCGCCGTACGCTCGCGCTCGTCCTCACCGACGGCCGCGTGAGCGACCCAGATGGCGCGGTGCGCGCAGCCGCGACCCGGCTCGGCCGCGCCGCCGATGCCGTCCACGTGATCGACACCGAGGACGGACCGGTGCGACTCGGCCTCGCCGCAACGCTCGCGGTCGCCGCGGGCGGACAGGTCCACCGACTCACGAGCGAGAGGAGGGCGGCATGAGCGATCCGCTCGCCAAGCACGGCGGCGACGAGATCGACGTCCCGCACCGCCCCGGCGACAGAGGCAGCGACGAGCCGAAGCGGCGCAAGCCGCGCGACAAGCCGCTCGTGATCGTCGTGACCGGCACCGGCAAGGGCAAGTCCACTTCGGCGTTCGGGATGCTGATGCGCTCGTGGGCACGAGGACACCGGTGCGGCGTCTTTCAGTTCGTCAAGTCGGGCAAGTGGAAGGTCGGCGAGGCGAGAGCCGCCGCCGCGCTCGGCGGGATCGACTGGGAGAAGATGGGCGACGGCTGGTCGTGGCTCTCCAGAGACCTCGATGAGTCGGCCGACAAGGCACGCGAGGGCTGGGCGGAGGTGAAGCGAGCGATCGCGGAGGAGCGCTACGAGTTCCTGCTGCTCGACGAGATCACCTACCCGATCAAGTGGGGCTGGATCGACGTCGCTGACGTGGTGGAGACGCTGCGCGCGCGGCCCGGCTTCCAGCACGTCGTCATCACCGGCCGCGACGCGGCGCCCGAGCTGATCGAGCTGGCGGACCTCGTCTCCGAGGTCGTCAAGGTGAAGCACCCGATGGACGCCGGCATCCGCGCGCAGCAGGGAATCGAGTGGTAGAGGTCCTCGTGATCCTCGACGGCGCGAGCGAGCCGCTGGGCAGCGCGCCGACGTCGTTGGAGCTGGCGCGCACGCCCGCGCTCGACCGGCTCGCGCGCGAGGGAGCCGTCGCGCCGCTCGCGACGGTTCCCGCCGGACTGCCGGCCGGCTCGGAGAGCGCGATCCCCGCGCTGCTCGGTTGGACGCCGTCCGCGCCGGTCGACCGCGGGCTGCTGGAGGCGGCGGCCCGAGGCGTTGCGCTTGCGCCGGGCGAGCGCGCGTGGCGGGTCGACGTGTTCGACGCGGACGGTGCGCGCGCCGCCACGGATGCCACCGCGCGCGCGGCGCGCGCGCTCGCAACGGCCGTCCCGCACCACCGCGTCCAGCGCCTCGTCGGCCACCGGCTGCTCGTGACCGGCGATGTGTGTCCTTTTGTGTCTCATATACCGACCCAAATGGACACACATCGCTTGCGCGCATGGCCGGAGGGAATCATTCCGCCGCGCGTGCTCGACGCGCGCACGGTCGTCGTCGGCGCCGCCGGCGCGGCGATCGGTGTGGCGCGGCTGATGGGGGCAGCGACGGTCGTGCCGCGGGGCGCGACGGGCGACGTCGACACGGACCTCAGTGCCAAGGCGAGCGCTGCCCTCGATGCCGTCTCCGGCGGCGCTGAGCGCGTGGTGGTCCACCTGGGCGCGCCGGACGAGGCAGCGCACCGCCGCGACCGCGCGGCAAAAGTGGCGGCGATCGAGCGCGCCGATCGCGAGCTGATCGCGCCGATCGCCGACGCGGTCGCGCAGGTGGGCGGCAGCCTGCGCGTGTGCCCTGACCATGGCTGCGACCCGCGCACCGGACTGCACGACGACGCACCCGTTCCGTGCCTCGACTGGCCTGCGCGCACGACCGGCGGGGATCGCCTGACCGAGCGTGCGGCGCTCAGCGATGTCGCGTTGGAGGCCGCGTGATCGCGCGCATCGTCGTCGCGGGCACCTCATCGGGCGCGGGCAAGACGACGGTCGCCTGCGGGCTGATCGGCGCGCTGCGCGCGCGCGGACTGACGGTCCAGGGCTTCAAGGTCGGTCCTGACTACATCGACCCGAGCCACCACGCGCTCGCGTCGGGCCGGCCGGGGCGCAACCTCGACGCGTTCATGAGCGGTCCGGAGCTGATCGCGCCGCTCGCGCGGCACGGCGCCGCGGGCGCGGACGTGGCGGTGGTCGAGGGCGTGATGGGGCTGTTCGACGGCGCCTCCGGTCGCGGCGAGCTGGCCTCGACCGCCCACGTCGCGAAGCTGCTCGATGCGCCCGTCGTGCTGGTCGTGGACGCCTCCGCGATGGCCCGCTCGGCGGCCGCGATCGCGCATGGCTTCATCACGTACGACCGTGACGTGCGGGTGGCGGGCGTGCTGCTCAACCGCGTCGGCTCGGACCACCACGAGCAGCTGTTGCGCGAGGCGATCGAGCCGCTCGGCGTGCCGGTGCTCGGGGCGCTGCGGCGCGACGAGCGCGTCGCGACGCCAGAGCGCCACCTCGGGCTCGTGCCGGCGGGCGAGCGCGAGCCCCGGACGCAGGAGGTGCTCGCCGCGCTGGCGGGCGCTGTCGAGCGACACGTGGAGCTGGACGCGCTGCTCGCGCTCGCGCGCGGCGCGCCGGCGCTCGACGGACCGGCGTGGCATCCAGCGCAGGCGGCGGGCGGCAAGCGGGCGGCGAGCGGGGCGCGCGTCGCGATCGCGCGCGGGCCCGCCTTCTCGTTCCACTACGAGGAGAACCTCGAGCTGCTGCGCGCGGCCGGCGCGGAGCTGCTGCCGTTCGACCCGCTGCGCGACGAGGCCCTGCCCGACGGCGCGAACGCGCTGATCCTGGCGGGGGGCTTCCCGGAGGTGTTCGGCGCGGAGCTGGCCGCGAACGCCGGACTGCGCGTGCAGGTCGCCACGCTCGTGCGCGCCGGAGCGCCCGTGCTCGCGGAGTGCGGCGGCCTGCTGTACCTGTGCGAGCAGCTCGACGAGCACGCGATGTGCGGCGTGCTGCCGGCGCGTGCGCGGATGGGCGAGCAGCTCGCCGCGCTCGGCTACCGCGAGGCGACCGCCGCGACGGCGACGCCGTGGCTGGAGGCCGGCACACGCGTGCGCGGACACGAGTTCCACTACGCGCGCGTGGAGCCGGCGGCGGGAGCGACACCGGCCTGGACGCTCGCGGCGCGCGGCGACGAGCGCGCCGAGGGGTTCGTCGCCGGAGGCGTGCAGGCGAGCTTCCTGCACGTGCACTGGGCGGCCTTCCCGCAGCTCGCGTACGACTTCGCGCACGCGGCTGCCGCGCACGCCGCCGGGGCGGTGGCGGCGTGAGCCTGACGCTCGTGCTCGGCGGGACCCGCTCCGGCAAGAGCGCGCGCGCGGAGGCGCTCGCGCAGGCGAGCCGGCGACCGGTGCGCTATGTCGCGACGGCGGACGCCGACGACCCGGGGATGGCGGAGCGGATCGCCGCACACGTCGCGCGCCGCCCGGCGGCGTGGACGACGGTCGAGGCGAACGGCTCGCTCGCGAGCGCGCTCGACGCGCGCGGCGAGGCGTGCGTGCTGCTCGACGGGCTCGGTCCCTGGATCGCGACCGCGCTGCACCGGGCGGGAGCCTTCGACGCGCCCGACGAGACCGCGATCGCACGCGTGCGCGATCACGTGCTCGCCGACGTCGAGCGGCTCGCGCGCACGGCGGCCGACGACGCGGCGCCGACGATCGTCGTCGCCGAGGAGGCGAGCCAGGGCGTGCTGCCGGCCGACGCCGCCTCGCGCGCCTGGCTCGACCTGCTGGGCGAGGCGGTGCAGCGGCTCGCGGCGGTCGCGGAGCGGGTCGAGCTGGTCGTCGCCGGGCGGCCGATCGCGCTCGGCCCGGCCGCCCTCGGCGTCGCCGCGCCAGCCGCGTCCCCCGGAGTCCCCGACGCGCCTGCCCCCGACTCGCTCGCCGTCCTGCGTCGCCACGGCGACACCGACGTGCGCCCCGGCGACGCCGACCACGCCGTCAACGTGCTCGCCGGCGGCCCGCCCGCGTGGCTGCGCGCGGCGCTCCACGCGGCGCTCGACGGCGACGCCGGCACCTACCCGCGCGAGGACGACGCGGGCGCTGCGCTCGCCGCGCTGCACGGCCGCGTCCCCGACGAGATCGTGCCGACGAACGGCGCCGCCGAGGCGCTGTGGCTGCTGCCGGCGGCGCTCAGACCGCGACTCGCCGCCTGCATCCACCCCGGCTTCACCGAGGCGGAGGCGGCGCTGCACGCGCATGGCGTCGCGGTGGCGCGCGTGCTGCGCGACCCGGAGCGCGGCTTCGCGCTCGACCCGGGTGCGGTCCCCGACGAGGCGGACCTCGTGATCGTCGGCAACCCGGCCTCGCCGAGCGGCACGCTCGATCCGGCGAGCGCGCTGCGCGCGCTGCGCCGCCCCGGCCGCGTCGTCGTCGTGGACGAGGCGTTCATGGACCTCGTCCCCGGCGAGCCGGCGAGCCTCGTGCGCGAGCCGTTGGACGACGTGATCGTCGTGCGCAGCCTCACGAAGGCGCTCGCGATCCCCGGCCTGCGTGCCGCCTACGCCGTCGCCGCGACATCGCTCGCCGCCCGCCTGCGCGCGGTGCGCCCGCCGTGGTCGGCGAACGCGCTCGCGCTCGCCGCGCTGGCCGCGGCCGCGCGCCGACCCGACCAGCTCGCGGCCGCCGCCACGCGCGCGGCCGGCGAGCGCGAGGACCTCGCACGGCGGCTCGCCGCGATCCCCGGCCTGCGCGCCTGGCCGAGCGCGGCGAACTTCGTGCTGGTCGAGGTCGACGACGGCCCGGCCGTCGTGGCGGCGCTGCGCGCGCAGGCGATCGCCGTGCGGCCGGCGGCGTCGTTTCCCGGCCTCGGCGCGGGGCACATCCGCTTGACCGCACGCGACCCGGGGCTGAACGCGCGGCTCGCCGCGGCGCTCGCGGAGGCGGTGGCGTCGTGCGGATGATGCGACCGGGTCGCACGCTCGGCGATCGCCCTCGGGCGGAGGCGACGCGATGAGCGGCGCGCCGCTCACGGTGGTGGGGATCGGCGCCGACGGCTGGTCCGGGCTCGGCGAGCCGGCGCGCGAGGCGCTGCGCGACGCCCGCGTCGTCGTCGGCTCCGAGCGCCAGCTCGACCTGCTGCCCAGCGATCTGCCCGCCACGCGGCGCCCGCTGCCCTCGCCGCTGGAGCCGCTGCTCGACGAGCTCGCCGCCGGCGTCGCCGAGCCGACCTGCGTGGTCGCGAGCGGCGACCCGATGCTGCACGGGATCGGCGCCTCGCTCGCGCGGCGCATCCCGTCCGACCGGCTCGTCGTGATCCCGCATCCCTCCGCGTTCTCGCTCGCGTGCGCGCGGCTCGGCTGGCCGGAGGCTGACGTAGAGCTGGTGAGCGCGGTCGGGCGGCCGGCCGACGTCGTCGTGCACGCGCTGCAGCCTGGCCGTCGCGTCGTCGTCTTCGCGAGCGGCGCCGACGGCGCGGCCCAGCTCGCGCGCGTGCTGCGCGAGCGCGGTCGCGGGCCGAGCCGCTTCGTCGTGCTGGAGCAGCTCGGTGGCCCAGCCGAGGGCATCCACGAGGCGACCGCCGACGCGTGGCCAGCGGACCGTGCGGCCGATCCGCTGCACGCCGTCGCGATCGAGGTGCGCACCGCGCCCGGCGCGCCCGCGCTCGCGCGCGTGCCCGGCCTGCCCGACGACGCCTACGAGCACGACGGCCAGCTGACGAAGCGCCACGTGCGCGCGATCATGCTGGCGACGCTCGCGCCGCTGCCGGGCGAGCTGCTGTGGGACGTCGGCGGCGGCGCCGGCTCGATCGCGATCGAGTGGCTGCGCGCGGAGCCGACCGCACAGGCCGTCACGGTCGAGGCGGACGCGGAGCGCGCGCAGCGGATCGAGCGCAACGCCCGCGCGCTCGGGGTGCCGCGCCTGCGAGTCCACCACGGCCGCGCCCCCGCGGCGCTCGACGCGCTCGACAGCGGCCCGCCGGACGCGATCTTCGTCGGCGGCGGGGTCGCCGTGCCCGGCGTGCTGGAGCGCTGCTGGGACGCGCTCCCCGTGGGCGGGCGCATCGTCGCCGACGCCGTCACGCTCGAAGGCGAGCAGGCGCTGCACGCCGCGCGCGCCGCGCACGGCGGCGCGCTGCTGCGGATCGAGCTGAGCCACGCCGAGCCGCTCGGCGCGCTCGAGGGCTGGAGACCGCAGCGCCCGGTCGTGCAGTGGGCCGTGCACAAGCCACGCGATGACGTGCATTTGTCGCCATAGGCGCTGACCGCTTGTAGCCTGCCGCGCTCGATGCCGCCCTCGGCCTGCGCTACTACGTCGCAGCTGAGGCGCGCGGGGCACCCTGGACGGTCGGCCAGCGGCTGAAGGCAATGCCGACGATCCTCGACAAGCTCATCCGTCACCCCAAGATGGAGCTTGCGCGAATGCACGACATCGGCGGTTGTCGCGGCATCCTTCCCGATCAAGACGCGGTCGACCGGGTCGTCGCGCGCCTGCAGCGGCGCTGGGAGCTCCGCGATCATGTGTGGGACTACGTCGAGACGCCGAAGGCTGATGGTTATCGCGCGAAGCACCTCGTCGCAATCAAGGACGGCGTGCTCATCGAGGTCCAGCTCCGCACCACTGCGCAGCATCTGTGGGCGGAGCTGGTCGAGCGCTTCGACCGCCAGCATCGCCTGAACATCAAGGCGGGGCGAGCCGATGAGGACACCCGAGCACTGTTCGCAATGGTGTCCAACCTGTTGCGCTTGCAGGAGGAGGGTTCATTGTCCGATGTAGACTTCGTCAGGCGAGTCACCGAGCTCGTGCGCCGCGACGCCGACGGACCGACAAGAGCATGACGACCGGCCCGACCAACTACTTCCTCCTCGTCTACAACCTCGCCACGCGCGAGGTCGAGATCGAGGAATGGCACGGCGACGACGTCGGGGCTGCCGCTCGCTACAGCGAGCGCGAGCGCGAGCTCCAGTACAACGACGACATCGAGGTGGTGCTCGTCGGCGCCGATTCGCTCGACACGATCAAGATCACGCACTCGCATTACTTCGTCAAGGAGACGGGCGACCTGTTTGAGCAGCTCGCCCGCGAGCTGCTCGCAGCGACGAAGCGCTGAGCAGCGGCACGACGCGCGTGACCGTCCACTTCATCGGCGCCGGCCCGGGCGCGCCCGATCTGCTGACGCTGCGCGGCGCGGCGCTGATCGCGGCGAGTCCGGTGTGCCTGTACGCAGGTGCGCTCGTGCCGCGCGAGATGCTCGCGCACGCACCCGCCGGCGCACGTTTGGTCGACACGCAGGACCTGACGCTCGACCAGATCCTGGGTGAGCTGGCGGCCGCCCACGAACGCGGCGAGGACGTCGCGCGGCTGCACTCGGGCGACGTCTCGATCTACAGCGCGTGCGCGGAGCAGATGCGCCGGCTCGACGCGCTCGACATCCCGTGGGACGTGACGCCCGGCGTGCCGGCGTTCGCCGCCGCGGCGGCCGCGCTGCGGCGCGAGCTGACGATCCCCGAGGTTGCGCAGACGGTGATCCTGACGCGCCACGGCCGCCGCGCCTCGGCGATGCCGCCCGGCGAGGAGCTTGGATCGCTCGCCGCGCACGGCGCGACGCTCGTTGTCCACCTCGGCGCGCAGGCGATCGAAGACCTGGCGGCGACGCTCGCCGAGCACTACGGCGAGGACTGCCCGACAGCGGTCGTCGCAAGAGCGAGCTGGCCCGACGAGCTGGTGCTGCGCGGCACGCTCGCGACGATCGCCAAGCAGACGCAGAACGCCGGCGTCGAGCGCACGGCGACGATCCTCGTCGGCCCCGCGCTCGCCGCCGAGGGCTTCCGCGACAGCCACCTCTACTCGTGCGAGCGCGAGCGCCTCAGCAGATAGGTGTCCATGATCCAGCCCTTGCGCGCGCGGGCCTGGGCGCGCACGCGCTGGATCTCGGGTCCCGCCTCGGCGAGCGGCCCGGACACGAGCAGCTCGTCGGGCGTGCCGAGGTACGCGCCCCAGTGGATCTCGACGCCGTCCGGATCGAGCGCTGCGAACGAGCAGTCGGCGTCGAGCATCACGACGACGTCGTCGACCCCGTCCGGCCAGCCGCCGGCCGCAAGCCGCCGGCCGGTCGTGATCTGCACCGCGCCGCCGATGCGGTTGAGGGCGATGCGATGACGCGCGGTGAGCGCGTGCACGGCGCTGACGCCGGGGATCACCTCGTACGTCAGCTCCAAGCGACCGGCGGCGACAACGCGCTCGATCACGTCGATCGTGCTGTCGTAGAGGGAAGGGTCGCCCCAGACGAGGAACGCGCCGACGCCGTCCTCGGGCAGCTCGTCGCGCAGGGCAGCCTCCCACGCCGCCGCGCGGCGCTCGCGCCAGTCGTCGACGGCGGCCGCGTACGCCGGCGTCGTGCGGTCGCGCGGCGGGTCGGGCACGGCGACGATCCGGTACGACGACGCGTCCTCGACGAAGCGCTCCACGACCCCGTGACGCAGGGCAGCCAGCTCGTCCGCGTCGCCCCCCTTCTCGACCACGAAGAAGACGTCGACCTCGCGCAGCGCGTTCACGGCCTGCACCGTGACGTAGTCGGGGTCGCCCGCGCCGACGCCGATCAGCAGCAGCCGCCTCATCGCGCGAACCCTACGAGCGGGAGCCTGCGCGCGTGATCCTGATCCTCGGCGGCACGGCGGAGGCGCGCGCGCTGGCAGCCGCGCTGGATGCGGCCGGCGTCGCGGTGACGTCCTCGCTCGCGGGCCGCGTCGCGCGGCCGCGGTTGCCGACCGGCGGGGTGCGGATCGGCGGCTTCGGCGGGCCCGACAAGCTCGCCGCGTGGCTGCGCGAGCACGCGGTGCGCGCGGTGGTCGACGCGACGCACCCGTTCGCCGAGCGCATCTCCGCCTCGGCCGCGCGCGCCTGCCCGGCCGCCGGCGTGCGCTTGCTGCGGCTGGAGCGGCCCGGGTGGCAGGAGCGCGACGGCGACGACTGGCACTGGGTCGACGACCTCGACGCGGCGGCCGCGCTGCTGCCGCGCCTCGGCCGCCGCGCACTGCTTACGACCGGCCGCCAGGGACTGGCCGCGTTCGCGGGCGTGGCCGACGTGTGGATGCTGATCCGCTGCGTCGATCCGCCCGCGCCGCCGCTCCCGCCGCAGCACGAGCTGCTGCTCGATCGCGGGCCATACACCCTGCAGGGCGAGCTGGCGCTGATCGACCGCCACGGCGTCGACGTCGTCGTCACGAAGGACAGCGGCGGCGAGCACACGATCGCGAAGCTCGACGCTGCGCGCGAGCGCTCGCTGCCCGTGATCGTCGTGCGCCGTCCGCCGCGGCCCGTCGACGTGGAGACCGTCGCGGAGGTCGTCGACGCGCTCGCGTGGGCGCGCGCTCACGCCGGGTAGCGCCGCGGCGTGTAGACGCGCGGCGGGCCGCCGTTGCCGCTCGCGAGCACGCGCGTCGTGGAGGAGCCGACGATCAGCAGCGTGCGCATGTCGACCATGGCGAGGTCGAGCGCCCCGAGCGTCGTGACGGTGACCGACTCCTCCGGTGCCCCGACGGCTCTCGCCACCACGACCGGGGTGTCGGGCATGCGGTGGCGCAGCAGCACCTCGCGAGCGCGCGCGAGCTGCTCGCGGCGCGTGCGCGAGGCAGGGTTGTAGAGCGCGAGCGCGAGGTCGGCCGCGCCGGCCGCGTCGAGCCGGCGCTCGACCGCCTCCCACGGCTTGAGCTGGTCCGACAGCGAGACGACGGCGAAGTCGTGCCCGAGCGGCGCGCCGACGCGCGCGGCGGCCGCCTGCATCGCCGACAGGCCGGGCACGACGCGGACCTCGACATGGGCATGCGCGTCGTCCGCCTCCACCGCCTCCAGCACCGCGCTCGCCATCGCGAAGATGCCCGGGTCGCCGGAGGAGACCACCGCCACGCGCGACCCGCCGGCCGCCAGCTCCAGCGCATGCCGCGCGCGCTCCAGCTCGACGCGGTTGTCGGACGCGTGGCGGCGCTGGCCCGGCCGCTCCGGCACGCGCGCGACGTACGGCGCGTAGCCGACGAGGTCATCGGCCGCCGCCAGCTCGGCCTGCGCCTCGGGCGTGAGCCACTCGGGACCGGCCGGGCCGAGCCCGACGACGGCGACCGAGCCGCGGGGACGCGCGCGCTCGTCGGCCTCCGAGCCACCGGCCGGCCGCTCGGCGGAGGCATCCGCGGAAGCGGCAGCGCTCGTCCGCGCCGCATCGGCGCGCGCCGCCTCCTCCCCCGGCCGCGCCGTCGTCGGCACGAGCACGAGCGACATGTAGGGGACTCTTTCCTCCACCTCGGCGAGCGGTGCGATCCGCTCGGCATCCGAGCTGGCCCGCTCGACATAGATCGCGCGCTCACCGACGCCCGCGCGCTCAGCCGCCTCGCGCACCTTCTGGAACGTGCGCCCGAGCTTCATCACGACGGCCGCGTCAGCGTCCGCGAGGCGCGCCTCGATCACCTCGGGCGGCAGCGTCCCCGGCACCGCCACGAACACGTCCTCGCGCTTCACAAGGGGAGTGCCGGCGGCCGCTGCGGCGGCGCTGAAGGCGGTCACGCCGGGGATCACGGTCGTCTCGAAGCGCGCCGCGAGCCGTTCGTGGAAGTACATGTAGGAGCCGTAGAAGAGCGGGTCGCCCTCGCACAGGATCGCCACGTCGCGGCCGGCGTCGAGGTGGGTCGCGAGCTCCGCCGAGGCGTCGTCGTAGAACTCGTGCAGGGCCGCGTCGTAGCCGCCGGGGTGCGTCGTCAGCTCGGTCGTGACGGGGAACCGCAACAGCACCTCGACGTGGTCCTCGCGCAGGTACGGCGCCGCGATCCGCCGCGCGACCGACTTGCCGTGACGCGCGCTCGGGTAGGCGATCACGTCCGCGTCGGCGATCGCGCGCGCGGCCTTGTGCGTCAGCAGCTCCGGGTCGCCGGGGCCGACGCCGACGCCGAACAGGCGGCCGGCGCTCATTCCGCGTCGCTCGCAAGCGCGTTGACGGCGGCCGCCGCGATCGCGCTGCCCCCGCGGCGGCCGCGCACGACGAGCTGCTCGAGCGCGAGCGGGTGCGCGGCGAGCGCCTCCTTCGACTCGACCGCCCCGACGAACCCGACCGGCACGCCGACCACCGCCGCGGGGCGCGGCGCGCCCGCTTCGACCAGCTCCAGCAGGCGGAACAGCGCCGTCGGCGCGTTGCCGACGACGACAAGCGCACCGTCGAGCCGCTTGCCCCACAGGTCGAGCGCGGCGGCGGTGCGCGTGGTCCCCAGCTCGCGCGCAAGCTCCGGCACGCCGGGATCGCGGAGCGTGCAGATGACGTCGTTGTCGGCCGGCAGCCGCGCGCGGGTGACGCCGGACGCGACCATGTTCGCGTCGCACAGGATCGGCGCGCCCGCGCGCAACGCGTCGCGCGCCGCGACCGCGAAGCCCGCCGACGCGGCCACGTCGTCGGCCAGGTCGACCATCCCGCACGCGTGGATCATCCGCACGACGACGCGCGACAGCAGCGGGTCGAAGCGCGTCAGGTCCGCCTCCGCGCGAATCGTCGCGAACGACTTCTTGTAGATCTCCGCGCCGTCCTTGATGTAGTCGCTCACGCTCATCGCGCCTCCAGCCCGAGCTGGCGCAGCTCGCCCAGAAGCCGCTCGGCCGCGTCCGGCGCGACGTCCGTGACGGTCACGGTGCGGCCGGCGGCGATGCGAACCTCGGGCGCGAGCGCGGCGAGCTTCGCGAGCGCGCCCCCACTCGTCCGCCCCTCCGGCACGAGCGCCGTGACAGCCACGAAACCGTCGCTCTGCGCACACGCCCCAAGGGACAACGAGCGGGCACGCCGATCGGGCGGGTGGCGCGGGTGAGACGATTTCCGCGACCCCGCTCGCGGAATCGTCTTCACCGGCGACAGGACCCGCCCGCCAACCGCGTCGGACCTGAGCCGAGCCGCCACCCGCTGCGGACCGTCCTCCATCTCACCGATGCGCCACTCGTCGGTGCGGGCTTGGAGGAATGCGCGCGCCGCTTCGAGCGCGAGCTTCGGCGCGTCGGCTGTGCCCGCTTGCACGCCGGTCGGCACGCCCGCGAGCCACAGCTCGAACGCATCCGCTGCGACCGCCACCAACGCCGCGTCGGCCTCGGGCTCCAGCGCCAAGCCGCTGCCGTCGTCGATCGCGAACAGGAAGCGGCCGGGCAGCTCGGCGAGCGCGGGGTCGGCGCACAGCCCGCTGTCGAGCGCCTCCACAAGCGCGTCGGTCTCGGTGAGAGCGTTCGGATGCCGCCCGGCGAGCGGGCTCGCGAGCACGTTGCGGACGCGCTCGTGCGCGAGCGATGGCAGGAGGCCGGCGGCGGCGAGCCGCTGCGCGAGCGGCTCGCCGGCGTCCGCGGGCAGCCCGCGCAGCTGGACGTTGGCGCGCGAGGTCAACTCGACGATCCCGCTTCCCAGCTCCGTCGCGGCTGCCGCAAGGGCGCGCAGGTGCTCGGCCGACACGCGTCCGCCCGGCATGCGCACGCGCGCGAGTGCGCCGTCCTCCGCGTCCCACAGGCGCAGCACGCCGGGGCAGCGGTCGCTGCCGCGCGCCGGCCCAGGGGTGCCGGAGCCGGCCACGTGGCCGGCTGAGGCGGGCCCCCGTGGGCTCTCGCCCGCCGGCTGCGAGGCGGACGATGGGGTCGCGATCTGCGCCGTCGCCATCACCCGCCCGTTCGTCAGTCCGACTGCGCGAGCGCGTCCGGCCGCGCGGCGCGGTCTCGCCAGAACGCCAGCGAACGGCCCGTCATCGCGCGCTGCGCGAGCCCGGCGAACACGAGCCCGATCGTCGTCCACATCACGAGCTGCATGCCGACCGACGCCTGGCGGAAGTCGAACAGCGTCTCAGGCGGGAACGTGCGCGGGACCTCGTCGACCGTCGGGAGCGCGAGCCCCGCCGCCAGCGCGACGACGCCGTACGACGCGAGCGCGACGAGCGTCGCCGTCGAGCCGCTCCAGCGCGCGGCGGCGGCGCGACGGATCCGCACCGCGGCGATCGCCGCGAAGATCGAGATCCACATCATCGACAGGTACAGCAGCGTGCGTCTGCCGATCGTCTCCTCGGCACCAACCGCCGGTGGGTTGGGCGGGTACTTGAGGAACGGCACGAGGTAGACGACGAGGAACGCGATCGCCGCGAGCCACAGCGCGGTGCGCGCCGGGCTCGTTCTCGCGACGCGACCGTACGCCCACGCGAACACGAGCGCGAACAGGCCGCCGAGCGCGAGGCCGTAGACGCCGGCCGCGGTCAGCAGTCCGATCGTGCTCTGCGCGTCGCGCGAGACGAGCTCCTCCTCCGGCGGCGCGCCCGGCTCGGGCGCGGGAGCGGTCGCCTCCTCGTAGGCGATCGCCTGGTTCACGGCGGGCTCGCCGGCGACGATCGCGAAGCCGGTCGCGAGCAGGCCGGCGCAGAGACCTGCGAGCAGGCCGCCGATCAGCAGCGTGCGAAGCATGCGGCCCCCTCTCAGTGGCAGGGGAAGCCGAGCAGGTGCCGGCCGTCGTGCACCCACTCGTGCAGCGTCATGCCGCCGAACACGGAGGCCGCGCCCTCGTCGACGCCGACGAAGTAGATCAGCAGCATCAGCGCGCCGGCGAACAGCGTCCAGGGCCACAGCTCCTGGAGCGAGATCGCGGGCGGGTGGATCGCCTCGGGCAGGTGCGTGGGCTGAGTGGCGGCGTCGTGCATCGAAGAGACCTCCTCGGGATTGCGCGTCCCGTGCAGCGGTGTCAGCGACGACGCGGGTCTCCTGGCTTCCGAAGGCGCGCTCCGGTCACAGTGGCGCGACCGCGCCGGTCTCTCACCGGCTTCCCTCGCACCGTCGCTCTGGTGGGCCGGCAGTCTACCGGCCGCGCCAAGGGCCGCGTCAGCGACGCACGAGCCGGCCCGCGCGCACGACCGTCCGTGCTCCGCCGCGCACGCGCGCGGCGTGCCGGCGCAGCGAGGCGGGCTCCTGCGCGGCCGCCGCGGGCCCGTGCGCGTCGGCATGGCGAAAGCGCTTGATGGTCAGGAGCGTGATGGTCGTTGTCGCGAGCGCGAAGACATTCGGCACGACGATCACCATGCTGCCGGCGGCGATCCCGTACGTGAGCCAGATGACGGCGTTCGTGCGCATCATCTGGAAGACGCCCGCGCTGACCTCCGAGGAGTCGCCGAGCGCCCGGATGCGACGGGCTTGGAGCAGAGGTGAGAGGGCCATGAAGACGCCGGAGGCGGCGGCGACCGGACCCACGAGCGAGGCAAGGGTCATGAGACGTCGTTTCGGAGCGGGTGGGCGTTGCGACCGGACGGCGCGTCGCTGTCAAGCGCAGTGCGACCGTCCGCGTTCGACGGTAGCGCACACACGCCAATTCGCATGCACCGTGTGACGAGGTTCACACGGCGCGCGTGCCGCGCAGGTCGCGCGCGACGCGCAGGGCGCCGACGAGCGCGTAGCCGCCGGTGAGCGCGGTCGTCGCGAGCGCCGATCCGCGCGGCAGGTCGCGGCGGCGCAGGTGACCGATGCCGGCGAGCGTGTCGGAGACGTCGCACACGAACGCGAGTCGCTGCCAGCGGAGGCGTGCGGCGCCCTCGCTCGACAGCCAGCCGAGCCCGAGCGCGATCGCGCGGATCCCGAACACGCGCGTCATGTAGTCGAGCTCGGGGCTCGAGGCGCGACCGGCGCCGAACGCGCGCGCCGTGCCGCGCGGCGCGAGGCGGCTGGGTGCGCCGAGCGCGATGCGGCCGAGCGCGAGCCCGGCGAGCGCGCGCTCGAGCGGCGGCTGCGCGCGCAGCGGCGCGGCCAGCAACGAGACCGACGCGAACGGATGGCGCGCGATCGTCGCGAGCAGCGCGCGCGGCTCCATCCGCGCGTGTCGCTCCAGCACGCGCCCGTTGCGCAGCACGATGCGGTCGGTCGTCGGCAGCTCGAACGGCTCGCCACCGAGCGTGCCGTGCAGCGTGAAGTCGATCTCGACCCCGTCGTCGGTCGGGCGCCAGGCGTGCACGGTGCCGCGCAGGTCCGGGATCGCGCCGAACAGCACGTCGAAGAAGGCGGCGAAGCCGTCGTGCCCGCGCGCCGGCGGCAGCAGCGGCTGCGTCATCACGACGTCGGGATCGAGCAGGCCCGGCAGGAACAGGTCGACGAGCGTGTCGGCACCGCCGGCCCAACCGGTGCGGAAGTGCTCGACGAAGGCGGCCTTCTCGGCCAGCTCAGCGTCGTCCGCCGCGCCGTTCGCGGGCGCCGCCAGACGCGGGCGAGCGGCGCTCACGCCGCGCCTCCCACCGAGGCGCTCTCGCGCGCGAACGCAGCGATCAGGTCCGCGAGCTCGCCGGGTCTGTCCTCGGGCGAGAACGTGCGCGCGCCCTGCACCAGCTCGAAGCGCGCGCCGGGGATCGTCGACGCGAGCCGCTCGCCGTCCGCGCGCGGGAAGAACTTGTCGTCGGCCGACCACGCGATCAGCGCCGGCCGGTCGAACGCCTTCAGGCGCTCGCCCGCCTGGCGCGTGTGGCAGGAGTCGATCCCGCGCGAGACGCGCACGAGGTCGGCGCGCACGTCCGCGTCGCGCAGCGCCGGCAGCGCGTACGAATCGGACGGTGCATCCGGAATCCGGTTGTGCGTCAGCATGCCGTAGGCGATCGGCAGCCGGCGCGCGGCGCGCATCCGCATCGGCGCGAGCGCCGCCGTCGCCCCACCCGGCATCCGCAACGTGACGAACAGCGGCTTGAGCATGGGCGGCGGGAAGTGCTCGAACGCGTCGCACGAGGTCAGCACGAGCCGCCCGAGCCATGGCGGGCGGTGGGAGGCGGCGATCTGGCAGAGCGCGCCGCCCGTGTCGTTGCCGACGAGCGTGACGTCCTCCAGCCCGAGCGCCGTCACCGCCTCGCCGATCAGCGCGCCGAGATCGTCCGGGGTGAGTCTGCGGGCGGGCATCGCGACGCGGTGCGAGCCGAGCGGCATGTCGATCGCCACGCGCGTGAAGCCGTCGAGCCGCGACACGACACCGCGCCACAGGTTCGCGTTCACGAGCAGGCCGTGGACAAAGACGATGGGCGGTCCCTCGCCGGTCACGTGGACGTTTACGCGCCCGCCGTCGAGCTCGAGCGTGCGCGCCTCCCCCAACTCGGGTGCCCGCCAGTGTGCATTGCCGTTCACGTTCGCCATGCCGCTCGCGCTCCTCTCACATACAGGTTGTATGTCCTAGCATACAGACGGTATGCCACGGGAGGAGCAGGCCGCCGCCACGCGCGCCGAGCTGCTGCGCGTCGCGCGCGAGCTGTTCGCCGCGCGCGGCTACGCCGATGTCGGGACCGAGGAGATCGTGCGCGCCGCGCACGTGACCCGCGGCGCGCTCTACCACCACTTCGCCGACAAGCGCGACCTCTTCCGCGCCGTTCACAACCAGCTCGCCGAGGAGCTGCTGGGGCAGATCGTGGCGCAGACGGCCGGCAGCCCCGACGCGTGGGAGGCGCTCACGCGCGGCATGCGCGCGTTCCTCGACCTGTGCGAGGACCCGGCCGTGATCCGCATCTCGCACCTCGACGCGCCGGCGGTGCTCGGCTGGGCCGAGTGGCGCGAGGTCGACGCCGAGCACTGGCTCGGCGTCCTCACGATGGCGCTGGGAGAGGCGATGGACGAAGGGCTGCTGCGCCGCCGCGACGTGCAGCCGCTCGCGCACATGCTGATGGGCGCGATGGTCGAGGCGTCGATGATGATCGCCAACGCCGCCGACCCCGCCGCCGCGCGCGCCGAGGTCGAAGGGCCGCTGCTGGCGCTGCTGGAGGGGTTGCGGGCGTAGCCGCCGCAGGCAGCGCGTACCGTCGCGCGCGGTCTTACGATCCGAAATATGGAGGCAAGCGGGGCGAGCATCTCCACGCCGGGCTCTCCGTCCGTCGAGCGGCCGAGCTGGCTGCGCATGACCGTCATCGCCGGACTGGGGACGATCGTCGGCGGGTTCGCCATCCTCGGCGTCGAGCTCGCACTGTCGCTCACGCGACTTGACGGCGATCCCGACCTCCTGCGATTCCCCGTCTCGATGAACGGCGCTTGGGCGTGGCTGAGCTATGCCACGCAGACGGCGTTCGCATGCTGGCTGCTCGCGTGGGCGACGCGGCGCTGCGTGCGCGATTGGACCGACTGGGACATGCGCATCTGGCCGGTCGCGGTTGCAGTCGCAATCGCGCTCGTCAGTCCGAGCGACGAGTCGTCCGTCAGCCTTGCCGGCTGTGCGGTCGTCGTGGTGGTCGCGCGCAACGTCGCGCTCGTGCCGCGGCTGGCAGCGCGCTGGCAGCCGAGCCGTTGGGAGCTCGCCGGCGCGATCGTCGCGATCGCGGCCCTCGCCGTCGCGGCGTTCGCATACCGGCCGCTCCATCCACTCGCAGCCGCGTTCGAGGATCGTCGGTCCGACACGTGGTTCAGCTTCGGCTCGGACGGCGAGCCAGGGCGCCCGTACACCCGGCTCGCGTTCATGCTCAGCAACGAGGGATCCGCCGGCGCGACCGTGCGGTCGATTGGCGCATACGGCGTAGCGCCGACTTACCTCGAGGTGATGACCCACCGCACTGAAGTGACGCCGGCACCCACCATCGCGGGCTCGCACCGTCCTGTCGGCGTGGAGCGAATCGCGCGCGGGGATCAACTGCACGCATGGTTGCAGCCATCGCGCGCCTTCTGCCAAGGGCCGCACCGCACGCAGGAAATCAACGTATGGGGGATCGAGGTGCGCTACGAGACGCTTGGGTTCGAAGGCATTCAGAGCCTTCCGATCGACCCGTCTGCGCGCCTGCGCTGCCCCGCCCGGCACTGACTGCCAAGATTCGTGACGATGGCTTCCCCTGTCGGCGACGAACGGCGTGCGCGGCTGCGCGACGCGCGGCTGTATCTCGTGTGCGGCGCGGGCGGCGACGGACGCGGGGACTTGCGCGCGTTCCTCGACGCGGCGCTGCGCGGTGGCGTGGACGTCGTGCAGCTGCGCGAGAAGGACCCGGCCGTCTCCGATGAGGGGCTGCTGCGAGCGGCGCGCGTGTTCCGCGACGCGTGCGACCTGCACGGTGCGCTGTTCGTGCTGAACGACCGCCCCGAGCTCGCCGCCGCGGCGCACGCCGACGGCGTGCACGTCGGGCAGGACGACATGCCGGTCGCCGACGCGCGCGCGCTCGTCGGCGAGGACGTGCTGCTCGGCCGCTCGACGCACACGCCGGCGCAGGTCGACGACGCCGCCATCGCCGACGTCGACTACTTCGCCGTCGGCCCCGTGCACGCGACGCCGACGAAGCCGGGCCGTCCGGCGGTCGGGCTGGAACTCGTGCGCCACGCGGCGAGCGCGCCGCGCGCGGTGCCGTGGTTCGCGATCGGCGGGATCGACACGAGCAACGTCGGCGCGGTCGTTGACGCAGGCGCGCGCCGGATCGTCGTCGTGCGCGCGCTGACGGACGCGGCGGATCCGGAGGAGACGGCGCGCGCGCTGCGCGGCGCGCTTCCGCAGGAGGCCAGCGTTGGCGCACCGTAGTCGCAAGCGCGGGAGACGCGACGGCTCAACGGCAAGCCAGGCGTTCGGGACCGGCGAGCCGCCTGAGCCGAGCGAGGCGTTCGGAGCGGACGAGCCGTCCGCCGACGCGCCGCCGGCGACCGCCGAGCACCGGCGCAGAAGCTCCGAGGAACGCAACGCCGAGGCCCGCGCTCAGTTGAGCCCGCTCGCGGAGGGCGAGCGGCCCGGCGCGGTGACGGCCGGCGCGATCGTCTCCGCCGTGCTCGCCGTGCTCGTGATCGTCGGCTACGCGTCGGGCGCGCGCATCGGCGGCGAGGGCTCGCTTGCGGGCGCGCTGCTGCTTGCCGCGATCATGTTCGTCACCGCGTGGGGAATGTGGAACGCACGCTACTGGGCGGTACTCGGCTTCCAGGCGCTGCTCGCGTTCCAGCTGATCGTGGCGGCGCTGTCGCTGCTCGTCGCCTCCAACGTGTGGGCTGCGGTGCTGTGCCTCGCCGTGATCGGCTTCGGCGGCTGGCTGTTCTGGAAGCTGATCCGTGCGATGGCGCGGATCCAAATGCCCGAGCGGAAGGCGGCGCGGTGAGCAACACGGATTCGGATTGGCCCTACTCGCACGTGGACAAGGTGCGCTTCGGCGACGTGGACGCGATGCGCCATCTCAACAACGTCGCGGCGCTGAGCTTTTTCGAGGACGCGCGCATCCAGTACATCAGCGAGCTGGTCGGCAACGATCCGACGACGCGAAGAGGGTTCGGGCTGATCTTCGCGGAGATGAGAGTGAACTACCGCGCGCCGGCGTTCTACGACGAAGAGATCCGCACCCGTGTGAGACCTGCGGAGGTCGCGCGTTCGAGCGTGAAGCTCGCGTTCGAGATGCATGCCGTGGGCGACGGCCGCCTGATCGCGGAGGGATACGGCACCGTCGTCGGCTACGACTACGCGGCCGGCAGAGCGATGCCGCTGCCGGACTCCTTCAGAGCCGCGCTCGGCGCCGGGATCTGATCGCCCGGACGAAGTACGCGCGAGCTGAGGTCGGGCCAGACGAGGACGACAGCGTGGTTCTGGTCGAACGCACGCGCGATCTCCTTCGCAAGCTGCGGGGAGTCATGGTCCACGAACGAGGCGCGGCTCGGGTAGGGCGATTGTCCCTTGATGGCGAGCTCGATCGCCGCATCGAAGACCCTGCTGGCGGGACTTCCGACAGTGCTTGTGTCCTTCACCCGCGACGCCATCCGTCGATCATCTCCTCGTATCCATGCTGGGTTGCTGTGATCGCCGCACGCATTCCCTCCCCGAGGGTACCCCGATGGAAGACCTCGGAGGGCTGCTTGCCACGCTCCTTCGTGTATCGGTGCAGCTCGTTGACACCATGCGCAGCGTCGTAGACGCGAATCGTCTCGATGCGACCATCAAGCTCGGCGACCAGAACGAGCGCGTAGTCGATCACCGCATCGCGTCGAGTCGTGAACTCGACAAGCAGCTTCACGGTCTTGAAGGCGTTCAACGCGTGCTCGTATCGGGCGCCCATGTCGGACGCACCGAGGCCAGCCGCGCGCGGCCTTCGCCCCGTCCCACCGTTCGGGGGGTGCGCACGGACGGGCGGACCGCAGCCACGCAAAGGGGTGACATACACTCGCCGCCATGCCCGAATCCGCATATGACTGCATCGTCATCGGTTCCGGTCCCGGGGGCTACGTGGCGGCGATCCGCGCCGCTCAGCTCGGGATGCGGACCGCCGTCGTCGAGAAGGACGTGATCGGCGGACGGTGCCTCAACTACGCCTGCATCCCCGCCAAGGCCGTCCTGCGCACGGCCGACATCCTGTCCGAGATCGACGACGCCGCTGACTTCGGCATCAACGTCGACGGCCGCTCGATCGACTTCGCGAAGGTGAGCGAGCGCCGCAAGAGAGTCATCAGAACGATGACGGGCGGCGTCAGCGGCCTCTTCAGAGCGAAGAGAATCGACGTGATCGAGGGCCTCGGGGCGGTGACGGGCAACGGCACGGTGCGCGTCGGCTCTGCCAAGGACGGTCAGGAGTACGGCGTCAACAAGGGCATCATCATCGCGACCGGCTCGGTCAAGAAGCCGATCCCGGGCACGCAGTTCGGCGGCCGCGTGATCGGCACCGAGGAGGCGTGGGCGTTCGAGTCGCTGCCGAGCAGCCTCGCGGTCGTCGGCGCGGGCGCGTCGGGCGCGGAGATCGCCTCCGCCTACGCGCGCCTCGGCGTCGAGGTGCTGCTGTTCGAGGCGCTCGACCGCGTCCTGCCGACGGAGGACGTCGACATCTCGAAGCTCGCCGAGCGCGGCCTCAAGAAGCAGGGCATGCAGATCTTCACGAGAACGCTCGTGGAGAACGTGAGAGACGGCAGAGACTCCGTCACCTTCACCTACGGCGACCAGAGCGGAGAGGCCGACTACCTCGTGATCGCGGCCGGGCGCGGCGCCGACGTCGAGGGGCTCGGCCTGGACGACGCGGGCGTGAAGGTCGACGACAGAGGCCTGATCGAGGTCGACGGCGCGCTGCGCACGTCGGCGAGAGGCATCTGGGCGATCGGCGACATCGTCCCCGGACCCTCGCTCGCGCACAAAGCCTCCGACGAGGGCATCATCGCGGCCGAGGACATCGCCGGCAAAGCGACGCATCCGCTCGCGTACATCGACATCCCGCGCGCGACCTTCTGCACGCCGAACGTCGCCTCGTTCGGCCTCACGGAGGCGCAGGCGAGAGAGGCCGGTCACGACGTCGTCGTCGGCAGAGTGCCGTACGGCGCCGTCGGCGCGGGCACCGTCTACGGCGACCGCACCGGGCTGATCAAGATCGTCGGCGACCGCAGATACGGCGAGCTGCTCGGCGGCCACATCGTCGGCGCGAAGGCCACCGAGCTGATCCAGGAGCTCGTCAACGCGCGGGCGCTCGAGGGCGGCTACCCGGAGGTCGCGCGCATGGTCCACGGCCATCCGACGCTGTCCGAGGGCGTGATGGAGGCCGCGCGCGCCGCCGACGGCTGGTTGATCCACGGGTAGGAGCAGCGCGCTGTCCGAGCACGGGCTCTCGGTCACACACGTGAGCGCGCCGGCACGCGCGGGCGCGCCGCAGCCCGTCTTCTACTTCGACCTCGGCAGCCCGGAGGCGTACCTGGCTGCCGAGCGCGTGATGGCGGAGCTGCCGGTCGTGCCCGAGTGGGTGCCGATCCACGCCGCCGAGCTGCCCGGCGCCGGAGCCGCACCGGCCAGTCCGACGGACGAGCGCCGCGCCGCGATCGAGGCGCGCGCGCAGGCGCAGCACGTGCAGCCGCTGCGCTGGCCGGCGAGCTGGCCGCAGGACGACACGCGCGTGGCGATGATCGGCGCGACGTACGCGAAGCAGATCGGCCGCGCGGTCGCGTTCGCGCTCGCCGCTTTCCGGCAGGCGTTCGCGGGCGGGCGCGCGCTCGACGAGGACACCGTCGTGATCGCCGCCGCCGCATGCGAGATGCATCCGCGGGCGGTGCTGCAAGCGCTCGGGCGCAGATCGGTCGCGGCCGCGCTTGACGCGGCGACGGCGAAGGCCGCCGCGGCCGGCGTGACGCGGGTGCCCGCGATCGTGATCGGCGAGGCCGTCTACGAGGGGATCGACGCGGTCGAGCAGGCGGCCGCGGCGCTCGCCGCGCGAGAGGCGGCGTCGACATGACCGCGCGGCGCGCCTACCGCCTGATCGTGACGCGCGGCGGCGCCGGCCCCGCGTGGCTCGCCGGCCCGCGACGGATCGACCACGTCGAGATCGTCGCGATCGACAGCGGCGAGGTCGTGCTGTTCTGGGATCTGCCCGCGGTGCAGGCGCGGCGGCTCGTGCGCGCGCTGCGCGAGGACCTCAGCCGGCTGGAAGCGGACGAGTTCCTGATCGCCTGGGGCGAGGCGGACGCGCACGGCGGGTAAGGTCAGCCTCATGGCGACCACACCGGCAGCCAGACGCGGCCGGAGCGGAGCGGAAGGCGGCCCCGCGCCGATGCCCGAGCCGGACGCTGCGCGCGAGTGGCTTGCGACGATGCAGCTGATCCGACGCTTCGAGGAGCGCGCCGGGGAGCTGTACGCGAAGGCGAAGATCGGCGGCTTCCTGCATCTCGCGATCGGCGAGGAGGCGACGATCGTCGGCGCGGCGCGCGCGCTGCGCGAGCACGACTACCTGATCTCCACCTACCGCTCGCACGGCCACGCGATCGCGCGCGGAACCCCGCCCGAGGCGGTGATGGCCGAGCTGTTCGGCAAGGAGGGCGGCTGCTCGCGCGGGCGCGGCGGCTCGATGCACATGTTCGACCTCGAGCGCCGCTTCATGGGCGGCTACGGGATCGTCGGCGGCAATTTGCCGATCGCGGCCGGCTTCGGGCTGAGCGCGGATCTGCGCGGAACGGACGACGCGACGCTCTGCATGTTCGGCGACGGCGCGACGAACCAGGGCACGTTCGGCGAGACGATGAACCTCGCGGCGCTGTGGAGACTGCCCGTCGTCTTCATGGTCACGAACAACCAGTTCGGGATGGGAACCGCGCTTGAACGCCACTCGGCGGTGACGGATCTGCAGCGCAAGGGCGAAGGCTTCGGCGTGCCCGGCGTCGAGTGCGACGGCATGGACGTGGCGGATGTCCACCGCGTCGTCGGCGAGGCGCTGACGCGTGCGCGCGAGGAGCGCCAGCCTGTCCTGGTGGAGGCGGTCACGTATCGGTTCCGCGGGCACTCCATGGCCGACCCGGAGGAGTACCGCACGAGAGAGCAGGTCGCCGAGTGGCGCAAGCGCGACCCGATCGCGCTGTGGGCGGCGCGGCTGGCCAAGGAGGGCGTGCTCGACGAGGAGGCGGTGCAGGAGCTCGACAGAGCGGCGACCGCCAAGGTCGACGAGGCCGTCGCGTTCGCGGACAGCTCCCCCTTCCCGGCGCCCGAGTCGCTCTACGACGACGTCTACGTGCTCGGCGACCAGGTACGCGGCTGGTACTCGGTCGACGAGCGCTCGCCCGGCGTGCACCGCGGCGAGGACGAGCGCGAGCGGCCGGTCGACCCGAGCGTGCGCGAGGAGTACGACCAGCACGCAGCCGGGCCGCATGAAATCGGGTCCCGCCCGCCCCACGCGCCGCGCCCGGCCGACGACGCGCAGGATGAAGATGACGCGCGCAACCACGACGGAGAGCGCGGCGGCTGATGGCGGTCGTGCGCTACCGCGAGGCGCTCAACCAGGCGCTGCGCGAGGAGCTGACGCGCGACGAGCGCGTGTTCCTGATGGGCGAGGACATCGGCGTCTTCAACGGCGCCTACAAGGTCACGGCCGGGTTGCTGGAGGAGTTCGGCGAGCAGCGCGTGCGCGACACCCCGATCTCGGAGAACACGATCGTCGGGATGGGCGTAGGCGCGGCGATGACCGGGACGCGCCCCGTCGTCGAGCTGATGACGGTCAACTTCTCGCTGCTGGCGATGGACCAGATCGTCAACCACGCGGCGCACATCCGCTACATGTTCGGCGGGCAGGTCGCGGTGCCGCTCGTCGTGCGCATGCCGCAGGGCGCCGGCCACCAGCTGGGGCCGACGCATTCGCACTCGTTCGAGGCGCTGTACCTGCACGTGCCCGGACTGCTGGTCGCGGTGCCCTCGACGCCCGCGGACGCGAAGGGGCTGTTGAAGAGCGCGATCCGCGACGACAACCCGGTGATCTTCATCGAGCACGAGTACCTGTACGGCCAGCGCGGCGACGTGCCCGACGCGGATGACGAGGACCACCTCGTGCCGTTCGGCAAGGCCGCCGTGCGGCGCGAGGGCGACGACGTGACGATCGTCGGCATCTCGCGCATGGCGCTGACCGCCTCGCGGGCCGCCGAGGCGCTCGCCGAGCAGCACGACGTCTCCGCCGAGGTGATCGACCCGCGCACGCTGCGGCCGTTGGACCTCGACACGATCCTCGCATCGGTGCGCAAGACGAACCGCTGCGTGATCGTCGAGGAGGGCTGGCCGCACGGCGGCGTCGGCGCGAACCTCGCCGCGCTGATCCAGGAGCAGGCGTTCGACTGGCTGGACGCGCCGGTCGGCCGCGTGACCGGCGCCGACGTGCCGATGCCGTACTCGAAGCCGCTCGAGCAGATCGCGTTCCCCCACGAGCCGCAGGTCGTCGACGCCGCGCTGGCGACCTTGCGCGACGTTTGAGAGAGGATTCCGCCGTGTCCGACGTCGTCATGCCGCGCCTGTCCGACTCGATGGAGGAGGGCACGATCCTGAGATGGCTCGTCGAGGACGGCGCGACGGTCGCGCGCGGCGACGAGATCGCTGAGATCGAGACGGACAAGGCGAACATGACGTACGAGGCCGATGCGGACGGCATCTTCCAGCGCGTCGCGGCCGAGGGCGACACGCTGCCGATCGGAGCGCCGATCGCGCGGATCGGCGGTTCGGATGCCGGCGCCGCCTCGGGTTCGTCCGAGGGTCAAGCCGCCCGGCGGGCGGGTCCTGTCGCCGGTGAAGCCGATTCCGCGGGCGGAGCCGCGGAAGTCGTCTCACCCGCGCCACCCGCCCGATCGGCGGAGGCGGCGGACGGCGAGGGCGCAGCCGCTCTCTCCCCCTCGATGCCCGCCGTGGGCGAGCGTTCCGCGGAGCCGACCCCGGCGGGCGAGAATGGCCGCGTCAAGGCGTCGCCGGTCGCGCGGCGGCTGGCGCGGGAGCGGGGCGT
This sequence comes from uncultured Actinomycetes bacterium, assembly GCA_963770165.1. Lineage (GTDB taxonomy): Bacteria > Actinomycetota > Thermoleophilia > Solirubrobacterales > Solirubrobacteraceae > Conexibacter. Next base: position 98,636 of record CAVYOK010000001.1, read on the forward strand.
GGACCTGGCGACGCTGACCGGGACTGGTCCCGGCGGACGGATCGTGAAAGCGGATGTGGAGGCGGCGGAGGCAGCGCCCTCAGCCACCGCGGAGGCACCCGCGCGCGAGCCTCAGGCCGTGCCCGGCCCGGTCACCGCCGGCGAACGCGGCGGCGGGAAGGGCGAGACGACGGTGGAGGAGCTGTCGCGCACGCAGCAGACGATCGCGCGGCGGATGGCCGAGTCGAAGGCGACCGTGCCGGACTTCCACGTCGCGACCGAGGTCGACATGGCGGCGGCCGTGGCCGTGCGCGAGCAGCTGAAGGCGCTCGCGAGCGAGGAGCATCCGGCGCCGTCGTTCAACGACTTCGTCGTGAAGGCGGCCGCTTTGGCGCTGCGGGAATTCCCGCGCGCGAACGGCGCCTACAAGGACGGCCGGTTCGAGCTGTACGAGCGCGTGAACGTCGGCGTCGCGGTGGCAGCGGAGAACGCGCTGATCGTGCCGACGATCTTCGACGCCGACCAGAAGTCGCTCGGCGAGATCGCGATCGAGGCCAAGGCGCTCGCGGCGCGCGTGCGCGCCGGGCAGATCACCCCGCCGGAGGTGAGCGGCGGGACGTTCACCGTCTCGAACCTCGGGATGTTCGGCGTGACCCAGTTCACCGCGATCGTCAACGGCGGGCAGGCGGGGATCCTCACCGTCGGCGCGCTGCGCGACGTGCCGGTCGTCGTCGACGGCGCCGTCGTCCCCGGCAAGCGCATGACGCTCACGCTCGTCTCAGACCACCGCATCCTCTACGGCGCCGACGCCGCCCAGCTGCTCGCCCGCATCCGCGCGCTGCTCGAGGCGCCGCTCGCACTCGCGCTGTAAGAACGGTCGCGCGCTCAGGCTGGACATCGTGGCTCATCCGCTAGTTCGGCGCGTAGAAACGCTGCCAGTGCCTCGCGCACGACCGCGGCTCTCGAGACTCCGCGCCGACGAGCCGCGCGGGCCAAAAACGCGGCCTGCTCCTCGGTGAGGTACAGGGTCACGCGGACCATCAGGCCGACGATATCGAGCGTGTCATCACGTTCTATCTGGCATATGCACAGCCATGTGCAGCACCGCGCCGTAGGCGCGGGCGCGGGCACGGTCGCGCGGCAGCCAGGCAGCCGCGCGGACGAGCGCGAGCAGGGCGACGACGAGACGCAGGGCGAGCTGCTCGCGCCGCGGGTGGTGCTTCGCGAGGTAGCGCAGCAGGCTCGCGTGGCGCGTGACGATGGCGCGCGGGCGCGGCCAGCGCGCGAAGCTCGCGCCGCCGACGTGCTCGAAGCGCGCGTCGTGGACGTAGGCGACGCGCCCCTCGGCCCACAGCCGCCGGCACAGGTCGACGTCCTCGAACCAGTAGTGGAAGCGCTCGTCGAAGCCGCCGATCCGCTCGAACGCCTCGCGACGCACCAGCAGGCAGGCGCCCGCCGGCTGCGGCGCGTCCTGCGTGCGCTCGTAGTCGAAGTCCAGCATCAGCTGACGGCGCGAGACCGGGTTCGCGGGCCACAGCCGCTCGAGCCCGCACAGCAGCGCAACCTGCGCGCGCAGCGTCGGCAGCGCGCGCACGGTGAAGCCGACCTGCGTGCGCTCGCTGCCGGCGTCGAGCAGCCGCCCGCCCGCCGCGACGTGGTCGGGGCTGCCCGCCAAGAAGGCGACGAGCCGATCGACCGCGCCCGCGCGGGCCGTCACGTCGCTGTTGAGGATCAGCACGTACAGCGCCGTGCCGAGCCGCGCGCCCGCGTTGCAGGAGGCGCCGTAGCCGGGATCGCGCTCGTTGCGCAGCACGTGCACGCCGGGGTGCCGCGCGGCGAGCGCCTCCGCGGTCCCGTCGCGCGACGCGTTGTCGACCACGACGCAGCGGATCTCCACGGCGCCGTCGTGCGCGCCGAGCGAGTCGAGGCAGGCGAGCACCAGCTCGCGCGTGTCGCGCGTCGGGATCACGACGTCGACCGCCGGCGCCGCCACGCTAGGCCGCCTCGGGATCGGCCGCGACGGGCGCACGGCGCAGCGGCAAGCGCGTGCGCCAGTCACGCGGCAGGACGCCTAGGCGCACGAGCCCGGCGACGTACGCGGCCGCGAACAGGCCAGCCTCGCCGGCGGCGAGCGCGAGGTCGGCGAGGCGCTCCATGCGCGCCACCGGAACGAGCAGCTCGTTCGCGAGCGCGAGCGCAGCCGCCAGCAGCGCCGCGAGCGCGAGCGGGCGCCAGACCAGCGCGACCCAGCCGCGCAGCTGCGGCACGCGGGCGGCCGCCACGGCCCAGAACACAAGCGCCCCGAGCGCGAGCGCCGCGCTCGTGCCGACGGCGATCCCGCCGCTGCCGGCGAGCGCGAGCAGCGCCGTCGTCGCGGTCACGTTCACGAGCACGACCACCGCGGCGCCGCGCACCTCCAGGGCAGGCCGTCCGAGCACCTGCACGAGCGCGAAGCCGGCGTTCGCGACCGTCCACAGCAGGAAGCCGACGGCGAGGATCTGCAGCGAGCGCACCGACGCGCCGAAGCCCTCGCCGAGCCAGCCCGCGATCGCCGGCGAGGCCACCGCGGCGAGCACGCCGAAGGCCCCTGCCGCAACCGCAGCGAACGCCGTCGTCACACGCCGGAAGACGCGCTCCAGCTCGGCCGGCGTGCGCGCGTGGACCCGCGTCAGCGCCGGCACGAGCACGATCGACCCCTGCGCGAGCAACGCGCCGAGCGCCGCGACGACGGTGCTCGCGGCGCCGTACTCGGCAGCGGCCGCGGCGCCGATCAGCACGCCGACGAGCACGCGCTCGTAGTGCATCGCGCCGGCGTAGGCGATCCGCGAGCCCTGCTGCGGCAGGCCGAAGCGCAGCAGCTCGCGCAGCAGGGCGCGGCTGAACGCGCGCCGGCGCGACGGGCGCGCCGCCGGCCCGCACGCGGCGAGCGCGACACCGAGCGCGAGCGCCATCGCCGCGGCCTGGCTCGCCACGAGCGCCACGATGCCCGCACCCGCCTGCAGCGCTACGAGCGCGCCGACGACGAAGCCACCGACGTACGTCACCCGCACCGCGAGCAGCGCGCGGAAGCGGCGCAGGCCGATCAGGACGCCCTCGTACACGGCCGCGAGCGTCGTGACGCAGAAGGTCACCGCGACGAGCCGCAGCGCGCTCGTCGCGTCGTCGCGCAGCGCGGCCGGCAGCTCGAGCACGCCGGCGAGCAGCGGCGCGAGCAGCCAGCCGGCGGCGATCAACGGCACGTTCAGCGCGACGCTCGTGAGCGCCGCGGTGCTCGCGATCGCCCCGACGGCGCCGTGCTCGCCGCGCGCGGCGCGCGTCGCGACGACGCGCGAGACGGCAGGTGCGATCCCGACGTCGACGAGGCCGACGAGGCCGGTCGCGGCGCTCGCGACGATCCACACGCCGTACGCGTCCTTGCCGAGCTCGGCGACGATCAGCGGCGTCAGCGCGAGCAACGCGACGGCGGCGAGCAGGCGCGAGGCCAGCACGAGCGCCGCGTCCGCGCCGAGGCGGCCGAGCGAGGCCTCACGCACCGGAGACCCCGAGCCGCGCTCGCATCGCCGCGGCGCCGGCGGCGCCGCGCGCGCTGCTGGCCATCGCGCCGACCGCGAGCAGGCTCGGGCCGATGATCAGCCAGTCGAGGTACTGCGTGAAGAAGCTCTCGTAGATGCCGAAGGTCGTCAGCACGACCACGTAGGCGGCCGTCAGCTGCCACGCCGGCGCGCGCGTGCGCACGGCGAGCGTGAGCAGCATGGCGTTCAGCGCACCGAGCAGCGCGGCGCCGAGCCACGCGAGCGCGAAGCCGCCGTCGGCCCACAGCGAGCCGGCGAACGTGGGCGCGGTGAACGGGGGCGAGATGCGCGACGTCACGTCGGCCGTCATGCGCGTGCCGGGGACGACGCGGTTGATCGCGACGGTGCTGAAGGCGCCGTGCGCGAACGGCTCGACGGCCGGGAAGTGCGTCACGAGCCCGCGCACGACCTCGAAGTTCGGGGCGAGCGCGACGTAGAGCGGCAGCAGCGGGCGCTGCCACACGGGACGCTCGGGGACCACGCGATGCAGCAGATCGTGCTCGAAGGCGCCCGTCTCGTGCTGCGTCACGCGCACGTAGAAGAGGCCGCAGAAGGCGGTTACGACGACGAGCGCGCCGGCGACGATCACGCGCGGCCGCGGCAGGCCCCACATCAGCGGCCGCGCGAGCATGACCGTCGCGAGTGGCAGCAGCAGCGAGCCGCGGCTCGCCTGCAGGCTCAGCGCGCCGATCGACAGCAGGCCGAGCACGACCTCGACGCGCCACGCGCGCTCGCGCAGCCGCGGCGGCAGCGCCAGCCCGACGACCGCGACGACGACGAGCAGGTCGATCAGCACGACGCTCGGCCCCTGCGGTTGCGCGAAGCGCGTCGCGTCGATCTGCGAGGACAGCAGCGGGATCCCGCCGGCGCCCGCGAACTGGTGCGCGAGCTCGGCGACGCCGACGGCGAACAGCGCACCGAGCAGCCGGCGCAGCCGCAGCCGCGTCGCCGGCAGCGCGAGCGGGCGCCGCGCCCAGGCGGCGCCGGACGCCACGAGCGCCCCGCCCGCCGCGGCGCCGAGCCCGTAGGCGAGCGGCACGAGCAGGACGAGCAGCCACATCTCGGTCGACCACGGCCGCTGGATCGGGAACAGCGGGAACTGCGCGAGCCCCGCGCCGAGCAGCCACAGCACCGGCAGCGGCAGCAGCGCCGCGAGCCAGCGAAGACGCCACACGCCGGCGATCGCAACGACGAGCCCGACGGCGATCAGGCAGGCGCCACCGACGGCGCTGAAGCCCGCGCCGCTCACGCCCCCGGTGGCGCAGAGCCGAGCGGGAGCACGCGCACGCGCGCGCTGCCGGCGTCCGGCTCGATCGCGCGCAGCACCGGCCTGCCGTTCTCGTTGGCGACGACGAGGCGCGCGCTCCGGGCGACGGCGCTGGGCAGGTCGAGCTGCGCATGCAGGACGAACTGCTGGAAGCTCGACTCGCCGCTCAGCACGTGCACCTCCGGGTGCTCGGTGCCGCGGCGGCGCACGAGCACGAGATCGGACGCCACGCCGCTGATGCGAGCGACGTGCATCGACCAGTGGGCGGGGTCGGCGATCGCCTGCGGCAGCCGCATCGACAGCTCGCGGCGGCGGAAGCCGGCGTCGCCGTCGAGCACGTCGAGCCGCACCGCCGGCTTGACGCCGGTCGCGCGGTCGGCCGCGGTCAGGTCGCTGGGGCGCGGCCACACGAGCACGAACAGGTCGCTCGTGGCGCCGGACCAGGAGCCGAGGTCGGCGTCGACGTGCGCGCCGCGCGGCGGCATCACGGGGACGTGCGCTCGCACGAGGCGCCGGCCGGTGTCGAGCGAGGTAGCCGTCACCGCGACTGTGCCGCCGCCCACCTGCACGCGCGCGATCGCGATCTCGCTGCCGCGCCAGCGCGCGAGCGCCGCCGTGCCGCCGGCCGGCAGCGGCAGCCGCCGCTGCGCCACGACGCGGCGGCCCGCGAGCACGCGCACGTCCGTCGCACCCGCGGCGGCCGGCGTCAGCGCGACGAGCGGCGTGGTGCGGCTCGTCAGCAGCGGGTCGGCAGCGAAGTCCGAGTCGGGCGCGATGGACGGCTCGCGCAGCACGTAGCTGCGCAGCGGCGCGGTGGGCGGCGGCCCGTCCGCATCGCCGTACGGATAGGCGATCAGCGCGACGGCGCCGACCAGCACGAGCAGCGCCGCGGCGATCCCCCGGCGCACGCGCGGCTGCGCGCGCATCGAGGCGACGACGGTGTTCAGCACGCCGTCGCCTCCGCGGCCCGCACCTCGGCGTAGAGGTCGAGCAGGCGCGCGACGATGCGGTCGAAGCCGTAGTCGCGGACGTCCCAACCGGGTCGCGGCGCGTACGGCTCGGCGCGCAGGACGCGCTGCTCGACATAGGCGCGCAGGGCGACGGCGATCGCGTCCTCGTCCTCGGGCGGCGCGGTCACGTGGCCGCCGCAGCGCTCGAGCTCGGCGGCGGCCGCGTTGCCGTGCGCGAGCCCGAGGATCGGCTTGCCCGCGGCGAGGTACTCGTAGATCTTGCTCGTCGCCACGTATCTGATGCGAACGGACGTGATCAGCAGCAGGCCGTCGGCGGCCTGCTGGAGCCCGAGCGCGCGGCGGTGCTCGACGCGCCCCAGCACGCGCACGACGCCCTCCAGCGACGGCCGCCGCAGCGCCGCCAGCTCGTCCTCCGTGAAGCTGCCGACGACGACCAGCTCGAGCCGCTCGCGGAGCGCCGGATCGGCGCTCAGGACCCGGTCGAGCGCGCGTAGGAACGGGCGCGGGTCCTTGCCGTCGATCCCGCCACTGCCCGTGTAGACGAGCGAGAAGCGCTCCGGGTCGAGCGTCGCGCGCTCGTCGCTCGCCTGCGCGAGCGCGACCGGGTCGAAGCCGTTCGTGACGTGCACGACGGTGTCGCTGCGATAGCGCGTCGCGAGGTCCTCCACGATCGGCGTCGTCACCGCCGTGACGCGCGTCGCCCGCCGCACGACGGCGCGCTCGAGCAGGCGGTCCAGCCAGCGCGCGTAGGGGCGCAGCGTCGGCGCCTCGACGGTCCAGCCGTCGCGCAGGTCGGCGAACCACGGGATCCCGCCGCGGCTCAGCGCGAGCCCGACGACGTGCACCGACTCGGGCGGCGAGGTCGTGATGACGAGGTCCGGCGGATCGCGCCGCACCAGCGCGCGCGCGGCGCGGATCGCGGCGGGCCCCCAAGTGAGCGTTGTGATGTCGGGCACGACGAGCCGCGTCCACCAGCGGCGGCGCGTGCGCGTCACGACGCCGCCGCCGAGCCCGGCGAGCACGCGGTGCTGACCGCCCACGCGCGCACGCAGGTCGGCGGCGCGGATCACGCCGCGCGCCGCGTCGTCCTCGCCGATGCCGGCGGCGGTGCTCGTGAGGACCGTCGTGCGCACGCCGAGGCGGTCGAGCGCGCGGCGGATCGCGACGACGCGCCGCACCGCCGACGCGTCGCTCGGCGGGAACAGGTAGGTGACGAGCAGCACGTGCGCGGGACGCGCGCGATCGCTCTCCGCCGCGGGCGGCGCGGCGACCGCGTCCGGCGTCTGCAGCGCCTCGGTCACGCGCTCCCTCCCGCCTCGCCGGCGGGCGCGAGCGCGCGGCGGCGCAGGCGCACGCGGCGCACGAGCCGGCGCCGCAGGTTCGCGAGCACGGCGACGTCGGCGCGCGGCTCGAGCAGGTCGCCCGGATACGGATGGCGGCGCTCGGCCGCGCGCCAGCCCGCGACGCGCCCGCGCGCGCCGTCGAGGTTGCGGTCGATCACCGCCTGTCCGGTGCAGATGACGAGGTCGCGCGCCGCGATCGCCGGCAGCCGGCGCGGCGTCGCGACGCCCCAGGTGCGGAGCACGTAGCCGCGCCCCCAGCCCATCAGCCGGTTCTTCCGCGATGAGCCCGAGCCGAGCGTGGCGGAGTGGTGGTGCGTGCCGATCGCGTCCGCCGCGAGCGCGCAGCGGCCGCCCTCGCGCCGCAGCCGCAGCACGAGGTCGACGTCCTCCCAGTAGGCGAAGATCCGCTCGTCGAAGCCGCCGACCGCGAGGAACGCGTCGCGGTCGAACGCGGCGGCCGCAGCCGAGGGGCCGATCGGCGCCGGCACCCCGCCGTCGAGCGCCGTCAGCGGACGGCCGTTGAGGTAGTCGAACACGAGCAGCGTCTTGTCGAGCTCCATGCCGGCGGTGTCGATCAGCTCGGGCCGGTCGCGGTCGCGCAGCACGCCGGCGGCCATGAGCGTCGAGCTGGACGGGTCGAGCGCAGCCGCGAGCCGCTCGACGAAGCGCGGCTCGCAGGTGCAGTCGTCGTTGAGCAGCACGAGCACGTCGCCCTGCGCACGTTGCGCGCCCGCGTTGACCGCGCGCGAGTAGCCGTTGTTGTGCTCGAAGCGCACGCGCTCGACGTGTTCCAGCACGCCCGTCACGCCGTCGAGCGCTCCCGGCGGAGTGCCGTTGTCGACGAGCACGAGCTCGAACGCGGCCGTCTGCCGCGCGAGCGAGTCGACGAGCGCCGCGAGCCGCTCGCGCGGGTCGCAGGTGGGGACGATCACCGAGATCGCGGTCATCGCACCGCCTGCACCACCATCGTGCCGCCGCGCCCGGCGAGACCAGCCACCGTCTCGGCGAGCAGCGCGACCGGGACGAGCAGCGCACCGAGCGTCACGGTCACGAGCACGTCGCGCAGGCCGCCGAGCCCGCGCGGCGTCGCACCCTTCAACAGTCGGAAGGCGACGTCGCGCTCGCAGGTCGCGCGGTTGAGCAGGGTCTGCCACATGCCGAGCGCGTTGTGCTCGAGCACGAGCTGCCGCACGCGGGCGACGCGGAAGCCGCAGCGCTCGAGCAGCGCGGTCAGGCCGGCCGGAGTGAAGTGCGTCAGGTGCCGCGGCACGTCCTGGTGGAACCAGCGGTCGCCGCCCAGGCGCGCCTGCCAGCTCTCGAGATTCGGCACCGCGACGACGAGTCGGCCGCCGGGCCGCAGCCACTCGTGCGCGCGGCGCAGCGTCGCAGCCGGATCCTCGACGTGCTCCAGCGCGTGCCACAGCACGACGGCGCCGCAGCCGCCCGGCGGCCGCTCGGCCTCCTCGACGCGCACCGTCTCCACGTCGAGCCCGCGCGCTCGTGCGGCGGCGGCGAACGGCGCCGACGGCTCGATCCCGGCGACAGCGTGGCCGCGGCGCGCGAGCGCGGCGAGCAGCCGCCCGTCGCCGGCGCCGATCTCCAGCACCGTCCCGGCCGCGGGCAGCGGCCCGATCGCGCGCATGCGGTCGCGGTCGATCAGACGGCGCAGCGGCTCGATCGCGCCGTCGAGCCGTCGCCGCTCGCCGTAGGTGCCCTCGCGGTAGAGCGCCGGGCGCTCGAGCGCCCGCTGGCCGGCGACGACCGCTGCACTCCCGCAGGCGTCGCAGCGCAGCAGCTCGTAGCGCGGGAGCGCCGCGAGGCGCGCGTCGGAGGCGCTCGCCGTACGCCACGGCGCGGCCGTGCCGCCGCATGCGGCGCAGTCGGAGGCGAGGACCGGCGGCGGTGCGAGCGTCGCGGCCATCCGTCAGCGCGCCAGACCGCCGGTGAGGCCGATGAAGGCGCGCCATGCCGGCTTCGCCTTCCCCGACAGCGAGAAGAGACCGGCGTGCGGGGCCCACCAGTCGCGCTCTCCGACGGTCAGCGGGCGATCGCGCCATGCGAACCAGACGACGGCATCGACGCGGTAGCGCGGGCGCAGCGCGAGCACCCCGCGGTAGCTCTGCACGAGTCGCCTCGCCTGGCCCGCCGAGCTCGTGCGGAAGGGGCTCGACGGGCCGCCCGTCGCCCACCCCAGCTCCGTCAGCCAGATCGGCTTGCGCGCATCGCCGCCGGCGGTCATGACGGCGCGCACGCGTCTGACGGCGGCGGTGACCCCGCGCGTGTCGCGCGCGTACGGGTTGAGCGCCACGACGTCGAACAGCGCGCGGCTTCCGCGCACCGCATAGATGGCTCTGAGGAAGCGCACGATCGGCATCCCGCCGCGGCTCTCGGGCAGGCCGGCGAGCATGATCCGCGCGCGCCGGTCGGCCGCGTGGATCGTGCGGCGGACGCTGCGCACCATCGCGACGTACTGGCGCGGGTCGGGCCTCCCGTTCCAGTAGGCGGCGAAGTTCGGCTCGTTCCACACCTGCCAGGTGGCGACCGGCGTGTACGGCAGGTCGGGATGGGCGGCCCAGAAGCTGCCGCCGCGCCCATAGCGACGGACGGCCTCCGACGCGAAGCGCGCGAACGCAGGCGCCGCCGTCGCCGAGATCGGCGGGTCGTTGCGCTCGGCGGCCGCGAAGCTCGGCGACCCGTAGAGCACCGGCAGGGGGGTGATGCCGTTGCGCGCGAGCCCTTCGACGAGGTCGTCGTAGCGTTTCCACGCGCGGTGGCCGAGGACCGGCTCGACGTGGGACCAGTCGAGGTTGAAGCGCCACACGTCGACGCGCGCGCGGCCCATCGCGTCGAGCTCGGAGCCGGACGGCTCGTGCCAGCCCTGCATGCCGAAGAACCCGCGCGGGAAGTCGCCCGCGGTGGCGCTCGGAGCACACAGCGCGAGCAGCGTCAGCGCCGTCGTGATGAGCGCGAGAGCGCCCGCGCGCTGCGTGTCATGACAGGCGACGGTCCGGATTGGCGCAGGTTAATGCTCCGTACGGCGGATCAGGCCCGGCGGCGCTGCGCGAGCGCGATGCCGAGCAGCGCGCACGCGCTCGCCAAGATGCCGCCCAGGAGCGCGAGCAGCGCCGGCTCGCGGACGGCCGAGCGCACCGCCGCGAACGCGGACCCGTCGGCGGCGGCGGGCGCGTCGCGTCCGGACGCGCCGTCGTGCCGCCGCGTCCGCGCGGCCGGCGGCGCACCGAGCCCGGGTGCGGTCGCGATCCGCAGCAGCAGGACGCCGTCGGGCTGGCGCAGCAGCCGGGCGCGGACGGCCGGTGGGAGCGCGGCGGGGAGCGCCGGGCTCCCGAGGCGCGGCGCCTGGTTGCCGGCCGCGCTGGGCAGGCTGGGGACGTACTGGTCGAGCGCCGGCTCGCGCGCTGAGCTGTCGTCCGTGGCGACCGCGCCCAGGCCGAGCGCCGCCAGCGCCAAGGCGATCGCGAGCGAACGGAGCCGTTCGGATGCGCGCCTATGCTTCCGCGCGTGTCGGGCCGGACGAGTCCCTCGACGAGCGATCGCATGGTCGCGATCGGCATCGCCGCCGCGCTGCTGGGACTGGCGGTCGCCGGCGGCGGCTACGGCGCGCAGGCCCGCGGCGTCGCCGCCGCGCTCGTATGGTGGATCGTGCTGGTCGGGCTGGCGGCGCGCCTGCTGCCGATCGCCGCCGCGGCCCGTCCCGCGCGCTGGCTGTGCGCGCTGCTGGCCGCGTTCGCGCTGCTCAGCGGCGTCTCCGCCGCATGGAGCGCCGACGCCGGCGGCGCAGTGCAGAGCGCCTCGCTCGCGGCGCTCTACGCCGGCGTCGCCGCGCTCGCGCTGCTGACGCTGACTGCGCGCACGGCCGCTGCGTGGCTGCACGGCATCGCGCTCGGGCTCGTTGCGCTCGCCGCCCTCGCGCTCGCCAGCCGCGCGCTGCCCGAGCTGCTGCACGACCCGGTCGGCGCCGCGCTCCCGTCGGCGCGTGCGCGGCTCGGCTTCCCACTCGGGTACTGGAACGCGCTCGGGCTCGCGATGGCCAGCGCGATCGTCCTGCTGGCGTGGCACGCGCTCGCCGGCGCGACCCGCGCCGGCCGCAGCGCGGCGCTCGCGGCGATCCCGCTGCCTGCCCTCGTGGTGTACCTGACCTCCTCGCGCGGCGCGGTCGCCGCGCTGCTGCTCGGCCTCGGGCTGCTGATCGGCTTCGAGCGCCGCCGGCTCGCGCTGGCGCTGGAGCTCGCGCTCGCCGTCGGCGCGTCGCTCGCGCTCGTCGCCGTGGTCTCCTCGCGCACGGCGTTCGTCGACGGGCTCGACGGTCCGCTCGCGCGCGGCGAGGCGCGCGGAGCGGTCGCGCTGCTCGCCGTCGCCTGCGCCGTGCTTGGGGCCGTGCGGTTCCTGGCCGACGGACCGCTGCGCCGCGCGGTCGCCTGGCGCGCCGACCGACGGCTTGCACGCGCCGCGCTCGGCGCAGCCATCCTGCTCGCGACCGCGCTCACGCTCGCCGCCGATCCGCAGGAGCGCTGGGACGCCTTCCGCCAGCCGCCGGTCGCGCCCGAGGCTGCCGGCGGGAGCCTCGTCGCCGACCACCTGCTCAGCGGCGGCGGCAGCGGGCGCTACCAGTTCTGGACCGCGGCATGGCATGCCTTCGCGCAGCACCCTATCGGCGGGATCGGCGCCGGCGGCTACGAGGCCTGGTGGACGCAGCACGGCACGCTGCCCGTGTTCGTGCGCAACGCCCACTCGCTGCCGCTTGAGACGCTCGCGCAGCTCGGGCTGCTCGGCGGCGCGCTGCTGCTCGCGCTCGCCGGCGTGACCGCCGGAGCCGCGATCGGGCGGCGTCGCGCGGCGATGACGCCCGGGCTGCTCGCGCCGGCCGTGGCGCTCGCCGGCTGCGGCGCCCTCGGCGCCACGATCGACTGGATGTGGCAGGTTCCGGCCGCCCTGCTGCCGGCGCTCGCGGGCGCCGTGATCGCGACCGGCCTGCCGGTGCAGCCGGCGCCGCGGCGCCGACGCGCGTGGGCGCTGCCGGCGACCGCGACGGCCTCCGCCGCGCTGCTGCTCTCCATGCTCGTGCTGGTCGGCGACGCCGAGCTTCGCCGCAGTCGCAGCGCGGCGCACAGCGGGGACCTGTCCGCTGCGGCCCGCAGCGCCGCGGACGCAGCGGCGATCGAGCCGTGGGCGGCCGCGCCGCGGCTCCAGCTCGCGCTCGTGGAGGAGCTGCGCGGGAACCTGCCGGCCGCCCTGCGCGCCGTGGAGGCGGCGCGCGCTCGCGCGCCGCAGGACTGGCGCACGTGGCTCGTGCTGGCGCGGCTCCGCGCCAAGGCGGGCGACGCCGCGGGCGCGCGGCGCGCGCTCGAGCGGCTGGGCTGCGTCGGGCCAAGGTCCATTTTCCCGCCGGTCGAAACGCTAGCTTCCCGTACGTCAATCGCCGTGCGATTGGAGTGCAGACATGGAGGCCAGCAGCGCGACGGAGGCGCTTGACGCCGTCGAACACGGCGGCCGGATCGTTGCCGCGCGACGGCTGTCGTTCCGTCACCGTCGCGGTCCGTGGAAGGACGCCCTGCGTCGGCGCATGCTCGCGGTCGCCGACATGTGCGCCGCGGCGGCGGCGGTCGTGATGTTGGCGGTCGTCGCTCCCGACGCTGGAGCCGTACGCGTCGCGGTCGTCGCGCTTCCGCTCGCGCTCGTGCTCGCGAAGGTCCAGGGGCTGTACGACGCCGACCATCGCCGCCTGCGCCACCTGACGACCGACGAGATCCCGTCGCTGTTCATGTGGATCTCGCTGTGGATCGCCGCGACGGCGCTGCTGCTGTCGCTGATCGACGCCCCGGCGATCGACGGCGACGCCGCCGCGCTGATGTGGCTCACGGCGTTCAGCGCCGCCGTCGTGCTGCGCGGGATGGTGCGGGCGCTGTGGCGGCGCGTCGTGCCGCGCGAGGTGACGCTCGTGGTCGGCGACGGCGCGCTCGCGCGGATGCTCGTGCGCAAGCTCGCGCTCGAGCCGGGGCATCACGTCGCGCTGCTCAGCCCGGGGGCCGCCACGGCGCTGCGCACCGCCGACCTCCCGGCCGGCACGGAGCCGCCGGCCGTAGCCGGCGAGGACTCGCCGTTCGACCTCGATGACGGACTCGAGCCCGCGATCCGCGCGCTCGGCATCGAGCGCGTCGTCGTCGCCCGCGAGGACCTCGACGAGGCGCGCCTGCAGCATGTCGCGCGCACGTGCCGCACGACCGGCGCGAAGCTCAGCGTGATGCCGCCGCTGCCGGCGATGCACGGCACGGCGGTTGGGCTCACGCGCCTCGCAGAGCTGCCGTTGATCGAGCTGAAGACGTGGGACGCGTCGCGCTCGACGCTGCTGCTGAAGCGCATCGTGGACGTCGCGGGCGCGCTCGCGGCGCTCGCGCTGCTGGCGCCGCCGATGCTGCTGATCGCGCTCGCGATCAAGCTCGACTCCCCCGGGCCGGTGCTGTTCAAGCAGCGACGCGCCGGCCGCGACGGCCGCCCCTTCACGATGCTCAAGTTCCGCACGATGGTGCGCGATGCCGAGCGCATGCTGCCCGAGCTGGTCGACCTCGACGCGCTCGAGGAGCCGATGTTCAAGCTGCGCGCCGACCCGCGCGTGACCCGCGTCGGCCGGCTCCTGCGACGCACGAGCCTCGATGAGCTGCCGCAGCTGCTCAACGTGCTGGCCGGCGACATGAGCCTCGTCGGGCCGCGTCCGGAGGAGCTGCGGCTCGTCGAGCGCTACGGCGAGACCGAGCGCTTCCGCGTGCACGTGCGCCCGGGGATCACCGGGCCGATGCAGGTGCACGGGCGCGGCGAGCTGACGTTCGCCGAGCGTCTTGCGGTGGAGCGCGAGTACGTCGAGAACTACTCCTTCCGCAAGGACCTCGCGCTGCTGCTGCGGACGGCCGGAGCGGTCGCGCGCGGACGCGGCGCCTTCTGAGACGCATGCCGTCGCTCGACGTCGTGATCGTCTCCTACCAGTGTCGGGCGCTGGTGGAGCGCTGCCTCGCATCGCTCGAGCGCCATCCATGCACGCGCGGGGAGCAGTGCGTCCACCTCGTCGAGAACGCCTCGACCGACGGGACCGCGGAGCTGGTCGCGCGGCGCTTCCCGCGCGTGCGGCTGCACGTCCTGTCCGAGAACGCCGGCTTCTCGGCCGCGAACAACGTCGTGCTGCGCGAGGCCCAGGGCGATCAGGTGCTGCTGCTGAACCCCGACACCGAAGTGACGTCCGGCGCGCTTGACGCGCTGTCCGAGCGACTCGATGCGGAGCCCGGCGTCGGCATGCTCGGCTGCCGCCTCGTGCAGGACGACGGCACGTTCGACCACGCCGCCAAGCGCTCCTTCCCGACGCCGCTGAGCGCGCTCGCGCACTTCACCGGCGTCGGCCGCCGCGCTGACGCCGGCAGCCGGCTCGGTCAGTACCGCGCGCTCGAGCTGAGCGAGCACGACTGCGGCGACGTCGACGCCGTCAATGGCGCGTTCATGCTCGTGCGGCGCGAGGCGCTTCGCGAGGTGGGCTTGCTCGACGAGGGCTACTGGCTCTACATGGAGGACCTCGACTGGTGCTACCGCTTCCACCAGCACGGCTGGCGGGTGCGCTATGAAGGCGACGTGACGATCGTGCACGTGAAGGGCGGGACCAGCGGCCGCCACCGGCGGCTGCGCCAGAACGTCGCGTTCCACCGCGGGATGGCGCGCTTCTATCGCAAGTTCCACGCCGGCCGGAATCCGCTGCTCGACGTCGCCGTCTACGGCGGCATCGCCGCGAAGTTGGCGGTCGCCGTGACGCGCAGCACGACCGCACGCGCACTCGCCGCACCGGCGAGCCGCTCGTAGCGATGCAGGCGACGCCTGACAGAACGCTCGAGCTGGAGGGCAGCCACCGGTACGGGATCGTGCTTGCGGTCGCGCTGGCGACCGTGCTGTTCCTGGTCATCGCGCCGGAGTCGTCGTGGAGCCGCGCGATCGGGCTGCTGTTCTCCGGCGCGATGCTGCTGGTCGTAATCGTGACGAGTCGCGGGAACGCCGAGCTGCGCGAGCGCGCCGGCTTCGCGCTGGCGCTCGCGACGATCGTCGTCGTCGTCGCGGTCGGGTTCGAGTGGATCGCGCAGGGCATCGGCACGGCGCTCAGCGCGGCGCTCGTGCTCTTCACGCTCGTGCAGCTCGTGCGCGGGCTCGCGGTGCTGCTGCGCGTGGGCGGCGTGACCGTGCAGGCGGTCGCGGGCGCGCTCGCCGTCTACCTGCTCGTCGGGATCGTCTTCTCGTTCGCCATCGGCACGATGGCGAGATGGGGACCGGGCCCGTACTTCGCCCAGGGCTTCGACGGCAGCGAGAGCCAGCGCGTCTACTTCAGCTTCACGTCGATGACGACGACCGGCTTCGGCGACCTCACGCCCGCCACGCGCGGCGGCCGCGCCGTCGCGGTGCTGGAGATGCTGACCGGCCAGATCTACCTCGTGACCGTCATCTCGCTGCTCGTCGGGAACCTGCGGCGCCGGCGCGAGGCCGGCGACAGCGCTTAGGCGAGCACGAGCAGCAGCTGCGCGCCAACTGTGAGCACGACGACGAGCGCGAGCCCCAAAAGCTCCTCATCCATCGCAAGTCAAGGATACGGTTGAACGGAGATGCCGCTGCGCTCACGCATCCTCGTGGCGCTCGCATCGCTGCTGGCGGTGGTGGCCCTCCTCGGCACGTGGGTCGACCGGCAGTTGCTGGACACCGACGACTGGACGACCACGAGCGCGGCGCTGCTGCGCGACGACGCGATCCGCGTGCCGCTCGCCAACGAGCTCTCCTCGCAGCTGGCCGACGGCTCCCGCACGCGCGAGGCGCTCCAGCAGGAGCTGCCGCCGAGACTGCAGCCGCTCGCCGGCCCGGCCGGCAGCCTCGTCGCCGACGCGGTCGACAGAGCGATCCAGCGCCTCCTCGCCTCCGGCAAGGTGCAGGACGCATGGGTCACGCTCAACCGGCTCACGCACGAGCAGTTCGTGAAGCTCGTGGAGGGCGAGGGGACGGTCGTGCAGGGCAACGGCGTCGTGCTCGACCTGCGCCCGCTCGCGAAGCAGATCGCCGAGCGCGTCGGCATCGACCCGAGCGTCGTCGACCGGCTGCCGAGCGACCGCGGGCGGATCGTGGTCTTCAGACCAGAGACGCTGGAGACGCTGCGCGAGGCGGCCGACGTGCTCGAGCTGCTGTCGTGGCTGCCCGCGATCCTCGCGCTCGCGCTCTACGCGCTCGCGGTCTGGTGGGCCGGCGATCGACCGGACGGGCGCCGCCGTGCGCTGCTGGCCTCCGGCGCCGGGCTCGCGCTCGCGGCCCTGCTCGTGCTCGTCGTACGCCGTGTCGCGGGCAACCAGGTCGCCGACGCGCTCACGAGCGGCGGGCCGCTCGATCCAGCCGCGCGCGCGACCTGGCAGATCGCGACGACGCTGCTGGCGGAGCTGGCGGTCGTGGTGCTGATCGTCGGCGCGGGCGCGATGCTCGGGGCGTGGCTCGCGGGCGGCGGCCGGCGGGCGCGCTGGCTGCGCGCGCGCGTGGCGCCGACGCTGGCGGAGCGGCCGGACGTGGCGTACGGGATCGCCGTGCTCGCCTACCTCGTGCTCGTCGCGTGGGGGCCGTTGTCGGTGCTGCGACGCCCGCTCGCGATCGTGATCTTCGGCGTGCTGCTGCTCGCCGGCATCGCGGCGCTGCGCGCGCAGGTGCGGCGCGAGCTGGCGGGCGGCGCTGCTGCGTCGCCTCCGGCGCCGCCGTCGCCGGCCGCATGATCCGCGATCACCCGCAGGCCGCACGCGCCGTGGCGCTCGCGCGCGCGTCGCTCGACCGGCTCGTCGAGATGCAGTTCGTCGACCGCTCGGTCGCGCTCGGCTCGCTCGCCTTCACCGCGCTCGTGCCGCTGCTCGTGATCGCCTCGGCGTTCCTTCCCGGCACCGAGGACCTGCCCAGCGAGCTGATCGAGCGCTTCGATCTGAAGGGGGCCAACGCGCAGCTCGTGCGCGAGGTGTTCGCCCAGCCGGACGCGGTGCGCCAGTCGGTCTCGTGGCTCGGCTTGCTGCTCTTGATCGTCGCCGCGCTCAGCTTCACGCGCGCGCTGCAGCGCGTCTACGAGCACGCGTGGCGGCTGGAGGTGCGCGGCCTCGCCGGCACGCGCGCCGGGCTGATCTGGATCGGCGGCGTGGTTGTGTGGTCGAGCCTGTTCGCGTCCGTGCGCGACTGGCTGCTCGACCTCACCGGCCCCGTCGGGTCGTTGACGATCCTGCTCGCCGGCAACGCGGCGCTGTGGCTGTGGTCGCCGTGGATCCTGCTCGCCGCGCGCGTCGACTGGCGCGCGCTCGTCCCGAGCGCCCTCTTGACGTCGGTCGCGATGACGGCGATCAGCATCGGCTCGGTCATCTACATGCCGGAGGCGATCGGACGGGCGGCGACGCACTACGGCTCGATCGGCATCGCGATCTCGCTCGTCTCGTGGCTCGTCGGGATCGGCTTCGCGCTGACCGTCTGCGCGGGCGTCGGCGCGGTGCTGGGCGGCGAGCGGGACGGCGCCGTGCTCAGCGACTGAGCGGGTTCTCCCAGCGGACGCCGGGGAAGCGCGAGAAGTCGCGGTCTGTGCTGCAGACGGTGAGCCCGTGCTCGATCGCGAGCGCGGCGAGATGCGCGTCGTTGGGGATGTCGGGGCGAGTCTCGCCGTGGAGCAAGTCGGCGAGGATCTGCTGGTGGCGCTCGGTCGGGACCGGGATCCAGGACTGCGGACGGGCGAGCCAGCCCTCGACGCGCCTCCACGATTCGCGCAGCGGAGCAGGCTTGCCCGCTGCGTGCGGGTTGCCCATCAGGCGGAGGAACGCCAGCAGCGTCGGCCATGGGAAAGCGATGCGATCGGGCGCGCTCATGACGTCCTCGAACCAGGCGCGCGCGTGCCGATGATGCGGCGAGTGCGGAGCGTGCGCATAGACGAGCAGGTTGGCGTCGAGCAGGATCACAGCCGCGGCGGGTCGATGAGGTCCAGCGCCGCCGTGACGTCGTCGATGTCGATCAACAGCTCGCCGACGTCCAGCGGCTCGACGATGAATCGCTCAGCCGCAGCCCTTCTGGCAGACGCGTGGTCGTGCTCCAGGCCCACCCGCAGCAGATGGTTCACCTCTGCCTTGAGCGAGCTGCGCCGTTCGCGGCGGCGCCGTTCGAGCTGGGCGGCGACGTCGGGATCGAGCGTCAAGGTGGTTCGCATACATCAGATCATAGACCTGATGATGTCTTGATGTCCAACTAGCCCCGCCCCGCCTGGAAGACCGCGTTCGGCGTGCCGCCGTCGCGACGGACGTCGCCGTGCGCGTGGACGACGACGCACCACGCGCGGCCGCGCGCCAGGTCGGGCGCGCATGTGCGGTAGACGCTGCCCGGCACGACCGCGATCGTGTCGGCGAGCTCGAGGTGGCGGCGGTACGGCGCGGGCGCGTACGTCCCGATCCACGCGACCCCGCGGGCGTGCGCGTCGGCCAGCGCGTCCGTGTTGCGCTGCAGCGTGCCGCGATGGAGCGTCCCGCCGACGACGACGCCGAACGTCACGAGCAGCACGAGCACGACGCCGGCGCGGTCGCGGGCGACGATCGCCGGCAGCTGCGGCCGAGCACGCCTCCACGCCATCCCGACGAGCGGCGCGAGCGCCGCGACCGCGACGAGGTTGAGGAACGCCGCCAGCAGCAGCGCGGCGAACGGGTGCGTGCGGCCGTCGCCCGCGAGCGGGCGGTAGTGGATCAGCAGCGCGTCGGCGAGCGTGAGCGCCAGCGCGAGCGGCGCCAGCCAAGCACCGCGCAGGCGCCAGCGCAGCCGGGAGGCCCATACGCGTTCCACGCACCGAGGGTAGGGAAGCCGACCTCGCCCGGGCGAGCGTGCCAGCAGCCGCCTCAGGCGGCGACGACCTGCCAGGGCCGTTCGTCCGGCCCGGACAGCGCGAGCGTCCAGCGCTCGAGCGCGGTCGTCTCGCGCGCCTTCGAGCCGGACAACACCGACGCGTCGTCGCGATCCTCGACGTAGCGGCGGCCACGCACCTCGACCTCGACCGTCATCGTCGGCGGCGTCGCGGCCGGGTCGAGTGCGGCGATCCGCAGCCGCTGGACGCGCGGACCACGGATCACGAGGCGCGTCTTGCCGGACGGGTCGCCCGGGTGCAGCAGCGCGGCGGCCGCCTCCGGCGTGGCGACGTCGAGCAGGTCGCGGTCGGCGCCGTCGACCGCCTCCGCCCATGCGGCGACCGCACGGCGCGCCGCCGCCTCCAGCACGTCCGGCGCCCAGCGGCCGTCGGCGAGCGAGAGGTCGAGCGCGGCGGCGCGCGCCTCGCCGGCGTAGTCGAGGTCGGCGACCTCGGCGGTCGCGACGCCGGCAGGCAGCTTGTCCGCGACCGCGACCTCGACGAGCGAGGCGTCGCGCATCCGCTGCTCGTCCTGCCACGGCGTCGCGACGATCTCCTGCTCGATCACGTGTGCGCCCTCGGCGTCGGACTCGATCGAGGCGACGATCCAGCTGCCGTCGCGGCGGGCGAGCGTCCAGTACTCGGTCATCGTCACCAGCGGGCTGCTCGCGCCCGAGCGGTTGATGCGCGCGGGCGGGTGGGACCCGATGATCTCGACCCAGTCGTGCAGTCTCGCGGTGATGCGGCAGGTGACGCGGTCCTCGTGCTCGCCCTCGCGGTTCACCAGCCCGAGGTACTCGACCGACACGATGCTCAGCACCTCGACGCGGTTGTGCCAGCCTCTGTCGGCGAAGTCGGCGAGGCGCCGCCGCCACTCGACCAGCAGGTCCGGGCTCAGCAGCTCGCGCAGGCGCCGGTCGTCGCGCGCGTCCCACGCCTCCTGCGCCACGCGGAAGAGCCGCTCCGCGTCCCGCGCGACCGCGTCCGCGGCGAGCAGCGGATCGTCCTCCGCCGCCTCGGCGGAGGCGAGCTCGACCTGCCGCCGGCGCGCCTCGCGGCGCTTGCGCGCCTTGCGCGTCCTCAACCCCGCGTACAGCACGAGCAGCATGAAGCCGACGACGACCACGAGGAACACCAGTGGGCTGCCGCCGCCCGAGCTCCCGCCCGCTCCGCCGCCTCCGGAGTAGCCGCCGCCCCCGCCGCCCCCGCCGAAGCCGGAAGAGCCGCCGCCGGCGGCGGCGAGCACAACCGTGAGCGCGGTCGCGATCATGGATGGGACGCTACCGTGCAAGATCCCCGCACGCGGCGGCGCGGCGAGCGCTTACGTGGCCGCTCACCCACCCGAACGGGGGGCCGGAGCCGAAGTACCGTTCAGCGCGATGGAACCCTTGTCGCCGCGCCCGGCCGGTGCCCGGCCGGCGCCCGCGGCGCCGGAGGATCAGGCGAGCACGCCGACCCATCTCACGACCGCCGACCGCGTCGAGCTGCTGCGCGCGATGCTGCTGATGCGCGCGATCGAGGCGCGCGCGCTCGTGCTCTACCGCCAGGGGCGCGTGCCCGGCTCCTTCTACGACGGCTTCGGGCAGGAGGCGGTGTCGGTCGGAGCGGCGTTCGCGATGGGCCCGCGTGACCGCCTCTGTCCGCTGCACCGCGATCTCGGCGCACACCTCGTACGCGGCGTCGAGCCGACGCGAATCCTCGCGCAGTACATGGGCCGCGCGAGCGGCGTGACCGGCGGGCGCGACGGCAACGTCCACTTCGGCGACCCGGCGAGCGGCGTGATGGGGATGGTCTCGATGCTGCCCGACATGATGTGCGTCGCGACGGGCATGGCGATGGCGTTCAAGCTGCGCGGCGAGGCGCGCGTCGCGCTCACGTGGTTCGGCGACGGCGCGACCTCGCGCGGCGACTTCCACGAGGCGATGAACTGGGCCGGGGTCCAGCGGCTCCCGGTCGTGTTCGTGCTGGAGAACAACCAGTTCGCGTATTCGACGCCGCTGTCCAAGCAGTTCGCGGTCGACCCGGTGGAGCGCGCGCGCGTGTACGGGTTCTCGGGCGTGACGGTCGACGGCAACGACGTCGAGGCCGTGTTCGAAGCCGCGCTCGCCGCGCGCGTGCGCGCACTGGCCGGCGAGGGGCCGACGCTCGTGGAGGCGGTGACGATGCGCATGCACGGCCACGCCGCGCACGACGACATGCGCTACGTGCCGCCGCAGCTCCTGGCCGAGTGGGCCGAGCGCGACCCGATCGAGCGGCAGGAACGGCGCGTCGCGGCGCTCGGGATCGACGTGGCGGAGCTGCGTGCGGAGATCGACGCGGAGGTCGAGGCGGCGACGGCCGAGGCGCTGGCGGCGCCGCTGCCCGACCCGGCCGACGCGGCGCACAGCGTGTTCGCGGAGCGCGAGGCGGAGCCGCTCGGCGACGGGCGCGCGCCCTGGAGCGGGTTCGCGGCCGAGCCGGCGGAGGCGCTCGCCTGATGCCGACGATGACGTACCTGGAGGCGATCTCCGACGCGCTGCGCGAGCAGCTGCGCGCGGA
This sequence comes from uncultured Actinomycetes bacterium, assembly GCA_963770165.1. Classification (GTDB taxonomy): domain Bacteria; phylum Actinomycetota; class Thermoleophilia; order Solirubrobacterales; family Solirubrobacteraceae; genus Conexibacter. Next base: position 120,223 of record CAVYOK010000001.1, read on the forward strand.
CGAGCGCGTGTTCGTGATGGGGGAGGACGTCGGCGCGTTCGGCGGCGCGTTCAAGGTCACCGACGGCTTCGTCGAGGAGTTCGGCGAGGCACGCGTGATCGACACGCCGCTCGCCGAGGCGGCGATCGTCGGGACAGCGGTCGGCGCGGCGGTCGTGGGGATGCGACCGGTGTGCGAGATGCAGTTCGCCGACTTCGTCGCCTGCGGCTTCGACCAGCTCGTGAACGTCGCCGGCAAGACGCATTACCGCTTCGGCCTCGCTGTGCCGATCGTCGTGCGGCTGCCCAGCGGCGGCGGCTTCTCCGGCGGCCCATTCCACTCGCAGAACCCGGAGGCGTGGTTCATGCACGCGCCGGGCATCAAGGTGCTCGCGCCGTCGACCGCCGAGGACGCGAAGGGCCTCCTGACCGCGGCGATCAAGGACCCCAACCCCGTGGTGTTCTTAGAGCACAAGCACCTCTACCGCCGCGTGAAGGGCGAGGTGCCCGAGGGCGTCTACGAGACGCCGATGACCGCGCGGCTCGCGCGCGAAGGCAGCGACCTCACGGTGATCGCCTACGGCGCGATGGTCCACGCAGCGCTGGAGGCGACCGAGCCCGACGCGGTGGGCGGCGCCACGGTCGAGGTGCTCGACCTGCGCTCGCTTGTCCCGCTCGACGTCGACGCGATCCTCACATCGGTCGCCAAGACCTCCAAGGCGCTGATCGTCGACGAGGCGAACGAGACCTGCGCCGCAGGTGCGCAGGTCGCCGCACTGATCGCCGAGCACGCGTTCGAGCAGCTCGACGGCCCGATCCTCCGCGTCGCCAGCCCCGACGTCCCGATCCCCTTCAGCCCGCCGCTCGAGCAAGCCATCCTGCCGAGCGTCGACCGCATCCGCGATGCGTGCCGAGACCTCCTCGACTACTGACCTCGTCATGCCCCAGCTCGGGGTCTCGATCGTCGAGGGCACGGTGATCAGATGGCTCAAGCAGCCTGGCGATCACGTCGAAGCGGACGAGCCCCTCTGCGAAGTCGACACCGACAAGATCGTCACGGACATCCCGAGCCCACAGTCCGGGACGCTGACGGAGATCCTCGTCAACGAGGGAAGCACGGTCGAAGTCGGAACCGTGCTGGCAAGGATCGCCTCGGGATCGGCCGGGCTGCGGGCGGGTCCTGTCGCCGGTGAAGACGATTCCGCGGGCGGAGCCGCGGAAATCGTCTCACCCGCGCCACCCGCCCGATCGGCGTCCGCGTACCTGTCCCCTGTCGTCTCGCGGTTGGCGGCTGAGCATGGGGTGGACCTGGCGTCGGTCATGGGCACCGGGCGGGGCGGCCGGGTGCGCAAGCAGGATGTGCTGGCGGCCGCGCAAGCGAATGGTGACAAGCCGCTGCACACGGAGAGCCCATATCGCGCGGAGGAGCCGAGCGGCCAGCTCTCACGCATGCGCAGATCGATCGGCGCGCACATGAAGCGCTCGCTCGACACCGCTGCCACATGCACGACGTGGATGGAGGCGGACATGTCGCGGGTGGAGGCGGCGCGCAGAGGGGCGAAGGCGAGCAGCCTGCTTGGCGTCACGCCGCTGCCGATCGTCGCGCGCGCGGCGATGGATGCGCTCGCCGAGCACCCGGCGCTCAACGCCACCCTGCAGGGCGACCGCTACGCGCGACACGACGCGGTCCATCTGGGCGTCGCCGTCTCGCTCCGCGAGGACGGGCTGATCGTGCCGGTCATCCGTGACGCGCACGTGCTCACCGTCGAGCAGCTCGGCATCGCGATCCGCGAGCTCGCGCGTCGCGCGCGCAAGCGGCAGCTCACCCCGGACGACGTCACGGGCGGCACGTTCACCGTCACGAACCCAGGACAGTTCGGCTCGCTGATGGCGACGCCCGTCATCAACCAGCCGCAGGTCGCGATCCTCGACCTCGAGGCGGTCGTCAAGCGGGCTATCGTCATCGAGGACGACGATGGGAACGACGTGATCGAGATCCGCCCCCAGACGATCCTCGGCCTCTCGTGGGACCACCGCGCGCTCGACGGCGCACAGGCGGCGCAGTTCCTCGGCGCCGTGCGGCGGCGGCTGGAGCGCTGGGATGGCTGACGCGCGCGAGCTGCTCGTCGTGCGGCTCGGCGTCATCGAGTACCGCGCCGCCCTGCAGCTGCAGGAGGCGGTGCGCGAGCGGCGCCGGCGGGACGAGCTGCCCGACGTGCTGCTGCTCGTCGAGCACCCGCCCGTCTACACGCAGGGCCGCCGCTCCAGGCCCGAGGACCTCCCGTTCGCGCCGGAGTGGTACGCCGAGCAGGGGATCGACGTCGTGCCCGTGCGGCGTGGCGGCCAGCTGACCTACCACGGCCCCGGCCAGCTCGTCGGCTACCCGATCATGCGCGTCGAGGATGTGATCGCCTACCTGCGCACGATGGAGCAGGCGCTGATCGCGGCGCTCGGCGATGAGGAGATCGCGGCCCGCAGCCGCCCCGACGACGGGATCGAGTACACGGGCGTGTGGGTCGACGAGCGCAAGATCGCCTCGATCGGCGTGCACGTCTCCCATCACGTCACGACGCACGGCTTCGCCGTCAACGTCGACAACGACATGCGCCCGTTCGAGTGGGCGGTCGCGTGCGGGCTGCACGGCGTGCAGATGACTTCGCTCGCCGACGAGCGCGGCGAGACATCGCTCACGCGCCCGGTCGCGGGCGAGCCGCTCGCGCTCACACGCGATCCCTCGCCCACGCTCGCAACCCTCGCGGACCACGTCGTCGCGCGCTTCGCGCAGGCGTTCGAGCGCACGCCCGTCGAGGCCGACACGGCCGCGCTCGGCGTGCCGCTCGCCGCGGCTCAGATCGCGTCGTAGCGCGTGCCGCGTCGCTGACCCGACCGACGCAGGCGACCAGAACGCACCAGTCGATCGAGCACGGCCAGCGCCTCAGCGCGGTCGAGACCCGTTGCAGCACGCACGCCGCTGTTGGTGATCGGTCCCTGTCGGGCAAGCCGTGCCACGACATCCTCCAGCTCTTCCGGGCTGAGGCGAAGCCCCGCCGGCGGCTTCAGCGAGCCGGAGAGTCGATACGTGGCACCACCACGAACGCCGCGCTGCTCGAGAAAGCCCTCGTCGCGCAGTCGTCGCAGCGTGTCGCGCGCGCTGTCCGCATCGATCCCGAGTATCTCGCGAACGCGCGTGTTGGTGAGGATCTCGCCGCGGGCGGCATGGACGAGCGCGATCCGGTCGGCACCGTGAAGCGTTCCACGATGCTCCAGCTCGCGGATCCAGGCGCGCTCGACCGGTGCGACGGCACTGCGAAGTGGCAGCTCCACTGTCACCTCGTGGCCGTTGTCTTCGAACCGTGGCGGATCCAGCATCTCATCCGCCATGACGTCCTGCATAAGATCGACGCCGAGCCCCTCGTCCTCGGCGGCCCCATATGCCCGGAGGATCTCGATCACCACGCGGTTGCGTGCTGCGCGTGCCTCGCGCATGTTCTCGACTGTCACCGGCTCGGGAAGCCCGCCAGGCGAACGGATCACCACAGAGGACGGCCGCATCTCGACACGGACGGCAGTGCCATTGGTCTCATAGCTGCGGTGGGCCAGTCCGTTGGCGATCGCCTCACGAAGTACCTCCTCGGGAAGTCGCGCCAACTCGTAACGGCGAACGCCGAGGACCACCAGCTCGGTGCCGAGCTCCTCCATCACCCGGACGACAGTCGTCTCGTGCACCCGGTGGAGCGGACCCCGGATCTCCTCGCGCCGGTCGTAGGCCATTGTCACGTCATCCGAAAAGCGGCGCAGCTCGATGTATGCCTTCCCGAGTGTTCGCCCGGGGTCATCCAACAGGTAGAGCGCTCCCGCGACCGTCAGCTCGCGGCCGACCGCGAGCTCGGCCTCGCGCAAGCGGTCCGCGCTTGCCTTGTCCCAGCGCATGACCCGTGCCAGGTCGGCACGCAATCTGGGCGAGACCGCATTGATACCCACCTTAAGTGGCGTCGTCTCATAGCGAGAGGCAGTGCGCTCATTCGCGAAGCGCACCAGCTCGACTCCGAACAGCGGGTCGTCCCGCGTGCCACGACGCACCTTGACGACTCCGCCGGAGGTCTGCGCGAAGCCCTCCCGCCGACGAGCGACCGAGATGACGCAGACCGGGCGACCGTCGACCTCCAGTTGCGTGAGGCCGTACCGACCTGGATCGCGCGCGTTCCCGATAGCTTGGTGGATCGCGTCCTCGGTCCCGGCGTCGAGCGGTCGTCCCACAACCTTGCGATCGTCGCGTACGCCGATCAGCATCACACCGCCATCCGCGTTCGAAAACGCCACCGCTGTGTCCTGGATCGGATCGGTTCCGACGCCCGTCTTGAACTCGACATGCTGGCCTTCGCTCGGAAATGCGGCCACGAACTCCACGACGCTCATCGCGAGCGGTGGCGCCACCCGACTCTCGGGATGGAACAAGGGATATGCCAAAGTTCTTTTTGCTCGTGGCACGAAAAAGAAGTTTGGCATAAGTCCCTCAAACCGCCACCGCGCAAGGCATCAAGAACGCGCTGGCAGCGGACTTCCGGCCGGCCGGTCATGATGCACGGCGATGCGCATCTCCGCGAAGGTGGACTACGCCGTGCGCGCCGCGATCGAGCTGGCCGTCGCCGGCGACCAGCTGACGAAGGCGGATGCGATCGCGCAGGCGCAGGAGATCCCGCCGAAGTTCCTCGAGAACATCCTCGGCGACCTGCGCCAGGGCGGCCTCGTCCGCAGCCAGCGTGGCGCCGAGGGCGGCTACAAGCTCGCCCGGCCGCCGAGCGAGATCACCGTCGCCGACATCATCCGCGTCGTCGAGGGCCCGATGGCGTCGGTGCGCGGCGGACGACCCGAGGACGTCGAGTACGCCGGCAACGCCGAGCCGCTGCGCAGAGTGTGGATCGCCGTGCGCCAGGCGCTGCGCGAGGTCAACGAGCACGTCACGCTCGCCGACCTTGCGAGCGGCAGACTGCCGAGAGGCGTCGAGGCGCTCACGCGCGCCGACGACGCCTGGCTGACCCGCTGACGCGGGATCAGGCGCTGAGCGCCGGCTCCTCGTCCGCCTCGCCGGCGTCGGCGAGCACACGCGGCATCGCCGTCGAGCGCACATGCACGATGTCGCCGACGCCGAGCTCCAGCTCGTCCGCCTCGTTGCGCGGCAGCTGCACCGCGACTTCGTCGCCGTCACCGAGCTCCAGCTCCGCACGCACCTCGAAGCCGAGGTGGACGACGCGCGCCACCTGTGCCTCCATTGACCCGGGCCGGGCGTCGTGCGAGAGCGCGATGTCATGCGGGCGCACGAGTCCTTCGCCGAGCCGCGTGACCGGGCCGAGGAAGCGCATCACGAACGGGGTCTGCGGCTCGTCGTAGAGCTCGCGCGGCGAGCCGACCTGCTCGATGCGCGAATGGTCCATGACGGCGATCTGGTCGGCGATCGACATCGCCTCTTCCTGGTCGTGCGTGACGAGCAGCGTCGTCACGTGGACCTCGTCGTGCAGCTTGCGCAACCACTCGCGCAGGTCGGCGCGGACCTTCGCGTCGAGCGCGCCGAACGGCTCGTCGAGCAGCAGCACCTTCGGCTCGACCGCGAGCGCACGCGCGAGCGCCATCCGCTGGCGCTGGCCGCCCGACAGCTGCGAGGGGTAGCGCTGCTGGTACCCGGCGAGCCCGACGATCTCCAGCAGCTCGTCGACCTTCGCGGCGACCTCGGCCTTCGGCCGCTTGCGCACGGTCAGCCCGAACGCGACGTTGTCGCGCACGGTCATGTGCTTGAAGGCGGCGTAGTGCTGGAACACGAAGCCGATGCCGCGCCGCTGCGGCGGGACGGCGGTCTGGTCCTCGCCGTGGATCACGACGCGGCCGACGTCGGGCGACTCCAGCCCGCCGATGATCCGCAGCAGCGTCGACTTGCCCGAGCCGCTCGGACCGAGCAGGGCCGTCAGGGACCCATCCGGGACTTCGAGGGAGACGTCGTCCAACGCGACGTAGTCGCCGAATCGCTTCGTCACACCAGTTACGGAGATCACGCGTCCCCCTCCTCTCGTCGTGGCTTGATCATCGTCATCGCAAGCAACGTCGCCAGCGCGATCAGCGCCAGCAGCGCCGACGCGGCGTACGCGCCCGCGAGGTCAAAGTTCTGGAAGCGCTTCTCGACCAGCAGCGTGAGCGTCTCCGTCTCGCCGCTGATCTTGCCCGAGACGACCGAGACCGCCCCGAACTCGCCGATGCAGCGCGCGACGCTCAAGACGACGCCATACGCGACGCCCCAGCGGATCGCGGGGAACGTGACGCGGCGGAACGTCGTCCAGCCGCCGGCGCCGAGCGTCGCGGCCGCCTGCTCCTGCTCGTCGCCGATCTCTCTGAGCACCGGCGTCACCTCGCGCACGACGAACGGCAGCGAGACGAACGTCGTCGCGAGCACGATCCCCGGCACGGAGAAGATCACCTGGATGCCGGCGTCCGCGAGCGCGCCGCCGAGCCAGCCGTCGATCCCGTAGACGAGGATCAGCGACAGGCCGATCACGACCGGGGAGACGGCGAACGGCAGGTCGATGATCGCGTTGACGAGGCCCTTGCCGCGCCACTCCCCGCGCGCGAGCGCAATCGCCATCACGATCCCGAAGACCGTGTTGAGCGGCACGGCGATCGCCGTCACCTCGATCGTCAGCCAGAAGGCGCTGATCGCGGCGGGCGTCGTGATCGACTCCCACACGCCCATCACGCCGTGCTCGAACGTGCGGAAGAAGATCAGCCCGACCGGCACGAGCAGCAGCAGCGCCAGGTAGCCGAGCCCGAGCACGCGCAGCGAGATCCGCCAGCGGCGATCAACGGTCATGGCGCGCCCCCCAGCGGCCGAGGCCGCGGATCCCGATCAGCACGGCGAGCGAGACGAGCAGCAGCACGGTCGAGACGGCCGCCGCGCTCGTCGGCGCGTCGCTCTCGATCAGCTTGAAGACGTAGACGGAGCTGACCTGCGTGTCGAACGGGATGTTGCCGCTGATCAGCACGATCGAGCCGAACTCGCCGACCGCGCGCGCGAACGCGAGCGCGGCGCCCGACAGGATCGCCGGCACGAGGTTCGGCAGCACGATGCGACGGAAGATCGTGGCGTTGCGCGCGCCGAGCGACAGCGCCGCCTCCTCCATCTCGCGGTCGAGCTCGATCAACACCGGCTGCACGGAGCGGATCACGAACGGCAGCGTCACGAACAGCAGCGCGAGCAGCACGGCCGCCTGCGTGAAGGCGATGTCGATGCCGAACGGGCTTCTCGGGCCGTAGAGCGTCAGCAGCGTGAGGCCGGCGACGATCGTCGGCAGCGCGAACGGCAGGTCGATCAGCGCGTTGACGACTCTCTTGCCGCGGAACTGGTCGCGCACGAGCACCCACCCGATCAGCGTTCCGCCGACGACGTTGATCGCCGCCGTCGCGAGCGAGACGAGCAGCGTGAATCTGAGCGCGGCGAGCGCCTGTCTGCTGGAGACCGCGTCCCAGAACGCGCCGAGGCCGCCGTCGAGTGAGCGCACGACGACGGCCGACAGCGGCAGCAGCACGATCACGCTCAGCCAGAGCGTGGCGACGCCGAGGCCCAGCGCTCCCGTGTGGGAGCGCCGGGCGGAGCGGACGCGAGCTGGGAGGGCCGTCGCGCTCACTTGGCGGTCGACACCCCCGCGTCCTCCTCGATCTTCGCGATCGAGCCGTTCTCGACGTCGAAGAACTCGTCGTTCACTCTGCTCCAGCCGCCGAGGTCGTCGATCGTGAAGAGGCCCGGCGGGTCGGGGAAGAGCCCTCTCGCCTTCGCGGCCGCGAGCACCTCCTCGTTGACCGGGCGGTAGCCCCAGTCGACGAAGTGCTCCTGCGCCGGTCTCGACAGCACGTAGTCGAGGAACGTCTGTGCCGCGGCAGGCGCGTCTCTCGTCACCGCGACGTCGATGTCGATCTTCATCGTGTCGTCGGGGATCACGTAGTCGACGTCCTCGCCCTTCTTCTGGGCGGTGGTCGCCTCGTACTCGTAGGAGAGCAGCACGTCGGCGTCGCCCGAGATGAAGTTCTGCAGCGCCTCGCGGCCCGACTTGTCCTGCACCGGCACGTGCTCGGTGATCAGCTCTCTGACGTAGTCGAGTCCGGCCTGCGGGTCGCTGCCGCCGCCGGAGGCCTGCCCGTAGGCGGCCAGCAGGTTCCACTTCGCGGCGCCCGAGGAGAACGGGTTCGGCGTGAGCACCTTGACGCCCGGTCTCAGCAGGTCGTCCCACGTTCTGATGCCCTTGGGGTTGCCCTTGCGCACGACGAACGACACGACCGAGGTCGTCACGAGCCCTCTGCTGGCCGTGCTGTTCCAGCCCGTGTCGACGATGCCGGCGTCGACGAGCCGCGTCATGTCAGGCTCGGTCGAGAACGTCACGTAGTCGGCTCTGAGACCGGCCTCGACGGCGCGGCTCTGATCGCCGGAGGCGCCGTAGGACGTCTTGAAGCCGACGCCTCTGCCCTCCGCCGTCTGCTGGAAGTCGGGGATGACCTCGTCGTAGACGACCTCGGGCGTCGAGTAGGCGACGAGCGAGATCGTCGTCTCGGCGTCGCCGCCGCCGCTGACGTCGGAGCCGCCCGACTCGTCGGAGGAGCCGCCGCATCCGGCGACGATCAGAAGCGCGCCCAGGGCGAGCACCGCGGCGATCGCCAGACGCAGGCGCGAAGCCAAAACTCCTCGAACCTTGTCAGCTTTCATGGGATTGTTATACAGCATTCCTACTCCCTTTGTCGAAAAGTGCGGGCAGCATAATTGCATATTCTCGATCGGGTTTGTAGAGATAAGCGCCTGTCGCCCCCGCAGACGGGCCGCTAGCCTTCACAGGGCATGAGTGCGACCGAGGAACGCAGACACGTGACGCGCTCGCGGGCGAACCCGGGCGGCATGGACGTGCTGAAGGTGCTCGGCTCGGAGGTGCGCCCGTTCCGCGAGCGCAAGCCGGCGTGGTTCAAGGTCCCGGCCCCCGGCGGGCCGCGCTACCGCGAGCTGACGGCGATGATCGAACAGGAGAACCTGCACACCGTCTGCCAGGAGGCCGCCTGCCCGAACGTCGGCGAGTGCTGGGAGCGCGGCACCGCCACGTTCATGATCCTCGGCGACACCTGCACGCGCCGCTGCGGCTTCTGCAACGTGCAGACGGGCAAGCCGACGTGGAACGACCCGCTCGAGCCCGCGCGCGTCGCGCGCTCGGTCGCGAAGATGGGCCTGCGCCACGCGGTCATCACGAGCGTCGACCGCGACGACCTGCCCGATTACGGCGCCTCCGCCTTCGTCGGCGTGATCCGCTCGATCCGCATGCAGGCGCCGCAGTGCAAGGTCGAGGTGCTGACGCCCGACTTCCGCGGCCAGGAGATGCCGCTCGCGAAGGTGATCGCCGAGCGGCCCGACGTCTTCAACCACAACGTCGAGGTCGTGCCGCGGCTCTACCCGGTCGCGCGGCGCGGCTCGGAGTTCCTGCGCTCCTGCCGCGTGCTGAAGAACGCGAAGGAGATGGGCGGCGAGGAGGTCGTGACGAAGTCCGGCCTGATGGTCGGCCTCGGCGAGACGTTCGACGAGATGGTCGAGACGTTCGGCATCCTCCGCGAGCACCGGGTGCAGGTCCTCACCGTCGGCCAGTACCTGCGCCCGACCGAGCGCCACCTGCCGATCGTGCGCTACTGGCACCCGGACGAGTTCAAAGCCCTGGAGGAGGCGGCGTACGCGCTCGGGTTCGACCACATCGCCGCCGGGCCGCTCGTGCGGTCGTCGTATCACGCTGACCAGCACGTGCCGCAAGACCGTCCGGGCGTCGGGCCGCTCGCGGCGTAGCCGTGGACGTCGAGAGCGCGATCCGCACGCGGCGGACGCACAAGGTCTACGGCGCCGAGCCGGTCCCGCGCGCCCTGCTCGACGAGCTGCTGGAGCTCGCCACGTGGGCGCCGAACCACCACCTCACGAACCCGTGGCGCTTTCGCGTGCTGGGCCCGCAGGCGCTCGCCGCGTTGAAGGACGCGGCGGGGCCGGAGGCGGCGGCGAAGCTCGACCGCGCCCCCACGCTCGTCTGCGTCTCCGCCGTGCAGCAGGGGGCGGATGCGGTCGCCGACGAGGAGGACCTGCTCGCCGCCGGCTGCGCGACGTACGCGCTGCTGCTGGCCGCGCACGCGCGCGGGCTCGCCGCCTACTGGCGCACGCCGGCGGTCCTGCGCACGCCGGAGGGACGCGCCGCGCTCGGCGTCCCCGTCGGCGAGCGTGCGATCGCGCTCGTGCACCTCGGTCCGCTGCGCCAGGAGAAGACACCGCCCGAGCGCGCGTCGGCGGCGGACGTCGTCACGTATCTCGACTGAACGGGTAGGTTGCGGCCCCCTCGCAACGCGGCCCCGTGTTCCCGCTCAAGGACAACATCCCCACGGACCGCGTGCCGATTCTCACGGTCCTGCTGATCGCGGCGAACGTGTTCGTCTACTTCTTCCTGCAGGACGGCGGCATCGCGCACGGCCCCTCGAACGCCAGCGTGCTCGACTACGGCGCGATCCCCGGCGAGGTGACGCAGGAGCGGCCCGACCAGGGTCCGATCGCGGCCTACCTCACGCTCGTGACCTCGATGTTCCTGCATGGCGGGATCCTCCACCTCGCCGGCAACATGCTGTTCCTGTGGATCTTCGGCACGAACGTCGAGGACGCGATGTCGCGCCTGCGCTTCGTGCTCTTCTACGTGCTCGGCGGGCTGTGCGCCGTCGGCCTGCAGATCGCGATGGACCCCGGCTCGACCGTGCCGACGGTCGGCGCCTCCGGCGCGATCGCGGGCGTGCTCGGCGGCTACATCGTGCTCTATCCCCGCGCGCGTGTCGTGACGCTCGTGTTCGTGATCTTCCTGTTCACGCTGATCGAGCTGCCGGCGTGGGTGCTGCTCGGCTTCTGGTTCCTGCAGCAGGCGCTGTTCGCGGCCGCGCAGGTGGCGCAGCCGACGGGCGGCGGGGGCGGCGGCGTCGCGTACGCGGCGCACGTCGGCGGCTTCGTCTTCGGCCTGCTCGCGATCCGCGCGTTTGCCCAGCGGCGCAAGCGGATGCCGCCACGCGGCAGGATCCCCGTCTACCCGTGAGCACCCGCACCATCGTCACCGTCGTCGCGATCGTCGCGATCGCCGGCTTCGCCTTCCTCACGGTCGCCGCCGCGCTCGACCAGGGGGTCACGGCCGGCACGGTGATTTCGCTCGCCGTGCTGGTGCTGTTTGCCGTCGGGATCCTCGGCGCGCTGTCGTCGCGGGGACCGGACGAGTAGCGCTCGTCCGAGCGTCCAGCGGTCGGTGGGGTCGACCTGGCACGCACCTAGACTCCCGCCGATTCGAGCGATCGACAGGAGGACAGACCAATGCTGCACGGAATTCGCCGGCGGCTCTCGTTCGCGAACGTCACGTCGACGATGGCGCTGATGATCGCGTTGGGCGGCACAAGCTACGCGGCCGCCACGCTGACGAGAAACAGCGTCGGCAGCGCCCAGATCAGAAGAGGCGCGATCGTCGGCAGCGACATCCACAGAAACGCGATCACGAGCGCAAAGGTGAAGGACAGATCGCTGAAGGCGATCGACTTCGCCGCGGGTCAGCTGCCGGCCGGTGCCCAGGGCCCGCAAGGCCAGCAGGGCCAGCAGGGGCCGAAGGGCGACACGGGCGGATCGCCCGCAGCCACCGTGGAGTTCTTCCAGGCGGCGGCGGACCTCCCGGACAACTCGAACGCGTCCTACAACGTCTTCTGCCCGGACGGTCAGCAGGGGATCGCCGGCGGCGCGCGCGGCGACGACACGCTCTCCGAGGAGACGATCCTGACGTCATCGCGCCCAGCGCTGAGCAGAGCGAACACGAATCCGCCGACGAGCGGACAGGGCTTCACCGGCTGGCGGATCACCGTCGTCAACCCGGCAGGCGGCTCGCCGAGCGGGATCAGACCCGAGGTGTGGGTCGTCTGCATCGCGGCGCCGTAGCTCGCCTCACGGACGAAGTGCGGCGGCGGTCCCTCGGGGCCGCCGCCGTCGTATTCGCGTCCGTTCGACAGAGAATTAACCCGTAAAACGCTCGGAACTGGACGAATGTCGAGTTGCGCTCCCGCCGGACCCATATGCTGCGCGCGCCCGGGACATCGGACAAGGACGGACATGCGCATCTCCCCCTCTCGGCGTCGCGCCACGCTCGTGGCCGCGAGCCTGCTCGTGCTCGTGTGCCTCGGCCTCAGCGGCCAGGCGCTCGCGAAGAAATCGACGAAGACGGTCAACGCGTCGTCGACGCTGAAGGCGCTGGTCAATCAGACGAGAGGGCTGCCGACCGCGGCCGCGTCCAGAGCCAGGAAGGCGCAGCTGCTGCGCACCGCCAGACGTGCGGCACGCGTGGCGCGGCGCAGACCGTGCAAGGCGGTCACCGGCCTGGCGGCCTACCGCAGACTGCTGCGCGGGACGAAGATCCGCAGCTCGGTCAAGGGCAGAAGACTGAAGACGCGGATGCGCCTCAGACTCGCCCAGCTCGGTCCGACGTCGCTGAAGGCGAGCCGCAAGCTGCTGTCCGACAAGCGCACGAAGCGCTGCGGCGGCGGGGTGATCCCGTCCCGGCTCAAGTCCACCAAGACGACCGTCCTCTCCAGCGACGAGAACGGCATGCGCCTGCGCGTGCAGCTCCCGACGCTCGCCTTCTCCGCGCAGACCGGCGGCGGCAGAAGCTGGACGCAGCTGTCGCTGCCGAACACCGATGCGCCGGCCGGCGACGGTGAGCCGGGGATCCCGGTCGTCAACTCGACCTTCGGCGTGCCGGACGGCGCCAAGGTGGAGGTCGACCCGGGCAAGACCGAGTCGTACACGATCGATGGCGTCGACGTGTACCCGCGTCAGCCCGACGTCGTCGACCTGGGCAGCAACGATCCGAAGCCGAACTTCTTGAAGCCCCCGTTCGCGAGCAAGCCGTTCACGCTCGACAGAGCCGCCTACAGAGAGGACGGGCTCGTCCCGCCCGCGCCGGCGAGCGGAGGGATCCTCGGGCAGGCGCGCGACATCACGATCGGCGGCGTGCAGATCCCGGCCGCGCAGTACGACGCCGCCGACAGAACGCTCAAGGTGCTCAACACGGTCGACGTCAGAGTGACGTTCGACGGCGGCCCCAAGACGTTCAGCGACGAGCTCAACTCGCCGTGGGAGCGCTCGCAGCGGGCGCTCGTCACAAGCCTCGTCAACAGAGACATCATCAGATCCAAGCTCGACTTCGTCCTGCGCCGCTGCGGTGAGGAGATGCTCGTCATCACGAACCCGGCGACCCGCGCGGCCGCCGATCAGTTCGCGATCGGGAAGCGCGCGCAGGGCTGGCGCACGAACGTGTTCGAGACGGGCGGCGGCGCCGGCCAGATCGGCACCACGGCGGCGCAGATCCAGTCGTTCATCCGCAGCCGGCTGACCGCGCTGCTGTGCATCCACCCCAGCTACGTCACGATCATGGGCGACGACGACCTCGTGCCGACGTTCACGGACGGGCCGAGCGGGATCCCGTCCGACTTGAGATACGCGCTGAAGACCGACGCCGACGAGCTGCCCGACGTCGCCGTCGGCCGCATCATCGGCAACGACCAGGCCGCCGTCGCGACGGCGGTGACGAAGATCCTCGGCTACGAGACGACCGCGCCGACCGGCAACGGGATGCTGAGAAAGGCGCTGGTCGCCGCGCAGTTCCAGGACGACGACAACGACGGACAGGAGAACCGCACGTTCATCACGTTCGCCGAGACCGTCCGCAACGGGCTCGTCGCCCGCGGCGTCGCGGTCGACCGCGTCTACGGCGAGCACCCGGGCAACAACCCGCAGCGGTTCCAGGACGGCTCGCCGCTGCCGGCGGCGCTGCTGAAGCCGACGTTCAGATGGGACGGCTCCGGCGCGCAGGTCAGCGCCGGCTGGAACGAGGGCCGCTTCATGGTCGTCCACCGCGACCACGGCTGGTCGGACGGCTGGGGCACGCCGGGCTACGGCACGGCCGACGTGCAGGCGCTCAGAAACGGCGCCCTGCTGCCGGTGGTGCTGAGCATCAACTGCTCCAGCGGCGCCTACGACTACGACGAGACGTCGTTCGCGGGCGAGGCGCTTGTGAAGCCCGACGGCGGCGCGGTCGGCGTCTTCGGCGACACGCGCGACTCGCCGTCGACCGCCAACACGCAGATGTCGCTCGGCTTCGTCGACGCGCTGCTGCCGAGCGTGCTGCCCGGCGAGGGCCCGGCGACGAAGCAGCGCACCGGCGACGCGCTGATCCACGGCAAGCTGCGACTCCACGGGATCTCGCCGCTGCCGAACGGCACGACCCGCAGCGAGTTCTACCTGTGGCACTACTACGGCGACCCGTCGATGCAGATGTGGGGCGGCGGGAACCCGCCGATCGTGTTCAACCCCGCGCTGATCACGGCGATCTACAGAGCGAAGCCGCCCGCGCCCGGCGATCCGCCGCCCTTCGAGGTCTTCGCGACGCTGCCGAAGGAGCTCGCGGGCCAGCCGGTCAGCCTGCTGAAGGCTGGTCAGGTGATCGGCAAGGCGTTCGTCGGCGCCGACGGCACGGCGACGATCCCGGCCGCGTTCGGCGACGGCTCGGTGAAGCCGGGCGAGCTCGAGGTCGCGATCGAGGGCGACGGCGCGCAGCCGGTGAAGGTGACGGTGACAGACGTGCCGCCGCCCGACCTGATCGTGAGCGAGCTGACGGCCTCCTCGATCACCGTCAAGAACCAGGGCGCCGGCGGAGCCGGTCCCTTCAAGGCGACGATCACCGACAGCCAGGCCAACGTGCTGACGCTCAGATTCGACGACGGTCTCGCCGCCGGGGCGACGACCACGCAGCAATTCGACTGCGAGGCGCTGCCGCTGCGTTCCCGCACCGCGCTGGCGGACTCCGACAGACAGGTCGCGGAGTCCGACGAGACGAACAACACGGCGTCCGGGGTGTTCGGCTGCCCCAACGACCCCAGATGAGCTGAGGCGGCGAGCTGGCGGCGAGCTGCGGCGCGCCGCCAGCTCGGCCTACGCCGCCTCGCGCAGGCGCCGGTCGGCCGAGCGCGCGGCCGGCTGCTCGCGCACAAGCGAGGGCAGCACCGGCATCAGGCGCCGCACGAGCGTTGTCTGCGCACCGAGCAGGCGCTCGCGCTGCGGGCCCCAGCCGAGCCCGTAGTCCGCGCGCACAGTCGGTGGCAGCAACCCGACAGTCGCGAGGTTGAGCGCGTCGAAGACCGGGCGCAGCGGCAACGGCAGGCGGTGTGGGCGCAGGATCGCGTCGGCCACGTCGCGTGCGGCGGGCGTCACCTCGAGCACGTGCTCGACCGTCTCGTCGTACCAGGCCATGAACTGCGCGAACGTGCCCGGCGCGATCTCGGCGGGCGCGCCGCAGGCGACGAGGAAGCGCTTCTGCTCGTCGTAGTAGGTCTCGACGTCGGCGACCTTGAGCGGGCGGACGTAGCGCGTGTAGATCAGCAGCGCGCTCTCGACGAGCGTCGCCCACACCCACAGCAGCAGCTCGTGGTCGGAGGCCTCGTAACGGGCGCCGGCGTCGCGGCCGGCTTCGACCGTGCCGCTCACGTGCGCGTGGACGTGGTGCAGATGGCGCGCGGCGGTAGCGGCAGTCTCGCGGTCGCCGAAGACGATGCGGCGCGTCACGTCGAGCGTGCGCGCGAGGCGCCCCCACGGGTCCTCGCGGTAGCTCGAATGCTGCGCGACGCCGGCCGCGACGCTCGGGTGCGCGACCTGCAGCAGCAGCGCCCGCCCGCCGCCGAGCAGCAGCACCGACTCGCGGTTCACGCGCCACATCACGCTCTCCGGCCCGAACAGGCCCTGGTCCTGCATGCGCCTCTCCTCTCCGCTGCGACGAGCGGCACCTCCCTGTCGCGACGGTAGCGCCGCGCCGGTGGACGCCGCGCCGGTTCGGGGCTGTGTCGAGTCGTTCACACGCCGATGACGCCTTGGCTACCTGCGCTCCAGAGGCCGCGCCTAGCGTCGCGCGCACGTCATCACGGATCGAAGGAGACGCAACGTGAGGAATCGACGCACACGGCGGATCGGGCTCGCGCTCGGCATCGCTGCCGCCCTCGTCCCGGCCGGGCTGGCCGTGGCCGGTACGGGCCCGGGTTTCCTGTCAGTCCCGGGCGTGGCGACACTCGACAAGCAGGTGACGGTCGGCGTCGACACCTCGGCGCGCACCTGGAAGCTCGGCGGCCTCAGCGGCCTCTACCCGCTCGACGACCGCGGCCGGCGCTGGGTCTCGCTGACCGACCGCGGCCCCAATGGCGACGTCGAGTGCGACGGCGTCAGCGGCAAGGAGATCTTCGTGCCGGCGTTCGCGCCGCGGCTGATCTACTTCTCAGTCGAGGGCGGCAAGATCGTGCTCGACAAGGTCAAGCCAATGCGCGTCGGGACCGCGCTCGCGAGCGGCCTCGCGAACCTGCCGAGCGACGAGAGCTCGTTCTCCTCGACCTGCAGACTGCTGCCGAACGACCCGTTCGGCGTCGACAGCGAGGGCGTCGTGGTCGACCCGCGCAGCGACGATGGGCGCCCGTGGAAGCGGCGCACGACGCTGTGGCTGGCCGACGAGTACCGCCCGAGCATCCTGCGCGCCGACGGGCGCGGCGAGCTTGAGGCGCGCATCGTGCCGAAGGGCGCGACGGGCGACGCGTACGCGGCGGCCGTCGACCAGGCGGAGGTCGACAGCGGCAACGCGCTCGAGGTGATCAGAGGCTTCCCGGCGATCGTCGGCGACAGATTCCGCAAGAACCGTGGCTTCGAGGACGTCGCGATCCAGCAGTCCAGAGGCCGCACGTACCTCTACACGTCGCTGCAGAGCCCGATGGAGAACCCCGGCAGAGCGGCGCGCGACTCGCTCGCCGTGCGCGTCTTCCGCATCGACATCACGAACGCGCGCAGACCGGTCGTCGACCGCGAGTGGGTCTCGCTGCTCGAGGTCCACGGCACGAGAAGAAGACCGCTCGCCGACAAGATCTCGGCGCTGTGGCCGGCCGGTCCCGACAAGCTCCTGATCGAGGAGCGCGACGACACCGTCACGAGCGAGCCGAGCGCCGTCACGCGCATCTGGAAGGTCGACTTCACGAGAGCGACCAACCTGCTCGGCGGCGTCTACGACGACGCGACCACGACGCCGTCGCTGGAGACGCAGTACATCCCGACGACGGGCGGCGTAGTGCCCGGGAACCCAGCGGGCATCGTGCCGGGTGCGAAGACGCTGTGCGTGGACGTCGCGCAGACGCTGACGGCGAACGGCCTGACGAACGTCAAGCTCGAGGGCATCGCGCTGATCAGGCCCTCCCTCCCCGGCAAGACGGTCCTCGCGATCGTCAACGACAACGACTTCGACCTCGCGCACGTGACGGATCCGGGTGCCAACCCGAACCCGCTCGCGACGCAGCTCGACGTCGTGCCGCTGCCGAGAGGCTGCGGGCTGTAGCGCCGTCTGACCACATCCGCGACCGGGGCGGCGGACTGCTCGCCCCGGTCGCGGTATGGTGCTCCCCTCGCGATTGATTGGTCAGTCAGCCAGCCCTTGAGGAAGGAGCGCCGTGGACCTCAACGACACGCCCGAGCAGGCCGCGTATCGCACTGAGGTGCGCGCCTGGCTCGAGCAGAACGCGCAGCACGCGCCCACCACACGTGGGCGCGGCGACGAGGACGGGGCCGTAACGGCGCACCGCGCCTGGCAGCGGCGACTCGCCGAGGCGGGCTACGTCGGCGTCACGTGGCCGGCCGAGCACGGCGGTCAGGGCAAAGGTCCGCTCCACCAGGTGGTCATCAACCAGGAGATCGCGCGCGCCGGCGTGCCGGGGATCCTCGACGCGATCGGCGTCGGCATGCTCGGCCCGACGATCATCGCCCACGGCACCGACGAGCAGAAGCAGCGCTACCTCGCGCCGATGCTCCACGCCGACGAGGTCTGGTGCCAGCTGTTCTCCGAGCCGGCCGCCGGCTCCGACCTGGCCGGCATCCAGTCGCGCGCCCGCAAGGAAGAGGACGGCTCGTGGCGGCTGTCCGGCCAGAAGGTGTGGACGACGAACGCGCACTTCGCGTCGTACGGGCTGCTGCTCGCGCGCACCGACCCGGACGCGCACAAGCACAAGGGCCTCACGATGTTCATCGTCCCAATGGACGCCGAGGGCGTGACGATCCGCCCGCTGCGCCAGATCTCCGGCGAGCCCGAGTTCAACGAGGTCTTCTTCGACGACGTGCGGCTGGAGCCGGGCTCCGAAGTCGGCGCCGTCAACGGCGGCTGGGGCGTCGCTTTGACCACGCTGATGTTCGAGCGCCTGACGATCGGCGCCGGCTCGGAGGGCATGGGCTACCGCGCCGATCGCTTCGCCGCGGCGATCGCGAGCGACCCGGTCGCGGCGAAGGATCCGGAGGTGCGCGCGCGCTTCGGCGAGCTGGCGACCGAGCTGCTCGCGCTGCGCTTCACCGGCTACCGCCTGCTGACGGCCATCTCCCGGGGTCAGATCCCCGGGCCGGAGGCCGGAATGGGGAAGATCACGGCCGTCAACGGCGCGATCGCCGCCGGCGACCTGATCGCCGACGTGCTCGGGCCGGAGGCGTTGGATCCGGACAGCGAGTGGTCCTATCTGATCTCGTTCCTGCCGGGGCTGAAGTCAGCCGGCGGCACGGAGGAGATCCTGCGCAACACGGTCGGCGAGCGCGTGCTCGGGCTGCCGCCGGAGCCGCGCCTCGACAAGGGCATCCCGTTCAGCGAGCTGCGCGCGAAGGAGCGCCAGGAGGTGGCGTCGTGAACTTCGACCTCTCGGACGAGCAGGTCCTGCTGCGCGAGGCGGCGAGAGATGCCTTCTCGCGCGTGAGAACGGTCGAGGCGGCGCGCGAGGCCTTGGAGGGCGGCGAGCTGCCGGACCTGTGGAGCACCGCGCAACAGGCCGGCTGGACCGGGCTGCTGCTGGCCGACGAGCACGGCGGCGCTGGGCTCGGCGCGATCGACGCGATGCTCGTGCTGGCCGAGGCCGGGCGCGTACTCGCGAGCGTGCCGCTGCTGGGCCATTTGCCGGCGACGGCTTTGGCGGGCAGCGGCGGGCTCGACGAGGGGACGCTCGGCAAGCTCGCGAGCGGCGAGCTGCGCGCCGCGTACGTGGCGGCGCGTCCCGGCGACGACGTCGACGCGGTGTGGACGGCCGAGCCGCGCAGCGGGCGGCGCCGTGCGCCGGCGCCGTCGGTCGTGCGCGGCGACGAGGGCCTCGCGACCGTGAACGGATCGGTCGCGTGGGTGCCCGACGCGGTCGGCGCCGACGTGCTCGTGGTCGTGGGCATCGAAGACGGCGGGCCGGTCGCGGTGGCGATCGGCGCGAGCGCCGAGGGCGTCGCGGTCGAAGCGGCGAGTGGCGTCTACGACGCGACGCGCCCGCTCGGCCACGTGACGCTCGACAACGCGTGCGGCAGAGTGCTCGCCGCCGGCGAGGATGAGCTGCGGCGGGCGTGGTTCCTCGCGCACGCGCTGATCGCGGCCGAGTCGCTGGGCGCGGTCGAGGAGTGCCTTGAGCGCTCCGTCGCCTATGCGAAGGAGCGCTACACGTTCGGACGCGCGATCGGCTCCTACCAGGCTGTCAAGCACGCATTGACGGAGGTGCTGCGCCGCCAGGAGAACACGCGCTCGCTGCTCTACTACGCCGGCTGGGCGTACGCCGACAAGCCGGACGAGTTCGCCGCCGCGGCGAGCGCGGCGCGCGCGGCCGGCGGAGCGGCGTTGGACTTCGCC
Source organism: uncultured Actinomycetes bacterium (assembly GCA_963770165.1). GTDB lineage: Bacteria > Actinomycetota > Thermoleophilia > Solirubrobacterales > Solirubrobacteraceae > Conexibacter. The sequence goes on from CAVYOK010000001.1 coordinate 139,970, forward strand.
GCGCGCGAGGTGATCTCCGTGCACGGCGGGATCGGCGCGACATGGGAGCACGACGCGCCGCTGTTCTTCCGCCGCGCACAGCTCTCCCGCCGCCTGCTCGGCGGGACCGGCGACGCCGTCGACCGGCTCGCCGGCGAGCTGCTGACGGGCAGCGCTGCAGCGGCCTGACGCAAGCGGGGCGGCGGCTTGACGCATTACCGGCAGCGGGGCCCCAGGTCCCGCCGCCGGCGTCGGCGCAGTCAGCGCCCCGCGTCCAACGCTCGTTTGCACAGCGCGGCGCTCTCGTCCGGCGACAGCTCCAGCGCGACCACGAGCTTCACCACGGTGCTCAGGCGTAGGTCTTTGCCTTTTCGCTCGACCTCGCCCAAATGCCTGAAGCTCAGGCCCGCTCGCGACCCCAGTTCCTGCAGAGTGAGACCCCGAGCGAGGCGCAGCTCGCGGACTTCGCTCCCAAACGCCTGACATGCCGCTTCCGAGTCCATAATTACTGTAATAACTGGTTAACCAGTTACACTTCACCTTTGTGTATTTCTAACTGTCTCACTACGGTGCAACGGCACCTGGGACAACGCACAGGCGCGCACGATCATGACCAGGTTTCCCCTTCACGTCCTCGCTCTACCCGCCTTGGCGGCTTCTCCGGACTGGCCGGGGGTCGCGCTCGTGGTGTGGCTGACGCTTCCCCTCTGGGTGCTCTGGTCGTTCGACGTCTGGGACCGCTGGAAGACTTGCGCCGATGAGCGGCGACGTGGTGATAGTGACGACGAACGAACTGGTGGGCCATGAGGTCGTGGAGACCTTTGGTGAGGTGTTCGGGCTCGTCGTGCGGTCGCGGCACCTCGGCTCGAACATCGGCGCCTCGTTCCGCACGATCGCAGGCGGCGAGGTCAAGGGGTACACGAAACTGCTCGCCGACAGCCGCAGCCAGGCGGTCGAGCGGCTCAAGGATGCCGCGCGCGAGCGGGGCGCGAACGCCGTGCTCGCGATGCGCTTCGACTGCAACAGCCTCGGGACCGTGTTCAGCGAGGTCGCCGCGTATGGGACAGCCGTGCGCGTACGGCGGGTGGCGTAGAGCGGCAGCATTGTCCCGCGCGGACGGCTAGGGTCTGCGCCGCATGCGAACCGGGCGCCTGCAGCTGTCGGCCGTCGCGACCGCGCTCGCAGTCGCGTTGCTGGCGACGGTCGCGCCCGCTGCGCTGGCAAGCTCGTCGATCGCGGTCGGGATCCCGCGCAAGATCGGCGTGCAGCAGCCGTTCACGCTGAGCGTCACCGGCTTCGGCGACCAGGCGCCGCTGAGCCGCCCCGACGCGAGATTCCTCCTGACCGTGTTCGGACGCAACAGCGGGCCGCCGCTCGACAGACAGACGTGCCTGAACCCGCCGCCGACTGCGGCCGGCAATCCCGGCGTCGGCTTCCTGCTCGTGAGCCAGCACGTCCCGGCTGGCGCCGTGAGCCTGACGTTCAGGGACTTCAAGATGCCGCAGGTCGGCAGATGGACGCTGTGCGCGAAGATCTCGGGCTACAACGTGAGTGGGCCGAACGCGTTCGCGCTCGCGTTCCCGGCCGCGACCGTCCTCGTCACGCGGGAGCGCGTGAGAATCGAGGAGACCGCCGTCGGCGTCTCGCTCGCGCCATCGTCGCTCGCGGCCGACGGCGGCGGCCTGTCGCTCGCGACGGTCCTCGCGACCAGAGGCGGGCAGGGGCTCGCGAACAGAGCGCTGTCGATCCAGCCCGACCCGGACGCCGACGCGCCGCGCGCGGTCGTGTGCGACACGCGCGCCGGCGGCGCGCTGCTGTGGCCGACGCACCGCTTCAGCGACGGCACGCGCTCCGTCACCGGCTTCGACGTGCGCACCGACGCGACCGGCGAGAAGCAGCTGAAGCTGCTGACCGGCACGAAGCCGGGGCAATTCTCGCTGAGCGCGACGCTGAAGGGCCAGGCGTCGATCTTCGACATCGGTCAGCTCACGCTGAACGGCAGCGGCGGCCAGGACCCGGCCTCGCTCGACGAGAAGCTGACGCGGGCCGGACGCGACTTCATGGAGGACGCCTCGCCCCGCTTCGCCGCGGCCGTCGGGCTGCGCCAGGGTCAGCACGGCTCGGCGCTCGCGCGCGAGCAGGCGCTGCTCGAATGGCTCACGCAGGCGCGCGCCGGCGGCGGCGGGCTGAACGGACTCGCGTTCGGGCCGATCCGCTCCGCCGACGGGCGGTCGGGCATCCTCGTCTACCCGCGCGGGCAGACGGTCCGCACCCCGTCGGGCTTGGTCACCCCCGGCAGCGGCGGGTCGCGGATGGTGATCGACGTGGAGGCGCTCGCGCAGGCGGTCGGCGCGAGCCAGACGCTCGGCGGGATCTTCAGATTCCCCGACCTGTCGTTGCCCCAGTTCGCCGGCGTCGTGCAGCCGCTCGCGAGCTGGCAGGGCGGCGGGCCTGCGGTCGTCGGCTTCGCGACCGCGTTGAAGAACGAGGACCTCGCCTACTTCGGCTACCCGGAGCCGCCGCCGCTCGGGACGAGCGGGCGGCGCGACTTCGACGCGTGCCTCGACCTCGACCTCGGCGGCTTCGTCGCGGAGGTGCACTCGCCGCTGCGCCTCACGTTCGCGGCCGCGGACGGCCGCGAGCTCGGCCTCGCTCCCGGCGGGCCGGTGCTCGAGATCCCCGGCGGCTTCGTCTCGGCCCCGCGCGGTGGCGTCGCGCGCTACGGCGTGCCTGCCGGCGGGGTGAGCTCGCTGCGGCTGCTCGGGACCGGCAGCGGACGCGCGACGGTCGTGCTGAGCGGCCCGCGCGGCGGCGCGCCGTCGGTCTTCGCGTTCCCCGTGAAGGCGGGCCAGAGCGGAACCGTGAGACTCGGCGGGTCGGCGGCGCCGAGCGCGCTGACGTTCGCCGGCAAGCGCGTGCAGGCGGTGCGTGGCGTCGGTCTGCAGCTGAAGGCGCCGCGGAAGGTCGGCAAGGGCAAGCGCTTCGCCATCGTCGTGAAGGATCAGTTCGGCCGGGCGGCGGCGGGCGTGACGGTCAGCGCCGGCGGCGCGCTGCGGGCGACCGACGCGCGCGGGCGTGCGCGTCTGAAGGCGCCGAGACGCGGCCGGGCGATCACGCTCGTCGCGAGCGGCGGCAGCTTCCGCAAGGCGACGGTGCGCGTCCGCCTGAAGTAGCGCTCAGCGCTGCGCGAAGATCCGCACCGTCTCGAACGGCGTCGCCGCGAGATCGGCGCGGAACGCGTCGTCATCCGGCCAGGCACGCTTGGGCTTGCGCACGAGCCGGCGACGCAGCGTGAGCGCGACCTGGTCCTCGACGAACGGGTACGGGTCGAAGCGCACGCGCCACGGGCCGAGCGGCTCGATCGCGATCCGCACCGGGTCGGCACCCTCGGTCGTCGGCACGCCCTCGCATGCGCCCGGCGCGCCGACCTCGACGTCGGCGAGCCCGAAGTACAGCGAGACGACGTCGAACACCTGCAGCAGCGCGTAGCTCGTCCAGCGCCACGGCTCGTCGGCGTCGAGCATCCGCCGCAGGGCGACCTGGCGGTCCTCCTCCTGCTGCACGAACGCGTCGACGAGATCGCGCTCGTCCTCGGGCAGCGTGCGCGGCGGGGACGGCATCACGTCGTAGCGCTGCCGATAGAGCCCGCTCATGTGCATCGAGACGAGCAGCCCCGCCGCCGGGTCCTCGTCGGCGAGGCATTCGACGCCGGCGCGGTAGAAGGCGAGGTGGACCGGCGCGGGCACGGTCACGAACGACTGCGGCGCGCCATCCTCGCCGAGACGCGGCGCCTGCTCCCACGTCGCCCACCCGTCGTCATGGCGGCGGGCGGCGCGCACGAGCGGCGCGTACGGCTCCGGCCGCGCGAAGCCGGGTCCACCCCAGGCCGCCGCCAGCTGCGCCGAGAGGCCGGCATGGTCCGTCTGCAGGACGATCTGCCAGGCGTCGCCGGCGTCGCGCACGAGCATGCGGCGAGCCTACCCGCTGCGGGCTTGCGCGCCCACGCGCGCATACCCGCCGCTCGTGCTCACCTGCGTAACGAAGTGCGCGGGAGTCGTTGCAAGCGCGGCGACAGGATCGGACTATGCCCCAGGAACGTGGAAACCCCGGCGGTTTGGCCTGCCCCGCTAGGTGGCGGGACTACACAGGGACCGTTCCGGGGCTCGGAGTCGAGGCTAGCACGAGATGACCACCAGCTCCAGCAACATGACCGACGTTCAGCTGGCGCGGCTCCTCGGTCAGGATCGCTTCCGATCGTATGTGGACTGCTGCGAGGGCGAGCTGCCGCTGGCAGTCCAGCTGTATCGCTGGAATACCGTGATCGGCGCAGCGCTCTGGCAGCCGCTCGGCCACTTGGAGGTGGCCTTGCGGAATGCACTGAGCGACGCGCTGGCACAGCGTCACGTGCGCAACGGCCGGTCCGGATCGTGGCTGGACGATCCAGCAGACGATCTCGACGCAGCCGCTCACCGGGCGATCGCCGTCGCATGCAGGCGAGTCCGGCGCAAGGGGAAGCGCCGGAGTGACGGGCAGACCATCAGCGAGCTGGGCTTCGGCTTCTGGCGCTTCCTGATCACCAGACGGCACACCGCGCTGTGGCCCGACCTCGCGAGCGCGTTTCCGGGTGCGCCGGACCGGCGACGGGAGACGGCCGAGGACCCGATTGCGCGGCTGCACGAGCTGCGCAACCGGATCGCGCACCACCAGCGCATCTGGAATCGCGACCTTGCGGCGCGCTACGCGGACGTGCTGCTCGTCGCGGGCTACCTCGACGCCGACCTGCCGGCGTGGATCGCGCGCGACTGCCGCGTCCCCGCGTTGCTGCGCGCGCGACCGCTCAGCTGACCGCCGGCTACGGCGCTACGTCCGCCGCTTCGAGCAGCGGCGCGAGCGCCGGCCGCGGCGCGAAGCAGCGCTCGGCGAGCGCACGGGCGGCGACGCTGTGGCGCTCGTAGTCGGCGACGATCGCGTGGGCGCCGGCGCACGCCTGCTCCGGCGTCGAGAAGGCGAGCAAGCCTTCGCCGACCGGCAGGTGCTCCGAGAAGCCGGTGTCCTGCACGAGCGCGGGACGGCCGCTCGCGAGGTAGCGGACCGTGCGGTCGCTGAACCAGCCGCTGCGCGTCTCGACGTAGACGCCCTGCGCCGTCGAGAACTCGGCGCCCGACCGGCGCACGAACGTGCGAAAGCCCTCGACGTCGCCGACGAGCGCGGGGTCGACCAGCCTCCACCCGCCGGCGCGGAGACGATCGGCGTCGTGCGCGTCGGCCGGATGGATGTCGAGCGCCGCGGTGAACGGCAGCCCGGTCGTCTCCGGCAGCGACGCGTAGCGGCGGAACTCGTGCGCCTTCAAGCCGTAGGAGCGCCCCTCCCACACCGGTCGCCCGTACGCGCCACGCCAGCTCGCGACCGTCGTGAAGCTGCTGAAGTCGCGGCTCGTGTCGCTCGGCCGCGACCAGCGATCGAGGACGACCGGCTGGCGGATCGGGCGCCAGCGGATCCCACCGGTCGGCAGGTCGCACGCGGCGGTGCCGACGTTCGCGCCGACGGTGAAGTGCAGCTCGTGGCCCTCGAGCCCGGCCGCGTCACCGCCGGAGGCGTGCCAGATCTGGGTGTAGCCCGGGTCGAGGTCGACGAACACGCGTCGCGGCAGTCGCTGCAGCGCCGGCCGCCAGCGCAGGTGACCGCTGAGGTTGACGAGCAGTGCCGCCTCGCCGAGGCGCTCGAGCAGCTCCTCCCGCGACATCCCGAGCACGCGGCCGTCGTCCGGGCACACGAGCGCAGCGTCGCCCGCGAAGCCGAACGCCTCGGCCGCCGCCCGGAACGTCGCGGCGTTCGCGCTCGCGGCGAAGTCGGCCGGGCGACCGTGCGCATCGACGCAGGCCGCGGACGCCAGCTGCTCGACGAACAGCACCTCGAAGCCGAGCTCGCGCAGCGCCTCCGCCCAGCTGAGGCGGACCCACACGCTGCCGCCGTGGCGGTGCTTGTTGGCCAACGCGCCGGCGACCGCGAGCGACGTCATGCGACTCCGGCCGGCACGCCCGTGAGCCGCAGCAGCTCCTCCGTCGCGTGCGCGTTGTACGCCGGGTCGTAGTGGTAGGGCTCGAGCTCCCATCTGTGGTGCGCATCGGCGACGTGCCGCCGCAGATCGACCTCGATCGTCGCGCCGACCCCGCCGAACGCCTCCTCGAGCACGTCGTAGCCGTCGCGCAGCATCGCGTTCTGCAGCTCGCTCAGCTGACGCCGCTCCTCCGGGAACTCGTGCATCGCCCCGTCGCGCGCGAAGCGCGTGCACCACAGCGCGCGATGCAGCACGACCCGCTCGCGCGGGAGCAGCTCGAGCACGCGCCGCGCGAACGCGGGCGCCGCGTCGGCGAACAGCCCGCGCCCGTCGGGCGACATGCGGCGGATCGGCTGCAACCCGAGATCGGTCGCGTCGTCCAAGCCGGCCGCCTGGAAGGCGGACGAGCGGGTGACGAACGAGCCGCTCGTGCAGAGCACGTCGAAGCGCTCGTCGATCAGGTCGACCACGAGCCAGTCGGGGCGCGTCTGCTCCAGCGAAGCGAAGAACGTCTTGGCGAAGTCGGCGAGCACGCAGCGGCGCTGCCACTCGGACGAGATCACGACGCGCTCGGGCGCGATCGGGATCGGGGCCGAGACCGCGCTGATGATCGACGAGCGCGCGCCGTAGTGGCCGAGCGAGGGGCGCAGGCGCGGGTCCTCGAACAGGTCGCGCGAGACGCAGCTGCCGAAGATCGCGACGGTCGGCTGGCTCATGCGGCGGCCCCCGCGGGAGCGTGGCGACGCGGCGCGCGGCGCGGCACGGCGCCGAGGTTGACGAGCAGGCGCCCGAGCACGCGGTCGGAGTCGAAGAGCTCCTGCGCGAGCGAGCGTGCGGCGGCGGCATGGCGTGCGTAGTCGCGCGCGATCGACTCGACGCACGCCGCCGCCTGGTCGAGCGTGTCGAACGCGAGCAGGCCTGAGCCGAGCGGGTACAGCCCGCGCAGGCCGGTGTCCTGGGCGACGACCGGGCGCCCGGACGCGAGGTAGCAGATCGAGCGCTCGCTGAACCAGCCGCTGCGCGCCTGCACGTACATGCCCTTCGCGATCATCAGCTCTGCCGTCGAGGAGGCGATGAAGTCGCGGTAGGCCGCCGGCGTCGTGGCGACGTAGGAGGGGTCGACGAGCGACCAGCCGGTGTCGCGCAGCAGCGCGAGGTCGGGCGCCTCGGCCGCGTGGATCGCGAGCGCCAGCTCGAACGCGCGGCCGGTCAGCTCCGGCAGCCGCGCGAAGCGGCGGAACTCGTGCACGCGCAGGCCGTAGCGCTTGCCGGCGTAGTCGACCGGCCCGTACGCGCCGCGCCAGCTCGCGACGCTCGTGAACGGACGCCGCGGGGGCGCGCTCGCGCGCGGCCATGCGTCGAGCACGACCGGCTGCGGCGTCGTGATCCAGTCCAGCCCGCACGTCGGGATCTCGCACTCGGGCTGGCCGATCCGCTCGCCGATCGTCACGTGCGCGTCGTGGTCGGCGAGCACGTCGGCGAGGCCGAGCTCGTGCCACATCTGCGCGAAGCCCGGATCGGTGTCGAGGAACACGCGCCGGCGCGCCGCGCCGAGCAGCTCCTCGTCGGCGCAGAAGCCCATCACGTTCAGCAGGAAGTCCGCGTCGCGCACGAAGCGCAGCGCGGCGGGGCGCGGCATGCCGGCGGTGCGCCCGCCGGGCAGCGCGATCGTCCAGGCGTCGGCGAGGCCGTGATCGCGCATCGCGCTCCTCACGTAGGCGATGCGCTGCTGCTCGACGGACACGTCGTCGGCGTGCTCGAGGCTGTCGAGCAGCAGCACCTCATACCCGAGCCGCTCGAAGCCGAGCAGATATTGCAGGAACTGCCAGGTGTGACCGGCGTTGCGCGCCTTCTGCGCGACGCTGCCGGCGATCGCGATACGCCCCTTGGACGTCATGCGGCGGCATCCAGATTGAAGATCAGGCAGTCCGCGTCGGCGTGCAACGGGACGGGCAACCGCTCGCCGAGCCCGGCGTAGTAGTCGAGCCACCACATCGAAGCGCTCGGAAAGATGAGGTGCGAGAGGCCTTGCGCCCGCTGTTGCTCCAGATGTGCGATGGCCGCGGCACTGTCGGGCGGATAAGCCTCGGCAGGGAAGTTGCGCCCGCGCCGTCCCGACAGGCGCAGCAGCGTCGGGTCCCATCTCGTCACCGTGCCGAGCACGGCATCGGACGGCGTGACGGTACGGACGGTGCGGGCGATGCGTCGCAAGGTGGCTTCCCAGTCAGGATCCCGGGCGGCGCGCGCGGCGAGCAACCCGCCGTAGCGGGTGCCGACGAGCGCACCGGCGAGGCGGTCGAGCAGCGCGTTGCTCGCGACGAACGCGGCGTAGTCGTCGCCGCGCGCGATCGCGGTCGCGAGCCGGGCGAGCCCGGCGAGCAGGTCCGGACGGCTGTGCGAGGCGAGCGCGAGCGCCCGCAGTGCCGCGCGCCGCTCGCCCGACGTGTTGAGCTCGCCGGCCGCGAGCAGCGCCCGCGCCGCGAGCGCGGAGCGGGCACGGCGCGCGAGCGCGGGCGCCGGTCGTGCGGCACGCAGCGCCCGCCGCACGACCCGCGCGTCGCAGCGCAGGCGCTCACCGCCGACGGTCGTCCCGCGCGAGATCGAGGCATCGTGCTGGCGGTAGCACGCGACCGGCGCGGCGCGGTAGGCGACATCGCCGCGCAGCGCGAGGCGCAGCCACATGTCCCAGTCTGAGCTGGACCGGCCGACGGAGACGAACGGCCCGGCCGCACGCAACGCGTCTCTGCGGGCGACGACGGTCGAGGTCACGACCTCGTTCGCGAGCAGCAGCTCGGCGAACGCGCTCGGCCCCGCTTCGATCGCGTCTTCGAGAAACGGCCGCCGCCACGGCGGCAGCGCTCGACCGTTCCCGTCGACGATCTGCGCGCGGCCGTGAGCGAGGACGACGGACGGCTCGCGCTCCAACAGCGCGACCTGATCCGCGAGGCCGCCCGGCAGATACGCGTCGTCGGCGTCGAGGAACGCCACGCACCGCCCACGTGCCGACGCAAGCAGCGCGTTGCGCGCCGCGACGACGCCGCGCGCGCGGTCGAGCCGCAGCACGCGAACGCGCGGATCGCGTGCCGCGAACGACGCGGCGAGCGCGGCCGTCCCGTCATGCGATCCGTCGTCGCAGACGATCAGCTCGAGCGCGACCGGCTGCGCGAGCGCGCTTCCCAGCGCCTCGGCGAGGAAGCGCTCGGCGTCCCGCGCCGGCACCAGCACGCTGACGAGCGGCGCAGGTCCCGTCATGCCGCGACCCTCGCCTTCACGCGACGCCGTCTGCCGGTCGACCGTCTCGGCGACGGCGCCGGCGCGTGCGTGAGGTCGAACACGACGCACGTCTCCGGGTCGGCCGCGACCGGCGCGAAGCGCTCTTCGAGGTGGCGCCGGAAGTCCGCGTAGTGGTCGAGCCACCACGCCGACGTCGCCGGGATCACGAGGTGCGTCGCGCCGCGCACGCGCAGCTCCTCCAGGTGGCGGACCGCCACCTCCGAGTCCTCCGGGTGGTGGCCGGCGTAGACGCCGCTCGCCGCCTGCGGGAAGTGCCAGCCGACGCGGCCCTCCAGCGCGACCAGCTCGTCATCGCCGCGCGAGACCACCAGCACCGTCGAGCCCGCGGGAATCGCCTCGGCGACGAGCTCCTGCACGCCATGGGCGACGCGCCGGCGGCGCAGCTGCTTCTCCAAGGCGCCCCGCTGTACGTCCAGCGCGTTCAGCTGGCGCTCGAGCGTCTCGATGAGTGCCGGCGTGTCGTGTCGTTCGCCGGTCGGGATCACCGCCGGCAGCGCCAGCGCCGCGTGGTAGAGCGTCTCCAGCTCGTCGAGCTGGCGGTCGAAGCCGAAGCGCTCGTGCGCGCGTCTGACCGCGGCCGCCCCCATCCGCTCCCGCAATGACGGATCCGCGGCGAGCTGCACGAGCTGCTCGGCCAGCGCGCCCGCGTCGCGGCGGGGGACGACGAAGCCGGTGACGCCGTCGGCGATGTTCTCGCTCAGGCCGTCGGCGTCGGTGCAGACGACCGGCAGGCCCATCGCCTGCGCCTCGATCACCGAGACGCAGAAGCCCTCGGAGAGCGCCGGGTGCAGGCATACGTCGGCCCAGCGCATCGCGTCGCGCACGTCGTCGGCGCGACGCGCGCCCGGCAGCTCGACGTGGCGCTCCAGCCCGAGGTCGTGGATCGCGAACAGGATCGACTCGCGGTGCGGTCCGTCGCCGAGGATGCGGTAGCGGACGTCGACGCCCTGATCGACGAGCGCGCGCACGGCCTGTAGACCGAACTCGTGCCCCTTCTTCCAGTGCAGGCGACCGACGCTCAGCACGCGCAAGAGTCGCTCGTTCGTACCGACATCCCCGTAGATACGTTCCGGCGCGACGAAACGGCTGAGATCCGCCGCGTCGGTGATGACCATGTGCGGCTTGTCGGCCGGGCAGCCGCGCCGCTGCGCGCGTCTCCAGATGTCCTGCGAGACGCAGTTGACCATGTCGGCGTGGGCCCACAGATCGTCGTAGACGCGCGGGTCCTCGAGCCCGTGGTAGTTGATGTCGTAGCCGCGGAAGGAGACGACGACCTTGCAGCCGAGGATGTCGCGCATGTGCATGCGCCCGAGCGCGAGCGTCCCGTAGCCGAAGTGCACGAGGTCGGGCTGCAGCTCGCCGAGCTGCGCCTCGAAGTCCTGCACGACGTGGATCCGCTCGCGCGTCTCCAGGTGCCGTCTGAGCTGCGGGAAGTAGGGGTGCTGGTCTCTGTTGGAGCGATTGCAGAGGATGTGGACATCCCAGCCGCGCTCCAGCAGGCCGGTGAACTCGTGCGCGAAGAACGTCTCGCTGAACTTCGGGAAGTGGTCGGTGACGAGCACGATGCGTCTGCCGTCTCTCGGCGTCACGCCAAGGCGAGGCGCGCCGCTCGACGCACGCGCCAGCGCGGCGACGGCGAGCGGCGCCCGTCTGCGCCCGAGCAGCTCGTCGCTCAGCGCGCGCGCAGCGGCGCGCATGGGGTCCTCCGCTCTGCCGTCCGCCACCGGGGCAGGCGCCACCGTCGTCGCCAGCCCACGCAGCGGGCGCATGCAGCGCTCGTCCCACTCCTCTCTGACGAATTCCAGGCAGCGGCGCATGAGCTGCTCCGGCGCGTCGACCAGCTCGTCGTACGTCACGCGCAGCACCCGGTCTCTCAGCGTGCGCTCGGCGTCCAGCCCGGCGCGCGCGCCGGCGAGCCAGCGGTCGGCCGCCTCGCCCTCCGAGACGCGAGTCTTGAGGTGCGCGGGAATCTGCGTCCCGCCGGTCGCGCCCGCCGCCACGAGCGGCGGATCGGCAAGCGAGGCGACGACCGCGTCCGCGTCGCGCACGACATGGACGAAACGCGCGTCCGGGAACAGGCGCGCCAGCATCGGCACGTTTGCCATCAGCTCGGGCGCGCCGTCGACCCAGCGCTCCAGTCTGTCGCCGATCAGCGACGCAGCCGCGCGGCCGAACACGCGCGAGAAGCGCTCCGGCCCAAAGCCGTCAGGCTGCGTGCGCGCATGGATCGCCGGCAGCTCCTTCGCCAGCTCGGCCATCCAGGCGGTGTCGAGCGCGGCCGGGATCTGCGGGTGCTGGCCGAGTGCCCACGCGAGCGCGCTGACGCCCGAGCGCGGCGCGCCGATCACGAAGACCGGCCGCGGCGGCCCGCCCCTGCGCTCCGGCTGTGGCGGCGGCGCGGGGCGCTCCGCCACCGCGAAGCCGTCGACCGGGCGCCCGCTCAGCGCCGGGCCGGCGAGCTGGCGCAGCCCCACCGGCGGCGCCGTTCTGATCGGCGACAGGTCCGGCGTCTGGCCGGCCGCCGCGGCAGCGGCGTTGCGTCTCGCCTGCTCCCACAGCATTTCCATCACCTGCTGGCGGATCGGCGATCTGAGCCCAGTCGCGCTCGCCGTCGTCAGCGAGTTCTCGCGGATGCGGCGGTAGTAGCAGTGGTCCTCGACGTTGACGACGCGCGCGATGTGCTGCGCGCGCCGCAGCAGCTCCGCGTCGCCGCTGAAGCGCAGGCCGGAGGCGAAGCCGCCGAGCGTCATGACGAGGTCGCGCGTGACGATCGAGGTCGGGTGCAGCAGCGGGAACGCGGTCGGCTTGCTCGCGAACTGCTTGTGCACGTCGAGCGGCCAGGCGATCGGCGTGACCTCCGGCTCCTCGCAGAAGACACGGATCTCCTGCGTGCCGATCAGCTCGGCGCCGGTCCGCTCGCCGGCGGCGAGCAGCTGCTCCAGGCGGTCGGGCGCGGACCAGTCGTCGGCGTCCTGGAACAGGTAGGCGTCGTAGTCGGTCTCCTCGATCACCTGCTGCACGAGCCGGTAGGGACCGACGTTGCGGTCGGCGTGCAGCAGCGTCACGCGGGGATGCCGTCTGACGATGTCGAGCGGCGGGTGCTCGGATGCGTCGTCGATCACGACGATCGCGTCGAGCGGGCGCGACTGCTCCTCGAGCGAGGCGAGCGCGTCGTCGAGCCACTCCTCGCACTGGTAGTGCGGGATCAGCGCGAGCACGCGCGACTCCCTGCTCAGCCTGTGTCGTTCCTGCTCGTCGCCCTGGTCCCTGGCGGTCATCGTGCGGTCCCTCGCGTCCTTCGTGGTTGTCGTGATCCCCACTGCATCCAGCATGTCTCCCAGCACCCGCGTCGCGTCGAAGTGCTCTTGTGCGATCTCCCGCGCGGCACGGCGATGCCGCGCGTAGTCGGCCTCGACCTGCTCCACCGCCGCGACCGCCTCGTCGAGCGTCGTGACGGCGAACAGGCCGGCGCCCGTCGGCAGCACCGCCCCGAAGGCGGTGTCCTGCGTGACGACCGGGCGGCCGGCGGCGAGGTAGGTGGCGCTGCGGTCGCTGAACCAGCCGCTGCGCAGCGCGACGTTCTGCTCCTTCGCGACGGTGAACTCGGCGCGCGAGCCGGCGACGTAGGTGCGGTAGTCGTCGCCGTCGGGGCCGAAGGCGAGCGCGTCGCGCACGGCCCATCCGCGCGCCTCGAGCTGGGCCTGGTGCTCGGGCTTGTAGCTCGAGAGCGCGAGCTCGAACTGCCTGCCGGTGCGCCGCGGCAGGTCGAGGAACGTCGTCCACTCGCGGTCCTTGCTCCAGGCGTAGTCGCGCCCGTCGATCGTCACGCGGCGCCAGGGCTGGTGCCAGTTGCCGACGGTCGTGTACACGTCGCGCGTCGGCGCCTCGACGCGATCCCACAGGTCGCACACGACCGGCTGGCGCGTCGGATGGAAGCGGAAGCGCTCCGAGGCCGGCAGCCCGCAGCCGGGCTTGCCGAGGTTCTCCGCGAACGTGAAGAACGCGCAGTGCGGCTCGAGGAAGTCGACGCTCTCCTGCCTGCCCTCGGCCAGCTCGACCTGCAGCTGCACCGGGTCGGTCTGCAGGTAGACGAGCCGATCTTTCGCGTAGTGCTCCGGGAGCGGCGGGGTGCCGCCGTGCAGGTTCACGACCAGCTCGGCCTCGCGGTAGAGCCGTGCCAGCCCCGCCTGGTCGAGGCGCCCGTGCACGGGTGCGCCGGCGTCGTGCAGCGCGTGGTAGGCCCACGTGTCGCCGAGGCCGAAGCGGCGCATCGTGGCGGCGATGTAGTCCGCAGCGCGCAGCCCGGCGTCGTCGCCCGGGTGACGCATCAGCATCGACGTGTGACGGCCGTGCGCCTCCACGTACCAGGGCTCGAAGCCGAGCTGCCTCAGGCCCACGAGGTAGTGGACCGTCTGCCACATGACGCCGGGGACCGGCATCTTCGCCATCATCCCGAGCAGCACGATCCGCCGGCTCATCGGCCCACCACCGAGAGGCGCGGCTCGTCCGCCGGCTCCCACAGGCCCATCTCACCGAGCAGCTTGCGCGCCGCGCGGATCGCTGGCTCGAGCGGGTCGTCCTTGCGGATCCGCCGCGTCGCCAGCTGCCGCAGCTCGCGCAGCGCCTGCGGCTCCAGCGCGATCGGCCGCTCGGGCAGCGGCGCGCCCTGCTGCGCCGCGTGCAGCTCGGCGTAGAGGCCGCCGCGGGCGAGCAGCTCGGCGTGCGTGCCCTGCTCGACGACGCGCCCGCCCTCGACGGCGAGGATCAGGTCGGCGTCGCGGACCGTCGAGAGACGGTGCGCGACGACGAACGTCGTGCGGCCGCGGATCAGCCGCGCGAGCGCGTCGAGGATGACGGCCTCGGTCTTCGAGTCGATCGAGGAGGTCGGCTCGTCGAGGATCAGCACCGGCGCGTCCTTCAGGAACGCGCGCGCGACCGAGATGCGCTGGCGCTCGCCGCCCGACAGCAGCGCGCCGCGCTCGCCGAGGCGCGTGTCGTAGCCCTTCGGCAGCGCGCTGACGAAGTCGTGCGCGTTGGCCGCGCGCGCTGCCGCCTCGACCTCCTCGTCGCTCGCCTCCAGCCGCCCGTAGCGGATGTTCTCGCGGATCGTGGCGCCGAACAGCAGCGGCTCCTGCAGCACCACGCTGATCTGTCTGCGCAGGTCCTCGAGCCGCAGGTCGCGCACGTCGGTCCCGTCGACCAGCACCCGCCCGCGCTGCGGGTCGTAGAAGCGCATGAGCAGGCTCAGCAGCGTGCTCTTGCCGGCTCCCGTCGGACCGACGATCGCGACGCATTGACCGGGGTCGACCTCGAACGTGACGTCCTGCAGCGTCCCGCGGCGGCCTCGATACGCGAACTCGACATGCTCGAACGCGACCGCCCCGCGCACACCTCTGAGCATCCGCGCGTCCGGTCGCTCGACGATGTCCGGCTCCGTGTCGAGCAGGTCGAACGCCGAGCGCAGGCTGATGAACGCCTGCTGGAGCGTGCTGAAGGTCGTGCTGATCTGCTCCAGCGGCTTGTAGATCGACGCGATGTAGCCCATCACGACGACCAGCTCGCCGACCGTCATGTCTCTCTCCAGCACATGGTGCGCGCCGAAGCCGAGCACGAGGGCAGTGCCGATCGCCGTGATCATCGTGACGGCGAGCGTGAACAACGTCTGGCGCACGGTCAGCTGCACGCGCGCCGAGACGGCGTCCTCGCCCTGTCTGCGGAAGCGGTCGTACTCGTGCCGCTCGCGCCCGAACGCGACGATCACGCGCAGCATCGCCATCGCCTCGTGCACGATCGCGAGCGAGTCGCCCTCGAGTCTGCGCACGTGGTAGACGCGCGGCTCGATGTAGCGCGTGTAGAAGCCGGCCGAGCAGTAGACGAACGGCACGACGGCGAGCGCCAGCAGCGCCAGCGTCGGCTGGATCTGCAGCACGACGATGAACATCCCGGTGAGCGTCAGGACGCTCTGCAGCAGCGGCGGGATCGACACCGTGACCGACCCGACGGCGGCGGCCTGGGTGTTGATCTGGAACATCAGCTTCCCCATCTGCTTGCTGTCGTGGTAGGCCATCGACAGCCGCTGCGCGTGGCGGAACATCTGGCTGCGCAGGTCGAGCACCATGCTCTGGTCGAGCTTCGTGTTGACGTATTCGTCGACGACCGCCACGCCGTGCTCGAACGCCGTGAGCAGCAGCCCCGCGCCGACCGCGATCCCGAGCAGCTCGTACGTGCTCACGCCCCCGAGCCAGCCGAGCAGCGACGGCAGCGGCTCGTTGCCGAGCACCGTGTCGAGGAGGATCGCCAGCGGCCACGGCGCCAGCAGCGCCATGCCCGCCGAGGCGACCATCAGCACGAGCGACGTGACCGCGAGCCGCTTGTGCGGGCGGATGTACGGGACGACGCGACGGAAGTCCCCGAGGAACGCGAACGGGCTCTCGGCGTCGCCCTTGCGGCGCATCGCGACGGTTCGGCCGAACGCGGCCAGCGCGCGGCGCGGAAGCTGTGCGAAGCGGCTCATGCGCGCTCCTCCATGCCGTGCACGGCGCGCAGCGCGACAGCCGTCGCGGCACCGCACTCGAACGTCGCTACGGCGAGCAGCAGCGTGAGCGGCGCGGCCGCGACGGCGGCGGTCGTCCACTCGGCGAAGGCGGCGGCGAGCAGCGCGCACGCGGCGAGCCCGAGCAGCGCCCAGCGGCCGAGTCGCGGCAGGTGGGGATGGACTCGCACGCGCACGAGCTGACGCCCGCGCCCGTGCTCCTCGACCGCCGCGCGCACGCGCACGCCGCCGAACGCGCCGGCCGCCGTGTGCAGCTCCCAGCGCTCGCAGCCGTCGGCGCGGCGCACGCGCAGGCCGCCGGCGCGCAGCGCCGCCTCCAGCGCGGTCACGCGCTCGGTCAGCGGGCGCCAGCGCTCGTGCCAGCTCGACACCACGCGCGTGTGCGGCACGCGGAAGCCGCGGCGGCAGCCGCGACGCCGCCATGGCGTGAGGCCGCCCTGCGTGCGGCCGAGCAGGCGCGCCGCCGGCTGCGTCAGCACGAGGAACGCCGTCAGCGCGCCGCCGGCGAGGCGGATGCGCAGCGGACGGTCGCGCACGTCGCAGCGGCGCGCCGTCGCGAGCGCCTGCCACAGCGGCAGCGCGAGCGCGCCGGCCAGCATCGGCAGCGCGACGAGCAGCGGCTGGGCGATCGTGCCGAGTGCGCCCATGAGCGTGAGCGCGGCGATCACCAGCCACCACTCCGGCGTGCCGGCGAGCGCGAGCAGCAGCGGCTGCGGCTGCTCGATCCCCTGCTGGAAGGCGCTCGCGCCGAACTGGCCGTAGTAGACGCGCGAGCGGCGCAGCGCGGAGCCGCGGCCGTAGATGCGCCCGCCCCAGGCGAGGTGGCCGGGGGTGTTGTACTTCTCCGGCCAGGTCCGCTCCAACAGCGCCTCGGCGCGGCCGTAGCCGCGCTGCTGGCGCCAGAAGCGGCGCACGCTGCCGCGGCGGTGGTGCCACACGAAGGCCGCCGGCTGGAAGCCGAGCGTCCAGCCGCGCTCCTGCAGGCGCCAGCAGACGTCGACGTCGTCGCCCGCGACGCGGAACTGCTCGTCGAAGCCGCCGATCGCCTCCAGGCGGTCTCTGTGGAACGCCATGTTGCAGCCGGGAAGGTGCTCGGCGACCGTGTCGCTCAGCAGCACGTGCACCGGGCCGCCGGGCGCGTTCGCGACGCTCTCGGCGACGAGCCCGTCGTGCGGGACCGGCAGGTTCGGGCCGCCGACGCCGGCGTGGGCGCCGTCGCGCAGCGCGAGCGCGACGTAGTCGAGCCAGTGCGGATCGGGGTAGGCGTCGTCGTCGAGGTAGGCGACGAGCTCGCCGGTGGCGGCGCGCAGGCCGCTGTTGCGCGCGGCGCTGAGGCCGTGGTTGGGCGTGCGGATGAGCCGGACACGCGCATGCGTCGCGACGATCTCCGCGGTCGCGTCGGTCGAGCCGTCGTCGACCACGATCGCCTCGACGTCGGGGTACTCGAGCCGCTCGATCGCGTCGAGCGTCTCGCCGATCGTCGCGGCGCCGTTGAGCGTGCAGACGACGACCGAGACGCGCGGCTGTCTCGCGGGCGCTTCGAGCGGCAGGTCCGCGTACGCGCCCCGGGCCGCCGCAAGCGACGGCTTCGGCCGCCGCGCACGATCGACGAGGCCGAAGTCCCAGTCGGTCACCTCGGCGCCGCCCGTATGCCACGCGTCGGTCCAGGCGAACAGGTACGTGCCCGCGCAGCCGCCGGCGAAGCTCGTGCGGACCTGGTCGCGCAACGCGCGCGCCTGCTGCTCACGGCCGTGACGACGACTGTCGAGCCCCAGCTCCGTCATCACGAGCGGCCGCTCGCCGGCGAGGTTCTGCAAGCGGGCGAGATAGGCCTTCAGGCGCTCGGGGTCCTCCAGGTAGACGTTGTACGAGACGAGGTCGAGCTGCGGCAGCTCGAGGTACTCGGTGCTCGGGAAGCTCGCGTAGCTGACGAGTCCGTCGGCGTCCTCCTGCTTGGCCGCGCGACGCAGCCGCTCGACGAAGCGCTCGACCTTGCCGCGGCCGTGCCAGCGCACGATCGAGGCGGGGATCTCGTTGCCGACGAGGTAGCCGAGCACGGCCGGATGGCCGGCGCAGGCGGCGACCCCCGCGCGGACGCGCGCCTCGATCGCGGCGGCGCGACGAGCTGAGTCGAGGAAGGTCACGTGCTGCTCCCACGGCAGCCCGACCGTCACCCACAGCCTGTGGCGCAGCGCCGCGTCGAGCAGCCAGCGCGGCGGCGGCGTGTAGGTCCGCAGCGCGTTGACGCCGCCCGCGGCCATCGCGCGGAAGTCGGCCTCGACCTGTGCGCGGTCGCCATACGGGGATCCGTCCTCGCCGGGCGCGAGCGTGCCGTACGTGACGCCCGCGAGCCACAGGCGCTCGTCGCCGACGGCGAGGAACTTGCCGTCGACCCGCGGCCGCGGCCCGCTCACGCTCGGCCGCGGGCCGACGAGCGGGTCGCCGACGGACACGAGGCGCGCGTGCCGGCGAGCCGCCGGATTGCCGATAGGGTGAGCGCCCGAACGAGCGGCCGCTTCCAGCTTGGTGCGCATCACATGCCGAGAACGACGAGGGCAGGCGAAGGTCGGTCACCTGCATGGACCCCTGGACGTCCGTCCGAGCGCGTTGGTGAGCGATGGTGAGGTTTTGACGAGTTGAATCCGGTCGTCACCCCAGGAATAAACAAGTTTGCAACTGGGAATCGGACATGCGATTGATCCTCGGCGGCATGGTCGCCGCCGTGCCCGGGCACGGCGGCGCGACGTGGGCGGCGCTGCAGTACGCGCTCGGCCTGCGCGCGCTCGGCCACGACGTGCTCGTGCTCGACGAGGTGCGCGGCCCCGGCGACCCCGCGGCCCGCGCGGCGTGCCTCACGCACGTGATCGAGGCGTTCGACTTCGAGCAGCGCGCCGCGCTGCTGACCGGCGGCGGCCGCGCGATCGGCTGCTCGTACGACGAGGTGATGACGTTCGCGGTGAGCGCGGACCTGCTCGTGAACCTCGCGGGCACGGTGCGCGACCCGGCCGTGCTGGAGGCGGTCTCACGGCGGCTGCTCGTCGACCTCGACCCGGCGTTCACGCAGCTGTGGCATGCCCAGGGCGTCGACATGGGCATCGCGGAGCACGACCGCTTCGCGTCGGTGGGGCTGCGGCTGGATGCGGACGAGTGCGACGTACCGGACGCCGGCGTACGCTGGGCGCCGACGCTGCCGCCGGTCGTGCTGGAGCGCTGGCCGGTCGCGACGCAGGAGCCGACCGAGGGCCTCACGGCGATCGCCAACTGGCGCTCGTACGGGACGATCGAGCACGACGGCGTGCGCTACGGGCAGAAGGCGCACAGCGTGCGCGCGTTGATCGACCTGCCGCGCCGACTGGCGGAGCCGCCGCGCTTCGCGCTGCTGATCGACCCGTCGGAGGCGAAGGACATCGCCGAGTTGCACCGGCACGGCTGGGTGCTGATCGACGCCGCGCACGAGACGGCGACGCCGGAGTCGTACGCGCGCTTCGTGCGCGCCTCGGAGGCGGAGC
Organism: uncultured Actinomycetes bacterium; assembly: GCA_963770165.1. Taxonomy (GTDB): domain Bacteria; phylum Actinomycetota; class Thermoleophilia; order Solirubrobacterales; family Solirubrobacteraceae; genus Conexibacter. The sequence goes on from CAVYOK010000001.1 coordinate 159,363, forward strand.
TGGGAATCGCGAAGGAGGGCTACGTCGTGAGTCGCTGCGGCTGGTTCAGCGATCGCTCCGCCTGCTACCTCGCGAGCGGACGGCCGGTCGTGGCGCAGCGAACCGGCTGGGAGCACGTGCTGCCGGAGGGCGCGGGGCTGCTGGGCTTCGACGACGACGCCGAGGCAGCGGACGCGGTCGCCGCCGTGCGCGCCGACCCTGCCGGGCACGCGGCGGCGGCGCGTGCGGTGGCCGAGGAGTGGCTCGACGCGCGGAAGGTGCTGCCGGCGCTGCTGGAGGTGGGGCTGGGGTGAGCGCCGGCGACGCCGCGCCCGCCGGCCCCTCCGACCGCGACCTCGCGGACGCCCTCGCCCGCGCGCTCCCCGCTCCGGTCCGCGTCCTCGCGCGCCGCGACTCTCCCTTCGCCTCGAGCTTCCCGCTCGCCGAGCTCGACGTGGAGGCGGGCGACGGCACGCGACTGACGGTCGTGTGGAAGGACCTGTCGCCGGGTGCGCTGCTGCCGAGCGCGCGCGTCGCGCGCGACGGCGCGGTGCCGGACGCGGCGCGCGAGCTGCGCGCATACGAGCTGCTCGACGGCGCGCAGCTCGGCACCGCGCAGCTGATCGCCGCCGTGGAGGAGCCGGGGCGCGCGTGGCTGTTCCTTGAGGCGGTGCGCGGCGCGCGACTCGAGCACGTCGGCGACCCGGCTGCGTGGGCGGCGGCGGCGCGCTGGCTCGCGCGCGCGCACGCCGAGCTGACCGCACGCGCCGACGCCGCCCCGCTGACGCCCGCCTGGCTGCCCCCGTGGACCGCGCCAGACCTCGGCGAGCGCACGGCGCACGACCCGCGCGTCGCCGCGCTCGCTCCCGCGCTCGAGGCCGCACGCCTACGCCTCGCCGCCGCGCCGCCGGCCGTGATCCACGGCGAGCTGTACGCCGCCAACGTGCTGATCGCGGACGACCGCGTCTGTGCGGTCGACTGGGAGACGATCGCGCGCGGGCCCGCGCTGCTCGACCTCGCCGCGCTCACCGCCGGCGCGTGGAAGGAGGCGGACGAGCCGCTCGCCGAGTCCTACCGTCGGGCGCTGCCCGACCCGCCGCCCCCCGCGCGCTTCCACGCAGACCTCGACGCGGCGCGCCTGCTCACCGCCGCGCGCTGGCTCGCCGTCCCCGCCGACTGGCAGCCGCCTCCCGAGCAGGCGCGCGACTGGCTGCACGACGCCGAGGCGATCGCGGGGAGAATCGAACCATGAGCGCCGTCCGCCGCCTGATCGTCAACGCCGACGACTTCGGCCTCAGCGCCGGCGTCAACCGCGGGATCGCGCAGGCGCACGAGCACGGCATCCTCACGAGCGCGTCGCTGATGGTGCGGGCCGGCCACGCAGCCGAGGCGGCCGCCTACGCGCAGGCGCATCCCGAGCTGAGCGTCGGCCTGCACGTCGACCTGCACGAGTGGCACTACACGGGCGAGCACTGGATCGCCGCGTACGAGGTCGTGCCGCCGGGGGACGCGGCGGCGGTCGGGGCGGAGGTGGCGGCGCAGATCGAGCGCTTCTGCGCGCTGATGGGCGTCGCGCCGACGCACCTCGACGCGCACCAGCACGCGCATCGCGACGAGCCGGCGAAGTCGGTCGTGCTGGAGCACGGCGAGCGGCTCGGCGTGCCGGTGCGCAGCTTCACCCCCGGGCTTCGCTACGAGGGCGGCTTCTACGGCCAGTCCGGCAAGGGCGAGCCGTGGCCCGAGGGGATCACCGTCGAGGCGCTGTGCGCGCTGCTGCGCGCGCTGCCGGAGGGCGCGAGCGAGCTCGGCTGCCACCCGGCGCTCGACGACGAGTCGGGCTCCTCCTACTCCGCCGAGCGCACGACCGAGGTGGCGACGCTGTGCGACCCGCGCGTGCGCGCGACGATCGCGGAAGAAGGCATCGCGCTGCGCTCCTACCGCGACTGGCGCGAGCGAGCCGTGTAGGGTCCAGCGCATCGCCCAGCCGTTCGATCACGCGCACTCGCAGGATGACGTCGAGCCCGTCGCGCACGAGACGCGCGACCGCATCATCACGGGCCTCGTCACGATCGTCCCGGTGCTCGCGCTCGGGCTCGTCGCCTGGCAGCTGTGGGCGGTCGCGCTCGGCTGGAACGACATCGTCGTGTTCCTCGTCATGTACGTGCTGACGGGCATCGGCATCACGGTCGGCTTCCACCGCCTCTTCACGCACCGCTCGTTCAAGACGAGACGACCGATCCGCATCGCGCTCGCGGCGTTCGGCTCGATGGCGATCGAGGGCCCGATCGTGTCCTGGGTCGCCGACCACCGCAAGCACCACGCCTTCTCCGACAGACTCGGCGATCCGCACAGCCCGCACGTCGAGCACGGGCACGGGTGGAAGGGCGCGCTGAAGGGCCTCGCCCACGCGCACGTCGGCTGGCTGTTCATCCACACGCAGCGGGGACGCAAGACGCGCTACGCGCCGGACCTCATGAGAGACCGCGACATCGCGTGGATCGACCGCACGTTCATCTGGTGGGCGATCGGAGGCTTCGTCCTGTCGTTCGCGCTCGGCTTCCTGTTCGGCGGCGCCGACACCTTGAAGGACGGCGTAACCGGGATGCTGTGGGGCGGCCTCGTGCGCGTGCTCGTGCTGCACCACGCGACGTACTCGATCAACTCGCTGTGTCACTTCTTCGGCCGCAGACCGTTCGAGACGGGCGACGAATCGCGCAACCTCGCGTGGCTCGCGCCCTTCTCGCTCGGCGAGGCGTGGCACAACGGCCACCACGCGTTCCCGACCTCCGCCCGCCACGGGCTCGAGCGCGGGCAGCTCGACATCTCCGCGGGGATCATCGCCGCGCTCGAGCGCGCCGGCCTCGCATGGGACGTCGTGCGGGTCGACGCCGAGAAGATCGCCGCGAAGCGCGTGGCGGCCTAGCCGCGTCAGCGCGCCAACGCCTCCTCCACGGACCTAGCGCCGCGGGCCGCCGGGGATCTCGTAGCGCTTCGCCGGCAGCGCGGCGGAGGCGGGTCCGTTCGAGTCGCCGCCCGCCCCCGCGCCCCTACGGTGGCGGAAGGCCGCCATTGCGGCGCGCGCGCCGGCCGCGCGCGCGCCGCGGGCGGAGGCTTTCGCCTTCGCAATCCAGTCGACCGGTACCGGTGCGACCTTCAGCAGCACCGGCCACGTCTCCGCGTCGAGCTCGCCGGTGATCGGCAAGTTGTTCTCCGCTTGGAAGGTGCGCACCGCGTCGGCGGTGCCGAGGCCGAACGCGCCGTCCACCGTCACGGTCTTGCCCGCGCCGAGCAGGTGCTGCTGCGCCCACACGACGAGGTCCCCGCGCGAGCCGACTCTGCCGTCGCTGCGCGCCCGCAGAGTCGGCCACAGCGTCTCCGGTCTGTCGACCGCGTCGACCGGCACGCCGAGCGCGTTCCAGTCGGAGTCGCTCGCGAACTGCCACACCCACCAGCTCACCCCGCGCGCGCCGAATGCGGTCGACAGCTGGCGGAAGCGGCGGACGTCGGCCGCTCTCGGTCCGTCGTACGTCTGGCCCAGCGGGTAGATCGCCGTCTCGTACGGCAGGTTCCACTGGTACGTGTGCGCGAGCGCCTCGTCGACCGTGTCGCCGATCGTCTTCCAGTACACCTGCGGCAGGTTGAACGTCGCGCCGCCGGGCGCCATGAAGACGCTGTAGGGCAGGCTCGGGTGGTAGTCGACGTACGGGAACGACGTGAGCCCGATCGGGTAGTCGTCGCCGACCAGCTCGCGCAGCTTCGTCACGTAGCGCTGCGCCTGCGCGTAGCGGCCCTCGTACGCCGTCTCGGCGTCGATCACGAAGCAGTCGGCGCCGGCATCCTTCGCGGCGGCGGCCGCGGCCGCCTCGCCGAGCGGCTCTCTGCCGTAGACGAACTGCCAGCCGCACACGCGCAGGCCGGTCGCCTTCAGCGCCGCGACCGCGGTCGCGTTGAACTGCGACCAGACGTTCGTGCCGTCTGCGCTCTTGACGAAGACGGTGCTGACGCCGTGCGCCTGCGCCTGTGCGGCGATCGCCGCCGCGTCGCCGCTCTCGGACCTCGACAGGTACCAGATCCACATGCCGCTGCCGTCGAACGCGCTCGGGCCGGTCGACGGGGAGCCGCTCGTGGCCCGGCGCTTCGGCGGGTTCCTGACCCAGATGCGGGCCGGGTTCGAGAGCTTCCTGCCGGGGTTGACGACCCGGATCAGCCCGCTGATCGCGTTGCCCGGCACGCGCACGACGATCCGCGTTCTGGTGCGGAACTGACCGCCGACCGGGCGCAGGCCGACGCGCGCGCCCGCTCTCGACCGCACGGGGAAGAGCACCTTCGCGCCCCGGCTCATCCCGCCGGCGCCGACGAGCATCCTCCCCGTGCGCGTCATCACTCTGTGCGATATGCAGGGGAACGGGTCCGACGAGCAGCGCGTGAAGACGATGCGCGGATTGCCCGTGCGCGCGGCCTCTGCGGCCGGCGCGAGCAGCGCTGCGAGCGCGGCGACCGCGCATGCGAGCGCGATCAGGAGCGGGATGCGAAGGCGGACGGCGGTCATCGGCGGAGCAACGGCGGCGGCGGAGCCGCAAGCCGGTCAGCTTAGGCCCCACCGTCTGCCCATCCTGGGCGCGCCGTTGCAAGCGGGAACACGCGCGTGCTGCGAGAGGTGCGGTCCCCGTACGCCGATCGGGCGGGTGGCGCGGGTGAGACGATTCCGCGGCCCCGCCCGCGGAATCGTCTTCACCGGCGACAGGACCCGCCCGCCACGGCAAACGCGCCGCTACCCGATCTCCAGCGCCTCGTAGACCTCGACCGTGCCGCCGCCGTCGAGCACGGGCGCGCCCTTCGCCTTCTCCGTCGCCTGCTCGAGGCTGTCGGCGGTGATGATCGAGTAGCCGCTGAGGTGGTTCGGCGCGCTGCCGTTGCCGCCGTCCGCGGTCACGGTCGCCGACGAGCCGAACGGATTGCCCATGTCGACGAGCGAGTCGCCGAGGCCGCCGAGGAACGACTGCCAGGCGGCCATGCGCTCCTGCTGCTCCTCCTCCGTGTCAGCCATGCGGCCGCCGGTGTATGCCAGCACGTACTTCGCCATCGTGATGCTCCCTTCCCTTGGGGGTTGCCTTGCCGGGTCAGCGCGTCGCGGGGATTCCGCTGCGCGCGAAGCTGTCGAGCACGCCGTTCCAGCCTCTGGCGTGGTTGGCGCGCGAGTTGTCGTCGAGCAGGCCGGCGTGCTCGATCGTGACGGTCGTGCGGCCGGGCACTTCCTCTTCGAACGTGACCGCGACCTCGGTCTCGTGATTGGCGTAGGGGCCAGTCCCCTCCCACGTCCAGCTGTAGACGAGCCGGTCGGGACGTGAGACCTCACGGTAGGTGCCGTGGACGACCATGTCGTCGCCGTCCGGTATGCGCATCTCAAGGCGGTAGTCGCCGCCGGCGCGTACGTCGAGCGCGGCGATCGTCACCTCGTGGCTCGGATCCGCCCTCCACCAGCGCTTCAGCACGTCAGGGTTCGTCCACGCGTCGAAGACCGCCTCGACCGGCGCCTCGAACGTCCGCTCCACGCGCACCGTGCCGGTGTCGACGTCGATCTCGCTCATGCTCTGTCCTCCTGTTGCTCGGTCAGGAACTCCTCGACGACGTCGAGCTTGCGCTCCCACAGCGCCCGCTGTCTGGCGAGCCACGCGTATGCCTGCTCGAGCGAGCGCTGCTGCAAGCGCAGGCGGTGCGTGCGACCGTCGATCACGCGCACGATCGCGCCGGCTTCCTCCAGCACCCTCAGGTGCTTGCTGATCGCCGGCTTGGAGACGGGGAAGTCGTGCGTCGCCTCGCCGACCGTCATCTCGCCGCTCGCCAGCCGCTCGAGGATCGCGCGCCGCAGCGGGTGGGCAACGGCGACGAACGCGCGGTCGAGCGTCGCGGTGGAACTGTTAGCCATGTGGTTAACAATAGGTCTAGACGTCGTCGCCCGCAAGTCGGCGCGGTGAAGCGGGCGCGGCGGCGCGTCTTCTAGAAGCGAACGCGCACGATCCGCGCGCTCGGCGCAGCGTCGCCGCCGGCGGCGCCGGGACGCAGCAGCGTCACGTAGGCGGTGCGACCGGCCAGCGCCGTCGTCCACAGCAGCATGTCGGTGCGACGCGGCGTGCCGTGTGGGCAGCTGCTCGGCTCGCTCCCCTGCGTCGCGTAGCCGTGCTCGTGCGCCTCGTCGCGCCGTGCGTTCGCGCCGACCTCCAGCAACGTGCGCGGGCGGCGCAGCGTGCGCGTGCCGACCACGCGCAGGCGCTGGCTGCAGAAGGACGACTGCACGTACAGCAGCCGGCCGCCGTCGAGGGCAGGCTGCGACAGCTGCCCGCCGCGCAGCGCGAGCGCCCGGCGCCGCTGCTGCGTCGCGAGGTTCGCGATCACGATCGCGCTGATGCCGCGCGTGGTGGCGGCATAGGCGAGATGGTCGCCGGAGAGCGCAGGCCGGTCGATCGCCTGACGATGGTTGGCGCCCGCGACGAGCCGCGCGACGCCCGCCGCCGGCACCGCCTGCGCGACCGGCAGCGACAGCGCCCACAGGCGGTCGCCGCCACCGGGTCGATCGGCGCGCCACACGAGCCAGCGGTCGGAGACGGCGAGCTGTGTCGCGCCAGGCGCGTCGAACTGCACGATCGTCGCGCCGCCCTCGCGCTCCCGCACGGCGAGGGTCGTGCCGATGCGCGTCGCGATGTAGCGCCCCCCGATGGCGACGTCGTCCGCCGGGAACTGGGCGATCGCGTCGCCGTCGACCAGCACCCCGCCGGCGCCGCCGAGACGTTCGAAGGCGAGCAGCGAGCCGGCGCGCGAGGGGTCGGTTCCGTCCGTCGCGACGAGCTGCGGCCGCTGCGCGGCGCTCGCGCTCCCACTCGCGAGGAAAGCGACCCCGAGGGCAGCGAGCAGCGCGCCGTCCGCGAGCCGCAGGCGGCGCAGCAGCGCCGGCTGCTCCGCCATCCTGCGCTCCAGGCGTTGTCCGAGCGTCGCGTAGCGGGGCGCCATCAGCACGACCGGCAGGGCGCGGCCCGCGCCGAAGCCGAGGCCGATCAGCAGGCCGGCGGAGATGTCGCCGATCGCGACGGAGATGCCTGCCAGCGCCCACACCGCGAGCGTCAGCACGAAGGTCGTGAAGCCCAGCCCGAGCAGCACGCCGTAGAGACCGGCCGCGAGCGGGAGCGGCAGCGTGCGCCGCCACGGCTCCGGCACCTGGCGACGGATCTGCGGGACGATGCGGACGCCGAGCGCCTCGCCGAGTGCGGCGGCGAGCGCGACCGCCGTCGCGGCGATCAGCCCCCACTCGCCATCCGCACCGCCGAGCGCGGACCCCAGCGCCGCGAGCGCCGTGAACGTGACCGCGCCGCCGGCGAGCGCGCCGAGCGCGAACGTGGCGCAGCTCGCCGAGACCGTCCGTCCACCGAGGTGCGCGCGCCGCGTGCCGAGCGTCTCGACCATCGAGAAGCCGCACGGCGACCACGCGCCGGTGACGCCGGCGACGAACGCGGTGCTCAGCAGGATCGCCGCGGTCGCGCTCATCGCCTCAGCACGGCACCTGGGTCTGGAAGTACATGACGCAGAAGACTCTGCGACCCGCGTAGCAGTAGCCGGTGAGCGCGGTGTCGCCGTTGATGCGGGTGCGGTGGTGGGCGCAGCAGTCCATCAGCCGGCGGACCTTGCCGCCGCAGCAGCGGTACCAGGAGCCGTCGACCGTGACGGGGAAGCCGTATCTGTCCGGGATGCCGTCCTGGCAGATGCGCGTGCGCGGCGCGCGCGGGAGCGGTCGGCCGTCCGGGTCGGTCAGGCGCCGCCCGCGCTCGTCGAGCGGGTGGCCGCGGCGGTCGATCGGGCGGCCGAGGTCGTCGACCGGCTTGCCGTCTCTCGCGCGCAGCGGGTAGCCGTGGATGTCCACGCGCGGTATCCCGGTCGGGTGCGGGCACGAGGCGGTCGTGTAGATGTGGCCGCAGAAGTGGTAGGCCTCGGCGTCCTCCTCGCCAGCGGCGAGCGCGGCGGCGCCGGTGGCGGTCGCGAGCAGCCAGCCGCTCGTGCGCGCGAGGAAGCCGCGGCGTGAGGTGCCGGTGGCGAGCGCGTCGGACAGGCGGCGCTTCTCAGGCACGCGCCGGCTCTCGGTCGCCGGGGCGCGACCCGGTCTCCCGCTCGCGCCCCTCGCCGGCGGCGACGAGCGCCTCCAGCTGACGCGCGCTGTTGAACGTGCCCTGCGCGAGGACGGTCCCGTCGAGGCTCAGGACGAGCGCGTAAGGGCTGCCGGGGATCGCGTGCGCGCGCCACACGGCTTGGTCCTCGTGCTCGTCGAAGGTCTCGACGGCGAGCAGCGGATCTCGTTGGAGCGCGGCGACCGCCGGCTCGAGCGCCTGGCACATCGGGCAGCCCTCGGAGGAGAAGACGGCGAGCGCGAAGCGGTTGCTCGGCGCGGGGACGAAGCGGTCGATGACGGGCGCGCGGCTGCCGCGCGGCGGGCCCTCCCCGTCGATCTCCAGCGGGAGCTGCGGCGGGATCGCGAGGCGCAGCTCGCCGACCTCGCGCGCGAGCGCGAGCAGCAGGAACGCCAGCGTTGCGATAGCCGCCAGCGCGACGCCGAGGCCGGTCGTGAGCCAGGCCTCGGCGCTCGGGTCGGCGGCCGGCACGAGCGGGAGCAGCGCGAATGCGAGCGCAAGCGCCAGCGTACGCGCGAGCGCGAGCGGCGTGACGCGCGAGCGGGCGCCGAGGCACCCGCACGGCTGCCCGGCGCGACCGGTGCGCAGCGCGCGGCCGAGCAGCGCGGCGAACGCGAGCATCAGCGCCGCGGCGACGTAGGCGGCCGCGTCCAGCCCGAGCGCCACGCTGACGCCCAGCAGCAGCTCGACCGCAACCGCTCCGCCCCACGCCGCCGCCCGCGCTCGGGGAGTGCGCACGCCGAACGTGGCGAGCGCCGCCCGCGTGCGCGCGGGCGCGACCAGCTTCGCACCGGCGGTGCCGAGCAGCACGAGCCCGAGCACCACGTCGGCGATCGTCGCGAGCATCGCGCGGCATCTCAGCAGATCCCGCGCAGAAGCGGCAAGCCCGCGCGTCGGCACGGAGCGCGGCGGTTTGCGACGATCCTCGGCGCCGGCGTGGTCGCCTGGTCGCTGTGGTGGCAGGCGGCCGCGCGTGGACGCCCGAACGGTCCCTGGCGGCTGCTCGCCTGCGCGCTGCGGGCCGCGCTGTGGCTCGGCGGGGCGCTGATCGCCTTCGTGGCACTGGCCGCGCCCGGCGAGGTGGGCCCATTCGCGATCGTCGTGAGCCCGTCCTGCGCCGTGGTCGCCCTCGGCGCCTTCTCGGCGGCACGCCAGATCACGCGCACGCTCAAGGCCGCTCCAACGCTCTAGAGTTCCAGACGCCCGGGGGCGTGGTGCTAACGGGAACACGCCGCCTTTGCAAGGCGGAGTTGGGGGTTCGATTCCCCCCGCCTCCATCGGACGGGAAAGCCCCGAAATCGGGGAATCCCCACTGTTCACCGCCAGCGTCCGCAGGGGCCCGCTAGCAGGTCCGTGTACCGAGCGTGTACATGCGCTTGGCGCAGCCCTGCGGCGGCGACAATGCGCCCGTACCTGCCGAGCCCGCGCGGGTGACCCGGCCCACTACGGCTGTGCGGGGTCGGCCTCGCGCGCAGCCGTCATCTCGGCCACGGGCTGTGCACCGAGGCGTGACGACAGGTCGGCGGTCGCGAGCCCGCGCCTGAGCAGCTCGCGGCAGATCAGCTCGGCGACCTCCGCGGGTGCGAGGCCCTGCACGCGACCGACGACGTCGCGCCAGAGGCTCACCGCGTCGCGCGTGAGCGCGCGCACCGCGTCGAGCCCGCACAGCTGCACGTGCTCGCCGGCGACGGCGACGGCCTCGGGGTCGACCTCCGTTCGCGGCGTGACGAGATAGGTGATCGCGTTCCCATCGGACTGCCAGTCGAGCTCTCGCACGACCCAGGTCGGATGCGTGGTCGCCTGGCGCACGATCTTGGCCGACACGGCGCCGCCTGCCAGCTGCTCGGACTTTGCCTCCCACAGCAGCTGGTCGTCCCCGTCGCGCCATGCGCCGTCGGGTGATGCCGGCGCTCCCGGGCGGACGGCGTCGAAGCCGAGCAGCTCGCCGAGTCGCAGCAGCCCGCGCTCGAAGCTCGCGTACTGCGCCTCGTCGATCCATCTCTGCGCCTCGTCGAGGTAGCGGTCCACCTTCGGCGAGCGGGAGATCGGGAGGAGGCGCTCCGCGATCCGCACGGCCCGCGTGTCCAGCGCCTGCACGTCGGCGTCGACATCGACCTGCGGAAGCCGCGGGCGCCACGCCCGGACGCGCGCAGAGGCCGCGGCGTCGCGGCCGAGCTCTGCGGCGACGCGGGCATCGAGGGGATCCCTCGTGACGGCCGCGTGCTGAGCAGCCCAATGCGCGGCGAGAACCTTCCACAGCGTTCGATAGCCGCCGACGGCTTGTGTCGTGAGCCGCCGCACCGCGGCTTGGGCGTGGTGGGCGGCCCAGCCGGGCTCCCCTCGCCAGGCGGCCTCGCAGGCGAGAACCTCCTCGGGCGCTGCGTCTTGGAGCGCCTGCATCCCGGCGGGCGGCTCGAGATCGGCATTCTCCGCCTCCTGACGCAGATAGGCCTCGGCGCCAGCCCAGTCGTCTCCGCCCTCGTAGAACGACTGGACGGCGTCGCTCAACGACGCGCCCTGGGTCGCGAGGTACAGGCCGTACGCGATCTCGGCCTGCAGCTCCGCCCGCATGCCCGCGATGTTGCCGGGGTCGTTGATGAACAGGAGCAGGTCCTCGCCGGTCAGCAGCACGACGGCCCGATCGCTGCGGCTGCGGGTCGCCCGGCCCATCCCCTGCATCAGGCGGGTGCGCATGCGCTCGCGCAAGGCGGAGCGCGCGTCGGCCGTCTCGAACAGGAAGCGCTCCTGCAGGTGCGTGCCGGCGGGCAGGCCGCTGATGAGGATGAGCCGGCAGGCATCCCCCGGCAGGTCGATGCCGTCGTAGCGGTTGGCGAGCACGAGCGTGCAGCCCTCCTCACTCCGGAACGGCTGAAGGCGATCGTCGACGTCGTCCTTCGTGAGGACCGTCCAGCCGTCGGGCAGCAGTGGGCGAACGTCGTCGACCTGCGCGTCGGACGGGACGAGCGCGAGGCTCCGCGGCAGCGCCTCGATCGTCGTCCTCACGAACTCGGTGGCGTCGCCGCCGCCCATCCCCGCGCCCGGCATCAGCACGAGGCGGCGCCCGCTCCCGTGGCGCTCCCAGTCGGCGGGCATCGCGACTCGCGGGACCGTGGTGCGCCCGAACGATCGCTCCAGCTCGCCCGCGGCCCCCATCGTCGCCGACAAGTACACGCGCTGGCCGGCATCCTGGAACGCCGGGTGGAAGCGCGTCGGGGGGACGAACGGGCGCAGCAGGATCTCGCTCCAGCCCGCGTACAGGACGCACCCGGCGAGATGCGCTCGCAGCTCGCCGAGCGGGAACCGCAGCCGGTCGTTCGGCCCGACGGCGGCATCAAGGCTCTCCAGCAGGCGCGGGCTGAGCGCGGCCATGTCGGCCGGCCCGACGAACGCGGGCACGGGACGGGCGTGCCGGCCGAGCGCATCGTCGCGCAGCCCGGCGAGCACGCCGGGGTCGAGCAGGTCGTCCACAGCCTCGAGCAGCGGGCCGTAGCCGGGATGGCTGCGGGAAATCGACAGCGACCAGTTCTGCGCGACGTAGCTCTCGGCCGCATGTGCGTCGTCGAGCACGAGCGTGTCGGGCTGCAGCTTCGGGCTCGTGTTGAAGATGTGGGAGTAGACCGAGATGATCGTCGCGCCGCCCGACAAGCCGAGCGTCTTCTCCGCGGGATCCCAGTCGAGGTTCGAGCCCGTCAGCAGGACGGCGCGGATGCCGTAGCCGAGCGCCTTGTCGTACGCCTGGCGCGCCAGTTGGCGGGTCGGGCACAGGAAGGCGGCGGGTCGCTGCTCGGTCTGACGCCGCCAGTCCGCGATCAGCAGGCCGACGAGCGTCTTCCCGGCGCCGGTGGGCAGCTCGAGCGCGACGTCGGCGCTCGCGCGGTGGTCGCCGTAGTAGCGCCCGAGCATGTGCGACTGATGGCGCCACAACGCACCGATCGCGGAATCCGTGACCGTGAGGCGGTCGTAGAGCTCCTCCGGCGTGGCGGGCGGACGCTCGGGGCGGGGTGGGATCGGAACGGGTGGCATCGGCGAGGCAGCGAGTCGGCGCGCACGACCGTAGCAAGTGCCGCGTACGCTGGCTGGCTGGCCAGTCGGGGATGCCCCGTTCAGATGTCCCAGCCGGTAGGCGTCGAACGACGCGCGGCCACCACGAGTCCCCCCGGCGGCGCCGATCGCGGAGCCGACGACGAGCGCTGCGCGCCAGCCGGCGGCGCTGACCACGGCGCCCACCAGCGTGCTGCCGCCGGCGATCCCCACGGCTGCGCGACAAACTCGGCTACGAAGGACTCCCGCTGACCGTCGTCGAGATCCTGCCGCCAGAGCTGACGGTGACGGGTTGATGGCATGAGGCGCACGCTGCATCAAACCGACGCAGTTCAGTTTGCGGACCCGCCCGGGCTGGGCGCGACTCGGACAGCGAGCCAGCCCGGGATGGCAAGCATCGCAACGGCTACGGCGGTGACGAGGGCGAGGATCGCAAGCGCCACGAGCCCGGCGGCGGAGTAGAAGACGGGGAAGCCGGTGATCGTCTCCAGCGCGCGGCTCAGGAGCACCTGACCGTAGAGGCCGAACACGGCCCCGACCAAGCAGCCGGCGCCGAGCAGCAGACCGCTCTCCAGCAGAAGCGCGCGCCACAACTCGGGCTCGGGGTAGCCATGGACCTTGAGGGCCGCGAGGCTCGGGCGCCGCTGCCAGATCATGCCGCCCATCGCCGCCGCCATCGCGAGCATCGCCGAGACGAGGACGAGGATGGAGATTTGCGTCAGTCGTGCCAGTCCTTCGCGTGAAGCTGCGAAGTGGCGGTTGATCCGCTGCTGTCGCGTCTCGACCTTGGCGGGAAGCTGCGGACCCAGCGAGCGCTTCACGGCCACCGCCACGCGCTCCGGGGAGGCGCCCGGAGCGAGCGCGAGCTGCAAGGCGCTCGGCGCCTCGCTTCCCCAGGCGCGCGCGTAGTCGTCGGCGTTGAGGATCACAGCTCCTGGCGGCCATCCGAGGTTCGTGGAGATCGCGGCGACGCGAAGCGTCGTCGGAACGGGCGTCGGGAGGGTTACTCGGTCGCCGATCCCGACGTGCTCGATCCCGGCGACGGACTCGGACAGCACGGTCCATCCACCTCTGCGGATTCGCTCGGTGGCAAGACGGAGATCGCCGTGTCGGATTTGCGTCGGGGGGATCGGCCAGCGCGCCGAGCGCGGCGGCGCCTGGACCCAGGCGCGGTGGTTGCCGACGTTCAGGAAGCTCCCGCGATAGGTGCGGACGGTTTGCACACCGGGAAGCCGGCCGAGGGCTTGAATGGTGCCGGCAGGTGCGAGGAACGGCGTGACGGCGAAGGCGTTCGTCGTACCCGGGAACGTGACCCACACGTCGGCGTTGCTGTCGATCTCACTCGCCGAGGCGTCCAGTCCCCGTTGCAGGTCCGCGTGGGCGCCGCCGATGGCGACGGTTGCGAACACCGCGACCGCCCCAGTCGATGCGAGCGCGATCGTCCGCATTCTCGCAGCGCCGGATCGCAGCTCGAGAACGGCGAGGGTGGGGACAGGGCTTCTGACGGCGCGCGTCAGGAACTCGAAGACCCGCGTCAGCCAGCGCAACAGCGACGGGAGCAGCAGGAGCAGCGCCAACGTGAGGGCGAGGAGGCCAGCCAGCGCGGCGCGTGGAGCCGCTACGACGATGGCACTCGTGACGGTCAGGCAGGCGAGCCCCGCCACCATGAGCCACGACGACGCCTGACCTCGGCCTTCGTCGGGCTCGTCGACGGAGCGGTGACCCGCGAGGATGTCGCGCAACGGCGCGAGGACAGCGATGCAGGCCGCGAACACACCCGCGCCTCCCGCGATGGCGATGCTCTGCCAGCTCACGATGCGCTGCGAGCCGATCGCGAACGCATACGCGAGGTAGCCCGGCACCGCCCCGAACAGGTGTCGCGACACCTGATCGCCGAGCGCGAGGCCGAGCGCGGCCCCGGCCACGCCCAGGACGAGCGCGTCGAACAGGAGGACTTGCACGAGCACCCACGGCTCGTTGCCGGCCATGCGCAGGTCGGCGACGAATCGGCGCCGCTGCGGCACCGTCAGGAGCACGGCACTGAAGGCGAACAGGAAGCCGACCAGCGCACTGAAGACGGAGAACAGCGCCGTGGACTGGTTGGTCGCGTAAGCCGCCTGCTCGAACACGGCTACGTCGTTGTCGGCGGCTCGGACGTTCAGCCGGCCGGCGGCGAGTCCTCGCAACCCCGCCTGCACCTCTTCGTCGCGACCCGGCAGAGGCTCCACGAAGATGCGCGTCACGCGGCCGGTCATGCCGCTGATCTTCTGTGCGAAGGGAAGCGGGGCGATGGCGATAGGGCTGTGGACGAGCGCTCCGATGTCGTGTTGCTGGAACTCGGCGCCGAGCGGGACCCGCACAGTGGCGGCGTCGATCTCGACACGGATGGGTGCGCCGAGCGAGACGCCCAGCGCCTCGGCCATCGGCGCCGGCAGCGCGAGCGCCTGCTGCTCGCGAAGCTGCGCAGCGGTGAAGTGCCGCAAAAGGACCCCGCCGAGTCTGGCGAAGCGCGGATCGCCGCCGACGAACAGGACGGATCGGCGGCCCTGCGGTCCGATCACGTTCGCTTGCACTTCGAGCACCGGGGCGGCGGCCTTTACCCCTCTGAGTCGCTGCACCTCGGCGAGCAGACGCTGATCGAAGCCCTCAGGGCTGCGCGCGGCGAGCTGAAAGCGTGTCTGCCCGACGATCCCGCTCGTGAGCTGACGGACGGAGCCGGTCAGGCTCGTGTTGGCGACGAGCGCTGCGAAGACGAGCGCGACGCCTACGGCGATGCCCGCGAGCGCGAGCAGCTCCTGCACGAGCCGCGACCGCAGCCGCACTCGGTAGAGGTGGACGAGGCTGCGCAGAGGCATGTGCCGAGTGCTCCTAGCGGTCCTCGGCCGCGAGCAGATCGGGCGCGTGCTCGCCGTCGGAGAGCTGCCCGTCGCTCAGCGTGTGGACGCGGGTCGCATACTTCGCGGCCTGGGGGTCGTGTGTCACGAGCAGCATGGCGACGTCCTCCTCCGTGCAGACCTCGGTCAGAAGCGTGAGGACTTCGCGGCTGCGTCTGGTGTCGAGGTTTCCGGTCGGCTCGTCGGCGAGGATGAGGCGCGGCCCGGTGGCCAGCGCTCGCGCGATCAGCACGCGCTGGCGCTCGCCCGATGAGAGCTGGTCGGGCCGGTGCCTGAGGCGCTCGCCAAGACCGAGGCGTTCCATCAACGGGACGACGCGCGTGTGAGCCTCCCGAACGCCGATGCGCTGACGGAACAGCTTCAGCGCGGCGTTGTCGATGGCCGGAACGTCGGGCATGAGGTCAAGCGACTGACTGACGTAGCCGAGATCGACGCTCCGGTAGCGCGCGGCGTCGCGAGCTGAGAGGCGGGTGATGTCGCGGCCGTTCACCACGACGGCGCCTCGGTCGGGGCGCAGCAGCGCCGCGACGATTGTCAGGAGCGTCGTCTTGCCCGATCCACTCGGCCCGTAGAGCGCGACAAGCTCGCCGGCCATGACCGACATCGACACGCCGTCGAGCGCGCGCACCACCTCGCCACCACCAGACGGGTAGTGCTTCACCAGCTCGCGGATCTCAAGCACTCAGGCCGACCGCTCGGTGCCGGGGAACTCGACCACGTTACCGCCGGTGGGCGGTGGGTCGGCTGGGGCGAGCAAGCGCCCACGGCTGAGCGAGCGCACCTCGTGTGCGTGGAGCATCGCCGGCATGTCGGGGACGGCCATCAGGACGCCGAGGCCGCCATCCTCGGCTGCGGAGCGAAGCAATCCGACGACGCGCTCACGGTCGAGGATGCTCAGTCCGGCCGTGGGGTCGTCTACCAGCAGCAGGCGCGGCTCGCGAACGAGCGCCTCGGCGATGGCGACAAGCGTGCGCGCCGTGTCCGACAGGCTCGACCAGTGGGCATCGGCGGCATCCGACGCGCCGACCTTCGCGAGCGCCTCCAGCGCCCGCCGCTGCGCCTCGGCCGGGCCGACCGTGCGATAGAGCGGAAGGCCGACGTAGACCCGCATCACGAGACCGGCGCTCTGCGGACCCGCACGCTCGACCCAGCCGATGTCCTCTCGATGCAGGCGCGCCCGCCGGCTCCGCGACAGGGTGGCGAGGTCCGTCCCGTCGAAGCTGACGCGGCCCTCTCTCGGCGGCTCGAACCCGGCTGCGATGCGCAGCATCGTGGTCTTCCCTGAGCCCCGTTGCCCATAGACCCCGACGAACTCGCCGGGATGGACGTCGAGCGACACGTCCTTGAGGATGCGCAGCTCGCGCGGTCCCCGCATGTAGGACTTGCTGACCGACTCCAATCGAAGCAGCGGCTTCATCAGGACGAGGACCGAGCGAGTCCAGGCGTGCGCTCGATGCGCTCCTCGATCAGCTCGCAGATCGCGTTCAACCAGTCCACCAGCGCTTGCAGCCAGCGGAGGTTGAGGTCATCGACCATCATCACCGCCGCATGGTGCCAAGGCACTTCCGGCTCGGCGACGTGCGCCAGCACGGGACGCCGGAGCGTCGCCAGCTCGGCCACGCATTCCTGGCACTGATGCTCGGCGACGGCGAGCAGCTCGGGGAGGTCGTCCGGCTCGCTCAGGTTGAGCTTGGCTTGCAGCTCGTCGCGGAGCACCGCGCGTTCGCTCGGCGTGGCGATCCACGCCTTGAAGCGCTCGCGGCCCAGTGGCGTCGCGCGGTACATCACTCGAGGTGCGCCGCGCCGCGTGTTGCCGACGCTCTTGTCACCGGTCTCCTCGATCCAGCCGTCGTGCTCGAGGCGCTCAAGCGTCTTGTAGACGAAGTTCTCGGAGAGGCCAAGGAAGCCAAAACGCGATCTGGCGCGCTTCAAGAGGTCGTAGCCATAGCCCGACTGCTCGATCAGCAGTCCGAGCACGACCTGCTTTGTCGAAAGCCCGCTCATCCCCGCCACCCGTCTATGAACGGGAACGTACATCATCACCGTTCAGGAGTGCTACAGGCGGTGTAGCGCCAGCTGTCGGCGGCGGGTCGTTCTCTAGGCTGGGCGCCGGGAATGCCGCGTGTGGGATCAGTCGATCCGACGCCGCTGACGCCTGCCCAGGTTCGCGCGTTGATCGCAGGCGCAGCGCGTGAGCTGACGTGGGGTCTGCGCGCCGTCTCGCGGGAGACGCGGGCATGGCGCGCCATGGCCGCGTCGATCCCGGACACGGCGCTTCGCGAAGACGCGCTGCACTCGCTCGACCACAAGCGCGGACACGCTGACGGCGCAGCCCTGTTCACGATCCTTCCGCGACGTCGCGACCGCGAGCTGCTCACGCTGCTCGTCGCGTACGAGACGCTGGTCGACTTCCTCGACAACGTAAACGAGCGGTGCCCGACGCGTGCGAACGGCGAGCAACTGCACCGCGCACTCGGCGACGCGCTCGACCCCGGCGGACCGCTCCGCGATTACTACCGCCACCACCCCTGGAGGGACGACGGCGGCTATCTCCTGGCGCTCGTCAACGCCTGCCGCGAGCGCTGCCGCACCTTGCCGTCGTTCGAGCGGGTTCGCCCGCTCATCGCTCGGGAGGCTCGGCGTTCGCTCGTGCTCGGGATCAACCACGACGAGGACCCGGCTCGACGTGACGCCGCGCTGCGTGCATGGGCCGCGAAGGAGTATCCGAACGAGCTTGAGCTGAGCTGGTTCGAGCTGAGCGGCGCCGCCAGCGCGACGCTCGTCGTTCACGTCCTGCTGACGCTCGCCGCCGAACCGCGCGTGAGCGATGCCGACGCTCACAGGGCCTACGGGGCGCACTGGCCGTGGATCGCGCTTGCCACGACGATGCTGGACAGCTACGTCGATCAAGCAGACGACGACGCGAACGGCAACCACAGCTACATCGATCACTACCCCGACAGCGAAGCCGCAGCCGCTCGCCTTCGTGAGAGCATCGGCCGAGCGTTGGAGGGCGCCCGTGGACTCCGCGACGGGCATCGACACCTCGTCATCGTCGGCTGCATGATCGCGCTGTACCTCTCCAAGGACAGCGCACGCGTGCCCGAGCTGCGCGCGACGACCGACACGCTCGTCAGGTCGGGCGGATCGCTCGTGCGCCTGCTGCTACCGATCCTGCGAGCCTGGCGCACGTTGTACGACCAGCGGCATGCCTGACGGTCAGATCTGGCGCACGATCATCCCTGCGCCGGAGTATTGGCGCGCAGGGTAGGCACGCCTCGAAGCCCCGGTTAGCGTGCGCCCCGCGCTCGACAGGATCAGGCGGCATTCCCCCACGCGCAGGGTCCTGTCACGGGTGGGGCGGTCCCCCTACCACCCCGGTCGCGCCAGCGCGGGAGGGGGAGGGAGGCGTGCCACTTCCCGAGGCGCGCCTCACCTCCTCCCGCCAGAACGACAAACGTGGCCATGCACGACGACGCGAGCATCGACCGGTCCCGACGAGACGCACGAGGCGGCTCCCCCGAATTCGTCGTTCTCACGCTGTACGCCAGCCTTCGTGCGACCGCGACCTACGTCGGACTTCTCGTCGACCGGATCGACATGGCGTATGTAGCGGACGGACTGCTCGATTGTGCCCCGGCCGACGTGCCCGCCGACGTCCTTCTTCGTCTGACCGCAGCCTCGGATGCCTTGCAGGAGGCGAGCGACGCGGCGCTCTGCCACCTCGACCCGCAACTCGCGCGCGGGGCCTGGGCCGCGGCCGACGTAGCCTCTCAGGTCGCTCCCGGCGGCGAGCACGGCGGATGAGCAGACCCGCGCCTCTGGAGGCACTCGCGGCGGCGGTTCGCGCGATCCGCGCCCGCGGGACTACAGCGCTTGCAGCGCCATATTCGGCACCCGCCGATGAGCGTGTATATCGACAACGTTCCTGCGCTCGCAACCAAGAACTACTGCTTTTCAGCGCGTCAAGGCCGCGCTGCGCATGGCTGCCCGGGTTTAGGCAGGGCCCAGCTCTGTCGCACGCCTGCCTCAGGCTGCTCAGACCAGACGTCGGTCCTGGCTCGCTGTGTACCCAGCGTGTACATCGGCGGCGTCCACAGCGTTCCTGGCCGCAGCTTCGACCATCGCAATCCCCGCAGTTCCGGAACTTCCGGACACCCTCGTCAACCCTCACACGCCTTTGCAAGGCGGAGTTGGGGGTTCGATTCCCCCCGCCTCCATTCCTCTGAGACTCCGGCTGAAGTACAACCCGTCCGCACCTCGCGGCGCCTTTCCAGTCGTCGAGCCCTCGCCTTGTACCGCTCGGCGGCCCCGCCTACGCTCACGCGTCGTGGGTGCAACTCGTCCGCCCGTCCCGGCGCACATCAAGCGGGAGCTTCGCCAGCAGGCGAGGTTCGGATGCTGCATTTGTGGACTTCCGATCTACCAGTACCACCACATCGTCCCTTGGGAAGTCGAACAGCACTTTCGCTCGGAAGACATGATGATCTTGTGCCCGACCCACCATGACGAGGCCACAAAAGGCGCTTTGGAGGAAGCGGAGCAACGCCGGTATCGCCTTGCTCCGCACAACGCCACCCAGGGTTACACCGAGGGTCTCCTCAAGGTCAACCAGCGCCATTGCGCAGTGGACGTCGGAGGTGGAGTGTTACTCGTGGGCAATGGGGTGTGGATTGAGGTCGATGAGGAGCCCCTCCTTGCCCTCGAAGTGTCGTCGGAGGGCACGCTGCTCCTTTCGGCCAACCTCTACGACGCAGCTGATAATGCGGTAGCGACCATCGAAGAAAATGAGTGGATCGCCGGTGATGCTCCAACATGGGACATGGAATTGGACTGGCAGCGTCTTACCCTGCGACTGGGACCTAACCGGGTTGCCTTGCGGATCAACGCAAAGGGCGAACCCATGACGCTTCGGGGGGTGCTGTGGCATCGTGGCCATCGCTTCAATTTCAAGGGCACCGGACTGGAAGTGAGCGGCAGGTGCACGTTCGAAAATCTCGGGCTCGTTCGGATGGGTTTGCGACTCGACTCATGCTCCGGCGAGTTGCGCTGGGGACCAAGACCGGGTGAGGCTGGAGTCCTCGTGTCAGAGCCGGACCCCGTGCGACGACTGCTGAAAGCCTTGAAGCGCTCAATGGCATTGAACTCCACAAGCACCCGGATTGGCAGACCGAGCACGGGGACCGCTCTGTGGTCACATGGCCCGAGGGCACCCATATCTACGTGGACATCGACGACTCACTCCACGCTGTTGTCGTCGGTGAGCGCTTTCCAAGCTGGCAACATGAAGGAGCACTCGCCGCCTGCGGCCGGATCGGTGCCAAGCTTCATCGCGTCTCTTGGGCGATGGGCTCCTTCTCTTTCTCGCTGGACAACACCTCAGAGACCGAAGGGACGTAGGTCAGGTGCTCGCGGTCAGTGTCGCCGAGCTTTGGAGCAGCGCGATCGCGCGATGTCGATCTCGTGCTAGGCGTCGATGCGCTCAGCATCGGCGTACCGCGATCAAGTGCCCGTACGTCGAAAGCGTGAGCAACGGAGAGCAGAAATGCGAACCGGCGTCGAGGTCGGGTGGATTCGTCGCAATGCGAGCCCACGGGCGATACCGTACGGCTCATGGTCAGCGACGCGATGATCGAGGACGCAGGTCGGAGGCTCGCGGCAGCCGCAGCTTCGCCGGCACGCGTCCTGCTCTTCGGATCGCGAGCGCGGGGAGACGCACACGAGAACAGCGATCTCGACTTCCTCGTGATCGAGTCAAAGTTGGAGAGCAAGCTCAAGGAGATGGTCCGGCTGCGCGATGCGCTCCCCCCGCTCGGCGTCGCCGTCGATGTCGTCGTGGTCTCGGAGGACGAGGCAGCACGCCGGGGACGCGTGCCAAGCACGCTCGTGCATCGCGCACTTCGTGAGGGCCGCGTCCTTGTCGCAGGCTGACTTGGACGAGGCGTACCTGCTCCTCCGCAAGGCTCGGGAGGACGCTGACGCCGTACGTAAGTTGTTCGTAGATCCCGAGATGGCTGACGCCGTCGTCGGCTTTCACGCACAGCAGGCGGCAGAGAAGGCCCTCAAGGCGGTGCTCGCCGCCTTGAGCGATGACTTCCCATGGACGCATGACCTGCGCCATCTCATGGAGCGACTGGATGCGGTGGGCACACCGCTACCAGCGTCGCTCTACGACATTCGCGAGCTGGGGCCTTGGGCCGTCGAGTTCCGCTACGGCGAGACGATCGACGACCCGCTCGATCGCGAGCATGCCTTCTCCCTCGTCACCGAGGTGATCGCCTGGGCCGAAGCACACGTTCGAGGCCAGGCACAGACGTAAGCCTCTCTCACTGGCAGTGGCGAGCACGGCTATCCGAAGAGTGCTCAGCCCGTAGACCGAGGCGGCCAGTCCAGCAAAGCCTCGATCAACGCCTGGACCTCGGGCAGCCCTGGGTTTGCTTTCTGCTCGCCAGGGTCCATTGGGTTGCATGGCCGCAGGCGGGACGGCGCCGCGCTCAGGCCGCCGGCGCAAGCACGTCGAGCACGACGACGCGATCCGGTACGGCGAGCGCGGAGCGGGCGGCCGCTTCGAGCGCGCCGCGATCGAGGTCGTAGCGGCCGGCGACGGCCGCGATCGGCTCCTCGATGCCAAGGTCGGGGTAGAGCAGTTGCAGCTCGACAGGATGACCGTCGTGCAACGCGACAACGGCGCGCTCGTGGACCTGGTCGGCACGCTCGGCGTACTCGACCGGCGCGAGCGTGATCGAGATGGCGTTCGCCTTGCTGTCGTACTCGGCGCGCATGTCAGTCGTCCGGGAAGGTCGTGATGACGAAGCCGGGATCGTCGTCGGCGACTACGACGATGATCGCACGGCCGTTGGCGTCCGGTCCAGTCAGCCGCCGGTTGCCGCGTGCGTCCTCGCCGTTTGCCTCTGGCGCCGCGACCACCGCCGTCACGTCGGCAGCCGTGATCCCGTACAGGCGCATCTCGTTCTTCGCGTGCCGGCTGAACCGCATCGCGGCAGAGCATTTCGGGTCGATGCGCCGAGCACCATCCCACGGAGCTGTGAACGCCACATAGGAGCGGTAGCCAGCGCGTGGTTTGGCGATTACCGTCTGCATCGATCAGAGTGGGAATCGTCATCCACGCCTGCAGGGAGCCCGGTGCCACGAACGCCGGGCTCCTTCCTCCGTGATTTAGCGCCGCTTCTTCCGCCGCCCACCACCAAGCGGCGACACCGTGCGGAAGGCGTTCTCGGCGAAGGCGCGGGGCTCGAGCTTGGCGGCGATCCGCTTCAGCTCGTTGCGCTCCGCGGGCGAGAGGCGGTGCGGGCGGCGGCTGAGCTCGAGCAGGCGTCGGCGCTCGGCCGGGCTGAGCGCGGCGAGGTGGCGCCGTGCCAGCAGCCCGACCTGCGCGAGCATGAGGAAGCGGAACAGCGGCAGCTTCTTCGCGGTGCGCAGCATGCTCGACACCTACCCGGTCCGGCGGCGCTCACACGACGGCCGCGCCGACGGTCGCCTCAAGGCAGCGCTGCCGCCCCGCCCGCGGTGTTGATCTCGGGGACGGCGATCTGGGAGCTGACGGCGCCGACGCCGGGGCAGAACTCGAAGGCGCGGAGGTCGACACCGAGCAGCGCCCACACGCCCATTCCGTTGTCGAAGCGGACGCACGGGCGCGAGCCGCGCGTCACCGGCCGATAGGCCAGCATCGCGTAGCCGGGACCGATGTATCCGGGGGCTATGCGAGCGGCGACCCTCATGCCGGCGATCCGCGTCAGGACGCTCAACCCGGACCCGTTGAAGTCTTCGTGCTCCGGACCCGCCCTCGCCGGATCCCAGTAGATCTGCCGCACTCCCGCCTGCCGCAGCCCACGCAGGAACCGCAGCATGTCGCCGTCGCGGCGCGGGCCCGCGACGAGGTAGTTGTGGTTGGCGTACACGACGACCCGGTCCCTCGGTGGAACGCCGACGCCGAGCGCGGCGCCCAGGTTCCCGGGCGGACGCGCCGGGACGGCGCCGCCCACGCCGAACGTCATGCCGAGCGTCGTGGCCGTCACCGCCGCCAGCAGCCCTGCCGTCGCGAGCATCCGCGGGCGCCACTCGAGCCGCGCGATCCATGCCGTCCCGAGCACCGCGAGGTAGACGATCATCGGCAGCGCGTAGCGCATGTCCTTGTGCGTGAGGATCGTCAGCAGCAGCCACGAGCCGAGCAGGCCGCCCAGCAGCTCGGGCACGATGCCGGCGCGCTCGCTCCGCCGGCGCATCGACCACAGCGCCGACGCGACGCCGACGGCGGCGATCACGGTGAGCGGAGCGAACAGCAACCCGTTGAGCGTCGCCCAGCCATACCACTCGAAGTTCGCGAGCGTGAAGAACGGCGGCCGCGCGAGCGGCGGCACCGGGAACAGCAGTCCCTCCCCGGTCTGCGACGCGCTGTAGATGTCCGCGAGGCGCTCGGCGTTGTGGATGTACCACGGCGCTCCCACCGCCAGCGCGACGCCCGCGAACGCCGCGAAGCCACGCACGTTGCGCCAGCCGCCGCGCGCCAGCACGACGACCAGCAGGCCGGTCACGTAGAGCGGGAACTGCTCCTTCGTGCCGGTCCCGATCCCGATCGCGAGCCCGGCCAGCGCCGCGATGCCGGGGCGGCGGAAGCGCTCGCTCAGCAGCACGAGCCAGACCGACACGGCGACGACGGTCGCCTCAGGCGCGTCGATTATGAAGACGTGGAACTGCTCGATCAGCAGGGGCGTCCCGAGCGCGAACACGACCGCGAGCGCGCCGGCGCGCGGACCCGCCACCAGCCGTCCGATCCGGTAGCAGCTCAGCGCCAGCAGCGGGACGCACACGAGGTTGACGCCGAGCACGACGCCGTTGCGGCTGATCCCGCCGACGAACGAGACGATCCCCCCGAGCAGCAGCCCGTACGGCGGATAGAAGGCGGGGTAGTCGAAGATCGCCCCGATGTCGCCGTCGAGCAGGTAGTCGCGGTAGCGAAGCGCGGCCCACAGCTCCTCCGCGGCGTCGCCGGACGGGACGGCGCGATCCTGGGTGAGCCACCACAGCGTCAGCAGGATGAACGCGGCCGTCGCCGCGATCGCCCACCACGCAGCGGCGGTCCACGACGGGACCTGGACCCGACCCCCGAGCTTGCGCGGACGCGCGATCGCTCCCCCAAGCGACACGCGTCAACCATAGGCGATGGGGGCGGCTATCGGGGCGTCAACCGCACCGGCAACGTGCGCAGCTGATTCACGAAGCCCGAGACGACGTGCTCGGGGCGACCCGCGAGCTCCATCCGCGGGAAGCGCCGCAGCGTCTCCTCGAACAGGATCCGCAGCTCCAGCCGCGCCAGCGCGGTGCCGAGGCAGAAGTGCCGGCCGCCGGCGCCGAACGCCTGGTGCTCGGGGTTGCGCGTGACGTCGAAGCGGTCGGGCTCCTCGTAGCGCGACTCGTCGCGGTTGGAGGAGACGTACCACATGACCACCTTGTCGCCGGCTCTGATCGCCTGCTCGCCGAGCACGCAGTCTCTCGTCGCGGTGCGGCGGAAGTGCGCGAAGGCCGGGAACATCCGCAGCGACTCCTCGACGAGGCTCGGGAGCAGCGAGGGATCGTCGAGCACGAGCTGCAGCTGCGAGCGGTCCTCCAGCAGCGCGCGCATGCCGCTCGAGTAGGTGGCCTTCGTGCTGTCGTTGCCGGCTGCCATCAGCAGGAAGAAGCCCATGACGATCTCGTGCTCCTCGAGCGTCTGCCCGTCGACCTCGGCCTCGACGAGCACGCTCGTGAGGTCGTCCGTCGGATGCGCGCGGCGCTCGGCGATCAGCGCGCGGCAGCGCTCGAACACCTGGGGCACGTCGCGCCCCATCACGGTCTCGACGCCCTCCGGGTTCATGTCCGGGTCGCCGGCGGAGAAGATCGCGTTCATCAGACCGGCCCAGACCGCGTCGTCGTCGGGCGGGATCCCCATGAACGAGCCGATCACGCGCGCGACGACCGGCTGCGCGACATCCGTGACGAGGTCGCATGTCTCGCGCCCGTCGAGGCCGTCGAGCACGTCGACGGCGATCGCGCGGATCGCGTCCTCGTGCTCGGCGATCCGCCGCGGCGTGAAGCCCGACTGGAAGAGCGCCTTGAGGCGGTCGTGCTTCGGCGGGTCCATCCCGATGAACATCGCGCGCGAGAGCTCGAGCGGCAGGATCGCGTTCGTGAGCGCGGTGATCCCGCCGAGCTCGGACGAGTACGTCTGCCAGTCGCGGCTGACCGTGTGCACGTCGTCGGCGCGCGTGACCGACCAGTAGCCGTCCTCGTCGGGAAAGTCGGGGATGTGCGTCGTGCGGTGGATCGGGCACTCGGCTCGCAGCGCCTTGAACAGCGCGTGCGGCGGGCCGTCCTGCCAGTTCTGGGGATCCCCGACGAGCACCTCTCTGAGATCGCGTCCGGTCGATGCCATCGGTCCCCTCCTGTTCGCGCTGGTGGTCGAGCGATGGTACTGGCCGACTGGCCAGGAGCCTCCCGGTGGGCTGGGTGGCGGATCGATCCTGCGTTGACCCGGGAGAGCGAAGTTCCGACAAAAGGTCTAACGGCGCTTCGCCCACACGCCTCCGGTTAGGGTCCCCCTGGGAGGTGTCGTGAGGGAGCGGCGCCGCAGCGATCTGCGAGGTCGGAGAATGATGAACACACGCACAGTCGGCATGCTGCTGCTTGCTGCGGTGGCTGCGCTCGCTGCCACGCTGACGGGCTCGGCGGCAGCCCGCGCCGACGCCTCGAACGGCGTGATCGCCTCGAGCGGGCCGCTCACGCGTGTCGCCGTCTCCGACGACCTCAACTGCGCCGTCAACCACGCAGACGACACGGCCGGCGAGTTCTTCGGCGACACGGCGTGCGCAACGCTGATCGCCGTCGACGGGACGCTCTATGGACCCGCCGACATCCCGGCCGGCGGCAACGCCGCGCCGCGGACGCCATGGACCGCCGTCGGGCAGACCTCCTCGGGGGCAGGCACCGACAGCGACCCCTACCGCGTCGAGACGCACGTCCAGGGCGGCCCGCTGGACGTCACCGAGCTCGACACGTACGTCGCAGGAGTCGAGTACTACGGCACCAAGGTCACCGTCACCAACGACACCGACTCCGCGAAGGAGATCACGCTGTATCGAGCGGGCGACTGCTACCTGCAGAACAGCGACTTGGGCTTCGGCGCAGTCGACGTCGACGCCCATGCCGTCGCGTGCACGGCGAGCCAGGCGCCCGACGCGCGCATCCAGCAGTGGGCGCCGCTGACCGCCGACGCCCACTACGTCGAGTCGCGCTACTCCACCGTGTGGTCGATCATCGGCTCGCAGCAGCCGTTCCCGGACACCTGCGGCTGCGACATCTACCAGGACAACGGCGCCGGCCTGTCATGGACCGTCACGCTCGCGCCACACGAGACGCGCTCGTTCAACCATCTCACCTCCTTCTCGCCGGACGGCTCCACCGACGTGAGCGACAGCGACGGCGACAGCTTCCCCGACACGTGGGAGCAGCCGGACGGCGGCGTCGACACCGACGGCGACGGGACGCCCGACCTGAAGCTGTCCGACTACGGCGCGACGCCGGACAAGAAGGACGTCTTCGTGCAGGTCGGCTGGACCCGCAGCCACAGCTGCGCGCTCGTCGTCTTCTTCTGCTCGGACACCAACCACCGTCCGTCGCTGGGCGCGCTGCGCGACGTCCAGGACGCGTTCGGCCGGCATGGCATCCGCCTGCATGTCGATGCGGGCGCCGACAGCGTGATGAACCCCGACACCGGCGCGCGCTGGGGCTCGCGCACGGCGGTGCGGGACGCGGTCGCCGCTCCGACCCCGATCCCGGGCTACGCCCGCACGACCGGCACGTTCGACTGGACCGTCGCCTTCGACGGCTACAAGCAGCAGCTCATGCCGTCGGCACGCCGCCGCATCTTCCACTTCGCGCTGTACGTCGGCCAGCACGAGGACGGGCACGTCAGCGCCTCGGGCGAGGCGCGCCCGAACCTCGGCACCGGCCTCGGCGCCGGCGCCGACTTCGTGCTCTCGGGCGACGTCGCGTTCTTCGGCGACGACGGGATGGACCGCCTCGAGGAGGCCGGGACGTTCATGCACGAGCTCGGCCACAACCTGGGCCTGTCGCACGGCGGCCCGATCGCCGACGCGGCGATGAAGTTCAAGCCGAACTACCCGTCCCTGATGAGCTACCTGTGGCAGGGGATCGGCGTGCCGAAGTACTCGAGCCTGCACCTGCTCGACTACTCCGACGGCACGCTCGACCCGCTCGACGGCACGAGCATGAGCGAGGCGGACGGTCTCGCCCCCGATCTGGTGGCGAGCGACATCGGCACCTCCTGGATCTGCCCCAACGGCCGCCAGCACGACACGGTGCCATCCATGAGCAACGTCGACTGGAACTGCAGCGGCGACGCCAGCGTGCCGGTCCGCTCGATCTACCCCAGCTGGGGCACGATGTCCGATCACGACGACTGGGAGGCGCTGGTCTTCGACGGCAACGGCGCGCTCGGCGGCAACGGCGACGCCGGCTCGGCCCCGGCCACGACGCCCGTGCAGGACGTCGACCCCGCCGAGGAGGGAATCGCGCTGCTGAGCCACCAGGCGGTGTCGGTCACCGGGCCGGGGCTGCTGACCATGCAGGCCGGCACGGATGCGACCGTCGAGCTGACGCTCGTCAACCCGCACGCCGACGCGCGCACGTACGAGGTCGAGACGGTCTCCGACGGGCTCGCGACCTCGGGCCTGCCCAGACAGCTGACGCTGACACCAGGCGAGACGAAGCTGGCGCTCCAGCTGCATGCCGGGGCCCCGGCCGACGCCGCGTTCGCGGAGATCGACGTCACCGAGACCGGCGATCCGACCGACGCCGACACGGCGCAGATCGAAGCGAGGATCGTGAGCCCGCCCGCGACCGGCAATCCGGGCGCTCCCGGCTCGACCCCGCGCCGGCAGGCGGACGGCCGCAAGCGACGCACGATCCGGTGCGTGGCTTCGAAGCCGCGCCGCACGTTGCACGCCACGCTCGGGCAGCGTCACGGCCGCCACCTCGCGGCGCGCGCCGCCAAGCCGATCGGCAACAGGGGCCGCACCGTGTACAGGGTCCGGCTCACGCGCAGATGCACCGTGCTCGCCACCGGCACCGCTCGCGGCGACACGCTCGCCCTGACGCTCAAGCCGACCGGCACGCGGTTCGTTCGTCGGCATGGCAGGCGTGTGGCCGTCAAGGTCTACCCTCGCCTCCGCGGCACCCTCGTGCTTCGGCCGGCTGGGAGGGGACCGCGCATCGCGGCGGCGAAGATCGTCTTCTCGCGGTGAGACGGGCGCAGGCGCGGAGCCGGCCGGCGCTGCGCTACGTTGCGCGCGCATGCCGCCCGCTCCCGCCGAGCGCGACACGATCCACCACGCCGACAACCTCGACGTGCTGCCGCGACTGCCGGCGGAGGCGTTTCAGCTCGTCTACATCGACCCGCCGTTCAACACCGGCGCGACCCAGGCGCGGCAAACGCTCGCGGTGGTGCCGGACGCCGACGGTGACCGGACCGGCTTCAGAGGCGTCCGCTACCGCACTCGGCTGCTCGCCGAGTCGCGCTACCGCGACGCGTTCGAGGACTATCTCGCGTTCCTCGAGCCGCGCCTGCGCGAGGCGCATCGCCTGCTGCACGAGAGCGGCACGCTCTACTTCCACATCGACTACCGCGAGGCGCACTACTGCAAGCTGCTGCTCGACGAGCTGTTCGGGCGCGAGCAGTTCCTCAACGAGTTGATCTGGGCCTACGACTACGGCGCCCGGACGAGGCGCCGCTGGCCCGCCAAGCACGACACGATCCTCGTGTACGTGAAGGACGCGGCCGCCTACTTCTTCGACAGCGAGGCGGTCGACCGCGAGCCGTACATGGCGCCCGGCCTCGTGACGCCGGAGAAGGCGGCGAAGGGCAAGCTGCCGACCGACGTGTGGTGGCACACGATCGTCCCGACGAACGGTCGCGAGAAGACCGGCTACCCGACGCAGAAGCCGGAGGGGATCGTGCGCCGCATCGTGCAGGCGTCGACCAGGCCGGGCGACTGGTGCCTCGACTTCTTCGCCGGCAGCGGGACGCTCGGCGCGGTCGCCGCGCAGCTCGGACGCAGATACGTGCTGATCGACGAGAGCGCCGAGGCGGTCGCCGTCATGCGGAGACGGCTGCCGGGGGCGGTGCTGGCGCAGCGGCTCCCCGCTTGACCTCCGCGGACATCCCGCGGTGTCTGCGGAAGATGTCGAGGACCCATCTGCCGGCCGGGCGCGCGGTCAGCTCCTCGCCGAACGAGCGCAGCGGCTCGGGGAACTCGACCGGTGGCAGGTGCTGACGCTCGGGCGGGCGCAGGAGTGGCGTCGAGAGTGCGGCCGCCGTCAGATCCGCGATCGTGAAGGCGTCGCCGACGAGGTAGCCGCTCGGGCCGATCTCGGCCTCGATGCGATCCATCGCGGCGAGGATCTTTGCGCGCGCCTCCTGCTCGTTGGCGCGCGTCGCGGCGTAGCGACCGCGCGTCAGGCGCGTCGTCACGAATCCGCCTGGCAGCAGCAGCGCGCGCGTGAACGACGACGAGTCGGGCAGCGCGGCCCTGAAGAACAGTCTCGCGTCGCGCGTCGCGAACGAGAACGCGAGCCGCCGCACGTACGGCGCGAGCTGCTCGTCGAAGAAGTCCTCCAGCTCGAGCGCACGCGCGCGCAGCGCGGGGTCCGCCGGATAGAGCGGCGGGTCCGGATAGCGCCTCTCCAGCGCGGCGACGATCGCGGTCGAGTCGGAGATCGCCCGCCCGTCGAGCCGCAGCACCGGGAACGTCGGCTTGCGCGTCAGCACGAGCGCGACCGGAAGCGTGCCGAACAGCGGCAGCGGCGAGCGGCGCCGGTGCGGGACGCGCTTGTGGTCGAGCGCCCAGCGCACCTTCTCGTTGTAGTGGGAGATCTTGATCTGCCACAGCACCGGCAGCGAATTGGCCATGCAGCCAGTCTAAGCGGCCAGCGACGCGGCGGTGGCATCCCGCCACGGGAGCGCGGCGCCGAGCGGCCGCAGCGCCCACGGGTTGCGCCACAGCGTCGGCATCGCGGCGGCGGCCGCAAGCGGGTCGGTCGAGCGCAGCGAGCGCGCGACGAGCACCCCTGACAGGCGCGTGTTGCACGGCCCGCCGGGGCCGTGCCAGACGGCGTGGTCATGCCTGGAGGCGCCGAGCAGCGCGTGCTCGACGTCCTGCTCGCACACGGCGTCGCCGAGCGCGAGCACGGCCAGCAGGTACGGCCGGTCCAGCTGCCCGTAGCGCGCGGCCTTCTTCTTGATCTTGCGTCGCAGCGGACGCACGTCGTTCACATGGCCGCCGCGCGCGCCGTGCGGCACGAGCTGCGCGCATCCGCACGGGCGCGCGAGCTCGTCGGGCAGCGCTATCGCTTCGACGTCGATCACGAAGCCGTCGAACGCGAGGCGCCTGACGCACGCCGCCGTGCGCAGCTCGCGCGGATCGAGCGCGCCGAGCCAGCGCTCGAGCGGCGGCACGATCCGCCGCCGCCCCGGCGAGCAGGCGCCGTAGGCGACGACCTCCAGCGCGAGCGAGAAGCGCGGTGCGCGGACCGTCGCGACGATATCCCGCAGCTGCTCGTCGAGCCGCCGCTCGGTGAACGACAGCGGCGAGCCGCCGCCGACGACGGTCGCCTCCAGCCAGCAGCGCTCGCGCCCCCGCGCGAGGACGAAGTCCTGCCGCCGCTCGCCCGCTTCGCAGCCGATGTTCACGGTCACCTCGAAGCCGCGGCGGCAGTGCGCCTCGTGCACCCACAGCTCCCAGAACGCGCCCGCGTGGTCGAGCTCGGCGTCCTGGGCGAAGCGGTTGCGCAGGTCCATGCGCGCCGCCGCCGGCAGCCGCGCGAACCACCGGTCGAGCTCGCCGCGGACCTGCTCCCAGCGGGCGCCCGCGGCGCGGTCGAGGAACGCGTAGGCAGGCTCCTGATGGGCGCGCGGCGACACGTCGGTGCGGTCGCGCACCGAGAACAGCGTCGGTCCGTGCAGCGTCGAGCTGATCGCCTTCCCCCTGGCGAGTCTCCGAACTGATGCGCGGCGGCGTTCTCCCCCGACGCCGCGCAGGTCGTCCAACCGTACACAAACGCGCGGCCTCCCGCTCAAGTCGCGTCGATGACGGACCGATCTTCAAAGCATGGGCTCGTCGCCGTTCGTCAGCGTGCTCGTGACGGCGCACGACGGGGCCGAGGGCCTCGCCGCGTCGCTCGACAGCGCGCTCGCGCAAGACTTCCCCGTCGAGCGACTGGAGCTCGTCGTCGTGACCGACGACGCGGCCGCCGGCGAGGTGGCGGCCGGCTATGCCGAGCTGTTCCCCACGCACGTGCGCGCGTTCGCGCAACCGGGCGCCGGCGCGGTCGCCGCGCTGACGCGCGCGCTCGGCGAGGCGGGCGGCGAGCTGCTCGCGCTGTTGGAGCCCGGCGACCGCTGGCCGGTCGGGCGCATCGCCGCGCAGGTCGCCGCGCTCGGCGAGTGGCACGACGTCGGGCTCGTGTACTCGGAGCTCGTCGGAGACGACGGCGATCCGCCGCACGGACGTCCGATCGGGCGACTGCTGCGCGAGCCGCCGTGCATCGTGGCCTCGTCGGTCATGCTGCGCGCGACGCTGCCGCCGGCGCTCGGACCGCTGCCCGACGAGCTGCCGCGCGCGCCGTGGTGGATCGTCGCGCGAGCGGCGTGCGTGTCGCAGATCGCGTTCGTCCCGGCGGGCGAGGCGTCGCCGGGCGAGGCGGACGAGGAGGCCGCCCCGGCGGCGCGCGAGCGCGCACTGCGCGAGGCGCTCGCGGTGCAGCGCTGGTTCTTGAAGAGCGTCACGTCGGAGTCGCTCTACGCGGACGCGATCGGAGAGATCTGGAGCGCGTTCATGGCGAACGCGCGCCGGCTGATGGCCGCCGCCGACCACGACCCGTTCGCCGAGCTGGTGACGGTGACGGATGCCGAGCGCTCCGAGGCACGCCGCACGCTCGCCGACGCGCGCGCGGCGCTCGACCGCGGCGACACGTGGCCGGCCGCCGCGCTCGCCGTGCGCGCGGCGGCGCTCGACCCGTGGTGCGCACCGGCGCGCGCGCTGCTCGCCGAGACGCTCGTGGCGCGGCCGCGGCGCGCGGCGGGCGATCCGCTCGCGGGCGCGCGGCGCTTCGTCACGCTCGCGTTCGCGGAGGAGCTGCTGCAGCACCGCGAGCTGTTGGAGGCGTACGGCTCACGCTTCGACGGCGGCGCCGACGCGACGCTCGCGATCGACGCGAGCACGTTGCTGCCGGCGGCGGCGGGGCGCGCGCTCGCAGCACTCGTCAGCGATCTCGGCTTGGACGCCGACGGCACGGCGCATCTGATCGCGGTGCTCGGACCGATCGACGCGTCCGTGCGAGCGCAGCTGCCGCGGCGCGCCGATGCGCTGCTGACGTCGCGCGGGGCGTCGGATCACGCGCCGGCGGTCCCGGCGTTCGACGCCGACGCGATCGACGCGCTGCACGCGCTCGTCCGCCACGCGAGCGCCGCCTGAGCGCCGCCTCGAACGTCCGTCCAATCTGGCGCGGAGGCGTCATGTCGGGGTCGGTCACGCACCGATGCCGGCGGTGCCGGTGGGTGCAAGGACGGCCCGCACGGACGGCAAGGACGCTGACGGACCGCCTCTGGCCGGGACGGTCCGTCGCGACATGCACGGATGCTTGTGGGGGCGCCTCCGGCCGGGGGCGCCCCCACTGCCTCCCGCCCACTGCCCGTTCCGGGGCGCTCAGAGGTGCAGCGTTCCGTCGCCCACCACGACGACATCGCCGCCGACGCGCGGGCGCTCACCCTCCATCGCCGCTTCGATGCGACTCGGACGGCCCATCTCGATCCCCTGCTCGATCGTCAGCGCGGTCGCGCCGGTGCGCGTCGCGAGGTAGGCGCACAGCGGCCCGGCGGCGGAGCCGGTGGCCGGGTCCTCCCCCACCGCGGCGCTCACGAACGAGCGCGCGCGGGCGGCGGCCCCGGCCGGATCGCAGACGGCGGCGTAGAGGGCGGTCGCGCCGTGCGCTCCGAGCAGGCGCTCGACGGCCGGCCAGTCGGGGCGGGCGCGCGCGAGCGCGTCGAGGTCGCGCAGCGGGAGGATCAGGTGCGTGAGACCGCTGCCGACAAGCTGGGGCGGCAGCGCGCGGTCGGCGTGCTCGGGCGTCAGGCCGAGCGCCTGCACGATCTCCGCGCGCGGCAGCTCGGCGCCGTGCACGGTCGGCTCCTGCAGCATCGAGGCGTGGGCGCGGTGCGCGTCGTCGAGGCGCACGTCGATTGGCTGCAGGCCGGCGTCGGTCTGCTGGACGTAGCGGACCTCGCGCGCCCCGTCGCCGTGCTCGGCCCGCGCGACCGCGACGGCGGTCCCGAGCGACGGGTGCCCCGCGAACGGCAGCTCATGCTCGACGGTGAAGATGCGGTTGCGGTAGTCGGCGCCGGCGACGTGCGCGCGCTGGACGAAGGTCGTCTCGCTCAGGCGCGTCTCGCGCGCGAGCGCGAGCATCGTCGGCTCGTCGAGCTCGTTGCCGTCGTGCACGACGGCGAGCGCGTTGCCCTGCAGCGGCGTCGCCGTGAAGACGTCCAACAGCGTGTAGCGATGGGCCCCCACCCCGCGTGTGCTCCCCCGCCGCCGCGCTATCCGTCGAAGTCGAAGTCGCGCGGGGGGCGCTGCTCGAACCACAGCCGGTCGTGCTCCGGCGTCTCCTGCAGGAACTCGGGAGTCTCCTCGAGGACGTCGTCGGCGTCGTGCTCGTCCTCCACCCGATACTCCGTCGTGGGCTGGTCGACGAGCTCGGGATCGGCCGCTCTGCGGGCGGGTCCTGTCGCCGGTGAAGACGATTCCGCGGGCGGGGCCGCGGAAATCGTCTCACCCGCGCCACCCGCCCGATCATCGTCTGCGGCTCTCGCTTCGGGCTCCGCCGCCTCGCCACCCATGAGCGGGTCGCCGTGGGGCGGCTCGTGGCGGTCCTCAGGCGCGAGCGCGTGCGTGTGCTCGTCGGGATGCAGGTCCTCGGGCGCCGGGTGCGGATGGTCGGCGGACTCAGCCGCAGGCTCAGGGGCAGTCGCAGCCGGCTCGGCCGCGGCTGACTCGGCCACCCGCTCCCGACGGACGGGTCCGAGCGCCTCCTGCTCCAGCCGCGCGACCTCGGCGGGGTCGGCGCCGCGGCGGCGCTTGAGGTCCAGATGCTCGCGGATCGCGTCGTCCAGCAGACCCATGCGCGGCCAATGCTATCGGCCTCGCAGACGCGCGGGGCGTGTGCGCGGTTCAGCCCGGGCCGCCGGCCGCGACCGCCGCATCCGCCCGCATCGTGCGGTTCTTGCCGGCGCGCTTGGCGGCATAGAGGGCGGCGTCCGCGGCGGCGACGAGCGCGGCCGGATCGCCGTCAGAGGAGGCGGCGACACCGCAGCTGACCGTCACGCGCAGCGTCCCGCGGTCGTCGAGCCTGGGCAGCTCGAGCGCCTCCACAGCGGTCCGCACGCGTTCGGCGATCGCCTCGGCCCCGACGAGGTCGGTCTGCTGCAGCGCGACGGCGAGCTCCTCGCCGCCGTAGCGGGCCGGTTCGTCGACCTCGCGCGAGCAGTCGAGCAGGACGGCGGCGACCTCGCGCAGCACGAGGTCCCCCTGCTGGTGGCCATATGTGTCGTTCACGCGCTTGAAGTCGTCGACGTCGATCATCAGCAGCGCGAGCGACTGGTCGAAGCGGCGCGCGGCGGCGGCTTCGGCCGCGATCACCTCCTGGAAGCGCCCGCGGTTGGAGAGGCCGGTCAGCTTGTCGGTGACGGCTTGGCGCTGGACCTGCTCGTGCAGGTCGACGTTCTCCAGCGAGAGGCCGGCCTGGCGTGCGAGCGAGCCGACCAGCTCGCGCTCGGCGTCGGTGAACGGTCTGCCGCGGCGCGCGACGGAGACGATTCCACGCAGGAGCGGGGCGGCCAGCGCCGACGTGTCGCCGATCGTCGCGGATGCGGCGAGCGGGCGCGCGTCGTCGCGCGGGTCGGCGTGTGCATCGCGCGCCGGCGCCTCGGCGGCCGCGAGCGCTTGCTCGGCGCCGGCGAGGTCGCCGACGCGCGCGGCCTCCAGCAGCGCCCCGTCGGGGACGACGCTCGCGCGGACGGCCGCGCGGCCGCAGTGCGCCTGCACAGCGTCGACGATCGTCTGCGTGCCGATCTCCAGCAGCGCGGCGCGGTCGAGATTGGCCGCGAACGTGGCGCCGATGCGCTGGATCGACTCCCGCAGGCGGTCACGCTCCTGGTCGAGCTCGCGCATGCGCTGCTCCAGCTCATGCGACATCTTGTTGAACTCGTCCCCGAGCTGCGCGAACTCGTCGCGGCCCTCGACCGGGACCGCCGTGGAGAAGTCGCCGCCGCCGATCCGCTTGGCGGCGGTCAGGAAGCGCGCGACCTGGCCGTGGAGCTGGCGGGAGATCGTGAGAGCGCCTGCGAACGCGATCAGCAGGAACAGCGCGAGCAGCGCGATCGCGATCCACTGGCCGCGTGCGGCGGAGCCGCCGACGGCGCTCGTGTCGGTGAGGACCGCGACGGTGGTGCGGGGGCCGCCGAAGTCGGCGGCGCTGAAGCTTGCGACGGCGTGGTCGGTGCCGTCGAGCGCGACGGTGCCGTGGGTCGGGAGGCTCGGTGGCGCCGCGGCGCCCGCGGCCGCCGGCAGCGTGCTCGCGAGCAGCGCGTCGTCACGCGTGACGACGGCACTGACGCCGCGGGTGGAGGTGGCGCGGGCGAAGCGGCGTGCGGTGCGCGTGGCGGCTTCGATCGTGATCGGGCCCGCGGCGTCGCTTGCGTGGACTTCTGACGCGACGCGCGCCGCTCCACGCGCGATCGCGTCCCGGTCGCCGACGTCGGCGAGCGTGCGGCCGGCCTGCGTGATGCGGACCCGCGCAAGGCGGCGCTCGCGCGCGAGCGCCGCGGCTGCCGCGCGGTCGTCCGCGGTCGTGGCCGGCGTGCGCAGGGCGGCGGCGAGCGTGGGGTTCTGCGCAAGCGCGCGGGCGGCCCGGGCGCCGTCCTGTGCCAGGCCATGGAAGGCGGCGAGCGCAGCGGCGGTGCTGGCGCGGTTCTGAGCGGTCGCCTTCGCGTGCTCGCTGTCGGAGACGATGCGCACGACGACGACGCCGAGCGCGATCATCGGCACGACGACGATCAGCACGAAGAACAGCGTCAGTCGAGCGCGGAAGCTCATCCCCTGCTCACCACCGCAGGGGAGGCTACCGCCGTTGGACCGGGAGCTGGTGGAGCTCTGGACACTCGCTAGACTCGCCGCGCCTATGAGGCTGCGTGCGCTGGCGCGGGTGAATCTCGCGGCGATCGAGCGGAATTGCGTGCACTTGCGCTCGGTCGCCGGCGCGGGCACGGCGCTGTGCGCCGTGGTGAAGGCGAACGGCTATGGGCATGGTGCGGTGCCGGTTGCGCGGGCGGCGCTCGCCGGTGGGGCGGAGTGGCTGGCGGTCGCCGCGGCTGGTGAGGCGGCGGAGTTGCGCGTGGCAGGCATCGAGGTGCCGGTGTTGGTGATGGGCGCGTTGAGCGCGGACGAGCTGCCGGTCGCGCTGGAGGCAGGGGCGGACGTCGTCGCCTGGCGGGCCGGGTTCGTGGAGGCGTTGCGTGCCGCGGCGCGCTCGTCGGGGCGGCGGGTTCGGGTGCACGTGAAGCTCGACGTCGGCATGGGCCGGCTCGGGATTCGCGAGGCCGACGAGCTGCTGACGCTGGCCGCGGAGGTGCACGCGGCACCGGAGCTGGAGCTTGTGGGCGGCATGACGCATCTGCCGTGCGCGGACGGGGACATCGCGCGCACGCGCGCAGAGGTCGAGCGGTTCCGGGCGTTCGGGGAGCAGCTGCGTGCGGTGAGGTCTGACGTGGTGCTGCACGCGGCGAACAGCGCGGCGGCGCTGGCGCTGCCGGAGGCGCGCTTGGACATGGTGCGCTGCGGGGTGGCGGTCTATGGGCTCGATCCGTTCGGCGTCGATCCTGTCGAGCAGGGCTTGGAGCCGGCGATGGAGCTGCGCTCCTATGTGGGGGCGTTGAAGCGGCTGGTGGTCGGGGAGAGCGTTGGGTACGGCGCCACGTTCGTGGCGCGTCAGCCGACGTGGATCGCGACGCTGCCGATCGGCTACGGCGACGGGTGGCGGCGCGCGTTCTCCGACAACGCCGAGGTGGTGATCGGCGGGCGTAGGCGTCCGCTCGTCGGGCGGGTGAGCATGGACAACGTGACCGTCGACGTCGGGCCGGATCCGGCCGGGATCGCCGAGGGCGACCAGGCGGTCCTGTTGGGTCGCGAAGGCGAGGAGCGGATCACCGCCGAAGAGCTCGCGCGTCGGATCGACACGATCAACTACGAGATCACCACCGCCCTGACCGGACGACCGACGCGCGTGTATCACCACGACGGCGCGCCCTCGCCCCTCCCACCCTCCCCGGAAGGTGCCTGATATCGTCAGGAATCCCGCCGTGGCGGGACGTAGGGGCTATAGCTCAGTTGGGAGAGCGCCTGGATCGCACCCAGGAGGTCGCCGGTTCGAGCCCGGCTAGCTCCACTGAAGTTGTCGTCGCGCAAACCGTGGGCGTGGCGATGCGGTAGGTGGGCAGGATCTCTGCGCGGGAGTTGACGCGCAGCTCTTGGATGAGGATGCGGAGCAGCGCCTTGGTGTGTTCGGGGTTGCCGGCGCGGATGGTGTCTTCGAGGGCGTTGACGGCTGCGTGCAGCTCGGCGGTGTCGGGCGCGTGTGGCGCTTCTGCGGCGAGCTGGTGCGCGAGCTGCTGGTCTTGGTCGCGGAGGGCGTCGAGCTTGGCTTGGAGCGCGTCCATGCGGCTTTGGAAGCGCTTGGCGTCGAGGTCGCCGTTCTCGAAGGCGTCGAGGTAGCGGTCGATCGCGCGCTCGGCCCGTCTGATCTCGGCGGTGACTGACGCGCGGCGGTCTTCGAGCGCGGTCCGCTCGTCCTGCTCGCCCTCGGCGGCTTGCTCGATCGCTTGGCGGATGAGGTGTCCGTCGCGGTAGATGCCGGCGAGCTGTTCGATGACCGCGTCCTCCAGCTTCTCGCGCGGGATACGGTCGCCGTCGCAGGCTTTGGGTCCGCGCTTTTGACGGCCGGAGCAGGCGTAGTAGTGGTAGAGGCCGCCGTTGCCTCTGGCGCTCATGCCGACGTAGGCGCGGCGGCAGCGCCCGCAGCGCAGCAGG
The DNA here is from genome assembly GCA_963770165.1 of uncultured Actinomycetes bacterium. Lineage (GTDB taxonomy): Bacteria > Actinomycetota > Thermoleophilia > Solirubrobacterales > Solirubrobacteraceae > Conexibacter. The sequence goes on from CAVYOK010000001.1 coordinate 197,658, forward strand.
CCGGAGAGCAGAAAGTCGCTGCGCTGGCCGACGCGCTGGGCGCAGTCCTCGCCCCGCTCCTTGAGCAGCTTCTGCGCGCGCTCGAACGTGGCGTCGTCCACCAGGCCAGCGTGGTTGCCATCGAAGGTCTGCCCGCGCCAGTGGACGCGGCCGACGTATGCCTCGTTGCGCAGGATCAGCAGCACGACAGCGGGTTGCCATCCCTGCCCGCTGCGCGCCGGTGTGTGCTCGGCGTCGAGCAGCCGGGCGATGGAGACGGCGCCGTGGCGGCCGGCGGTGTAGAGGTCGAAGATGCGTCGGACGATCGGCGCCTCCCGCTCCTCCTCGATCAGCTCTTTGGCGTCGTTGCGGCGGTAGCCGTAGGGGACGCGACCGTTCGGCCAGTAGCCCTGCTTCGCGCGCCGCTCGATCCCGGCCGTGACGCGGTCCACGATCGTCGCGTGCTCGAACTCGGCGAAGACACCGAGCATCTGCAACATCATCCGACCGGCCGGCGAGCCGGTGTCGAACGGCTCCGTCGCCGAGCGCAGCACGACGTTCAGGCGGTCCAGCTCCTCGGCGAGCTGCGCGAGCTGACGCACCTTCCGGCTGAGCCGGTCGACGCGGTAGACCAGCAGCAAGTCCGCGCCGCCACGCCGCGCGAGATCGAGCGCGGCTTGCAGGCCGGGCCGGTCGAGCTTCGTGCCGGTCGCACGGTCCTCATAGTGCGCCACCACGCGCCAGTCGTCATGCACCTTGCAGAACGATTCGAGCCGGTCCTTCTGGCTGTGCAACGATGTCGGCTGGTTCTCCTCATCCGTCGAGATGCGGGTGTAGAGACACACGCGCGTCATCGCCATCCCTCCTTGCCGGGTGCGGACGCGCCAAGCGGTGAGAGCAGGTGCCAGAAGTCCGGACGCTCCTTACGCCAGATGCGCCCGAGCGCGTCGGCGGGATTGCCGAACCGCATGACCTGACGCATCGGGAGGTCGGGCATCGCGAGCGGGAGCACGCGCTCGTCGTCTGCTGGGCGCCAGAGCCGCGCGAGCGGCCCGTGTTGCTGGATCTCCGGTGCGGTGCACAGCAGGATCGGCCAGTCACCGCGCGATCTGCCCTCGCGGTGCTCGTCAGCGGCGCGCATCGCGCGGTAGAGCGTGCGGGCGCGGCGCTCGCTGGGGACGACGAACAGCACGCAGCGCAGTTCGTCGTCGGGCGCGCGGCTGGATGCGATGCGGTAGCGCCACAGCTTGTCCTCCAGCACGCTCCCGGCCTCGGTGCCGCGATCCCATTCGAGCAGGCAATCCACCGCACCCAGAGCTGTGACGAGCCGCCAGCCAGCATCCGGGACGACGCCGACATCCGGGTCGGGCAGCAGCAGCCGCGTGCGGATCTGCCCGGCCCAGTCGGTCACGCCCAGCGTCGGGTCCGGGAGCGTCGCGGCAATCAGGTCGGTGACGAGGCGGTTGACCTCCAGGCGGTGCGCGAGCTGTGGATGCGAGCCCCAGTCGTCGCGACGCTCCCAGCCGAGCTTTCTGCGTTCGACGTCGAGGCGTGCGGCGACAAGCAGCGCGCCGGCCTCGTCGAGCAGCCAGTGCGCGTACGGCTTCCCGTGCCGGAACGGGCGCGGTGGATAGAAGCGATCCACCAGCCCGTTGTGATGCAGGAACAGCAGCCGATCCTGCGCACGACGAGTCGAGGAGAAGAACAACAGCGTGAGCTGGTCCGTCGTGAGAATGCGGTGCTCGAACAGCTCGACCAGGATCTCCAGATCCCGCTCGGTCAGATGGCTCGCGAGGTTCAACACCCCCCGGGTGCTCACGCGCCGCCGGCCGCCCGATCCGCGTGAGCGGGTGGAAGAACTCACTGTCTCCCACCTATGTCGGACTTCGCCAGATCCCCCGATCTCCTGCCACGACGGCGATCCCGCCGTGCCCGCGCCGGCCGCGTGGCGCTGCACAAAGCGCCATCCATAGCGCCCCCAGAACGGAGGGGAGATCGGAGGCCCCTCCGTTCGTCTGTCTTGTGGCGCAGGACGAGCGCGAGCAGGCGCGCCGCCTCGCGCTCCTGCCCTGCGCTCATCCGCACCATCTTCGGCTTTCTGATTCCAAGATGTCTCTCCATGTGTGATGACGACCGGCGCATGTCGCCTGCACAACAGAGAGGTCGTTTTCGCCGCGCCAGCGGTACACGACCACCGCACTCGCCGACCGCGTGTCAGCCCCGTGTCAGCGCTTCCTCGCCATCCCGCGACGGCAGCGCCACGAACTGGCGCTCGAACACGACCAGCAACTCGGATAACGGCTCCCGCAGGCCGCGCGAGAGCGCGATCAGGATGCGGAACGTCGGGTTGATCTCACCACGCTCAATCGCGCCCACATAGTTGCGATGCAGCCCCGAACAGAACCCAAGCTCCTCCTGACTCAACCCCCGCCGCGCGCGCAACTCACGCACCGCACGACCGAGCGCGACATGCGCCGGCGACTGCTTACGCGCCCTCGGCGCAGCAACCGCGCTCATTGCTCACACCGGACGAGACGCGCCCGCTCCCCACGCACGATCTCGACGGCCGCGATAGACGACCGCCGCACCACACGGATACGGTATTCCCGCATCGAAGATCACCTCTTCGGTGCCAGGCCCGGGGGCGTCTCTAGCGCCGCCCGGGCCAACTTGTTCATGGTCGGTCGACGACCAGACCAGACCGGCGTGAAGATCTCAAGTCGAGCGTCGCAGAGGCGACCCGGCGACCTGGCGCCGGCGTAATAGGGCCGGCAACTCCTTGGTCCTAGTATCGTCCGGCCCATGGAGCTGGTTCCGCGCGCCCTCGTCGTTGGCCTGTTTGCGCCTCCCGCCTTCCCGGGGCAGCAGCCGGTTACGACGGAGCAGATCAACAAGATCTGGAGCGAAGTCGCCCCAGGCCGATACGCGCAGCTGCAACTGGCGCCAGATGGCGCAGCTGCGCAGTTCCTTGGACCCACCCTGGATACGGGGATGACGATCCAGCACCCACTCATTCAGGTCCGCGACGCGATCAAGCTGACGCCCGAGAAGACAGCGGAGGAGCTTCAGCAGCTCCTCAAAGCCGTTGCCCGACATCTCGGATTGACACAGGTTTTCAACCTGGGGATCAAGCTCGTGTGTCACGCTTCCGTGCCGAACAACGATGCGAAGGGGTTCATTCTGAACCACGTCCTGTCAGAGCCAGGCGCCAACATGGACGAGCTGCGTCCTCCCGGGGGCGACATCTTCGCCGGTTTCAAGGTGGTGGCAACACATCCGAACGGCACGTACACGCTCACGGTCGAGCCACTCGTCTCGGATCAGATGCGAAGCCTGTTCCTCGATCTAGACGCCCAGTTTCCGGGGCCAACTACTGTCGATGCTGTCCAGGGCAAGGCCGATGAGGTCCGGCATTACATGAACGGGAATGTCGGCCGATACTTGGACCAGTGGCTTTCTTCCAACTAGGACGGCCCAAATGTCATTTGTTGCGAACTCGGTACCCACAGCGACGCTTAGCGTCGGGCGCGAAAGCCTTCTCTTCGCCTCGGCCCAGCCGGTCCCGCCTTCGGCCACCCAAATCGCGCCACCCGTCGACGAACAGCTCGATCTCTATCGTCGTGTATCCGAGCGGCTGGAGACGCCCGGCCAGACGCTGTCGGCTGACGTCGTGATGCGGACCTTCGATGAGGGATAAGCGCCGTCGCACGGGTTGTTGTCCGTCTTGAGGCGCTGGACGAGCTCAAGCTCGTTCCGCGGGCCAAGCTTCAGGAAGCACTACGCTCGCTAGAGCGCAACCCCGAACGGGGGAAGCCCCTCCGAGGAACGCTTCGCGGTTGCCGCTCGATCCGAGTCGAGGGCGAAAACCGCCTCGTCTACATCGTGCGCGGTGACGTCGTGGAGGTACTTGCCCTGGGACGACGGCGCGACTCCGAGGCATACAACGTCGTCGCCGATCGCCTTTGAGGGATGTCCGCCGTACCTGTGCATCTGAGCGCGGGCGCCTCCAAGGCACAATGGTTTGCGCGACGCCAAGTTCTCTCCATCGCAGAAAGGCCTGGAAATTCCAGGTTTCTACGTATCGCAAGGACTACGCCAGGAGCGGCCTTCGGGGCGTAGTCAAGCTGCGGTCAAGTCTGCTGGAGCTTCTGCTCGCCGGTCCAGATCGGCCTGCCCTTCGCGCCTGATGCTCGCGCGAGCACAGGGCCGTGGCGCTTTCCGCTAGCGCGCGCGCCACTCCCCTCCCGCGAGCCGCTCCAGCGACCCGCCGCGTGCGGGTCGAGCGCGGGATCTACATCCAGCCCAACGGCCGCTACGCCGTCTGCGTCGTGCAGGCCGGTCGCGTCTGCTTCCGCACGATCGGGACCGACCTCGATGCCGCCCGCGCTGCACGACGCGATCTTGCGGAGGCGGCTCGTCGACGTGAGCTACCGCTCTCTCCACGCACCCGGCTCGACACGGTCGCCGGGCGTTGGCTCGAGCGCTTTGTCGGGATGGTCGCCGCCGGCGAGCGCCGCCAGCGCACGCTCGACGCGCACCGCTACCACCTCGACCGCCACATCCTGCCGCTGCTCGGCCAGCGCCGCATCAGCTCGCTCACAGTCGAGGACATCGTCGCCTGGCTGACCGCACTCCATGGCCAAGGCTGCTCGGAGAAGACGCGCGCGAGCGCGCTAGCGACGCTGCGCTCGATCCTGCGCTACGCCCGCCGACAGGGCTGGATCCCCGCGGACCCTGCCGCGCGCCTGGAACGCCACGAGCGCCCGCGACCCCTGCCGCGCGCACAGCGCGCGCTCGGCCGCGAGCAGATCGCCGCGCTGCTCGACGCCTGCCTGCCCAGCCACCGGCTGATCGTCGCGACCGTGCTGTTCAGCGGCATGCGGATCTCGGAGGCGCTTGGCCTGATCTGGGGCGACATCGACTTTCAGGCCGGGGTGATCCGCGTGCGGGCGCAGCTCTCGGTGCCCCGTCGTGGTGAGCCCGGCCGGCGCGTGCCACCCAAGACCAGGGCGTCGGTGCGCGAGATCCCGCTCGTGCCGCAGCTCGCCCGGCTCCTCCTCGAGCACCGCGATACGCGAACGTTTGTTTGCACAAGCGCCGGCGACAGTCGAGATCGCGAGCGCGTTGGAGGATGAGACCCTCAACGCATCAGCGGCGTGACCGTGCCGACCGCGCGGTGCACCTCATCTTCGAGCAGCGCCGCGAACGGGCTCGCGGCCATGCAGGCGCGCAGCTCGCGGCGATGGCGGGCCTCGTCGAACAGGTGCGTGTAGACGTCGAGCGTGATCGTCACGCGCGCGTGACCCATCAGCCGGCTCACCAGCGTCACGTCGCGCTCCAGGTCGACGATCAGATGGCTCGCGAACGTGTGGCGCAGGTCGTGGAAGCGCAGCCGCGGCCATGTGCCGTCGTTGAGCCCACCCCGGGCGGCCGCCGGAGTCAGCCCACGGGCCATCACGTTGCGCTGTCCGAGCGGCGTGCCGAGACCGGTCGCGAAGACCCAGTCTCCACCGCCCGAGAATGTCGACGTTGCTCGATGGGTCGCCAGCAGCCGTGCCAGCTGCGCCACAAGCGGGACCTCACGCACCGCAGCCGCAGTCTTCGGCTCAACTCGGCAAGCCGGTCTGTCACGGTGCGAGCGGGAGAGTTGCGCACGCACGTGGATCGCGCCCCCTTCGAGATCGACGTCATCCCACACCAGGCCGAGCGCCTCGGAGATCCGCAAGCCGGTGTAGAGCACCGTGGCGATCAGCAGGCGGTAGCGGTCTGGGCTGCAGGCGAGCAGCCGCGCGATCTCGTCGCGGCCAAGCACCCGCTGGCGGCGGCGTGACAGCCGAGGACGCTCGTCGGCCTCGAGCTTGCTGACCGGGTCGACGACGATCCAGTCGTGGCGCAGCGCAAAGCGCAGCACGCCGCGCAAGGTCGCCAAGGCACTCGCGACCGTCTTGGGCGCGTGACCCGCCGCTCGCAACTTCACGAGCAGATCCGCGACGTCCTGCACCGTGATCGACGCGACCGTGCGGCGCGGGAAGGCGGGCAGCAGGTGACGCTCGAGGTGGTAGCGATGCGCCTCCAGCGTGCGCTCGCGACGCTCGCCGGCGGCGACCATGGCCTCAAAGCGCGCGAGCCAGCGCTCGACGACCGTGCTGAAGCGCAATCGTGGACAGGCGGGAACCGCGCCCCGCCGTGCGGCTGCAACGAGCACCAGGCGCTCCGTGCGTGCCGCTTCCAGGTCGCAGCCGACGGTACGAAAGCGGGGCTTTCCGGCAGCCATGAAGCAGACCGCGTAGTTCCCGTTGGGCTGCAGATAGACGCCGTGCTCGACGCGTGTGCGGCGAGCGGGCGCGCAGGTGGCAGGCATGATGATCCTCTTCCGCTTCGACCCTCCGCCGGCGGCCGCTCATGCTGCACGCGACTAACTGACGGCTGCTCTGGGCCTGCTCCCCGATGTCTAGGAACGAAACCTCGACCACGGGCCTGGCGCGTCCGCGAGCGGACGGGAGGCGTGACTCGCCCGGTCCGGTCCCAGACCCGCTGCTGGGGGCGGGCGGGATGTCGAGCGCCAGGGTTGCGCCATAGGACCACCTTCCGCCGACAGAACACGGAAGCGCTCCCAATCGCCGGCGCCCTCGGCTGACAGCTCAGCGAGCGGATGGCAGATGCCGCGCCACGCGTTCAGCTGCCGCAGCGTGGAGGCGCGTTTGGTGCGCTCGTGCGCGCGCAGTGATGATCTGATCCACGCGACTCTTCACCAGCCCCGTCGCGATCGCCATGTCTCTTCGGCTCAAAGTCTGGCTGCATGCCAGTGCAAGCAACCGTTCGTCTCGAGCGTCATAGGCAAGTTGAACATCGAGGCTGAGTTCGCGCAGCTCACTCATCAGCGCGGCCCGCGCAGCCGGGTCCTCTCCCGCCGGGACGTACGTCGGCCAGAGCGCTGGCGCCGGTTTCAGCTCATCCGAAGAGGTCATGCTGCCTAGTTTACTAGGCAGCACTACGTGCGCTGTCGGGTGCCAAACAGCCTCTCGCGACAGGCGTCGGCCTCGGCGATATCGAGGCACACACCGAGGTTGAGCGTCTGGGTTTCAGGGTCGTGCCCGTCGCGTCCCACAATCAGGGCTCGGCACGCAGCGGCGAACCCCGCCTCCAGGAGCGCCACGATTACAGGCCGGTAGGCGATCGCGGCGTCACGAGCGAGGTAGGCGACGGTGCGGCCGTCGATCTCTACGTGGATCGCGTTCTCGTCGTGCGGGTTGTCGAACTCGGGAACGAGGAGGGCTTCGCATTCGAAGAGGACAGCCTCCCGTTCGTCGCGCCCGCAGATCTCGATGAGCGGCATCTGGTAGTTGGACTCGCCCACCGCAGCGACCAGCGGTCCGCCTCGCTCGGCTGCGGGCAGGCACGTCGGCATCAGCGCGACGCGGTCGCCAGACTCCTGGTCGCTGTGGGACGACGGCCGTCTCATCGCATCCTGTTCCGGAGTATCGACCCTATTCGAGCGTGGCGTATGCGTTAGCAGCCGGCGCTTCGTTCTTCGCCCGGTGATATGACTCCGGCCGCATGGCGATCGACGTCAGTGGCGACGACCGGATCGACGTCGTCGGGGAGAGCTACCGCCGAGACGCGCTGCGGCGTGCAACTCGCGCCGACCAAGGCCAAGAGCCCGTGCGGCGACATGTCGCGACGCTGGTTCCCGAGCCGACGAACGCGTACGACCGCAACGCGGTCAAGATCGTGATCGCCGGCGAGCACGTCGGCTACATCCCGCGGCACTTGTCGGCGCTGCTCGCCGCGCCGATCTCCGAGCTGGCCGCCAAGCACGGCGAGGTCACAGCCATCGCGGAAATCAACGGGAGCGACTCCGAGCTGGGCTTCGGCGTTGCCCTCTATCTGAAGCTGCAGATGCTCAACGTTGTGATCGTTCAGGAGGAAGCGGATCTCGACGACAGGCTGTTGCTCAGCGACGATGCTCCAGTCTCGTCGAGCACCGGCAAGCTGACGGCGTCGGCTCCGCGCACCGCATCAGAGGCGGCACAGGCACTCGGCGTCAGCGAGGAGACGCTCGCCGCACGTCGTGAGACCGTCGAGCGAGCCGTCGAGCGGTGGAAGACCGACCTGATCGACCTCACGGCACGTAACCGGCTCTTGTACCTGCGCGACCTTCGGACCGGCACGCTGAGCTTCGACGAGGCGAGCCGCGACGCGCTCATGGAGCTCGTAGTCGGTAAGCGCGTCGCGCTCTCAAGGTTGGTCCCTCGTTCGCTGCCACGCACGAACGCGGCCGCGCAGCTCACGCCGTTCGAGGACGCAATCCGACGCGCTCGCGCGATCACGCGGACGGCGCGCGCCTACGAGGAGGAGCGCGGTATCCGCACGCTGTACCTGGCGTGCGGGCTCGCTACGTGGAAGAGCGACCGCGCAACCCGGCCGCCCGCGGCGCCTGTGCTGCTGGTGCCGATCGAGATCCGCGCGCGCGGGGCAAGCCAACAGGACTTCGAGCTTTCGACGCTCGGCGAACTGGAGATCAACCCGACGCTGCTGCACCTGCTGCGGATCCAGTTTCGCCGCGAGATCGACGAGGAGGAGTTGCTCGGGCATAACGACATGGATGGCGCGATCGACACTCCGGAGGAGCTGCGACTCGCATTCGACTGGCTCAGCGAGAAGTGCGCAGGCGTCCCCGGATGGGCGATCGCGGATCGGTTCGTCCTGGGGAACTTCTGGTACGCGAAGCTGCCGATGGTTCGCGATCTCGAGTCGGCCGTTCATACGATCGCGTCTCACGACCTCGCCTCCGCGCTCGCCGGGCATGCCGAGGCACGCGATGCCGTCCTCGCACGCCGTGCAGCGACGGCTCACGCGATCCCAACGGTGGATGCGATCGACCCTGGAGCGGAGTTCAACGTGCTCGACTCCGACTCGAGTCAGAGCGTGGCGATCGGACGCGCGCTGGCCGGCGAGGATCTCGTGTTGAAGGGACCGCCGGGCACCGGCAAGAGCCAGACGATCGCGAATCTCATCTGCGGCGCGATTGCCGCTGGCAAGCGCGTGCTCTTCGTCGCCGAGAAGCGCGCGGCGATTGAGGCCGTGACGAAGCGGCTCAGGGCAACCGGTGTGGAGCACCTCGTTCTGGACCTCCATGAAGGCGCCGAGTCGCGCAAATGGCTCGCAGGCCAGCTCGGCGCATCGCTCGAGGCGGCCCGCACCGTCGGCGACAGTGACGCTCAAGGCGATCACGGCCAGCTCGTCCGGCTCCGCGACACGCTCAAAGCACACGCCCAGGAACTTCACCGCGCACATGCCCCATGGGGCGTCTCGATCTATCGAGCGCAGATGGAGGTGTTGGACCGTGGTCGCCCCGAGGTCACGGCCCGCCTCCGCGGAGCTGATCTCCAAGGGGTCACCGCGCCGCGTCTCGAGGAGCTGTCCGATCGACTCCGCGACCTGATTTCGCTCGACGGCCTCTCGCTGCGCCATCGCGCCTCGCCTTGGGCCGAGGCCGACGTGCAGACGACCGAAGCAGTCGCGCAAATCAAGGACGACACGGAAGCGATCGCTGGACCGCTGCTGACGACGATGGAGCACGCCCTGCGCGACGCCGCGGAGGCGACCGGGTTCCCGGCTCCGGCGACGCTCGCGGAGGGGGAGCGACTCATCGAACTCTGGAGCGGCGCCGCAACCTGTGCCGAGTCTTTCGACGCCGGCATCTTCGACACCGACCTCCATACGATCGTCCAGGCGTTGCACCCTCTTTCAAGAGGCGCGCTGCCGCGACTCGCCGCCTCGCTCGGGTCGTCGCGGTTCCGCGCTGCTCGCCGCGTGGTGCTCGAGCATCTCAACGATCGCGCGGACAGCACTCCCGCCCAGATCTTCTCTGCCCTCTCCGGCGCCGCCGAAGTGCAAGCGGCATGGAATGAGCACGCTGCCGCGAGATCCGCGCCGTCAGCGCCGAGCGAGCTCGCCGTGTTGAGCGAGGCGACCGTCTCGTTGCGGTCTGCGCTGACGCGACTCTCGGCGACGACCTCGCGGGCGCTGCTCGACGCGACGTTCGCCGAGTTGCGCCGCGAGACCAGCGCGATGCAGGCCGAGATGTCGACGTTGGTCGTACTCCCGGAGATCGACCGCGCACGCGCCGAGCTGACAGCGGCCGGGCTCGCGACGTTCTTGAATGAGCTCGAGGGTCGCCAGGACCTGCTCGGGGATGCCACAAACGAGCTGCGACGGCTTTGGTGGCTGTCGCTCGCAGACGAGTTGATGATGCGACCCAGCGAGTCGGTCTCCCTGGCAGCCTTTCGCGGCGAGCGCCATGAAGAGACCTTGGCGTCGTACCGGGAGCTCGAGCACCGCCACGTCGCCACCTCCGCGCAGCGCGTTCGGCGCGCCGCCGCGGAAGCCGCAATCCGCGCCCAGGACGACTTCCCCGAGCAGGCGCAACTGGTCCGCAGCCAGGCGACCCGCAAGCGCGGTCACCTCCCGGTCCGCGAGTTGTTCCTCCGCGCGCCGGACGTGGTGACGGCACTGCGTCCGTGCTGGGTGATGAGCCCCCTGATGGTCTCGCAGCTGATCCCGTCCGATCGTCCCTACTTCGACATCGTGGTGTTCGACGAGGCGAGCCAGGTTCGACCGGTTGACGCGCTCAGCTCGATGATCCGCGGCCGCCAGATGGTCGTGGCGGGCGACGAGCGCCAGCTCCCGCCGACGGCCTTCTTCGACGCCGCCGCGACTGGGGCCGAGGATACGGGCGCCGAGGATGAGGAAACCTCCGAGATCGGCGACTACGAGTCGCTGCTCGAGGTGCTGATCCCGCTGCTTGAGATCGAGATGCTCCGCTGGCACTACCGCAGCCGCGACGAGCGCCTCATCGGATTCTCCAACCGAGAGATCTACGACGGCTCGCTCACAACCTTCCCGGGAGCGGTTGCAGACGACGTGCTGAGTCACGTCTTCGTGGACGAGCCCGTTGGCGAGGACGAGTCGCGGGTGAGCCCGAACGCGGAGGTCCGCCGCGTCGTGCAGCTGGTGCTCGAGCACGCAACGAACCGGCCGCACGAGACCCTCGGCGTCATCGCGCTCGGCATCCGGCATGCAGATGCGATCGAAGCCGGGCTGCTCTCGGCCCTCGATGATCATCCGCACCTCGGGCCGTTCTTCGACGAGGAGCGCGAGGAGCGCTTCTTCGTCAAGAACCTGGAGCGGGTTCAGGGCGACGAGCGCGACGCGATCATCCTCGCGGTCGGCTACGGCAAGAACCCCGACGGGGGGTTGCCTCACAACTTCGGACCGCTCAACAAGGCCGGCGGCGAGCGCCGGCTCAACGTCGCCGTCTCTCGCGCAAAGCGCCGGATGACCGTCGTCTCCTCCTTCTCAGCCGACGACATCGACCCCAAGCGGTCGAGCAGAACTGGCGTACTGCTCCTCCGTGCGTTCCTCGAATACGCGGCCGCTGGTGGTGTCGCAGACGAGAAGTCGTCCGTGGGTGAGAGCACGGTGCTCCATCGGCGGATCGAACGGGCGCTGGCCGGCGCAGGCCATGAGGTCCTCGTCACGCCAGGCACCTCGGCGGACCGCCTCGACATCGCAGTCATCGACCCCGAAGTCGGCGTTCCCACGATTGCCATCGAGATCGACGGACCCGGCTACGCCGCGCGACCGTCCGTCCGCGATCGCGATCGACTGCGTCCCGAGCAACTCGAGCGGCTGGGCTGGCAGCACCTGCCAACGTGGAGTCAAGACTGGTACCGCGATCCGGACGCCGCCGCGACACGCCTTCTGGACCAAGTCGCCGAGTGCCTCGGCGCGACACGCCTACCACGCACGGAAGCAGAAGCCGCAACCCCTGAGGCCGAACCCGCCGCATCCCGCCCGAACGGCGAAGGCGCCAACGCCCGTGCTCGCTTCGAGCCGCGCATCCGCCCTTCGAAGCCGGACTTCCGCTCGGGAGGCCCTGCGATCACCGACTGGCGCCACGAAGACCTCGTCGCATTGGCCGCCTGGATCGAGACTGACGGCCTGCTGCGCACCAGCGACGAGCTGCAGCGCGAGATGATGCGCGAACTCGGGCTCAGCCGCCGCGGGTCACGGGTCGCCGCCGCCCTTGACGCAGCGGTAGCAGCACTCCGCGACGCGCCGGAGTGAAGCGACGCCCGTTCGGGCGTGGTTGGGAGTCAGCGGTATCTCGGCTCTACGGCCTCGGACGCGCGGTCAATCAGGCGCTGGCATGCACGACGAGGTCGTGATGCGCACACCCAGCACTGAGCTGCTGGTCGTACGTCACTACGCCATTGACCTGTCCGCCCTCGCGCAGCTGCACGGCGGCTTCGAGATGGATCGCGTCGAGCGACCGCACGACCGTCGGTTCGAGACGCGATGCGCGCTGCAGCGAGGCAGAGTCGATCGCCACCAGATGGAACGCGTCGAGATACTCCTCGGCTTCCGACTGGAGACCTTCGCGCGCTGCGAGCCGGCGGAGCTCCACGACAAGCAGCTCGCTTGACCACCACGCGTCGTGCTCGGCCAGCATGCCGCGGATCGCTTCGGCCTCAGGCTCGGCGAGCAGGAGCCGGCCAAGCGCAGAAGTGTCGACGTAGACGCCGGCCATCAGTAGGGGCGGTCCCGATCGGCTGCGAGCAGACGATCGGTCGTCCCAGCCGGATGGCGCGCCGCCGTGGGCAGATGCGCGTCGATGACCGCGATCAGGTTGCGCGTCGGAGTCGAACCGCGCTCAGCCGTGCGGCGCACGACGATCTCGTCGTGCTCGGCGTCCTCGCGGACGACCTCGACGCGGACCTCTCGCCCGGTGTCCATCCGCAATGTCGCAAGCTCGCGCATCCTGCCGGGAAGTGTGGCAAAGGCAGGCGCCGCCGGAAAGGGCAGGCGCAGTCGCCGCTCGGCGCGGGCGTTCTGTCAAGAGATGCTCGTTCCTGCAGAACTCGAAGTCGACGAACGTGCCGGTCTGCACCGCAACTACGTCGGAGCGATCGAGCGCGGCGAGATTAACCCGACCTTCCGCATCATGCTCAAGCTCACACGCGGACTCGAGGTACCGCTCTCCAAGCTCATCGGCGACTACGAGTCGCTGCGCTACGAACAGCAATAACCGGCGCGCTGAAACGGTGGGTGGCCGCCGCTTAGGTCGGTGTCACACATTGCAACCGTGCATCTAGTCTGCGCTGCTTTTGCGGTCACAGTTTGGGGGTGCGCGCGGAGTAGACGCCGGGGGACAGGCAGGGCGGAGGGTTCGCGGATCGGCTTTGGTTTTTGCCTTGTTTTCGGAAATGGCGGTGATACCGTGTGCGTATGGCAACGCGTGAGCAGCGAGCAGCAGCGGAGGTTCTTGTCGGCCTCGATGACGTGCGCGAGCGACTCAGCGAGCTGGCCACACCCCGCGGCGCCAAAAGGCCCGAACCAGACGTGCTGCAAGCTGTGGAGGACATCTCCGAGGCCGTCGCCCGGTTGGAGGCAGACGTCGCGCGGGGCACTGGCCTCAGCGTTGAAGCGACCGCGCAGTACCTCGGCGTCTCTGCCCCAACAGTGCGCGCGTGGGTCCAGCGGGGGGTGCTCGAGCGCAAGCCCGACAGCAAGCCACTGCAGATCGACCGCGATAGCGCGCGGCGGGTGCATCGGGGATTGGCCGAGCTGCGCGAGCGAGGCCAGGACCGCGAGTGGCTGGCCACGCTCATCGACTACCTGCACGATGCAAGCGACCGTCGAAGCGAGCCGGTCCGCAAGGGGCTGGAGGAGCTTGCTCGCGGCGAGCTTGAGCCCGCCTAAGCTGCGCCAGTGAACGTCCTGCGCACGCGCTCGGCCGGACGCGCGGTCGAGCGGCTCGACCGGCAAGCGCAGCGGCGCTACGACTCCGCTGTGGAGGAGCTACGCGGGCGCGGCTGCGCCGCCGGCGGCTACCGACTGCTCGGCGAGGACGGCGAGAGCTACCCGTTGTGCTGCCGCTACTTCTACGGACAATGGCGCATGCACCTTGGGTTCCCCGATGCCGAGACCGTCGTGATCATCTCGGTGGCGGAGCACACCGACAAGAGCAATCCACATGCGCAGCTGGCTGAGGCATTTCCTGGCCTGCCGAGAGCTGGCCGGCGTCGCGCAGACAAGCCGCCCTGCTGCGAAGACGACGGCGGGCCGCCGGAGATGGGACCCGCGGGTCGTGCGGTCTTAGAGGACGTGTTCGGCTTGTAGGACAGGCTGTCGCACGTCGGGGCCGGTCAAAGGCCGAGGAGCTTGGCCTTGGCCGCCGCGAACTCCGCATCAGTCAGTGTCCCTGCTCGGTGCAACTCAGCTAGCTGCACCAGCTCCTCGACCCCTTCGCTCGCCGTGCCGGGGTCGGCACGTGCCTTCGCAACGTCCTGACCTTGCCAATAGCTTCGCGCCGTGATGTTGATCGTCGCAGCAAAATCGCGTACCGCTCTTCCCAGGTCGGGGGCGAACTGGTGCGTGTAAGCCCAACCTGGACCCTCGACGAGGAGATACAGCTCACGACTATCTGTAGCTCTCTCCTTGGCGTTTCCGGCCAGGAAGAGCCCAAGTGGACCGAAAACCATCGTGCCGCCAGCCTTGGCCGCCAAGTTACGACCCCGCGTCACGGCGATATTGCCGGCGGTGTCAGCCGTGGCCTCCACCGGTCCATTGAATGGCAGATGACGCAGCTCATGGTCGACAAGGCGATCAGGGAACAAGGTGAGATTCCCCAGGTAGGCAATCGGAGGACACCCAGGATCGGCAGGCAGGTCGCCAAGGAGGTCCCGCTTCCAGGGGTCGGGGAATCCAAGCGCGATCGCGATGCGAAGGCCCTCATCGGCGGGAAGCGGCTGGCGGAATATGCGCTCGCCGTCAGGCGTTGTGAGCGTCATTCGGGATCCGGACAGCAAATTCTTTCTCCACTCGCGCAGGCGAATCTGCGCGAGTGGGTGGCGCTCCACGACGTTGCCAGCCCGCACGTCGATCACGACCAACCGGGACGAAGTGAGCACGAGGAGCACAGGGCCGCGCACCGAGTCCTTCCGGGCGGCTTGGCAGAAGGTCAGAATCGGCTCGTCGTCAGCGAGCAACCGTGACAGCTGCTGCATCGTCGAGCGGGTATCGGAACGCAGGAGCCGTCCGAACGCCGCCTCATAAGCGGCGATTGTCTGGCCGAGCCGCTTCTCTGCCCCTGGCGTGTTTGGAACGATCGAGGTTGACATCGGATTCTGCGGGCTGCCTGCCGCGACCTCTGGCCATGACGGCCCGCAAACCGTAAGTGAGGTCCATCGGCGAGCGTCGCAGTTGCCTGGACCGCGATCGCACAGAGCGCATCGGGGGTGTCTCCCTAGGCCGCCGCTTCCTCGGCCGCTACATCGACAACACCGAACGCGGCATTCACCGCCACGATGCCGCGTCGACCTTGCTGTGCAGGTAGCGGTTGGTAGTGCGCAGCTCAGCGTGACCGAGCACGTCGCGGACGGTCCGCAAAGCGAGCAGACCGACCGCTTGCCGCGGGTCTCGCTATGCCTGCGCGGAGATGAGCCGCTCGAGCCTGGCCAACGAGTCCGTCCAACCGTCGCAGTGCAGTGTCCGGCGCTCCGGGGTCTTGAACGGGCCCTGCATCAAGAGGACCTCCGTCGATTCGCCGCGATCCCGGAACGACAGACCGACCGAATTCTCGACGTCATCCGGATCGGGCTCTTCCCAGACGAATGTGTAGGCGAGACGGACAGGCGCAGCGACTTCGAGGAACACGCCGGTCAGAAAGAAATGATCGCCCTCTGGCGGCTGCATCTCGATCCGATAGCTCTCCCCGACGCGCGGCTCGAACTCGATGCTCGGGGTTGTGAAGCCTCTCGGTCCCCACCACTCCGCCAGCTCGAGCGCATCGCTGAAGGCCGTGAACACGACAGACGGAGCCGCCGGAACGATGCGCTTCAGCTCGAGCGTGAGATCGTCTGAACGCCGGGCCATACGTTGGTCACTTCTGCTGAGCGATCCAGGAGAGGATCGCGCGAGAATGGGTGATGACCGTCCCATCGGACAGCTTGAGCGCCGGCAGCTTCGTCGCGCCGGTCGCATCGCGCAGAGCGTCACGCGAGCCCTTGCGCAGGAAGGGGATCGGACTGCCGTGGCCCGCGATCACCTTGTCGTACTCGATGCCCGCGGCACGGAGCGCCTCCTGCACTCGGCGACACGGATGAATCCGCGGGCCGCCATCATCGCCGTGACAAACGAACAGCGTCGGGCTCTCCGCCATCTCGTCCTCCGGTTCTACGCTTCCCGTGAAGCCTAGACGCACGCTTGGCGGTGACCGCTGCCGTGTCGGCTTGTGGCACATCGACGCGGCTGCGAGGGTGTGCCCCCCGATGACGCAGTCGTTTACGGAAGACGAGCTCGTCGTGCTGCTCGACCACGCACGAGCGCGCGGTCGAGCTCGCGGCCTATGTCTCCTCCGAGCCCGGCCCGGGCGGCGAGCCGCTGTACGAGTGGATCGACGTCCGGGAGGTCATGTGGGAGCGCCCTCGGACGACTGACGCGGCGTGATCGACGAGCCGACGCGACGGCTGGACGAGGGCGCGCTGCGCGGGTTCGGGCGGGACCTCGTCCCTCGGGTGCTCGCGGGCGTGGTCCGCCCGGGCGAGGACTTCGACCTGGCCACTGGGAGAGCCAGCGGCATGGCCGAGCGCAAGCGTTGCTGCGTCGACTCCTGGTGGCCGAGCCAGATCGCGAGAACTTCTCAGTGCTGGTGCAAACCGAAGTTCACCGTGTCGTTCCCATCCCAATCACCGGCTACTGGAAGCGCGTCTCTTACCTGCGCTCCGGTCACCACGCGCGATCCAGCTTCGCGTTGTCGGGGCACGCGCGATCGTCGAACCGGACCGGCATGCACATCGTCGTCTGGTTCCCGTCGCGGTCGACGGCTTCGACGCCGATGGCGACGCCGCGCACATGTCGCATCAACGCTCGTTGCTGCTCGTGCGAGAGGCTATAGACAGTCCTGAAGCGTTCGTCCGACGCGTCCTCGGAGGTGATTGCAACGGGCGCCCCAAGCGTCGTAAGCCAGGAGCGCTCACCCTCGCGGTGCAGTCCCGACAGCCAGACGTCGACGACCTCGCACGTCTCGTCGCAGTCGAGCGAGACCCCAAGCCGCTGCTCGGAGATGCGGTCGGCATCGAATGAGACCTCCATGCCGGGCGGGCGGCGGTCGAGCGAGGCGACCACCGAAACGACGGCGCCGATGCAGAGAGCGGCGGCGGTCGTCACGGCGAGCTGGGTGAGCAGGCGCCCGCGGCGCGACGAACGCTCCTCCGCCTGTGATGTCCGGCTGCCCGCCTGTGCGAACGCTCCGAGCGACCGCCGGATGCCGTCGCTCCGGTGCCGCAGCACGACCGCCAGCCAGCCCAGCCGTGCGGCGCCGAGGATCGCCGTCCCGAGCGCGACGGGGGACATGCCGGTCGAAGGCACGAACTTGATCGAGCCGCCGTCCACCCCTGCGCTGGCCGAGCGCCACGAGACCCATGCGAGCTGGCCCTCGACGACCATCTGCAGGCAGAAGACCGCCAGCAGCAGGCCCGCGATCGCGGGAAGGGCGGAGACGGCGAAGCCCAAGCGCGGCTCGGCCGGCGGCTCGAGCCCCAGCCGGGCGAACGTCGCACGCTCGCGTCCGGACACCTGCTCGCGCAGGAGGCGCTGCGCGACGGCGTCCCCCGCGGCCCGCGGCCGCAGCACCAGGAAGGCCGCGACGCAGATGACGAGCAGGAGCAGCGAGGTCGCGCTCACGTTCGTCCTCAGCAGCAGGGCGAGCGCGTCGTCGATCCCCGAGGGGTCGAGGTTCGCGATCTCCGAGAAGACCCCGGTCAGCTGCGCCGAGCCCTGTCCCGACGGCGCGAGCAGCAGCACGATCCAGGAGAGCGGGAGCGTCAGCAGCTGCGTGACGACGAGGATCGCGACCACGACCAGGACCATGCGCAGCGGTCGCGGTGCCGGCAGCGCCAGCGCGAAGGAGCGCACACGCTCGGCGTCCGCCTGCTCCTCGGGGGGAAGCGATCCCAGGCCCTCCCGCAAACGGTAGCGCCGGTCGAGCAGGTCGAGCGCGCTGCGCACATGAATCGCGAGCGCGCGGTCCGCGCCGACCGCGAGGCCGAGCCGGCCACGCAGGCGCGTTCCGCGGTCAGCGCCGTTCGCCAGCAGCCGCGCATAGGCGTCGAGCAGCGCGACGACGCCGAACGTCGTGCTCGCGCCCGAGGTACCTCCCATACCGACAGTCTCACATACGGTTCATCGGCACTGGCGCAGAACGGGTACACCGTGCCACGGCTCGGGTAGGCCGAAGACCACTCGTGATCGCGAGCTTCACGCTGCTGCCAGCAGACGGATGACGCGGCCATGGCTCGCGGCAAGGCTGACATCGCCAACACGGCTTCCGCATCCACTGGAAGGAAGCCCCCACACGTGCGGTGCTTCTGTCGTTACAGCTATCAGCGGTCGGAACCGACCTGCGTAGCGTGCGAGTCGTTGTCCGTCAGCGGACCGATCAGAAAGCCGACCATCACGGTGTCGCCGGCTGCGAACCGGCGCGTAGCCAGGACTGCGTCACCCTTCCCATCGGCGGTGCGACGCAGCAGGACGCCCTCCTCCGCGGAAACCTGCGTCGTGCTCGCTTCGCGCTTTGCGAGCGATGTCACGCCATGCGACACGGTGACGCCGGGCGGTTCGGACGTACGTACGTGGGGCAAGGGACCCCTTTCGGTTGACGCCCTCGAAGCGCGAGCATAGCGACGAGCCGCCAAACCCCCGCTCACCGCTGCAGACCTCGACGCGATCGAGCTGCGCGCGAGGGCTCTGCGGCGACCATGGGCGTGGGGCGCTGACGTAGGTCCGCTTGGCGTCACTCCGCCCGCCGGTACCGCAGATACAGGGTGCCCGAGGCGAACGCGCGATGCTCAGCCAACCGGAGGTGGAGCTGGTCTCGCCCGACGGGGAAGAACGGCTTGCCGCCACCGACCGCCACCGGATTGACCCAGATCCGGAACTCGTCGATGAGGTCGATCAGCGAGGCGGCAAGGCTGGCGCCGCCGAGGTCGAGATGACCCCGAGTCTCCTGCTTCAGGCGTCTCACCTCCACGACAGCGTCGCTCCTGCGAACGAGCCGGCAGCCCTCGGACACGCTCGCGAGCGTGTCCGAGAACACGATCCGCGGCGTCTGCACGTAGGCTTGGGCGAACTCCGCCTCGATCGGAGGCACGTCCCGGCGTTGTGCGGCCGCCGGCCAGTAGCCCTCCATCACCTCGTACAGACGCCGCCCGTACAAGAACGCGGCCGCCTCCTGCGCCTGCTCGTTCGCCAGCCGGTGCACCTCGTCGTCAGGTGCCGAGAACGCGATGCTGCCGTTCGAGTCCTCGATGTAGCCGTCGAGCGACATGCCCATCGAGTAGATGACGTCACCCACCGGTGCCTCCTCCTCGTCTCTCGCGCGCGTGGGCGCTCACGGGGCGCCGAACGTCACTCCGAAACGCTCGCACAGAACGGGGATCGAGTCGAAGTCGAGCTCCAGGCCGTAGCGGGCGCCGAGGGCGGCGAGCCACTCCGGCTCCGGCGGGCCGGCGGCGCCGGCGTCGACGAGCTCGTCGAAGAACTTCTCGAAGCCACCGGGGGCGATGACCTCCAGGATCCGGCACGGCTCGTCGCCGGCGTTCCAGAACGTGTGCCACTGGTTGCGCGGCTTGTGGACCAGGTCGCCGACCTCGGCGTAGACGACCTCCTCGCCGAGCAGCGCCCCCATCCGCCCCTCCAGCACGAACGAGTACTCGTCCTCGCGACTGTGGCGGTGCAGCGGCGCGGCGAGCGCGCGCGGCGGCATCGGGTGCTCGACGAGCGAGAAGCCGCCGGCGTGCGTCTCCTCCGTGTCCACGATGAAGCGGACGCCGATCGAGCCGAGGCTGCCGGCCTTGCCGTCGCGCGGGCCGACGATCTTCGGCGTGGGATGGGTCTGCATGCTGGACCACCTTTCGATGAACTAGGTGTATAGCGATTGACGGCACTGTAACATCGATGAACACCATGTCAACCCAAAATCAGAAGCGCCGCTACGAGCTCAAGGCGCGCGCGGAGGCACAGCAGGCGACGCGCGCCCGGATCGCGGCCGCGGCCGCCGCGCTGCACGAGGAGGTCGGCGTCGGCAGGACGACGGTCGCCGACATCGCGCGCCGCGCGGGCGTGCAGCGGCTCACGGTCTACAACCACTTCCCCGACCTGGAGACGCTGCTGCCGGCCTGCAGCGCTCACTGGCTCGAGGAGCACCCCTTCCCCGACCTGGAGCCCGCGTTCGCGCACGAGGATCCGGCGGAGCGGCTGCGCGCGGTCCTCACCGCGCTCTACGGCTGGTACCGCGACAACGCGCCGATGCAGCGGCGGGTCCATGGCGAGCGCGCGACCGTCCCGGAGCTCGACGCGTGGATGGCGCGGTCGAGCGACCAGCTGCTCGCCGCGCTCGCAACGCGCCTCGCCGCGGACTTCAAGCAAGCGGACGCGCGTGCGCTCGTCGCGCTCGCGCTTGGCTTCTGGACGTGGGACCGCCTCGACCGCGAGGGGCTCGACGCCGCCGCGGCCGCGGAGCTGATGACCGCGACCGCGAGCGGCGCGGAGCACGTCGCGCGGTAGCGGGCGCGAGCCGCTACGCGAGCAGCCCCAGCTCCCCGGCGCGGTGGCTCGCCTCGACGCGCGAGCGAGCGTCGAGCTTGCCGAGCAGGTTGCGCACGTGCATGTCGACCGTGCGAGGGCTGAGGAACAGCTCCTGCGCGATCTCGCGGTTCGTGCGGCCGACCGCGACGTGCCGCAGCACCTCCAGCTCGCGACGCGTGAGCTGGACGCCGTCGGCGCGCGTCGCGGCACGCGAACCGAGCCGCTGCGCGACCGACTCGCCGAGCGCCGCGACCTCCTGCGCCGCCGCGGCCGCCAACGGCCGCGCGCCGAGCTTGCTCGCCGTGCGGTAGGCGTCGCACAGGCGCTCGAGCGCCTCCTCGCGCAGGCCCGCGGCCGCCAGCACGACGCCGGCGCGCAGCTCGATCTGCGCGCGCTCGAACGGAACCGCGAGCGTGCGGTGCAGCTCGACCGCGCGCGCGAGGTGCTCGGCCGCGGCCGCCTCGTCGCCGTCGAGCAGCGCCAGCTCGCCGATCGCCTGCGCGAGCGCCGCGAGCGCGTCGGCATGGCCGGCGTCCGCCGCCATCCGCGCCAGCGCCTCCGCGCACGCATGCGCGCCGCCGCGGTCGCCGCGCGCGGCGAACCACGCGGCGGCCCAGCGGATCCCCCACACCGCGTAGTGGTGGTCCTCGCTCTCCTCCCAGCGGGCGAGCAGCGCACGGCAGTGCGTTGCCGCCTCGTCGTCGAGCCCCTCCGCCGCGGCGACGTACGCCAGCGCGGTGGTGGAGTCCATGTACATGTTGTAGTGGCCGACCGCGGACGAGACCGCGCGCGAGGCGCTCAGCAGCCGCCGGGCGGAACTGAGCTTGCCCTGGAACGCGTGGACCGCGCCGACGAGCCCCTCGGCGACCCACACCGCCGTGTCGGCGTCGATCAGCTCTCTGCCGAGCGCGCACGCGCGCGCCCACTCGCCGCGCTCTCGCAGCACGTAGACGAGGCATGTGACGCAGGCGACCTCCGTGCCGGCGTCGGCGCCGGTGCGGCACAGCCCGAGCGCCGTGTCGAGCGCCTCCTCCGCCTGGCGGTAGTCGGCCGCGTCGTACAGCACGAGGCTGAGCCGCTGGTAGAGCTCGGCGGCGATCGGCGTGAGGTCGTGCTCGAATGCGAGCGCGAGCCCGCGACGAACCGTCGCCAGCCCGGTCGCGTAGTCGCCGCCCTTCGCCTGCACGACGCCAAGCAGGCCGAGCGCACGCGCGCGGAGGTCGACCCGCTCCGCCGCCGCGGCATCGCGCTCGGCTGCCTGCGCCAGCTCGATCGCCTCGGCGTAACGGGCGCCCTTGCGATGGTGGTCGGCCATCGCCAACCGCTCGGTCGCGGCGTCCACGCGCCGGCCGGCGGCCGCGAACGCCTCGGCGGCGAAGCGGTGCGCGGCGAACGCGGCGTCGCGCTCGCCGTTCAGATCGCAGACCGCGGCCAACCGCCGCTGCGCGTTCCCGACGCCGAGGCCGTCATCCTGCGCGTCGCGGATCGCCGTCAGCTCCCGCCATGCCTTCGCCGCCTCGCCCAGCTCGCCGGCCAGCTCGGCGCAGCGCGCGTAGCGCTCCAGCAGCTCCACGCGCAGCGCGTCGTGCTCGTCCTCCAGGCACAGCTCCAGCGCCTCGCGCCCCGCGCGGGTGGCGTCGCGGTAGGCGTGCAGCGCCTCCGACTCGGCGACCGCTCGCACGAGCGCGTCGCGCGCCCGTGCGCGATCGGCGGCGCCGAGCCAGTGCGCGGCGAGCTCCGAGCTGGGCGCGCCGCTCGCCTCGAGCGCCTGCGCGAGCCGGCGGTGGAGTGCGCGCCGGCGCATCCACGGCACCTCCGCGTACAGCGCCTCGCGCGTGAGGGCGTGACGGAAGGCAGCGCGCCCGCTGTCGCGCTCCTCCGCGACCATCTCCGTCTCCAGCAGCTCTGCCAGCCCAGCCTCGCTCGCGAGCTCGGCCACGAGCGGCAGCTCGAACGAGAGGCCGGCGACCGCGGCCGCCGCGGCCGCCTCGCGCGCGTCCGACGACAGCTCGGAGGCGGCGATCACGACCGCCTCACGGACCGTGTCCGGGACCGGCACCTCGTCGCGATCGGCGAGCTCGAGCCCACGGCGACCGCTCTGCAGCGCGCCGGTGACCTGCAACGCGCCCACCAGCTCCTCGACGAAGAAGGGCGAGCCGAGCGTCCGCTCGTAGACCGCGCGCACGAGCGCGGGCGACGCCGGCGCGCGCAGCAGCGCATCGAGCAGCGCGGCGGTCTGGTCGCGATCGAGCGGCTCGAGCGCGAGCTCCACCAGCAGGCCGCCCCGCCGCAGCTCGTTGCGCAGCCAGCGCAGCCGATGGTCGCGTGGGAGCCCGTCGGAGCGGTAGGCGGCGATCACGAGCACGGGCATCGCGCGCAGCGGCGCGGCGAGCGCCGCGAGCAGCTCGATGCTCGCCTCGTCGGACCAGTGCAGGTCGTCGAGCACGACGATCGCCGGCTCCTCGGTCGCGAGGTGCGCGAAGGCACAGCGAACGGCCTCGAAGATCGTCGCGCGATCGCTCGCAACGGCGGGATCTCCCAGCTCGGGCAGCAGCAGCGCGAGATGCTCGCGCAGCGGCTCGCAGCCGTCGAGCGCGTGCGGCTGCTCGCGCAGGCGCGAGCGCAGCGCGGCGACGATCGGCCCGTAGGGCGCGGTCGATCCGCTGCTTGCCGCGCCGTTCAGCGCGATCGTCCGGGGCGCGGCGAGCGCGTCGGCGGCGAGCCGGCTCTTGCCGACGCCGGCCTCGCCGCTCAGCAGCAGCAGCCCGCCGTGCCCGTCGCGCGCGCGCTCGACCGCCTGCGCGAGCCGAGCGCGCTCGTCCTCTCGACCGACCAGCGGGGTCCTCGTCCCCATGCTGGGGTCAGTCTAGGTCCGTGACCGCTCAGCTGGCCGAGGCCACCGGATCGGGACGGACCACGACCGTGTCGGCGATCGTGACGATCTCGTCGCACGGCAGCTCGGCCTTCTCGGCGTGCGCGCGGATCGCCTCGGCGCTCTCGCCCTCGTAGACGCAGAAGGTGCCGACCTCGCCGCTCTCCTCGGCGATCACGTAGCTGCGGATCCAGCGGACGCCCGAGCCGGGCTCGTCGCCCACCTGCGCGGAGCGCTCGCCGGCGACCTGGAGGTCCTGCGGAGTGGCCCAGCCGTTGCGGCGGAGGATGCCATAGAGCTGCATGGTGGTGCTCCTTTCGCGGGAGCCGTTCGGTGACTCCACGCGGTCGATTGCGGTGAAGCGACCGTACGCCCGGGATCGCGGCGTCGCATGCGCGAGATTGCCGTATTTCGCGTGACGGATGCCGTAGCGCGTAGCTCGGCCCGCGAGGCCGCTTGACTTTGTGACAAGCTGGCAGCTAGCGTCACAGTGAAACTCGGTCCACCGATGGATCGGGAAGCGGCCGCCCACGCGCGGCTGACACCTCGGGGGAGAGGGAACATGCGCACCACCAGGAGTGCAAGGCGCGCCGCGCTGGTCGCGGCGGCGCTCACAGCCTCGGCGATCGCGGCAGTGCCGGCAGCGGCGCCCGCGGCCTCGCCGGACGGCTTCACAACGGTCGAACGGTCAGTCGTCGCAGGCGCGCCGCTCGACCCGGCGAGGCCGAGGTTCTTGAGAGTGCAGCAGGGTGCCGGCTGGGCGCGCGTGACGCGCGAAGTGCTGCCCGGGCAGGCACAGGCGGGGCGCGAAACGCGCCGAAGGTCGCTGACGTACTTCGCCCAGCTGAGCGACTTCCAGCTCGCGGACGAGGAGTCGCCGGCGCGCGTCGAGGCCGCCGACTCGCTCGCCTCGGGCGCCTGGCGCCCGCAGGAGGCGCTCGACCCGTTCTCGATCGACGCTGCGATCAGGCAGGTCAACAGGTTCACGAGCGCGAGCCCGGTCGCACAGGGCGGCGGCACCAGGGCGAGCATGGACTTCGCGCTCACGACCGGCGACAACGCCGACAACCAGCAGTACAACGAGACCGTGTGGGTGCGGCAGCTGCTCGAGGGCGGCACGTCGCTCAGCCCGAACAGCGGCGTGAGGACCAACTACAACGAGTGCAGCGTGATATCGGACGCGGCGCTGACGCTCAGGGACTTCTTCGGCGCACCGGCCGAGCCCATATACAGCGGCGTGCAGGACTTCGGCGACCAGACCGTCGACACGTCGACCTTCTACGACCCGAACCAGCCGAGGGGGAGGTACGCCGAATGGCCGAGATATACCGGCCTGATGAACCGCGCGCAGCTGTCCTTCACGCCGACGGGCCTGAGAAGGGGCGGCACGTCGGTCCCGTCGTACGTCGCCAACGGCAACCACGACGGGCTCGTGCAGGGCAACCAGGCGTCGAACTCGACCATAGAGGGGATCGCGCTCGGGTGCATAAAGCCGGTCATCCCCAGCCTCGAATTCGGCTCGCTCATAGAATCGCTGACGTTCTTCGTCCGGCCTGACGCGAACCGCAGACACGTCGACCATGCGCAGCTGAAGGCCGTCTACAGGGCGGGCTCGCAGGCCGACGGCCACGGCTTCGGCCTCGTCAGCGCGGCGGAGAACACCGCGTCGAGCGGCGCCGCCTCCTACTACGCGTGGGACCCGAAGCCGGGCGTGCGCTTCATCGCGCTCGACACGGTCTCCGAGGGCGGCCTGCTCGCCGTATCCGCCGACGGGAACCTCGACGACCCGCAGTTCAGATGGCTGACGAACGAGATCACCGCCGCGGAAACGGCCAGGAAGGTGGTCGTCGTCTTCGGCCATCATCCGATCCGCTCGCTGACCGCGAACCTGTCCGACGAGTCGGCGGGGGCGTGCACGAGGAACGACAGCCACGGCCATGACACCAGGCCCGGCTGCGACCGCGACCCGCGCACCTCGACGCCGATCCGCCTCGGCGCCGACGTGCAGAACCTGTTCAACACGCACGACAACGTCGTCGCGTACGTGACCGGCCACACGCACGAGAACAGAGTGATGGAGTGCGCCGCTGCGGGCGGCTGCCCGGCCGGCGGGAACTGGTGGGAGGTCAACACGGCCTCCGAGGTCGACTGGCCGCAGCAGAGCCGCCTGATCGAGATCATGGACAACGCCGACGGGACGCTCTCGCTGTTCGGCACCCTGCTCGACCATGCGGCGACGTACGAAGTGCCGGCGGCCGGCAGCGCGGGCGGCTTCACGGCCGACCAGCTCTCCGCGATCAGCCGGACGCTCTCGTTCAACGACCCGCAGGCGACGCTCGGCGCGATCGGCGCAGAACAGGACCGCAACGTCGAGCTCCTGGTCGACGACCCGCGGTAGCAGATCGGCCAACCTCCGCCCGCGCGACGCGCTCGCGCGGGCGGAGCCGATCCCGGTCGGGTAGGCTCGCGCGCATGGACGCGCGCGTCGTCGTGCTGGGCGCCGGCTTCGGCGGCCTCGAGCTGAGCACGATCCTGTCGGAGGAGCTGGGCGCCGCGGCGAACGTGACGCTGATCGACGAGGGCGACGCGTTCGTGTTCGGCTTCTCGAAGCTCGACGTGCTGTTCGGCCGCACCACGCTCGACGCCGTGCGGCTCCCGTACCGCGACGTCGTCAAGCCGGGCGTGCGGCTGCTGCGCGAGACGGTCACCGCGATCGACCCGGAGGCGCGCCGCGTCACCACCGACGCCGGCGTCCACGAGGCCGACGTGCTCGTCGTCGCGCTGGGCGCCGACTACGACTACGACGCGACGCCCGGCCTGTCAGAGGTGACTGAGTTCTACTCGGTCGCGGGCGCGCAGCGACTCGCGCCCACCTTGCGGTCCTTCTCGGAGGGGCACGCGCTGATCGGCGTCTGCGGCGCGCCCTTCAAGTGCCCGCCCGCGCCAAGCGAGTGCGCGCTGCTGCTGCACGACGAGCTGACGAGACGCGGCGTGCGCGACGCCTGCCGCATCTCGTTCGCGATCCCGCTCAACTCGCCGGTGCCACCCTCGCCGGAGACGTCGGCCGCGCTCGTGGAGGCGTTCGCCGAGCGCGACATCGAGCTGATCACCGGCCGCCGCGTCGCCGCGCTCGACGCCGCGCGCAAGGTCGCGCAGCTCGACGACGGCGCCGAGCTGGCCTACGACCTGTTCCTCGGCGTGCCGAAGCACTGCGCGCCCGACGTCGTGATCGCGAGCGGCATGACGGAGGACGGCTACATCCCGGTCGACCCGGACACGCTCGCGACCCGCTACCCCGGCGTCTACGCGGTCGGCGACGTCGCGACCGCGGGCGTGCCGAAGGCCGGCGTGTTCGCCGAGGGCGCCGCACGCGTCGCCGCGCGACAGATCCTCGCGCAGCTGCGCGGGGACCCGCCGCCCGCTCCCTACGACGGGATCGGCACCTGCTACATCGAGTTCGGCGACGAGCGCATCGGCGCGGTGACGGTCGACTTCCGTTCTGGGCCCAGACCCACCGGCATGTTCGGCGTCCCGTCCGCGGAGCTGCGCGCCGAGAAGGAGCGCTTCGGCTCCGACCGGCGCGCACGCTGGTTCGGGTGAGGCACGCGTGCGCGTCTGCCTGATGATCGAGGGCCAGGAGAGCGTCTCCTGGGAGCAGTGGGTCGCGCTCGCGCAGGCGGCCGAGCGCCATGGTCTCGACGGTCTGTTCCGCTCCGATCATTACCTGTCGGTCGACGGGCGCTTCGAGCGCAGCTCGCTCGACGCCTGGACGACGCTCGCCGGCCTCGCCGCCGTCACGCGCACGCTGCGGCTCGGGACGCTCGTCTCGCCAGCGACGTTCCGCCACCCGTCGGTGCTCGCGAAGTCGGTCGTGACGGTCGACCACATCTCGGGCGGACGCGTCGAGCTGGGGATCGGCGCCGGCTGGCACGAGCCCGAGCACACGCGGCTCGGCTTCCCGTTCCCGCCGACGCGTGCGCGGATGGACGCGCTCGCGGAGCAGCTGGAGATCGTCAGCCGCTCGTGGCGGGACGAACCGTTCGACTTCGCGGGCACGCACTTCCAGCTCGAGCAGGCCGATCCGCGGCCGAAGCCGCTGCAGCGGCCGCGGCCGCCGCTGATCGTCGGCGGCAGCGCCGGCCCGCGCGGCGCCGCGCTCGCGGCCCGTTGGGCGGACGAGTACAACACCGTCTTCGCGACGCCGGACGAGTGCCGCGAGCGCCGTGCGCGCGTCGCGGCGGCCTGCGCGCGCGAGGGGCGCGAGCCGATCCCGTTCTCGCTGATGACCGGCGTGCTGGTCGGCGCCGACCGCGACGAGCTGCACACGCGCGCCCGCCGGCTCGCGGCGCTCCGCGGAGAGGAGCTGCCCGGCGGCGATCCCGCCGCCTACGTCGCCGCGCTGCCGCCGAGCTTGATCGTGGGGACGCCGGCAGAAGCGATCGCGCAGCTGCGCGCGCTCGCGGACGCCGGCGTCGAGCGCGTGATGCTCCAGCACCTGCTGCACGACGACCTCGACCTCGTCGCGTTGCTGGGCGAGCAGGTCGCGCCGGCACTGCGCTGAGGGCGGCGGGTCGGCTCAGCCGGCGCGCCACCCGCGGAACAGCGCGAGGCCGCGCTCGGGCGCGATCTCCACGTCGGCGATCCCGGCGTCGCCGAGCATGCGGCGCAGCTCGGCGGCGGCGATCAGCGGGCCGTTCTGGCCGGTGCGCACGCCGTGTCCGAGCAGCAGCCGCTGGCGGCGGCTGCCCTCCGCGACGAACGTCGCGCCGCGCAGCTCGCCGCCGGGCTTGAGGCAGCGGACCAGCTCGGCGACGGCCGCCTGCGGCTCCTCGACCATGTGCAGGCCGCTGTAGGCGAGGCAAACGTCGGCGGTCGCGTCGGGGAGCGGCAGCGCACGCATGTCCGCCTCCACCAGCTCGAGCGTGCCGTCCGCCAAGCCGTGCTCGAGCGCCCGGCGCTCGCAGCGGGCGAGCATCTTCGGCTCGACGTCGACCGCGATCCAGCGCACGCGCTGGCCCGCGCGCAGCGCCCGC
Organism: uncultured Actinomycetes bacterium; assembly: GCA_963770165.1. Taxonomy (GTDB): domain Bacteria; phylum Actinomycetota; class Thermoleophilia; order Solirubrobacterales; family Solirubrobacteraceae; genus Conexibacter. The sequence goes on from CAVYOK010000001.1 coordinate 226,194, forward strand.
AACGCCACGCCGCCGCCACACGGGACGTCGAGCACGGTCGCCCCGTCGGGCAGCTGCGCGATCGCGGCCATGCTGCGATAGAGCGGCGCGATGTCGACGCCCCACGCGGTGCGCCCGATCAGCTGCGCGAGCCGCGGGCGCTCGATGTAGAAGTCGTAGAAGACGCCGAACGGGCCGGCGCAGACGTTCGTCACATCGGGCATCGATCGCAGTCTGACGGGCGGCATATGCTGCGCGCCGCGATGGGCGCCTTCCGGCGATCGGGGACGTTCGGCATCGTCGGCGTGATCGTGGTCGCAGCGGTCGCGGTCGTGATCGCGACGACGATGGGCTCAGGTCAGGGGAGACCGAAGCTGGCGTTCGGGCTGATCTTCGGCGTGATCGGGCTGTACGTGCTGATCCTGTTCGCGCTGCAGGCGCGCGACGTCGACCGCGCGGCGGCGGCGAGCGTGCCGGACGCACCGCCGGCCGACCAGATCTCCGACCCGACGACGCTGAGCGAGCCCGAGCTGTGGGTCGCGCTGGCGGTCGCGCCGATCACGCCGGCGGCGGTCGCGGCGCGACAGGCCGTGTGGGGCACGGTCCGCTCCAGCCTGCGCCTCGGCTGGATCATCACGCCGCTGATCTTCACGAGCGTCGTGCCGATCTACCTGTTCGACACGTTCGTGCCGATCCTGGTCGGCGCACCGCTGATCGGACTGATCGCGCTGTGGAAGTCGTTCGGGCTGCTGCGCTCCGGCGGCGTGCTCGACGGGTCCTACGACCACTTGGGCGCCGCGATGGCACCGCTGGGACTCGACCTCGTCGAGCGCCCGACCGTGTGGTTCGTGCCGCGCCTCGACCGGCCGCTGTTCTCGACCCACTTCGCCGGGGCGGTCGTGCTGGAGGGCCGCCGCCACGAGCGTCCGGTCGCAGGTCGGCCGCTCGCAGCGGCGCCCGCCGCGGACGGGACCGCGCCGGCTCAGAGGCGGATGTCGGCCGCCACCTCGTACGTCTCGACCGAGACGCGCCTGCCCATGTCGGACGGCGGGCTCATCTCGTTGAGCGTCGCGTCGCCCTGACGCAGGTCGTCGATCGTCTCGAACAGCGCGATCGCCAGCACCCGGCCATCGTCGGTGTCGGCGAGGAACGTGAAGCCGGTCGAGGGAACGCCCTCCGGCGGGCCGGACTGCGAGTCGCGCTGGATCTGCGCGATCGACTCGCGGATCGCCTCCGCCGAGCCGCCCTCCCACTTCGCCACGCGTGCGTACATGGTCGCCTCCTGGAGTCGGGGTCGAGCCGACGCTACCGCTTCAGGGTCGAGTTCGGGGTGATCGCCCCGTTGCGGGCGCACCGGCGCGCGTGGAAGCCTGCGACGCATGATCCGTAACGCCAAGCAGCTCGCTTCGCTGGTCCTGTGCCTCCTGTGCCTCATGCCCGCGACCGCCGCCGCGCGCACGGTCACCGTCGCGGTGCGCAACGACATCTTCGCGCCGAAGGCGGTGACGATCGCGCGCGGCGACACGGTCAGATGGGTGTGGAGAAGCCGCGGCCGCAAGCACAACGTCGCAAGCCCGGCCTTCGGCGACTCCGGCAACAAGCGCCGCGGCTCCTTCACGGTGCGGTTCTCGCGCGCAGGGCGCTATGCGTACTTCTGCTACCTGCACGACGGCATGAGCGGGACGGTCGTCGTGCGGCGCTGAGGCGGCGGCGCCGCACGCACGCGCCGCGCGCCGGTCGGCGGGTTTCTCCTCCTCAGCCGACCGGCGCGTAGCGGTGGTGGAGCATCAGGTCGTTGCCGTCGGGATCGGTGAAGAACGCCATGTGGCAGACGCCGGTGTCGAGCGTTTCGCCCATGAACTCGATGCCCGCTGCCTCCAACTCGTCGCGCGCGGCGCCGACGTCGTCGACGTGCAGCGCGAGGTGGCCGTTCTTCTGCGGGCTGAACGGCATGCCGAAGCGCTCCGGCTCCCAGATGCCGAGGCACGTGTCACCCACCCAGAACTCGTACTGCGAGTTGGCATCGGGTCTCAGGCCGAGCGTCTCGCCGTAGAACCTGCGCGAGCGCTCGCCGTCGCGCGAGGGAACGCCGACGAAGTCGAGCTTGGAGATCGTGGGCACGGTGGCTCCTTCGGTCGATGGTGCGAGGCGACAGACTGAGATGGTGATACCCGTCGCGGTCAGAGAGCGGCCGCGATCGCTTCGGGCGGCCGGCCCGCTAGCCTGCCGCGCATGACCTGTCCCAAATGCCAGGGCGAGATGCGCACATACGAGCGCAACGGCGTCCATATCGACCAGTGCGGCGACTGCCGCGGCCTCTTCCTCGACCGTGGCGAGCTCGAGCGGCTCGTGGACGCAGAGGGCTCCTTCTATCAGCAGCAGCCAGCCGCCCCGCGGCACGAGGAGCACCACGGTGGCCACGGCAGCTACGACTCCCGTGGCAAGCACGACAAGAAGCGCCGCAGAAACTTCCTCGAGGAGCTGTTCGACTGACCGGCTGACCGCGCTCAGCGCGGCAGCGTGAGCCGCAGCGCAAGCGTGCGCGGGTCAGTGCCGGGGCCGCCGACGGCGGCGTGGACGCGCACCTTCGCGCCGCGCGAGCGGGGGATGCGCAGATCGCTGCCCCCGGCGCGCCCGCGGCTGACGCCGGGCGCGCCGCAGGCGCTGGAGCAGGCGAGCGTCACCGGCAGGCCACGGCGGCCGAGCGCGCGCAGCGCGCCGGCGCGCACGAGCGTCACCGTGCGTCTGACGACGATCGCTTCGCCGGCACCACGAGCGCGCAGTGCGAGCGTCAGCGTCGCGCGCGCGCTCGAGCGAGCGGCGAGCGCGGCGGCCGGCGCGCCGCGCGGGCGCAGCCGCAGCGCGAAGCGGCCGGCGCGCGGGCGTCTGACCTCGACGCGCGCAAGCGGACCCGCGAGGGTGGGCGGGACAAGATCCAGCCGCGCGGTCACGCGACAGCGGTCCTCGCACGCCGCCGACACCGGCAGCCCACCGGACAGCAGCGGCCCGATTCCGGCCAGCCGCGGCGCAAGCGCGCGCACGAGCGAGACGACCCGCCAGCGGATCCGCGTCGGCGTGAGCTGCGGATTCCCCGCGGCGTCGCGCGCCCGCACAGCGAACGAATGCGTCCTGAGCCGCAGGCGCGACATCGCGACCGGCGACGTGCACGGCTGCGATCTGCGCCCGTCGAGCGCGCACGTGTACGTGACGCCCGGCTCGGAGGCGGCGAACGCGATCTGCTGCGTGCGCGCGCCGCTGACGGCGCCCGGGCCGTCGACGATCGCGGTCGTCGGCGCGACCGTGTCGATCGTGAAGACGACGTCCTCGCTGATGCCGGTGATGCCCGGGTTTCCGGCCTGCGTCGCGCGCGCGGTGTAGATGCCGTCGGCGAGCGGCGCCGCCGTCGCCGACCATGCGTTGCCGCCGACGGGCGCGCTGAGCGTCTGCGCGGGCGCGCTGCTCTCCGTCTCGCCGAAGCCCGGGAACAGTCTCAGCACGACCGTGGGCGTCGTGTTGACGGTCGCGGCCGCCCGCCCCGCGAAGCTCGGCGTGCGCGTGCGCAAGGCGGCGCCCTGCGCCGGCGCGTCGATCGTCACGGCCGGCGGCAGCGCGACGACCGGCGCGATCGCCGGACCGCGCGCCGCGATCACGTGGTAGGCGGGCCGAGCGCGTCCCGCGGCGTCGTAGTCGGGCGGCTCGCCGCTGAGCGGCGCCGGCGAGACGAGCCCGCGGTCTTGCACCGCGCAGCCGGACGGCGTCGCGCAGCGATTCGCGTAGTTGTAGTAGTAGATCGCGTCGATGCGAGGGTCGAGCGTCGCGAGCCCCAGCACCAGTCCGGCCGCGTCGCGCTGCGAGGCGTCGCCCCAGATCAAGCCGCTGGCGTCGCGGTAGCGCGCGCCGACCTCGTCGATCCAGATGCGCGACCCGGCCCACGGTCCCTGCAGCTTGCTGAGGTAGTAGCGCGTGACGGGCGCGTCGCTGGCGCCGACGACCTGGAAGCGGTTCGCGTCCGTGTGGGCGTGGAACGCCCACACGTCCGGCACTGCCCTGTGCGCCGCCAGCTCGGCCTGGTAGGCGTCGACGTAGGCGTCGTCGCCGGGGATCCCCGCGAAGTCGCCGGCGACGAGCGTGCACGCGCTCGGACAGACCTGCTTCGCGCGCAGCCAGTACTGCGCCGCCAGCTGCGGCTGGCTGCCGAGCGCGTAGCTGTCCGTGTCGCGGTTGTTCGGCTCGTTCCAGGGCGCGATCGTCGTGACGCCGGGATATCTGACGCGGAAGGCGGCGAAGCCGACCGCGAACTCGTCGGCGCTCGGCGCGAGCGGATCGCCCGTGCCGGGCGCGCGCACGTCCTGGCTGGGAGCGAACACGACGAGCGGCGTCACGCCGGCGCTCGTCGCGTCGGCGAGGTATCTCTCCAGGTTCTCGCGGCGCTCGACCCCTGCCGCGCCGCTCGTCGTGGCGACGTCGTAGGGGACGACGATCCGTACGCGCGCGATGCCGAGCCCGACCCACAGCGGCTCGGCGAGCGTCGAGGCGTCCGAGTCGGAGATGCCGAGCTCGAGCGCGCATGTCGGCGTGGCGCTGGCCGCAAGCGCGAGCGAGGCCAGCAGCAGCGCGACGAGCGCGCGCCCACGATGCCGCGAGGTGCCCACGCCCTCACACAACACCGCGGCCGCCGGAAGTTGCGCGTCCGGCCGGTGGACCGACTGTTAGAGTGCCGCCGGATGGAGCCGCAGGACGCACGTCTCCACGTCCTGCTCGTCGGGGAGGGGGACCTGTCGCATGGCGGGTTCGTGCGGCGCATCGCGGACGGCCTCGGACGCCGCCCGGGCGTCATGACCGAGACGCATGTGGTCGACGATCCCCACACCACGTTGGGGTGGCGACTGATCGGCCCGGTGCCGCGGCTCGGCGACCTCGACCTCCAACCGCTGCGCTGGCGGCTGCGCTACAGCTGGCACGCGCGGCGGGCGATGAACGGACGCGCTGACGTCGCGCTCGTCAACACGCAGTCCGTCGCGCTGCTGGCGGCGGGGCCGATGCGGCGCACCCCGACCGTCCTGTCGGTCGACGCGACCGGCCGCCAGTTCGCGGCGCTCGAGTACTGGCGACCGCGCAGCCGCGCGGCGATCGCGAGCGAGCTGCCGCTGGAGACGCTCGAGCGGCGCGCGCTGCGGCGCGCGGCGCGCGTGCTCGCGTGGACCGAGTGGACGGCGCGCTCGCTGCGCGAGGACTACGGGCTCCCGTCGGAGCGGATCGCGGTCGTGCACCCCGGCGTCGACGTGGCGCGCTGGAGCGTCGAGCGCGCCGCGCCGGCCGCGGGCGACGCGCCGCTGCGGATCCTGTTCGTCGGCAACCACGCATGGCGCAAGGGCTTGCGGACGCTGCTGTCGGCCCTGCCGCTGGTCGAGCGGCCGCTCGCGCTGCACGTCGTCTCGGGCGACGCCGACCTCGACGTGCCGACCGACGTCGTCGTCCATCGCGGACTCACGCCGGGCAGCGACGGCCTCAGACGTCAGCTCGCCGAGGCCGACGTGTTCGTGCTGCCGACGCGCGCCGACGGCGCGCCGTGGGCGATCATCGAGGCGATGGCGGCGGGGCTGCCGGTCGTCGCGAGCGACGTGGCGGCGATCCCCGAGCTGCTCGGCGACGCGGGCGTCGTCGTGCCGCCCGAGGATCCCGCGGTGCTGGCGACGGCGCTGCGCGCGCTCGCCGACGACCCCGACCGGCGGGCGGCGCTGGGCGCACGCGGCAGAGCGCGCGCCCACGAGCACTACGCGCAGGAGCAGCAGCTCGACCGCATCCTCGACGTGCTGCGCGCCGCGCGCGAGCGCCCCCTGGAGGTGGCATGAGACGCAAGCGCCGCATCCCCCTGTGGACCATTCCGGCCGTGCTGCTGGCGCTGATCGTGATCGGCCTGCCGCTCTCGCAGCTGACCGACACGGGGATCGAGCGCTCGCTCAAGGAGGACCTCGGACTGGTCGACGTCGGCTGCGTGCCGCAGACGGAGGACTCGCCGGGCTGGCGCGCCCTCGCGTCGCTGCCCGACAGACGCGACGAGCCGCGCGCCGTCGCGCTCGACGGGCAGATCTACCTCGCCGGGGGCATCAAGACGATCAACTCCTACGGCAGAAGAAGCGACGTGCCGGGCGTGCCGGAGGAGGTCATCGTCACCCCCTTGAGAGCGTTCACGCGCTTCGACCCGCGTACCGGCAGATTCACCGAGCTGGCGCCACTGCCGGTGGGCCTGAGCCACATCGGCTTCGTGACCTACGGCGGCAGCATCTACGCCGTCGGCGGCCACGGGACGCTCCTGTGGGGCGCCGCTCCGAAGGACGGCTTCTACCGCTACACGCCGGGCCGCGACCGCTGGGTCAGACTGCCGTCGATGCCGACGCCGCGCGGCGCGGGCGCCGCCGCGGTCGTCGGCGACCGGCTGTACGTCGCGGGCGGGATGGCGGCGGGCGTCCCGCTGCGCGTCGTCGAGGCGTTCGACTTCGGCACGGGCAGATGGGAGCGCGTCGCCGACCTGCCGGCCGCGCGCGAGCACATCGCCGGCGTGTCGCTCGGCGGCCGCTTCTACGTCGTCGGCGGACGCAACCGCCAGACGGACGCGCTGCCCGACCTCACGCGCTACGACCCGTCGACCGACAGCTGGGAGCGGCTTGCCGACATGCCGGTCCGCGCCGGCGGCGGAGAGGCGCAGCCCTACGACGGCGCCCTGCTCGCGATCGGCGGCGGCGACGACCGCGGCGAGACGGTCACCGGCGCCGTCCAGCGCTTCGATCCGGCGAGCGACAGCTGGACGGAGCTGGCGGACATGCGTACCCCCCGCCACGGCTTCGGCTCCGCCGTGCTCGGAGACACCGTCTACACGTTCGGCGGCTCGCCCTGCGCGAGATTCGCCGCGTCCGACTTCGTCGAGGCGTTCACGCCGCCGGCGTACTGAGCGGCCGCTCGCGATGCTGCGCTGGGTCCTGCGGAGGTACGTCGCACGCACGCTCGGCACCGAGCCGGCGGTCGCGGACGCGCTGCTGGCGCGCGCGCGGGCCCGCAGCGGCAGCCGATATCGCGCGTACGCGGCGCTGTTCGTGCTCGTGACCGCCCGGCCGACCGCGCTGCTCGTCCCACGCGGCCAGCGCGCGCGGTTCGTCAACCGCTTCACGGCGCCGATGCTCGACACGGCGCCGGCCGGACTCGCCTACATGACCGGGGACGCGCGGTACCTCGCCAGCCCCCCCAACGGGATGCTGGGCCCATGAGCGTGGTCGAGGCGGACGTCGCGATCGTCGGCGCGGGCGTCAGCGCGGCGCTGATCGCGCAGCCGCTGCTGGCCGCGGGCAAGCGCGTCGCGATGCTCGAGCGCGGGCGCCTGTGGAGCCACGCCGACCAGCTGGCCGACGGCGGCGGCTGGAGCGACGGCTCGTCCGGCTCGGCCTGGAACCACGAGGTCGCGCCGGACGACGCGCCCTACCCGTGGAACTACGTTTACGGCGTCGGCGGCGCGACGCTGCGCTGGAGCGGCGTCGCGCCGCGGCTCGCGGAGGGCGACTTCGCGATGCGCTCGCGCTACGGGGTGATGGCGGACTGGCCCGTCTCCTACGAGGAGCTGGTCCCCGCCTTCGAGCGCGCCGAGGCTGCCCTGGAGGTGGCGGGCGCGCCGGGTGCGCCCGGCCAGCCGCCGCACCCGTTCAGCCCGCTCGACCGCGTGCTCGAGCCGCTGCTCGACCCGTACCTGCCGCTGCCGCAGGCGCGCCTGTCACGGCCGACCGCGACGCGTCCCGCATGCTGCGGCGCGACGACGTGCGACCTGTGCCCGGTCGACGCGAAGGGCACCGCCCTCAACACGCTCGGCGACGTGTTCGAGCACCAGCGTCTGGAGTTGCGCACGCAGACTGTCGCGACGCGGATCGTGCGCGAGCCGGACGGTCGCGCGGGCGTGCTCGAGGCGCTGCAGCTGAACGGGACGGAGGCCACGCCGCTGACGGTGCGCGCGCCGCGCTTCGTGCTGGCCGCGGGCGGCTTCGAGAACCCGGCGCTGCTGCTGCGCTCGAGGATCGAGCGTCCCGGCACCGGCGAGTACCTGTTCGACCACGCGCACCGCACGCTGCTCGTCGTCGCGCGCGAGCCGGTCGGCGTCGGCCGCGGCGCGACGATCGCGACCGGCCTGTCGGCCGCGTGGCTCGAGGGCGCCTTCCGCAGCGAGCGCTCGGGCGCCGTCGTGACGCCGTACAACCCGGGGATCGCGCTCGCCGGGCCGCTCGCCGACGGGCTCCTCGCCGGGCGCCGCAGGAAGCGGCTGCACGACGAGGTCGCCGGCCGCTGGGCGCGCACGATCGCGCTCGACGTGCTGCTGGAGGACGTGCCGCAGCGCGCGCGGCGGATCGAGCTGTCGCCGCGCAAGGACGCGCTCGGACTGCCGCTCACCCGCGTCCACTACGGCGACAGCACCGCGTACGAGCACGACGGCTGGCGCGCGATCCGCGGCGAGATCGAGGCGCGTCTCGCGCCCCTGCAGCCGACGCACGTGGAGGAGCCGCGGGGGCCCGCCGGCTCGCACCTGCTCGGCACCTGCCGCATGGCGACCGACGGCGCGGACGGCGTCGTCGACCGCGACATGCGCCACCTCGACGTCGAGAACCTGTGGGTGGCCGGCGGGTCCGCCTTCCCCACCTACGGCTCGCTGCACCCGACGCTGACGATCGCCGCGCTCGCGGTGCGCCTCGGCGAGCAGCTGGCCGCGGGCGCGTAGCCCGCGTGCACCCGCCGGGCGTCCGCCCACAGCCGCCGGACGTCCGCCCGGCGCGTGGGTCACCATGCGCTCCAATGCGCCGGCGCAGCACCCGGAGCGACCTCGTCGTGCTGGCGCTCGTCGGGATCGCCTACTTCGCCGTCGCGAAGCTCGGCCTGTCGTTCTCCGAGGGCCATGCGATCGTCTCGGCCGTGTGGCCGCCGAGCGGGCTCGGGCTCGCGGCCGCGATCGTGTTCGGCCCGCGCGTCGCCCTGGCGATCTTCTTCGCCGCCATCGCCTCGAACGCGACGGGCGACAGCTCGCTGCCGACGGCGGTCGGGATCGCAACCGGCAACGCGCTGGCCGCGGTGCTCGGCGCAGCGCTGCTCGCGCGCGCGGGCCTCGCGCCGAGGCTGCGCCGCATGCGAGACGTGATCGCGCTGGCGACCCTCGGCGCCGCCGTCAGCACGGCGCTCAACGCCACGATCGGGACTGCGACGCTGCTCGCCGCCGACGTAGCCGACCCTGACAACGTGTGGGCCTTCTGGCGCGTGTGGTGGCTCGGCGACCTGACCGGCGTGCTGCTCGTCGCGCCGCCGCTGCTGCTCCTGCTCGCGGACCCGTCTTCCCGCCCGCCCAGCCCGTGGGGCGCCGGTCGCCCGCGCGACCGTGCGCGCATCGCAGAGGCGAGCTTGCTGGCGGGAGCGCTCGTCGCGGTGATGCTGATCGTGCTGCACGAGGGCGTCACGCTCGCGTTCCCGATCTTCCCGCTCATCGTGCTCGCGGCGATGCGCTTCGGCCAGGCCGGCGCGGTGACAGCCGCGCTCGTCGTCTCCTCGATCGCCGTCGCCTACACCGCCAACGGCAAGGGGCCGTTCACCGGCGGCGCGCTCGACATGGACCTGCTGAGCGCACAGGTGTTCGTCGGGCTGGCGGCGCTCACTGGCCTGCTCGTCGCCTCGATGCGCACTGAGTGGGAGCGCGCTGAGGACGCGCTCGCGCGGCTGGCGGAGAGCGAGCGCGCGCTCGCCGAGGCGCAGCAGCTGGCGGCGATCGGCAGCTGGGACTGGGACGTCGTCGCCGACCGCGTCGCCTGGTCGGACGAGCTGTACCGGATCGTCGGCGTCGAGCGCGATCGCTTCGAGATCGGGTTCGACAGCTACCTCGCGCTGATGCATCCCGACGACCGCGAGCTGCTGCGGCGCGAGATCGAGACGGCGCTGCGCACGACCGAGCCGTTTCGCTTCGAGCACCGCGTGATCCGCCCGAACGGCGACGTGCGCACGATCGACAGCCGCGGGCGCGTCGAGCTCGACGCCGATGGCCGCGTCGTGCGGATGACCGGCACCGGGCAGGACGTGACGGAGCGGCGCGCCGCCGAGCGGCTGCTCGAGCACCAGGCGCTGCACGATCCGCTCACCGGCCTGCCGAACCGCGCGCTGTTCCTCGACCGCCTGCAGCACGCGCTCGCGCGCGCGAGACGGCCCGGCACGAGCCTCGCCGTGTACTTCTGCGACGTCGACAACTTCAAGGACGTCAACGACTCGCTCGGCCACGGCGCCGGCGACGAGCTGCTGATCGCGCTCCCGCCGCGACTGCGCGAGGGGCTGCGCGCCGGCGACACCGTCGCGCGCTTCGGCGGCGACGAGTTCGTGATCCTGTGCGAGGAGCTCGCCACCGAAGGCGAGGCGATCCGCATCGCCGAGCGGATCGGCGAGGCGTTCGCGCTGCCGTTCGCGCTCGACGGCCGCCCGCACCACCTGAGCGTCAGCATCGGCGTCGTGTTCGCGAGAGGCGGCACGGCAACCGCGACCGAGGTGCTGCGGGACGCCGACGCGGCGATGTACCGCGCGAAGGGCGGCGGCAAGGGCCGCTACGAGCTGTTCGACGCGCAGATGCGGGCGTCGCTCGTCGCCCGGCTGCAGACGGAGGCGGAGCTGCGCCGCGCGCTGGAGGAGCGCGAGCTGCGTCTGCATTGGCAGCCGGTCGTGGCGCTGGCCGCGAGCGGCGAGGACGACGCGTTCGTCGGCGCGGAGGCGCTCGTGCGCTGGCAGCACCCGGAGCGCGGGCTGCTCGCGCCGGCGGCCTTCATCGCGGTCGCCGAGGACAGCGGCCTGATCGCGCCGCTCGGCGCGTGGGTGCTGGCGGAGGCGTGCCGGCAGGCGCTTGCGTGGGAGGGCGGACGGATCGCCTCGGTGAACCTCTCGCCGCGGCAGCTGTCGCACTCGGACGTGCCGGCGCTGCTGGAGCGCGCGCTCTCGGAGACGGGCGTCGATCCGGCCCTGCTGGAACTGGAGATCACCGAGAACGTGCTGATGGAGCAGAGCACGCTCGCGACGCTGCGGCAGCTGAAGGCGATCGGCGTGCGGCTCGTGCTCGACGACTTCGGCACCGGCTGGTCGTCGCTCGCCTATCTCAAGCGCTTCCCGCTGGACGGCTTGAAGATCGACCGCGAGTTCGTCGCCGGCCTCGGCAGCTCCGCCGAGGACACCGCGATCGTCGCGGCGGTGCTGTCGATGGCCCAGGCGTTGGAGCTGGCGGTGGTCGCGGAGGGCGTCGAGACCGACGCGCAGCTCGCGTGGCTGCGCGCACGCGGCTGCGGCTTCGCGCAGGGCTATCTGCTCGGGCGGCCGGAGCCGGCCGCGGAGCTGGCGGCGCTGCCCGGGTGGACGTCGCCGCCCGGCGCATAGAGCGCGGGACCTCCGGGCCTCCTGCCGCCGTATAGGGGGCATGAGGCTCCTTCGCCTGTCCGTCCCCCTCGGCGCGCTCGCGACGCTCGCGCTCGCCTGGCCCGCGGACGACCGCGACACCGCCCGCGCGGTGGACGCGCGCCCAGCCGCGGCGCTCCCGCACGACCGCGTCGTGCTCGCGCTCTTGAAGCCGGAGCGGATCGCAAGCGTCGACGTGCGCACAGGGGCGGTTGCGCAGCTGCGTGTGCCCGGCGGGACGCTTTGCCGCGGCCCGCTGCGTGTCGTCGATGGGCGGATCCTGTACCTCGCGCCCGGTCGCCACGGCAGCCAGCTCATGTCGGTCGACCTCGCCCTGCGCGAGCGGCCGCATCGGCTCGCGCGCACCGACGTCCTCGTGCCATCGCCCGTTCCCGGTCACGTGTGGATCGCCAGCCGCACCCCGGGCGGCCACGGCCACCTGCTGATGCAGGACCTGACGGTGCGCAGCGGCGCGATCGCGCGCGCGCGGCGCAAGGCCCCTTCGCTGCCGATCGTCGGCGCCGTGTCGGAGGGCCTCGTGCTGCAGGGGCGCAGCGGCACATTCGTATGGGATCCGCGCACCGGACGACGCACGCGCGGGACGCCGGGCCCCTGGCTGCTCGGGACGCACGGCTCGCTGCTCGCCTCGTGCGGCGGTCGCTGCGGGACGCTGCTGCTCGCGGACGGCACGCGCGGCCGCCTCGTCCACGCGCCGGCGGCCGCGCGCTTCCTGCCGACGGGGGCAGCCTTCTCGCCCGACGGCTCGACCCTCGCGGCGCCGCTGGGCCCGACGCGCGCGCCGCGGCTCGGACTCGTGGACATCGCGCGTGGCGCACGCTGGGTCGTGCCGGGCGTGCGACTCGGGATGTACGCGGCGCTCGCCTGGTCCCCCGGCGGCACGCTCTACGCGGCGGGGCCGCGCGGCCAGGTGCGCACGGTGACGCCGAGCGGCGCGACGCGGTCGGTCGGGCCGCGCTTCGCCGTGCCGGTCATGCAGCTGCTCGCGGCGCACGCCGAACCGGAGCCGTGACCGCGCGCGGGACCTCTGCGAGGCTGGCGCACGTATGACGAGCATGGACGGCGGTGAGGCGAGCGTGGACCAGCTCGCCGTCGCGCGCTCGGACGCGGGCGCGACGGCCCGCGACCGGCGCCGTCGTCGCGGGCGCAGCGAGGCCGCGCTCGTGCGGGCGGCGCAGGACGGCTCCGAGGATGCGGTGGCGGAGCTGTTCGACCGCCACTGGGACGCGGCGCACCGCGCCGCCTACCTGATCACGCACGACCGCGCCGCCGCCGAGGACATCGCGCAGGAGGCGTTCCTCGCCGCGCTGCGCGCGTTGCCGCGCTTCGATCGCCGCCGCCCGCTGCGACCGTGGCTGCACCGCATCGTCGCCAACCGCGCGATCGACTGGGCGCGGGCGCGCCAGCTGCGCCGCGAGGTCGGCGCGGAGGCGGCGCCCGAGCCGGCCGGTCCGGAGCACGCCTCCGCGACCTGGCCCGACCACGTCGCCGACGCGCTCGCGCTACTGCCGCCGGCGCAGCGCGCGGTCGTCGTGCTGCGCCACCTGCTGGAGCTGACGCCGCGCGAGATCGCCGCGCTGCTCGCGCTGCCGCAGGGGACGGTGAACTCGCGCCTGCGACGGGGGCTCGACGCGCTCGGCGGCGCGCTGTCGGACGCGGAGGGCAAGCGATGACCGAGCCCGAGCTGCGCAACGCGCTGCGGAACGCGCCGACCGACGCGGCAGCGCGCGAGCGCTCCTGGCGCGTCGTGCAGGCGGCCTACCGCGAGCTGCCGCCGACGCCGCGGCAGCGGCGACCGCGCGCACGGCGCGCCGGCTTCACGCTCGTCGCATGCCTCCTCGCGGCGCTCGCCGTCACGGCCGTCACGCGCGCGCCGACCGATGCGCTCGCCCGCTGGCTGCGCGACGCCGTCGGAGCGGAGGCGACGGCGCCCACGTCGACGCTCGGCCGGCTGCCGGCCGACGGGCGCCTGCTCGTGAGGGTCGGCGACAGCGCGTGGGTCGTCGCGCCCGACGGCGTCAAGCGCCGGCTCGGCCGCTATTCGGGCGCGTCGTGGTCGCCGCGCGGGCTGTTCGTCCTCGCGTGGCGGGGCAGCGAGCTGACCGCGCTCGAGCCCGACGGCGACGCGCGCTGGTCGTTGACCGCGCCCGCGGCGGTGCGGGCGGCGCGCTGGGCGCCCGGGGACGGCTACCGGATCGCGTATGTCGCCGGCTCGCAGCTGCGGATCGTCAACGGCGACGCGACGAGCGACCGCCGCCTGGCCGTCACGCGCGCCGGCGTCGCGCCGGCATGGCGTCCCGCCGGCGCCGGGCACGTGCTCGCGTGGGCGGACGCGCGCGGGCGCGTGCGCGTGACGGACGTCGACACCGGCCGGCAGCTGTGGCGCAGCGCCCCGCTGCCCAGCGTGCGCGGCCTCGCATGGGCGCCCGACGCCTCCAGCCTGTTGGTGCTCACCGCGCGCGCGGCCCTGTTCCTGACGAGCGACGGCGACCGTCAGGCGACGCTCGGGCTGCCGTCCGGAACGAGCGCACGCGCGGCAGCCTGGGCACCCGGCGGCGAGGCCGCGGTCGTGCTGCGCGACGCCGTCGCCAATCGGAGCGAGCTGGCGCTGCTCTCGCCCGCGGGTCTCCGTCACCGCGTGCTCTTCACCGCGCCCGGACGACTCGGCGCGCCCGCCTGGTCGCCGGACGGGCGGGTGCTGCTCGCACCATGGGCGGACGGCGACCAGTGGGTGCTGTTCGCCCCACAGCGCAGGCACCGCCCGGTCGAGACGATCGAGCGCGTCGCTGCGCAGTTCGCGCCGGGTGCGACGTTGGCGCCTTTCCCCGCGTCGGTCGAGTGGGCGCCGTAGCGCGTCAGCCCAGCCCGTTCAGCTCGCGCGCCGCGCCGACGACGTCGCCCTGCTCCCAGAAGTCGACCGCGACCAGGCCGGGCAGGCCGCCGAGCGCGCGACTGCACGCGCGCGCGTGCGCGACGATCGCGTCCCGCTGGTTGACGGTGCGCGCCGGCCCGATTCTCGGCGGATCGCCGGCGACGAACTGGTTGATCAGCAGGAACGGGCTCGCCGACGTGCCGCGCCCGATCATGCAGCCCTGTGATGACAGCAGCGCCTGCGCGCTCGGCAGGTCGTACGGCGTGTCGCGCACGTACGTGAACTGGTCGTGGTACCAGCCGACCCCGTGCGTGTCCTCCTCGCCGAACACGAGCACGCGCTCGTCGCGGTCGACCATCTCGCCGAGCGTCGGCACCGGTCTCACCGGTCCGGTCCAGACGTAGTCGAGCAGGCCGCTGCGTCTGAAGGCGTCGGCGACGAGCGCGGGCGCGACCTGGTCCTCGATCGAGATCACGAGCACGCCGCCGGGGTTGAGCACGAGCCAGTCGTGGATCTGTGTCAGCGCGTCGACCGCGTCGACTGCTCCCAGCTCGCAGAAGCCGTGGCACAGGTAGACGCGCTCGTCCCCGCCGCCCTGGTAGCCGATCTGCGCCCGCAGTCGCAGTGCCGTCCTCGTCGCCGCCGGCCCGATCGCCTGCTCGATCTTCGCGCGACTCTTGCCGCCCTCTTTCAGCACCGTGTAGACGCCGCGCGGCGTGCGCGCGCCGCGGTGCATGTCGATCAACAGCCCGCGGATCCCGCCGCGCAGCTGCGCCAGGATGCCGGAGTCCTGGTTTGCCAGCAGGAAGTCGTCCTGCGGCGAGGAGAACGAATTGTGGGTGGCAGGGATCGCGATCACATCGAGCCGCTCGCCGCACAGCGTCGGCGCGCCGTTGCAGCCGGCCTCGGGCGGCGTGTCGTCCGTCGCAGCGCTGACGCCAATCGCACTAACCGCGAGCGCGCCCACGATCGCCACCGCGGCAAGCGCCGTGAACGGACGCAGGCCGATCCGCGGCCCGGCAGCGGCGCTCGCGCCGGCGGACGCGCCAGCGCGCCGATCCACAAGCGTCATCAGCTCCTCCAGCCCGAGCCCGGCGACGAACAGCCCGCCGGCGATCGTCGCGAGCCGCAGCGCCTCCAGCGGCTGCGACGCGACCAGCGCGCCGAGCACGACGAGCATCAGTGCACGCACCACCCGCAGCGGCAGGCCGCTCGGCCGCGCCGTGACGCGCACCGCCAGCGCGCGCGTGCGGCGCGCCAGTGTCGGCTCCGCCGCGCGTGAGGTGGCCGCCGCGACGACGACCAACCCGGCGACGGCGAGCGCGCAGCTCCATACCTCGAGGTCGCTGAGGAACGTCGCCCATACCGCGCGCAGCGCGTCCGCCTGCTCGGCGGTGTCGGCGAGCCCGCCGATCAGCGCGCGACCCGCCTCGACCACGAGGATCAGCAGCACGCCGACGATGGCCGCCGCCCAGCCGAGCCGCGCGATCGTGTGATCGCGCTCGGGTCGCGGCGTCAGCGCGACGGCCAGCACGGCCAGCAGCGCCGTCAGCACGAGCGCGATCGCGCCAAGCCAGCGGACCTCGTCGGCGAGCTGCGCGAGGTCGACCAACGCCTGCGCGAGCGTTCCTTCCTCCAGCGAGACGAGCGCGGTTCTGAGCTGCGGCGGGATCTGCCTCGCCGCGGCCGGGTCCGCCGCCTCAAGCGCCTGCGTCACGAGCAGCGCGCCGTTGCCGACGATCAGCACGGCGTTGTCGCGCGCGCCGCCGAAGACGATCGCGTGCGCCTCGTCGGCGGCCCGGCCGGCGAGCGAGCGGAACGGCGCGCTGCGCACGACCTGCTCGGCGACGCCGCGCAGCAGGGGCTCGACCGCGATCAGGTCCGGTCTCGCGGCGACGATCTCGTCGGTCAGCGTGCCGCCGACCTCGCGCGCGACGGCCGGCTCGGCAAGCGCGGTCTCGACGCGGTCGGCGAAGCGCTGCGAGTCGAACAGCACGCGCTCGGCGTAGAGCGCGAGCATCGCGACGGCGAGCACAAGCGCGGCCAGCCCGACGAGCGCGAGCACGAGCAGTGGGCGGGGCGGGCGGGCTTTCGATCCCGACGCACGGCCGTGCATGCGCGGCATCATCGCAGCGTTCGGCGCGGCTCTAACACACCTGATTGTAGTGTGATGGCGCCGGTGCCACCCTCGCGTCACCGAACGAGATCTTCGACGCTCGAGCTGCAGCGTGCGTTACGGCTGCTCGGCTGGCCGATCCGCATCGACGGAGTGGCCGGCGACCAGACGACGAGCGCCGTGCGCGACTTCCAGCGCGGCTACGCCTTCTCCACGCTCGTCGCCGGCGGCGGCGTCGGACCGCGCACGGCGGCGGCGCTACAGACTTCGATCCGCCGCGGAGGCCGCTGCTCGCAGCACTTCACGTTTCGCAGCTTCCGCTCTCCGGGCGACGGCTGGATCAAGCTCGACCGCGCGCTGGCGAGAGCGCTCGAGGTCTACCGGCCGCACTCTGCGCTACTTTCGTACTGAACTGGAAGCCCTCGACCGCCAGGCTTCACAGGCCAGTGTGCCCCGACGCTGGCGTGACTAAGGGCTGCGCCCTGGTGCTGCGCACGGCTAGAGTCGTACTAACCACCAGAGACCTCGATCGTACTCGTGATCCGCAGCACCTCTTCCACAGTCGTCCCCCCCTCACACAGCTTCCGCAAGGCGCTCTCACGCAAGGTCTGCATGCCTGCCCGTTGCGCCGCCCGTTGCAGGTCGCTCGCCCCGTCTTTGTTGACGAATCAGCGTCCGCACCGCCTCGTCCACGCGCATGATTTCATACACTCCAGCGCGTCCGAAATAGCCCGTGTTACGGCAGTGCACACAGCCCATGCCGCGCATAAATTCTATACCGCCGCCCTGGCCTGCAGCCGCAGCGCCGTTAATTCCTCCGGTTTGGGTGTGTAGCCTGCCGGCAGCGCTGGCACACCTTGCGGACCAGCCGTTGCGCCAACACGCCAATCAACGTTGATTCCATCAGGTAGGCAGGCACGCCGAGGTCGATCAGGCGGGCAATGGCCGACGGCGCATCGTTGGTGTGCAGCGTACTCAACACCAGGTGCCCGGTTAAGGCCGCATGAATGGCGTGTTCGGCGGTCTCATAGTCGCGGATTTCTCCTACCATAATCACATCCGGGTCCTGCCGCAAAATCGTCCGTAACGCCGTAGCAAAGGTAATGCCTACGGCTGGTTGCACGGCCACCTGGTTAAACTGCTCGTGCACCATTTCAATGGGGTCTTCGATGGTAATGATATTGATGTCCGGCGTCGCCAGGTGTCCAGAGTGGCGTAGAGCGTGGTCGTTTTGCCGCTGCCGGTCGGGCCAGTAATGAGCATGATGCCATGCGTGCGCGCAATAAAGGAAAGGTACTGTTGGTACTCCTCGGCGGTAAAGCCAAGGTGCGGTAAGTCTTGCAGTAAGATATCCGGATCAAAAACGCGGATGACGACTTTTTCGTCAAAGGCCACGGGCATAGTCGAGATGCGCAGTTCGATCTGCTTGCCTTTATGCTCGACCTTGATGCGCCCATCCTGCGGACGGCGTTTTTCCGCGATATCCATACGCGCCAGAGTTTTGACACGCGAAACAAAGGCCGCATGCACAAGGCGCGGCATGCGATGCACATCGTTCAGGACCCCGTCAATCCGTAGGCGGATCAGGCTCTGATCGCGTTTGGGCTCAATATGGATATCACTGGCGCGCTGATCAAAGGCATAATTAAACAAAAAATCGACCGCATTGACAATGTGCCGGTCATTCGGCTGAATATCCTGAATCGACTGGACTTTCGTATACTGCTCAAGGTTACGCAGATCGCTGTGGGTCGGTTGCGAGCGTTCGGCGGCAGTCACCGATTGTTTAAACCCATAAAACTCCGTAATCACTTTTAAAATATCCGTTTTGGTACTGACCACCGGCTTGACGACCATGTTCGTCATTTGCGGACATTGTCCAGCGTCTCCACATCACGCGGGTCCTGGTGGCCACGGTGAGCGTGGTACGGTCCACGGCCAGGGGCATGACCAGATGTCGGGTGGCAAAGGCGCGTGGCAGAACGGCGGTGACCACATCCATGTCGAGTTGCAACGGATCGATCTTACAGAACGGCACGCCCCAGTACTCTGCCAGGGCCTGCATGATGATTTCTTCACTGAGCAGGTCGCCGGAGTCATCCGGGAGCTTCAGGCGCAGAGACCAGAAAATCGATAATCGTCGGCTCACCCTGAAGTGTGGGAATGCTGGTTTCTCTGTTGACGGTGTGTGAGCAGCCGTAGCTGGTCTTTTTCGTCCTTCAAGGTAAGGTTATGTACCTGTTCCAGGCTGAGAGGGCCCTTTTTATAGAGCACTTCGCACACCTGCTCGCGCTCCAGGTATTTGGACATGTGCCGTCTTCTCCCCTGGCCTCAGCATGCAGTCGCCGGTAGGCAGTGGTGCGCTGGTTGTCTTTGCCTTGTGTCGCCATGGATGTAGTCTCCTCCCCGGGTCATCTCTCTTCGCGCTGGCGCGATGGTCGAGAGGGCGACGGAGAGGGTCAAGGCCTGTGACGTGTGAACTGAGGGCGCGCCTCAGAGCAGAGGGAACAACGTATAAATAAAGCGTAACACGCGCACCGGCTGCACGGCGAGGAAAATCTACGCTGGTGGGAGACGCCCAGGCGTTACTTGTCTTTTTTGACTACTTTATTATGGATGGGTGGCAGGCTACGCAGGTAGACGGCAATGGCCCGCAAGTCCGCCTCGGGGAGGTGCTTAAAGCCGTTTTCGATCACCACGCTCATCAGCCCCTGTGTATCATCGCCGTCGGGTTTGACCCCCGTTTGCAAATACCAGACGATATCGGCAAAGCCCGCACCAATGCCGGTTGCATCGTCAGGGGTGATGTTGGGTGCCAGCTCGCCCTCGGGCCCCTCTAAATCGCCCATACGATCGTCTTCCGGGCGGCGGCCACCCTCTCTCGGTTCGCTCATAGTTGCCTGCTTATTATAACGTCACTACATAGACGTATAGCTCGCTGGATTGGTTTCGCTGTCGCACCGTTGGATCAACAGCCATGCATTCGCCGACAGGCTAGAATTGA
>CAVYOK010000002.1:0-438258 GCA_963770165.1 uncultured Actinomycetes bacterium
GCGGGCTCGCCTACGGTCAGGCGGCGATCGCCGCCGCGAACGACCACAGTCGATCGTGAGCGGATCGGCAGCGCGATCGACGGCCTGAACCTGCCGCCGGGCGACGCGTGAGCGCCGCGATCCGGGACGGTCGGGGTGCGCCGGGGGACTGAAGCGCGACGGACCAGTCGGTGGAACCCCTCGGTGGTACACTTTTCCCCATGCCCACCGCGAGGCCCCGCATCCAGGTCACGATCGACGAGGACCTCGCCGACGCGCTTGCGGCGGTCGATCCGGCGCCGGCCAGCCGATCGCGGCTCGTACGTGACCTGGCGATTCGCGGCGCCGACGTGATTCGCGCGGATCGTGCCAAGGCGCAGGAGGCGCTGGCGCATCTGCTCGCGATCGCCGACGGCGAGTCTCCGCACAACTTCGCTGCCGTCAGCGAGGTGCACGCCGGACGCGGCGAGCGCCTGCCGTGACGCCGTACGGTCCCGGCGTCCCGCTCGTCGTCGACACGTCTGCGTGGGTTCGTCAACGCGAACCGGACGTGGTGGAGCGCTGGAAGGCGACGCTCTCCGCCGGGTTGATCGCCTGCTGTCCGGTGGCGGCGCTTGAAATTCTCGCTGGGGCGCGAGATGAGGCTGCCTTCGCGAAGCTCGACCGGGCGCTCTCCGCGCTCCCGCAGGCTCCGGTCACGAGCTCGGCGTGCGCGTCGGCGCTCGGCGCGTCGCGAGAGTTGCGCGGCAGTCGTCGGCTGCCCGCCGCCGACTACCTGATCGCGGCGGCTGCAGCCGAACGCGGCTTCGGCGTCCTGCATCTGGACGCCCACTACGACGCGCTCGCGTCCGTCATGGGCTTCGCCAGCGTGCGGCTCGACCGCGACTGATCACTGCCTTGACCGAGCGGGGGCGGCGCGTAGCCGGAAGGCGGCTACGGCAGCAGCGTCAAGGCGTCCGTGTGGGCCGGGCGCACCACGCTGAAGTGCCGCTGGTCGAGCGTCGCCACCTTCGTCTCGCCAAGCATCTCGGTCGCGGCGATGACGGTCGCATCGACCAGGCCGAGCGGTAGGTCGCGGTAGCGCTCGACGAGCTCGCCGCTGCGCAGGAGCCAGCGCGTCGGGAGGTCAAGCAGCTCGAACGCGCCGCTGTCGAAGTCGGCGAGCAGCGCGGCGAGGGCTGGTGGGTGTGGCCGCAGCAGATACTCCGCCTCCACGAGCACGCAGACGGGCACGAGCCGCCGCTCGCTCGTCTGCGCGAGCAGCTCCGCGCAGCGCTCGTGGTCGGGATCGGTCGCATCCAGCAGCGCGACGAGCGGCCCCGTGTCGACGATCAGCGCCACGGATCGGGCTCGTAAGCCCGCTGGCGGGCACGCCCACCTGTGCTGATCGCGCCGACGCACGTGAGCGGGCGCACGGTCTCCTCGCGCGTGGCCAGCTCGTGCTCGAGCGCTTCCCGCACGAGTTGCGGGAAGGTGACGCCCCGAGCGCGCGCGGCGCGGCGTGCGCGCTCCAGCAGCGCTCTGTCAGCCTGGACCATGACCCGCTCCATCATCGTGCTATCAATGCTAGCAGCTGGCCCAATGGGCGAAGTCGTGGTCGAGCGTGACGTCGGGACACCGTCGCGCGGGCTCGCGGGGCCTGAGCGCCGCGCGAGCGGCAGCTCAGCCCTGCTTGAGCTGCTGCTTCTGCACCTTGCCGAGCGCGTTGCGCGGCAGCGCGTCGGTGAAGCGGACCTCGCGCGGGCGCTTGTGCGGCGTCAGCTCGGCGGCGACGTGGTCGATCAGCGCGTCGGCCGTCGCGCTGGCGCCGTCGGCCGGCACGACCCAGGCGACGATGCGCTCGCCGAGGTCAGGGTCGGGCAGCCCGACGACGGCCGCCTCGGCGACGGCCGGATGGCTGACGAGCGACGCCTCGATCTCGCCCGCGCCGATGCGGTAGCCGCCGCTCTTGATCAGGTCGACCGACGAGCGACCGACGAGCCGCAGCATGCCGTCGGGCGCGAGCGCGCCGACGTCGCCCGTCACGAGCCAGCCGTCGCGGAACGTGTCGGCGGTCGCGTCGGGTCCGTTGAGGTACTCCGTCATCAGGCTCGGGCCGCGCACGAGCACACTGCCGATCGTCGCGTCGTCGCGCGGCACGTCGCGGCCGCCTTCGTCGACGACGCGCAGCTCGACGCCCGGCAGCGGATGTCCGACCGAGCCGGCGCGCGGGCTGCCCGGCCGCGTCGAGGTCGCGATCAGCGTCTCCGTCATGCCGTAGCGCTCGACGACCGACTGGCCGCTGACGCGGGCGATCCGCTCGTGGTCGGCGGCGGCGAGCGCGGCCGAGCCGGACACGAGCAGGCGCGCGCCGCCGAGCGCCTCGGCGCAGGCGGAATCCTCCTCCGCGGCCGCCGCGAGCCGGTGGTACATCGTCGGCACCGCGAACAGCATCGTCGCCCCGTCGCGCAGCGCTGCGCAGATACGCTCGACGTCGAAGCCGCCGAGGTGGCGGACCGCCCCGCCGACGCGCAGCGAGCCGAGCACGCCGAGCACGAGCCCGTGGACGTGGAACAGCGGCAGCGCGTGCGCGAGCACGTCGGCCTCCGTCCACTCCCACACCTGCGCGAGCGCGTCGAGGTTGGCGGCGAGCGCGGCGCGGCTGAGCACGACGCCCTTCGGCGGGCCGGTCGTGCCGGAGGTGTACATCACGAGTGCGGGCCGCTCGTCGGTCGCGATCGGCGGCAGCGCATCGCCGCGCGCCGAGGCGTCGATCGCAACTCGCGGGAGCGCCGCCAACTGCGCGGGCAGCTCGTCCGGGCCGGCGCCGACGAGCAGCGCGTCGGGGCGCGCGTCGGCGACGACGTGCTCGAGCTCGCGCGGGCCCGACTTCGGGTTGAGCGGCACGACCGGCGTGCCGGCGGCGAGCCCGCCGAGCAGCCCGACGACGGTCGCGAGCCCCGGCGTCGCCCACAGCAGGACAGGGCCGCGGCCTTCGAGCTGGGTTGCCACCGTCGCCGACGCGGCGAGCAGCTCGTCGGCGGTAAGCGCGCCGTCCGGGAACGCGACGACAGGCTTCGTGCCGCTGGCGCGCAGGCCGTGGAGGAAGTCGGTGGCGGTCGACTTGACAGGCATGCGCTCGATTCGCCAGCATACACTCATCAGACGACTGATGAGCTGTTGAGAGCAGAGCGCGGCCTGCGGTTCCGGTGGGCGTCAGTGCGACGCCACGCACGAACCGAAAGGACGCCACCGATGCAGGACACGCAGTCCGACCTCCCCGCCGCCGCCGGCACGGACGCCATCGCCCCGCCGTGGTGGCGCGGCGCTGTTGTCTACGAGAACCACATGCCGAGCTTCAAGGACGGCAACGGCGACGGGATCGGCGACCTCCACGGGTTGATCGAGCAGCTCGACTACCTCGGCGGCACGCTCGGCGTCGACGCGATCTGGACCGGGCCGTGCTGGCGCTCGCCGCTGCGCGACCAGGGCTACGACGTCTCCGACTTCCTCGACATCGAGCCGACGTTCGGCGACATGGCGACGTTCGACCGCCTGATCGAGCAGGCGCACGAGCGCGGGATCAAGGTCCTCGTCGACTACATCCCGAACCACTCCTCCGACCAGCATCCGTGGTTCGTCGAGTCGCGCTCCTCGCGCGAGAACCCCAAGCGCGACTGGTACATCTGGGCTGACCCGGCGGCCGACGGCAGTCCGCCGAACAACTGGACGGCAGAGATGGGCGGCTCGGTGTGGGAGCTCGACGAGGCGACCAGCCAGTACTACCTGCACACGCACCTGAAGGAGCAGCCGGACCTCAACTGGCGCAACCCCGAGGTGCGCGCGGCAATGCTCGACGTGCTGCGCTTCTGGCTGAAGCGCGGCGTCGACGGCGTGCGCATCGACGTCGCCCACATCCTCATGAAGGACCCCGAGCTGCGCGACAACCCGCCCGCGCCGCCCGGCCACCACAACCCGTTCGAGCTGCAGCACCCCGACTTCTTCGGCCAGCTGCACGTCAACGACCGCCGTCACCCCGACGTGCACCAGGTGATGACGGAGATCCGCGCGGTGCTCGACGAGTTCGGCGCGGTCGCGATCGGCGAGCTCGAGGCGATGGAGTGGGACGCGTGGGCGCAGTACTACGGCGAGGGTCTGCGCGGCGTGCAATTGCCGTTTGCGTTCAAGCTGATCGAGACGCCCTGGAGCGCCGACGCGCTGCGCGGCGTGATCCGCGACCTCGAAGACCACCTGCCCGACGGCGCCTGGCCCGTGCTCGCGCTCGACAACCACGACCGCTCGCGGCTCGCGACGCGCATCGGGCGCGAGCAGGCGCGGCTCGCCGGCATGCTGCTGCTGACGTGGCGCGGCACGCCCGTGCTGCTCTACGGCGACGAGCTCGGCCTCGTCGACCAGGACGTCCCGCGCGAGCGCCAGCGCGACCCGTTCGGACTGATGTTCGAGGACGGCATCTCGCACGACCCCGCACGCACGCCGATGCCGTGGAACGGCGGCGTCAACGGCGGTTTCTCGACGGCGCCGGAGGAGCGGCTGTGGCTGCCGATCTGCACGGAGTACGAGACGATCAACGTCGAGGCGCAGCTCGCCGATCCTGGCTCGATGCTGAACCTCCACCGCGCGCTGATCGCCCTGCGCAGGGACAGCCCCGCGCTGCGGCTCGGCGCCTACGCCGAGCACCCCGCGGGCGACGAGCACGTGCTCGCGTTCGCGCGTCAACTGGGTGCCGAGCGCAAGCTCGTCGCGCTCAACCTGAGCGACGCGCCGCGCACGGTACAGCTGGCGGAGGCGGGCGAGATCGTGCTCGCGAGCGGCCTCGACCGCCACGGCGAGCGCGTCGCGGGGACGTTGGAGCTGCGCCCGGCCGAGGGCGTAGTGATCGCGACCGAGGGATAGGACAGATGATGCGCGCAGGCTTCGGGAAGGTCCAGCTGCCGGTCCCCGACGGGGTCGAGATGGCCGGGTACGGCAACCGCGAGGGCGGCACCGCGGGAGTGCACGAGCCGCTGCACGCGCGCGCGCTCGTGCTGGAGGCCGGCGGCGAGCGCGTGGCGCTCTGCAGCGTCGACCTCTGCTGGGTGATCGAGGGGACGGTCGCTGCCGCGCGCGAGCGGCTCGCGGCGCGCGGCGCGGTGCCGGCCGAGCGGCTGTTCGTGAGCGCGACGCACACGCACAGCGGGCCGCTCGACACCGATCCCGCGTGCTTCCCCGACGGCGTCGCCCCGTTCATCGAGCAGGCGGTCGCGCAGGCGTGCGAGCGCCTTGTCCCGGCGCGCGTCGGCGCCGGCTGGGGAATGCTCCACGGCCACGCGCTCAACCGCCGCCGGTTCGAGGACCCGATCGACCCCGCGGTCTTCGCGATCCGCGTCGACTCCGAGAAGGGCAATCCGCTCGGGGTGTACTACAGCTTCGCCTGCCACCCGGTCGTGCTGGGGCCGGACAACAACGCCGTCTCCGGCGATTGGCCGGCGATCGCCTCGCGGCTGCTGGAGGACGAGCTCGGCGAGGGGACCGTCGCCGTGTTCGGGCAGGGCGCCTGCGCCGACGTCAACCCGCTCACGCCGAGCGTGCTCGCGCGGCTCGACGCGGGACGCCTCGTCGACTCGACGGCGGAGCGCCTCTACTACGGCCCGGACGAGCCGGTGCTCGCGATCGGCGACCGCATCGGCGGCACGCCCGACGAGACGGCGCGGATGGGCGACGCCGTCGCGCGCGAGGCCCTGCGCGTGCAGCGGGGGATCAAGCCGGTCGATGTCGAGCGACTGTGGACGCGGCAGCTCCGCTTCGACCCCGTGAGCAAGGCGCCGCCGTCCGGCGCGCCGGTCGACAACCACATCGTGCACGGGTGGAGTCTCGCCCGGCTGTTCGAGCGCACGGACCCGCTCGAGGTGATGCTGGTGGGGATCGACGGTCCAGGCATCGTGCTCGTCGGCCAGCCGGGCGAGGTATTCGGCGACACCGGCGTCGACCTGCGCCGGGCGCTGCGCAACGCCGGCATCGCGCACCCGTACGTCGTCGGCTACGCAAACGACTGCCGCCTCTACCTGCCGCCGCGCCACGCCTTCCCCGACGGCGGCTACGAGGTCCAGATGGCGTGGGCGTTCAAGATCCGCGAGACGCTGCAGGACGACATCCGCGCCGGCGTGCTGGAGGCGGTCGCGCAGCGCTACACCGGTTCGGTGAGCGGCGGCTCAGGCTGAGCGCGGGACCACGCGGTCGATCGCGGCCATCTGCCCGTCAGAGAGGGGCGGAGCGGCGAGCGCCGAGAGGTTCTGTTCGAGCTGCGCGACGCTGCTGGCGCCGACGAGCGCGCACGTCACGCGCGCGTCGCGCAGCACCCACGCAAGCGCGAGCTGCGCGAGCGTCTGCCCGCGCGCCGCGGCGATCTCCGCGAGCGCCCGCAGCTGCGCCAGCCGCTCGGGCGTCAGATCCGCGCGCGTGAGGAAGTCGCCGCGGTCGGCGCGCGAGCCGGCCGGCACGCCGTCGAGATAGCGGTCGCTCAGCAGCCCTTGCGCCAGCGGCGAGTAGACGACGCAGCCGACGCCCTCCTCGACGAGCACGTCGAGCAGCTCGGGCTCGATCCAGCGGTCGAGCAGCGAGTAGGACGGTTGGTGCACGAGCAGCGGCGTACCCAGCTCGCGCAGGATCCGCGCCGCCTCGCGCGTCTGCGCGGCGTCGTAGGAGGAGATGCCCACATAGCGCGTCTTGCCCGCGCGCACCGCGTGGTCGAGCGCGGCCAGCGTCTCCTCGAGCGGTGTCTGCGGGTCCGGACAGTGGGAATAGAAGACGTCGACGTGGTCGAGCCCCAGACGCTGCAGGCTCTGGTCGAGCGAGGCGAGCAGGTGCTTGCGCGAGCCGCCGATGCCGTACGGCCCCGGCCACATGCGGTTGCCGGCCTTCGTCGAGATCACGAGCTCGTCGCGATGCCCGGCGAGGTCGCTGCGCAGCAGCCGCCCGAACGTCTCCTCCGCGGCGCCGGGCGGCGGGCCGTAGTTGTTGGCGAGGTCGAAGTGGGCGACGCCGAGCTCGCTCGCGCGCAGCACGATCGCGCGCTGGGTCTCGAAGCGGTCGAGCGCGCCGAAGCGCTGCCACAGGCCGAGCGCGATCGCCGGCAGCCGCAGGCCGCTGCGGCCGCAGCGGCGGTAGGGCAGGTCGGCTGCGGAGGCGGTCACCGCAGGGGCGGTGTCTTGACAGCGCAGACCATGGGCGGCATATTAGCCGATGTCATGGTCATCAGACCAGCTGATATACGGATGTGTATCAGCTAGGGCTGAATGGGAGAGAGAGGTTGCAGATGTGGGTTTCCAAGCGCGAACCAGATTGCGCACGTCAGCTGTGGCGGCTCATGCTCGCGGTCGCGGCCGCGCTGACGGCCGCACTCGCCATCAGCGCGTGCGGCGGCGGCGAGGATGAGAGCGACGCCGGCTCGGGCGAGCCGAAGGGCGAGATTGTCATCACCTGCGCCGCCTGTCAGCCGGACAGAGCGAGCCCGTTCCTGCAGTACTGGCACGAGGGCAGCGAACGGTTCAACAGAGCGTTCGCCGGCAGATACCGCATCGAGATCGTCAGAAACCAGGCCGTCAAGGGCGGCGGTGACGAGCGCCTCAACTACTACCAGCGGCTGGCGCTCGCCAACGACCTGGCAGACGTCTTCATCGTGAGCCCGCCCGAGGTCGCCAAGCTGCAGAGAACGGGCAAGCTGGTCGACTGGACGCCGATCCTCGACGAGGACGCCGAGTGGGCGGACAGCTTCTACGAAGGCGCCTTCGGCGCCATCGACGACGACGCGGGCCACAGATGGTCGATCCCCGCGAACCGCGACGTGCTCGGCATCTACTACAACAGAAGACTCTTCGCCGACGCGGGCGTGAGCGAGTTCCCGCAGACGTGGGACGACGTCGAGGTCGCCTGCAGAGCGATCCAGGCAGCCGGCAAGAGCTGCTTTGCGATGGACGGCGACTGGACGACGCTGCTGATGTGGGCAAACCTGATCGGCACGCAGTCCGACAACGACGACTTCCTCGTCACGGGCCTTCCCACGGGCGACTACGCCTCCAACCCGGCCGTCGTCAGAGCGACCGAGACGCTCAAGCAGTGGCACGCCGAGGGCTTCGCCAACAGAGACGCCTTCTCCGGCGAGTACGAGAACGCCTCCAACACCTTCGTGCGCGGGGAGGCCGCAATGATCGCGAACGGCCCCTGGATGGTGCCGTACGACATCAGAGGGAGAAACGCGCTCAGAGGCCTCTACGAGCAGGTCGGCTACGAGCCGTCGCCGGGCTGGACGGACGACGGGCGTGGCGCGATCGTCCTCGCGGGCGAGGGCGGCTGGGCGAGCGGCGCGACCGACGACGCCGACAAGCGCGAGGCCGTCGCAGCGTTCGCGAAGTTCATGGGCTCGCACGACGAGGCCTACGCGGGTCTCCAGGCGACCGGCTCGTTCCCGGCGACCAGGCTCGAGCTGACCGACGCGGAGACGGCGAAGGTCGAGCCGCTCGCCCTCGGGCTCGTCGAGCAGTCGGAGACCATGCCGAACACGTATCCGCATGCATACGCCGCCGCCCCGGCAGGCTTCAACACCGCCTGGAAGAACCTGTGGCCGGCGTACGTGCAGGGGAAGATGGACACGCAGGAGTTCCTGCAGCGCCTCGGTGACGACGCCACGTCGGCGACCGGCTGACGCTGGGCGCTCCGACGCACGCCGATGGAGGTGCTCGAACAACCCAGGTCGGAGCTCGGAGCTACCACCGTCGCGTCGGCAGCGATGCCGGCGCGGCGGTGGCGTCGCCGCCGCGCAAGCGTCCCGCGCGGCGGCGGTCCGCGTCCCCCGCGCGGCAGCGGCTGGGCGGTCGCGGTCTCGATCGTCCCGGGCTTCCTGCTGGTCGCCACGTTCTTTCTCGTGCCGCTCGGCGTGCTCGCCTACACGGCGCTCGGCGACTGGAGCGCGCTCGGCTACAGATTCCTCGGGCTCGACAACTTCGAGGCGATGTTCGCGGACGACACCTTCTGGAAGGCGGCGCGCAACACCGTCATCTATTCGGCGGCCGGCGTCTTCATCCAGGTCCCGCTTGGGGTCGCCGTCGGCATCATCCTCGCCCAGCACGTGCCCGGCTGGAGGTTCTTCCGGACGGTTCTCTTCATCCCGTTCGTGATCTCCGGCGCCGCGTACGCGCTCATCTACTCGGTCTTCTACAACGCGCGCTACGGGTTGCTGAACAGCACGCTCGACGTCGTCGGGCTCAACCGCGGCCACGACTGGCTGTTCTCGAGCGACACGGCGCTCTACGCCGTCACCGTCACCTCGCTCTTCATCCTCGGCTTCATCATCGTGCTCGTGATGGCGGAGATCGCGTCGATCCCGCGCGAGCTCTACGAGGCGGCGGAGATGGACGGCGCCTCGCCGCTGCAGCGCCAGCTGCGCATCACGGTGCCGCTGCTGCGCAACGTCATCGGCACGGTCGTGCTGCTGACGCTGCTCGGTTACCTGGCGCTGTTCGACGTCGTCTTCATCCTCACAGAGGGCGGCCCGAACGACGAGACGGTGAGCCTCGTCGTCTACACCTACCGCGCCTACATCAATGGCGCATGGGGCTACGCGAACGCTGTCGGGATCTTCATCGTGATCGTCGGGCTGCTGCTGATCGTCGGCATCCGGCGCCTGTTCCGGATCGGGGAGCGGACGCTGTGATGCGGCGGGTCTTCGGCGGCCTCGGCTACTACGGCCTCCTCGTGGTCGTCACGCTGCTCGCGCTCGGGCCGACGCTGTGGGTGATGGTCTCGTCCTTCAAGACGACCGGCCAGATCCTCTCGGGCGGCAGCTTGGTGCCGCAGCCGTTCACGCTGGAGGGCTACACGAGCGCGTTCGAGGTGGCAGAGCTGGGGCGCTATCTGGTCAACACCCTCGTGTACGCGATCGGCGGCACGCTCGGCGCGCTCGTGACGGCGCTGCTGGCCGCCTACCCGATGGCCCGCTACGACTTCCGCGGGCGCAACACGCTCGTCGCGACGTTCAGCCTCGCGCTCGCGATCCCGGTCGTCGGCCTCGCCACGCCGGAGTTCTTCGTGATGCGCGAGCTGGGCCTGTTCGACCGGCAGTACGGGATGGTCATCTTCTACACGGCGCTCTTCTTCCCGCTCTCGTTCGTGATCCTGCGCGCCTTCCTCGTGAGCCTGCCGCCGGAGCTGGAGGAGGCGGCGATCGTGGACGGCGCCCGCTACTTCACGATCATCCGGCGGATCGTCGTGCCGCTCGCGCGACCGGCGCTCGCGACCGTCGCGGTGATCGTGTTCGTCGGCATCTGGAACGAGTTCTTCTTTGCGAACCTGCTGATGGCATCGAACGAGAACCAGAACGCGCAGATGGCGATCGCGTCGTTCAGAACGCAGTTCACGTTCGACGTGGGCGCGACGCTGGCCGCGGGGACGGTCGTGATGCTCGTGCCGATCGGCCTGTTCCTGGTGCTCCAGCGGCAGGTGATCGCGGGGCTCACCGCCGGGTCGGTGAAGTGACAAACGCGTTGGTTGCGGGCGGCGTCGTCGCGCCCGGCTTCGAGCCGGTCGCCGACCACGCGTTCACGTACGGCTGGCTGCGCGGTGAGCTCGTGCGACGCGTCGACGGCCGCTGCGAGCTGGGCGCGCGATGAGCGCGACACGGGCGGGCTTCGCGCGGATGGAGCTGAGCGGTGCGCGGGCCGGCGTCGAGCTCGTCGGCTACCCGAACCGGGACGGCCCGGCGACCGGCGTGCGTCATCCGCTGCAGGCGCGCGCGCTCGCGCTGGAGTCGAGCGGGTCGCGCGTCGCGGTCTGCGCGCTCGAGCTCTGCACCGTTGAGGAGGACATCGTCGCTGCCGCGCGCGAGCGCGTCGCCGCGCGCGGGCTCGTGCCGGCCGACGCGCTGCTCGTGACCGCGACACACACGCACAGCGGCCCCCGCGACGCCGACCCGTCCGCGTTCCCAGACGGGCTCGACGCCGCGATCGAGACGGTCGTCGCGCAGGCGTGCGAGCGGCTGGAGCCGGCCGTCGTGGGCGTCGGCTGGGGCGCGCTGCACGGCCGCTCGATCAACCGCGTGCGGTTGGAGGAGCCCGTCGACCCGGCGCTGCTGGTACTGCGCGTGGACGCGGCCGACGGGCGGCCGCTCGGGCTCGTGCACGCGTTCGGCTGCCACCCGGTCGTGCTGGGCCCCGACAACCGGCTCGTCAGCGGCGACTGGCCGGCGTGGTCGGCGCGGCTGCTGGAGCAGCGCCTCGGCGAGGACGCAGTGGTGCTGTTCCTGCAAGGTGCATCGGGCGACGTGAATCCGCTCACCGACGGCGTGCGCGCGCGGCTCGACGAGCGGCGCGTCGTCGCCTCCACGGCGCAGCTCGACTACTACGGCCCCGCGACGCCGCCGTTCGCGATCGGCGACCGCATCGGCGGCACCGTCGCGGAGCTGGAGGCGCTCGGGGCGGCGGTGGCGGACGAGGCGTGGCGCGTGCGCGACGGCGTCGCGACCGGCGACGCCGGCGCGCTGTGGACGCGGCGGGTGACGGTCGAGCTTCCGCACCCGCCGGCCGCCGAGCCGGGCGCGATGACGGCCGGCCACCACCACCCCCGCGCGCAGCGCGGCGCGCCGCTGGAGGTGACGCTGATCGGGCTCGACGGCCCCGGCCTCGTGCTCGTCGGCGAGCCCGGCGAGCTGTTCGCCGCGACGGGCGTCGAGCTGCGCCGCGCGCTGCGCGGCGCCGGCGTGCGTCACGCGTTCGCGCTCGGCTTCGCCAACGGTCGCCGCATGTACCTGCCGCCGCGCCACGCGTTCGCCGACGGCGGCTACGAGGTCGAGTGGGCGCGCACGAACGGCATCCCCGAGACCGTGCAGGACGACGTGCGCGCGGCCGTGCTCGAGGCGCTCGCGTGAGCGCGCCCGCGATCAGACCGGCCGCCGAGCAGCTGCTCCCGAACCTGTGGCGCGTCGGTGGCGGCACGTGGAACGGCACCGTGACCGCGCTGTCGTTCGAGGACGACGCGAACGTGTACGTGCTCCGGGGGCCGGCCGGCGTGGTGCTGGTCGACTGCGGGCACCTGGAGGGGAAGGCGGCGATCGAGGCGAACCTGCGCGCGACGGGAGTCGCGCCGGAGGCGCTGGGCGACCTGCTGCTGACGCACTCGCACTGGGACCACACGCAGGCGGCGCGCCCCTGGCAGTCAGAGCACAGGCTGCGCACGCACCTCAACGCGTGCGGCGCCGAGTTCCTCGCGCGCGGCGACCTGCGGCTCGTCGGCACGCCGCTGCACGGGCCGGACTTCCCGTTCGAGCCGTTCGTTGTCGACCACGCGGTCGCCGACGGCGAGCGCTTCGAGCTGGCGGGGATCGCGGTCGAGGCCCGCTGGCTGCCGGGCCACACGCCCGACTCGACCGCGTACGTGCTCGAGCACGACGGCGTGCGCGTCGGCATCACCGGCGACGTCGCGTTCGGCCGCAACGGTGGTGGCCTGCACGCGCTCGGCTTCCTGTGCGCCTTGTGGCTCTCGAACATCAACGACTACGTCGCGAGCTTGCGGCGGCTGGATGCGCTCGCGCTCGACCTGCTGCTGCCCGGCCACGGCGAGCCGCTGCACGGGCGCGACGCGGTCCGCGACGCGGTCCGCAGAGCGTGCGCGACGGCCGAGGCCTACGCCGCCGACCCCAGCCTGTGCGACAACTTCGGCGTCTGACCAGCGTGAGAAGCTCGATCGCGCGCCCGCACGGACCACCGCTCGACGTGCTCGTCTGGAGCGACGACGCCGAGGGGGCGGAGCTGGAGCCGGCTGCGGCACGCGAACTGCATCCGCGCGGCGTCGCGGCGACGGTCGCGGACGCGCTGCGGGCTACGCTCGGCGAGTCGGCGCGCGTCACGGAGAGTGGCCTGCACGCCCCTGAGCAGGGCGTCGCCGACGAGCGGCTCGCGGCGGCCGACGTGCTCGTCTGGTGGGGCCACGAGGCGCACGACCACGTGACCGACGCGACGGCTGCGCGCGTGCAGCGCGCCGTGCTCGGCGGGCTCGGGCTCGTCGTCCTGCACTCCGGTCACCACGCCAAGCCGTTCAGAGCGCTGATGGGCACCAGCTGCGACCTCGCCTCCTGGCGCGAGGACACGGACGCGGAGCTGATCTGGACGGTCGACCCGGCACATCCGATCGCGGCCGGCGTCGAGCGGCCCATCCGCCTGCCCCGTCACGAGATGTACGGCGAGCCGTTCGACGTCCCGGCGCCCGAGCAGCTCGTGTTCGTGAGCGCGTTCAGCGGCGGCGAGGCGTTCCGCAGCGGCTGCTGCTGGCGCCGCGGGGCAGGGCGGATCTTCTACTTCGGCCCCGGCCACGAGTCCGATCCCGTCTACGACCACCCGCAGATCCGGCTGGTGCTGGGCAACGCGGCGCGCTGGGCGGCACGGTCTCGATGAGGCCCGTCACGCTCTTCACGGGTCAGTGGGCGGACCTGCCGCTCGACGTGCTCGCGGCGCGCTGTGGCGAGTGGGGCTTCGATGGGCTGGAGTTGGCGTGTTGGGGGGATCATTTCGAGGTGGATCGCGCGCTTACGGAGCCGGGTTACGTCGCGCGTCACAAGGCGCTGCTGGAGCGTCATGGTCTGGGCTGTTGGGCGCTCGGGGCGCATCTCGTGGGCCAGGCGGTGTGCGACGCGGTCGACGCGCGCCACCGCGCCGTGCTGCCGCCGGAGGTGTGGGGCGACGGCGAGCCGGAGGGCGTGCGGCGGCGCGCTGCGCGGCGGATGATGGACACGGCGCGCGCGGCGGCGGCGCTCGGCGCCGAGGTCGTGACCGGCTTCACCGGCTCCAGCGTGTGGCCGCTGCTCTACTCGTTCCCGCCGAATGAATGGGCGGAGGTCGAGCGCGGCTACGAGCAGTTCGCCGAGCGCTGGGGCCCGATCGTGGACGTGTTCGAGGCCGAGGGCGTGCGCTTCGCGCTCGAGGTCCACCCGACCGAGATCGCCTACGACTTCGTCACGACGCGGCGCGCGCTGGAGGCGATCGGCGTGCGGCGCGGATTCGGGCTCAACCTCGACCCGAGCCACCTCGTGCACCAGTTCCTCGACCCGGCCGCGTTCGCGCTCGACTTCGCCGAGCGGATCGCGCACGTGCACGTCAAGGACGTCAAGCGCCGGCTCGACGGGCGTCGCTCGATCCTCGGCTCGCACCTTGACTTCGGCGACGAGGAGCGCGGCTGGGACTTCGTCTCGCCGGGCCGCGGCGACGTCGACTTCGACGCGCTCGTGCGCGCGCTCAACCGCATCGGCTACCGCGGCCCGCTGTCGATCGAGTGGGAGGACGCTGGGATGGACCGCTCGCACGGCGCGCGCGAGGCGCTCGCGTTCGTGCGGCGGATCGACTTCGCGCCGTCGGGCCGGGCGTTCGACGCGGCGTTCGCGGGAAGGAAGCCGGCATGAGCGACGAGCGCTCGCTTCCGCAGATCGGCGTCGGACTGCTCGGCTACGCCTTCATGGGCCGCGCGCACGCGCACGCCTACCGCGCGCTCGCGACGCTGCCGGACGCGCCGCTGCGCCCGCGGCTCGAACTCGTCGCGGGACGACACGCCGCTGCCGCCGGCGAGCTGGCGCGCCGCTTCGCGATCGACCGCGTCGCGACCGACTGGCGCGAGCTGATCGCCGACGAGCGTGTGCAACTGCTCGACAACTGCGGTCCGAACGGCCTCCACGCCGAGCCGACGATCGCCGCCGCGCAGGCCGGCAAGCACGTGATCTGCGAGAAGCCGCTCGGGCGCGACGCGGACGAGAGCTTCGACGTGTGGCGACGCGTCGCCGCCACCGGCGTCGCGCACATGTGCGCATTCAACTACCGCTTCGTGCCGGCGGTGCGGCTCGCGCGCGAGCTGATCGCCGGCGGCGAGCTCGGCGAGATCCACCACTTCCGCGCGCGCTACCTGCAGGACTGGGGGCTCGACGCGGACCTGATGACGTGGCGCTTCGACCGCGCGCAGGCCGGCTCGGGCGCGCTCGGCGACCTCGGCGCGCACGTCGTCGACCTCGGGCGCCACCTCGTCGGTGAGATCGCCGCGGTGTCGGGCGTGACGCGCACGTTCGTGCGTGACCGCTCAGGCCGACGGGTCGACGTCGACGACGCTTTTGCGGCGACGGTCGAGCTCGCCGACGGCGCGATCGGCACGCTCGAGGCGAGCCGCGTCGCGCCCGGCCGCCGCAACGCGCTCACGTTCGAGGTCAACGGCTCGAAGGGCTCGCTCGTCTTCGACCTCGAGCGCCTCAACGAGCTGCGCCTGTACGTCGAGGGCTCGGCGCCGGCCGCCGGCGCGCAGGGCTTCCGCGACGTGCTCGTCACCGATCCCGGTCACCCGTTCGCCGCGCAGTGGTGGCCGCCCGGCCACGTGCTCGGCTGGGAGCACACGTTCGTGCACGAGCTCGCGCACCTGCTCGCTGCGATTCGCGGCGGCGCCGGCGTAGCGCCGCTCGGCGCCGACTTCGAGGACGGCTATCGCGCCGCTGAGGTGTGCGACGCGATCGCGCGCTCGGCGACGAGCGGCGTGCGCGAGGCCGTCCGCTACCGGACCCTCGACCAGGAGCCCTCCGCATGAGAACCGCGCTGCTGACCGCGCCGTACACGATCGAGTGGCGCGAGCTGGAGCTGCCGGATCCGAGTCCGGGCGAGGTGCTCGTGCGGATCGAGCAGAGCGGCGTGTGCGCCTCCGAGCTGAGTCTGTGGACCGGCCGCGAACCGGACGAGCTGCCGGCGGAGATCGGCCACGAGGTCGCGGGGACGGTCGAAGCGGTCGGCGCGGACGTGACGAGCGTCGCGGTCGGCGACAGCGTCGTGGTGTGGGTGCCGGACGGCGGTGGCTTCGCCGAGCGCATGCTCGCGCCTGAGCGCTGTTGCATCCGCGTCGCGCCCGGGCTCGCGTTCCCCGCCGTCGCGGAGCCGCTCGCGTGCGTCGTCGGCGCGGTCGAGCTGGCCGAGCCGGCGCTCGGCGACGACGTCGTGATCGTCGGCGCCGGCTTCATGGGCAACCTGCTGCAGCTCGTCAGCGCGCTGAAAGGGCCGCGTTCGGTGACCGTCGCCGACATGCGGCCGGACGCGCTCGCGCGCGCTGCCGAGCTGGGCGCCACGCGCGTCGTCGACGTGCGCGGCGAGTCGCTCGCCGACGCCGTGCGCGAGGTCACCGACGGGCGCGGCGCCGGCGTCGCCTACGAGGTCATCGGCGTGCAGGCGGGGCTCGACATGGTCGGCGAGGTCACGCGCATGGGCGGGACGCTCGCGATCGTCGGCTACCACCTCGGCGGCACGCGCGCGATCCCGCTCGCGCGCTGGAACTGGATGGCCTACCGGATCGTCAACGCGCACTTCCGCGACCCGGCGGCGATCGTCGGCTGGATGCGCGCTGGCATGCGGCTCGTCGAGACGGGCGCGCTCGACGTCGCGCCGCTCAAGAGCGACGTGCTGGGACTCGACAGCGTCGCCGAGGCGTTCAGGCGTGCGACCGAGAAGCCGGAGGGGTTCGTGAAGGCGGTCGTCGAGATCTGACGCGCCGCCGGCCGCCCGCGGCCCCTTCGCGCGCCGTCGCCCTACTCGAGCCCGATCTTCGCGTGGTGCGGCAGCACCGCGTCGAGGTGCGCGCGCATGCGCTCAGCGGCCAGCTCGGGGTCGCCGTCGCGGATCGGCTCGAAGACCGAGCGGTGCTGCTGGATCTCCCACTCGCGGTAGCCGGGCACGTCCTCCAGCGTCGGGCCGCGCTGGCGCATCACCTCGGCGAGCGAGTAGACGAAGCTCGCGAGCACGTCGTTGTGTGCCGCCTCGCCGATCCGCACGTGGAACAGCACGGCCGACTCGACGCCGGAGTCGCCCTCCGCGATCGCGCGCTCGTGGTCGAGCAGCGTCTGCTCGATCTCGGCCAGCTCGGCGTCGGTGCGGCGCGCGGCGGCGAGCCGCGCGGACTCGACTTCGACGAGCATGCGCGCCTCGAACAGGTCGCGCGTGAAGCCGCGCGAGAGCGCCGCCTCGATCGCGCTCGGCGCGGAGGAGCCGGCGGTCGGGTCGGCGACGAACGCGCCCTGGCCGTGGCGGATCTCCAGCACACCGAGCATCGCGAGCCCGTTGATCGCCTCGCGGATCGTCGAGCGGCCGACGCCGAGGCTCGCCATCAGCTCGCGCTCGGACGGGATGCGCGTGCCGGGCGCCAGCTGCTTGTCGCGGACCTCGCGCAGCAGCTGCTGCGCGACCGTCTCCGCCAGCTTGCTGCGCGTGACGGGCTGGAACGTCAGCGACGGCGTAGTCGTCTCGGCCATTGCGGCCGACAGTATCACTCGACCGTTGGACAGACGGCAGACCAGCTGATGGTCGCTCAGGCTTCCGCGCCAACTACCGCGCCGCTCGCGTCGAGCGCTCCGACCGACGTCACGCCGCCGTACAGCACGCCCGTCATCTCGCTCTCGAGCGCCTCGCCGGGCGCGAGCGTGCGCGCCTGTCCGGCTGCGCGCGCGGCGTCGAGCGACGACTGCGGCGCCGTCCACGGCTCGACGATCGCGTGGTACCAGCCGCGGAACCCCCCATATGCCATCCACTGCCACACGCAGCGGTGCACCTGCGGATCGAAGACGACGCCGAAGCCGCGCCGCGCGACCGGATCGGTCGCGGCGATCCAGCCCGCGCGCAGGTCCGTGAGCGCGTGCAGCGCGTGGTGGGCGGTGTCCGGGCCGGGGACGTGGCGGACGTCGAACGGGTCCCCCTCGCCCGCGCCGGCCACGTCGCGCAGCAGCGGGTAGTCGTACGTGTCGCCGAGCGCGCCGAGCGGCCCGCCGTCGCCGCCGGCGTCCGTCACCTCGCCGCGCGCGGCCGGCACGTCGAGCCGCATCCCCGGGTGCACGGCGAGCGCGGGGTGGCTGCCCCAGCTGAACGAGAACGGGCGGTGGCCGACGTTCTCGATCCGCGTGCGCAGCCGCAGCAGCGGCTCGCCGGCGCGCAGCGTGAGCGTGCGCGTCCAGCGCGCGGGCGTGATCGGCGTGTGGCCGTCGAGCGCGAGCACCGCCTCGTCGGGGCCGACGCGCTCGACCCGCGCGCGCAGCGCGAGGTTCCACACCTCGCCCATGTAGGGCAATCGCTCGCCGTACTCGCTCAGGCAGGCGTCGCCGGTCGGGAAGGCGTCGTCCCAGCCGCCCGCGAACCAGTCGTCCACGTCGGCGCCGATCGGGCCGGGCCGGACGCGCACGCGCGGATTGCGCCACAGCACGTTGCGGTCGGCTGCCTTGTCGACGAGGTGCAGGATCTTCCCGCCCATCCCGGGCAGCACATCCGCGCAGAGATGCTCGTTCTCCAGGCGGATCAGCGGCTGGCCGTCATAGGTCCACGCGTCGTCGAGGCGAACGCTCATGCCAGCGCCTCCAGCGCGGCGCGTGCCCGCCGCTCGACCTCGACCGCGCCGTCGCGCGCCACGCTGCCGAGCTCGCTGCCGATCCCGACTGCCAGCGCGCCGGCCTCGAGCCATTCGCCGGCGCTCGCGCGCGTCGCGCGCAGGCCGCCGGTCGCCAGCACGCGCACATCGGGCAGCACGGCGCGCAGATCCCTCAGGTACGCGGGCGAAGCCAGGCGCGCCGGGAACAGCTTGACCGCGTCGGCGCCGTCCGCGGCGCAGGCGGCGATCTCGCTCGGCGTGAACGCGCCCGGGATTGCCGCG
Source organism: uncultured Actinomycetes bacterium (assembly GCA_963770165.1). Taxonomy (GTDB): domain Bacteria; phylum Actinomycetota; class Thermoleophilia; order Solirubrobacterales; family Solirubrobacteraceae; genus Conexibacter. The sequence goes on from CAVYOK010000002.1 coordinate 18,646, forward strand.
AGGCCGTGCGCGTGCGCCTCCGCGACCATGCCGGCCGGCGCGCAGAAGGACACGACGAAGCGGGCGCCGGCGCGCGCGGCGACGGCGACCTGGTCGTGCCGTGTGACGGTGCCGACGCCAAGCAGCAGGTCGTGCTCGTCGCGCAGCGCCTCCAGCGCGCGCTCGACGTCCGGCGTCGTGCGCGTGAGCTCGATCGCGCGCATGCCCGCCGCCGCGCACGCGCGCGCGGTTGCGACGGCATCCTCCACGTCGGCTGTGCGCAGGACGGGCACGATCCGCTGCGCCGCCAGCCGCTCGATCACCGCCTCCCGGCCTGCTGCGACGGCGCCGTCACGTTCGCTCGCGGCCCGTCCGCCTGCCGTCCCGCTCACGCCCGCGCCTCGTCCGCCAGCCGCTCCGCCGCCGACAGCTCGGGCAGCAGCGCGACGACCTCGTCGGCGCTCGGATAGCCCGCCGCGCAGCCGTCGCGGCCGACGCTCAGGCTCGCGGCCGCGACGCCCCACGCGAGGCTGCGGGCGACGTCCTCGCCGCGCAGTCGCGCCGCCAGGTACGCGCCCGCGAGCGCGTCGCCGGCGCCGCCGGCGTTGCGCACCGACACGTCCGGCACCGGCTGGCGCCAGCCGGTCGCGCCGTCGAACGCGACCGCTGGAGCGCCGCCGTCGCTCAGCACCAGCTCGCGCGGGCCGTCCGCCAGCAGCGCGCGCACGGCGGCCGGGTCGCCGGTGCCGAAGATCGTCTCGGCGTCTTCGCGCGAGCCGATCGCGACGTCGCTCGCGCAAGCGAACGCGGCCAGCTGCGCGATGTCGCCGCCGAGGGCCGGGCGGTGGTTGAGCACGCACGCGATGCGCGCGCCGGCAGCCCGCGCGAGCTGGACCGCGCGCGCGGCCGTCTGCGCTGAGGAGTGCGAGACGGCCAGCGTCACGCCCGTCACCACCAGCAGCCCCACGCCGTCCAACAGCCGCGCGTCGAGGTCGTCCGGGGCCAGCCGGCTGCCGGCCGAGCCGCTGCGCCAGTAGACGAAGCGATGCGATCCGTCGTCCGCCGTCTCGTTCACGTACAGCCCGGTGGCGGCGTCCGCGTCGGTCCGCACGCCGGCCGCGTCGATTCCCTGTTCGGCCCAGAACGCGCGCAACCGCCGGCCGAGGCCGTCGTCGCCGACGCGCGCGACGAGCCGCACCGCGGCGCCGAGCCGCGCCGCCATCACGCCGACGTTCGAGGCGTCCCCGCCAAAGCCGAGCGCCATTGCGCCCGGCTCGGCGCCGAGCGCCATCTCAGCGAGCGGCTCGCCGACCGACGCGAGTGCCGTCACAACGCGCCGAGGCGCTCGTGATGGGGGCCGACGGCGTCGAGGTGCGCGTGCATGCGCGCCGCGGCCTCGTCGGGGTCTCCGTCGCAAACGGGCTCGAACACCATCCGGTGCTGCTCGATCTCCCACTCGCGGTAGCCCGGCTGCGCTTCGAGCACGCGGCCGTGTTCGGTGAGGATCTCGGCGAACGAGCAGACGAAGCTGCCGAGCACCTCGCTGTGCGCGGCTTCCGCGAGCCGCACGTGGAAGCGCACGGCCGGCTCGACCGCCGACGACCCGTCGGCGATCGCCTGGTCATGATCGCGCAGCGCTTGCTCGAGCTCGTGCAGGTCGGCTTCGGTGCGGCGCTCGGCCGCGAGTCGCGCGGTGTGCACCTCGACGAGCTGACGCGCCTCGAACAGGTCGCGCGTGGCGCCGCGCGCGAGCGCGGCCGCGATCGCGTGCGGGACCGCGCTGCCGGCGGCCGGGTTGGCGACGAATGCGCCTTGGCCGTGGCGGATCTCCAACACGCCGATCATCGCCATGCCGTTGATCGCCTCGCGTACGGTCGAGCGGCCGACCCCGAACGCGGCCATCAGGTCGCGCTCGGAGGGAATCCGGGTGCCCGGTTGGAGATTCTTGTCACGGATCTCGGCGAGCAACTGCTCTGCCACCGTCTCAGCCAGCTTGCTGCGGCTGATCGGGGAAAACGACAGCGAGGAGGCGCTTGACATCCGCGGCACAGATCGTCATGTTAGCAGTATGGCAGTCATCAGACCAGCAGACGACCTGGGCGGAACGCCCGGGGCGGCGGGGGCCGGTGAGGTGGCCGCCGCGGGCGGCGGGGCGGGCGGCCTCGTCGTCGTCACCGGCGCCGCGAGCGGGATCGGTGCTGCGACTGCGCGGCTCGCCGCCGCGCGCGGCTCCGCGGTGGCGCTGCTGGATCGCGACGGGGCGGCTGTCGAGGCGTCCGCGCAGACGCTGCGGGACGCGGGCGCGCAGGCACTCGGGATCGCGTGCGACGTCGCCGACGAGCACGCGGTCGACGATGCGTTCGCGTCGGCGGCCGCGCAGCTCGGCCCGCTGCGCGGCGTCGTCGCCTCCGCGGGAATCGACCGCGGCGGCCTGCTGCACGAGCTCGACGCGGCCGCCTGGGACGAGCTGATCGCCGTCAACCTGCGCGGCACGTTCCTGACCTGCCGCGCGGCCCTGCGGCAGCTGCTCGACGCGGGCGCCGGCGGCTCGATCGTGTGCGTCTCGTCGCCGTTCGCGCTCGTCGCCGCGCCCGGCGGGATCGGCGCCTACAGCGCCTCGAAGGGCGGCGTCTGCGCGCTCGTGCGCTCGCTCGCCGTCGACTACGGCCCGCACGGCATCCGCGTCAACGCGATTCTGCCCGGCCCGACGGAGACGCCGCTGATGTGGGCGAACGTCTCGGACGAGGAGGTCGCGTCCACGCGCGAGACCGTCAAGCACGAGGTGCCGCTGGGTCGGCTCGCCCAGCCGGAGGAGCCCGCGAGCGCCGCGTTGTGGCTGCTGTCCGACGAGGCCGCCTACGTGACCGGCGCGCAGATCGCCTGCGACGGCGGCATGCTCGCGAAGGCCTCGATCTCGGTGTGAGCGAGATGACGCCCGAGACGCTCACCGCCACGACCGCGCAGACGCTGCGCCCCGGCCCGCTCGTGGCCGCGAGCGAGCTGGCGGCGACGCTCGGCGCCGGCGCGCTGCTGGTCTCGAGCACGCCCGCCGTGCGGTGGCTCGGCGTCGCGCAGCCGGCCGGCGCGCACGTGCTCGTGAGCGGCGGCGAGGCGCTCAGGCTCGCAACGCTCGACGAGCTGCCCGTGGCGCTTGCCCACATCGGCCTGCAGCTCCATGACGCACTCGCGCTGGAGCACGACGCGCTCCCGCTCAGCGTCGCCGCCGCGCTGGGCGAGCGCCCGACCACGGAGGCCGGCGCCGCGCTCACGCTCATCCGCGCGCGCAAGGACGCCGAGGAGCTGGCGTTGATCGAAGCGGCGGCAGAGCTCGTGAAGATCGGCCACGCCGCGCTGCGCGAGGCGGCGCGCGCAGGAGTCGGTACGACCGAGCTTCACTTGTGGGGAGCCGCGCGTGCGGCGATCGAGGCGGCCAAAGGTCGCCCACTGCACGCGGTCGTCGACCTGATGGCGGGTAAGCGGACGGCATTGATCGGCGTCCCCCCAAGCGGCGCGTCCGTGGCGGCGGACGCGCCGATCCTCTTCGATCTCGCGCCGCGGCACGACGGCTGGTGGGCCGACTCGTGCGCGACGTTTGCCGTCGGCGCGCCGAGCGCGGCGCTGCGTCGCCTTCACGACGCGGCGCGCGCCGCGCTCGATGTCGGCATCGCGAAGGCGCGCCCCGGCATGCGTGCCCGCGACCTCGACGCGTTCGTGCGCTCGCGGCTCGACGAGGGCGGCTTCGACTGTCCCCACCACATCGGCCACGGCGTCGGCGCCGCACCGCAGGAGGAACCGTGGGTCGACCGCGGCGCGCCGCTCGTCCTCGAGGAGGGGATGGTGCTCGCGCTCGAGCCGGGCGCCTACCGCGACGGCGTCGGCGCGCGCGTCGAGCACCTGCTGCTGATCGAGGCCGACGGCGCGCGGCCGCTCACCTCCCACTCGCTGTCCCTCACCTAGTCGAGACACCCGAAAGGACCGAATCCCTTGCGCATCACCGCCATCGACTGCCACGTCCTCGTGCAGCCGGCCTTCGACACGACGGCGGCCAGCTCCGCCCAGGACGACATCGTCGTCGAGATCCACACCGACGAGGGCGTCAGCGGGATCGGCGAGACCGACGTCAACCCGTGGATCGCGCGCGCCTGCATCGAGGCGCCCGGGACGCACAACATGGGCCTCGGGCTGCGCGAGCTGCTGATCGGCGCCGATCCGCTCGACGTCGAGGGGATCTGGGAGAAGCTGTATGTCGGCAGCGCGATGAACGGCCGTCGCGGCGCCGTCATCAACGCGATCGGCGCGCTCGACGTCGCGCTGCACGACCTGCGCGGCAAGGCGCTCGGCAAGCCCTGCCACGAGCTGCTCGGCGGCGCGGTGCGCGACCACGTCGTCCCGTACGCGTCGCTGCAGCCGGAGACGTCGAACTTCGAGGACTACCGCGACTCGATGATCGACTGGGCCAAGAAGGCCGTCGCGGCCGGCTTCAAGGCGGTCAAGGCGGAGGTGACGCTCGAGGGTCCCTACGCGCACACCGGCCTGCGCGAGCCGTGGGAGCGCTCGACCGAGGTGCTGGAGGGCGTGCGCAGCGCGATCGGGCCGGACGCCGCGCTGCTCGTCGACGTGCAGTACGCGTTCCCCGACGCCGACACGGCGCTCGCGGTGATGCGCGACTGGGAGTCGCTGAAGCTCTACTTCGTCGAGACGCCGCTGTGGCCGGACGACCTCGACGGCTACGCGCGCCTGGCGGACCAGCCGATCCCGATCGCCGCTGGCGAGTGGCTGACGACGCGCTTCGAGCACCTCGACCTGATCGAGCGCGGCAAGGTCTCCGTCTCGCAGCCGGACATCGGCCGCGTCGGCGGCCTCACGGAGGCGAAGCGCGTGTGCGACATCGCCGGCGAGCGCGGGCTGCGCGTCGTCCCGCACCTGTGGAAGACGGGCATCTCGATCGCCGCCGCCGCGCACCTCGCGGCCGTCACGCCGCACTGCGACTACATCGAGTTCCTGCCGCCGCAGCTGTGCGAGGCGGGTCTGCGCAAGGACCTCACGCGCGACGAGCTGGAGATGTTCGACGGCGTCATCCCGCTGCCGACCAAGCCCGGCCTTGGGATCGAGCTCGACCGCGACGCGCTCGCCGCCTACGCGGCCGAGGCCGAGCGGCTCGTTCAAGGAGAGAAGGTGGCCCGATGAGCACCATCAGATTCGAGGGCGTGACGAAGCGCTACCCCGACGGCACGGAGGCGGTCAAGGGGATCGACCTCGAGATCCAGGACGGCGAGTTCATGATCCTGGTCGGCCCGTCCGGCTGCGGCAAGACGACCGCGCTGCGGATGATCGCCGGGCTCGAGGACATCACGGAGGGCGAGCTGAAGATCGGCGGGCGGGTCGTCAACGACCTGCCGCCGAAGCGGCGCGACATCGCGATGGTGTTCCAGAGCTACGCGCTCTACCCGCACATGTCGGTGCGCAAGAACATGGGCTTCGCGCTCAAGCTCGCGAAGATCGACAAGCGCGAGATCGAGCGTCGCGTGACCGAGGCGGCCGAGATCCTCGACCTCACGTCGCATCTCGACCGTCGCCCGGCGAACCTCTCGGGCGGGCAGCGCCAGCGCGTCGCGATGGGTCGCGCGATCGTGCGCGACCCGCAGGCGTTCTTGATGGACGAGCCGCTGTCGAACCTCGACGCGAAGCTGCGGGTGCAGATGCGCGCGGAGATCGCGCGCACGCAGCGGCGCCTCGGCACGACGACCGTGTTCGTGACGCACGACCAGACGGAGGCGATGACGCTCGGTGACCGCGTCGCGATCATGTGCGACGGCGTGATCCGCCAGCTCGACACGCCGCGGGCGCTGTACGACGATCCGGCTGACACGTTCGTGGCGGGGTTCATCGGCTCGCCGCCGATGAACCTGGTGCCCGCGCTGATCGAGGACGGGCAGATCGTGCTGCCGTTCGGGCGCGCGCCGTTGAGCGACGCGCTGCGCGCACAGCTCGCGCCGGAGGTGGCGCGCGGCCCGGTGATCGCGGGGCTGCGGCCGGAGGCGTTCGAGGACGCGTCGCTCGTGACGGGCGCCAACGGCGCGAGCCGACTCGCGTTCACGGCCCCGGTCGACCTCGTCGAGTCGATGGGCGCGGAGCTGTTCGCCCACTTCCAGATCGCGCCGATCGAGCGCGCCGCCGCGATCGGCGCGCCGATGCAGCGGCTCGTCGCGCGGGTCGACAACGCGAGCGGGGTGGTCGCTGGCGAGCCGGCCGAGCTGAGCGTCAGCCTCGCGGGCCTGCGGCTGTTCCACGCCGAGACCGGCGTCAGCCTGATGCGGCCCGACGCGGTGGCGGCGTAGCGAACCGCGCCCTGCCGTCTGAGCCGCGCGATGAGACCGGTCTCACCGCACTTCACGACTGTCGCGCTGGGAGGCGCGTTCAACGTGCGTCGGGCGGATTTGCCTGAGGTGTTGCGGACTCCGGTGTCGTTCGCCGGGCGTCACGGGGTGCAGACGATTCGTGGGATGCCGTTCGACGTCGGCGAGGCCGGTGGCGCGGATGTCGTGCTGCTCGACCGCGAGCCGGTGTCGATCGAGCTGGATGGCGTGCGTGCGACGTACGTGGTGTTCGTGCACGTGGTCGAGGATGTGGTGATGGGCGCCTTGGAGGGGTCCGCGGACGGGACGCTGGTCGCCTCCGCGCGTGAGGCGGCCGGGACTCGGCTGGGTGGGCTCGTGTCTGAGTACGAGTTGGAGTACGAGGACGGCTCGACGGTGGCGGTGCCGATTCTGCGGCGCTTCGCGATTCAGCAGGCGCGCTACGTGTGGGGCTCGATGCCGTTCGCGTGCGTCGCGGCCGCGGAGGATCTCGTCTTCCCCTCGCTGACGGAGGCGCTCGCGCTCGGGCGCCTTCCCGAAGGGCCGCGCGAGGACGTGGAGTTCGTGGAGCTCATGGAGTTCGCGCTGGAGTCGCGCGGCCTGCCGGGGTCGAAGTTCGGTCTCGGCGGCGATCGTCCCGACGGCGGGATGGTGTGGATCTATGCGCTCGCGAACGCTGCGCCGGACAGACCGCTGCGGCGGGTTACGTGCCGGCCGCGGGAGGAGCGCTCGGCGCTCTATGCGGTCTCGCTGACGGACGTCGCCGCGCATCCGTTGCGGCCGGGGGTGCGCCGGAAGCTGCGTCTGCGGCTGCCGGACGACGTGCGGCTGAACGCGATCGGTGAGCCGGACGAGATCGCGGTCGATCTCGGCACGGTGATCTCGGTGCGGCCGGCGCTGAGCTACGACGACGAGCGGTGGGCGCGTCTGGAGCCGGTCGTCGAGCCCGTACGGTCGGAGCGGGAGGTGATCGTCGAGTACGCGGCGCATCCGCAGGCGCGTCTGCACGTCGGCGAGACCGTCTACGAGCTCGGCGAGGAAGGGGAGCACGGCGAGGCCGTCGTGAGGGTGGCTCCGGCAGAGCGGCCGGTGCGGCTGCGGTTCCTCGACGGTGACTCCGGCGCGCCGGTGGCGGTGCGTCTGCATCTGCATGGCGAGCACGGCGAGTACCTGCCGCCGCGGGGTCATCACCGGAAGGTTCAGCACACGTGGACGGAGCACATCGAGCCCGAGTTCGTCAACGTCGAGAACCAGTACGCCTATGTCGACGGGGAGTGCGTTGCGGACTTGCCGCTCGGCATGGTCTACGTGGAGATCGCGCGCGGGTATGAGATCGCGCCGGTGCGCACGTCGGTTCAGGTCGGCCCGGAGACCGACGAGCTGACGTTTGAGCTCGAGAAGGTGCTGCGTTGGCGCGAGCGGGGGTGGGTGACGGCCGACACGCATGTGCACTGTCTGAGTCCGCAGACCGCATTGCTGGAGGGGCGTGCGGAGGGCGTGAACGTCGTGAACCTGCTGGCGACGCAGTGGGGCGAGGGGTTCAGCAACGTCGGCGACTTCGACGGCAGAACGACGTTCGGCGCCGAGCAGCTCGGCGGCTCTGGCGAGTTCCTCGTGCGCGTCGGCTCGGAGAACCGGATGCAGGTGCTGGGGCACATCTCGCTGCTCGGCTACACCGGCGGGCTGATCGATCCGTTGTGCACCGGCGGCCCGGACGAGTCGGCGTTCGGCGATCCGGTCGAGGTCACGATGGCGGAGTGGGCGCAGCGCTGCATCGACCAGCAGGGCCTCGTCGTGATGCCGCACGCGCCGCACCCGCAGCTCGAGCGTGCGGCCGACATCGTGCTCGGGCTCGTGCATGCGGTCGAGCTGATGAACGGCAACCCGCTGCATCCCGATTCCAGACAGCTGAGCCCGTACGGGATCGCCGACTGGTATCGCTACTTGAATCTCGGCTATCACGTGCCGCTCGTGGGCGGCTCGGACAAGATGAGCACGGAGATGCTGCTCGGCGGCGCGCGCACGTACGCGCAGCTGGGTGAGCGGGAGCTCACCTACGAGGCGTGGATGGACGCGATCCGCGCGGGCAACACGTTCGTCACGGTCGGACCGCTTACCGCGTTGTCCGTCGAGGGCGTCGAGCCGGGCGGACAGCTGCGGCTGCCGGCGGGCGGCGGCAGCGTCACGGTCGAGTGGGAGGTCGAGTCCGTGCGGATGCCGATCGATCGGGTCGAGGTGATCGTCGGCGCCCACGTCGCCGAGGAGATCAGCGTGGGCGGCGAGCTGGCAGCACGCGGCCATGTCGCGGTGCCGGTCGATCGCGCGAGTTGGATCGCGCTGCGCGTGCGCGCCAGCAACCACGGCCGCGCGGACGACGTCGCCGCGCACACGAGCGCGGTGGTGGTCAACGTCGATGGCTCAGAGCTGTTCTCCGAGACGGACTCGATGACCGTGCTGGAGCAGATCCAGGGCGCCCTCGCCTACGTCGACACGATCGCGCCGCGGGCGCAGGCGCGCCGCTTCCGCGAGCTGCGCGCGACCCTCGAGACGGCCTACGACCGGCTGCACCAGCGGATGCACGCCGCCGGCATCTACCACCGCCACCCGCTCCACGATCCAGGTCAGCCGCACGAGCACTGAGCTTGCAGACCGACGATAGATTGCAGATTGTTGACAATCACTCCCCTCTCTGAAACCCTGGATCGCTCCACGGTCACGACAGAGGAGCACAGCGGTGAGTTTGCGCGGTGACGTTCGGTCCCTTCGACGGGTCGCGGTGCTGGGGATCGGCAACGTCGGCGCCGTCGTGGTCGATCTGCTGCTGGAGGACGGCTTCGAGGTGATCGCCGCCGACGCGGCCCCCGCCAGCCCGGGTGTGGAGCGGCTCGAGGCAGACGACCCGCGGGCGCTGGAGGCTCTGCTCGGTCGCGTCGACGCCGTCGTCTCCTGCCTCCCGTACCGCTTCAACGCCGACGTCGCGCGCACCGCCCGGCGGCTCGGCGTCCACTACCTCGACCTGACCGAGGACCGACCCACGTCGACCGTCGTACAGGGCCTCGCGGAGGGAGCGGAGTCCGCGCTGATCCCGCACTGCGGGCTGGCGCCCGGCTTCATCTGCATCGTCGGCTCGTCGCTCGCGCGCGGGCTCGACCGCGCCGAGCGCGTCGCGTTGCGCGTCGGGGCGCTGCCGCGGAGCCCGAACGGCGCACTCGGCTACTCCTTCACCTGGTCTCCGGCCGGCGTCGTGAACGAGTACCTCAACGAGTGCGAAGTGCTGCGCGACGGCCGGCTCGCGACCGTGCCGGCGCTGACCGAGAACGAGAAGCTCGTGATCGCCGGCACGCCGTACGAGGCGTTCTCGACCTCCGGCGGGCTCGGGACGATGTGCGAGACGTTCGTCGATCGCATCGAGCGGCTCGACTACAAGACGATCCGCTACCAGGGGCACTGCGACCTCGTGCGCTTCTTCCTGCAGGAGCTGCGGATGGGCCAGCACCGTGAGCAGGCGGAGGAGATCCTGAGTCGCTCCTACCCGCCCGTCGAGGACGACATCGTGCTCGTCTACGCGGCCGCCGAAGGCGAGCGCGACGGCCGCCCGGTGCGCGAGGAGTTCGTCCGCATGCTGGAGCCGCGACAGATCGCCGGGCGCCAGCGCACGTCGATCGCGTGGACGACAGCGGCCGGGGTGGTCGGCGCCGTGCAGCTGCTCGCCGCCGGGCGCCTGCCGCAGCGGGGGCTGGTGCGGCAGGAGGACATGCCGCTCGACGCGTTCCTGGAGACGGCGGCCGGGTCGCTGTTCACGACTGCCGCCGCCGAGCCCGCGGTCACGCTGTCGTAGGGACGTCGACGAGCGTGGCCCACAGCTCGGCGTCCAGCTGCTCGTCGTCGAGCCGGGCGACGAAGTGACGCATCCAGCGTTCGAACTTCTCGCGCCACAGCGCGTGGGCGCGCCGCCGGTCGCCGGACTCGATCGCCGCGTGCAGCGCGCGCAGCTCGTCGAGCATCAACGGCAGCTCGTGGTCGTAGTGGATCTCGAGTGTGGCGATGAACATGCGTACCTGCCACGTCAGGCGTTCGAACTCGCGCGCGACGCGCGGCAAGTTCGCTCCCTCGACGAGCGCGGCCTGGAACATCAGGTCGGCGTGCGCGGCGTCGCGCTCGCTGCCGCGCTCGACCGCTCGCTCGGCGCGGCGCAGCCAGGGGTCGAGCAGCGCGACCGCGTCGGGCTCGGCGTCGAGCATCAGCTTGTGCAACGCGAGCGACCCGAGCGTCGCTCGCAGCGCATAGACCTCGACGACGTCGAGACTGCGGACCTGTGGGACGATCGCGCCGCGGTTGGGCACGATCTCGACGAGGCCCTCGTCCTGCAGGAGCCGCAGCGCGTCGCGGATCGGACCGCGGGATACCCCCATCTGCTCGGCGAGCGGGATCTCCTTGATGCGCTCCCCGGCGGCGAAGCGCCCGGACGCGATCGCCTCGCGCAGCGCCTGGGCGACCAGCATCACGTTCGACGGGGCGGGTCCTCTGGGAAGCAGGCGCTTGGAGGCGGCGGCCATTCGCCGAGCATACCCGCGCTCGTGTCGGCGCCCCGCCACGCGGTGGGCAGTGCCCGGATCCGCCCGATGGAATGCAGATTGTTGACAATCCTAGGCGCCTATGGAAGGCTGGGACGATGGCCGAGACGAGCCATAGTCGCCGTCCCCTCCCACGCCGCGCCTCCGTCGTGGTGCTTGGGGGAGGGGTGATCGGGACGAGCATCGCGTTCCATCTCGCCGAGGCCGGCGCCGCCGACCTCGTGCTCGTCGAGAGGGGGGCACTCGGCGCCGGGTCCACGAGCCGCGCCGCCGGCGGCGTGCGCGCGCAGTTCTCGGATCCGCTCAACATCTCGATCGCACAGCGCAGCCTCGCCGCGTTCGCCGACTTCGCGCGCCGGCCGGGCTGGGAGATCGACCTGCGGCAGGTCGGCTACCTGTTCCTGCTCACGCGCGAGGAGGACGTCGCGGCGTTCGAGCGTGGCATCGCGCTCCAGCGGGAGCACGGCGTGCCGAGCCGCATCGTCGACCCGAGCGAGGCGCTCGAGCTGTGCCCGCTGCTGTCCGTCGACGACGTGCTCGCGGCCGCCTTCTCGCCCGACGACGGCCATGCGACCCCTGACGCCGTCGTGCAGGGCTACGCCGCCGGCGCGCGGGCGCACGGCGCGCACGTGGAGACCGGCTGCCCCGTCGAGCAGGTCGTCGTGCACGGCGGGCAGGTGCGCGCTGTGCGGACCGCGCGCGGCGAGATCGCGACCGACACGGTCGTCTGTGCCGCCGGCCCCTGGTCGCGCGCGTGCGGCGCGATGGCCGGCGTCGAGCTCGACGTCACCCCGCTGCGGCGGGAGGTCCTCTTCACCGAGCCGATCCCGGGGCTGCCCGCGCGCCTGCCGATGACGATCGACTTCGCGACCGGCTTCTACTTCCACGGCGAGGGACCCGGCCTGCTGATGGGGATGGCCGACCGGCAGGTGCAGCCCGGCTTCCGCTCCGAGCCCGGCGAGGCGTGGTCCGCCACGCTCGCCGAGGTCGTCGCCCAGCGCGCGCCGAGCGTCGCCGAGGCGGGGATCAAGGGTGGTTGGGCCGGCTACTACGAGATGACGCCCGACTGCAACGCGCTGATCGGCGAGGCGCCGGACGTCTCGCGCTTCCTCTACGCGACCGGGTTCTCCGGGCACGGCTTTCTGCAGGCGCCGGCGGTCGGGGAGATCGTGCGCGACCTCGTGCTCGGACGCACGCCGTTCGTCGACGTCGAGCCGCTCGCCGCCGAGCGCTTCGCCGCGAGCGAGCGCCTGCGGCCGGAGCTGAACGTCGTCTAGATGCTGTTCGACGAGCTCCAGCGCCATGCCTTCAAGAAGGTCGTGCTCTGCAACGACGCCGCCTCCGGGTTGCGGGCAGTGATCGCGATCCACTCGACCGTGCTTGGCCCCGCGAACGGCGGCCTGCGCATGTGGCCGTACGCCACGGACGAGGCCGCGATTCGCGACGCGCTGCGGCTCGCGCGCGGGATGACCTACAAGTGGGCGGCGGCGGGCGAGGATCGCGGCGGCGGCAAGGCGGTGATCGTCGGGGACCCGCGCACACACAAGAGCGAGGCGCTGCTGCGCGCGTTCGGCCGCTTCGTCGAGCAGCTCGGCGGCGAGTACTACACGGGCGAGGACGTCGGCACGACGCTCGACGACATGGAAATCATCTACCGCGAGACCGACTACGTCGCGACGCTGCCGGAGCACGTCGGGGGCGTGGGGGACATCTCGCCGGCGACCGCGTTCGGCGCGCTGCAGGCGATGCGCGCATGCGCGAAGCGGGTGTGGGGCGAGCCGAGCCTTGCGGGTCGGACGGTCGCGCTGCAGGGGCTCGGGATGTGCGGCGCCAAGGCGCTGCGGATGCTGCTCGACGACGGCGCGCGGGTGGTCGTGGCCGACGTCGATGAGGAGAAGGTGCGCGCCGCGACCGCGCTCCCCGGCGTGACCGCCGTCGCGCCGGAGGCGATCCACGCGCAGGAGGTCGACGTCTTCGCGCCGTTCGCGCTCGGCGGGGTGATCGACGACGGCACGGTCCCCGAGCTGCGCGCCAAGGTCGTCGCCGGGTCGGCGAACAACATCTTCGCCGAGGAGCGGCACGGCGACGCGCTCGACCGCCGCGGGATCGTCTACGCGGTCGACTACATCGCCAACGCGGGCGGGGCGATCATGGACGCCCACCAGTTCCGCAAGGGCGGCTTCGTGCGCGAGCAGGCGATGCGCGCCGTCGAGCGGATCTTCGAGCGCACCGAGGAGGTCTTCGCGCGCGCCGACCGCGCCGGCATCTCCTGCTACCGCGCCGCGAACGAGATGGCCGAGCAGCGGATCGCCGCCGTGCAGGCGGTGAAGGGCCTGTGACCGGCGGGACGGCAGTCGGCGCGGACCGCCTGCTGGATGCCCTGCGGCAGCTGGGCGTCGAGGTCGTCTTCGGGCTTCCCGGCGTGCACAACCTGCCGATCTGGAAGGCGCTGGCGGCCTCGCCGATCCGCCTCGTCGGCGTGCGCCACGAGCAGGCCGCCGTCTACGCCGCCGACGGCTACGCGCGCGCGACCGGGCGCCTCGGCGTCGCGCTCGTGACGACCGGGCCCGGCGCGGCGAACACCCTCGGCGCGACGGGCGAGGCGATGGAGTCGGGCTCACCCGTGCTCGTGATCGCGACCGACATCCCCACGACGCTGCGGCGCCCCGGCCTTCACCGCGGCGTACTGCATGAGACGCGTGACCAGCCGGCGATGTTCGCGCCCGTCACGAAGGCCGCGACGACCGTCGCTAACGCCGACGCGATCGGCGCCGACGCGCAGCGCGCCGGCAGGCTCGCACTCGCGGCCCCGAGCGGGCCGGTCTATCTGGGCGTCCCGACCGATCTGCTGTCGCAGCCGGCGGCGCCGGCACCGTCTGCCGCGCCCGCGCCGCTGCCGTCCGTCCCCGACCTCGCGGATGCGCTCGCGCTCGTCGAGCAGGCGCGGCACCCGCTCATCTGGGCCGGCGGGGGTGCGCTGCGCGCGGACGCCGGCGAGGCCGTCGGCGAGCTCGCACGCCGGTTGGCGGCGCCGGTGGTGACGACGTACGCGGGGCGCGGCCTGCTGGCGCCCGACCACCCCTGCGCGGTGCCCGGCCCGGTCCATCTGCCGGCTGTCGGCGCGTTGTGGGACGAAGCCGACCTCGTCGTCGCGATCGGCACCGGCTTCGACGGCATGATGACCCAGAACTGGTCGATGCCGGCGCCGCCGCGGCTGCTCGCGATCAACGTCGACCCGGTCGACGCGGCTAAGAACTACGCGCCCGACGTGTCGCTCGCGGGCGACGCGCGGATCCTCACTGCCGCACTCGCCGGGGCGGTCGCGGAGCGCCCGGGGCTGGACGCGCTGCAGGCTCGCCTCGGCGCGCTCGGCGACGTCGTGCGCGCAGAGGTGGCGGCCGACGACCCGCACGCCGCCGAGCTGCTCGACGCGATGCGCGACGTGCTCCCGCCCGACACGGTCCTCGTGCTCGACATGTGCGTCGCCGGCTATTGGCTCGGCGGCTTCCACGCGCCGGCGCTGCCGCGCAAGCTCGCGTACCCGGTCGGCTGGGGCACACTCGGCTTCGGCTTCCCGGCCGCGCTCGGCGCCGCGGTCGCCGGCACGAGTCGGGCAGTCTGCGTGTGCGGGGACGGCGGCTTCCTGTTCGCCTGCGGCGAGCTCGCGACCGCCGCACAGGAGGGCATGCCACTGACCGTCGTGCTGGTCGACGACGGCGGCTACGGAATGCTGCGCTTCGACCAGACGCACGCGGGCGAGCAGCCCTTCGGCGTCGACCTCCACACGCCCGACTTCGTTGCGCTGGCCGGCGCGTTCGGCGTCCCCGCCACGCGCGTGGCGGGCTTCGGGGCCGCGTTCCGCGAGCGGCTCGCTGCCTCGCTGGACGAGCCGGGCCCCGTCGCGATCGTCGTCGACGCCACGCTGCGCCCCCCTCCGACCACCTCGCCGCGGTGGTATCGCCGCGCGCGCGCCGCCACCAAGCCTTAGGAGCAGGCCCCATGACCACGACGCAAAGCTGGACCACAAGAACGCAGCAGATCGCCTCCGTGATCGACGGACAGCCGGCCGACGGCGGCGCGCTCCTGCGATCGACCAACCCGGCGGACCTCGACGATCTCGTCGCGGAGGTGCGGCTCGGCGACGCCGAGACGTTCGTGGCGGCGTGCCGCAGCGCGGCCGCGGCGCAGCCGAGCTGGGCGGCGATCCCGGCCCCGGTGCGCGGACAGGTGCTCGCGAACCTCGCCGAGCTGCTGCGCCACAACAAGGACGCGCTGTCCGCGCTCGTCACGCGCGAGATCGGCAAGCCCGCGGCCGAGGCCGCCGGCGAGGTGCAGGAGGCGATCGACACCTGCGAGTTCTTCCTCGGCGAGGGTCGCCGCCTGTACGGCATGACGGTCCCGTCGGAGATGCCGGACAAGCATCTCTTCACGTTCCGCCGCCCGGTCGGGACCGCGGCGATCGTCACGGCCGGCAACTTCCCGATCGCCGTCCCCTCCTGGTACCTCGTGCCGGCGCTGCTGTGCGGCAACGCGATCGTGTGGAAGCCGGCCGAGTACAGCGCCGCGTGCGCGCGTGCGTTCGCGGAGCTGTTCTGGCGCGCCGGCGTGCCGGCCGGAGCGCTGAGCCTCGTGCTGGCCGACGGGCCGGCCACGTTCGCCGGGCTCGAGCGGGCGCTCGACGCCGGCCTCGTGCAGAAGGTCGGCTTCACCGGCTCGACCGCGGTCGGCCGCCGCATCGGCGAGCTGTGCGGCCGCCACCTGCAGACGCCGTGCCTGGAGCTCGGCGGCAAGAACCCGCTTGTCGTGATGCCGGACGCCGACCTCGACCTCGCCGTCGAGGGCGCCCTCTTCAGCGGCTTCGGCACCGGTGGGCAGCGCTGCACCTCGCTCGGCACCGCGATCGTCCACGAGCGCATCCACGACGAGTTCCTCGCGCGCTTCGCGCGCGCGGTTGAGGCGGCGGCGATCGGCGACCCGACCGGCGACGTGCTGTACGGGCCGCTGCTGAACGAGCGCTTCCTCGAGCGCTTCGAGCAGGACGCGCTCGCGCTCGTGCGCGAGCACCATGCCCTGCACGGCTCCAGCGGCACCGGGCGGATCACGGCCGCGAACCCGCGCGCCGGCTTCGTCGGCGATCCCGACCGCGGCCTCTTCTGCCACCCGACGATCGTCAGCGGCGTGCGCCCCGACGACGAGCTGGCATGCACGGAGACGTTCGGGCCGCTCGTCGGCGTCGCGCGCTTCGGCGACTGGGAGGAGGCGATGGCGCTGGCCAACGGACACGGCTACGGGCTCTCGAGCGCGATCTACACGAACGACCCGCGCGCCGCCTTCCGCTTCCACGAGCAGATCGGCGCCGGCATGGTGAGCGTCAACAACTCCACCTCCGGCGCCGAGGCGCACCTGCCGTTCGGCGGCAACGGCAAGTCGGGCAACGGCTCGCGCCAGTCGGGCGTGTGGGTGCTCGACCAGTTCACCCGCTGGCAGTCGATGAACTGGGACGTCGCCGGCAAGCTGCAGAAGGCGCAGATGGACGTCGCGAGCGTCGCGGCGGACCTCGACTTCCGCCTCTGATCGCGAGCACGATCAGACCGTCCCGACGCGTATGAGCGACTTGATCGCGCGGCGCTCGTCCATCGCCGCGTACGCGTCGGCCACGCCGTCGAGATCGGTCTCGTAGTCGAGCACGCGCCCCGGGTCGATGCGGGCTTCGAGGACGTCGTCGAGCAGCTCGGGGAGGTAGGCGCGCACCGGCGCGCCGCCGCCGCGCAGCCCGATGTTCGCGGAGAACATCGCCTGAACGGGGAGCTCCACGCCGTGCGGGACGCCGACGTAGCCGACCGTCGAGCCCGGACGCGCTACGCCGATCGCGGTCGCCATCGCCTGGTCGGTTCCGACGCACTCAAGAGCCGCGTCGACGCCCACTCCGGCGGTCATCTCCTTGACGGTCTCAACCGCCTCCTCGCCGCGCGCGGCGACGACGTCCGTCGCGCCGAACGCGCGTGCCAGCTCCTGGCGGGCCGGGTTGCGGCTGAGCGCGATGATCCGCTCGGCGCCCAGCCGCGCGGCGGCCAGCACGCCCGACAGGCCAACCGCGCCGTCGCCGACGACCGCGACGACGCTGCCGGGCCTGACGTCGGCACAGACCGCCGCGTGGTGGCCGGTCGCCATCACGTCGGAGAGGGTCAGCAGCGAGCGCATCGTCGCGTCGCCGTGGCCCGAGCCCGGGACCTTGACGAGCGTGGCGTCGGCGAACGGGACGCGCACGGCCTCGCCTTGGCCGCCGTCGGCGCCGTCGGACCCCCAAAAGCCGCCGTTGACGCAGCTCGTCGTGACGCCGTGCCGGCAGTGCGGGCAGGTGCCGTCGCTGAAGGCGAACGGCGCGACCACGAGGTCGCCCTTCGCGAGCCCTCGCACTTCGGCGCCGACGTCCTCGACGACGCCGACGAACTCGTGGCCGATCGGGCCGGGCTCGTACGGCGAGTCGCCGCGGTAGAACCAGAGGTCGGTGCCGCACACGCACGCGATCACCACCCGAACGACGGCGTCGGTCGGCGCGGCGATGACGGGATCGGCGCGTTCGGCGACGCCGATGGACCGGAGCTCGTTGAAGATGGCAGCACGCACGTGATGGGACCGGTCCGCGGGTGGCTGGGGTTGACGTTATGTACGATCTGGACTTATTGTCCAGCATATGGTTGCAAACGTAGTTGACGGGCGAAGTCCGATGTGGGCCGCGCCCCTGCAGGCGGCGTGTGCGGCGGTCGCCGCGCTGCTGCATCCGTACGGTGAGGTGGTGTTGCACGATCTGAAGGCCGATACGGTCGTTGGCTTGTGGAGTCCGTGGCCGGGGCGTGAGGTAGGCGAGCGGTCGTTGTTGGAGGAATTGCCGGAGTCGTGGCACGAGCGGCCGGTGCAGGGTCCCTACCGCAAGGTGTCCGTCGATGGGCGCGAGCTCAGCTCGGTCAGCGCCGTGATCCACGACGCCGACGGTCTCGCACGCGGCCTGCTGTGCGTGAACCTGGACCGCGCGCCGCTGCTGGACGTCGCCGGGATGCTGTCGCGCGCGTTCGCGCCCGTGCAGGACCCTCCGCCGGAGCTGTTCGAACGTGACTGGCGTGAGCAGATCGCGCTGACCGTCGATGAGTGCTGCCGGCGCCTGGGGTTGGACCGCGGCGGACTGGGTCGCGTCGATCGCCGTGCCGTCGTCCGCGAGCTCGACGATCGTGGGCTGTTTGCCACTCGCAACGCGGCCGAGCACGCCGCCCGCGCGCTGGGGGTGTCGCGCACGACCGTCTACGACGTGCTCAAGGAGGTTCGCCATGAGCGCGACGCTGCCTGACTTTCGGCTCGAGGTGTTCTTCGAGCGCTGGGAGTTCAATGCCCGCCACAACCTCGCTGCCTCCGATGCGCAGACGCTGACGGTCGCGGAGCTGCTGGCGCTGGGCAGCGACGAGCAGCGCGACGCCTTCGAACGGCTCGCGCTCGGCTACATCCCGACTTGGGGCACGGCCGCGCTGCGCGAAGCCATCGCGTCGACCTACGAGCGAGTCGGTCCCGAGCACGTGCTGACGTTCGCGGGCGCCGAGGAGGCGATGTTCTGGGCCCTGCAGGAGCTCGTTGAGCCCGGTGAGCACGCGATCGTGACGGTCCCCAACTACCAGTCGATGGAGTCGCTGACCGTGGCGACCGGCGCTGCTGTCGATGGGTTAGCCCTCCGCGCGCAAGACGGCTGGGCGCTCGACCTGGATGCGCTGCAACGGCTGCTGCGCCCGCAAACGCGGCTTGTGGCCGTGAACTTCCCCAACAACCCAACCGGCGCGCTGCCCGACCACGCGACGTTCGCCGCCCTGGTTGAGCTGTGTGCGGAACGCGGGATCCGCCTGTTCAGTGACGAGGTCTACCGCGGGCTCGAGCTGGACACTGCACGGACGCTGCCTCAGGCCGCCGACCTGGATCCCACCGCCGTGTCGCTGAACGTCATGTCCAAGGCCTACGGGCTGCCCGGTCTGCGGGTCGGCTGGCTGGCCTGTCGCGACCGTGCGCTGCTGGAACGCCTCGAGCGACGTAAGCACTACACCTCGATCTGCAACGCCGGCCCGAGCGAGCACCTGGCGGCGATCGCGCTTGGTGCCGGCGAGGCGATCCGTGCACGCAACCGCGCGATCATCGCCCACAACCTCCCGCTCTTCGACGAGCTGTTCGCCCGCTGGCCAGAGCACTTTGACTGGCAGCACCCCCAGGGCGGCTGCGTCTGCTTCCCGCGCCTGCTGACCGGCGAGCCCACAAGCGCGTTCTGCCGCCGGCTCGTCCAAACCTCCGGGGTCTTCATGCTCCCCGCCGACGTCTACCGCTCCGAGCTGGCCGATGTGCCCGCAGACCGCTTCCGCATCGGTGTCGGCCGGCGCGACCCCGCGCCGGCCCTCGAAGCCCTCGACCAGTTCCTGCACGCGGCCCGATGAGGGCCCGCTGCCGCTGGCTCAGGCTTCAATGTCCACGCGCACCCCGCGGCGTGCGCTCTCGATCGCCGCGGTCTCCGCGTACGCGCTCGTGTTCGCGTACGTCTACAACCCGCGCTTCGGCCTGCTCAACCAGACCTTGGGGCTGATCGGCCTCGACCGAGGTCAGGACTGGCTCTACCAGTCGAGCACCGCGCTGATGGCGGTCATGGCCACGTACGTGTTCGTGCTCGGGTTCGTGGTGATCCTGGTGCGTTCGCGCGGCTGCGCGAGGCGGTCGGCGAGACGATCGCGATGAACTATGACCCGTCCCATCTGTGGTGGCAGGGTGTGGATCCGCTTGCCTTCATCGCGGAGGCGCGCGACTGGATCGGGACCGTCCACGTGAAGGACGCGTTCTTCGACGAGCGCGACGTAGCGGTCCACGGGGTTGTCTCGGCGGAGGACTTCGACCACTGGGACAAACGCCCGTGGGCATTCAGCACACTCGGGACGGGACATTCGGAGCAGTTCTGGAGCCAGTTCGTGATCGCGCTGCGCAAGGCCGGCTACGACCGTGAGCTCAGCATCGAGTGCGAGGACCCGTTCATGAGCCCGGACGACACGCTGGAGCGGTCAGTTGCAGTCCTGCGGCGTGTGCTGCCCGTGCATGCGGCGCCGCGGGTCGACTGGGGGACCGTCGCGATCGGGCCGTAGCGCGCTGGCTATGAACCGCAGCGCCCGCGATCAACCTCCCGACCGGCGGGACTCAGCGTCGCAGGGTTGTGAGGAATCGCTGGATGGCGTCTACGGCGTCGGCTCGGAGCAGGCGTTCATCGCTGTCGGGTTCGACCTCGAGTGTCTGCTCGGCGTAGCTGCGCGGTCCGATGTCGGTGGTCGTTCCGTAGCGTTCGGCGATCTCGAGGAATGTCGTGCGCAGCGCCGGCAGTTCGTCCGCGAGCTTGCCATCGAGCAGGCTTTGAGCCGCTTGCTCGGGTCCGCCGGCGCGGTTGTGCAGGAGCACGTAGGCGAGGTCGTAGTAGTCCTTCGTCGCGGCGCGTGTTCGCGTCGCAACGCACTTGGAGAGCAGGTAGCCGTCGAGGCCGGCGAAGCGGACGCTGACGGTGGCGCGCGTGCCGTTGGCGAGTTCGCCGGTGAGCTGCTCCTGCGTGAAGTCGTGTGCGACGTAGCCGGTGCCGCGGAGATTGGCGGCGGCGAGCCTGGTGCATCCGCGGGGGCGGATGACCTGATGCGCGCGGTGGTCGGGCAAGTCGCAGAGAAACTCAAGCTGGACCGGAACGCCGTCGACGATGCCGCGCCATCGCCAACCGTCCTCGGCCTCAGTGGGAGTGAACTCGATGCGCTCGAGTGCTCGCTCGACGCTGCCAAGGTCGGCGTCGGGTGCGATGTGCGTGATCAAGAGCACATCGACGTCGGTTGTCCCGAGGTGCTCGGGGATGAGGCCGTCGCCTGCTGCGAGGACATCGGGTACGAGTCCGCCGAGCACGATGAGGAATGCGTCGTCGTCGCGCAGCTCGTGAGCGAACCGCACGAGGGCGAGCTCTGCGCGTGCGCGCGTCTCGCGTGTGCGCTTCTCATCCATCGGGTTGCTCCGCGACCGGCGAGCCTGGCCGGTGCAAGGGATCGATGAGCAGTTGCTTGACGTGGTCGGCGGCGTCCTGTCCGCGGCCGCCGAGCGCGGTGAGGTCGGCGAAGAGACGAGGGGCACTGACGATCGGGATCGCGTCGCGTCGCGTCGCGAGCGCGAGCGTGCGTGCGTCGGCGGCCCAGAAGGTCACGCGGCCGCCCTCGTCGATCTCGCGCAGGCCGGCGTGCTCGATCGCGTCGCTGAGCGGCCCGGCGAAGTCGCTCTCGGCAACGTAGACGTGCAGGCTGGGTGTCGTTGTCGCAAACGGCGCTGCGAGCTCCAGCGCCGCCCACCCGCTGAGTGCCCATCCGGTGCTTCGATCGAGCGCCGGTGCGAGCTGCCCGCGCAGCAGCGTGAGCACGTCGCGGGTGGCACGATGGGCGATGCGGGTTCGGCGGGGTACCTGGGCGACGCCGTTCGACCATGCGGCGAGCAACGCATCGGCATCGATCAACTCCCGATGTGCATGCGGCCCTCGGGCAGACCCGCGCTTGACCGTCCAGTCCTGCGCGTCGAATGCCTTCAACACGTTGCCGACCTGCGGAACCGACCACCCGGATGCGCGCGCGAGCTGGATGGCTCTCAATGGCCCGTCGGGACGCGAGAGCATCGCCTCCGCGACGGTGAGCGCCGACGGCGACCATCTAAAGCTCCGCCCCATGCTCCCTTTGCGGGGAAGGCGCGCGGGCTCGCGGATCACGATCAGCCCGTCGGGTCCCAGGACGCGCGCCTGGCCGGCCGCGTCGGCCCAGTTCGCGCCCCGCCCGCGCAGCCACTCGATCGCGCCGGGGGAGAACTGATCCGCGAGCACGACGACGTCCGACGGCCACGGGTCGGGTACGTCGCGCGCCGCCCGGCGGACATCTTGTGGCCAGCCCTCGCCAGCCCATTTCACGCCGATGGCGATCGACCGGCCATCGCGCGTGCGGATCAACAGGTCGGGTTGCATCCCACCTCTGTTGGACTCCACGACTGCGCCATCGACGGCGGACGCAAGGATCTGACGCCACCGATTTTCTACACGAGGCACATTTTCTACTGTACCAGCAGAATTTCGCTTTCGTGAGAAAACCCCTCGGCCGGGGGGTCGCTCAGAGAGCGTTCAGGAAACACATGTTACGCGGCTTGACAAAAGTTTTCCCTCCGTACATATTAGCTGACGGCTGGTCATCAGACAGCTGACACACGACCAGCCGGGCTCACGAGCCCCGCCCCGACCATGACACCGGCGGCGGTCGCCCCCCTCGCGCCAGCACGGCGCGAGGGGGGCGCGGTCGGGTCGCCGGCGTTCGCGCGCGGGGAGCGGAGCGCGCTCGCGCCGCGGGATGGGATGGTCGATCGCGCTGTCGCGCTTGGCAGCTCCCAGCCTCCAAGGAGGCCTGGATGACCGGTTCAGGTTTCGACACTCACGCGTACGCCGCGGCGTGCGCTCTCGATCGCGGCGGTCACCATCGCGAGCGACTTGAGGTTGTCGCTGCCGACGGTCTCCGGCGTCTCGCCGGCGGCGAGCGCTGCCGCGAAGGCGGCGAGCACTGCACGCCCGCTGCTCGGCTCACCGTTGGTCGGTGCCGGCTCGATCGCGCGCAGCGCCGAGAACCAGTCGCCCGTTCGTGCGACGCCGCCTGTCTGTGCGACGACCTCGCAGGCCAGCTCGCCCTCGCCGTCCCATGTCGCCGTCCCGCGGTCGCCGATCGCGCGCCAGCGGCCGTTCCAGCTCGTGCGGAGCCCCTCCGCGCACCAGCTCCCGCGGAACGTGAAGACCGTGCCGCCGGTCATCTCGAAAATGCAGACGGCCGACGCCCGCCCGTCGTACCACGACCCGGCGGGGTTCCACTCGTGGGTGTAGACAGCCACGGCGTCGGCGCCCAGCAGGTAGCGGGCGGTGTCGAACTGGTGGATCGCCATGTCGCCGAGCAGCGGATGCGCCATCGCGTCGCGGAAGCCGCCGAAGTGCGGGGCGACGAACAGCTCGCTGTGCAGCGTCGTAAGCGTGCCCAGCTCGGGCAGCATCCGCCGCAGCGCGCGGGCGCCGGGCTCGTAGCGGTAGTTCTGGCTGACGGCGTAGACGCGCCCGGCCGCCGCGGCCGCCGCCACGATGCCGCGGGCGGCCTCGAGCGTCTCGGCCATCGGCTTCTCGGCGAGGACGTGGCAGCCGGCTGCGAATGCGGCTCTCGCCACCTCTGGCCGCGCCGCGGGCACGGTGCAGTCGAAGACGGCGTCGGGACGAACCTGCTCCAGCATCGCTGCCAGATCGGTCCCGGTCGCGCTGCCGGAGCGACCCGCCAGCCGCTGCGCGGCGGCGAGATCGAGGTCGACGAAGCCGGCGATCTCCCACCCCGCGGGAAGGCTCTCGACCCAGTCGCGGCTTTGCTCGCCGCAGCCGACGAGGACGGCCCTCATGAGCGGGCGTCCGGGTTGGGCACGACGTCGCCGCCGCGGCAGCGCTTGAGGTGGTGGAGGGCGTGCACCTGGCCGGTCATCTCCAGCTCGTCCTTGTAGACGGGGTCGTGCCAGCCCTCGACGTCGATCGTGCCCTGGTAGCCGGCAGCACGGAGGATCGTGATGATCTCGCTCCAGTCGGCGTCGCCGAAGCCCGGGGTGCGGTGGTCATGGTACGGCTGCGGGCCGCGGATCCCCTGCGTGCGAATGACGTCCCAGTGCATCGTCGCGTCCTTGCCGTGGACATGGAAGACGCGTGGAGCCCATGTGCGCAGCTGGCCGATCGGGTCGGCGAAGCTGCCGATCGTGTGCGCCGGGTCCCACTCGAGGCCGACGTCGTCGTGCGGGACGGCTTCGAACATCCGCTCCCACGCGACCGGGGAGACCGCCATGTTCATCTCGCCCGTCTGCCAGGTGCCCTCCCAGGGGCAGTGCTCGAACGCGATCCGCAGGCCCTTCTCGGCGGCGCGCTCGGCGAGCGGTCCGAAGACCTGCTTGAAGCGCGGCAGCGACTCGTCGACCGGCCTGCCGTCGAGGCGGCCGGCGAAGCCGGCGACGACGGTTGCGCCGAACAGGTGGGCGTGGTCGATCAGCTGCTCCCACGCCTGCACCGTCACGTCGTCCTGCAGCGGGTTGCCGTAGATGCCGAGCGCGTCGACGACCACGTCGGCGTCGCCGATCCCCCGCTTGACGGCGTCCGCGAGCTGCGGGAGGGCCACCTTCGTCTCGTGCCAGAACGTGACCTGCAGGCTCTCGAAGCCGTGCGGCACGAGCTGGCGGACGTAGGACTCGGTGTGCTCGTCGGCCTCGACAAGCGTTCCGATGCGGATCTGTCTCATGTGTGGTCGGCCTCCTAGCAATTCGTTCGGTGCCTCAACTATTATGCCTGACTCCACCCCGACGTGAAGGAGACGGCGTGCCACGACCCGTGACGCTCTTCACCGGCCAATGGGCCGACCTGCCTTTGCATGTGCTCGCCGAGCAAGCGGCCGCGTGGGGCTTCGACGGCCTCGAGCTGGCGTGCTGGGGCGACCACTTCGAGGTCGACCGCGCGCTCGCCGAGCCCGGCTACGTGGACGACCGGCGCAAGCTGCTCGAGCGCCACGGGCTGATCTGCAAGGCGATCGGCGCACACCTCGTCGGCCAGGCGGTCTGCGACCCGATCGACGCACGCCACCGCGGCGTGCTGCCGGACGACGTGTGGGGCGACGGCGAACCCGAGGGCGTGCGCCGGCGCGCCGCCGAGCGGATGAAGGACACGGCGCGGGCGGCGGCGGCGCTTGGCGCCGAGGTCGTGACCGGCTTCACCGGATCGAGCGTGTGGCACATGCTTTACTCGTTCCCGCCGAACGACTTCGCCGAGATCGAGCGCGGCTACGAGGACTTCGCCGAGCGCTGGAGCCCCATCCTCGACGTCTTCGACGCCGAGGGCGTGCGCTTCGCGCTCGAGGTCCACCCGACCGAGATCGCCTACGACTTCGTCACGACGCGCAAGGCGCTCGACGCGATCGGCAACCGCGAGGGCTTCGGCATCAACTTCGACCCGAGCCACTTCGCGCACCAGTTCCTCGACTCGGCTGCGTTCGTGCAGGAGTTCGCGGAGCGCATCTACCACGTCCACGTCAAGGACTCGCGCCGCAAGCTCGACGGGCGCAGCTCGATCCTCGGCGGTCACCTCAACTTCGGCGAGGCCGGCCGCGGGTGGGACTTCGTCTCGCCCGGCCACGGCGACGTCGACTTCGAGTCGCTGCTGCGAGCGTTGAACCGCATCGGCTACGACGGGCCGCTGTCGATCGAGTGGGAGGACGCCGGCATGGACCGCGAGTGGGGCGCGCAGGACGCGCTCGCGTTCGTGCGCCGCAGCGACTTCGCGCCGTCCGCGTTCGTGTTCGACCAGGCGATGCAGAGGAGCGAAAGATGACCGAGGCGCCGAAAAGCGGGTTCGTGACGATGGGCTCCGCGACGCCGCGCGCCGACGTGCGCGAGATCGGCGTCGGGATGCTCGGCTACGCCTTCATGGGCAAGGCGCACGCGAACGGCTACAAGACGCTGGCGTACATGACGGACCCGCCGCCGCTGCTGCCGCGGCTCGTGGGGATCGCCGGCCGCAGCGCGGACGCCGTCACCGCCGCCGCGCAGCGCTACGGCTTCGAGCGCGCGGTCACCGACTGGCGTGAGCTGGTCGCCGATGACGCCATCCAGCTGTTCGACAACGCGGGGCCGAACAACCTCCACGTCGAGCCTACGATCGCCGCGGCCGAGGCAGGCAAGCACGTGATCTGCGAGAAGCCGCTCGGTCGCGACGCGGGCGAGAGCCACGAGCTGTGGCGGCGCACCGCCGCAGCCGGCGTCAAGCACCTGTGCGCCTTCAACTACCGCTTCGTGCCGGCGGTGCGGCTGGCACGCGAGATGATCCAAGCGGGCGAGCTGGGCGAGATCCACCACTTCCGCGGCAGCTACTTGCAGGAATGGGGGGCAGACGCGGACCTGACGGCGTGGCGCTTCGACCGCTCGCAGGCGGGCTCCGGGGCGCTCGGCGACCTCGGCGCCCACGTGATCGACCTCGCGCGCTACCTCGTCGGCGAGATCGCCTCCGTCTCGGGACTCACGAAGACGTTCATCTCCGAGCGCGCGGGCGGGACCGTGAGAGTCGACGTCGACGACGCCTTCGAGGCGCTCGTGGAGCTCGACGGCGGCGCGGTCGGCACGCTCGAGGCCTCGCGCTTCTGCCAAGGCCGCAAGAACGCGCTGACGTTCGAGATCAACGGCTCGAAGGGGTCGATCGCCTTCGACCTCGAGCGCCTCAACGAGCTGGAGGTCCACCTCGCCGGCTCCGCGCCCGGCGGGCGGGCTCACGGCTTTCGGCGGGTGATCGTCAGCGAGGCCGACCACCCGTTCTGGGAGCACTGGTGGCCGCACGGCCACCTCATCGGCTGGGAGCACACGTTCGTGCACGAGCTGCACCATCTGCTCCAGGCGATCGCCACCGACGGCGACGTGCGCCCGCACGGCGCCGACTTCGAGGACGGCTACCGCGCCGCCGAGGTGTGCGACGCGATCGTGCGCTCGGCCCAGCACGGCCAGCGCGAGCGCCTGTCCTACCGCTCGCTGTGACTGCCGTCGTCGGCATTGACGTCGGGACCAGCGGCACGCGTGCGCTCGTGTGCGACGAGCGCGGCACGCTGCTGGGCAGCGGCTCGGCCGGCTACCCGCTCGCCAGCCCGCACGCCGGCTGGGCCGAGCAGAACCCGCGCGATTGGTGGGCCGCGACCGGCGCGGCCGTTCGGCGCGCGCTGGAGCAGGCGGGCAGTCCGCCGGTCGCCGGCGTCGGCCTCACCGGCCAGATGCACGGCACGGTGCTGATCGACGAGCGGCTGCAGCCGCTGCGCCCCGCGCTGCTGTGGTGCGACGCGCGCGCGGCGGGCGCCGCCGAGGCGATCGTCGAACAGGCCGGCTTCCAGCGCACGATCGCGCTCGCGGGCAACCCTCCGCACTCCGGCTTCACCGCGCCGCAGCTGCGCTGGCTCGCCGAGCACGACCCCGACACGCTCGCACGTGCGCGCTGGGCGGTGTGCGCGAAGGACTACGTGCGCGCGCAGCTCACCGGCGCAGTCGCCGCCGACCACAGCGACGCGAGCGGCACCGGCCTCTACGGCGTTGCCGAGGAGGGCTGGAGCGGCGAGCTGGCGGCGCTCGCCGGGGTCGACGTGCGCCTGCTGCCGCCGATCCTCGAATCGGGGGCGTGTGCAGGCACCGTGACGGACGCCGCCGCGCGTGTCACGGGACTTCCGGCCGGCGTCCCCGTCGCCGCCGGCGCCGCCGACAACGCCGCCTCTGCCTTCGGCAGCGGCGTGACGCGGCCCGGCCGGCTGATCGTCAGCGTCGGCACGTCCGGCACGCTGCTCGCACCAGTCGCGGCGCCGGCCGCGGACCCGACCGGCGCCTGCCACCTCTTCCGCCACGCCGAGCCCGGCAGCTGGTATCTGATGGCCGTCGCGCTCAACGCCGGCGGCGCGCTCGGCTGGTGGCAGCAGGCGTCGGGCACGCCGCTCGACGAGCTGGCGCAGGCCGCGGCGGCCGTCGCACCCGGCAGCGACGGCGTCGTCGCGCTGCCCTACCTGTCGGGACGGCGCATGCCGCGCAACCAGCCACACGCGCGCGCGACCGTCACCGGCCTGACGCTCGCCCACGGCGCCGGGCATGTCGCGCGCGCGCTGATCGAGGGCGCCGCCTACGCGCTCGCGGACGGCCTCGCATGCCTGCGCGCCGCCGGCGTCGCGGCGCGCGAGGCGATCGTGACCGGCGGCGCGACGCGCCATCGCATCTGGCAGGAGGCGCTGACGCTGGCGCTTCCCGAGCTGACGCTGTTGCGCGCGCCGGTCGACGAGGGCGCAGCGCGCGGCGCGGCGCTGCTCGGCCTGCAGGCCGCTGGCCTCGCGATCGATCCCACTGCCTTCCCGCCCGCCGAGCAGCCGCTGCTCGATGACACGGGCGCGCTCACGCCCGCGGCCTATTCCGCGGTCGCCGACGGTCTCGCGCGCTTCCGCGCGCTGTCCGACGACGCTCTGCTCACAGCTCCAGGAAAGAGGACTCCGTGACCGGCGACGACTCACTCACCCCCATGCCCGAGGACCGCTTCGCCTTCGGCCTGTGGACCGTCGGCCACCGCGGTCGTGACGCGTTCGGCCTGGAGACGCGGCCGCCGATCGAGCCGGAGGCGATCGTCGCGAAGCTCGCCGAGGCGGGCGCCTGGGGCGTCTCGCTCCACGACGAGGACCTCGTGCCGTGGAACGCGTCGGCGGCCGAGCGCGACCGCATCGTCGCGCGCTTCAAGCAGGCCGTCGCGAGCGCCGGACTCGTGGTCTCGATGGCGACCGTGAGTGCCTTCACGCAGCCGGTCTTCCGTGACGGCGCGTTCACCGCCGCCGACCCGACGATCCGGCGGCTCGCGTTGCGCAAGGCGGTCGAAGCGATCGACATCGGCGCCGAGCTCGGCGCGCCGACGTTCGTGCTGTGGGGCGGGCGCGAGGGGATCGAGACGGGCGTCGCGCGCGACCCGCGGCTCGCGCTCGAGCGCTACCGCGAGGCGATCGACTTCCTGTGCGCCTACATCCGCGACCAGCGGCTCGACATACGGCTCGCGTTGGAGGCGAAGCCGAA
The DNA here is from genome assembly GCA_963770165.1 of uncultured Actinomycetes bacterium. Lineage (GTDB taxonomy): Bacteria > Actinomycetota > Thermoleophilia > Solirubrobacterales > Solirubrobacteraceae > Conexibacter. The sequence continues at coordinate 47,240 of CAVYOK010000002.1, forward strand.
CGAGCCGCGCGGGCACATCTACCTGCCCACCACCGGCCACATGCTCCACTTCATCGAGACGCTCGCCGACCCGGAGATCGTCGGCGTCAACCCGGAGCTGGCGCACGAGGCGATGGCCGGCCTGTCGTTCCACCAGGCGCTGGGTCAGGCGCTGTGGGCCGGCAAGCTGTTCCACGTCGACCTCAACGCACAGTTCGGGCCACGCTACGACCAGGACTTCCGCTTCGGCGCCGAGGACCTCAAGGAGGCCTTCCTGACCGTCGCGTTGCTCGAGCGCGCCGGCTACGCGGGGCCGCGGCACTTCGACTGCCGGGCGTACCGCAGCGAGGACGACCTCGCCGTCTTCGGCGCGTTCGCCGGCGGCTGCATGCGCACCTACAAGCTGCTCGCCGGCAAGGCGGCGGCGTTCGCGGCCGACCCCGAGATCCAGCAGGCGCTGCTCGACGCCGGCGCCGAGCAGCTTGCGGAGCCGACGCCGGCCTATACGGCCGACGTGCTCGCCGAGCTGCGTGCGCACGACTTCGCCGACGCCTGGGCCGACGGCGCCGGGCGCGGCCACGAGCGCGCCGACCAGCTCGTGATCGAGCTGCTGCTCGGGGCGCGCTGACCCGCTAGGCCGGCGCGGCGTGGCGCTCGCCGACGCGCGCCGGGTCCTGCATCACCATGTCAAGCACGCAGATGGCGGCGCCGCGCACCGCGGCGTCGTGGCCGAGCTCAGCCGCGCGCACCGCGCAGCCGCGCTCGTTTGCTCCCAGGACGTGCGCGTCGAGCTGCGCGCGCACCGGCTCGGCGATCCACTCGGCTACCCCGGCGAGGTAGCCGCCGAGCAGCACGGCTTCGGGGTCGACCACGTTCACCGTCGAGGCGAGCGCCACACCGAGCGCGCGCCCCGCGCCCGTGAGGGCAGCCAGCGTCCGCTCGTCACCGGCGCGCGCGCGGGCGACCAGCTCCTGCATGCCGCGTCTGAGGTGCGCCGCGTCCTCGGCGATCCCCGCGGCCTCCAGCAGGGCAGCCTGGCCGGCGACCGCCTGCACGCAGCCACGCGCCCCGCATGCGCACTGCGGCCCGTCGGGATCGACCGTGACGTGCCCGAACTCGCCCGCGAAGCCGTGCCGCCCACGGAAGAGCTCGTCGTCGACGTAGATGCCGGCGCCGACGCCGACCTCGCCCGAGACGCAGACGAAGTCGTGCAGGCCGCGCGCCGCGCCCTCCCAGTGCTCCGCGATCGCGGCCAGGTTCGCCTCATTGTCGACGCCGATCGTCGCCTCGGGCCGGCCGATCCGGCGCCGCAGCTCCTCGCCGCAGGCGACATCCCGCCAGCCAAGGTTCGGCGCAAGCGTCAGCACCCCGCTCGCGCGGTCGACGAGCCCCGGCACCGCCAGCATCACGCCGACAGCGCGTGTTCTCTCCGCCTCCAGCGCGGCGATCGCGTCGTGCGCCAGCTCGGCGAGACGCGCGAGCGCGTGCTCCGGTCCGAGCGCGATGTTGTCGATCTCCTCGCGCTGCTCGTATCGCACCTGCAAGTCGAGGTCGAGCGCGCAGACCGCCAGATAGCCGACGTTGACCTCGAGGCCGACGCCGGCGGTCCCCGAGCCGGCGAAGCGCACGAGCGTCGCGGGGCGGCCGACCCGTCCAGGGTGCTCCTGTTCGTCGGTCTCGATCAGCAGGCCGCGCGCGATCAGCTCTGCGACGAGGCTCGACGTCGTGCTTTTCGTGAGGCCGGTCTCGCTCGCGAGCGTCGCGCGCGAGCGGGGCCCCGCTGCGACCCGCGCCAGGACGGCGCTCAGGCTCGCGCGCCGGATCGCCTGCTGGTCGAGGCGCTCGAACGCCGGGCCGCCGCCATCGGTGCGGGTGCTGAGCGGCATCATCGCCGCCGCATCGTAGCCGCGCGCACCGCGCCAGCCGTAGCCCGCCGTGCGCGGACATGCGCCGGGAGCACCAAGCAACGTACTCGCCCATGGGTTGGCGGACCGGGAGCTCTTGACAAAAGTTTCCCCTCCATACATATTGACTGACGGCTGGTCATCAGACCAGCTGATCTACGGATCGGAGAGAGAGGTGCATATGAGGTTGCGTAGGCGTGAGCCCATTCGTGGGCGGCAGTTCTGGCGGGTCCTGGTGGCGCTTGCCGCGGCGCTGACGGCGGCGCTCGTCATCAGCGCGTGCGGCGGCGGCGAGGATGAGAGCGACGGCGGCTCGGGCGAGCCGAAGGGCGAGATCGTCATCACGTGCGGCGCCTGTCAGCCCAGCAGAACGTCCCCCTTCATCCAGTACTACAACGACGCCTCTAGACGGTTCAACAGCGAGTTCGCCGGCAGATACCGCATCGAGATCGTCAGAAACCAGTACGTCTCGGGCGGCGCCGAGCGCCTCCAGTACTACCAGCGGCTGGCACTCGCCAACGACCTTCCGGACGTCTTCCTCGTGAACCCCGCCGAGGTCGGGAAGCTGCAGAAGACGGGCAAGCTGGTCGACTGGACGCCGATCCTCGACGAGGACGCCGAGTGGGCGGACAGCTTCTATGAGGGCGCCTTCGGCGCGATCGACGACGACGCGGGCCACAGATGGGCGATCCCCGTGAATCGCGATGCGGTCGGCATCTTCTACAACAGAAGAATGTTCGCCGACGCGGGCGTGAGCGAGTTTCCGCAGACGTGGGACGACGTCGAGGTCGCCTGCAGAGCGATCGAGGGGACCGGCAAGAGCTGCTTCGCGATGGACGGCGACTGGACGACGCTGCTGATGTGGGCCAACCTGATCGGCACGCAGTCCGACAACGACGACTTCCTTGTCACGGGCATCGGGGAGGGCGACTACGCCTCGAACGCGGCTGTCGTCAGAGCGACGGAGACGCTCAAGCGCTGGCACACCGAGGGCTTCGCCAACAGTGACGCCTTTTCTGGCGAGTACGAGAACGCCGACAACGCGTTCGTGCGCGGGGAGGCTGCGATGGTCGCGAACGGCCCCTGGATGGTGCAATACAGCATCCGAGGGAGAAACGCGATCAGAGGTCTCTACGAGCAGGTCGGCTTCGAGCCGTCGCCGGGCTGGACGGACGACGCGCGTGGCGTGGTCGTCATCGCGGGCGAGGGCGGCTGGTCGAGCGGCGCGATCGACGACGCCGACAAGCGCGAGGCCGTCGCCGCGTTCCTGAAGTTCATGGGCTCGCACGACGAGTCCTTCGCGCAGCTCCAGGCGACCGGCTCGTACCCGGCGACCAAGATCGAGCTGACCGACGCGGAGAAGCCGAAGGTAGAGCCGCTGGCCGAGGGGCTCTTCCAGCAGTCGGCGACTCTGCCGAACTTCCCGCATGCCTACACCGCCTCCCCGGCGGGCTTCCAGGTCGCCTGGAAGAACCTGTGGCCGGCGTACGTGAAGGGAGAGATGGACACGCAGGAGTTCCTGCAGCGCCTGGGCGACGACGCCACCTCGGCGACCGGCTAGCGCTGCACGCTCCGACAGACGCCATGGAGGTGCTTGAACAACCGCGGTCGGAGCTCGGAGCTACCACCGTCGCGTTGGCAGCGATGCCGGCGCGGCGGTGGCGTCGCCGCCGCACGCGCGTCCCGCGCGGCGGCAGTCCCCGTCCGCCGCGCGGCAGCGGCTGGGCGGTTGCCGTCTCGATCCTCCCGGGCCTGCTGCTGATCGCCACGTTCTTCCTCGTGCCGCTCGGCGTGCTTGCGTATACGGCGCTCGGCGACTGGGGCGTGCTCGGCTACAGATACCTAGCCCTCGACAACTTCCGGGCGATGTTCGAGGACGACACCTTCTGGAAGGCGGCGCGCAACACGGTCATCTATTCGGCGGCCGGCGTCTTCATCCAGGTCCCGCTCGGGATCCTGGTCGGGATCATCCTTGCTCAGCATGTGCCCGGCTGGAGGATCTTTCGGACGATTCTCTTTATCCCGTTTGTGATTTCCGGTGCTGCGTATGCGTTGATCTTCTCGGTCTTCTACAACCCGCGCTATGGGTTGCTGAACAGCGCGCTCGACGTCGTCGGGCTCGGCCGCGGCCACGACTTGCTGTTCTCGAGCGATACGGCGCTCTACGCCGTCGCCGGCACGTCGCTCTTCATCCTCGGCTTCATCATCGTGCTCGTGATGGCGGAGATCGCCTCGATCCCGCGCGAGCTCTACGAGGCCGCCGAGATGGACGGCGCCTCGCCGCTGCAGCGACAGCTGCGCATCACGCTGCCGCTGCTGCGCAATGTCATCGGCACGGTCGTGCTGCTCACGTTGCTCGGCAACCTCGCGCTGTTCGACGTCGTCTACATCCTTACGGCCGGCGGCCCGAACGATCAGACGGTCAGCCTTGTCCTCTACGCGTATCGCGCCTACATCAACGGCGCGTGGGGCTACGCGAACGCGGTCGGCCTCTTCATCGTGATCGTCGGCCTGTTGTTGATCGTCGGCGTCCGGCGCCTGTTCCGGATCGGGGAGCGGACGCTGTGATGCGGCGGATCTTCGGCGGCCTCGGCTACTACGGCGTGCTGGCGGTCGTCACGCTGCTCGCGCTCGGGCCGACGTTGTGGGTGATGATCTCGTCCTTCAAGACGACCGGTCAGGTTCTGTCGGGCGGCAGCCTGGTGCCGCAGCCGTTCACGCTGGAGGGCTATGAGAACGCGTTCGGAACGGTGGAACTGGGGCGCTATCTGCTCAACACGTTCCTGTACGCGACGGGCGGCACGCTCGGCGCGCTCGTGACGGCGCTGCTCGCCGCCTACCCGATGGCCCGCTACAGCTTCCGCGGGCGCAACACGCTCGTCGCGACGTTCAGCCTCGCGCTCGCGATCCCGGTCGTCGGCCTTGCCACGCCGGAGTTCTTCGTGATGCGCGAGCTGGGCCTGTTCGACCGCCAGTACGGGTTGATCATCTTCTACACGGCGCTCTTCTTCCCGCTGTCGTTCGTGATCCTGCGCGCGTTCCTCGTGAGCCTGCCGCCGGAGCTCGAGGAGGCGGCGGTCGTCGACGGCGCCCGCTACTTCACGATCATCCGGCGGATCGTCGTGCCGCTCGCACGACCAGCATTGGCGACCGTCGCGGTCATCGTGTTCGTGGGGATCTGGAACGAGTTCTTCTTCGCGAACCTGCTGATGGCCTCGAGCGACAACCAAAACGCGCAGCAGGCGCTCGCGTCGTTCAGATCGCAGTTCACGTACGACGTCGGCGCGACGCTGGCCGGCGCGACGATCGTGATGATCGTGCCGATCTGCCTGTTCCTCGCGCTGCAGCGGCAGGTGATCGCCGGCCTGACGGCGGGGACCACGAAATGACGCCGCCGCCGCCGGCGGCGGTGTGTCTCAGCTTTGACGTCGACGCGGACGAGTCGTGGCGCGTGCGTCGTCCCGGCGACGCGCCGACGCTCGATCTCAGCCGGCTGTCGTGGGGGCGCTATGGGATCGTGCGCGGCCTGCCGCGGATCGAGCGGCTGCTCGACGAGCTGGGCGTGCGCGCCACGTTCTTCGTTCCGGGCGTCACCGCCGAGGCGCACCCGCAGGCGATCGAGCGGCTTGCCGCCGCCGGCCACGAGATCGGCCACCACGGTCACCACCACTTCGCGCCCGCCCAGATCTCCGCGGCCGAGCAGGAGGAGGAGCTTGACCGCGGCATCGAGGCGATCCGCCGGCGCACCGGCGAGGCGCCGGCCGGCTATCGCGCGCCCTGCTGGCAGATGACGGCGCACACGTTCGTGCTGCTGTGCGAGCGCAGCTTCGCCTACGACAGCAGCATGATGGGCGACGACCGCCCGTACCTCGAGCGCGTCGGCGAGCGCGTGCTGGCGGAGCTGCCGGTGCACTGGGCGCTCGACGACGTGCCGCAGTTCGGTGCCACGCCGGACGACGTCGGGCCGCTGCGCGATCCGCGCGAGGTGCTCGACCTGTGGTGGCTGGAGGTCGAGTCGGCGATCGCGGAGGAGCGCGGCACCGGCTTCTGCTTCCACCCGGAGGTGATCGGCCGCGCGTGGGCGTTCGCGCCGTTCGAGCAGTTCGTCCGCCGGCTGCGCGACGACCCGCGCGTGACGCTTGAGCGCTGCGTCGACGTCGCGCGCGCTGCAGTCGTCCCGTCCCCGACCCGTGAGCGAGCCATGACCTCTGGAACCGATCCGGCCGCCGTCGGCGGTGTCGTCGCGCCGGGCTTCGAGCGCTCCTTGGCGCGGCTCTACGGCTGCCTTACCGCGCGAGCCGCGCCCCCCGCGCGCTAGCGTGCGCCTTCGCCCACGCCGTGCAGCGCGTCCTTGTGGACGATGATGCGCGTGAGCATCTCGTGCAGCCAGTCGGCGGATTGCGGATCGCGCAGCCGTTTCCCCGTTGATGGAGACGGTGCGCTGGGACACGCGCGCCGAGCCCGCGTAGGACAGCTCGACATCGGTGAGCAGCTCCTGGACGAGCCGCCGGCTCTCGGGCTTTTGCAGCCGCGCGTGCAGCGCGCGCAGCCACTGGATCAGCATCAGAGCGGCCGGGTGCTCCGCCAGCCGTTCTTGACAAAAGTTTCCCCTCCTTACATATTAGCTGATGGCTGGTCATCGGGCCAGCTGGTACGTAGCGCGTAGCGCCGCCTACGGTACGGCGCGGCTGCGGGCTGTGGACGAGACGAGCTCGTCGCCTGCCATCGCTTCTCGGCCTGGCGCGGGGAGCGCAGGTCGCGGCCGAGGAACTGTCACGAGATAAGGGAGAGCACTTGACCGAGACGCAGATGACGGACGTCGGCGGGTTCGTCGCGCCGGGCTATGAGCGCGTGCGCGAGGAGTTCGAGCGCAACTTCGTCGAGCGGGGGGAGCTGGGCGCGGCGTTCGCGGCCGTGCACGCTGGCGAGCCGATCGTCGACCTGTGGGGCGGGATCGCCGACCGGGCGAGCGGGCGGCCGTGGACGGACGACACGCTGGTGACCATCTTCTCCGGCAGCAAGGGACTCGTCGCGACTTGCATCCTGCTGCTGATCGAGCGCGGCCAGCTCGACCTCCACACCCCGGTCGCGAGCTACTGGCCCGAGTTCGGTCAAGCCGGCAAGGAGCACGTGCTCGTGCGCGACGTCGTCGCCCACACCGCGCGGCTCCCAGGCCTCGCGACGCCGGTGACCTGGCAGGAGGCGACCGACGCTCGCCGGATGGCCGCCCTGCTCGCAGCGCAGCCCCAGAGCGAGGACCCGCGCGCCGAGAGCAGCTATCACCCGCTCACATTCGGGTGGCTGTGCGGCGAGCTGGTGCGGCGCGTCGATGGACGCAGCATCGGACGGTTCTTCGCCGAGGAGGTCGCCGAGCCGCTCGAGCTCGAGCTGTGGATCGGGCTGCCGGAGGAGCACGAGGAGCGGGTGGCGATGATCGAGGCGAGTTCAGCATGGGTGTTGCCTGTGGCGCTTGCCGGCGACCCGTTGGCGCGCTCGATCCAGGCCAACCCGGTGCGGTTTGCGGGTGGGCGCTTTGCCGTTAACGAGCCGGCCTGGCATGCGGCGGAGATCCCGGCCTCGAACGCGATTGGCACGGCCCGCTCGATCGCGCGCTTCTACGGGGATCTCGACCGCCTGCTCGCGCCGCAGACACTCGAGCTGGGCCGCCGGACGATCAGCATGCGCCTCGACGTCCTGCGTGCGGAGCCGGTCGCGTTCGGGGTCGGCTTCGAGCTGCAGACCGCTGCGCTGTCGCTGGGGCCCCCGGCCGACGCGTTCGGACACGGCGGCGCCGGCGGCTCGCTGCACGGTTGCTGGCCGCGCGAGCAGATCGCCTTCTCGTATGTGATGAACCGCCTCGCCGACGAGCTCGGCGACGCACGCGGGTCCGCGCTGGTGAACGCGCTGCACGCCTGCACCGACGCGGAGGGAACGCAGTGAGCGTGGCGCGCCCGCTGCTGTCCGAGCAGGCGCATGCGTTGCTCGGGCCACAGCCGGAGCAGCCCCCGTGGGAGCGCGACATCGCCGAGCTGCGGCGCGAGGCACGGGAGTATGCGCTCGAGCACGCCGGGCCGCCGGAGCCGGTCGCAGCGGTCGAGGACGTGGGCGCGGGCGGCGTGCCGGCGCGTATCTATCGACCGCGTGGCGGCCAGCGCGATGCCCTCGTGTGGTTCCATGGCGGCGGCTGGTCCAACGGCGAAATCGCCTGCCACGACACGCTCTGCTGCGCATTGGCGAACCGCGCCGGCTGCGCGGTCGTGTCGGTCGAGTACCGGCTGGCGCCCGAGCATCCGTATCCGGCGGCGATCGAGGACTGCTGGGCGGCGACGCGCTGGGCGTCCGAGCAGTTCGAGCGGTTGGCCGTCGGTGGCGATAGCGCGGGCGGGAACCTCGCGGCGGCGGTCGCGTTGCGCGCCCGCGACGCGGAGTTGGGGCTTGCGCTGCAGCTGCTGGTCTATCCGGTGCTCGATCCCGGTCTCGACTCGCCGTTCGTGGAGGAGTTCGCGGCGCGCTACGACGTGCTGGGCGAGTGGGACGGTTACGGGCCGCTTGCGCGCAAGGGGATCCGCTCCGCGTGGGACCAGTACGTCCCGGATCGCACGCGTCAGCGCGAGCAGGACGCGGCGCCGATATACGCCGAGACGGTCGCGGGCCTCGCGCCCGCCTATGTGCTCGTCGCTGAGCACGACCTGTTGCGTGGCGAGGCGGAAGCGTACGTCGAGCGACTGCGCAGGGGGGGAGTCCCCGCGGAGCTGCGCTGCTACGACGAGCAGGTCCACGGCTTCTTCCACCTGCTGTCAAAGATGGACGACGCACGCGACGCAGTCGAACGATCCGCCACAGCCCTGCGCAACGCCTTCTTCTGAGGAGCAGCGGACCGCACTGCGAACCGCGCGGGGAGCAGCACGCGTGCGCCGGGAACGGCGCGTCACGCGGCGACGGCCGGCCGCGCCGCCCGCACCGCTGCGAGTAACTCCGCCAGCGTCTGCTCGCCGGTGTCGGGCGAGGTGATGACGAGGCGCAGCCAGCGCTCGCCGCCGAGCGTCGTCGAGCTGAGGTGCAGACGACCGCTCGCGAGCAGCTCGGCGCGGACGGCCAGTTGGTCGGCGCCTTCGAGACGGAAGACGAGGATGTTGCTCTCCGGCACGTACGCGCACTGCACGCCGGGCTCAGCCGCCAGCGCGTCGTGGAAGCGCCGGGTCATCTCGTAGCGCGACGCGACGTACTCGCCCAAACCGCGTTCGCCGGCCCATGCGAGCGCGAGGAAGACCTTCAAGCCGAGCGTCGGCTTCGTCGTCTCGACTGCCCGGTCGAGCAGGTTGAAGCCGACCGCTTGCTCGCCGAAGTCGACGTAGTCGGCGCGCTGGCGGAAGGCACCCGGAAGATCGCGATCGCGGCGTACGAGCACGGCTGCCGCCAAGCCGGACACGCGCAGCAGCTTGTGCGCGTCCCAGACGACGGAGTCCGCGTGCTCGATCCCGGCGAGATGTCCACGATGGCGCTGCGACAGCAGCGCCGAGCCGCCGTGCGCCGCGTCGACGTGCAGCCAGATCCGGTGCTCGCCGCAGAACGCGGCGATGCCGGACAGGTCGTCGTGCAAGCCGGTGCTCGTCGCTGGCGAGACCGCGACCAGCGCAAGCGGCCGCCGTCCGGCTGCATGCACGCGCTCCAGCGCGGCGTCGAGGCGGTCGACCCGGATGCGCTCGAGCGGATCGACCTCGAGCTCGACGACCGCGTCCTCGCCGAGGCCGAGAATCGCCGCGGCGCGGCGAATCGAGTAATGCGCCGACTGCGGCGCCAGCAAGGCGAGATCTCCAGGCACGCCTGCGCTCCAAGCATCCGGCGCGACGTGCGCACGCGCTGCCAGCAGCGCCGTCAGGTTCGCCAGCGAGCCGCCGTGCGTCAGCACGCCGCCGCCGTCCTCGACGTCGAAGCCGACCTTCCCGAGCATCCAGCGGACGACCGCGCGCTCGAGCACCGAGCCACCCGCGCCCATCTCGTACAAGCCCATCGGGTTATTCGTGGCGCCGTGGATCAGGTCCGCAAGCGCACTGCCTATGCCCGGGACGGCGATCTGGTGCGCGATCTCGCCGGGATGGTGCAGACGCACCGTGGCGTTGAGATAGCGCGGCAACCAGTCCGCGAACGCAGGCGTGTCCATGCCGCCTTCGCGGATCCAACGCGTGACGCCCAGTTCAGCGGCGAGCGCCTCGGGATCGGGCAGGGCCGTCGCCGGCTGCTCGCCGGCGCGACTGGCGGCGATGTGCTCGCTGAGCAGTTCGATGGCGACTGCCGCGGCAGGGGAGTAGTCATCCATGGGGCCATTATGCGCTCGGAGCCGGGCAATTTTGTGTCGAATAGAGCCCCTAGATCGTCCCTGTGCGCAATAATCTGCCCCATATGGACGATGTCGATCTTCAAATCTTGTCCGAGCTTCAGGCGGATGGCCGCCTGACCAATTTCGCGCTGGCCGAGCGCGTCCATCTGTCGCCGTCCCCGTGCCTGCGCCGCGTGCGGCGCCTGGAGCGCGACGGCACGATCCACGGCTATCGCGCGCTGATCGACCGCCGCCGCGTCGGCCTCGGCCTGACGGTCTTCGTCGAGGTGAAGGTCGCGGCCCACTCCAAGCGCCGCGCCGACGAGTTCGCCAAGGCCGTCGAGTCGATCGACGAGATCTTCGCCTGCCACCTCATGTCCGGCCTCGCCGACTTCCTGCTCGAGGTCGTCGTCCCTGACCTGTCGGCCTACGAGAAGCTGCTGTTGGAGACGATCATGGAGTTGCCGGGCGTTACCGAGGTCAAGAGCAACGTCGTCATCCGGACGATCAAGCAGGCCGGCCCGCTGCCGCTCGCGCGCTAACCCGCGGGCCAGGCGACAGGCTGCTGTCGCGCCGGGAGCGCGGGCGGTGCGCTCCGGTACGTCGGCGGCGTCGCGGAGAGGCGGATCGGATTGCGCGGAAGGCGGATCGCCGTGCCGTCGGCGCCCGGGATCTCGGCGACCGGCTCGAGCCCGAGCCGCGCGGCGAGCGCGAACGCGCCGCCGAGGTCATTGACCTGGCCGGCGGGGACGCCGCGTGCAAGCAGGCGCTCGGCCCACTCGCCGGCAGGGGCGTCGGCGAGGCGCGCCTCGAGCTCGCGCTTGAGCTCGGCACGGTTGGCGACGCGGGCGTCGTTCGTCCGGAAGCGCTGGTCCTCGGCATGCTCCGGGACCCCGAGCACCTCGCACAGCGCCGCGAACTGGCGGTCGTTGCCGACGGCGAGCACGAGCGCGCCCTGACGGGTGTCGAACAGCTCGTAGGGGGCGATGCTCGGATGCGCGTTTCCGAGCCGCGAGGGGACCACACCGGCGACCGTATGCGCGGAGGCCTGGTTCGCGAGCGCGGCGAGCAGGCAGCTGAGCAGGTCGACCTCGACGTGCTGGCCCGCGCCCGACCCAGGGCTTTGCCCTGTGTGCCCGTCGCGGTGGCGCAGCGCCGCCAGGATCCCGACCGCCGCGAACAGCCCGGCGATCACGTCCACGAGCGCGACCCCGACCTTCTGCGGCTCGCCCTGCGGCTCGCCGGTGATGCTCATGAGGCCGCCGAGCGCCTGGATCAGCAGGTCGTAGCCGGGCAGCGCGGCGCCGCTGCCGAAGCCGGTGATCGAGCAGTAGACGAGCCGCGGGTGCTCGGCGGCGAGCTGCTCGTAGCCGAGACCGTGGCGATCCATCACGCCCGGGCGGAAGTTCTCGACGACGACGTCCGCGTCGGCGGCGAGGGCGCGCGCCGCCGCGCGGTCGTCCGGATCGCCCAGGTCGAGCGCGAGGCTCGTCTTGTTGCGGTTCACCGACTGGAAGTACGTCGCGGTGCCGTCGGGGCCGTAGGGCGGTCCCCATGCGCGCGTCTCGTCGCCGACGCCGGGTCGCTCGACCTTCAGCACGGTCGCGCCGAGGTCGGCGAGGACCATCGTCGCGAGCGGCCCGGCCAGGACGCGCGAGAAGTCGAGGATGCGGAGCTTGTCGAGTGAGGAAGTCATGTGGAAAGATCCTAGATATTCGAATATCTAGGATCAATGGAGCACCTTCATATGACATCGAGCGCCGCAACCGCCCCGATCAAAGCGAGCGACTTCCTGGAGCTGGACGCGCTGCTGTCCGATGAGGAGCGTGACATCCGCGACACGGTCCGCGCGTTCGTCGCGAAGGAGGTCGTGCCGCATGTCGGCGACTGGTTCGAGCGGGCGACGGTCCCGCGTGAGCTGGCGCCGGCGCTGGGCAGACTCGGCCTACTCGGGATGCATCTGACGGGCTACGGCTGCGCGGGCGCGTCCGCGACCGCGTACGGGCTCGCGTGCATGGAGCTGGAGGCGGGCGACTCCGGTGTGCGCTCGCTCGTGTCAGTCCAGGGCTCGCTCGCGATGTACGCGATCTGGCGCTGGGGCAGCGAGGAGCAGAAGCAGGAGTGGCTGCCGCGGATGGCGGCCGGCGAGGCGATCGGCTGCTTCGGCTTGACCGAGCCGGATGCGGGCTCCGACCCCGGCTCGATGCGCACGCGCGCGCGGCGCGACGGGGGCGACTGGGTGCTGAACGGGTCGAAGATGTGGATCACGAACGGCTCGATCGCCGACGTCGCGGTCGTGTGGGCGAGAACGGACGACGGCGTCCAGGGCTTCCTCGTGCCGAGAGGCGTCAGCGGCTTCAGCGCGCCGGAGATCCACAAGAAGCTCTCGCTGCGTGCGAGCGTCACGAGCGAGCTCGTCTTGGACGACGTGCGGCTGCCCGACAGCGCGCGCCTGCCGGAAGTCTCCAGTCTGCGCGGCCCGCTCTCCTGCCTGAACGAGGCGCGCTACGGGATCGTGTGGGGCGCCGCCGGCGCGGGGCGCGCCTGCTTCGAGGCGGCGCTGGCCTACGCGAAGGAGCGGATCCAGTTCGACCGCCCGATCGCCGCGACGCAGATCCAGCAGCAGAAGCTCGCCTACATGGCACTGGAGGTCAACCGCGCATCGCTCGTCGCGCTGCACCTCGGCCGCATGAAGGACGCCGGCACGCTGCGGCCCGAGCACGTCAGCATGGGCAAGCTCGGCAACGTCAACGGCGCGCTCGACGTCGCGCGCACCGCGCGCCAGGTGCTCGGCGCCAACGGCGTCACGCTCGAGTACCCGGTGATCCGCCACATGAACAACCTCGAGTCGGTCGTCACCTACGAGGGCACCGCCGACGTCCACGCGCTCGTGATCGGCCACGCGCTCACGGGCATCCAGGCGTTCCGATGAGCGCGCCGGCACGGCCGGGAACGATGCAGCAGCACGCACTCGCCTGGCTGCGCGAGGCGATCGTCGGCGGCGAGCTGCGCCCCGGCCAGCGCGTCACGCAGGACGAGGTCGCCGAGCGGATCGGGGTGAGCGTCGCGCCGGTGCGCGAGGCGCTGCGCGTGCTGGAGCAGGAGGGACAGCTCACGTACCTTCCGCGCCGCGGCTACTTCGTGACAGAGCTGCGGGTCGCCGACCTGGAGGAGATCTACGAGCTGCGGCGGGTGCTCGAGGAGCGCGCCGCGCGCGCCGCCCTTCCGCGCATCGACGCGGAAGCGATCGCGCGGATCGCGACGGCGGCGAAGGAGTGCGCCGACGCCGCCGACGTGCCCGACGTCGTCGCCGAGCTGGCGGCGAACCGCCGCTTCCACTTCGCGATCTTCGAGCCGGCCGACCAGCCACACCTGCTGCGGCTGATCCGCTCGCTGTGGGACGCGACCGAGCCCTATCGCGCCACCTACTACAACGTGCCGAGCGAGCGCCGCGCGTCGCTCGACGCGCACGACCGCATCATCGATGCGGTGCAGGCGCGCGACGGTGACCGGCTCGTCGCCGAGCAGGACGCGCACCGCGAGCGCGCGCTGATCGTCCTGCGCGGCATCCTCGCCGACGCGTAGCGGTCTCGCGCGAGCGGTCAGGAGAGGACGTCGAGCGCGCGGTCGACGTCTGCGGCGTCGTTGTAGACGTGCCACGATGTCCGCAGGCGGCCCCCGCGCGAGGCTGCCGCGATTCCGGCGCGTTCGAGACGCTCGCCGGCTCCGGGCATGTCGACGGAGACGATCGCGCTGTTTCCGGGTTCCATGCCCAGGCCCGCGCGGAAGCGGTTGGCGAGGCCGAGGTCGTGGGCGTGGATCGCGTCGATGCCGATCTGCTCGATGACGTCGACGGCCGGTTGCGTGCCGACCCACGAGAACCATGCCGGCGAGAGATCGAAGCGGCGGGCGTCCGAGGCGAGGCGCAGCGGCGGGCCGAAGTAGCTCGCGTGAACGTCCTCGCCCGCATACCAGCCGGCGCTGTGCGGAAGCGCACGCTCGAGCAGTCGCTCGGACAGGCTGATGAACGCGCTCCCACGAGGCGACATCAGCCACTTGTACGCCGCGCAGACGACGGCGTCGAAGCGCGTGGCGTCGATGGGCAGCCAGCCGGCTGCTTGGGTGGCGTCGCAGATCGAGATCGCTCCGGCGTCCGCGGCGGCCTGGGCGATGGCGTCCAGGTCGGCGACCTCGCCGTTCGACATCTGCACCGCACTGAACGCTGCAGCGTCGGCGCCCTCCGCAATCGCTTCCGCGAGGCGTGCGGGCGGCACCGTCCGCACGTCGAGCCGCTGCTGCACGAGGAGCGGGAAGAGCATCGAGGTGAACTCGACGTCGGGCACGACCACACGCGCTCCGGCCGGCAGTGCGGTCACGACAGACCCGACCAGCTCGGAGACCGTGGCGCCCACTGCCACCTGCTCGACAGTCACGCCGACCAGCCGCGCGAACGTCGCCCGGGCGGCCTCGGTGCTCTCGCACCACCGCTCCCAGCTCGTGCGGCCGCCACGCCAGTCGTCGAGCGCCGCCTGAAGCGCGTCCCACGCTGGCCGCGGTGGCAGCCCATAGCTGGCGGTGTTGCAGTACACCCCAGCTGGCTCCCACAATGCCCGAGCCTCAGCGACCCTCATCCCGTGATCGTATGGGAGGGCGGTTCCAGGAGCCCGTCGCCGCGGCGAGCGCGCGACGCGTAGCAGCGCCGCCCCCGCCGGCGTGCCCGCGGCGGTACAGTCCGGCGCAGGTGGTCTGACCGATGGATCCGCGCACGGAAGAGGTGCCGAGCCGTGAGGCGCTCGCGGAGCACCTGCAAGAGGAGGTCCTCTCGGGTCGTCTGCCCGTCGGGTCCAAGCTCGCCTCGGAGCGTGAGCTCGCGCAGGTGTTCAGGCTGAGCCGGCCGATCGTGCGCGAGGTCCTGCGCGGTCTGCAGGAACGGGGCCTTGTCGAGATCCTGCCGGCGCGCGGGACGTTCGTGCGTGCGCCCAGCGCGGCGAACGGAGCGCGCTCGCTCGACTCCAGCTACCGACGGCTCAACCCGACCGCGCGCGAGGTGATGGAGGCACGGCTGATGCTCGAGACGCACGCCGCCCGGCTTGCGGCGCTCAACGCCACCGCGCGCGACGTGGCCGTGCTCGAGGCCTGCCTCGGCGACAGCGAGGCGGCCGAGAGCGTCGTCGACCGCGCCCGCCACGACATCACGTTGCATGCGGTGCTCGCCCGCACGAGCGGCAACCCGCTGATCGAGACGATGTTCGCGTCGATCGCGGGCCTCGCCTTCGAGCTGATGCTGCGCAGCCAGGCGGACCCGCCGGTCGCTGAGCGCGGGATGCCATTCCACCGCCGACTCGTCGAGGCGGTCCGCGCGCGTGACCCCGACGCGGCCGAGGCGGCGATGCGCGGCCACCTCGAGCTCGCCGCGATGCTGCACGGGGCGGACTACGAGCGCGGCGTCGAGACTGTCGCCCGCCGGGAGCTGCGGCGGCTGCCTGGGTCGCGCGTCTCGCTCGATGAGCTGTTGGACGACGTGACGCGGCGCGTCGAGGCGATCACGGGCTGACCGTCGCCCGGTGCGCGACGTCCGGGCGTGCGGCCAGGCCGTTGACGAGCTCGACGCCGAGACCGGGAGCGGGCGGCAGCGAGACGACGCCATCCTGGACCGGCGGCAGGCCCGTCACGAGCTCCGCGTACCACGTGCGCAGGAACGCGCGGACCGTCTCCTGGATCAGGCCGTTGGGCTGGCTGAGGACGAGCTGCACGCAGGCGGCGAACGACACCGGGCCGGTGCAGTCGTGCGGCGCGACGGGGACGCCGTGCGCGTCGGCGAGCGCGGCGACCTTGCGCGCCTCCGTCAGACCGCCGGTCCAGCCCACGTCGACGGTCGCGACGTCGATCGCGCCGCGTTGCAGCAGCGGTAGGAAGCCACGGCGCCCCACGCACGTCTCGCCGCAGCCGATCGGCACGTCGACGTCGGCGGCGAGGCGGGCGAGCGCGTCGACGGCGTCCGCGCGCAGCGGGTCCTCGACCCACGAGGGCCGGTACGGCGTGAGCGCATCGCAGATCGCTGTGGCGCCCCGCCGGTTCCAGAGCCCGTGCAACTCGACGATCACGTCGATCTCGATGCCGACCGCCGCGCGGATCGCGTCCACGATCGCGACCCCGCGTGCGAGCTCACGCGGCGCGATGTTGGTCCCGCCGCTACGCTCGGCCGCCTCGTCGAACGGCCAGATCTTCATCCCGCGCACGCCCTCGGCGACGAGCTCGCGCGCCAGCGCGGCAGGGCGCGTGAGAAACGCGTCGAGATCCTCGTAGGCGCCATTCGGCCGCCGGCCCCAGTTCGACGACTCCTGCCGCGAGGAGCTGCTGACGTACGCCGTGCCCGCGCAGGTGTTGTAGACCTCGATCTGCCGGCGGACGGGTCCGCCCAGCAGCTCCGCGACGGGGAGGCCGGCGCGCTTGCCGAGCAGGTCCCACAGCGCGAGGTCGACGGCGCCGTTGCCGCGCGTCTCGACGCCTGCCCCCTGGTAGCCGGCGTAGGGCGCGAGCAGCTTGGCGACCGCCTCGGGCGCGGGGTCGGGAAGCTCGAACAGCGTCGGCGCGACCGTCTCGTGCAGGTAGGCCTCGACGGCGCCCGCCGCGTAGAACGACTCGCCGAGGCCTGTGAGCCCGTCGTCGGCATGCAGCGCGAGCAGCAGCACGTTCGGCTGGCGGGCGGGGCGCAGGGTCTCGAGCCGGACGATCCTCACGATGCTTCCGGGTCCTCAGCCGGCGTACGGGGTGGCGGGGAGCCCGCGCACCCCGGGACAACAGCGGAACAGCGCGCCCGCGAGCGGCTGCTCGCGGCGCTCGGCGGCGGTCAGCTCGTGGGCACCCGTCGTGACGTAGAGCTCGTCGAGCGCCACGCCGCCGAACGCGCAGCTCGTGACCTGCGCGACCGGCACGCGGACCTCGGCGAGCAGCCGTCCGTCCTCGTCATAGCGCTGAACGCGGCCGCCGCCCCACAGCGCGACCCAGATCGCCCCTTCGCAGTCGACGGCGATCCCGTCGGGCACACCGCTCGCCGGCGGAATCCCGACGACGACGCGCCGCGCGTCGAGCGTTCCGTCGCGTCCGTACGAGAAGGCGTCGATGCGTCGCTCGGCGCTGTCGACGAAGTACATGCGGTCGCCGGCTGGGCTCCAGGCGATGCCGTTCGAGACGGTCGTGCCGTGCAGCAGCGCGGTGACGCGGCGTGAGCCGTCGAGCCGGTGCAGGGTGCCGGCCGCGCGTCGCTCGTCGTAGGCCATGCTGCCCGCGAGAAAGCGGCGCTCGGCGTCCCACCGGATCCCCTCGGGCAGCTGCGCTGCGGTATCGCGGACGAGGCGCATTGGTATGACCAGTCTAGCCGAATAGCGTCAGATATGGTGGCCCATGATACAGTCCGGTCTGACCGAAATGCACTCGCCCGGGCGGCGTCCCGTCCACTTCTTTCGATCACCACGAGCTTGACCGCGCGCGCCATCGACTTCCGCTACGCCCCGGCCGACGGCTGGACGCTGATCTGCCGCCCCGACGACGCGTTCAAGAGTCTCGTGCGCGAGGACGGCGCGCTGCTCTACGGCTTCGACGGCCGCGTCGTCGACGTGTGCCAATTCCACACGGTGCTCGAGCTGTCCGCCGAGACCGCGCTGCGGCCGCTCGCGATCGAGCAGCGCACGGAGAGCGCGCGCCGGCCGATCGTCCGCACGCTCGTCCGCTACCCGAACCAGACGCTCGAGCTCGTCGCATTCGGCCACGACGATCGCGGGCGCCGCACCGACGTCGTGCTGTGGACGATCACGGCCGCCGAGGACGCCGACGAGCTGCTGGCGAGTCTGCGGGTCGAGGCGCACCTGCGCGGGCGCGCGCTTGCGGCAGCGCCCGGTGACGGACCCCCGCACGAGCTGTACGCCGTGCCGGTCGACGCGGCGCTCACGCTGCCCGCGGAAGGGACCGACGGCATCCCGCGCACGACCGCGGCCGCGCCGGGCGCGACATGCGTCTTGCGCTCCGTGCCCCAGCCGCTGATGGAGACGCATGCCGACGGCTTTCGCCCCGTCAGCGCCGCGATCGCGGCACCGGAACTGCTGCGTCGCGGGGAGTCCGCGAGCGGCGCGATCGTCGTGCCACTCAACCACGGCGAGACCGCCGAGCTCGACCTCGCGTGGGCGCGCCGCGCGCTCGACCAAGAGCGCCGCCACTGGGACGCGCTCGAGCTGATGCCCCATGCGCTCGAGGTCCCCGATCCGGACCTGCAGGACTTGCTGATCGCATGCTCGCGCAACATCCTGCAGGCGCGCGAGCGCGAGGACGGTCTCCCGATCCTGCACGTCGGGCCGACGATCTATCGCGGTCTGTGGCTCGTCGACGGACACTTCTTGCTCGAGGCCGCGCGCTACCTCGGCTTTGATGAGGCCGCCGAGGCGGGCCTCGACGTGCTGCTTCGCCGCGTCAGGTCGGACGGGTCGATCGTCCAGATCGAGGGGCTGCCGCACATCAAGGAGACCGGCATCGCGATCGCGACGCTCGTGCGCCAGCGCGAGCTGTCGGGGGATCTCGACGGGCTGCGGCGCGACTGGCCGGTCGTGCGCGCGGCCGTCGCGCACGTCGAGGAGCTGCGGCGCAGGGCACGCGAGCTGCCCACCGACCATCCGCTGCACGGCGTGCTGCCGGATGCCTTCGGCGACGGCGGCCTGGCGGGCTGCCGGCCCGAGTACACCACGGTCGCATGGACGCTGATCGGGCTGCGCCACGCCGCCCGCGGCGCCGAGCTGATCGGCGAGGCCGCCGACGCGCGGCGCTTCGCCGCGGACTACGAGGCGCTGCGCCGCGACTTCGAGCGCTCGGCCGCCGCTCAGCGGCGGCCGGTGCCCGACGGCGAAGGCCACTACCTGCCGATGTGCCCGCCGGCGAGCGGCCCGCACCAGTTCGTCGTCGGCGCCTCGCCGGAGGAGGTTCCGCGCTGGCGCGCGATCCAGCCCGAGACGGCGACATGGGCGCTGTGCCACGCGATCTGGCCCGGCGAGGTCTTCGCGCCGGAGGACCGGTTGGTCCAGGACCTGCTCGCGCTGTTCGAGTGCCGCGACGACGAGCAGGGCATCCCCGCCACGACCGGATGGCTCCCCCTACCGCTCGGTGTGGACGTACGCAGCGTCGTTCGCCGCCCACGTTTGGCTCTACGCGGGCCGCCCCGACAAGGCCGTCGACTACCTCTACGCGTTCGCCAACCACGCCTTCCCAACCCGCGTCTGGCGCGAGGAGCAGTCGCTGCGCGCGGCCGCGAATCGTCACGTCTGCGGCGACATGCCGCACAACTGGGCGGCCGCGGAGCTGATCCGGCTCGTCCGTCACCTGCTCGTGCTCGAGCGCGGCGATCGGATCGAGCTGCTCGCGGGCGCGCCCGAGGAGTGGCTGCGCCCCGGCTGCGCGATCCGCGTCGAGCGCACGCCGACGCGCTTCGGACCGCTGTCGCTGCACGTCGAAGCGGATGAGGCCGGGATGGCCGTGCAGGTGACACGCCACCGCTCAAACCATCCGATGCCGCAGGGCGTGACGCTGCTGCTGCCGCCCGCATGCCGCGGCGAGGTGCGTGTCGACGGCGCAGCCGTTGCGCCCGGGGCCGCGGGGCAGCTTGAGCTTGCGCTGACGCACGACGTACCCGTCGCCGTGGAGGCGCGCCGATGAGGATCGCCGCCGGACAGGGCGTGGCGATCACAGGCGGCGCCGGCGACATCGGCCGCGCGATCGCCCACGAGCTGCTCGGGCATGGCTGCGTCGTGACGCTGCTGGACCGCCGCCCGGCCGCCGACGTGGACGACGTCGTCGCTCAGCTGGGAGTGCGCGGCCCCGTGCGCTACGTCGAGGTCGACGTGCGCGACCGCGACGCAGTAGCCGCCGCGCTGGCGACAGTCGACCCGCTCGACGTCGCGATCGGCTGTGCGGGCGTCGTGCGGTCGGCGCCCTTCCTTGAGATCGAGCCGGAGGACTGGTCGCTGCAGCTCGACGTGAATCTGACCGGCTGCTTCAACGTCGGGCAAGCCGCCGCGCGGCTGATGGTGCGGCGCGGCGCGGCGGGCCGGATCGTGTTTCTCTCCTCCTGGGTGCAGGACGCGCCGTGGCCGGAGATCGCCGCCTACGCCGTCTCGAAGGCGGGCCTCAAGATGCTCACGCGGGCGATGGCGGCGGAGCTGGCAGGCCACGGGATCCTCGTCAACGCGGTCGCGCCCGGCATCGTCGAGGCGGGGCTGGCGCGGCGCCAGCTCGGGAGCGAGCCGCAGTACGCCGCGCGCGCCGCCCGGGCGATCCCGCTCGGCCGCCTGCAGCGACCCGAGGAGATCGCGCGCGCGGTCGCCGTCCTCTGCTCGGACGCGACCGACACGATGACGGGCAGCGTGCTGCTGGTCGACGGCGGCTGCTCGCTGCGCCCTGTCGGGGAGTGAGCGACCGAGGACCGGTGCGTCCGGGCGCACGGCCGCGGGGCGCGGGTCGTTACGCGCGCCCGTCCGCCGCGCGCTCGATCGCCCCGATCAGCACCTCCACCGCCGCCGCGAAGATCTCGTCCTGCGAGGGGAAGAGGTGCGGGGCCGCCGCGACCGCGTGCGGCAGCGCCTCCGCGTCGAACGCCGCGTAGGCGCGGCGCATCGCGGCGCGGTCGGCGACGCGCGGGTCGTCGGCGTGCTCGAGCAGCGTGGCGTACAGGCCGGAGCCGACGACGACGTTCTCGATCACGTGGAACATGCGCGCCGCCGCGGCCGGGTCGAGGCCCGCGTCGGCGAGGATCGCGAGCAGCCGGTCGTTCATCGCCGCCAGGTGGGGATCGTCGTCGGGCCGCCGCGCGAGCAGCACGGCGACGTCGGGATGCACGCGGTAGCGGTCGCGCTCGTGGCGCAACTCGGCGCGCAGTCGCACGCGCCAGTCGTCGTCCGGATCGAGCTCGAGGGCGTCCTGGAAGAGCCGGGCGGCGAGCGCGGCGACGAGCGCGGCCTTGTCGCGGAAGTGGCGGTAGAGCGCCGTCGGGTCGGCGCCCAGCTCCGCGCCCAGCCGGCGCATCGAGAGCGCGTCCAGCCCCTCCGCGGCGACGATCCGCTCGGCCGCCGCGAGGATCCCCTCGCGATCGAGGCGGACGCGCTGGACCGGCTTCCCCTGGCGTCTCGCCTGCGCGCGCGATCTGGCGGCCACGGCTCCACCCTATACCGTCGAGCGGCACCGGGATCCACGCGATGTCAACGCGTTGACTCATACACGGCATGACAGCTACGCTGCGTCGCATGACGACCACGACCGATCGCGCCGTCGGCATGCGCATGCCGGCCGAGTGGGCGCCCCACGACCTGACGCTGATCGCCTGGCCCGCGCGCGAGGATGCGTGGCGTGGCGCGACGATCGAGGAGGCGCGCGACGCGCATGCCGCGACCGTCGCCGCCGTCGCCGAGTTCGAGCCGGTGCTGCTCGTCGCGCACCCCGACCACCTCGCCGACGCGCGCCGACGCGTGCCGGCCGCCAACGTCGAGCTCGTCGGGCTGCCGATCGACGACTCGTGGCTGCGCGACTCCGGCCCGCTCGTCGTGACCGGCCGCGACCCCGAGGGGCGGCCGGCGCGCGCCGGCGTGGACTTCCGCTTCAACGCGTGGGGGGAGGCGTTCGCCCCCTACGACCACGACGCCGCGATCACCGGCCACTTGCTCGCGCACCTCGGCATCGAGCGGATCGAATCGCCGCTCGTGCTCGAGGGCGGCTCGATCGCCGTCGACGGCGAGGGCACGCTCGTCACGACCGAGCAGTGCCTGCTCAACCCGAACCGCAACCCCGGCGTGCCGCGCGAGCGGATCGAGTGGGAGCTGCGCGGGCGCCTCGGCGCCGAGCGCGTCGTCTGGCTCGACCGCGGCCTGCTGGAGGACGCCGACACCGACGGCCACGTCGACAACGTCTGCGCGTTCCTGGAGCCCGGCCGCGTGCTGCTGCAGACCGCGCCGCCCGGCGATCCCAACCACGCGAGCGCGCGCGAGAACGGCCGCATCCTGCGCGAGGCCGGGCTCGAGGTCGTCGAGCTGGAGCTGCTGCCGCGCACGCAGCGCGCAGACGGCTCGCAGGTTGCGATTCCCTACCTCAACTTCTACCTCTGCAACGGCGCGGCGATCGTGCCGCTCGCGCAGCTCGACCGCGGGATGGACGCCGCGGCGCTGCGGCGACTGCGCGAGCTGCTGCCGGGCCGCGAGATCGTCGGCGTGCCGGGGGCGGTGCTCGCGCTCGGCGGCGGCGGCGTGCACTGCATCACCCAGCAGGTGCCGTCGATCCCGATCGAGGAGCAGCCTGCGTGAGCGACTACCGGGTCATCGTCAACACGACCCCCCAGGTGTCGCTCGCGCGCGTCGAGGACGATGCGCCGCGGCGTGCGCCGTTTCGCATCGGCGCGGTCCAGCAGCGCTGGCATGCGGATGCGGCGCAGCACGAAGCGGCGCTGTCGGATGGGATCGCGATCGCCGCGCGCGAAGGCGTGCAGCTCGTCTGCCTGCAGGAGCTGACGCTCTCGCCCTACTTCGCGATCACGCCGGGCGGGCCCGCGGCGGCGGGCATCGAGCCGGAGCCGCTCGACGACGGGCCGACGGCCTCGTTCGCGCGGCGGGCCGCGGCCGCGTACGACGTCTATGTGCACGCCTCGTTGTTCGAGGCGGGGGCACCGCCGGCGGAGCCGGTGGTCGGGTCGGACGGGCCCGACGGCCTCGGCTTCAACACCGCGATCGTCGTCGCGCCCGACGGCCGGATCGTCCAGCGCACGCGCAAGCTCCACATCCCGATCACCGCCGGCTACTACGAGGACAGATACTTCCGGCCCGGCCCGGCGCACGACGCGTTCCCCGTGCTCGGCCTCGGCGAGGCTCGCCTCGGCTTCCCGACCTGCTGGGACCAGTGGTTCCCCGAGCTCGCGCGCGCATACTCGCTCGCCGGCGCCGACGTGCTCGTCTACCCGACCGCGATCGGCTCCGAGCCCGATCACCCCGACTTCGACACCGAGCCGCTGTGGGAGCGCGTGATCGTCGCCAACGGCATCGCGAACGGCACCTTCATGGTCGCCGTCAACCGCATCGGCGAGGAGCGGCCGCTGACGTTCTACGGCTCGAGCTTCATCTCCGATCCCTACGGCCGCGTGCTCGTACAGGCGCCGCGCGACGAGCCGGCCGTGCTCGTCGCCGACCTCGACCTCGACCAGCGCCGCGACTGGCTCGCGCTCTTCCCGTTCCTCGCGACCCGCCGCCCGGATGCTTACGGCTCGCTGACGACGGCATCGAGCAGCAGGTCGCGCAGCGCAGGGCTCAACGAGGAGAGGTAGGCGAGGACGACCGAGCGGACGATGCGCGTGCCGCGCAGCGGCCGCACCACGACGTCGTCGCGCATCGGCATGATCGCGAGCCGCGGGACGAGCGCGACGCCGAGACCTGCCGCGACCAGCGCCTGCGTGACCGAGAAGCTGTCGATCCGATGCGCGAAGGAGGGCTCGAACCCGCGCCGCCGGCAGGCGTGGGCCAGCGCGGCGTGGCTCGGATCGTCGTCGGCGGGCGCGGCGATCCACTGCTCGTCGCGCAGGTCGCCGAGCGCCACGGAGGCCCGCTCCGCCTGGGCGTGACCGACGGGCAGGAGGACCAGGTGCTCGTCTTCGAGCACCGCCGCCAGCCGCACGCCGTCGAGCGCGAACGCCGCCTCCTCGCCGCCGGAGGCGAACAGCAGCGCCGCGTGGACCTGGCGGCGCTCGAGCGCCACGACCAGCTCGGGAACCTCGGCCTCGACCAGCTGGACCTCGACGCCGCGCGCGGCGAGCACGGCCAGCGCGCGCGGAGCGATCTCGGCGCCGGCGCTCGGGAAGGTCCCGAGGCGGAGCGTCGAGACGCCGTGCTCGGCGCTCCGCCGCACGTCGTTCTCGACGGTCGTCACCCGCTCCACCAGCTCCGCCGCATAGCTGGCGAACAGCTCGCCGACCTCGGTCAGCCGCGCGCCGCGCGGACCACGCTCGACCAGCTGCGCGCCGAGGCGCGCCTCGAGCGCGGCGAGCTGCTGCGAGGCGGTCGGCTGGCTGTAGTCGAGCCGCCGCGCCGCGCCGGCCAGCGACCGCTCCTGCGCGATCGCGACGACCAGTCGCAGGTCGCGCATCTCCAAGCCGCGTGTCATTGCTAAAACCTATATGCCTACGCAAGATTTGCGCTTGGCATGCAGTTCTTTCAATGACTAGCGTGCCGCCGCATGGCACTCCACGTCAGCCCCGCGACGACGGCCCCGCAGGTGCGCTCCCCTGCGCAGCTCCACACGCCCTACCTGTCGGCGCTGATCGCGTACGCCCATCGCACGCCCGAGCGCCTGCACGTGCCGGGCCACGGCGGCGGCCGCGGCGCCGATCCCGCGCTCCGCGCCGCGCTCGGTGACTCGACGCTCAGCCTCGACGTGCACGAGGGGATCTACCTCGGACCGCTCCCGGCCCCCGTCGAGCGAGCCGAGCGGCTTGCCGCCGAGGCGTACGGCGCCGCCCGCACCTGGTTCCTCACGAACGGCGCGAGCCAGGGCAACCACGCGACCTGCCTGGCGCTCGCGCCGGCCGGCGTCGAGGTCGTGGTGCAGCGCAACTGCCACGGCAGCGTCATCGACGGGCTCGTGCTGAGCGGAGGGTTTCCCCACTATGTCCTGCCGGGCTACGACGCCGAGCTCGGCATCGCCACGGTCGTCACGCCCGAGCGGCTGCGCGCGGCGCTGCGAGAGCGACCACTGGCTCGCGCCGCGCTGCTCGTCTCGCCCACGTACTTCGGCATGGTCGCCGACGTCGCCGGGTGCGCGGAGGTGGCGCACGCTGCCGGCGTGCCGCTTGTGGTCGACTGCGCGTGGGGACCTCATCTCGGCTTCCACCCCGCGCTCCCGCCGAGCCCCCTGCAGCTCGGCGCCGACGTCGTGCTCACCTCGACGCACAAGCACGCCGGGAGCCTGACGCAGAGCGCGATGCTGCACGTCGGCCCGGGACGCGAGGAGCTCGCCGATCCGATCGGCCGCATGCTGCGGCTGCTGCGCTCGACGAGCCCGAGCCCGCTCCTGCTCGCATCCCTCGACGCCGCGCGCCGCCAGCTCGTCGTGCGCGGCGCCCATCTCCTGGGCGACACGATCGCGGCGTCCGAACGGCTGCGCGACGGCATCGACGCGATCCCCGGCTGCCGCGTGCTCGACCGCTGCTGGCGCGGCGAGCTGGAGGCGTGGGACCCGCTGCGGATCGTCGTGGACATCCGCGGAACCGGAATCGCGGGCGATGCGCTGGCGCTGCGCCTGCGCGACGTCCACGACCTCCAGCCGGAGTTCCACACCCCCACCGTGCTCGTCTTCGTCGTCTCGCTCGGCTTGACGACCGCGAGCGCCGGGCACGTCGCCGCGGCATTGGCCGAGGCCGTCGAGGCCGTCGAGGGCGACGACCGCGTGCGCTCGAGCTCGAGGCTGCCTGGTCTCCCGATGGCCCCCCCGACGCCGCGCATCGCACCGCGCGAGGCGTTCCTCGGTGGCGTCGAGACCGTCGATCGCGCCGCCGCCGCCGGCCGCCTCAGCGCCGAGGC
The DNA here is from genome assembly GCA_963770165.1 of uncultured Actinomycetes bacterium. Taxonomy (GTDB): domain Bacteria; phylum Actinomycetota; class Thermoleophilia; order Solirubrobacterales; family Solirubrobacteraceae; genus Conexibacter. The sequence continues at coordinate 73,027 of CAVYOK010000002.1, forward strand.
GATCAGCGTCTATCCGCCGGGGATCCCGACGTTGCTGCCCGGCGAGGTGATCACCGCGGAGGCGCTGGAGCATCTGATCGCGCTGCGGACCGCGGGCCTGCGGCTGCACGGCGCGGCCGACCCGGAGCTGCGCACGCTGCGCGTCGCCGCGCCGTGATGCCCGAGACGATCCAGGCTCAGGAGCGACGCGTCGTGGACGCGGCGCCGCGTCAGCTGTACATCGACGGCGTCTGGCGCGACGGCGCCGGCGGCGCGACGCTGCCGGTGGAGGACCCGGCGACCGGGGCAGTGCTGTGCGCGGTCGCCGACGCAACGTCCGAGGACGCGCTCGCGGCGCTCGGCGCCGCGCACCGCGCGTTCCCTGCCTTCGCCGCCACGCCGCCGCGGGAGCGCGCCGACGTCCTGCGGCGCGCGTACGAGCTGACGGTCGCGCGCCAGGACGAGCTGGCGCTGCTGATGACGCTCGAGATGGGCAAGCCGCTCGCGGAGGCGCGCGCCGAGGTGCTCTACGCCGCCGCCTACCTGCGCTGGTACTCGGAGGAAGCGGTCCGTGTCGGCGGGCGCTTCGGCGCCGGCGAGAGCGGCGCCGCGCGGGTGCTCACGCTCCAGCAGCCGGTCGGGCCGTGCGTCTTCGTGACGCCGTGGAACTTCCCGCTCGCGATGGGCGCGCGCAAGATCGCCCCGGCCGTCGCAGCCGGTTGCACCGTCGTCGTCAAGCCGGCGCAGCAGACGCCGCTGTCGATGCTCGCGCTCGCGCGGATCTTCGAGCAGGCGGGGCTGCCCGCGGGCGTGCTGAATGTCGTCGTCTCTTCCTCCGCGTCCGCCGTCGTCGCGCCGCTGCTCGCCGACCCGCGCACGCGCAAGCTGTCGTTCACCGGCTCGACGGAGGTCGGCCGGCGGCTCGCGGCGCAGGCCGCCGGGCAGGTGCTGCGCGTCTCGCTGGAGCTGGGCGGCAACGCGCCGTTCCTCGTCTTCGAGGACGCCGACCTCGATCGCGCGGTCGACGGCGCGCTGCTCGCGAAGCTGCGCAACGGCGGCGAGGCGTGCACGAGCGCGAACCGCTTCCTCGTGCACGAGTCGGTCGCGTCCACGTTCGCCGAGCGGCTCGCGCGGCGGATGGCGGCGACGAAGGTCGGGCGCGGCACGGAGCCGGGCGTCCAGCTGGGGCCGCTGATCGACGAGGCGCAGCGCACGAAGGTCGAGCAGCTGGTGGCCGACGCGGTCGACCGCGGCGCGCGGCTCGCGCTCGGCGGCGAGCGGCGACCGGGCACGGGCTGGTTCTACGCGCCGACCGTGCTCGCCGACGTGCCGCCTGACGCGCTCGTGCAGCGGGAGGAGATCTTCGGGCCGGTCGCGCCGATCGCGACATTCGCCGACGAGGACGAGGCGGTGGCGGCCGCGAACGCCACCGAGTACGGGCTCGCCGCGTACGTCTTCACACAGGACGTCGACCGTGCCTTCCGCGTGATCGAGCGGCTCGACACCGGCATGATCGGCTTCAACCAGGGGATGGTCTCGAACGCGGGCGCCCCGTTCGGCGGCGTCAAGCACTCCGGCTACGGGCGCGAAGGCGGCCCGGAGGGGCTGCAGGAGTACCTCGAGACGAAGTACGTCGCGATCAACGTGGGGGCGGCGGCGTGAGCGCGCTGTGGCATCCGTTCGCGGACATGGGGAGTGTCGCGCGCTCGCGCCTCACGCTCGTGCGCGGCAAGGGCGCGTGGGTGTGGGACGAGGAGGGCCGCCGCTACCTCGATGGCACCGCCTCGCTGTGGTGCGCGAACCTCGGCCACGGACGCGGCGAGATCGCGGCCGTTGTGCGACAGCAGCTCGAGGAGCTCGACAGCTACACGCTCTTCGGTGACTACGCGAACGAGCCGGCCGTCGAGTTGGCGCAACGCCTCTCGGCGCTCGCGCCGACGCCCGCCAGCAAGGTGTTCCTCGGCTCCGGGGGCGGCGACATGGTCGACACGGCCGCGAAGCTCGCGCGCCGCTGGTTCGCCGAGCGCGGGCAGCCGCAGCGCACCCACCTGATCGGCCGTACGCACGGGTATCACGGCACGCACGGGGTCGGCACGAGCGTCGGCGGCATCCCCGCGAACGCGGCCGGCTTCGGACCGCTCGTGCCCGACGCCTCGAGCGTTCCCCACGACGACGCGGAGGCGCTCGAGCGCGAGCTCGAGCGGATCGGGCCGGAGCGCGTCGCGGCGTTCTTCTGCGAGCCGGTGATCGGTGCCGGGGGCGTGCGGCTGCCGCCGGAGGGATACGTCGAGCGGGTCGCGGAGATCTGTCGCGCGCACGGCGTGCTGTTCGTCGCGGACTGCGTGATCTGCGGATTCGGCCGGCTCGGCACATGGCTCGGGATCGACCGCTGGCCGGTGAGACCGGACCTCGTCACGCTGGCGAAGGGCATCACCGACGGCGCGCTCCCGCTCGGGGCGCTGCTCGTCGCGCCGCACGTCGCGGAGCCGTTCTTCACTGACGAGCCGGGGGCGCCGGTGTTCCGCCACGGCCCCACCTACGCCGGCCACCCGGCCTGCTGCGCGGCCGCCAACGTAGCCCTCGATCTGTACGAGCGCGAGCGCCTGATCGAGCGCGGCCGCACGCTCGAGCGCCCGCTCGCCGACGCGCTGGCGCCGCTCGCCGAGCAACCGCTCGTGGCCGAGGTGCGCGCCGGGCTCGGCCTGCTGGCGGCGATCGAGCTCACCGAGGAGGCGCGTGCAGAGGATCCGGCGATCGTCACGCGCCTGCAGCTCGCGTGCCGCGAGCTGGGGGTGCTCGTGCGCCCGCTCGCCGCCGGCATCGCGGTCTCGCCCCCGCTCGTCGTCCGGGAGCGCGAGATTGAGCTGCTGGCGGACGGGATCGCCCGCGGTCTGCAGGCCGTATCGGCACCTGACCACATGCGGAGACCTGGAGGAAGAGCTTGATGCCGACGCCCGCCGCGCCCGCGGCCTTCACGAAGATCCTCGTCGGCGGCCGCTGGGTCGAGGCCGCCGACGGCGGCACGCGCGAGCTGCGCAACCCGGCGAACGGCGCGACGCTCGCGACCGTGCCGGAGTGCACCGCACGGGACGTCGAGCGCGCAGTCGAGGCGGCGCGTGCGGCGTGCGCCGAGTGGGCGCAGGCGACGCCCGGCGAGCGTGCCGAGGTGCTGCTCGCGCTCGCCGGAGTGCTCGACGCGAACGCCGAGGAGCTGGCCGGGGTCGAGTCGGCGAACGCGGGCAAGCCGCTGGTGGCCGCGCGGGAGGAGGTCGGGGCGTGCGCCGACGTGCTGCGCTTCTTCGCCGGTGCCGCGCGCAGCCTCGAGGGCAAGGCCGCCGGCGAGTACATGCGCGGCTACACGTCGATGATCCGCCGCGAGCCGATCGGGATCGTCGCCGGGATCGCGCCGTGGAACTACCCGCTGATGATGGCGGCGTGGAAGCTCGGGCCCGCGCTGGCGGCCGGCAACGTGCAGATCCTCAAGCCGGCCGAGCAGACGCCGCTGTCCTTGCTGCGCTTCCTCGAGCTGGCCGGCGACGTGGTCCCCGCCGGCGTGCTCGGCGTCGTCACCGGCGAGGGAGCGATCGTCGGCGCAGCGCTCGTCGCGCATCGCGAGATCGGCATGGTGTCGCTGACCGGCTCGGTCGACACCGGCAAGTGGATCGCGCGCGCCTCAGCCGACTCGCTCAAGCGCGTGCACCTGGAGCTGGGCGGCAACGCGCCCGTCGTGGTGCTCGCCGACGCCGACCTCGACGAGGTCGTCGCCGCGCTGCGCGTGGCGGGCTACTGGAACGCAGGGCAGGACTGCACGGCCGGCGCGCGCGTGATCGCCCAGGCTGCCGTCTACGACGCGCTGCTCGAGCGGCTCGTGCCGGCGGTCGAGTCGCTGCGGGTCGGGGACCCAGCCGAGGGCGAGGAGATCGAGATGGGACCCGTGATCTCGCGCGCGCAGCGGGAGCGCGTGCTCGGCTTCCTCGAGCGCGCGACCGCCGCCGGCGCGCGCTTGCTGACCGGCGGCGGGAGCGGCCCGGCAGCCGGCTCGTTCGTCGAGCCCGCGGTCGTCGTCGACGTCGCGCAGGACGCTGAGATCGTGCAGCGAGAGGTGTTTGGGCCGGTCGTCACGGTGCAGCGTGCTGACGACGCCGAGCAGGCGCTCGCGTGGGCGAACGACACCGTCTACGGGCTCTCCGCGTCGGTCTTCACGCGCGACGTGGCGCAGGCGCTGGACGCCGCTCGCCGCCTGCAGTTCGGCTGCGTCTGGATCAACGACCACCTGACGCCGCTGACCTCCGAGATGCCGCACGGCGGCTTCAAGCAGTCCGGCTACGGCAAGGACATGTCGCTGTACTCGCTCGAGGACTACACGCAGGTCAAGCACGTGGCCGTGAAGGTGACGCGGTGACCGCGCTGACGAGCCCGACGGGCCTCGACCTCCAGCGGGCGGCGAGAGACCACCTGTGGCTGCACTTCAGCCGCATGGGCGCGTACGCCGAGCAGCCCGTGCCGATCATCGCGCGCGGCGAGGGCTGCTACCTGGAGGACGTCGACGGCCGCCGCTACCTCGACGCGCTCGCAGGGCTGTTCGCCGTGCAGATCGGCTACTCGTTCGGCGAGGAGATCGGGCAGGCCGCCCTCGCGCAGCTGCGCGAGCTGCCGTTCTACACGAATTGGAGCTACGCGCACCCGCGCGCGATCGAGCTCGCGGCCGAGCTGGCGCGGCTGGCGCCGGGCGACCTCAACCGCGTCTTCTTCACCTCCGGCGGCTCGGAGTCGGTCGAGTCGGCGTGGAAGCTCGCGCGCCAGTACCACGCGCTGCACGGCGAGCGTCGCTGGAAGGCGATCGCGCGCGACGTCGCCTACCACGGCACGACGATGGGGGCGCTGTCGATCAACGGAGTCGCGTCGCTGCGCGAGCCGTTCGAGCCGCTGGTGCCGCACGTCGCGCACGTGCGCAACACGAACCGCTTCCGCCGTCCCGTCGGCGAGACGGAGGAGCAGTTCACGCAGTTCCTGCTCGACGACCTCGAGCAGCGGATCCTGTCGGAGGGGCCGGAGACGGTCGCGCTGGTGATCCTCGAGCCGGTGCAGAACTCCGGCGGCGCGTTCACGCCGCCGGCCGGCTACTTCCAGGGCGTGCGCGAGCTCTGCGACGAGCACGGGATCCTGCTGTGCGCCGACGAGGTGATCACCGGCTTCGGGCGCATCGGGGCGTGGTTCGCCTCGGAGCGCTACGACATCCGGCCCGACCTGATCACCTGCGCGAAGGGACTCTCCTCCGCCTACGCCTCGATCGGCGCCCTGATCGCCTCCGACCGCATCATGGAGCCGTTCACGAAGGGGACGGCGACGTTCGCGCACGGGCTCACGTTCGGCGGCCATCCGGTGCAGGCCGCGATCGCGCTCAAGAACATCGAGATCATGCGCCGCGAGCGGATCGTCGAAGGCGTCGCCGAGCGCGAGGGCGCCTTCCGCGCGACGCTCGAGCAGCTCTACGGGCTGCCGCTCGTCGGCGACGTGCGCGGCGCCGGCTGCTTCTTCGCGGTCGAGCTCGTGAAGGACCAGGACACCAACGCCTCGTTCTCGGCGGAGGAGTCCGAGCGGCTGCTGCGCGGCTTCCTCTCCGAGCGCCTGTTCGAGGCGGGGCTGATCTGCCGCGCAGACGATCGCGGCGACCCGGTCTTGCAAGTCTCCCCGCCGCTGATCGCCGTGCAGGCGCAGTTCGACGAGATCACCGGCATCCTCGGCGACGTGCTGACCGAGGCCGCAAGGCGCATCGGGCACTGATTCCCATGCAACTCATCAGACGACTGTCATCAGACGACATTAGACGAGTTTGGATATCGTGCGACGCATGACCGTCTCTGCCGCTTCCCGAGACCTCGTCGCCTACCGCCGTGAGCTCCCGCCAAGCCATGTGGGCTGAGCCGGCGCTCGCCGAACGTCCGCCCACCGCGGACGCGCCGACGACGGTCGAGACGGTCGCGATCCCGGTCGATGGGGCCCAGCTGGCGACCGACGTGCTGCGCCCGCAGCGCCCGGGCGCCTATCCGACGCTGCTGGTGCGCACGCCCTACGGCCGGCGCGCGCTGCACGACGCGCTCGCGGTCCTCGATCCGCTTGAGGCGCCGCGACGCGGCTGGGCGCTCGTGCTGCAGGACGTGCGGGGGTCCGGCGCCTCGAGCGGCCGCTTCTCGTTCCTCGCCGACGACGGCGCCGACGGCGCCGCGACGATCGCGTGGATCGCCGCGCAGCCGTGGAGCGACGGCCGCGTCGCGATGGCCGGCCGCTCCTACCCTGGGCGCGTGCAGGAGCTCGCCGCGACCGCGCGCCCGCCGGGCCTCGTGGCGATCGCGCCCGAGGCGTGCGGCAGCTCGCGCGACAGTTGGCATCCCGGCGGCGTGCTGAAGCTCGGCATCGCCGCCGGCTGGATCGCGCGGCTCGCGCGCGACGCCGACGCCGACGCCGATGCCGACGCGTCCGACGCGCTCGCGCTCGTGCGGCGCGTGGTGGATCCTGAGGACCCGCTCGCGCGCGCCTGCGCGGCGCTGCGGCCGGGGCTGCTCGACCGTGACGCGCCGGCGTGGGAGCGCGTCGAGCCCTCCGCCGAGGCACTCGCCGAGCTGCCGTGCCTGCGCAGCACGGGCTGGTATGACGCGATGCTCGCGCCGACGCTCGCACGCCACCGCGCCAGCCAGGCGCTGGGCGCCGGCGGCGCCCACAAGCTTGTCGTCGGCCCGTGGGGGCACGACGCGCTCGACGGCCGCTACGCCGGCGTCGACCACGGGCCCGAGGCCTCGGCGGCGGCGCTCGGCCTCGGCCGGCTGCGCGAGCGCTTCTACGCCGCCGCGCTCGCCGGCCGCCCAGCCGAGGAGATCCCCAACGTGCACGTCTTCGTCACCGGCGACAACACGTGGCGGACGTTCGACGCGTGGCCGCCGCCGACGCGCGAGCGCACGTGGTTCCTCGCGCCTGCCGCCCGGGAGGACGGGTCGCGGACGCTGCGCGACGCGCCCGCCGTGGACGGCTCGGTCGCCCGCTTTCTCGGCGATCCTCGCGATCCGGTGCCGGACCTCGGCGTCGAGCGCGACGACGTCGGCCCCGTCGATCGACGCACGCTCGGCCTGCGCCGCGACGTGCTGCTGTACCGCAGCGCGCCGCTCGAGCGTGAGCTGGAGCTGGCGGGCAGCGCGTGCGTCGAGCTGCTCGTCGAGTCCGACGCGCGCGACTTCGACCTGATGGTGCGCCTGTGGGACGCGCATCCGGACGGACGCGAGCTGCACGTCGCCGACGGCGTCGCCAACCGCGCCGCATGCGGCGCGATCGATCGCGCGAGCGGGCTCGTCGCGCTGCTCGTGCCGCTGTCGCCGTGCCACCACGTGCTGCGCCCCGGTCACGCGCTCGTCTTGACGATCCAGAGCTCCGACCATCCGCGCTACGTCCCGAACCCGCAGACCGGGCGGCGCTTGGCGGACGGCCCGCCCTACGACGTCCACGTCGCGGCGCACGCGATCCACGAGGGCCAGGCGACGCCGTCCCGGCTCGTGCTTCCCTGCGTCGCCTGACGATGAGCACGGCTGCACCACGATGACGGACGCGGGCACGACGGAGCACGTCGCCGCGTGGGCGCTGCGTGTCGCCGAGCGGCTCGGCGAGCGCCGCGAGCAGCTGCTCGACGACCTCGCGACGCTCGTCGAGCTCGAGTCGCCGTCGGACGACGTAGCCGCGCTCGGCCGCGCGGCCGACTGGCTCGAAGGCTGGCTGGCGCCGGTCGGGACCGTGACGCGCCACCGAGCCTCCGACGGACGCACGCACCTGCTCGTCGAGCCGACAGGCGCGCGGGAGCGCGGCGCGCTGGTGATGTGCCACTACGACACGGTCTGGCCGGTCGGGACCACGGCGCAGTGGCCGTTCACACGCGACGAGCGATGGGCGCACGGGCCCGGCACGTTCGACATGAAGGCGAGCATCGTCGTTGCACGCCACGGCTTGCTCGCGCTGCGGGAGCTCGAGCTGCCGTGCAACGCGCGACTGCTGCTGACCGCCGACGAGGAGATCGGCAACCGCACAAGCCGCGAGCTGATCCGCGAGCAAGCGAGCCGCGCTTGCGCCGCGCTCGTGCTCGAGCCGCCGCTCGAGGACGGCGCCCTCAAGACCGCACGCAAAGGGCAGGGAAACGCGCGGATCGCGATCGCCGGGCGCGCGGCGCACGCCGGCATCGCACCGCAGGCGGGCGTCAACGCGATCGAGGAGGCAGCACGGCTCGTCGGCGCCGTGCGCGCGATCGTCGACGCGCTGCCGGGCACGAGCGCGACGGTCTCGCGCATCGAGGGCGGCGGCGCGACGAACGTCGTGCCCGAGCATGCCGCGATCGCGATCGACCTGCGTGCCTGGACGGCTGAGGACATGGCCGAGCTGAAGGCGCGCCTGGAGGCGCTGCGGCCGCTGCACGCCGACGCGCGGATCGCCGTCGAGGTGGCGGTCGGGAGCCCGCCGCTCGAGCGGACCGCCGCGACGGAGGCGCTGCTCGCGCGCGCCGCGCCGGCTGCTGCGGCGCTCGGCCTCGAGCTGCGCGAGGGCCGCACCGGCGGCTGCAGCGAGGGCAACCTCGTACAGACGCTCGGCGTGCCGGTGCTCGACGGGCTCGGCGTCCGCGGCGCCGGTCCCCACGCGCGCGAGGAGCGGATCGAGATCGTTCACATGGTGCCGCAGGCGGCGCTCATCGCCGCGCTCGCCGCCGATCTCGGCGGGTAGCGCGGGCAGCCTACGTCTATCTCCTTCGCGCCGCGGAAGGTCGGTCGGCATAGAAGGGCAACGACGTCCGTCGCGTTCGCGGCGGCTGTCTTCGGACACCTGTCGCGAGACGGGCGGTCGGAGGCGGGCTACGCTTGCCTCCATGCGCCTTATCGTTCGCCGGCGTCACGTCGTCCACGAGTCGAACGCCGCGCTCGCCTGATCCTGCGCACGTTCGACGCGAAGGGCGTGCACATCGCGCGTGGCGAGCCCTACGTCCCGATGATCCCGCCGGGCGCGGCGGCTGTCGACATGGTCGAGTGGCATGGCGATCGGTGACCTGCAGGGCCTTGTGGACGCGCTCGCGGCGGAGCTCGAACGTCCGGTCGGCGTCGACGATCGCCAGTACCGCGCCGTCGCGTACAGCTCGCACGTCGACAGTGTCGACCCGGTGCGGGTCGCCTCAATCCTCCAGCGAGAGGCCCCGCGCGAGGTCACAGCATGGCTCGAGTCGCTCGGGATCCAGAGCTCCGAAGCATTCATTCGCGTTCCCGCGAATTCCGCCTTCGGCATGGCCGCGCGCATCTGCGTGCCGATCCGCTTCGACGGCACGCTGCTCGGCTACCTGTGGCTGATCGACGAGCCGACGCCGCTGTCGGACGAGCAGCTCGCCGAGTCGCTGCGCTGCGCCGCCGAGCTTGGCGTCGCGCTCTACCGCGTGCGCCGGCTCGAACACGAGGATCGCGAGCGCGAGCGCGAGCTGCTGCAGCTGCTGCTGGGGCGCGCGAGGGACGCCGATCCTGCGGCGGCCAGCGAGGAACTGCTGGGCGACGGCTTCCTCGCGACGGCGGACGCGTATGGCGTGATCGTCGCGCAGGCGGTCCACGCCGGCCGGCTGGGGGCGCCCGACGAGGTGCGCGTGCGGCTCGCGGCCGCGATCGAGCACGTGCGCCGCGGCGTCGCGCCGCGCCACCTGCTCGTGCTGGTCTCCGGCGAGCAGGTCGTCGGCGTGCTCGCCTGCGGCGACGGCGGCGAGCTGGAGCGGCGCGGCCGCGCGCTCGCCGAGGCGGCTGCGCGCAACCTCGCGGACAGCCCCGGCTGGTCGGTACTCGTGGCGGCCGGTGACAAGCGCGACGGCGTGGCCGACCTGCCGGCCGCGCACGTCGAGGCGCAGCGGACCCTGCGCGTCGCGCGGGCGGTCGGCGGGCTCGAGCCGTTCGTGCGCTGGTCGCAGCTCGGCGCCTATCGCACCATCGCGGCGCTGCTCGGCGACGCCGACCCGACGACGCTGCTGCCGGCGGCGCTTGAGCGGCTGCTCGCCTCTGCGGAGGCGGCGACGCTCGTGCCGACGCTCGAGCGCTACCTCGACCTCGGCGGCGACGCGCGCGCCGCCGCCGAGGCGCTGTTCGTCCATCGCAGCAGCCTCTACGGGCGACTGCACCGGATCGAAGAGCTCGCCGGCGTCGACCTCCACTCCGGCGAGGACCGGCTCGAGCTGCACCTCGGGCTGCGCCTGTGGCGGCTCGGCGGCGGTCGCCCGACGGCCTGACCCGACAGCCGTCGCGCCGCCGCCACCACGAGCGCGACCGCGGTTCGTGGATCGCCCTGCGCGGCGCTCGTACGCTCGCCGTGTGTCGAACGAGCTGCTCACCGGGGAGGACCGCCGTGGCCTGCTGCGCCACATGTTGCTGATGCGGGCGGTCGAGGAGCGCGGCCTGAGCCTCTACAAGCAGGGCAAGGTCCCGGGCTCGTTCTACGACGGGCGTGGCCAGGAGGCGATCAGCGTCGGAGCGACCTATGCGCTCGCGTCAGGGGATCCGGTCTGCTCGCCGCTGACCCGCGACCTCGGCGCGCACCTCGTGAAGGGGACGGAGCTGGTCGAGATCTTCCGCCATTACATGGGGCGCGAGAACGTGCTGAGCCGTGGGCGCGAGGGCAACGTGCACCTCGGCGACCGCACGAAGGGTGTCGTCGGGATGGTCTCGATGCTGCCCGACATGATGGTCGTCGCGGTCGGGCTCGCGATGGCCTTCCGCATGCGTGGCGAGGAGCGCTGCGCGCTCACCTTCTTCGGCGACGGCGCGACCTCGCGCGGCGACTGGCACGAGGCGATGAACTGGGCGGGACTCGACCGCCTGCCGGCGATCTTCGTACTGGAGAACAACCAGCTCGCCTACTCGACGCCGACCGCGCGGCAGTTCGCCGTCAACCCGGCCGCGCGCGCGGCCGGCTACGGGATCGAGACGACGACGGTCGACGGCAACGACGTCGAGACCGTGTTCGCGGCGACGCACGCGGCGCGCGAGCGCGCCCTCGCGGGTGAGGGTCCGACGCTGATCGAGGCGGTCACGATGCGGATGCACGGCCACGGCGCGCACGACGACGCGCGCTACGTCCCGGCCGAGCTGCTGGAGGAATGGGCCGGTCGCGACCCGGTGGAGCGCTACGCCGCCGCGCTGGAGGGGGACGGCGTCGACGTCGGCGCGCTGCGCGAGGAGGTCGCCGCCGCCGTCGAGGCGGCGGTCGCGCAGGCGCTCGCGACGCCGATGGCCGACCCGGCAAGCGCGACCGACGGCGTCTTCTGCGCCAGCGAGCCGGAGCCGCTCGGCGAGGGCGCGGCGCCGTGGAGCGGCTTCGCGCGCGAGGCGGTCTCCGCCTGATGCCCGCCATGACCTATCTGCAGGCGATCTCAGACGGCCTGCGCGAGGCGATGCGGGCCGACGAGCGCGTCTTCGTGATGGGCGAGGACGTCGGCGCGTTCGGCGGCGCGTTCAAGGTCACCGACGGGTTCGTGGAAGAGTTCGGCGAGGCGCGCGTGCGCGACACGCCGATCGCCGAGGCGGGGATCGTCGGAACGGCCGTCGGCGCCGCGATCGCCGGAATGCGACCGGTCTGCGAGATGCAGTTCGCCGACTTCGTCGCCTGCGGTTTCGACCAGCTCGTCAACGTCGCCGGCAAGATGCACTACCGGCTCGGGCTGGCGGTGCCGATCGTCGTACGGCTGCCGTCCGGCGGCGGCTTCTCCGGCGGCCCGTTCCACTCTCAGAACCCCGAGGCGTGGTTCATGCACGCGCCGGGCCTGAAGGTCGTGGCGCCCTCGACGCCTGCCGACGCGAAGGGACTGTTGGCGAGCGCCATCCACGATCCCAACCCGGTCGTCTTCATGGAGCACAAGCACCTCTACCGGCGCGTGAAGGACGAGGTGCCCGAAGGCGTCTACGAGACGCCGATGAGCGCGCGCCTTGCGCGCGAGGGCGAGGACCTGACGGTGATCGCGTACGGCGCGATGGTGCATGCGGCGCTGGAGGCGACCGAGGCGGACGCGCTCGAGGGCGCGCGCGTGGAGGTGCTCGACCTGCGCTCGCTGGTGCCGCTGGACGAGCAGGCGATCCTCGCCTCCGTCGCGAAAACGTCGAAGGCGCTCGTCGTCGACGAGGCGAACGCGACGTGCGCCGCCGGGCGCGCAGGTCGCCGCGCTGATCGCCGACCGCGGCTTCGACGACCTCGACGGTCCGGTGCGCCGCGTCGCGACGCCTGACGTCCCGATCCCCTTCAGCCCCCCGCTCGAGCAGGCCGTGCTGCCGAACGTCGAGCGCATCCGCGAGGCATGCCGTGAGCTCCTCGGCTACTGAGACGCTGATCGACGTCGTGATGCCGCAGATGGGTACCTCCGTCGTGGAGGGCACCGTCGTCGCGTGGGCGGTCGACGTCGGCGACGAGGTCGCGGCGGAGCAGCCGATCTGCGAGATCTCGACCGACAAGGTTGACAGCGTGGTGCCGACCCCGGCGGCCGGCACGCTCGCCGAGGTTCTCGTCTCCGTGGGCGAGACGGTCGACGTCGGCACGGTGCTCGCCCGCATCGCGATAGCCGGGGCGGGAGGCGTGCGCTACACCCCCGTCGTCGCGCGCATCGCCGCGGCGCACGACGTCGACCTCTCGCAGGTGCCGGGGAGCGGTCGCAACGGCCGCATCACGAAGAAGGACGTGCTCGCGTGGATCGAGCGCGGCGACGCCGCCGCCCACCGCGGGCAGGCCGTCGCGGAGCGCCCGCTGCACAGCGAGTCGCCCTACCGGCCCGATCCGGCGCCACTCGCGAGCGCGTGCCCCGCGCCGGCTGCCGCGGCCGCCATGCCGGACGACCTCGGTGGCGTCGCCGAGCCGCTCTCGCGCATGCGCCAGTCGATCGGCGCCGCGATGCGCCGCTCGCTCGAGACGGCCGCCACCTGCACGACCGTCGTGGAATGCGACATGGGTGCGGTCGAACGCCGCCGCCGCGAGCTCGGCCTGACCGCGCTCCCGCTCGTCGCACGCGCGGCGATCGAGACGCTGCGCGAGTTCCCGCGGTTCAACGCGACGCTCGACGGCGCGACGCTCACCCGCTACGAGCGAGTGCATCTGGGGATCGCCGTCTCGCTCGGCGGGGACGGGCTGATCGTGCCGGTGATCCACGACGCGCAAAAGCTGGCGCCGGAGGGGCTCGCCGCGCGTATCAAGGACCTCGCTCGCCGCGCCCGCGCCGGGCAGCTGAGCCCGGACGAGGTCCAGGGCGCGACGTTCACGATCACGAACCCGGGTCAGTACGGCGCACTGATCGCGACGCCGGTGATCAGTCAGCCGCAGGTCGCGATCCTCGACGTCGAGGCGATCGTAAAGCGGCCGGTCGTGGTGACCGGCCCCGACGGCGAGGACGCGATCGCGATCCGGCCGATGACGCACCTCTGCATGTCGTGGGACCACCGCGCGCTCGACGGCGCCTACGCCGCGCAGTTCCTGATGGCGCTGCGCCGCCGGCTCGAACGCGCATGACGGCGCTCGCGCAGGCATTCGAGCATGAGCGGCTCGAGCTGTTCCGCGATCCCGCCAGCGGTCTCACCGGCGCCGTCGCGATCCACTCGACGGCGCTCGGCTTAGCGATGGGCGGCCTGCGCATCGGGCGCTACGCGGACGTCGAGGCGGCGGCCGTCGACGCGCTGCGGCTCGCGCGCGCGATGACGCTCAAGAACGCGGCCGCGGGCCTCGACTTCGGCGGCGGCAAGGCCGTGCTGATCGACGACGGGGGATGGTCGGAACCCGAGGCGCGCGCGGCGCGTCTGCTCGCGTTCGCGGGCGTCATCGAGGGGCTCGGCGGACGCTACGTCACGGCCGAGGACGTCGGCACGAGTCCGGCCGACATGGATCTGCTCGCGAAGCGCACGCGCTGGGTCGCGGGCCGCTCGCCCGAGCAAGGCGGGCGCGGGGACCCGTCCCCGTCGACTGCGCGGACGGTCTACGGAGCGATCGAGGCCGCCGTTCGCGCGCGCCTCGGCGCCACCACGCTCGAGGGCATCCGCCTCGGCGTGCTCGGCGCGGGCAAGGTCGGCGGCGCGCTCGTCGCGCTGCTCGCGGGTGCGGGCGCGCGCGTGACGGTGGCCGACGTCGACCACGCCCGCGCGGAGGCATGTGCGGCGGCCTCGGGCGCGGTCGAGGCGGCGCCTGTCGAGGGGTTCCTCGGTCGCGAGCTCGACGTGCTCGCGCCCTGCGGCCTCGGCGAGCTGATCGCCGCCGCGGATGTGCCCGCGCTGCGCTGCCGGATCGTCGCGGGTGCGGCGAACAACCCGCTCGTCGACCGCGGCGCCGCGCTCGCGCTGCACGAGGCCGGCATCCTCTACGTGCCCGACTTCATCGCCAACTGCGGCGGGATCATCCACGTCGCCGCTGAGTTCGAAGGGCTCGGGGACAAGCTGCTCGCCGCGCAGCTCGCGGCCGCGGCGGATCGGATCGGCGCGCTGCTCGATGAGGCGGACGCACGCGGGGCGCTGCCGCTCGACGTCGCGGTGGAGCGCGCGCTCGGACGTATCGAGGGGGCCCCCCGCGCAGTAGAGCTCAGTCGACCGCGCCGACGTACGGCTCGCGCGCGGAGGCGCCCGCCGGGTCGTTGACGACGCCGCCGAGCGGGACGGGGATCGGGCCGTCGAGCAGCGGGTCGGCGGTCTCCTCCATCCACGCGTCGAGTCGCGCGCTGAGCGCGTCGAGCACCTCGGAGAAGGCCTCGTCGTAGGCGAGGTTGCGCATCTCGGCCGGGTCGAACAGCAGGTCGTACAGCTCCACCCGCGGGCGCGGCTGCTCGGCCCACCCGGCCGCGACCAGCAGGTTCTTCGAGGGCGAGTCGTCGACGTTCGGCAGCACCGGCAGCAGCCGCTCGCCGAAGTGGCGGATCAGCTTGTGGCGGCGCGTGCGGATCGCCCGCATCGGGTCGTACGCGGCGTGGTAGGTCAGCTCCGCGAACAGCTCGTCGCGCACCTCGCTCGTCTCACGCCGCACGAGCGGCAGCAGCGAGACGCCGTGCACGTCGTCGGGCAGCGGCGCGCCCGCCAGCTCGCACAGCGTGGGATAGAGGTCGACGTGCGAGACGAGCGCGTCGATCACATGGCCGCCGTGGAAGCCGCCCGGCCCGCGCATGATCAGCAGCACGCCGAGGCCGCGGTCGCTCAGCGACGCCTTCGCCCCCGGGAACGGCAGCCCGTGGTCGGTCGTCAGCACGATCAGCGTGTCGTCCGCCATGTCCAGCTCGTCGAGCGTCTGCAGGACCGCGCCGACGCCCTGGTCGAACGAGCGCGCGCTCGCCTTGAACGCCGC
This sequence comes from uncultured Actinomycetes bacterium, assembly GCA_963770165.1. GTDB lineage: Bacteria > Actinomycetota > Thermoleophilia > Solirubrobacterales > Solirubrobacteraceae > Conexibacter. The sequence continues at coordinate 88,351 of CAVYOK010000002.1, forward strand.
CATGTCGGCGCGGATCTCGGGCGTGTCCGGCAGGTGCGCCGGCGGCGCGCCGTACAGCGCGTCGCGCACGGAGCTGGGCTCGAAGAACTCGCGGTGCGTCTCGAAGAAGCCGACGGACAGGAAGAACGGCTGGGGCGGACGGCTGCGGATCAGCTGCTGCGCCGCCGGCGCGATCGAGTGGACCTTCGTCGTGCCGATCTCGATGACGTGGTCGTAGCCGAGCGCGTCCGGCTCGCGCGACAGGTGCTGCTCTCCGATCAATGCCGACCAGTAGCCCGCCTGCCGCAGCGGATGGAGGATGTGGCGGCCGTAGTCGTTGAGCGTCCAGCCGCGGTGGGCGAGGCCGGTCATCCCGTTGACGTGCGCCCACTGGCCGGTCAGCAGGCAGGCGCGGCTGCCGGAGCAGCTGGGCGCCGCGCAGAAGGCCTGGCGGAACAGCAGCCCCTGGTCCGCCAGCCGTTGGATGTTTGGGGTCTGGATCTGATGGCCATAGGGCTGCACATAGCGCCCGGTGTCGTGCGAGTGCAGGTAGACGATGTTGGGTGGCTGCGGCATTATCTGTCTAATCTCTACCGGAAAAGTCGACTTTCCGCCTCGTGACCCGGCCACCTGACTTCGCGTACCTCGTCTGCGCCACCCCGCGCAGTGGCAGCACGCTGCTGTGCGAGATGCTCCGCGCGACCGGCGTGGCCGGCAACCCGCGCGAGCACTTCGAGGTGCTGCGCCACTCCGGCCGGCCGCGCCAGCCGCGCGAGTACCTCGCGGGCTTCGCGGACTCGAGCGCATTGGAGCTGCTCGCGCCGCTGGAGCCCGACTGCCCGAGCGACGAGCCGCCCGCCGCCTGGCACGAGCGGATCGCTCGCGGGGGGCAAACGCCGAACGGCGTGTGGGGCGGCAAGCTGATGTGGGGCCACGTCGCCGACCTGCTGGGACGCGCCCATGCGCTCGACGGCTTGGAAGGCGCCGGTCTGGCGACCGTCCTGCGCGTCCTGCTCGGGGATGTGCGGTTCGTGTTCGTCACGCGCGCGGACAAAGTCTCGCAAGCGGTCTCGCTGTGGCGGGCGGTGCAGACGCGGCGCTGGCGCGCGGACGTCGGCGCGCCGGCGCGCCCGCACGACGCGGTCTACCACTTCGATGCGATCGATCACCTCGTCAGGCAGCTCGAGACCGACGAGGCGGCCTGGCGCGCATGGTTCGAAGCGATGCCCGCTGGTCCCGGACGGCCGTTGGAGCTCGCCTACGAGACGATCGCCGCGGAACCGCGCGCGGCGGTGGAGCAGGTGCTGGGCTTCTGCGGCTTCGCGGGCGTGCCGATCGGCGATCCGCCGCTGAGCCACCAGCGCGACGCGCGGTCGTTGGAGTGGGTCGCGCGCTACCTGAGCGAGAAGCGTGAAGCGGCCGCCTGAGATGGTTGATTCCACGATCTCGCGGCGCGAGGGTCACGCTGGGCGGCGCTGGGCGCCACGCGGCGTCTCGCCAATGCCACCAGCATTGGCTTCGACACCGCGCGTCCCCCAGCATCCGCCCATCGCACCCCGCGCATCCACGAATCTCGTGGAATCAACCATCTGAGCCGCCGGGACGTGGCATCCTGGCGGCGGTGTTCGAAGGGCTCCAGCTCGATCCGGTCGACGAGGCCGGCCGCCAGTGGCGCAGACGGTGGGGGACGAGCACGGTGCCCCCGGTCGCGGCGGTCGCTTCGATCCTGCGCATCCACCAGATCCTGCTCGCGCGCCTCAACGACGTGCTGGCGCCGTTCGAGCTGACGCTGGCGCGCTACGAGGCGCTGATGCTGCTGTTTCTCAGCAGGCGCGGGACGCTCCCGCTGACGAAGCTGGCCGCCCGCCTGCAGGCGCACCCGACGGGCGCAGTGGACCTCGTCGAGGCGCTCGAGCTGCGCGGCTACGCCACCCGCGCCGTGCAGCCCGCCGACGGCCGCACGCTCGCGACGATCACCGAGCGCGGCCGGCAGGTCGCCGCCGAGGCGACCGCGCTGCTCAACAAGGAGCAGTTCGGGACGGCGCCGCTGCGCGATCAGGAGCTGGTCGCGCTGACCGAGATCCTCCGCCGCGTGCGCACGGGCGCCGGCGACACGGCGGCGTAGCGCGCGTCACCCCGCGCGGGCGCGCGCCAGTGCGCGTCCATCGACCCACTTCGTCAGTTCGTTCGGGTACACGTCGGCGCTGTGGACGACCACCGCTTCGGCGGGGATCGACTCGCCCGGCAGTCCCGCCCTCCAGCCCGACGTCGTCTGCACGCGAAAGCCGCGCTTGACCAGCAGGTCCGCGATGCGCGGCAATATCAGCATCGGCACGAGGGCAGTGCTGCCGCCGGCCGCGCGCAGCGCGTCGAGCGCGTCGTCGAGCTGCTGCTCGGTGAAGACCGACCGGCCGGTGTACGGCACGACGTCCTTGATCCCGTACGCGTCGGCGAGCAGGTGTCCGGTCGCCGTGAAGAACGCCACCGGGGCGCCCTGTCGGACGGTGAAGCGGCCGTCCGCTTCCGGCGTCGAGGCGACGAAGCGGCGGAACGCGGGGTCGACCGGCCGCTCCATCGGTTCGGCGTCAGCCGGCGCGTAGACCGGTTCGCTCTGCAGCCGCTCGACCTGCGACCACGGCATCAGCCGCACCGGCGGCATGACGAGGAACGTCGCGATCAGCGCGAAGCCGAACAGCGCCGCAAGCGCCGGCAGGCCGGGGAGGCGTTCGCGGCGCGCCGCGAGCTGGCGCACGGCGACGACCGTCAGCAGCGCGAGGCACAGGCCCCAGGCGGGGAACAGCGTCGCGATCGCCAATATCGTCGAGGCGCCCATGTAGTAGGCGGCCGAGCCGAGGCCGAAGACGCCGCTCCACGCGAGCATCCCGGTGAGCGTGCGGTTCTCCGCGCCGCGCAGCGCGCGCACCGTCGCGACGCCGATCGCCGCCGCGTAGGTGAGATAGATCGCGAGCGGCAGGCCGAGCAGTCGCAGTAGCGGCCACACGCCGACGCCGGCGCGCGTGTAGATGCGCGCGAACTCGACCGCCCTCGCGGGGTTCGGCAGCGCGCCGGCGCGGACCAGCGTCACGAGCGCGACCAGCGCATACGCCCCGAGCAGCCCGAGCGCGAGCTGGCCGGCGAGGCGGCCGAGCGCCCGCCGCGTGCGCGGCGGGTCGCTCCACAGCAGCGCGGCGACCGTCGCGCCGAGCGCGGCGAGCCCGAAGTCGGCGTTGTTGAGCGCGACGAGGCCGGCGGCGAGGCCGAGCGGCCAGATGGCGCCTGTGCCGCGCTCCAGCCGGCGTGCCACAAGGTAGGCGAGCAGGAACGGCCCCGCGGTCCGCAACGGCACCTGCTGGTAGATCTCTATCGGCGCGTCGAGATCGCGCGAGGCGGCGTAGTACGTGAACACCATCACCGGCAGGAACAGCCCGAGGGCACCCAGCGAGCTGTGCGTCACGCGCCGCAGCACGCCGAACAGCGCGAGCAGCATCGCGACGGTCAGCGCCCACATCAGCACCGTCCAGACGAACAGCGTCTCGCCGGCGAGCGCCATCGCGGGCGCGAACACGAGCGGCCACAGCGAGCCGTACGCGGCCGTGTGGTCGACGAGCGGCGTCAGTCCGTTCAGCACGGCGAACGTCTCGTCCGCCATGAACGCGGTGTTGTAGCAGTCGCCGTACGTGCAGATCGTCTCCGCCGTCTGCAGGTAGGAGAGGAACCAGACGCCGCTGAGGACGAGCGCGGCGAGCGGGGCGGCGAGCGCGAGCCAGCGCGGCTCGAAGCGCCAGCCGGTGAGCCGGCCGCGCCGTGCCGCGAGCACGAGCGCGGCGGTGAGCGCGGCGGCGCCGACGAGCTGTCCGCCGGTGAAGAATTCGATCCGCCACTCGTCGCCGAACTGGCGCACGACGCACGCCGCGATCACCGCGAGGCCGAGCGCCTGGGCCGCGAGCGCGAGCGCTGTGCCGGTGCGCCTTGAGACCGGCAGCCGCGGCGCCGCGACCACGATCGCTCCCGCGAGCAGCACGGGGCCGAGCAGCGACAGCAGGAAGCGCGTCTGCTCGACCGGCTCGGGGTTCGCTTCAACCGTCGGCAGGACCGGCAGCGGCGTGCTCGGGTAGAGCGCGTCCGACAGCGGCGGGCCGAGCCACGCGACGAGCGCGACCGTCAGCGCGGCGCACGGGAGCGCCCAGATCCACGCGGCCGTCCCGAGGCCGGACGGCTGCGCGTCGACGGCATGGCTGCGCGGCCGCGGCAGAGCGACCGCCGTCCCCCTCGGCCCGGCGCTTGCCATGCGGGCCAGCGTAACCACGGCGCCGCGGAAAGGAAAGCGGGTACCGGAGCGCGGTCTCGTGCGCGCGCTGACGCGCCCCTGTTCGGGCCGGTCAGAGGCCCCAGAACCCCTGAATCCGGCGCAGGTCGTCGAGCAGCAGCTGCAGATACGCGCGCCCTGTCGCGCTCACGTGCGCGGTGCCGATGCGCGCGGAGTAGTGGCGCCACGCGGTCTGCACGTGTACGGCGTAGGCCTCGGCGAGCGCGCGGTCGCCGCGGATCACGACGAAGTTCTCGTCGTTCTTCGTGCTGGCGGGTCTGGAGAAGTTGTGGCTGCCGGTGACGACGATCGGGTCGTTCGAGAACGGGTCGACGACGAGCACCTTCGAGTGGACGATCGCGTGGCCGACCGCGTTCTTGAACTGCCCGCGCGTGGTCTCGACCGCCCACCGCGCGGCGGTGTGTCTGCGGCCGACGGGGAGGATCACGTCGAACGTCCGAGGGATCGGTCTTGACGCGGTCGGATCGCCGAACAGCGTCAATCTCAGCGGCAGCCTGACGTCGCTGCCTCTGGGTCTCTTGGGCTGCGGCAGCTCGGTCGCGACGCCGCGCACGAGCACGTCGGGCTTCTCTTCCGCAAGCGCGCGGATCGGTGGGATGACCCCCGTCGTGCCGGCGTTGAACAGCAGGAAAAGCAGCCCCGATTGCGCGCCTTCGATGATCTCCGTCAGCGCGGTCAGGTCGACGCGTCTCGGCGCCTTCGTGAAGTGGACGCTCGCGCGCGGCCTCCCCGCTCTGCTGCCGCCGAACGCGGTCGGCTGTCCGTTGGCCGTCAGCAGATCGCTCGGAAACGTGTCCCCGGCGCTCGCGAGCGCGTGCCACTGCGCCAGGTAGCGCGCCGCGATCGCTCTGTCCTCGATCAGCAGGCCGTTGTTGATCTGCGTGCAGAGGCCGGTCGGCGTCCAGTTCGTGCTGCCGGTCCACACGCGCTGGGGCGCGCCGGCCGCGTCGGTCACGACGAGGAACTTGTTGTGACCGAGCCCGCCGGGGGAGAGGAAGCGCGGCAGTGTCTCCACGCCGGCCGCGATCAGGGTTCTGCGCGCGTGTCTGTTCTGATCCTCTCTCTCGACGTCGACCGAGCCGTTCGAGAGGACGACGTGTGCACGCGGGCCGAGCTGCGTGAGCCGCCCGATCAGCTCCTCGTCGTCGAGCTCGTAGAGCGCGGCGTACAGCTCGCCGCTGCCGGCGATGACGGCATCGAGCAGCTCGAGCATCGCCGTGCGCAGCTGTCCGCCGAGCTTCCCGCGCCACTCGGCCTCGTCGGCATCGCTGATGCTTCTCTTGAACAGCGCGAGCGCTCTGCTGCGCGTCATTCTCGGGAACGTCTCGTCGAGGTAGCGGCTGACGAACTGCGAGATCACGTAGCCGCGGTTGAAGAACGCGCGGTAGGGCGATCTCCCGTTCGTGGACGCGGCGACGCGCCGCGCGCTCCAGCGCGAGGCGCGCGACGGTCTCGGACCGCGCTCCCAGTACACCGGCACGACGCGGTAGCTGACCGTGTCGCCGGGTTCGACGTCGTGGTCGGTCCACGAGAAGCAGCGGAACGGCCACGCGTCGGACCGCTGGAACCGGCCGTCTCTGCGCTCCTCCGGCCCGAACGGCGTGAAGCTGCTGAGGTACTCGGCGTCGCCGCCGTTGCGCTTGCGCTGGAGCGCGAAGCCCCGCAGGTCGTCGTCGAGCTCGTCGACGCTCCACACGAGCAGCGCGTCGTCGGCGTTGAGGAAGACCTTGTGAGCGATGCGCACGCGCCGACCCTACCGGGACGGCCGCATTGATGCACCAGTTTTCTTTAGTGAAGCGCGCTCATCAGAGCGGCCGTGCGCAACCAGCGACGCTCCTTCGCGAGCATCACCGGCGTCGCGAGCGCGCCGCCGAGGCGACGGTGGAGCTGTTGCGCCGCCGAGCGGTCCCCGGCCGGCAGCAGCTTCGCGAGCTGGCGGTACTCGCGCGAGACGGCACCCCCGCGGAACGCCTCCGCCACCGTTCGCAGCAGGTCGCCCGGCTCGGACACGGTCGTGCGCACGAGCTCCTCGCCCTCGTGCACGATCCGCAGCTCGGCCGGGTAGCGGCGCGGCGGTGGGGGCACGGGCAGTTCGTCGGCGAGCGCCGCCGCGATCGCGTCGGCCAGCTCCGCGCGCGTCGCCGCGAGCGAGCGCGAGCGGGCCCGCGCGCGCCCGTGCCCGACCTTCGTCTCCAGCAGGCGCGCGCCGCCCAGCTCGCCGTCGTCGAGCTCGTCGAGCATCCAGCGGTCACCGCTCGCGACGAGCACCGGGATCCGCTCCGCGGCGAGCCCCTGCGCGTACACCCGCACCTCGCTGAGCGACTCGCCGTCGAGCAGCACCTCCATGTCCCAGACGAACGTGTGGGAGCAGAAGCCGCGCGGGCTCGGCGTGCTGGCGTGATGGCCGAGCAGCAGCACTGCGTCGAGCGGACCGCCGGCAGCGGCGGTGAACGACGGGTCGTCGGCGACGAGCGCGAGCTCCGCGATCGGCCGCACCTCCACGCCTGCCGGCATCCGCTCGCGCTCGACGTTGGTGCCGACCATGTGCCAGTCCCCGACGACGATCCGCTCGACGCCGCCCGCACGCAGCGCGTCGATCGCGACGAGCACCTCGTCCGTCATCAGCTGACGTCCACGGGCGTACGCGGCCGGATGAGCCGGAAGGCAGTCGCCGGCGTCGTCGATGCCCGCGATTCCCTCCATGTCGGCGGCGATCAGCACGTTCACGCGAGCCACCGTAACGGCGGGGCGGCGCGTGTGCGCCACCGCGCCGCGACGCCGCCCCGCGCGACCGCGACGCCGCCGGCGGCGGGCGGTTAGGTTCGCTCCATGCCCTCGCCGACCCCCACCGAACGGACCGCGGACGTCGTCGTCGTAGGCGCCGGGCTCGCCGGCCTGACCGCAGCGCGAGCGCTGCGCCGCGCCGGCGCGAACGCACTCGTGCTGGAGGCGCGCGAGCGCGTCGGCGGGCGCGTGCTCAACCACGAGATCGGCGACGGCAAGGTCGTCGAGGTCGGCGGGCAGTGGGTCGGACCGACGCAGGAGCGCGCGCTCGCGCTGATCGCCGAGCTCGGGCTCGAGACGTTCGACACGCACACCGCCGGGCGCAACCTGTTCGAGCACCAGGGGCGGATCAGCTCCTACGCCGGCGCGATCCCGCGCGTCTCGCCGCCGGCGCTGCTCGACATGCAGGTCGCGAGCGTGCGGCTCGGGCGCATGGCCCGCTCGGTCGATCCGGCCGCGCCGTGGCGCGCGCCGCGAGCGGCGAGCTGGGACGCCGAGACGGTCGCCTCGTGGTCGCGCCGTCACATGCGCACGCGGCTCGGCCGGGATCTGATCCAGCTGGTGTGCGAGGCGGTGTGGGCGGCCGACCCGGCCGACGTCTCGCTGCTGCACTTCCTCGCCTATGCGCACGCGGCCGGGGGCCTCGATCCGCTCATCTCCACCGAGGGCGGCGCGCAGCAGACGCGGATCGCCGGCGGCTCGCAGCGGATCCCGCTCGCGCTCGCCGACGAGCTGGGGGAGGCGGTCGCGCTCGGCCGTCCGGTGCGGCGGATCGCGCACGGCGCCGACGGCGTCGTCGTAGGGGCCGAGTCGCTGAACGTGCGCGCACGGCAGGCGATCGTCGCGATCAGCCCGGCGCTCGCCGGCCGGATCGTCTACGACCCGCCGCTGCCGGCCGAGCGCGACCAGCTCACGCAGCGAATGCCGAACGGATCGGTGATCAAGTGCATGGCGATCTACGACGAGCCGTCCTGGCGCGCGGCGGGGCTGTCGGGCCAGGCGACGAGCGACGTCGGGCCGGTCAAGGTGGTGTTCGACAACTCGCCGCCGGACGGCTCGCCCGGCGTGCTGCTCGGCTTCCTGGAGGGAAACGCCGCCCGCGCGCTCGGGCGCGTGGCGGCAGACGAGCGGCGCGCGGTGGTCGTCGCCTGCTTCGCGCGCCTGTTCGGCGCGGCGGCGGCGAGACCGGTCGACTACGTCGACAAGGACTGGTCGGCGGAGGAGTTCACGCGCGGCTGCTACGGCGCGTTCCTGCCGCCGAACACGTGGACCGCCTACGGCCCCGCGCTGCGCGCGCCGATCGGCCCGCTGCACTGGGCCGGCGCCGAGACCGCCACCCGCTGGACGGGCTACATGGACGGCGCGGTCCGCTCGGGCGAGGACGCGGCCGCGGCAGTGCTGGCGCGGTTGTGAGACGCGCTCACCAGACCACCTCGACGTCGTAGTCGGCGACCTGCGGGTCGGCGCTGACGAGGGCGTGCTCTTCGAGCGCGGCTTGCGCGACGAGCAGGCGGTCGAACGGATCGCGGTGATGCCATGGCAGGTGCTCGACCTGCTGCGCGTGCGCGGAGGTCACGGGCAGCGGATCGAAGTCCAGCCGCGCGAGCGCCCGGGCCCAGTCCGGCTCGATCTCGAGCTTGCCGAGCGAGCGCTTGATCGCGATCTCCCACACGCTGACGGCGCTGACCGAGATCGTGTTGCGCTCGTCGAGTAGCGCTCTCACCGCTCTCGCGGAGACGGCGTCGCGGTCGTTCAGCAGCAGCCACACGACCACGTTCGTGTCGAGCAGGAGCCGCTTCACGCGTACGGAGCGAGATCGTCGAGCTGCTCGTCGAACTCTGGGCCGATCGAACCCTTCAGGTCGCTCCAGATCTGACGCCGGCCCGGCTTCGCCGGCGCGCGCACGAGCATCGCAACCGGCTCGCGCCCGCGGCGGATCGTGATCGACTCGCCGGCCTCGACGCGACGGAGCAGGCGCGAGAGCTGCGTCTTCGCCTCTTGGACCGTGACCTCCATGCGCATAAGCCTAGCACTTGGTCGACCAACTTGACCTGGTCAATATCCTGATGGCGACTCGCAGTAATGGGGTAGTCGAGATCACACATGCCAAGGGGACTGGCCGAGTACAGCCGCAAGCGCAGCTTCGACGAGACGCCGGAGCCGAGCGGGAAGCGGGACGGCGCCGCACCCGCTGAGCAGGGCGGCCGCTTCGTCGTGCACGAGCACCACGCGCGCCGCCTGCACTGGGACCTGCGGCTGGAGCGCGACGGGGTGCTCGCCTCGTGGGCGATCCCGAACGGCATCCCGGACGACCCGAGACGCAACCGCAAGGCGGTCCACGTCGAGGACCACCCGCTCGAGTACCTCGACTTCAAGGGCACGATCCCGGCGGGCAGCTACGGCGCCGGCGAGATCATGATCTGGGACAGCGGCACGTACACGTGCGAGAAGTGGCTGCCCAGAAGAGTGATCGTCACCTTCGCGGGCGAGCGCCTCAGAGGCCGCTACGCGCTGTTCCATGCCGGCAGATCAGCGAAGGACTGGATGATCCACCGCATGGACCCGCCGCGCGACGCGACCGCGGCCGAGATGCCGCAGGACGTCGAGCCGATGCTCGCGCGCCTCTCGACGATGCCGCGGGACGAGTCCAACTGGGCGTTCGAGATCAAGTGGGACGGTATCCGTGCGCTCGCCCACTCGCAGCCGGGGCGCGTGCGCTTCGTCACGCGAAACGGCAACGACGTGTCGGTCGCCTATCCCGAGTTGCGCGCGCTCAACCGCGCGCTCGGCTCGCACAGCGCCATCCTCGACGGTGAGATCGTCGCGTTCGACGAGCACGGCAAGCCGAGCTTCCAAGCGCTGCAGTCGCGCATGCACGTGCGCGGCGAGGCGGCCATCAAGCGGCTCGCCGCCGAGTGTCCGGTCACATACGCGATCTTCGACCTGCTGTGGCTCGACGGCCACTCGCTGATGGAGCTGCCCTACACGGAGCGGCGCAGACGCCTCGCCGACCTCGAGCTCGCGGACCGGCACTGGCGCGTGCCGGCTCACCACGAAGGGGAGGGCTCGGCGCTGCTCACCGCCACGCGCGAGCAGGGGCTGGAGGGCGTCATCGCGAAGCGGCTCGACTCCCGCTATGTCCCCGGCCGCCGCGACGGCAGCTGGCTGAAGATCAAGAGCTCGCAGCGCCAGGAGCTCGTGATCGGCGGTTGGACGGAGGGCAGAAGAGCGCGCCGGAACCGCCTCGGCGCGCTCGAGCTGGGCGTCCACGACCCGCAGACCGGCGAGCTGAAGTACGCCGGCAAGGTCGGCACCGGCTTCGATGAAGCGGAGCTCGACCGGCTCGCGGAGCTGCTGAGACCGCTCACGATCAGAAGATCGCCGTTCGCCGGTCGCCAGCCGGCGAGAGGCGCGCACTTCGTCGAGCCGCAGCTCGTGGCCGAGATCGAGTTCGGCGAGTGGACGAGAGACGGCCGCCTGCGCCATCCGCGCTACAAGGGCCTGCGCGACGACAAGCCGGCGGGGGAGGTCGTGCGCGAGCGCGTGCAGCCGCCGCCGGCGCCGGCCGAGCGCAGAGTCCGTGGGGGCGTCGAGCTGGACGTCGACGGCCGCACGGTCAGACTCAGCAACCCGGACAAGGTGCTGTATCCAAGAGCTGGGTTCACCAAGCGCGATCTCGTCGATTACTACAAGGCGATCGCACCTGTGTTGCTGCCGCAACTGCGCGACCGTCCGCTCACGCTCAAGCGCTACCCCGACGGGGTCGAGGGCAGATTCTTCTACGAGAAGCAGTCGCCCAGACACCGGCCCGAATGGGTCCAGACGGTGTCCGTCTACAGCCGCCACAGCAGACGCGACATCGAGTACACGCTCTGCCAGGACCTGCCGACGCTCGTGTGGCTCGCGAACCTCGCCGACATCGAGCTGCACCCGTCGCTCTCCGGCGCCGACGAGATCGAACGGCCGACGACGCTCGCGTTCGACCTCGACCCCGGCCCGCCGGCGACGATCGTCGAGTGCTGCGAGGTCGCGCTCGCGCTGCGCGCGACGTTCGAGCAGCTCGGCCTGCGGGCGTTCGCGAAGACGTCGGGCTCGAAGGGGATGCAGATCTACGTGCCGCTGAACGACCCCGACGTGCGCTACGAGACGACGAAGCCGTTCGCACACGCGGTCGCCGTGCTGTTCGAGCAGCAGCGGCCCGACCTCGTCGTCTCCGACATGAGAAAGAAGGGCGGCGAGCGCAGCGGCAAGGTGCTGATCGACTGGTCGCAGAACGACGAGCACAAGACGACGATCTCCGTCTACTCGCTGCGCGCGAAGGAGCGCCCGACCGTCTCGACGCCGGTCGCGTGGGACGAGGTCGAGGCGTGTCTCAGAAGTGGCGATCCCGACCTGCTGCGCTTCGAGTACGGCGCGGTGCTGGCGCGCGTCGCCGAGCACGGCGACCTGTTCGCGGAGGTGCTGTCGCTCACGCAGCGGCTGCCGAGACTGAGAGGGCTGTCCGCATGAGCAGAGCGCGCTCGATCTGGAACGGCACGCTCGCGTTCGGCGAGGTCGCGATCCCGGTGAAGCTGTTCTCCGCCACGCAGGACAGACGCGTCCACTTCAGGGAGGTGCGCCTGAAGGACGGCTGCCGCATCGAGCACCGCCTCGTCGGCGCCGACTCCGGCCGCGAGGTCAGACGCGCCAGCGCGCTGAAGGCGTACGCGACGAGCGGCGGCAAGCAGGTGCTGCTGAGCGACGAGGAGATCGCCGCCGCGCGCGGCTCGCGGCCGAAGGTGATCGAGCTCGAGCACTTCGTCGCCGACGAGCAGATCGACCCGGTCTTCTACGACAAGCCCTACGTGGTCGGCGTCCAGGAGGGCGGCGAGCGCGCCTACCGCGTGCTGCTCGCCGCGCTCGAGAGAGCGAAGAAGGTCGGGATCGGCCGCTTCGTGCTGCGCACGCGCGAGCAGCTCGTCGCGCTGCGCCCACGCGGCGGCGCGCTGATCCTCCACACGATGCGCTTCGCCGACGAGGTCGTCGACCGCAGAGACCTGAGAGTCCCGGCGTTGCGGCGCGAGCCGTCCCCGCAGGAGATCGAGATGGCGCAGGCGCTCGTCGAGGCGCTCGCGACCGACTGGAGACCGGCGAAGCACCGTGACAGATACACAGCAGACGTTCTGGCGCTGATCAGACGCAAGGCGAAGGGGGAGGAGATCGAGGTGCCCGAGCCGGAGGACCGCGGGGCCCCCGACGATCTCGCGGCTGCGCTGGAGGCGAGCCTGCACGGCGGGCGCAGGCGCCGCGGGACGGTCGCCAGACGCAGACGCGCGAGGACGCGGCGCTGATGGCGCGCGGGCTGTGGAGCGGGACGCTCTCGTTCGGCCTCGTCGCCGTGCCGGTCGGGCTCGTCAGCGCCGTGCGCGACCGCGACGTGCACTTCCACGAAGTCGACGAGAGAGGTCGGCGCCTGGAGGTCAAGCGCACGTGCGCGCAGGACGGCAAGGAGGTGCCGTGGGAGGAGGTCGGCCACGGCTACGAGCTCGACGGCAGACTCGTCGTGCTGAGCGACGACGAGCTGGCGGCCGCCGCGCCCGAGCGCACGCGCACGATCGAGGTGGAGGAGTTCGTCCCGCTCGAGCGGATCGACCCGGCGCACTTCGACCACCCCTACTACCTGCTGCCGCAGGGTGGGGCGGAGGGCGTCACGCGCGCCTACCGGCTGCTGCGTGACGTGATGGCGGAGACCGACCAGGTGGCGGTCGGGCGGATCGTGATGCGCTCGCGCGAGCAGCTCGTGGCGGTGCGCGAGCGCGACGGCCTGCTCGCGCTCTCCACGATGCTGTTCGCCGACGAGATCCGCGACCCGAGATCGATCGATGCGGTGCCCTCAGGCCGCAGAGGTGCGCCGAGAAGACGCGAGGTCGACGAGGCGCTGAGCGTCATCGAGGCGATGACGCGCGACTTCGACCCGAGCCGCTACGAGGACTGTCACCGTGCGCGGCTGTTGAGACTGATCCGGCGCAAGCAGCGCGGTGGCGAGATCGAGATCCCGGAGGTCGCGCCGGAGCCGGAGCCGGCGTCGGACCTGATGGCCGCGCTGGAGGCCAGCCTCAGCCGCGTGAAGTCACGCACCTGAGGCTGCTCTCTGATGCCTCGCGCGGCAGCAGGGAGGGCGGGATCAGTGCGAGCAGGTCGTCGTCAGACGGTGCGGTGCGACCCGCCGAAGAAGAACGCGGCGAGCGCGAGGATCCCGAGCACGAACAGGATCGGGTGGACGACGACGCCACCGGCGATCGCGATGACCAGCAGGATGATCCCGATCAGCAGCCAAAGCATCTTGCGTCTCCTTCCGACTGGGCGGAGGTCCCCGCCGCGTTGGTGTGGCCGGAGCACTACCCGGCTCGCGGCGGTGCCACGCGCTAACTCGCGTCCGCGTACCGCAGCGAGCCGGGGGTGGTGAGCAGCTCGCCCGTCTCCAGCAGCGTCTTGAGGCCGGAGAGAATCATCGGCCAGCCGCCGAACAGCTGGTCGTTCGCGCCCTCGCGCAGCTGGTCGTGGATCACGGTGAGGCGACACGAGTCCTCGACCTGCTCGATCTCCCACGTGACGCGCGACTCGCCCTCGGCCTTGACGTCCTCGCCCCACAGCGCGGTGAACGTCTGCACGAGGCGACGCGGGCGATCGACCTCGACGTTGACGCCCTCGGCGATCGTCAGGCCGGCGCCGGGGTGCACCGATCTGTAGGGCGAGCCCGGCGTCCAGTCGGACTCCACGCCGACGCCGAAGCTGTACTTCGCGCGCAGCTCCGGATTCGTGATCGCCTCCCACAGCCGCTCCGGCGTCGTCTTGATGTAGATCTCGAAGACCTTCTCCATCGTCCTGCCCTCCAGGTCGTGCTTGAGCTCGCTCAGGCCGGCGGCCCACGGCTCCGCGTACTTGCTCACCCAGCGGTCGTGGACGAGCCGGATCGGGACGGGGTTCAGGAAGTGCAGCTTCTCGCGGCCGCGTCGGCGCGTGACCACCAGTCCGGCCTGCTCCAGCACTCTGAGGTGCTTCATCACGCCGAAGCGCGTCATCGGCAGCCGCTCCTCGAGCGCGGTCAGCGTCTGCCCGTCCGCGCGGAACAGCTCGTCGAGCAGCGACCGCCGCGTCGGGTCCGCCAGCGCTCTGAACACGTCGTCCATGGCGCGGGACAATAGGTGACCAAAAGGTCACATGTCAAGCGACGGCGCCGTCTGGCCGACAATTGGGCGCAGCTACGCTCCTCCGCCGATGCTCACGGACGCCCGGATCGCACAGCTTCTCCAAGAGGCAAAGCCGACGCTCGACGCGCAGATTCTGCTTGCCGCGCTCAGCAGATCCGCTCCGAGACTCAGCCACCGCCGTGCGACCGCAAAGGTCGTGGGGAGGAGAGGCACCCGCTTCGCCGTCCATCTGCGGCAGAGCAGCATCGATCCGTACGACTTCTCCGTGATCCTCACGGCCTCGCTCGGCGCGAGCGGGCCCGAGCTGCGCCTCCGGCGTCACAACGGCAAAGGCCATGCGCACGCCAACAAGATCGAGGGGACGAGATTGCCGAGCACGTTCCACGTGCACATCGCGACCGAGCGCTATCAACAGCGCGGCTTCGACATCGACGGCTACGCCGAGGTGACGACCGCCTTCTCCGATCTCGCGACCGCGTTGGATGCGATGCTGCGGGTAGCGAACTTCGAGCCACCGGACCAAGGATCGCTGTGGTAGCCCTGAACCGCGAAGAGCTGCGGGAGCGCCTGTCCGGCGCGCTCGCGTCGGAGGTGACGTTGCACCCGCACGGCGACCACGAGATGCGGGTGGAGGTGCCGTTCCACTTCCCCGACGGGGATGGCTTCGTCGTCTACTTCCGCGACGTCGGCGAGGGGCGGATGGAGATCACCGACCATGCGCACACGCTGATGCACCTCGGCTACGCGACGGACGTCGACCGTCTCTACAAAGGCACGCGGGGTCTCACCTTCGAGCGGATCCGCACCCGGCATGGGATCGAGGACCGCGACGGGGAGCTCGTCGTGCGCCACGCCGCCGCGGAGGCCCCGCGGGGCCTGTTCTCGTTCGTGCAGGCGCTGCTCGAGATCAGCGACCTGCGCAACCTCGATCGGGAGACCGTCCGCTCGACGTTCGTGGAGGACCTGAGAGAGCTCCTGACGCGCGAGTTCGAGGAGATCGCCGTCGACTACGTCGACGCGGAGAACGACAGAAGACGCAAGTACCCGATCCCGTTCGTCCTCAACGGCGTGAGAAGACCGATCGCGATCTTCGCAATCACCACGGACGAGTCGGCGGCGTCCGCGGTCGCGATCGCGGGCCAGCATGCGAGATGGGGACGCGCGGACTTCCATCTGGTTGCGATCGAGCAGGACCAGGAGCAGCTCACCCGGCAGCACGTCGCGTGGATCAGCGATCTGTTCGACAAGCAGTTCGCCACGCTCGACGACAACGAGGACAGAATCGTCAGCTATCTGCGCGAGCAGCACGAGCTGTTCAAGCGCCTGACCTCGTAGCGCGGACGGCGCGGGGACGCCGCCCTCAGCGACCCTGCCAGCGCGGCGCCCGCTTCTCCGCGAACGCCACCGACCCCTCGCGCGCGTCCGCGGACGCTCTCACGGGATCGGTGATCTCGGCCTGGCGCTCCCACTCCGACCCGGCCGGCCACGACGGCGCCTCGACGAGGATGCGCTTCGAGGCAGCGAGCGCCAAGGGGCCGTTCGCCGCGATCGCGTCCGCAAGCTCCAGCGCGGCGTCTGCGGCCGCGCCCGGCTCGACGAGCCGATTCACGAGACCCAGCTCGAACGCCCGCTCGGCGTCGACGAAGTCGCCCGTCAGCGCCAGCTCCATCGCCACGTGGTAGGGGATCCGCCGCGGCAGCCGCAAGAGCGCCCCGCCGGCGGCGACCAGCCCGCGCTTGACCTCGGGGATCCCGAAGCGCGCTCCATGCGCGGCGACGATCAGGTCGCATGCGAGCGCGATCTCGAAGCCGCCGGCGACCGCGAAGCCCTCGACGGCGGCGATCAGCGGCTTCTCGGCGGCTCGCTGCACGATCCCGGCGAAGCCGCGCCCCTCGACCAGCGGTCGCTCGCCGGCGACGAACGCCTTCAGGTCCATCCCCGCGCAGAAGCCCTTGCCCGCGCCGGTGAGCACGCCGACCCGCAGCGCGTCGTCCGCGTCGAGCCGGTCCAAGGCGGCGGCGATGCCCTCGGCGACCGCCCGATTCACGGCGTTGCGCTGCTCGGGACGGTTCAGCGTGACGAGCAGGGCGCCCTCGCGCACCTCCGTCAGGACGACCGGATCTGACATCGCGGACGACACCCTACTTCGAAGGTTCCAATCGCCGTTCAGTGACATGAACGGTTGCGTTCGGGTGGGCGAGTGGAATAGCGTCTCGTCTACCGTTACCTGCGAGCGACGACGGGGGTCGGGTGGGCGCTTCGGTGAGGATGAGGTCGGCTGTCAACTGGGCGGTGCTCGGGCTGGTGATCGAGCGCCCCAGCTACGGCTATGAGCTGTTCCAGCGCCTCGAACGGCGCTACGGCGGCGTGCTCGACCCGCCGATCTCGCAGATATACGCCGCGCTCAACGCGCTCGAGCGCGCAGAGCTGATCGAGCCGCTGTCCGAGGAGGAGCGCGCGCTCGTCGTCGACGACGGCCTGCGCCCCGCCGCGAGGCGCCAGCCGAAGGTCCACTACCGCGCGACCGCGAGCGGCGCGCGCGCCTTCCGCGAATGGGTCGCCGAGCAGATCCGCGACGATCCGCGCCACGTCGAGCTGCTGCGACGGATCGCGGGCACCGCGGCCGCGGGCGTCGACCGCACCGGCACGATGCGCGCGCTCGTCGACGCCTACGAGCGCGCCTGCGTCGAGGAGGCGAGCCTGCTGCCGTTGCCGCCGGCCCGCGGGGCGGCGACGCCTGCGGCGGCCGCCGGGGAGCTGGTGGAGCGGCTCGTGCTCGCCGCGCGGCGCGGCTTGCTCGATGCGCACTTCGCATGGATCGCCTACGCGCGCAAGGAGATCGACGCGTTCGAGCGGACGGGCACGAGGACGAGTGATGAGCCTGCTGACGCTTGAGCGCGTCAGCAAGCGTTACCGCCGCGGCCGCCGCGAGGTGACCGCACTCGACGAGGTCTCGCTGACCGTCGCGCCCGGCGAGCTGGTCGCGATCTGGGGCGTCCCGCGCTCAGGGCGCACGACGCTGCTGCGGATCGCGGCGGGCCTCGAACAGCCGGACGGCGGCGACGTGCGCTTCGACGGCGAGGCGCTGCCCACCGGCCATGTCGACGGCCTGCCCACGGGGATCGGCTACGTCGAGCCGGCGCTCGCGGACGTCGGCGGCGCGTCGATCCTCGATCACGTCGCGATGCCGCTGCTCGCGCGTGGGATGGCGCCGGAGGCGGCGCTCGCCCGCGCGATCGAGCAGCTCGAGCGCGTCGGCGCGGTCGCCTGCGCGCACCTGCAGCCGCGCGAGCTCGACCCGACCGAGCGGGTGCGCGTCGCGCTCGCGCAGGCGCTCGTCGCCACGCCGAGGCTGCTGCTCGTCGACGACCCGACGCGCCACGTCGACCTGCTGGAGCGCGAGGCGGTCCTGCTGCTCGTGCGCTCGATCGCCGACGGCGAGGTCGCGGTGCTGATGACCACCGGCGAAGCGATGGGGGTCTCCGGCGTCGACCGCGCGCTGACGATCAGCGGCGGCGTGCTGCGCGCCGAGGCGAGCAGCGAGCCGGCGAACGTCGTCGCGCTGCGCGGCGCGCGCACCGGCGTCGAGCGGCGCTGAGCGCGGCCGTCACCCGCGCGCGAGCCGGCGGCGCAGTCGCAGCAGCCCGAGCAGCGGACCGACCGGCCCCGTCACGTGGGTGCGGGCCGCGCACCCGGCCTCGCGCGCCGCGACATCGCTGGCGCCCTGGTGGGAGAGGTTCGTCGCGATCATGCCCGCCAGGATCACGACATGCGCTGCCGTGTCGCGCAACAGCGCCACGTCCTCGCTGGCGTGCCGGGCGAAGGCGGCGGTCGCGGCGGCGGCGTCCTCCGGCGAGCCGTAGTGGCGCGCGTAGCTGAGCGTGCCGGCGGCCGCGTCCTCCTCCTGGTCGACGAGGCTCTCGAGGATTCCGAGCAGGCCGGCGATCCACGGGAAGTAGGCCGTCTCGACGCGCGCCGCTTCGGCGGCGCTCGCGTCCGCGTGGCTCGCGAGCGCGCAGAGGGCGTAGATGCCGAGCGGGGCGGCGGCGGCGCTCGCCGCTTCCCACCAGTGCGTGCCCAGCGGCGTGCCGAGCGCGGTGGCCCACACCATCAGCGGCGCCATGTCGCCGAGCAGCGTGCCGCTGTGGTTGAGGCTCTGCGCCTCGCCGGCGCGCTGCGCGGCGCGCCGCAGCGCCGCAGCGACGAGCGGGAACGCCGGCAACGTCATCAGCACGCCGCGGCAGACGGCGATCAGCTCCGCGAGGTATCCGCCGTCGTCCGGCTCCCATGGGACCGCCGCCGCTGGAACGCTCGGGTCGAGCGCGGCCGTGAACGCACGCGCGAGCCGCCGGTTGTGTGCGAGCGGATCGGCCACCGGCAGCTCGCCGAGCCCGTCGATCAGGTCGTACATCACCTCGAACGCGACGCACAGCCGCACGATCGCCGCACGCTCGGACGCGACCGCCAGCAACGCGAACGCGGCGACTCCCTCGGCGCAGTGGCCCTCGTCGCGCAGCTTCGCGAGCGCCAGCTGCTGCAGACGCGGGTCGGGGATCAGGCGGGCTCTTGCTTCCCAGCGGCGTAGCTCGCTGCGCGCGCGCGGGAACACGCGCAGCCAGTAGACGATCAACAGGAGCACGGAGCGAACGGCTCCATTTCGGCGGCGAGCCTCCATCGGGGTTTCGCGATGCGGCTGCATCGCGCGGCGTCGTCAGGGCTGGAAGCCCAACCCCGGCGCGACGCGCGTCGCGAGGTACCCGGGCACCGCGACGAGCACTACCGCGGCGAGGATCACGGGGCCGGCGCTCGCCAACGCCACGTCGGGCTGGAGCGAGAACGGGGCTGGGAAGCCGGTCGTCAGCTCGAGCCAGCGATTGCACAGGAAGTGGCCGACCACGCCCGCGACGGCTCCCAGGCCGGCGCCGAGGCTGACGACCGTGAGCGTCTCCAACAGCAGGATGCGGCGCAGCTGCCGCTCTCTGAACCCCTGGACCTTGTAGGCGGCCAGCCGGCGTCGTCGATGCCAGATCGACGCGGACAGCGCGGCCGACAACGCGAGCGCCGCGGAGACGAGCATCAGCGTCGAGATCTGCGAGAGCCGGCCGAGCCCCTCGACCAGCACGCCCTGGAACTCGCGGTCGAGCTCGGCGGCGGTCTGGATGTCGTAGCCGCGTCCGCGTCCGAGCACGCGCTCGACCGCGCGCCGGCCGGCGGCCGGCGTGATGCCCGGCCGCGTGTCGATCTCGAGCGCCGAGGGCGTGGTGGAGCCCCACGCGCGCCGATAGTCGACGGTGTTGACGATCAGCGCCCCCGGACCCCAGCTGAGGTTCGTCGTGACCGCGGCCACGCGGAAGCGCTGCGGACCGCTCGGCGTCGGCAGCGTGAACGCGTCGCCCACGCCGACGTCGTAGACCTTGGCGAGCGCCGTCGACAGCGCGACCCAGCCGGTGCGACGCAGGCGGACGTCCGCCTGCCGCAGATCGCCGTCGAGCAGCTGGCTGGCAGGGACGATCCGCTCGTCGCCGCGCGGCCGCGCGATCACCCAGATGCGACGGTCACCGAGGTCGTACATGCCGCCCTGGTAGAGCCGCACCGAGGCGATCGCGGGATCGCGCCGCAGGCGCGCGAGCCTGTCCCGGTCGACCTGGAAGGCGTCGGTGGTGAGGCTGCGGCCGGCGCTCGTCACCCAGACGTCGGCGGTCGCGAGATGGTCGGCGTAGCCGGCGAACAGCCCGTTGATCAGGTCGTCGCGCGCGCCGCGCAGCGTGATCGTGCCGAACACCGCGATCGCCGCGATCGCGGCGACGGCCACCGAGCGCGTCATCGTCGAGCGGGCGCCGATCACCGCCACGACCAGCATGTTGCGGTTGAGCCGGCGCGCGAGCACGTCGAGCGCGCGCATCGAGCAGACGAACACGGTCGGGACGACGCACAGCACAGCGGCCGCGAGTGCCGCGACAGCCGCCATCGTCGCGACGGGAACGGCGATCGCGAGCACGGCCGCGAGCGTCGCGAACAGCCCCGCGGCGGACAGCAGCCGCGTGCGCAGACGCTTGTCGAAGCTCTCGCCGACGTCGCCCTGCTCCTGGTAGACGGCGTCGATCGCGCGCTTCCGGTAGAGGTCGACGAACGAGCGCGAGGCGGCGAGCACCGAGGCGAGCACGCCCGCGCCGACTGCGATCAGCACCGCGCTGAGCGGCACGATCCGCTGCATGCCGATCGGGAACGTGAACGACAGGTAGGTGGGAATCGAGCCGAACAGGTAGAGCGAGAGCAGGTCTCCGACCAGCAGCCCGGCGCCCGACGCGACGAGGCCGAGCAGGACGGCTTGGAACACGAGCGTCACGACGACCTGCGGGGTCGTGAAGCCCTGCGTGCGCAGCTCCACGACGAAGCGGCGTCGCTCCGGCAGCGTCAGCAGCATCGCGTTGAACGCGAACAGCAGGCCGACTGTCGCGCTGATCGCCGAGAACAACGCCGTTGACTGCTTGTCCGGGGCGGTCACGCCCTCCAGTCGCCGGACGGTCGAGTCGGCCGGACCGACGCTGTAGCGGCCCGCCGCGATGCGCTCGAGCTGCCGCGCGACCTGCCGCTCCCGCCCAGGCTCGGCGCGCACGAAGATGCGCGAGACGCGCTCCGGCGCGCCGACCAGCCGCTGCACCCACGCGAGCGGCCCGACGGCGACGCCGCTCTCGGTCAGCGAGCCGATCTGCTCTTCGCCCAACGTCGAGACGACATGTGTGCGGTAGGCGTGGCCGGCGGTCTGCAGCGTCACTGTCCCCGCGGTGCGCACGCCGATCTCGTGGGCGATGCCGTTCGCCAGCAGCAGCCCGCTGCGCGGCAGCAGCAGCCCGCCGGGGGCGAAGCTGCGCGTGATGCTGCCGCCGAGCGTCGCGAGGCTCGTGTCGACGCCCATCAAGGTGAGCGACCTGGTGCCGTCGGGCCCCGCGACGAGCGCTCGGCGCTCCACGGTCGGCGCCGCCGCGCGCACGCCGGCGATGCCGCGCACGGCCAGCAGCAACCGCTCGTCGAAGCCCTGCTCGTCGCGTGCGGCCAGCTCGAGCTGCGCGTGGCCGGTGATGCCGCGCATCAGCTGCTCGACGGAGCCGGTGATGCTGTGGTTCGCCACCTGCACGGCGAACAGCAGCGCGACCCCGATCGCGATGCCGGCGCCCGCGAGCAGCTCCTGGAAGGGGTGGGCGCGCAGGCGCCAGCCGTACAGGTAGAGGAGCGTGCGCGGACTCATGCCGGTGCCGCTTCGTCGGTCGTCGGCACTCTCAGCGTCGCCTGCGCGCGGTGCTCGGCGCGTTCGGCGAGGCGGCCGTCGCGCAGGTCGCAGACGCGGTCGGCGAACTGCGCCGCTTCGCGGTCATGCGTGACGAGCAGCATCCCGACGCCGCGTTCGCGGCACAGACGCGAGAGCAGCCCGAGCGTCTCGCGGCCGCGGACGCTGTCGAGGCTGCCGGTCGGCTCGTCGGCGAGGATCAGCTGTGGGTCGTTCGCGAGCGCGCGCGCGATCGCGACGCGCTGGCGCTCGCCCATCGAGAGCCGCTCGGGCGGGTGGTGCGCGCGATCGGCGAGGCCGAGCCGCGCGAGCCACGTGGTCGCCTGTCTGCGTGCGCGCGCGGGGCTGATGCCATCCGCGAGCAGCTTCAGCGTCGCGTTGTCGATCGCCGGCACGGCCGGCATCAGGTGGAAGGACTGAAACACGAAGCCGAGCGAGCGGCGGTAGTGCGCGCCCTCGTCGCGCGAGAGGCGCGCGATGCTGCGCCCGCCGAAGCGCACGTCGCCCGCATCCGGCTCGAGCATCCCCGCGGCGAGCAGCAGCAGCGTCGTCTTGCCCGAGCCGCTCGGGCCGTAGATCGCGACGACCTCGCCGGGCGCGATCGTCAGCGAGACGCCGTCGGCGGCGCGCACGATCTCGCCTCCGCTCGCGTAGCGCTTGACGACGTCCAGCAGCTCGAGCGTGCTCATCGCACCGGCTCGCTCTCGGAAGCCGCGCCGCGGGGGAAGGGGAGGACGTCGGCCGTCGGCGGGTCGCTCGCGCCGCGCAGCACGCCGTCGTCGAGCGTGAGGATGCGCCGCGCGCCGGCGACGCCCGCGATGTCGCGCGACGTCAGCACGAGCGCGAGCCGCGGGCGTTCGTCGGCCAGCTCGAGCACCAGCTGGAGCAGATCCTCCCGCTCCTCGGGCGCCGCCATCACGCCGGGTTCGTCGACCAGCAGCACGCGCGGCTCGCGCACGATCGCCTGCGCGAGCGCGGCGCGTGTCTCGTCGGCGGGCGCGAGCTCCTCCACGAGCGCGCCCGCGCAGTGCGGCGCACCGACTCGTTCGAGCACCTCGTGCGCCTTCGCGTGCGCCGTCACGAGCGGCCGTCCTTCGGCGAGCAGCGGCAGCGCGACGTGGTCGAGCACCGGCTTGCCGCGCGCGAGGCGCCAGGTCTTCGGTGCGAACCCGACGGCTCGCAGCCGGCGCGTGCGCGCGCGGGACCCGAGCGCGTCGAGTGGCGTGCCGTCGAGCCACACGACGCCGGCGTCGGGGACCTCGATGCCTGCCGCGATTCGCAGCAGCGTCGTCTTGCCGGCTCGTCGCTGGCCGAGGATCGCGACCCGCTCGCCCGGCCACACGTCGAACGTGACGTCGTCGAGGACCGCCATCTGCTCGCGGCCGACGCGATGGCTTCGTGCAACACCATCGAGCGCGAGCACGGGCCGGTCGGTCATCGGGCATGTCCCAGGACTCGCACGGCTCCACCACTCCCCGTCATAGCGACGTCTCCTCCGCTGCACGGGGCACGGCCTTCCCCCGTACCCGAACCTCACAGAAAATGCTTATGTCTATCGAGAGTAATGAAAATGGCCATCTCAAGGCAACCGGAAGGCGGTGCGTCCGGGAATCGGTCCGATCGATACTCGCGATTTGAACGTTCGGAAACCCGACTACCGAAAATTTGGTCGTTCAGCCAAGATCGCCTCGATGGTGCTGTGGCTTCGCGGCCGGCCGATCCTCGGATCGCCGCCGTGCGTGCCGTCTCGCCGCAATCCCCCAGTTGGCGAGACTTGACAGACCATCTGCGACACGCAGCGGTCCCGGCGACCCCGTTCCCCCACGCAGCCGCCGGGACCGCCCGTGTGGCAGGGCGGCAGTCGGGCGGGATACTGCGGGTCGGCATGGCCTATGTCCCGTCCGACCGCCACCTGCTGAGAGCGAAGGACCTCGCCGACGCGCGCTACGCCGATCCGATCGGCGTCGAGGAGATGGCGCGCGCGGCCGGGCTCTCGCGCGCGCACTTCAGCCGCGAGTTCCGGCGCGCCTTCGGCGAGTCGCCGCGGTCCTACCTGCTGACGCGCCGGCTGGAGCGTGCGGCGGCGCTGCTGCGCATGACGGACCGCTCGATCGCTGACGTCTGCCTGTCCGTCGGGCTCCAGTCGCTCGGTTCGTTCACGACGAGCTTCTCGCGCATGTTCGGCATGTCGCCGGCCGCCTACCGTGCAGCCCATCCGCCGGCCTCGGCGCACGCGGTCGTGCCGTCGTGCGTGGTGCGCGTCTACGGGCGACCGGAACGCCGCACGTTTCGAGAAGACAGAGGAAATGGGCAGCCCTAGATTGGTCGCACCATGTTCCACGTCACCCGGAGGACCCCGATGATCAGAATCGCCAACGCCCAGCTGTGGGTGCACGACCAGGACGAGGCGCTCGCGTTCTACACGCAGAAGCTGGGCTGGGAGGTCGGCGTCGACGTCACCGTCGCCGAGCTCGGCAACTTCCGCTGGCTCACCGTCAGCCCGCCACAGCAGGAGGAGTTCTCCGTCGTCCTGATGGCGATCCCCGGCCCGCCCGTGATGGACGCCGAGACGGCCGAGCAGGTCAAGAGCCTGATGGCGAAGGGCTTCGCCGGCACCGTCTTCCTCACGACCGACGACTGCGTCGCCTCCTACGAGCAGCTGAAGGCGCGCGGCGTTGAGTTCACGGAGGCGCCCGAGCAGCGTCCGTACGGGATCGACTGCGGCTTCCGCGACCCGTCCGGCAACGCGCTGCGCCTGACGCAGGTCGTGGGGGACCTGGCTCAGCTCTGACGGCCGGTCCCGCAGAGCGTCGCCGCTCCCGGCGTGGCGGCGCTCGGCCGTGCGAGCACGTCGACCACGACGAAGATCGTTGCGCCGGCCACGTCGTCTGCGCTCGCTCCGCTCGGTTGCGCCACCCCCGATCTACCAGAGCCGTGCGTGCTAGAACCGCAGCGATGCCGATGCCAGGAGCGATCGAGCCGGAGACCGAGGACGAGGCAGCAGCGCTGCGTCTCCGCGACCTGGCGCTCGCCGAGTACACGATGCTCAAGGCAGAGGCGCACCAGCGCATCCGCGCTCAAGTGACGCTCGTCGGCTTCACGCTGACCGCGGCGGCTGCGCTGTCGGCTGTCGCGCTGTCCGCCGGTGGGTTCTCCAGCGAGGAGAGCAGTACCGCCTCGGAGCCATCACGCGTGCTGCTCCTGCTGATCGTGCCGCTCGTCGTCAACGGCTTGGGGATGTACTTCATCCAGCACAACATGCTGCGTAGCCGCATCGGCGCCTACTGCCGTGACGTCCTGTGGCCCGTACTCGGCGGGGAGGCCGGCATCGAGGGCTTCGATCGCTACCTCGCTCGCACGCCGGCGTCTCGCCGGGCGTTCTTCGCCGCGGTGATCGTGGCCGCCAACCTCGCCGTCTTCACGACCAGCGACGTGCTCGCCCTGCTGCTGGTGCGGGAGGTCGCTCTGGAAACCTCGACCTTCACGGCCGGCGTATGGCTCCTCGACCTGCTCTTCTCGGTGCTGCTGGTGATCGCCGCTGCGATGTCGTCGCTGGAGTTCGGGCAGCCGATCGACGACGCGATCATTCGCGGGCGTCCGCAGGGCGGGAGCCAGACCTCGGAGGCGGAGGAGCCTGAGCCTCAAGCGCCGCTTGCGAGCGCTGACGACTCGACGGCTGGCGCATAGGCACGGCGCACCCGGGGCCCGGCGCGGCTACCGTGCGCGGATGGGCGAGATGCAGACCACTCCGCGCATCGCGCCCGGCGGGCGCCGCGAGATCGGACTCGTCAACGCCGCGATCGTGCGCGTGCTCGGCGCCGCGGCCGGCGCGGACGAGCCGCCGCGCGTGTTTACGACGCTCGCGCGCCACCGCCGGCTGTTCCGGCGCTGGCTGTGGTTCGCGGGCGCGCTGATGCCGGGCGGAACGCTGCCCCGCGCCGAGGCCGAGCTGGTGATCCTTCGCGTTGCGCACAACAGCGGCTGCGACTACGAGTGGGTCCAGCACGAGCGGCTCGCGCAGCGGGCCGGGCTGTCCGCCGACGAGGTCGCGCGCGTGCGCGACGGCGCCGATGCGCCCGGCTGGACGGCGCGGCAGGCGCTGCTGCTGCGTGCCGCCGACGAGCTGCATGCCGAGCGCCGCATCGGCGACGCGCTGTGGGAGGCGCTTGCGCGCGTGTATGGGGAGCGGGAGCTGATCGAGCTGTGCCTGCTCGTCGGCCACTACGAGATGCTCGCGATGACGCTGCGCTCGCTGGAGGTGCAGCCGGACGCGGTCGCGGTGGCTGGTGCCGGCTCCGGACGGCCATTGGCACGGCTCGCGCAGCGGATCGCCGCGAGGCGGGGCGCATGAGCCGCCGGCGGCGCCGGCGCGGCGTGCCGGTCCCTGACCTGCACACCAAGCGCGTCCTGATCACCGGCGCCGCGAGCGGGATCGGTCGCGCGACCGCGTTCGCCGCCGCCGCCCGCGGAGCGCAGCTGGTGTTGACGGACCTGCACGACGAGCCGCTCACGCGGGTCGTGGAGGAGGTGCGCGCTGCTGGCGGCACGGTCCTGCACGCCGCGCCCGCCGACGTCGCCGACCACGACGCGGTCGTCGCGCTCGGCGTCGCGGTCCACGCCGCGCATGGTCCGATGGACGTCGTCATGAATGTCGCCGGGATCGCGACCTGGGGGACGATCGACCGGCTCGAGCACCACCACTGGCGCCAGGTGGTCGACGTCAACCTGATGGGACCGATCAGCGTGCTGGAGGCCTTCGTCCCGCCGATGATCGCCGCCGGCAGAGGCGGCCAGATCGTCAACGTCTCCTCGGCCGCGGGCCTGTTCGGGCTGCCATGGCACGCGCCCTACAGTGCGACGAAGTTCGGCCTGCGTGGCGTCTCGGAGGTGCTGCGGTTCGACCTGCGTCGCCACCGCATCGGCGTCACGCTCGTTTGCCCCGGCGCCGTGCGCACGCCGCTCGCCGGCACCGTCACGATCGTCGGCGTCGACAAGCAGCGGCCCCACATCAGAGCCTTGATCGAGCGGTTCGAGCGGCGTGCCGTCTCGCCGGACCACGTCGCCGCGTGCATCATCGACGGCGTCGAGCGCAACCGCTACATGGTCTTCACCTCGCCCGACATCCGCTGGGGCTTCTGGCTGCAGGGCAAGTGGGCGAAGCCGTATGAGCTGACGATGCGCGCGGCGAACCGCTGGTTCACGCGCTTCGCCGAGCGCCGCTGACGCAGCGTGCGCCGCCTACGCGGATAGCGTTCACAGCGTGCTGACCGCGCTCGGATGGGGCGCCCTCGCCGCCTCGTCGCTGCTGATCGGTGCGCTGGCGGCGCTCGCGCACAGCTGGTCGCGGCGGTTGATCGGGCTCGTGCTGGCGTTCGGCGCAGGCGCGCTGATCAGCGCGGTCGCGTTCGAGCTGGCGCTGGAGGGCGATGCGAGCGGCGGCTTCGGTCCGCTCGCCGGCGGGCTCGCGCTCGGCGCGACCGCCTATTACGTGCTCGACGGCGTCGTCGAGCGGATGGGCAACGCGGGCCGCGTACGCCAGCGCCGCGCGAGCGGGGGCGCCGCCGGCGGCGCGCTCGCGCTGGGCGCGTTCCTCGACGGCGTGCCCGAGCAGCTCGTGCTGGGCATCGGGCTCGCGGGCGGCGAGCCGGTCAGCGTCGGGCTGCTGACCGCGATCTTCGTCTCGAACCTGCCGGAGGCGATCGGCTCGGCGAGCGCGATGCGCCAGGCCGGCCGCGCTCCGCACGCGATCCTCATGCTGTGGGGCGGGGTCGCCGCCTGCTGTGCGCTCGCGACTGTGGGCGGCTTCGCGCTCGGCGACGCGGTCTCCGGCGAGCTGCGCGCAGCGATCGACGGCTTCGCGGCCGGCGCACTGCTTGTGATGCTGGTCGACTCGATGATCCCCGACGCGACGGAGGACGCCGGCCGCCAGGCCGGGCTCGTGACGGTGCTCGGCTTCGCGCTCGCGGCGGCGCTGTCGATCGCCGGCTGAGTCCGCGCCGGCGTGCGCCCGGCCCGCGCCCGGTACGCCGCCGCTCGTGCGGGTATGACTTCCGCATGTCCAACCGCGGGATCCTCGTCGCCGCGCTTGTGCTGTTGGTCGCCGGCATCGTGCTCGCGGCTGTCGGCTCGAGCGTGCTCGCGACGGCGATCGGCTGGGCGCTGTTCGGCGTCGCGCTGGTGATCCTCGTCTCGCTCGCGTTCCTGCTCGTCGGCGAGTCGGAGGATCGCGACCGCGCTCGCAACCCGCACGGTTAACGAGGTTCGTCGGCGATGGCACGTGTGCTCGTGATGGTCGGGACGCGCAAGGGCGCGTTCCTGTTGGAAGGCGACGAGGGGCGCCGCGACTGGGCGCTGCGCGGCCCCTTCTGCGAGGGCTGGCCGGTCTACCACGTGATCCACGATCCCGACACGGATCCCACCCGCCCGGTGATCTACGCCGCGGCCGCCAGCGACTGGCACGGCGCGGCGGTGTGGCGCAGCCTCGACCTCGGCGAGACGTGGGAGCACTCGAGCGACGGGCTGACCTACGGCGATGACGCGCCCTTGAGACTGTCGAAGGTCTCCGGCCTCGCCGCCGGGCACGGCCGCGTGCTCGTCGGGGCGGAGGCGGCGGGCGTGTTCGAGAGCCGCGACGGTGGAGTCACATGGAAGCTGCTCTCCACGCTCGACGATCAGCCGGGTCGCGAGGACTGGAACGTCGCGTCGAATCAGCCGCCCGGTCATCTCGGCCTGCCGGGGCTCTTGCAGCACCCGGACGATCCCGACCGCTTCTGGGTCGTCGTACAGGGCTTCGGCGCGTTCGAGACGACCGACGGCGGGGCGAGCTGGACGCCGCGCAACCGCGGCCTGCGCGCCGACTGGCCGCGCGAGCACGAGGAGGTCGGCTTCTGCGTGCACAAGCTCGTGATGTCGCCGGCCGACCATGAGCGCCTCTACCAGCAGAACCACTGCGGCATGCACCGCAGCGACGACGCCGGCCGCTCGTGGACGGAGATCACCGACGGTCTGCCGAGCGACTTCGGCTTCGCGGCGGCCGCGCACCCGCACGACCGCGACGGCTTCTACGTCGTGCCGCTGGACGGCGGCCACGGCCGCGTCGTGCCGGACGGGCGCATGGCGGTCTGGCGCACGCGCGACGCGGGCTCCTCGTGGGAGCAGCTCACCCGCGGGCTGCCGGAGTCGGCATACGTCGGCGTGCTGCGCGAGGGGATGGCGATCGATGCGCTCCAGACGCCGGGCCTATACGTCGGCACGAGCACCGGGCAGCTGTTCGCGAGCGCGGACGAAGGCGACTCGTGGCGGGAGATCGCGAGCTACCTGCCGGGGATCACATCGGTCGAGGTCGCGGCGCTCGACTGACGCGCCCCCGCGCAATGGCCGACGTCCACCTCCCCCCGACGCTGCCGCCCCTGTTCGGCGGCTTACCGCGCCAGCTGGACGTCGACGCGGCGAGCGTCGAGCAGGCGATCGCCCAGCTCGACGCCCGCTGGCCCGGGCTGCGGGATCGCGTCTGCGAGCCGGCCGGCGACGGCTCGGGCGAGACCGTGCTGAGGCCGCACGTGCGCGCGTTCGTCGACGGCGAGCGCGCGGAGCTCGGCACGCCGCTCGCGGCCGGCTCGCGGCTCGACGTGATCGCCGCGATCAGCGGTGGCTGACGCGCCGCCAGCCTGTGCGATCCATCACAGAGCCCGCTCCGTGTGCGGCGGGTCACACACGCGCCGCGACGGCACGCCTACCTTCGATCGCGAGGCATCGCTGAGATGCGGTCCAATCAAGAGTGATCTGAACATGAACGCACGCACCTGGAACCTGAAGCTGATGGCGACCGATGAGCATCCCGAGACGACGATCAACGGCGTCTCGCATGAGGCCGCGACGCACCTCCTGCGCGGGCTGATGCACGGCTCGCTCGACGAGATGCACCGGCAAGTTGCCGCGACGCGCGTCGATCGGCACGAAGGCCCGCTCGCCGCCTGATTCCCCCGCCTCGGCGGTTTGGCGCCGAAGCGATCAGCTGCGCAGCATCAAGGAGGGCCCCCCATCGGGGCCCTTTTGTCGTTGGGACACCTTGCGGGCGCATATCCAACTAGATATACTCACGCCATGGATTCGGCTGGGATCCTTCGCAACGCTCGCGCGCGTGCAGGGCTGACCCAGACGCAGCTGGCACAGCGCGCCGGCACCTCGCAGGCGACGATCTCGGCGTACGAGCACGGCCGCAAGGCTCCCTCGATCGAGACGCTCTCACGTCTGCTTGCCGCCGCGGGCGCGCGCTTGACGACGGCGCCGGCCGCGGCGCCGGTCGTGCGTCCGAGCAAGGCACAGCTCGCGAGCGCGGGCCGCACGCTCGTGGACGTGATGCTGTTGGCCGAGGCGCTGCCGACGCGACATGCGCCCGATCTGCGCTTTCCGCCGCTCACGCGCTGGCCGGACCCGCTCGACGCCCTCGGCCCATGACGTTGCCGGAGCGGCTCGTCGCGCTGCATCGCGCGCTCGCACGGCGTCGCATCCCGCACGCGTTCGGCGGAGCGATCGCGCTCGCCTACTGGACGCTCGACCCGCGTGCGACGAGCGACATCGACGTCAATGTGTTCCTGCCCGCGGCCGACGCCGCGAAGGCATTGCGCGCGCTCCCGCCTGAGGTGGCGCAGCCGGAGGGGACGGCGGGGGTCATCGCGCGCGACGGTCAGATCCGCCTGTGGTGGGACGAGACGCCGATCGACCTCTTCTTCGACACCGTCCCGGTCCACGAGGCCGCTGCGCGCCATCGCGCTCGAGTGGACTTCGCAAGAACGCAGATCCCGGTGCTTGGCCCGGTCGAGCTGGCGGTCTTCAAGGCGATGTTCGACCGCACCCGCGACTGGGCGGACATCGAGGCGATGCTCGCCGCCGAATCGCTCGACCTCGACGCCGTCCGTGAGACGCTGCAGACGATGTTCCACGCCGACGACCACCGCTTTGAGCGTCTCGACGAGGCGCTGCGGCGGGCTCGCTCCGAGGCGTAACTGGAAGCTGGCGCGTCGGCGGGCTGGGCGGTGCCGTCGAGTGGGAAAACGGATTGATGGGGACGACGCCGCGTCATGTGGCGCCGCCACGTTGACGATCCACAGGAGGAGGCGACGATGGCAGGCATCGAGGTCAGAAGCTTCGACGCACCGGACGAGACGCGCCCATTCCAGGGGCACGGGCATCTGGATCTCGTGCGGATCGACGGCCGAGAGCTCGGGCTCGGCACGTTCGAGCCGGGCTGGCGTTGGTCGCAGGACGTCAAGCCGATCGCACAGACCGAGTCATGCGAGTTCGCACACTTCGGCTACATCGTCTCCGGCCGCATGCGGGTGATGATGGACGACGGCAGCGAGAGCGAGATCGGCCCCGGCGACGTCTTCACGATCGCGCCGGGCCACGACGCCGAGGTGGTCGGCAACGAGCCCTGCGTGATGCTCGACGTCGGCGAGGAGGACGCCGGCTACGCCAAGCCGGCCGACGCCTGACGCCTCGACCCGACAGCTCCGGTCACCCCCTTCGGTCCCTGATCCACTACTGAAACCTCGTCGTCGGCGGACCGCCGTGTCAGGACTTCATCCCCGCCGGCTCAAACTGACCCCCATCTAGAGGTTGCAGTGCACTTGTATACTAGTCCGCAGAGATGCGGATCGCCCTGCAAGATCGGGTCAGTGGGCTGTCCACTGGCGACCAGGTGTACGCCGCGCTGCGCGCGGCGATCGTCTCCGCTGAGCTGGAGCCGGGCCGGCGCCTGAGCGAGAACGAGCTGGCCGACCTGCTCGGCGTCAGCCGCACGCCCGTGCGCGAGGCGCTCGCGCGACTGCGTGACGAGCGGCTCGTCGCGATCGTCCCGCAGCTCGGCACGTTCGTCACGCTCATCAGCCCGGCCGCCGTCGAGGACGCCGCGTTCGTACGCGAGGCGCTCGAGTGCGCGGCGATCCGCCGCGCGACCGAGCGCGTCACCGACGCCGGCCTCGCCGACCTGCAGGCGAACCTCGCCGCGCAGGAGCGCGCCGAACAGCAGGGCGACGCCGACGCGTTCGACACGCTCGACGAGGCGCTCCATCGCCTCGTCGCCGAGCTGAGCGGCCACGAGATCATCTGGTACCTCGCGCGCCGGGCGAACGGCCACCTCGACCGCATCCGCGGCCTCAGCCTGCCCGAGCCGGGCTACCTCGGCGAGATGGTCTCCGAGCACCGCGAGCTTGTGGCGGCGATTGCCGCCGGCGACGCCGACGGCGCCGAGGCGGCGATGCGCCACCACCTCCGCATGGTCCTGTCCAGCGTGCCGCAGATCCAGGCGGCCCACCCCGAGTACTTCGAGGAGTCCTGATGGCTGTCGCGACCGCTCCGACCCGCGACGGGCTCACGCTCGATCAGCGGCGCGAGCTGTACGAGACGATGGTCCTGAGCCGTGTCTTCGAGACGGAGGCCGAGCGCCAGTACAAGGCCGCTCGCATCGGCGGCTACTGTCACCTCTCCTCCGGCCAGGAGGCCGCCACCGTCGGCGTCGTGCACGCGCTCCAGCCCGACGATCTGCTCGTCACCGGCTACCGCTCGCACGGCTTCGCGCTCGCGCGCGGCACCTCGCCCGAGGCTGTGATGGCGGAGCTGTTCGGCCGCGAGGGCGGCTGCGCGCACGGCCGCGGCGGCTCGATGCACCTGCTCGACGTCGAACGCGGCTACTACGGCGGCTGGGGGATCGTCGCCGGCCAGCTGCCGGTCGCGACCGGCCTCGCGCTCGCACTCGTGCGCCAGGGCAAGCCGCAGGCGGTCGTCTGCGAGCTCGGCGACGGCGCCGTGAACATGGGCGCCTGGCACGAGTCGCTCAACCTCGCTGCGCTGTGGAAGCTGCCGATCGTCTTCCTCGTCATCAACAACGAGTACGGCATGGGAACCGCGGTCGCGCGCGCGTCCGCAGAGCCGGAGCTGTGGAAGCGCGCGAGCGCGCACCGCATGCACGGCGAGCGCGTCGACGGCGACGACCTCGACGCGGTCGTCGAGGCGTCCGGGCGCCTGCTGCGTGCTGCGCGGGAGGAGCGGACGCCAGCAGTGTTGGAGGCTGTCACCTACCGCTACCGCGGCCACTCGGTCGCCGACGCCGGGCTCGCCTACCGGACGAAGGACGAGATCGCGGAGCACCAGGTGCACGACCCGATCCGCCGCGTGCGCACGCAGCTGCGCGAAGCCGGCGTTGGCGAGGCGGAGCTCGACGCGATCGACCAGCGCGCCGATGAGCGGATCGCCGCGGCCGTCGAATCTGCCTCGGCGAGCGCGGAGCCGAGCGTCGGGCAGCTCGCCGCCGGGATGCACGCCGCGGGCAGCGCCGAGCAGTTCGCGCGCATGCGGCCGGGCTCGGCGTTCGGCGAGCTCGCGCTCACCTTCGACGCGGGGCTGGGCGCATGAGCGCCGTGGCGGAGCGCACCGAAGCGGTCGCCGAGACGACCGGCACGGAGGTCATGACCTACCGCGAGGCGTTGCGGCTCGCCCTGCGCGAGGAGATGGCGCGCGACGAGCGCGTGTTCGTGATGGGCGAGGAGGTCGGCGTCTTCGAGGGCGCCTACAAGGTCACCGCGGGCCTGATGCAGGAGTTCGGCGAGGACCGCGTGCGCGACACGCCGATCGCCGAGGAGGGCTTCGTCGGCGCGGGCGTCGGCGCGGCGATGCTCGGCGAGCGCCCGGTCGTCGAGATCATGACGATCAACTTCCTGCTCGTCGCGATGGATCAGGTCGTCAACCACGCGGCGAAGATCGGCGCGATGTTCGGCGGCGAGGTGCGCTGCCCGCTCGTGATCCGCACTCCCAACGGCGCCGGCAACCAGCTGACCGCGCAGCACTCGCAGAGCTTCGACCAGTGGTTCGCCTCGACGCCCGGCCTGAAGGTCGTCTCCCCGGCGACGCCGGCCGACGCGAAGGGTCTGCTGAAGGCGGCGATCCGCGACGACGACCCGGTGCTGGTGATCGAGAACCTGCCGATCTACAAGCAGAGAGGCGAGGTCCCGCTCGACCCCGAGTTCGTCGTGCCGATCGGGCGCGCGCAGGTGCTGCGACCCGGCACGGACGTGACGCTCGTGACGCACTCCTACGCGACGGTGCGCGCGTTGGCGGCCGCGGAGCAGCTCGCCGAGCGGCACGGCGTCTCCGCCGAGGTCGTGGACCTGCGCTCGCTGCGCCCGCTCGACGTCGAGACGGTCGCCGCTTCGGTGTCCAAGACGAATCGTGCGGTGTGCGTCGAGGAGGGCTGGCCGACGTACGGCGTCACCGCCGAGCTGGCGGCGCGCATCCAGCACGCCTGCTTTGACGCGCTCGACGCGCCGGTGGAGCGCGTCGGCATGGCCGAGGTGCCGCTGCCGTACGCGAAGAACCTCGAGCTCGCCGCGATGCCGAGCGACGAGCGGATCGTCGGCGCCGCGCTCGCGACGCTCGGACGCACCCCCTAGGAGACCGATGCCCGAGATCACGATGCCGCGCCTCTCCGACTCGATGGAGGAGGGGACAATCCTCAGATGGCTCGTTGCCGACGGCGCGGCGATCGCGCGTGGGGACGAGATCGCCGAGATCGAGACCGACAAGGCGAACATGACGTACGAAGCCGATGCGGCGGGTGTGTTCAGAGCGGTGGCTGCGGAGGGCGACGCGCTGCCGGTCGGGGCCGTGATTGCGCATGTGCTTGCCGACGGGGAGTCAGCTCCTTCCGGTGGAGCCCCAGCCGCTCCGCCGGCGGGTCCTGTCGCCGGTGAAGACGATTCCGCGGGCGGGGCCGCGGAAATCGTCTCACCCGCGCCACCCGCCGGATCGGCCGCTGCGTTGGACGGCGAGGGCGCCGCTGTGGCTGGCGCCCCCGCTTCCTCCCCCTCGATGCCCGTCGTGGTCGACGGCTCCGAGCCCGGCGCGCGCGTCAAGGCCTCGCCGGTCGCACGTCGCCTGGCGAGAGAGCTGGGCGTGGAGCTGGCGTCGCTGGCCGGCAGCGGGCCCGGTGGGCGGATCGTGAAGGCGGACGTCGAGGCGGCTTCGCAGGGTGCGGCCGCGGCGCAGCCCACTGCGGCTCCGGCCCCGGCCGCACAGGCCCCAGCCGCCGGCGGCACTGGCAAGGGCGACGTGGCGACGGTCGAGCTGACGTCGATCCAGAAGACGATCGCGCGGCGGATGGCGGAGTCGAGAGCGACGGTGCCGGACATCCAGATCCGGACCGAGGCAGACGTCACCGACCTGCTCGCGCTGCGCGCGCAGATGAAGGCGGCGAACGGGAGCGCGCCGTCGGTGAATGACTTCGTCATAAAGGCGTGCGCGCTCACACTGCGCGAGCAGCCGCGCGCGAACGGCGCCTACAAGGACGGCACGTTCGAGCTGTACGGGCGCGTGAACGTCGGCGTGGCGGTCGCGGGCGAGGGGACGCTGATCGTTCCGACGGTGTTCGACGCCGACGTCCAGCCGGTCACCGCAATCGCTCAGCAAGTCCGCGCGCTCGCAGAGAGAGCGCGTGGCGGGACGATCACGCCGCCCGAGCTGTCCGGGGGCACGTTCACGGTCTCGAACCTCGGCATGTTCGGCGTGACGTCGTTTACCGCGATCGTCAATCCAGGACAGGCGGCGATCCTCGCTGTCGGAGCGGCCGTCGCGCGCCCAGCGTTCGACGCGGACCGGCAGGTCGTCAAGCGCCACCTCATGGACCTCTCGCTCTGCTGCGACCACCGCATCCTCTACGGCGCCGACGCAGCCCAGTTCCTCGCGCGCCTGCGTGAGCTGCTTGAGCGGCCCTTCGCGCTGCTCGCCTGATCGATCCCACATATATCTGTGGCACAATGCGTGCTACGATGGCCGCATGGCGTCCCGTATCGTACGGGCCCGTCTCGACCAGCCCTCCGAGCTGAGCCTCGAGCTGCTCATGCGCGAGGGGCTGAACGAGTCCGAGGCGGTGCGGGCTGCGCTCGTGGAGGCCGGTGAGCACCGACGGCGGCGCTCGGCTCTCGCCGAGGAGGTGGCGCGCCTGGCTGCGGACGAGCTGGACCGGGCCGCTCGCGCCGAGCTGATGGCCGACATGGATGCCGTCGCGTCCGACTGGCCGGCATGACGCGCGGCGACGTCTTCCGCATCGACCTGCCCGTGCGTCGCGGGCGCGAACAGCACGGTCCCCGCTACGGCGTCCTCGTGCAGGCCGACGAGCTGCTCGGACTCTCCACCGTCCTCGTCGCGCCGACGTCGCGCGGCGCTCTGCGGGCGAGCTTCCGGCCGGAGATCGAGATCGCCGGCGAGCGCACGCGCGTGATGGTGGAGCAGATGCGCGCGCTCGACGTCGAGCGCCTCGGTGCGCACGCGGGGCAGTTGACCGCGCAGGAGCAGCGCGCGGTCGACGACGCCCTCGTGCTCACGCTCGCCCTGCGCTGAACCGCCGCATCACGTCGATATTCGGTTTACCGCGCTTGCTCCGCGCTGGCGGCGGATGTAGCGTCGCGCCAGCATCCCCCCAGCGAAGGAGCACAGCGTGGGTCTGTTCAAGCAGATGAAGGACATGAAGAACGTCGTGCAGCAGGCGCCCGAGATGGTCGCTCAGGCGCAGCAGCTCGGCGCGCAGGCGCAGGAGATGGCCGCTGCGCAGCAGGCCGCGGCGATGCAGGCTCAGGCCGCGGCGCAGGCGAGCGCCGATGCTCAGTTCGCCGCTGGCGGGCCGGACTTCGAGCCGATCAACGGCGTCTCGCTCGAGCTCTACGCGGAGATCTCCAGAGAGCTCGCGAACCGCGGCAACGACCCGTCGCAGGCGGTCCAGGTCGCCGCCTCTAAGGGCGTCTCCGCCGACGACTGGCAGGCCGCGATCGACGGCTGGAACGGCCGCATGACGACGAACCCGGCCGTCGGCCAGCAGTTCAACAAGCTCTACATGGGGCGCTGACGCACGATGGGCATGTTCAGAAGCATGCGCCACCTGCAGAAGCAGGCGAACGAGATCAACAAGAACTGGGACCCCGGTCAGCAGATGCAGGACGGCATGGCGCGCATGCAGGACGCGCAGCAGTTCATGGCGCAGCAGACGCAGGCCGCGAACGTCGCCGCCACCGGCGTCGATGCGACCGCGATGATCACGGGCGTCACGCAGACCGGCGCGATGGTCAACTTCCAGCCGACGCTGCAGCTCGACATGACCGTGATGCGGGACGGCGCGCCCCCCTACCCGGCGAGCGTCACGCAGGTCGTCGAGCAGGTGTTCCTCGGCAAGGCCGTCGCGGGCGCCTCGGTGCCGGTGAAGGTCGACCCGGGGGACCCCAACTCGATCTGGATCAACTGGGCCGCGGCGTAGGGCGAGGCGACGCGGTGCGGCGGCTCGCTCCGCTCGGCGTGCTCGCGGGCGCGGCCGGCTTTGCCGCCGGCCTCACCTGCGCCTACGTCGCGATGCGCGACCTGATGGTCGAGAAGGGCGGCGCGTGCGCGAGCGGCGGCCCGTACGCCGTCGCGGCCGGGCACGAGTGCGGCAGCGAGGCGACGCTGTTGATCCTCGGCATCGTCGCGTTGCTGGTCTTCGGCGGCCTGTTCGCCGCGGCGACGAGCGCGGGCGGCGGACCGGGATCGGGCATGGATGCCAGCTTCCTGATGTGGGCGGCGCTGTTCGGCGCGCTCGGCTTCAACTTCCTGTCGCTCGGCTTCGACCCGCCCGAGACGATGGGCGGTGCCGGCGGCTGGATCGTCGCCGGCGTCATGTTCGAGCTGATGGCGATCGGCGGCGTCGTGCCGCTGATCTGGAGCGCGCGCGAGTGGATCGCGCGCGGCGGCGCGCCCGAGGAGCCGCTGTTCAAGGACCCGATCGTGCGCGCGAAGGTGAACGAGGGGGTCGTCTACGAAGGCGTCCCCGGCATCGCCTACACGGCCCGGCCGGCCGGCGAGACGTCGGCGGCCGTCGAGCCGCGTGGGGCGAGCGGCGGCCTCGTGTGGCTGGCGCTCACCGTGCTCGGCGGCGTGGGCGGGATCCTCGCGGGTCACGCGATCGCGACCAGCGTCCTCTGAGCGGAGCGCAGCGCGCTGCGCGCGCGTAGGCTGCGCGCGATGCTCACGCGCAATGTCGAGCGCTGGCGCGACGCGGGCGGCTTCGAGCAGGTCGCCGGGCGGCGCCTGTACGTGCAGCGGCGCGAGGGCGACGGGCCGCTGCTGCTGTTCCTGCACGGGTTCCCCTCCAGCTCGTACGACTTCCGCGCGCTGCTTGCGCTGCGGCCGGCGCGCGCGGCGCTGCTGTTCGACTGCCTCGGCTTCGGCCTGTCCGAGAAGCCGGCCGCGATCGAGTACACGCTCGCCTGGCAGGCCGACGCGGCCGAGGAGCTCGTGCGGCGGGCCGGCTCGCCGCCGGTCTACCTCGTCGCGCACGACATGGGCACGTCGGTCGCGACCGAGCTGTTCGCGCGCGAGCTGCGGGGCGAGGCGCAGCTCGAGATCACCGGCGCGCTGCTGTTCAACGGCTCGATCCTGCTCGATCGCGCGAGCCCGACGACCGGCCAGAAGCTGCTGCGCAGCCGCCTTGGCCCGCTGTTCGCGCGGCTGACGACGGAACGCTCGTTCCGCCTGCAGTTCGGGCGCATCTTCTCGCAAGCGCACCCGCTCACCCGCCAGGAGGCGGCCGACCAGTGGGCGCTGCTCGCGCACGACGGCGGTCATCGCATCGGCCACCTGCTCGTCAACTACATGGCCGAGCGCGAGCGCTACGTCGAGCGCTGGCACGGCGCCTTTCGCGACTGGCCCGGCCGCCTGTCACTCGCGTGGGGGCTGGAAGACCCGGTCGCGTCGACGGCAGTGCTCGACGGGCTGCGCGAGCTGCGAGCGGGCGTTCCGGTCCGCGAGCTGCCGGGTATCGGCCACTATCCCCAGCTCGAGCGGCCCGACCTGATCGCGGCCGCGCTCGACGACGCGCTCGCGGAGGTGACATGACGGACGACGGCTTCGACGTGATCGTGATCGGCGCCGGCCCTGCCGGCGAGGTGGCGGCGGGGAAGCTGGCGGAGCGCGGGAGAGCGGTCGCGCTCGTCGAGCGGGAGCTGATCGGTGGGGAGTGCAGCTACTGGGCGTGCATGCCGTCGAAGGCGCTGCTGCGCCCCGGCGAGCTGTTGGACGAGATCGCGCGCGTGCCGGGCGTCGCCGACGACGCACCCGCGCGTGGGCTCGATGCGGCGCGCGTGCTGCGGCGGCGCGACGAGGTGATCCACGAGTTGAGCGACGAGACGCAGGTGCCGTGGCTGGAGCAGCGCGGCGTGACGCTGCTGCGCGGGCAGGCGCGGCTGGTCGGCGAGCGGCGGGTGGCCGTACGCGCCCGCGACGGCGACGAGCCCGTCGAGCACGCGGCGCGCGAGGCGGTGATCCTCGCGACCGGCTCGAGCGCGCTGCTGCCGCCGATCCCCGGCCTGCTCGACGCGCAGCCGTGGACGAACCGCGAGGCGACGACCGCCGACGCCGTCCCCGGCACGCTGCTCGTGCTCGGCGGCGGCGTCGTCGGCGTCGAGCTGGCGCAGGCATGGGCCTCGCTCGGCGCGCGCGTGACGCTGATCGAGGCGGCCGACCGCCTGATCGCGCGCGAGGAGCCGTTCGCGAGCGTGCAGGTCGCGGAGGGGCTGCAGCGGCGCGGGGTCGAGCTGCGAATCGGCGCGAGAGCGACGTCGGTCGCGCGCGGCGACGACGGGCGCACGACCGTGACGTTGGAAGGCGGAGAGGAGCTGACCGGCGAGCGGCTGCTGGTCGGGATCGGTCGCAGTCCGCGCACGGAGGACCTCGGACTGGAGGAGGTGGGGTTGGAGTCGGGCAAGTCGATCGCGGTGAACGACCGCATGCGCGTCGAGGGCGCGCCGTGGCTCTACGCGATCGGCGACGTCAACGGCCGCGCGCAGCTGACGCACATGGGCAAGTACCACGCGCGCGTCGCGGTCGACGCGATCTGCGGCGGCTCGCTGCGCGTCAGACGCGACGGGCCGCTGTCGCCGCGCGTGATCTTCACCGAGCCGGCGGTGGCGGCGGTCGGCCACACGCTCGCGAGTGCACAGGAGGCGGGGTTCGCGGCCCGCGCGATCGACCGCAACACGTCCGGGACCGCCGGCGCGAGCTTTCACGGCCGCAACGCGCCCGGCACGACACGCTTCGTGCTCGACGTGGAGCGCGAGCTGCTCGTCGGCGCCACGTTCGTCGGGCCGGACGTGGCCGAGCTGTTGCACGCCGCGACGGTCGCGATCGTCGGCGAGGTGCCGCTCGCGACGCTGGAGCACGCCGTGCCGACGTTCCCGACGCGCAGCGAGCTGTGGCTCGATCTGGGCGTTCCGAGCTGAGTTGGCGCGCCGGCGGTCCGTGCGCGAACCGGTCAATGTTCGCCCACCGGTCCGATCGGAGAAGACCCGTCTTGTGAGCGGGAACCAGCCCGATCCGCCGCCGGGGGCGGCGGGCGGCCTTGGCGTTCGGGGCTGCCGCGATGCCAGCAATCAGGAAGCCACGCCGATGCGCGTGCTCCTGCTCGACCCTGCCGGCGGCACGCTCGCGCGCTGCGCCGGGATCGACGGCGTCGCGCGGACGATCGAGACCGCTCTCGTAGCCCCGCTCGAGCCCGGCGCGATCGTGCTCGTGCAGCGCGGCATCGCGCTCGCCCGGCTCGACAGCGAGTGGGTCCGTAGCTGATCTGGCAAGAACTTATTGACAGATAAGTTATTGGTTTATAAGCTCTTTTCATGCAGCGAGCGATCTCGTTTCGCAACCGCACGGAGGAGCTGGCGATGCTCGAGCGCCGCTGGGCTGAGCGCAGAGGCCAGGTGTTCGTCCTGTGGGGGCGTCGTCGCGTCGGCAAGAGCCTGCTGCTGCTGGAGTTCGCACGTGGCAAGCGCCATCTGTACTTCGAGGCCACGAGCGGGACGCGCGCTGACCAGTTGGCGGACTTCTCCGAGCGGCTCGCCGAGGCGACCGGCCGCACCGAGTTGTCGGCGCCCAGCTGGCGGGCGGCGCTCGACGCCGTCGCCGACTGGGCCGCCGACGGGCCGGTGCTGCTCGTGCTCGACGAGTTCCAGTTCCTGGCGCGCGAGAGCCCGGACATCGGTTCCGTCCTGAATGTCTGGTGGCGCGAGCGCGGCGAGCAGCTGCCGATCTTCGTCGTGCTGTCCGGCAGCGAGGTCGGCTTCTTCGAGCGGGAGGTCGTCGGCTACTCCGCGACGACCTACGGGCGGCGCGCCGGCCAGCTGCGCATGCGCCCCTTCAGTCCGCGGGATGTCGGGCTGTTCGTGCCGAGATGGTCGGCGGAGGACCGCATCGGCGCGTATGCCGTCTTCGGGCACATGCCGTACTACCTCGCGCAGCTCCGGCCAGAGCGGACGCTCGCGCAGAACATCCTCGACCTCGTGCTTGCGCCGGACGGGCTGCTGCACGAAGAGGCGCGGCTGCTGCTCGACCAGGAGCTGCCGAACGCGTCGGGCTTCTTCTCGATCCTCCGCGCGATCGCGGCAGGGCAGACGCGCGTCGCACAGATCGCCGAGCGCACGGGCATCGCCGGCGGCAGCTCGCGCGTGAGCCAGATGCTCGACACGCTGCAGAGACTGTGGCTGGTCGACAAGCAGCTGCCGATCACAGTTGCGAATCCAGAACGCTCGCGACAGAGCCGCTACCGCATTGCAGACCCATACCTGCGCTTCTGGTTTCGCTTCGTGCTGCCTTCACGCGACCGGCTGATCGACCGCGCCGGCGCTGAGCGTCACCTGCACGCGCGTGTGCTGCCGCAGCTGGACGCGTTCATCTCGAAGCCGGCGTTCGAGGAGGTCTGCCAGCGATGGCTTCGGGCCGAAGCCGATGCGGCCGCGGTCGAGATGGTGGTGGGGGAAAGTCCGCGAGCTGCGGACGGGCGCGCTGCGCGACGTCGACCGTGAGCTCGACGCGGTCGCGATCGACGACGGCGGCGCCGTCGTCGCGATCGGCTCGTGCAAGTGGACCGACGGCCCGATGGACACGGACGAGCTGGCGAAGCTCGACGCGCTCGCGCTCCACCTCGCCGACGGCAGCGATCAACCCGTGCGCTATTGCTTCTCGCGCAGCGGTTTCACGCGCGAGCTGAGAGCTGCCGCATCGCGCGATCCGGAAGTGTGGCTCGTGACGCCGAAACAGCTGTTCGCGGGCGGCACTGAAGGCGGTACTCAGCCGCCGATCGCCGACATCGTGCGGGCTGGCTGCACGAAGCCCGGCTCGTTGACGCGGTGCTTGAGCTCCTTGCGCCAGACGGCGTCGCGGATCAGCTGCTCCAGCTCGGCGTCGGAGGCGCCGGTGCGCAGCGGTTCGCGCAGGTCTGTCTCGTTGAGTGAGAAGAGGCAGGTGCGGAGCTTGCCGTCGGCGGTCAGGCGGATGCGGTTGCAGTCGCCGCAGAACGGCTCGCTGACCGGGTTGATGAAGCCGATTGTGCCGCGGCCGTCGGCGAAGCGGTAGACGCGCGCGGTCGCGTGCGGGTCGCGCGGCTCGGGCTCCAGCGGATGGAGTGCGTGGATCGCTGCACGGACCTCCTCGCCGGTCAACACCTGCTCCGGTCTCCAGGCGTGGTCGCCGTCGAGCGGCATGAACTCGATGAAGCGGACCTCGTAGGGGTGCTCGCGCGCGAACGCCGCGAACGCGGGCAGCTCCTGCTCGGTGAAGCCGCGCAGCGCGACCGCGTTGAGCTTGATCGGGTGCGCCTGCGGGTGCGCGGCGAGCGCCTCGAGTCCGCGCAGGACCTGAGGGAGCGCGTCGCGGCGCGTCATCGCGAAGAAGCGATCTTGCTGGAGCGAGTCGATCGAGACGTTGAAGCGATTCGCACCCGCCTCGACCAGAGCGGCGGCGTCGCGCTCGAGCAGGTAGCCGTTCGTCGTGATCGCGAGGTCGTGCACGTCCTCGAGCGCGGCGAGCATCGCGACCAGCTTCGGGAAGTCGCGCCGCACGAGCGGCTCGCCGCCGGTCAGCCGCACGTCGTGGACGCCCATCGAGGCGAGCAGCGTCACGAGCCGCGCGATCTCCTCGAAGCGCAGCACGCCGTCGCGCTCCAGCCACGGCAGCCCCTCCGCCGGCATGCAGTACTGGCAGCGGAAGTTGCAGCGGTCGGTGACCGAGACGCGCACGTCGCCGATCAGCCGTCCGTGTCCGTCGCGCAAGGGCTCGCGCATGCAGCGAGGGTACCCGGCCTGCGCGGCGGCGGGTCCGCCTGCGTCCGCGCGTCAGCCGCCGGGGGGCGGTCGATCTCGCTGGGGAAGATTCCGCGCCCGGCGGCGTCCTCCTGGATCGATGCGCGCGTTCCAGGCGACATCGGTGCTGCTGGCGGCGGCCCTGCTGGGCGCGGCCTGCGGCGACGCGCGGGCAGACGAGGCTCGCGTCGTCGGCGTGCGCGCGGTGGCGGTCGCGCCGCCGCCGGCCGGCGGAGCGGCGTCGGCGGTCGACGCGCCTGCGCCCGACGCGCCCGTGCCCGACGCGCGGGCCGCCGGCGCCGCCCCAGCGCCCGGCGCCGCCCCCGCGCCCGGCGCCGCCGCGGCCCGCGCCACGTCCGCTCGCGCGGGCTGCCGCGTCGAGCGGCGTGACGATCAGCGACTTCGTCTTCCGCCCCAGCGCGATCACGGTGCACGTCGGCGACACGATCAGCTGGACGAACGAAGACGCAGCGCCGCACACCGCGACCGCGGACGACGGCTCGTTCGACACCGGCACGCTCGACAGAGACGGCAGCGGCGGCCACACGTTCACGCGCGCCGGCACGTTCGCCTACCGCTGCACGATCCACCCTTCGATGCGCGGGACCGTGACGGTGCTCGGGTCTGCGGCCGCCGCGCCGGCGCCGGTCGCGCCCGCTCCGGCCGCGGGCGCGCCGGCGGCGAGCGCGCCCACCCTGCCGAACACAGGGACGGACGCGCTCGGCCTCGCGCTCGCCGGGCTCGCCGTGCTGCTCGCGGGCCTGGCGCTGCGCTTCTTCGCCGTCCGTTAGCGGCGATACCGTCTCGGCGCCGGCTTCATGACCGCCTGCACGAGCAGGTCGCAGCCCTCGGACTGCGTGCTGATCGCGAACGACGGCGTGAGCGCCGGCGAGAAGATCAGCTGGTTGTTTCCGCCGCCGGAGCAGTAGAGGACCGACGTGGAGGTTGAGTCGATCGCGAGGTAGTCGCCCTTGCGGACCCTCAGGTGCGCCGGGAACTCCTCGACGGGCTTGTAGTCGTAGAAGCCGCGGCCCTGCGGGTACACGGTCGGGCCGACGCCCGCGCCGCGGCCGAAGCCGGCGAAGTCGCCGAGCGTCGCGTCGTAGCCGAGGTTGCGCAGCCGCACGAGGCGGAACGTGATCTGGCCGGGCGCGCCTGCGCGCACGCGAAACTTCACGATCGTGCCGTTGCGCGGCGCGGTCAGGCCGCCGGGGACGGCGGCACCCTCGTCGATCGCCACGCGCGTGCACGGCGGCGTCGGATCGTCGCTGCCGTCCTCGCGGCAGTTGTGGCCGGGGGCTGAGTTGGACGGCTCGTGGTCGAGCCGGGTGCCGAACGTGTAGGTCTTCGCGTGGCTGGCGGCGGGGACGAGCAGCAGCGCGGCGAGCGCTGCGACGGCGGAGATGAGACGGACGAGGCGAATCATGACTGTTCCTCCTGAGACGGTGGACCGGGTGACTGGGGTCCATCGTCGGCCGGCGCGCGCGCGACGTCGTGCGCGCGCACGACGTCCGCTGTGTCGCGTGCGCGACAGAGGGGCGAGGACGGGCGCGTCGAACGTGGGGCCATGACCTCACGTCACCTCATCCGCCGCGGCATCGTCGTCGCCGCCGCGTTCGCCGGCCTGCTCGTGCTCGCCTGGTCCGCGCCCGCCACCGCCGACGACGTCGTCGCCGACGATCAGATCGTGCAGGGCAAGCTCTGCGTAGGGACCCCGTGCGTCAACGGCGTGAGAGCGCTTCAGCGGCAGATGAGAGCGCTGCTGGCGAGAGGCTGAGCCGGTTCGATCGCGTCACACGCCGCCG
Organism: uncultured Actinomycetes bacterium; assembly: GCA_963770165.1. GTDB lineage: Bacteria > Actinomycetota > Thermoleophilia > Solirubrobacterales > Solirubrobacteraceae > Conexibacter. The sequence continues at coordinate 132,864 of CAVYOK010000002.1, forward strand.
GCTACGTGCGGGGATCTGGCGGGACGCGCAGGGTCGCGTGCTGCGGCGGCTGCGCTAGCCGGCGCGCGGCGTACGCCGCTCGGCGAAGTCCGCGAACCAGTCGAGCGCCTGCGGGTTTCTCAGCGACTCCCGGCTGGCCGCCTTCGCCGGGTCGGTGCCTTGCAGGATCCGCTTGACGGGAATCTCGAGCGCCTTGCCGGACAGCGTGCGCGGGATCTCGGGAACCGCGTGGACCTCGTTCGGGACGTGGCGTGGGGAGCAGTCCTCGCGCACGCGCCGCGGCGATCCGTCTCGTCGAGCTCGTCGTCCAGCTGCGCGCCTGGGCGCAGCACGACGAACAGCGGCATCCAGCCGTCGACATCGACGACGAGCGCGTCGAGCAGCTCGTCGAGGCTCAGCACCGCGCGGTAGATCTCGGCGGTGCCCATGCGGACCCCGCCGCGGTTGATCGTCGCGTCGGAGCGGCCGCTGATGATCGCGGTGCCGCGCTCGGTCAGCTCGATCCAGTCGCCGTGACGCCAGATGCCCGGGTACATGTCGAAGTAGCTGTCGTGGTACTTCGCGCCGTCCGTATCTCCCCACAGCCCGACGGGCATCGACGGCATCGGCTTCGTAATCACCAGCTCGCCGACCTGGCCCGTGAGCGGTCTGCCGTCGGGATCCCACGCCTCGACCTTGCAGCCCAGCGACGCCGCTTGCAGCTCGCCGCGGTAGACGGGCAGTGTCGGCACGCCTCCCACGAACGCGGTGCAGACATCCGTGCCGCCTGAGGTCGAGAACAGCCACGTGTCGGCGCCGAGCTCGTCGGCGACCCACTGGAAGCCCTCGGGCGCGAGCGGCGAGCCGGTCGAGCCGACCGCATGCAGCCGGCTGAGGTCGCGGCCGCCCGCTCTCGGCTCGACGCCGTCCTTCATGCACTGGGCGATGTAGCCGGCGGAGGTGCCGAAGATCGTGGTGCCGGCGTCCGCCGCGAGGTCCCACAGGACGTCCATGCTCGGATGGACCGGCGAACCGTCGTAGAGCACGATCGACGCGGGCGTGAGCAGCACGCCCAGCAGGAAGTTCCACATCATCCAGCCGGTCGTCGTAAACCAGAAGACGCGGTCGTCGGCATGCGCGTCGAGGTGCAGGTTGAGCTTCTTCAGCTGCTCCAGCAGGATTCCGCCGTGGCCCTGCACGATCGCCTTCGGCAGGCCGGTCGTGCCGGAGGAGTAGAGGACCCACAGAGGGTGGGCAAAGGGGACGCGCTCGAACGTCAGCTCGGCGTCGGTCGCGCCGAGGAACCCCTCCTCCCAGCCCGAGCCGTCGAGGTAGCCGAAGCGCACGAGCCGCCCGCCGACCGCGGCGGCGATCTCCTCAACCTGCGCGGAGCGGTCGAAGTCGCGGCCGTTGTAGCGGTAGCCGTCGACCGCCAGCACGACCTTCGGCTCGATCTGCGCGAAGCGGTCGATCACGCTGCGCGCGCCGAACTCGGGCGCGGCGCTCGACCAGGTCGCGCCGAGCGAGGCGGTCGCGAGCATCGCGGCGATCGCCTCGGGGATGTTCGGCAGGTACGCGACCACGCGGTCGCCGCGCGTGACGCCCTGCGCGCGCAGGCCGGCGGCGATGCGGGCCGTGAGCGCGCGCAGCTCCCCCCACGTCATCGCGGCGAGCGGGCGCAGCTCGGAAGCGTGGCGGATCGCGACGTCCTCCTCGCGCTTGCCGTGGAAGACGTGCTCGGCGTAGTTGAGCTGGACGTCGGGGAACCACTCCGCGCCCGGCATCTCCCGGCGGCCGAGCACGCGCTCGGGCGAGCCGTCGGCCTGGACGTCGAAGAAGTCCCAGATCGAGCGCCAGAAGGCGTCGAGCTCCTCGACCGACCAGCGCTGCAGCGCGGCGTAGTCGGCGAACGAGCGGCCGAGCCGCTGCTCCAGCCAGCGCTGATACCTGGTGAGCCAGGCGCGCTCGATCCGCTCGGCGCTCGGTTGCCACAGGATGGGCGGTACGGTCGCGCTCATCGGCCGGCCGCTCCGCGCGCGGCCGCGGGCGCGTCGCGGACCACCGGCTTCGCCGGCGGTGCCCCCGGCGCCCCCGCGTTCAGCAGCAGCTCGCAGTAGCCGTCGGCGATCTGCTCGGGGCTCAGCCGGCCGCGCGGTCGCAGCCACGTCGCCGCGTGGTTGACCATCCCGAGCAGCGCGAGCAGCGTCAGCCCGCGGTCGGCGAACCGCATCGTCCCGTCCTGCTCTCCTCGCGCCAGCACGTCGTCGAGGATCTTCTCGAACGCCTTGCGCTGGCGGCGCACCTCCCGCCACTGCGGCTCGCGTTCGATCACGTGGCGCTCCTGCGCGAACACAACCATGTGGTCGCGGTGCGTCGCGACCTGCGCGAGCCACGCGCGCAGCAGCTCGTGGAGGTGCTCGGTCGCGGGGGCGGGGCGCGCGACGATCTGATGCGCCCGCTCGAGCAGCGGCTCCAGCAGCTCGTCGCAGATGCGGAACAGCAGCTGCTCCTTGCTGCCGATGTAGTGGTAGAGGCCGCCGGCGGCGAGGCCGGTCGCCTGCGTGAGGTCCTGCATCGAGGTCGCCTGATATCCCCGCATGGCGAACAGCCGCGCCGCGGTCGCGACGACCTCCTGCTGACGACGGTCGTAGCGGGCGCGCAGCGCGGGGCGGGTGGGCGGCGAAGCGGCGGGCATCGCGGCCCAGCTTACCGCACGTACCGAATGACCATTCGAAATTCGAACGGTCATTCGGTATGGTCCCGTGCATGGACTTCGACCTCTCCGACGACCACCGCCTGATCCAGCGCACCGTGCGCGACTTCGCGACGCAGGAGGTCGCGCCCGTCGCGGAGGAGCTGGACCGCGAGAAGCGCTTCCCCTACGAGATCGTGCGCAAGCTCGGCGCGCTCAACCTGATGGGCATCCCGTTCCCGCAGGAGGTCGGCGGGGGCGGCGGCGACACGCTCGCGTACGCGCTGGCGGTCGAGGAGCTGACGCGCGTCGACTCGTCCGTCGCGATCACGTTGTGCGCACACACCTCGCTCGGGACGCAGCCGATCTATCTGTTCGGCAGCGACGAGCAGAGAGCCGAGTGGCTGCCGCGCCTGTGCGCCGGCGAGATCCTCGGCGCGTTCGGCCTCACCGAGCCGGAGGCCGGCTCGGATGCCGGCAACGTCAAGACGCGCGCGCGGCTGGCGGACGGCGAGTGGGTCGTGAACGGCGCGAAGCAGTTCATCACGAACGCGGGGACGGACATCTCCGGCGTGGTGTGCATCACGGCGAAGACCGGCGACGACGAGATCTCGAACCTGATCGTCCCCAACGGCACCGCCGGCTACGAGCAGGGGGAGCCATACCGCAAGATGGGCTGGAACGCGTCGGACACGCGCCCGCTCACCTTCACCGACTGCCGCGTGCCGGAGGATCACCTGCTCGGCCCGCGCGGCGGCGGCTTCAAGCAGTTCCTGCACGTGCTCGACATCGGCCGCATCGGCGTCGCGGCGATGGGGCTCGGTCTCGCGCAGGGCGCGCTCGACCAGGCGCTCGCGTACGCGAAGGAGCGCAAGGCGTTCGGCCAGCCGATCTCGAAGTTCCAGGCGATCCAGGGCAAGCTCGCCGACATGGCGACGGAGATCGAGGCGGCGCGTCTGCTCGTCTACAAGGCCGCGCGGCTGAAGGACAAGAGAGACAACTTCACGCTCACCGCTGCGCAGGCGAAGCTCAAGACCGGCCGCCTCGCGGTGCGCTGCGCCGAGGAGGCGGTGCAGATCCACGGCGGCTACGGCTACATCGAGGAGTACCCCGTCTGCCGCTTCTACCGCGACGCGAAGATCCTCACGATCGGCGAGGGGACCGACGAGGTGCAGCAGATGGTGATCGCGCGGGCGCTCGGAGCCTGACGCAGTGACCGGTCCCCACCCGCCCAGCGTCCGCATCCGCGAGGTCGGCCCGCGCGACGGCTTCCAGAACGAGCCGGAGGTCATCGAGACCTACGACAAGGTGCGGCTGATCGACCAGCTCGGCCGCACCGGCCTCAGACGCATCGAGGTCACGAGCTTCGTGCGCGCCGACGTGATCCCGCAACTGCACGACGCCGCCGCCGTGCTGGAGGCGATCGAGCTGCCCGACGACGTGAGCGTCAGCGTGCTGGTCCCGAACGAGCGCGGGCTGGAGCGCGCGCTCGAGCACCGCGACCGCATCCACGAGGTCAACGTCTTCCTGTCCGCCTCGGAGACGCACAACCGCAAGAACGTCAACCGCTCGATCGCCGAGTCGCTGGACGGCGTCTCGCGCGTGCTGGAACGAGCGCGCGCGGAGGGGCTGCGCTGCGAGGGCGTGATCTCGACGTCGTTCGGCTGTCCGTACGAGGGACGGGTCGACCCCGACCGCGTCGCCGAGATCGCGCGCGCGTTGCGCGACGCGGGCGCGCAGGAGATCGGCTTCGGCGACACGACCGGGATGGCGAACCCGCGGCAGGTCGCCGAGCTGTTCCCGCGCTGGCGCGCGGCGCTCGGCGAGGAGGTCGAGCTGACGGCGCATTTCCACAACACGCGCGGTCAGGGCCTCGCGAACGTCGTCGCCGCGCTGCAGGCCGGCGTCGACTCGTTCGAGTCGTCGTTCGGGGAGCTGGGCGGCTGCCCGGTCCCGGCGGGCGCAACGGGCAACATCGCGACCGAGGACCTCGTCTCGATGCTCGAGGAGATGGGGATCGCGACCGGCATCGACCTGCCGGCGCTGATCGTCGCCTCGGGCATGGTCGCCGACGTGCTCGGGCGGCGGCTCGGGTCGCACACCTTGGTGGCGGGTCCGGTGGAGTGGCATCGCGACGCGACCGCCGGTGGCGGCGCGGCCCCCAGGTGATCGTGTGTTCTCGCGCGTCCTGGTCGCCAACCGCGGCGAGATCGCCGTACGTGTCATGCGGACGCTGCGGCGGCTGGGCGTCGAGTCGGTGGCCGTGCACAGCGACGCCGATGCGGACGCGGTGCACGTACGGGCGGCGGATCGCGCCGTGCGGCTCGGGCCGGCGCCGGCCGCCGAGTCGTATCTCGACATCGAGCGGGTGATCGCGGCGGCGTTGGCGAGCGGCGCGGAGGCCGTGCATCCTGGCTACGGCTTCCTGTCCGAGCGCCCGGCGTTCGCGCGCGCGTGCGCCGACGCCGGTCTGGCGTTCGTCGGCCCGTCGCCGGAGGCGATGGCGCTGCTCGGCGACAAGGTGGCGGCGAAGGGGGTGGCCGAGGCCGTGGGGGTCCCGGTGGTGCCGGGGCTCAGCGCCGGTGCGGACGCCGCGCTGACGGATGTCGAGATCATCGAGTGGGCGAGGGGGGAGCGGCTTCCCGTGCTGTTGAAGGCTGCTGCCGGCGGTGGGGGGAAGGGCATGCGCGTCGTGCACTCGTTGGAGGAGCTCCTCGATGCGCTGGGCGCCGCCCGCCGCGAGGCTGCCGCCGCGTTCGGCGACGATCGCCTGCTCTTGGAGCGCTACGTCGAGCGCTCGCGACACATCGAGGTGCAGGTAATCGGCGACGCGCACGGGAACGTGTTGCACCTGGGCGAGCGCGAGTGCTCGCTGCAGCGCCGTCACCAGAAGGTGATCGAGGAGGCGCCGTCGCCGGTGGTGGACGAGCGGCTGCGCGCGCGGATGGGCGATGCGGCGTGCGCGCTCGCGCGGGCAGCGGGGTACGTCGGCGCCGGCACGGTCGAGCTGATCGCCGAGCGGGACGATCCGTCGGCGTTCTACTTCCTGGAGGTCAACGCGCGGCTGCAGGTCGAGCATCCGGTGACGGAGCTCGTGACCGGCTTGGACCTCGTGGAGCTGCAGCTGCGGGTGGCGGCGGGCGAGCCGCTGGCGTTGTCGCAGTCCGACGTGGCGCTCTCCGGTCACGCCGTCGAGGCGCGTGTGTACGCGGAGGACCCGGCGAGCGGGTTCCTGCCCTCGACCGGGCGCGTGGTGGCGTGGCACTCTCCCTCCGGCCCCGACGTGCGCGTGGACTCGGGCGTCGAGGAGGGGTCCGAGGTCAGCGCTCACTACGACCCTCTCCTGGCGAAGGTGATCGCGGCGGGCGCTGACCGCGACCAGGCGCTAGCCCGCCTCGATCGCGCGCTCGCCGAGCTGCGCGTCGTGGGCCCGACTACGAACGCGCCGTGGCTGCGGGCGTTGCTGGCGCGCTCGGAGGTGCAGGCCGGCGAGCTGGACACGACGTTGATCGAGCGGCTCGGCGACGCCGTGGCGGTGCCGGCGCCGGCGGACGATCTCCCTGGGCTGGCGGTGCTCGCACTGCTCGGCTCGCCCGCTTCCGACGACCCGTGGGATGCCGTGGATGGGTGGCGGCTCGGGGGCGTGCGGGCGCCGGCGCGGATGCGGCTCGACGGGCCGGCGGGCCCCCTCGATGCCGTGGCTCCGGCCGAAGTCCGCCGGGCTCGCGACGGCTTGATCATCGAGGGAGACGGGGGCGTGGCCCGAGCCGTGGAGGTGTATCCCGACGGTTGCGGTGTGTGGCTCGTGGATGGCGGCGTTCCCTCGCGGTGGTCGCCCGCTGTGGACCGCGCCGGCGCCCGGGTCGCGGGCGGCTCCCTCGACGCCCCGATGCCCGGCACGGTCATCGACGTGCGCGTCGAGCCGGGCGCCGCCGTCGCCGAGGGCGACACGCTGGTGATCCTCGAGTCGATGAAGATGGAGCTGGCGATCCAGGCCCCCGCCGACGGCGTCGTCGCCGACGTCTTCGTCGCCACCGGCGACCGCGTCGCCCAGGCCGCCCCGCTTGTCGCGCTGTCCGACGGAGCTGTGACCAATCGTGTCGGTATCGCCGATACAGATGGTCACAGCTCGGAGGCGGCGGCGTGAGCACCGTTCTGCACACCCACGCGCGAGCGGGGACGCCGGAGTTCACCGCGAACGCGGAGGCGCACGCCGCCCTCGTGGCCGATCTGCGCGCGCGGCAGGTCAAGGCCGCGCTGGGAGGGGGCGAGCGGGCGCGCGAGCGCCACACCGCGCGCGGCAAGCTCCTCCCGCGCGAACGGATCGATCGCCTGGCCGACCCCGGCAGCCCCTTCCTGGAGCTCAGCCCGCTCGCCGCCGTGGACATGTATGACGGTGCCGCGCCGGGCGCCGGCGTCGTGGCCGGCATCGCGCGGGTGCATGGCCGCGAGGTCGTCGTCGTCGCCAACGACGCCACGGTGAAGGGGGGGACCTACTACCCGATGACGGTCAAGAAGCACCTGCGGGCGCAGCGCGCGGCGCTGGAGAACCGCCTGCCCTGCATCTACCTGGTGGACTCGGGCGGCGCGTTCCTGCCGCTCCAGGACGACGTCTTCCCCGACCGCGAGCACTTCGGCCGCATCTTCTTCAACCAGGCCAACATGTCGGCGCAGGGGATCCCGCAGATCGCCGCCGTGATGGGCTCGTGCACCGCCGGCGGCGCCTACGTCCCGGCGATGAGCGACGAGACCGTCATCGTCAGGAACCAGGGGACGATCTTCCTCGGCGGTCCGCCGCTCGTGAAGGCCGCGACGGGCGAGGAGGTGACGGCGGAGGAGCTCGGCGGCGGGGACCTGCACGCCAAGACCTCCGGCGTCGTCGACCACCTCGCCGCGGACGACGAGCACGCCCTGCGTATCGTGCGCTCGATCGTGTCCACCCTCGATGCCAAGCCGGCGGCGCCCTGGGCCAAGCGACCGGTCGAGCCGCCCGCCGTCGAGCTCGAAACGCTCTACGGCGTCGTCCCCGCGGACAGCCGAACGCCGAGCGACCCCCGCGAGATCATCGCCCGCATCGCGGACGGCTCGCGCTTCCACGAGTTCAAGGCCGAGTACGGCACCACCGTCGTCACAGGCTTCGCCCACATCCACGGCCACCCCGTCGGCATCGTCGCGAATCAAGGCATCCTCTTCTCCGAGTCCTCCCTCAAGGCGGCTCACTTCGTCGAGCTGTGCGACCAGCGCGGCACGCCGCTGCTGTTCCTGCAGAACATCACCGGCTTCATGGTCGGGCGCGAGTACGAGGCGGGCGGGATCGCGAAGGACGGCGCGAAACTCGTCGCGGCGGTCAGCACCACCCGCGTCCCCAAGCTCACCGTGATCGTCGGCGGCTCGTTCGGCGCCGGCAACTACGGCATGTGCGGCCGCGCCTACGACCCGCGCTTCCTGTGGACGTGGCCCAACGCGAGGATCTCGGTGATGGGCGGCGAGCAGGCGGCGACCGTGATGACCGAGGTCGGGCAGCCGGAGGTCGGCGCGCGGCTGAAGGAGCAGTACGAGCGCCAGGGTCATCCCTATTACGCGACCGCGCGCTTGTGGGACGACGGCGTGATCGATCCGCTCGACACGCGCATGGTCGTGGGCCTCGCGCTCGGTGCGTGCACGAACGCGCCGCTCGCGCCGCGCGCCGCGCCGGTCTTCCGCATGTAAGTTCAGGGTGCGTCTCAGGGCGCGTAGCTGCGCCAATCCGACCCGACCCCAGGTATAAGCAGTGGGGTGACGCAGGGAGAGGCGCTGACCGCGTGAGGAAGCTTGGACGCTTCGCCGCGCGGCGACCGACGTGGGTGCTCGGCATCTGGGCGGTCGTCTTCATCGTCGCGCTGCTGACGGCCTCCAGCGCGCGCGAGCAGATCCACGAGACCGACCTGCGGATCCCGGGCAGCGACTCGGCGCGCGCCGCGCAGCTGACGGAGCAGCAGTTCGGCAGCACGATCGCGCTCGCGGTCCTGCTGATCGGCAGACAGCAGACGGTCGACGCCGTCGGCCCGCAGATCGTCGCCCAGCTCGACCGCATCGACGGCGTCGAGGTGCTGAGCCCGTTCGACCGCAACGGCAGACGCATCCTCACCGAGCAGCGCGGCCAGGCGCTGCTGACGCTGCAGGTGTCGAAGCCGCTGCGCGAGATCTTCGACGAGACGACGCCGGCGGTCGAGCGCGTGCTCGCCCCGTACAGAGGCCGCGACGGCCTGCGCGTCGAGCTGACCGGGCAGGCGCCGCTGATGCGCGCGATCAACGACTCGGCGCTCGACGCGCTCGACAAGGGCGAGCTGATCGCGCTCCCGATCCTCGTGATCATGCTGCTGGCGATCTTCCGCAGTCCGCTCGCGGCGCTGGTGCCGGCGATCTCCGGCTTGCTCGTCACGAGAGTCGGCACCGCGCTGATGGGGCTGATCGGGAGCGTCGCCGACATCGACGCGCTCGCGCTCAACATGGTCGCGATGCTCGGGCTCGCGCTCGGCGTCGACTACTCGCTGCTGGTCGTCTCGCGCTTCCGCGAGGAGCTCGCGAGCGGGCGCGACGTCGCCGACGCCGTCGAGGAGACCACGGCCCGCGCGGGACGCACCGTCCTGTTCGCCGGCTCGGCGCTCGCGATCGGGATGCTGACGGCGCTGCTGATGGCGCCGGGCTCGCTGCTCGTCTCCTCCGCGCTCGGCCTGTTCGTGGCGACGGTCGTCGCCGTGGTCGTCGCCTTGTTCGCGATGCCGGCGCTGCTGGTGGTGCTCGGCACGAACGTGAACCGCTGGCAGTTCGGCGGCGCGCGCACCGCCAGCCCGTGGGTCGCGATCGCCGAGCGCGCGCTCAAGCGCCCCGGCGCGGCCGCCTTCTTCGTGTTCCTGCCGCTGCTGCTGCTCAGCGTGCCGGCGATCGGGCTCAACACCGGGCCGCCGAGCATCGACAACCTGCCGCCCGACAACGCGGCGCGCGTCAGCTTCGAGCGCTTCCAGCAGGAGCGCGGCGCCGGCTACGCGGCGCCGTTCGAGGTCGACTTCCGCACACACGGGCCGATCACGACGACTGATCGGCTGGAGGCGATCGACGACTTCCAGCGGCGCGTGAGCGCGCTGCCCGGCGTCGCCTCGGTGATCGGGCCGGCGATTCTGCTGAGACGGACCGAGCAGCTGCGCAGACTGACGACGCGGGCGCTCGCGTTCAACGGTCCGCTCGAGCGACTCGAGAACGGGTTGCGCAGGGCGGGCACCGGCACCACTCAGCTGAGAGACGGGCTCGCAGCCGGCGCCGACGGCGCCGCCCAGCTCGTGCTCGGGATCGACCAGCTCGCGGGCGGCACGGGCCAGCTGTCGGCCGGCGCACAGCGCGCGGCGCCCGCCACGGAGCGGCTCGCGGACGGCATCGGACAGGTCAGCAGCGGCGCGCGCCGGCTCGACGACGCGCTCAGCAGAGCGCGGCCCAACCTGCAGCGACTCTCGAAGAACGTGGACGTGCTGCAGCAGTCGCTGAACGATGCGAACCGCACGTCGACGTCGCGGCTCGTGAACCCGCTCAACGACGCGTCCTCGAGCGTCCAGACCGCCCAACGCGAGCTCGGCACCGCGATCGGCAACAATCCGGTGGTCGCGACCGACCCGAACGTGCAGCGCGCGCTCAGCGCGGCGAACGACGCGCTCTTCGGACTTGGCGACGTCCAGCAGAATCTCTCGCTGGCGCTCACGAACCAGACGGCGAACGCGATCGCCTCACGCCAGATCGCGCGCGCGATGAGACGGCTCGATGGCGCGCTCGGCAGATTCGGCGATGTGACCGGCAGACTCGCCGACGGCCTCGATCGGGCGGCGCGTGGAACGCGGCGCCTCGCCGACGGCACCGGGCAGCTCAACGACGGGCTCGGCCAGCTCGACGCGGGCGTGCGGACGCTGCTCGACGGTCCGGACGGGAACAACGGCGCGCGGGCGCTGGCCGACGGGCTGCAGGCGGCCGCCGGCGGCACGACCCGGCTCGACCGTGGGGTGCGGCGGCTCCGCGACGGCGTCGTGCGCGTGCGGGCGCAGGCCGACAGCCAGCGCGCCGCACTGCGCAGCGGCGGGACGGACATCGGGGAGGCGGTCGGCTCGGGCTACTTCGTGCTCGCGGCGATCCAGGGGTCCGACGAGCGCGCGCAGGCAAACACCGGCTTCGTGACGAACGTCGCGGACGGCGGCGGCACCGCGCGCGTGATCGTGATCCCGAAGGCGGGCCCGTTCGATCCGGAGAGCGCCGACATCGCCGAGCAGCTGCGCGACGAGACCGCCCGCGCCGCGCGGGAGCTCGGCGCCGAGCAGGCGATCGTCGGCGGTCCGGCGGTGCTGCTCGACGACTTCGACTCCTCGACGAGCGGGCGCTTCCCGTGGCTCGTGCTCGCGCTCGTCCTGATCACCTTCCTCGTGTTGCTGGTCCTGTTCCGCTCGCCGGTGCTCGCGCTGTGCGCGGTGCTGCTGAACCTCGTGACGGTCGGCGCCGCGGTCGGCGTGCTGGTGATCTGCTTCACCGGCGATGCGCCGCTGCTGGGCGGTCCCGGCTACCTCGACGCGATCGCGCTCTCAGGGATCTTCGCGATCATCTTCGGGCTTTCGATCGACTACGAGGTGTTCCTGATCACGCGCCTGCTCGAGGGCCACGCGCGCACTCGCACGACCGACGGCGCGATTCACTACGCACTCGAGAAGACCGGCACGATCATCACCGGAGCCGCCTTCATCATGGCGGCCGTGTTCCTGTCCTTCTCGGTCTCGCCGGTGACGAACATCCGCCAGTTCGGCGTCGGGCTCACGGTCGCCGTGCTGCTCGACGCGACCGTCGTGCGGCTGATCCTGCTGCCGGCGCTGATCCGCCTGTTCGGCGAGCGCACGTGGCACGTGCCGGCGTGGCTCGACCGCATCCTCCCGCGCATCGCGACGCACTAGGAGGCTGTGGCGAGACCCCCACGGCGTCTGGCGGCGGGCGACGCTGCGCGGATGCTGCGTCCTCGGGAGGCGAGCAATAGCGCTGCTATTGCTCGCCTCCCTGCGTCCTTGCGGGCGGGTTGGGGCCGATTCGCCCATCCGCCAGCCGCTCGCGCGGGTCTCGCCACAGAGGCGACGCGCGGGAGCGCCGCCTACTGGATGAAGCGCGGGCAGGTGATCTGGATCGTCTGCGTGTCGTTCAGCGCCGGGTCCTCGTAGGCGTAGGACTGCTGGATGCTGTACGCGCCCGACGCCGGGCACGGCGGGATCGTGAACCAGAAGAGCGTTCTTCTCTGGCGCTTGACGCATCTGCCTCTCGCGTTGCGCTTGAGGCACTCGCCTCTCTTGAGCGTGAGGCCGCGCGTCGTCGCGTTGATCTCGGCGAGGCTGACTCTGAGGCCGTTGACCTCGCTTCTCGGCAGGTCGAGGCGGTAGCCGTAGAGCCCATCCGGCGTCGGAGCGTTGACGAAGTTCGCATTCAGCGCCGCGTGCACCCCGGTCAGCACCTCGAACGTTCTGCGCTTGACGATCTCCTGATCCTCGTCAGCCGCGCCGAGGATCGCGAATCCGGCGACCGCGCCCGGCTTGGTCGGGCGGCTGAAGAACGTCGCGAACGTGACGTCGATCAGTCTGTCGAGTCTCGCCGAGATGCCGCGCGCGTCGACTCTCGCGGTGCCGCCGCCGAGGCGGCCGCGGTCGCACGCCTGGGCGTTCGCGAGCGCGCGTCTGGCCGCTCTGCCTCTCTGCCGCGAGAGCATTCTGATGAACGGCTTCAGGTTGAGGATGCGCCTCGTGAACGGGGTGCCGCTGAAGTCCATCAGGTCGATGTCGGTGCGCAGGCGCGGGCCGTCGCAGAAGAAGCGTCTGTTGAGGAAGTCTCTGCGCAGCGTCGCCCCCTTCGGGATGCGCAGGTAGAACTCCGTCGGGGAGGGCGGCACGCCGCCGGTGGTGTCGAAGGTCTGCGCGTGGAACAGGAGCGTGAAGCGCCCGCCCGGCTTGATCTCCGTCACCTGGAAGCTGAAGTTGCTGACTGGCTCTGCCTGCACGACGGCGGGCGCGGAGAGCGCCAGGCCGGCGAGGGCGAGCACGAGGGGGATGACCTTCCGCTCGATCCGCATCCTGCGAGATTAGACGAGCGCGTTTCTCATTCGCGCAGGTCGTGTCAGATCGCGGGGAGGCGCATGCCCGCCTACCGCGCTCTGGCGCGCTTCAGTGTCAGGCGCAGCGCCGGGACCGCTCTTCCGCCGATGGTCGCGTTGACCCACACCTTGCGTCTCGCGTGGTCGCGCAGCAGCGCGCGGCCGGCGCTTGTGAGTCTCACCGACACCGTCGCGCGTCTGCCGTGGCGTACGTTGAAGCTCGCGTTGCCGTACGTGACCGCTCTCGCGGCCCGTCTGCGCGCCGCCGCCTGCGCGCCGCCCGCTCCGGCCCGTGACTGCAATCGCAGCACGCCGACGCAGCGGCCCGCCGCGAGGCTGCAGGTGATCAGCACCGGCGCGCGTCCGTCGCGCACGGTCACGGCCGACTGCACGAGCCGGATCGCCGCGGGCGCCGTGCCCGTCGGGCCGCCGCCGGCCGGACCCTGTCCGGTCGCCGACGGCGTCACGTCGGCGGCAAGCAGCACCTGGAAGCCGCCGACGCCGGAGCCGGTCGCGAACGCCTCCTGGTTCGGCCCCACGGCCGGGTGGAACGCGAGCGCCGAGGGGCGCCCGAAGTCGGCCGGGTTGTGGCGGCCGCTGTCGAACGCGGGCACCGGCACGCCCGGCGCCAGCACCGACAGCGCCAGCGCGTCGAACGTGACGGTGCGGTTGACCGGGTCCGGGACCGTGTCCTTGCGCACCGGCAGGGCCGTCTGGATCGTCGTGACGGCGTTCGGCGCCGGCACAAACACGGGCGTGCGCGCCACCTCGGTGCAGCAGATCGGATCGTACGTCGAGAAGAAGTCGCGGAAGCTGCGCAGCACGACCACCTGCATCGGTCCGGTGACTGGGCCGACGCGCACGCTCACCTGCGTGACGGTGCCGGCGATCGGCGCCAGGAACGAGCCGGCGGCCGGCTGCTGGACGGTGCCGACGGCCATCCACGTGCAGGTCTGCGCGCCGTTGGGGACCGGCACGAGCACGAAGCCGGTCCCGAACGCATTCGGCAGCGGCAGCGCGGTGCAGTCGAACGCGACGTTCGCGGGCAGGTTCAGGTTCGCGCCGAACGGGATCGCGCTGGCCGTGGCCGGCGCCCCGAGCGCGACGGCGGCCGCGGCGGCGAGCGCGAGCCGGAGCTGGGGGCGGGCCATCGGCACAACCTAACGTCCCGGGGCGGGCCGCAGGTCCGCACGCCGACACGACGCCGTACGGCGGTCGCGGCGCGTCGTCGATCCTCTAGCCTGGCCCGCTCGCCGTCGTCCCGGCCCCTTCCGGTGTCCGCTCGCGTCACAACCATCCACCCGGTCCGCGTCGCCGTGCTCGTGCTGGTCGCGCTTGCACTCGCGCTGCCTACCGCTGCGCCGGCTGCGCAGGAGCGCCGCGCGACGGTGGACCCGTCCGCGGCGCCGGCCACCGCCCGTGCCGTCCCGGGTGCGCTGATCGTGGTGTGGAAGGAGCACGCGACGCGCGTTGACCGCCTCGCCGCGCGCGCGGACGCCGACGCCGGCTTCGTGCGCACGCTCGGCGACCCGCGCTTCCAGCTGCTGCGCGCGCAGGTCGGACAGAGCGTCGCGGAGGCGCTCGCCGCGCTGCGCGGAAGCCCTGACGTGCGGACCGTCGCGCGCGACACGTACGACGTCCCGCAGGCGACGACGAACGACCCGCTGTTCGGGCAGTTGTGGGGGCTTCAGAACGTGGGCGCGGGCGTCGGCGGCGCCGCCGGGGCGGTGCCGGGCGCCGACGTGAACGCGCTCGCCGCCTGGGACCGCACGCGCGGCACGTCCTCGACCGTGGTCGCCGACATCGACTCCGGCTACCGCTTCGACGCGCCCGACCTCGGGCCGGTCGCGTGGACGAACCCGGCCGACCCGGCGAACGGCGCCGACGACGACGGCAACGGCATCGTCGACGACACCCACGGCGCGGACTTCGTCGGCAGATCGATCAACGCGATCGCGCTCGACGGCGACCCGACCGAGGACAACCTCAACGACGGCGGCCACGGCGTGCACACCGCCGGCACGATCGGCGCCGCCGGCAACAACGGCATCGGCATCAGCGGCGTCGCGCAGGACGTGCGGATCATGCCGCTGCGCGTCTGCAGCTGGTTCACCGACGCGGACTTCTCGGACGGCGTCGACGACTCGGGGACGGCGTGCCCGGGCTCCGCGCAGATCCAGGCGATCAACTACGCCGGCGTCCATGGCGCGCGGGCGGCGAACGTGTCGCTCGGCGGCACGACGCTCAACCTGGCCGTGCGCGACGCGCTCGCGAACAACCCCGGCGTCCTGTTCGTGGTCGCCGCAGGCAACGACGGACAGGACAACGACCCGGGCGGCGTGCCGCACTACCCGTGCGCGTACGACCCCTCGACGTCCGGCATCGCGGGCGCGATCGACAACGTGCTCTGCGTCGCGGCGACCGACCAGGCCGACGTCCTCGCCGGCTTCTCCGACTTCGGTGCCACGACAGTCGACGTCGCCGCGCCCGGGACCGAGATCCTCAGCACGTACCCGGTCGACGCCCCGCCGTCGTTCAGCGACGACTTCGAGGCGAGCGACTTCGCGACGAAGTGGCCGACGAGAGGCAGAGGCGGCGGCTTCGACCGCACGAGAGAGGCGCCGCTCAGCTCGTGGGGGATGAGCGACACGCCGGGCAGAGCCCCGCCGCCGGGCGCCGTCATCTCGTCGAGCTCGCAGGCGATCGCGATCCCCGCGGGCTACGGCGCCTGCTTCCTCAGACAGATGCGCACGGTCGCGGTCCGCAACGGCGGCTTCTATCGCTACGAGCTCGCCAGCAACGGCAGAACGGTGTTCGACTCCGGTGAGCTGTCGACGTCGGGGACGTTCGTGACCGCGCCGATCGCCGACGTCGCCGGCACGAGCGTCAGAGTCGTCGTCACCTACAGCGCCGGCCCGTCGCCGCAGCCGGCCGACGGCGTCTGGCTCGACAACCTGTCGGTCGTCTGCCGCGCGCCGCTCACCACGCCGCCCGGCTACGACTTCCTCGACGGCACCTCGATGGCCGCCCCGCACGTGACGGGCGCGGCGGGGCTGCTGTTCTCGCTCAACCCGGGGGCCACCGTCGCGCAGGTGCGCGCGGCGCTGATGGCGACCGTCCGTCCGCTCAGCTCGCTCGCCGGCCGCACGACGACCGGCGGCCGCATCGACGTGGCCGCCGCGCTCGACGAGATCCGGCCGCCGGGGGAGACGACGATCGCCGCCAGGCCGAGACGCACGACGAAGTCGCGCCGCGCGACGTTCGCGTTCGCGCGCTCGGACGCCGCGGTCGGGAACGCGTTCCAGTGCCAGCTCGACCGCAGCGCGTTCGCGCCGTGCACCAGCCCTGCGACGTACACGGTCAAGGGCGGCAGACACACCTTCTCGGTGCGCGCGAGCTCGCCGCACGGGGTGCTCGTCGACCCGACGCCCGCGACGGCGAGCTGGACCGTCCTGCAGTGCAAGGTCCCGAAGCTCACGGGCAAGACGCTCAGAGCAGCGAAGCGCGCGCTCAGAAGAGCCCACTGCAAGGTCGGCAAGGTGCGCAAGCCGACAGCGAGACGCGGGAGCAGAGCGCCGGCGCTCGTCGTGCTCGCCTCCAAGCCGAAGCGCGGGGTGGCGCGTGCCGCCGACGCCAGGGTGAGATTGACGCTCGGGCCGAAGCGGAGAGCGAGACAGCACGCCGGCCAGCGTCGCTGAGCCGTCGGTCAGCCGCGTCGCAGGCCGCGCCACTCGTCGGAACGACAGCAGGTCGCCTGGCCGTCAGGCCGACGCTCAGTCAATCGCCGTCGCCGGTCGCGACCAGCGCTCATCAGCCAGGGGTGCGCTGTTGAGCTCCGCTCGGCGTCGTCGCCAGTCGGGCAAGAAGCTGTCCATCAAGGTCACGAAACGTCTGCCGTGACCGCGCTCGATCAGGTGCGCCAGCTCATGGACAACGACGTACTCCAAGCAGTCCGGATGCTTCGTGACGAGCTCCAAGTTGAGCGAGATCCGTCCTGCCTCGCGGTTGCACGAGCCCCATCTCGTCTTCATGCGACGGACAGTCCATTGCTCGGCTCTGCACCCAATTGCTGGCTGCCAGCGTTCCAGCAGCGGTGGGATCGCCGCCCGCAGTTGTGCGCGCTGCCAGTCCTGCAAGAGCGCCCGCCGCCGGCTCGCATCAGTGTTCGCCGGGACGTAGAGGAGGAGCCGCTCGCCGTCGAGCTCCACGTGTGGCCGCCCGGGGCGCTTGATCACCCGCAGCCGGCGGCGCACCCCCCAGACGTAGTGGGACTCGCCGGTGACCATCTCGCGTATCGACTGTCGGGTTGCTGCCTGCAGCTGGCGACGTTGGCGCCTGATCCAGGCGAGACGCTGGATGACCGCGAGCCGGACGTGCTCCTCGTCGAGGCGCGTCGGCGCCGCGACGCGAACGCGTCCCGTCGGCGGATACACGCCGATGTGGAGGTGCTTGATGTCCTTGTAGATGACGTCGACGTCGATGCCGCGCACGGTCAGCGAGCCGCTAGCGGTACTCATCGCGCGCCTTCGCCAGCGCCATCAGCTCATCGAGGCGCGTGTAACCGGGTGGGAGCACCTGCGCGAGCGCGCGCCGGACCTTCTTCTCCTTGATCGGATTGCCGATCCACTGGTCGGGCTTCGTGTCGCGGATCGTCCCGTCGACCGCGAGGGCGAGCTCCTCGGCAGGCAGGCCGAAGTCGTAGAGGGCACGCCGGGCGCCGTCGTCGGCCCATGCGGGATAGCCCGTGTCGGAATCCCGCCTACCCAGCTGCTGTGCTTGGGCGACGAGACGCTCCAGGTAGCGCTTGTAGTCGATCGCGTCCCGGCGCTTCTCGTCGATCAGCGCGTCGAGCAGCTTCGACATCCGGTCGTAGTACCTCGGGTTCATCGCGCGTTCGTCGACGATCACCTTGCGCATGTTGTTGGCGATCGTCTCGGCGACGGATTCCGGGTCGTTGCGGATGCCGCTCGGCAGTCTCGCGATCGCTCCGGCACCCAGCTTGACGATCAGCTCGATCAGCCCGGTCCCTTCAAAGTCGGCGACGGTCTCGGAGGCGTCGGCCTGGATGTAGGTGTCGAGCAGGAAGCGCATCCCGGCCTCGTACTGTTTGAAGTCGACGTCTTCGCCCGCACCGAGCTTGACCTCGTCGCGCACGGCCGCGTAGTGGAGGAGGTCGGCTCTGATGGCGGCGGCTTCCGCCTCGCTGTAGCCAGCCTCGCGCATCTCGTTGGCGAGATTGCCGTAGGCGCGGGTCGCGGCAGCAACCGCCGTGTAGAAGCCGACTCGCTTTTGCTCGTTGGCTTTCAGCTGCTCGGCGTTCCCCTGATCTGCTGCGCAGAAGAACTGCTGGTACTGGAGCGTGTTTCGGGGTGGCGCCACCGGCTCGCAGATCGCCCGCAGCCGCTCCATTGCCTCGTCGAGGTCGCTCCGCGCCCCGGCGATGCGGTCGGCGAGCAAGCCCTCGATGTCCTCCCGCTCGTAACCGTCGAGCGCGCCCGAGGTGTAGTCGCTGATCGCGCTCTCGAGTGAGTTAAAGAGATCTTGATAGTCGACGATGTAGCCGTAGTCCTTGTCCTCGCCGTCGACGCGGTTGACGCGGCAGATCGCCTGGAAGAGGCCGTGGTCGCGCATCTTCTTGTCGATGTAGAGGTAGGTCGCGGAGGGCGCGTCGAAGCCGGTGAGCAGCTTGTCCACCACGATCAGCAGGCGCATCTGCCCCGGCGCGGCGACGAAGCGCGCCTTCACGTCTCTCTCGAACTGATCGACCTTGCTGATTGCCACGTCGGCGGGCTCGTCGAAGTGATCGGCCAACATCCGGCGATAGATCTCGTACTGGCGGATCCGCTCGGTCGCGCCGTGCCCCGAGTCCTCCTTGGAGATGTCGCCGGCATGCGGCTCGTAGCTGGTGACGATCGCGCACTTGCCCTTGAAGCCCGCGTTGCAGAACAGCTCGTAGAACTTACAGGCCTGGTAGATGCTCGCGCTGACGAGCATCGCGTTCCCGCGGCCGTCCATCAGGCGGGGCTTCGTCTCCATGTCGAGCAGGATGTCGTTGACGATCTGCTTCGCTCGCGGCTCGGAGCTGACGATCTTCTGCATCGTGCCCCAACGCCGTTTGAGCTCGGCGCGCGACAGCTCCGTCATCCCTCTCGTCTTGGCCTCGAACCACTGGTCGACCTTCTCCGAAGAGGTGAGATGCTGGTCGATGTTGCGTGCCTCGTAGCGCAGGTCGACCACCACGCCGTCGGTGACGGCTTCGTCGAACTTGTAGGTATGGATGAAGCGGCCAAATGTCTCGATACTCATAGCCTTATCGGCTTTGAGCAGCGGCGTGCCCGTGAAACCGATGAACATCGCTCCGGGCAGGAGCTCCATCATCGCGTCGTGCAGCTTGCCGGACTGCGTGCGGTGCGCCTCGTCCACGAAGACGAACAGGTTCCCCTTGGCCGAGAAGTTCGCAGGGACCCTCGCACGCAGCTCCTCGATGAACGCACGGTCGGCGGCGTCGCGGTCGGCCTCGTCGTCCGAGCTGCGGAACTTGTGGATGAGCGAGCCGATCAGCCACGTGTCCGAGGCGTTGAGCGTCGCGAGCAGGTCGGCGCCGCTCTTCGTGCGGTAGATCTCCTCGCCGACACCGGCGAACACGCGCTCGATCTGCTCGTCCAGCTCGGTGCGGTCGGTGATGAGCAGGACACGGCCGTCCTGCTGATGTTCGCGGATCCATTTCGCGAGCCACACCATCGTCAGCGACTTGCCCGACCCCTGCGTGTGCCAGATGATCCCGCCCTCCCGCGTCGCGATCCGCGCCTGCGCGGCCTTGACGCCGAAGTATTGGTTGTGCCGGCACAGCTTCTTGACGCCGCTGTCGAAGACGACGAAGTCGTGGATCAGCTCGAGCAGGCGCTCTTTCGAGCACAGCTGGCTCAGCGCACGGTCGAGGGGCGCCTCGATCTCCGATGGCTCCTTCCATGCAAGCCAGTGCCGCTCCGGCGTGTCAATCGGCGCGTACCGCAGCCCCTCGACGTCGTTGCCAGCCAGTACCAGCTGGACGGTCGTGAAGAAAGGTCGGATGAACTCCGGCCGCTGGTTCCCGATCGACTGCCGGATGCCCTCCGAGACGGCGACGAGCGACCGCTTCAGCTCGATCGTCCCCACGGCGATGCCGTTCACGTAGAGCACGAGGTCCGGGCGCTTGTTGTGCTGCCCGAGAACCGCGACCTCCTCCGCGATCGCGAACTCGTTCCGCTCAGGGTTCGCCCAGTCGATCAGCCAGACCGTCTCGGTGTGCTCGCCGATGCCCGGCCTCACCTTCACGCCGTAGCGCAGGAGGCCGTAGACGTCGTGGTTGGCCTCGTAGAGGTCGCGCCCGCCCCCGAGGGCGGCGTCTCTGCGCAACCGGTCCACGGCCTTGCCGATCTGGACGGCGCCGTACCCGCGCGCCTCCAGGTTCATCTCGAGCAGCTGGAGCTCGATGTTGGCATTGCCTTGGCGGTGCTCCCAGTTGCCGAGGTACTCGTAGCCGAGCCGGTCGCGGAAGAGCTCGACGACGCGCGTTTGCGCGTTGCGCTCGAGCTGGCCCACGTCGCTCACGCCGCCGTCTCCTCGGCGCCGAGCAGCCGAACTCTCCCGGTGAGCAGCTCCTGCATCATGCCTCGCTGGATGGCCTTGGCCTTGGTGAGCCGACTCCTCAATAAGGAGATCTCGGCGTCAATGTCACCAAGGGCGTCCGCGATGGCACGCTGCTCGTTGGTGCAGGGAAGCGGCAGAACGACGCTCGAGACGTGCGACCGCGTGGTCGCCAGTACCTTCGTACCTGCGGCGAGCCGAAGCAAGGCGGTACGAAACGTCGGGGTGAACTGCAGATACGCCTTGAAGCCGTCGGCGAGTACCCGCTTGTCGAAACGTGCTGCGATGGTGTGGAGACCTGGAACGACGCCTCCCGGTGGCACTGAGACGATCTCGACCGCCTTCCCCACTCCCTCCGGATCTTCCGATGCGTCGGCCAGCACAAGGTCGCCGACTTGCAGCCGCCCAGCGGTCTTGGCGAACGTCGCTTCTACTCGGGGCATCGATGCACGCGCAGCGTCCAGCGTAACGGAGCCGCTCGTGTGTATATCGCCATAGTGCAGGTAGTGCAGGGGCGAACGGTTGTTGAGCTGTGCGCGCGACAGGGCAACCGTCTTGACATACGTCACAATCGATCCCAGCATGACTGGGCGCCATGGTCTATCGAAGCCCGGCAGGCGGGTCCTGCCGGTGAGGAGTGTCTGCAGCAATCCGTGCTTGACTGCTTCCTTCTTCGCGATGAGTGCACCGAGCCCGGAGATCTGCGCATCCAGGTCACGTGCGACCTCCGCGATTGCGTGTTGAACGCGCATTTCTGGTACCGGGACCGGAAGCTGTGCGTACTCCCCGCTGTTAATCCCTGGCTGTCCGCTGCGCATCGAGGTACTCGCGACCCAATTCCAGTAACGTCGTGATTGAACGTAGGCCGCGAGATACTGGGCATTCAGGACGCTCGGGTCGGGCTCGACGTTGATCAAGAAGCCGGCGTAGATGAGCTCGCCATCCGCAGGGTCGTAGAGATACGACTTGCCGACGCTCGCTCCGGTGCGGGCGAACACAAGTTGACCCGCCATCAGAACGTAATCAGTCGCGCGTGGATGCGAGACCGCAACGCGTGGCCGCGGCGCGTAGCGACCGAGCTCGTCGATGTCTGTGATCCGAATGTAGGCGTGGCGCCCTTGAGCTGCGGGAACAGCGGCGGCGTTGATCCCATACCTAGGAGGTCGGCGGAGCAGCGATCCCAGCGGGCGCACCTCCCACTCTCCGGCGCTCATGTCAATCCCATGCCCGCAAGGTGCTGCGTCACCCGAGCGTCGAGCTCGTCCAGTCTCGCCTCGAGGTCGCCCACCGTCTCGTCATACCGCTCGCCAAGCTCGCGAAGGCGCGCCACCAGGTCAAGTACGCGCGAGGTCAGCATGTCCACGACGCGGCGCGAAACCGTGGCTCTCCACTTGTCGTCGAGCACCAGCGCCTTGATCTCACTCTCGCTCAGCTCGCCGTACTGCTCGAGCGTCGCGAGGTTGAGCGCGGCATGAGCGTCCCGCATCGCCTTCTTGGTCGTGGACTCCGCCTGGAACAGCGAGACGACGTGCTCCAACGCGGCGACCTCGTCGGGGTCCAATCCCTCCATCCGGGCAGCCTTGAGTCGAGCTCTTGCGAGCACGTTCGTGAGTCGTCCGTCCTCGACCGCCTCCCACAACACGCCGTCCTCAACGGCGTGCTCCTCGATGTACTCCTCGGTGATGCGGGCCGCTTCGTCGGCCGCCGTCCGCAGCTCCTCCAGCTCGGCGGCCTCGTCGGGGAAGTAGCGAGCGACGACGAGAGCCGGCGGGATCAGGTCCGTCTTCAGCTTGGCCGCCTTTCTGCCTGTGCCCACTACGAGGTCTGGCGTCTCTACGAGCTTGCGGTCCTTGTCCTCGATCGCGGTACGCGGCCTGGCGGCCTCGATCCAGCCCTCGCGCATGAGCAGGAACACATCGTCGTGCATCGTCTCGTGCCAGTAGCTGAGGAGCTGCTCGTAGACGTCGTACTCGTCGAGCAGCGGCACCGCCTTGAAACGCTCCAGCAGGTCGTCGCCGAGCGTGGCGATCAGCTCGCCTGGCTGCGTCTTCGGTGAGATCGACGCCAGCGCGTCGCGGTGAGCCGCGTACCACCGCGCGATCCGGTCGTCGACGTCGGCCGAGAACCGCTGGAACTCGGCCGAGTCGAGCACGGTCTGCCGGACCGCCGACAGCTCGATGGCGAGCTCGTAGTAGCCGGGGCGGTTGACGCTGAAGAGCGCCCCGCGCAACGACGGGAAGGCATCCCAGTGAGGGCGCAACGCGTCGATGTCGCGCTCCGGGATCCCGCCGTGGAGATGGGCGTGGAGGTCTTGGACGTCCTCGGGCTCGGACGAGTCGATGTAGCGCGAAATGTTGAGGTTGTAGTCGTTGGCTTCGCTTGCGATCTCGGCGAGCGGAACCATGCGCGAGTAGCGCTCGACCTCCATGCGCTTGTTGAAGACGTCGACGATCTTGTGGATGTCCTGGCTGCGCAGTCGGTTCTTCGCGCCGTCCTTCATAAAACCCGTCGCGGCGTCGATCATGAAGACGCCTCTGCGGCCGTGCGCATGCTCCTTGTCGAGCACGACGATGCAGGCTGGGATCGAGGTTCCGTAGAAGAGGTTCGGTGGGAGCCCGATCACGCCCTTCATGAAGCCGTGCTCAAGCAGCCGGCGTCGGATCGCCGCCTCGGCGTGACCGCGGAAGAGCACGCCATGCGGGAGGATCACGGCTGCCTTGCCGGCGCTCTTGAGCGACGTGAGGATGTGCAGCAGGAACGCGTAATCGCCGTTTTTCTCGGGTGGGTGTCCGTACGCGAAGCGCCCGTGCTCCTGCTCGAGGCCGTTGCTCCAAGACTTCACCGAGAATGGCGGATTCGCGACGGCGAAGTCGAACGTCTGCAGCGCGCCGCCGTCCGTCACGTGCTGCGGGCTACTGAGCGTGTCGCCCTTGCGGATGTCCGCATCCGCGCTCTCGTGGAGAATCATGTTCATCAGCGACAGCGCCCAGGTCGCGTTGTCCTTCTCCTGGCCGTAGATCGTGATGCCGCGTGGCGCCTCGTCCCACACCTTGAGCAGCAGCGACCCGGATCCGCATGTGGGGTCGTACACGGTGTCGTCCTGACGCGTCTCAGGACCGATGCCCACGATTCTCGCCATCACGCGCGAGACCTCGGCCGGCGTGTAGAACTGGCCCTTCGACTTGCCCGACTCGGTAGCGAAGTGCCGCATCAGGTACTCGTACGCGTCGCCGAGCAGGTCGTCGCCGCCGGCGCGGCTCCCACGGAAGTCGAGATCGTGGAAGATCGCGATCAGCTTGCTCAGCCGGTCCTGCATCTCCTTGCCTCTGCCGAGCTTCTCCTCGTCGTTGAAGTCGGCGAGATCGATCACGTTGCGCAGGTCGTTCGCCTCGGCGAGCCTGCCGACGATCTTGTTGATGCGATCCCCGATCTCCTTGTCGCCCTTGAGCGCCACCATGTCGTCGAACGAGCCGCCGACCGGGACCTCGATCAGGCTTGTCGGATCGGACTTCGCCTTGTCCGAGACGTACTTCACAAACAGCAGTGTGAGGATGTAGTCCTTGTACTGCGAGGCGTCCATGCCTCCTCGCAGCTCGTCGCAGCTCTGCCACAGCGAGCGGTAGAGATCGGACTTCTTCAGTGCCACAGCTGCCCTTCTATCACCCGCGGCGGCATCAACCGACCGCGCGCACGAGCGTGAGCACGAGCACGCCGGCGAGCGCGATCACGGTCGTCCATGCGATCGCCGACGCGGTGAGCCGCAGGTCGAGCCCGGTTGCGTGCCCGACGAGGACCGTGTTGACGCCGACCGGCATCGCGGCCATCAGGTAGAACGGCGCGGGCACGTCGAGCCACAGCAGCCCGACGACGAGCAGCACGAGCGGGACGAACGCCATCCGCAGCAGCGCGACCGCCGCGATCGGCGGCGTCAGCGGCGGCGGGATCCGCAGCGTCCCGTCGTTCGCCTCGTCGCCCAGCGTCACGCCGACGACGAAGAAGCCGAGCGGCAGCAGCGCGTAGACAGCGACGTGCGACGGCGTCACAAGCCACTCCGGCGCCCACGTCTCCGGCACGAGCAGCGCGGCGACCACCGCCCACAGCACCGGGTTGCGCAGCAGGCCGGCGCGCAGCTGCGCGCGCAGCCCGGCCGCGCGCGCCTGTCCCAGGCGAGCGCCGACGCTGTAGCTGCCGATCACGAACAGCGGCAGCGACACGAGCCCGTCGTAGGCGACCGCCTGCGACAGCTCAGCGTCCGAGAACAGCGCGGCGATCAGCGGCAGGCCGAAGTAGGCAGTGTTCGCCTGGATCGTCGTCACGACCGCCGCGCCGGTGCTCGCACTCGGCAACGCGAACGGGCCGCGCGCGAGCCGCCACATGATCACGCCGGCGACCATGATCGCGCCGGCCGCGATTGCGATCGACAGCGTCGCATCGAGCGACAGGTGCGCGCGCGCGATGTTGACGTACGCGACGAACGGAACGAGCACCCACAGCATCAGCTGCAGCACCGCGAACCGCAGTCGATGCGCGAGCGCGTTGTCGCGCCGCTCGACGGCCACGCCGACGGCGGTCGCGACGATCACCGTCAGCACGATCCACAGCATCCGCGCGGATGCTGCCACGTCGACGTCGCGATAGGCTCGCCGCGTGAGCTGGGGCGAGCGCAAGCGCGAGCTGGCCGACGAGCTGATCCGGCGCCTCTACGCGGCGGGCATCGTGCGCACGTGGCTGCGCGACAAGCCCGACGGCTGGGAGCTGATGTCGGGTGCGTGGAGCCCGTTCTACGTGAACTTCCGCGATGCGCCGGCGGACCCCGAACTGTTCCGCTTCCTCGTCGACGCCGGCGCCGAGCTGGTGCGCGAGGAGCTGCCGCAGGCGACGCAGCTCGTCGGACTCGCGGCCGCCGGCGTGCCGTTCGCGGCCGGCTTCGCCTACCGACTCGGACTGCCGATGGGCTACACGCGCAAGCTGCCGGGCGTGCGGCGCGTGGAAGACCTGGCGGAGGGCGCGGCCGCGGAGTCCTACGGCAGCCACCGACTCGTCGAGGGCGCGTTCGCGCCCGGCGATCGCGTCGCGCTCGTCGACGACCTCGTGACGGGCTTCGACTCGAAGGAGATCGCGCTGCGCCAGCTGGAGCTCGAGCTGAAGCGACGCGGGGTGGAGGAAGTGCGCGCCGAGGCGGTTGTTGTGTTCCTCGAGCGCGGCGCCGAGGCGCGCAGGCGCGCGGAGGCGGCGGGCGTGCGACTGATCTCGCTGCTGACGTTCGACGCTGACAGCGTCGAGGGCTTGCGCGGCGCCGCGAGCGACCGCGAGCTCGACGTGATCGCCTCGTATCTGCGCGATCCAGCGCCGTTCCAAGACCCGGCACGCCGGACGGAGTTGACCACCGAGGCCAGGGCCACCGCCTGATGATCTGGCTGCTGCGCCACGCCGACGCGGAGGACGCGAACGGACGCCCCGACGCCGAGCGGCCGCTGACGGAGAAGGGGCGCGCGCAGGCACGTGCCGCCGGCCTCGCGCTGAAGGCGCTCGGCGTCCCGCTCGACGCGTGCCTGGCGAGTCCGCGCGTGCGCGCGCGCGACACGGCGCTGATCGCCTGCGAGCCGCTCGGCCTGGAGGTGCAGATCGCGCCGCAGCTGGGCGGCGGGCAGTTCGACCCCGAGCGGCTTGCGGCCGGCTTCGGCAGAGACGTGCTGATGGTGGGGCACAACCCCGACGTCGCGCAGGCCGTCTTCGACCTGACGGGGGCGCGTGTGCGCATGAGGAAGGGCGCGCTCGCCGGCATCGCCGATGGCGAGCTGCACGTCTTCCTGCGCCCGCGCGAGCTTGCCGCGATCGCCGCCGGCGCCGCTGGCTGAGCGCCGCCGCGTCAGCGTGCGGGCACGACCGGCACGCCGAACAGCACCGTGTCGACGGGCGTCATCGTCGAGCACTGCATGTACCAGCGATACGCGAGCCCGAGCTCGGCGATCAGGTCCGGGATGCGGACGAGGTCGTCGGGGTTGTGGTAGCACGCGAGGGCGAGCCGCGGACGCTGCTCGGCCAGCGTCTGCGTCGCGCCCTGCAGCACGCCGAGGTCGGCGCCCTCGACGTCGATCTTGAGGAAGTCGACGCGCGGCAGGTCACCGCGTGCGACGAGCGCGTCGATCGTCTCGGTGCGCAGCTCGACCGCCTCGCGGCCGTGCGGGTCGACATCGGGCAGCTGCGCCTGCGTCTGCGCGCCGGCTGAGACCGAGTCGCGCATCCACACCGTCTCGCCCGCGACTGGCCCGAGCGGGTCCTCCCACACGGTCACGCGCGGCGCGACGTTCGCGTTCAGCCCGAGGTTGCGCTCCAGCAGCGCGCGATTGCGCGGCGTCGGCTCGAACGTGTGCACCTGGCCGTGCTCACCGACGTGATGGGCGAGCCACAGGGCGGTGTCGCCCCAGCAGCCGCCGACGTCGAGCGCGATGTCGCCGGGCCGCGGGAAGGCGCCCACGTCGAGCTCGCGGTAGGCGTACTGCGACAGCACGAAGGTCGAGGCGAGTGGCAGCTGCTGGCCGATCACGTACAGCGGGTAGCCGGCGGGCGCGAGGTCGTACAGGTGGAACTGCCACTCGAGCGGCAGGCCCGGCACGCCGAGCGTGCCGGCCTCCGCGATCGCCTTGGCCGACAGCTCGATCACGGCGCGGCGGTAGTCGAGCGCGTCGTACTGCAGGCGCATGTGCGCCGGCCCGAGCGCTCTGTAGGCGAGGAAGCGCAGGAACAGCTCGCGGCTGTGCTCGTCGCCGAGACGGCGCCACAGCGTCGTGCAGCGATCGAGGATCTCCAGCTGCTCCGCGAGTCGCTCGCCGGCACGGGTGGAGTCCGGCAGCGCATGCCCCCACGGATGGAAGAGCGGATCGAGGTTGTCCGGCAGGACGGTGCGCTGCGCCTCCAGCACCAGCTGCAGGAAGCGGCCGCGCAGCGCCTCGCGCTCGGCCGCGGTGGCGGCCGCCAACGCGTCGTGCAGGGGCGGATCGGCGACGAGCGTGCTCATGCGATCTCCCCGGTCATCGGTCGAGCCGCGCGCCACTTGAGGCGCCGGAGCTGCTATCCATGCGCGATGCTCCGACGGCGATCGGGGTGGGTCGCCGGGGTCGGTGTCGCGCTGCTCGTCGCGCTCGCGTGCGCGACGGCGACTGCGTCCGCGCTTGCGAGCCCCCGTCCCACCGCACATCAGCAGACGTCGCGCCAGGATGCGCCCACCGTCGAAGCGGGCGTGCGCGCCGCCGTGCGCACGACGCGCGCGCTCGGTCGCGTGGTGCGCGCGCTCGTCGATCCGTTCACGCCGCCGCAGCCGAACATCGTCTTCGTGCTGACCGACGACCTCTCGACGGACCTGCTGCCCTACATGCCGAACCTGCGGCGTCTGCAGCAGCGCGGCACCACGTTCTCCAACTACTTCGTGACCGACTCCCTCTGCTGCCCGTCGCGCGCGTCGATCCTCACCGGGCAGTACCCGCACAACACCGGCATCTTCCGCAACACCGGCGCCGACGGCGGCTTCCTCGCGTTCCAGGCGCGCGGCCTGGAGCAGGTGACGTACGCGACGAGCCTGCAGGGCGTCGGCTACCGCACCGCGCTGATGGGCAAGTACCTCAACCAGTACTCGCCCGGGCGCGTCCGCACGGCCGCCGGCAGGCCGTACGTGCCGCCCGGCTGGACCGACTGGACCGTCACCGGCAACGGCTACCGGGGCTTCAACTACCGCCTCGCGCGCACGGTGCGCGTGGTGCGCCACGGCTTCACCGCGCGCGACTACCTCACGAACGTGCTTGCGCGGGAGGGGCTCGGCTTCATGCGATCGTCGGTCGCCGCGGGGTCGCCGTTCATGCTCAACCTGTGGACGTTCGCGCCGCACTCCCCGGCGATCCCGGCCCCGCGCGACGCGCCCCGCTTTCCCACGCTGACCGCACCGCGCGACCCGTCGTTCGACGAGGGGGACATGAGCGACAAGCCGGCGTGGCTGCGCGGCCACGCGCCGCTGTCCGACGCGCAGGAGGCGCGCATCGACGAGACGTTCCGCGACCGCGTGCGCGCGGTGCAGGCGGTCGACCGCACGATCGGCCGACTGCGGAGACGGCTGCGCGCGCTCGGGATCGCCCGCAACACGTACATCGTGTTCAGCTCGGACAACGGGTTCCACCTCGGTCAGCACCGGCTCACGCCGGGGAAGCTGACCGCGTACGACCCCGACGTGCGCGTGCCGCTGATCGTCACCGGGCCGGGCGTCGCGGCGGGGCGGACGGTCGACGCGATGACGGAGAACGTGGACCTGTGCCCGACGTTCGCCGAGCTGGCGGGCGCGCCGCCGCCGCCGTACGCCGACGGGCGCAGCCTCGTGCCGCTGCTGCATGCAGACGCGGCGGCGTCCGCGGCCGCGGCTGACTGGCGCGACGCGGTGCTGGTCGAGCACCACGGCAACGTCGCCGCGTTCGGCGATCCGGACGCGCCGCCGGCCGGCTCCGGCAACCCGCCGTCGTACGAGGCGCTGCGCTCGCGCGACGAGCTGTACGTCGAGTACGCGGACGGCGAACGCGAGCTGTACGAGCTCGCGAGCGACCCGTTCCAGCTGCGCAACCTCGCCGACGAGGCCTCGCCCGAGCGGCTCGCGAAGCTCAGCGGCCAGCTGGCGGCGATGGCAAGCTGTCGCGGCGCCGCCCAGTGCTGGGCGGCGGGGAAGCTGGGCTAGGCCGCGCGGTCAGGCCGCGAGCGGGTGGCGCCAGCGGACGCCGGGGAAGCGCGCGAAGTCGGCGTCGGCGGTGGCCAGCTCGGCACCGCGTTCGATCGCCAACGCCGCGAGGTAGGCGTCGGGGACGAGGTTGCCCGTCGCGCCGGCTTCACGGCAGAGGCGCTCGAAGATTGTCCAATGGCGCGGCCCGGGCGAGAGTGGCACCGCGTTGGGTCGCTCGCGCAGTGCGGCAGCAAAGCCGAGCGCCGACTCCAACGGAGCGGGCGTCGTCATCCCGCGACGATGGGTCACGATCCGCAAGAATCTACTGAGTACGAGCTCGCTGATCCCGTACGCCTGGTCGGAGGCGGTCGTCTCGTTGAGCCAGGCGGAGTAGCGCTTGTGCTCGGGGGCCTCGGTGCGGTACGCATAGACGAGGACGTTGACGTCGCAGAGGATCATCGCAGCTTGTGCAGCGGCACACCCTCGTCCATCAGGTCGCGCACCGCGGCGTTGTTGCTGATGTCGACCCCGGGCATGAAGCCCTCGCCTGGCACGCCGAACGTCGGCAGCTTGCGGCGCTTGCGTGACTCCGGCTTCTCCACCCGCCGCACGTGGATCCGCAGCGCGTCTTCCATCAGCGCGGTCAGCGTCGTGCCGCGCGCAGCGGCGAGCCGCTTCGCATCCCGCAGCAGGTCGTCGTCGAGATTCAGGGTCGTGCGCATACAGCAATACATACTAGCAGGTCATATATATGGCATTTAGACATGCATGCATGTGCTGATAGTGTCTGAGCATGCGCACGACCGTCGAGCTGTCCGATCCGATCTACCGTCGTCTGCGGGCGCGCGCGGCGGAGCGCGGCGTGCGCGGCTTCTCGTCGATCGTCGAGGAGGCGCTGCGCGAGTACCTCGAACGCGACGACGACGCGACGTCGGCTGACAATGCGTTCGCGGCCGCGCGCGGCGCGTGGAGCTCCGCTGACGCACGCCGATTCGAGGCCGAGCTGAGAGGCGCGTGGGCGACGTGGCCGAAAGCCCGGTCGTAGACACGGACGTCCTCGTCGACTATCTCCGGGGGAAGGGACCCGGTGCCGAGCTGCTCGCGCGGCTCGGCCGCGGCGGCTACCGCGTCACCGCGGTGAGCGCGTTCGAGCTGGCGCTCGGCGCCGCGCATCGCCTCGACCCGCGTCCTGTACAGGCGCTGCTCGACGCGCCGACGCTGGCGCTCACGCCGCGCGGCGGTCTGCTCGGCGGCGAAACGCTTGCGCGGCTGCGCGGCGAGGGGCGCGGCATCGACGTCCGCGTTGCCCTCCAGGCGGGCCTGTGCCTCGACGCCGAGCTACCGCTCCTGACCCGCAACATCCGGTACTTCGAGCGAATCCCCGGGTTGCGCGTGCTGCGACCGGCTGACTGGCGATAGCGCCTCGGCGCCGGCCGCGCTCAGGGCGCCGCCGAGCGTGCCGAGCAGGAAGTCGCGCAGCTCGGTGCGCGAGAGGTCGCGGTGGGCGAGCCAGTCGAGCAGCGCGCCGTCGAGGAACCACAGCCACGCGTGCGCGGCGGCGCGCAGGCGCGGGGGCGGGGCTCGACGTGGGCGGCATCGCGCTCGCGGCCGGGATGGTGCTGTTGCTCGCCGGCCGCGCGTGGCGCAACCTGCGCGAGCTGGCGGTGGAGGAGCCGGCCGCCCGGCGCGTCTGGCGGGTCAGCCGACCCGCTGCAGGAAGCCCGATGGGTGGCAGCTGACGCCGTAGACCTCGAGGTCGCGGCGTATGCGGAAGGCGGAGCCCTGCGGCGTCGCGAGCCACTCGTTCAGCGCGGGCAGGACGCCCTCGGGCCAGTCGTCCTTGATCCTCATCCACGGCACGTCGACGCAGCCGTCCTCGACGACGAAGAAGCCGCCGGGCGCGACCAGGTCGCTGTACAGCTCCAGCGCCGCCTGCGTCGTCGCGTAGACGTGCGCGGAGTCCTCGATCACCATGCAGACCGCGCCGGGGCGGAGATGCGTTCCGACCTCGGCGCGGACCGCGGGGTCGCACACGTCGCCTTCGACGAAGGCGATGCTGTCGGCCCACTGCGGGTCGCGCAGCGCGACGTTGTGGCGCGCCGCGTCGAGGTCGATGTCGACCGCGATCACCCGCGGCGGCGCTGCCAGCGCGCCGTAGGCGTGCAGCGTGCGCAGGCGGTCGCGAAGCCACAGCGTGCTGGCGCCCGACTGCGCGCCCAGCTCGACGATCGTGTCGGGCGCGGCGACCCACATCAGGTGCTCGTAGACACGCAGGTCCTCGGGGAACTTCGACATCTTGATGCCGAGGTAGCGGTCCTGCGTGTGCTGGTGCGCGCGTGCCGCCCAGTAGTCGCGCAGCGGCGTGTCGGGGCCGACGCCGATCGCGCGCGGGACGCTGTTCTCGACCGTGACGATGGCCGGATCCTCGACCGGGATCGCGGTCGGGTTGCTCACCGCGCGACGCCCTTCGCGTGGACGACCCAGTACGAGGACTCCGGGTCGCGCCCGGCTGCGAGCAACGGACTTCTCAACGCCTGGTGGTGGTGCGTCAGCTCGACGCCGGCGAAGCGCCCGCTTGCGCGCGCGGCGGCGTCCAGCTCCTGCTCGAAGCGCTCCAGCGACCAGTCGTTGACGTGGTACTGGTTCATCCACGAGCCGTGGTAGACGGGGTTCGGGAACGAGCCGACGAGCTCGCCGACCGCGCCGAACGCGATCGCGAGCGCGCGCGGCGCGTCGGGCAGGTGCTCGATCACCTCGAACATCACCGCCAGGTCGGCCGGCGGCAGCGGCTGCTCGCAGAGGTCGTGGCCGTAGTTCAAGGCGGCGACACCCGGCCAGCGTGGGTGCTCGTCCGGGCCGGGCTCCCACAGGTCGAAGCCGCGCACCGAGGCGGCCGACCACGACAGCATCTCGGAGCCGTAGCCGGTTCCGCAGCCGAGGTCGAGCACCTGCTTGCCGCCGACGAGCGAGAGCGCGTAGGCGTAGCGCGAGGTGTGCTCGCTGATGATGTCCGGGCGCGGCATGCCGGGGAAGGCGCGCTCGTACATGCCCGGGTCGGGCCCGCCGAGCGTCTGCGAGCGGCGCCAGCGGACGCTTGCGCGCGCCTCGCCGCTCGCCAGCTCATCGGCAGCCTGTGCGAGCGCGGCGAGGTTCTCGGCCGCGTCGGCGCGCTCAGGGTCGATCGCGAGCGCGGCGCGCAGCAGCGCCTCCGCCTCGTCCGATCTGCCGAGCTGGTGCGTGAGCACGGCGAGGTCGTTGAGCCACTCGAGCTCGGTCGTCTCCGCGACCGCCTGGCGCAGCCACTCGCGCGCCTCCGCGGTGCGGCCGTCCTCGAGCGCGGCGAGCGCCTGCTCGCGCCAGCCGACGGCGAGGCCGGCGTCCGTGGTGGAGCTCATGTGCAGAGGATCGGACGGGCCGACGCGGTCTTGAGCGGGGCGATGGACGCGAGCAGCGCGCCCACCCGGTGGCGGAAGGTGTGGCGCGCGAGCACCTCGGCGCGGCCGCGGGCGGCGCGCTCCGCCCGCTCGGCCGGATCCGCAAGCAGCCGCTCGACGCTCGCGCGCAGCTCTTCCGACGTGCGGTACGTGACGACCGCGTCGCCGAAGCGCCGATCGATCTCCGGCAGATGGTCGCTGACGACGAGCGCGCCGCAGGCGAGCGCGTCGTACACGCGGTTGGAGACGATCCCCTGCGCGCGCATGTCGTCCCAGTGGTCGTTGAGCACGATCGCGGCAGAGGCGTAGGCGCGCCGCACCTGGTCATTGGGGAGGTGCCGGCCTGCGAGCAGCTCGTCGGGCAGCACGCCGTGCCAACCCTGGCCCCACACGGTGAGGTCCGGAAGCCGGTCCGGCCAGGCCCCGCCCACCGGCCCGGCCAGCAGGTCGCGCAGGATCGGGCGGAAGATCCCGCGCGAGTTGCCGACGAACACGAGCTCGCGCGCGTGCGCCGGGTCGTGCTGCGGGAAGAAGACGGTCGGGTCGGTCGCCTGCTCCAGCACGTGCACGGGCGTGCTCGTGCGGGCCGCGAGCTGCTCGGCGTGTCGAGCGGACGGCGTGAGGACGAGGTCGAACGCGTCCTGCTCGGCGGGGGTGACGAGGTCCGGGTGGCTGATGTTCCAGAGGACGCTCAGCTCATCGCCGGTGCGCCGCGGCACGTACGGCCACAGCCCGCGCAGATGGATCGTCACGTCGGCCGGGGATCGATCCGGCGCGTCCCACTCGGCCACGACCTCGATGCGGGCGACGTGGCCGCGGCGCTGCAGCTCGTCGGCGAGCGCGCGCGCGAAGTGCGTGTCGCCCCAGCGCTCGGCGCCGTCCCAGCGCTGCGGGCAGATCGTGATCGCCAGCGTCAGCGGTGAGCCGAAGCCGTCGTGCGACCACCGCCGCTCGCCGAGCGCACGCAGCGCGCCAACGCCGGTGGCGCCGGTGCCGACGCGTGGGTGGCCGGCGAGCGCGCGCTCGGCAGGGCGGTCGGCGAGCACCGCATGCGCCTCGCGCGCGAGCGCGATCTCGATCGGCGTGCCGGTCTGTGCCAGCACGAGCGCGAGGTCGTGCTCGGTGTCTGTGCCCAGGCCGGCTGCGCTCAACGCCTGCGCGAGCCGTGCATGCACGGCTTCGAGGTCCTCGTCTGCGGTCGCGATCGCGAGCGTCGCGTCGTCGTCCGGCGCGAACGCGGCGCTCCATGCCCGCAGCAGCTCCGGTCGCGCGGTCAGCTCGTCGGCATCGGCGACGGCGACGAACGCGCGCGCGCCGTCGAGCGCTCGACCGCTCCCGCCCGCCCCGTGGAAGCGCGCGCGCTGCTCGGCGTCCGTCGGCGTCGGCGGCGCAAGCCGCGCGTCCGGCTCGGCGAGCGCGCGGGCGTGGTCGTCCTTCGGGTCGAGCACGAGCGCGCGGGCGGCGTGGCGGCGGCGGACCGCCGGGTCGCTCGCCGCGACCGCGGCGGTCAGCTCCGCGAACGCGCGCGTGCGCTCGCCGTCCGTCGGCGCGCGGTCGGCGCCGCGGCGTCCCCGCGCGGTCTCGAACAGCCGCGCGCTCGACGGCGCGAACGGGTCGGCCGCCATCGCCTTCACGGCGGCGCGGCCGGCAGCGGCCGGGTCGGCGTCGAGCAGCTCCTGCGCGTGCGCGCGCAGCTCCCCGGCCGCGCCGCGGTCGTCGTCGGACACCGGCACGACCTGCGCCTGCGGGATCCCACGCACCTCCGCGACCTTCGCGAGGAAGCCGGCGAAGCGCGCCCACGCGAGCGCCAGCTCGTCGAGCGTCGCGTTCGTCAGGTCGAGCTCCCGCAGGAAGATGCGGCGGACTCTCAGGTCGCGCTCCCACAGGCGGACCATGCGCTCGGAGTCGACGTCCTGCGCGCTGACGTTGTCGCCGTGGATGCGGTACCGCGCGACCGGCTCGCGCAGCGCGTCGAGCTCGTGCGTCGCGGCGACGTGCGCGGCCAGCCACCAGTCGCGGCACCAGGCCCACGCGGGCGCCGGCGGGATCGCCTTGGCGAGGTCCGTGCGGAGCGTGATCGACGACGTGGTCGCTTCGTTCTGGGACAGCAGGCGGCCGAGCGCGCGGCCGACGACGGGCAGCTCGCCGTACCAGTCGAACTTCGAGGGACGCGTGAGGCGGCCGTCGCCGTCGATCACCTCCAGGTCGCCGTGCACGAGCCCGACCGCCGGGTTCGCCTCGAGGATCGCGAGCTGGCGCGCGAGCTTGTCCGGCAGCCACACGTCGTCGGCGTCGAGCAGCGAGACGTAGCGGCCGCGGGCGCGCGCGATCGCGCAGCTCGTCGCGACGGCCGGTCCCTCGTTCTGCTGCCGGATGACCGTGATCGCGTCGCCGAACGAGGCGAGGACCTGCGGCGTCTCGTCGGTCGAGCCGTCGTCGACGACGATCAGCTCGAGCGCGTCCCTGCCGCCGGGCAACCCCCTCTGCTCCAGCGCCGAGCGCACCGCCGCCTCCACGTACGCGCCGTACTCGTACGCACAGATCACGCAGCTGACAAGCGGCTCCACACCTGCTGGATCGGCACGCCGCCGCGAGGCTTGAGTGGCTGCTCAGGCGACGCGGCGCAGCGACGACAGCGGCGCGAACACGATGCGCTCTGCCGCGTCCAGCTGCGGTGCGGTGACCTCGACCATCGCGGTCGTCGCGTCAGTCAGCTCGAGCACGGCTCCGCGGGCACCTGCGGGCGCGTCATCGACCGACTCGGTCAGCTCGACGAGATCGAATGCGGAGATCGTTCTGGCGGATGGCATGGCGGTGGTTCAGCTCGTCGGATATGCCGTCACGAGGCGTGGTACCGAGCTCGTCGAACCATAGTGCCATGCGGTCATGACGACTGCGGTGCGCAAGTTCACGGTGATCGTGACGGCGACTCCGCACACGGTTCCGTGGTGGCCGCGATCACGCACTGTGGCCACTGGAGCTCGCCGCACCGCCTGAGCGATCTCCGCCCAGATCGCGTCCCGGTCCTCCGGACCCGCGCGGAAGACCCGCTGCCAGTCAGCGCCGTGGCCTTTCGGCGCGAGGATCCAGCCGGTCCATTTCTCCGGCGATGAACGAGCACGGCTTGCGCCCGGCAGCGGGCGGCCAATGCGAACTGACCGTCTCACCGCGGGCACGGTATGGCGCTCATCGCCACCGGCGGGCAGCCGTCCATAGAGTTGGTGCAGATCTGCCGTGCCGTTGGCGCGAAGCGTGTGCCCGTCCGACGGGGCGGAGAGGATGAAGCCGGGTTCACATCCCGCACCCGCCAGGCGCCCCGGTCATCCTTCCGGCCGGGGCGCGCGGCGGTCAGGCGGGGATGGGCGCCGCGGACGCGAGCTGCGTGAGGAGGTCGGCGAGTGCGTGGCCGTCGAGCGGCAGCACGGCACTGCCGGTCGCCCGGGCGATCCGCTCGTGGCCCGCACAGGCGCGGTGAAGCGGGACGTACGCGTGCGTCGCGGCGTGCAGGCGTGCGTCGCGCTCCGCCGTCGTCGGCTCGAGCAGCACGGTCACGTCGGCGGCGGCGTCGAGGTCGGCGCCGCTTGCCGCGCATGCCGCGAGCACGCGCTGCTCGATCACCGCCGGCTCGCCGTCGACGGCAGGGTCGGCGAGCAGGTACAGGCATGCGCTCGTGGCCGGCGCCGTCGCCGTGCACCACTGTGCGAGCAGCACCGCGAGCCGGTCGGCACCACGCCACGCCGGCGTCGCCAGCACGCGCAGCTCGACCTGCTCGGCAAGCGGCCACGGCTCGGCGACGGCCGGGTCGGCGGCGCGCGGGGGGCGCGCGGCGAGCGCGCGCAGGAGCGCCGCCGCGTCCGGCGGGAAGCCGGTCCACAGCTCGTCGAACGGCGGCAGCGCAGCGGCCGGCACCGCGCCGGGCGGTTGCACGATCACGAGTCGCCCGCTGCTCGCCGCGCGCGTCGCCGGCGGCCAGGTGGCGCGCAGCTCGACGTCGGCGGCGTGGGGGAGCGGCGGGTCGCTCGTGCCCAGCCGCTGCACGCGCGCGCCGCCGAGGTCGACTGGCAGCTCGCCCTCGGCGAGGATCGCGAGTGGGGCGGAGGGGGCGGGCTCGCGCGGGGCGGCAGCAGGCGGGCGCGCGGGGGCGGGCTCGCGCGCGTCGGCCGGCTGCCCCGGCCGCTCGCCGGCGTAGTACGCCTCCAGCTCGTCCACGTACGTCGCGAACGGGTGCGGCGGCTCGATCGCCGCCTGCAGCCGCTCCAGCAGGCCGTCCTCGGAGGCCACTCGCTCGAGCGCCGTGGCCAGCGCGTCGACCGACAGCGGGTCGACGACGAGCCCGTCGATACCGTCGCGCACCGCCTCCGCCAGTCCGCCGAGCCGCGGCACGACCAGCGGCACGCGCGCCGCCAGGCACTCGGCGGCCGCGAGTGGCGCGCAGTCCCACCACATCGACGGCAGCACCGCCACGTCGACACCGGCGAGCACGTGCTCGAGCTCGTCGGTCGCGAACGTGCCGCGCAGCTCGCACACGCCGCTCGCGTCCAATGCCCGCAGCGTCGGCGCGAACACGTCCGGCACCTCGCCGTGGATCAAGACGCGGATCGGCGCGCGCACGCGCTGCGCGGCCTCCACCAGCAGCTGCGGCCCCTTGTGCGGATACGCGGAGCCGAGGAACGCGACAGTCAGCGGACCGTTCGCGCCGGCGACGCGACCGGGCGCCCGATCGCGACCGAGCCGCTCCCAGATCTCCGTGTCGTGCGGCATCCCCTGCCGCACGACGTCGACCATCTCCGCCGGATAGCCGGCGCCCAGCAGCGTGCGCCGCACCGCCTCCGACACGGCCAGCACACCGGTGACCCCGCGCGAGACGCGCGCGCGGATCTCGGCGAGCCGCCGCGCGTAGTCGTCGGGTGCGGCCCCGCCCGTGCACGTCGCGCAGCGGCGCCCGTCGCCGGGCCCGGCGCAGATCGTCCCGTCGCCCGTCATCAGGTAGGCGCGCGGGCAGATCAGCCAGTAGTTGTGCGTCGTGAACCAGCTCGGCACGCCGCGCGCGGCGGTCTGATCGATCAGCGCGGCGCCGAGGTTGTGGAGGTTGTGGAAGTGAACGGCGTCGGGCGCTGCGCGGTCCAGCTCGGCCGCGAACGCCGCTGTGATCGGCGGGTCGTCGAGCTCGCGCAGCGGCCGCTCCCGGTCCCACAGTCCGTGCGCGCGGTTGTGGATGCCGACGAGTCGCACGCCGTCGTCCTCCCACTCCGCGACGTGGTAGGCCGGCTGGCCGACGGCCGGCTTGACGGCCGCGTGGAAGACGGTCACCTCCCAGCCGCGCCGCGCCAGCTCCTTGGCGGCGAGCCGCGGCACGGTCGTCCCGCCGCCCGGGTCGTTCCAGCCGAACGCGGTCATCAGCAGGCGGCGCGCCATCTCCCCGGGTGATCGGCGGACCGCGACGCGGGTTGAGCGGCACGCGCCCGGGCACCGGCCGCGCCCGCTGCGGGCGCCGCGCCTGCGATGCTGCGCCGATGCCGGTCGGCCAGCGTTCCTCGCCCGCGGTGGTGCGCCGCCGTCGTTCCGCGCTGCTCGCGGTGCTGGCGGCTGCCCTCGTCGCGGGTGCGGCCGTGGGCGCGGGTGGCGGCAACGATCCCGGAGGCGCGACGCCTCCGACGACGGACTCCGGTGCCGCCGCGCCGCCCACGGCGCTCGAGCAGGCGCGCGCCGACGTCGCCCGGATGCCGCTGCGCCGCCAGGTCGGCGAGCTGCTGATCGTCGCGTTTCCGGGCGCCAGCCCGCCCGGCTACGTGCTGCGCGCGCTGCGCCAAGGTGGTGCGGCGGGGGTGATCCTGTTCGGCGGCAACGCGCCGTCGGCCGCCTCGGTGCGCGCGCTGACGGCGAGCGTCCGACGCGCTGTGGGCGCTGGCCCGCCCGCGATCGTCTGCCTCGACCAGGAGGGCGGCGCGATCCGCACGCTGCGCTTCGCGCCCTCCGCCGTCGGCCAGGCGGGGCAGGCGACGCCGGCCGCCGCGCGCGCAGCCGCGGCCGCGAGCGCCCGCGTGCTGCGGCGAGTCGGCGTGAACGTCGTGCTCGGCCCGGTCGCCGACGTGGCGACCGGCACGCCCGGCTCGGTGATGGCGAGCCGCGCCTATCCGGGGAGCGCCGCCGCCGTGGCGGCGGCGGTGCGCGCCGCGACCGGCGCCTATCTGCGCGCCGGCGTGCTGCCGGTCGCCAAGCACTTCCCCGGCCTCGGCGGCGCCCGCACGAACACCGACGACGGGTCGGCGAGGATCGGCCGCACGCGCGCTCAGCTCGCCGCCGACCTGCTGCCGTTCAGCGCGGCTTTCGACGCCGGCGCGCCGCTCGCGATGCTCGGC
Source organism: uncultured Actinomycetes bacterium (assembly GCA_963770165.1). Classification (GTDB taxonomy): domain Bacteria; phylum Actinomycetota; class Thermoleophilia; order Solirubrobacterales; family Solirubrobacteraceae; genus Conexibacter. Next base: position 171,784 of record CAVYOK010000002.1, read on the forward strand.
CACGCGCGCTACCCGGCGCTCGATCGCAGCCGCATCGCCTCGCAGTCGCATGCGATCGCGACCGCGCTGCTGCGCGAACGGCTCGACTTCGAGGGCGTCGCGATGACCGACTCGCTCGAGGCCGCCGCGTCGCTCGCGACGACCGGTGGCGCCGTCGGCGCCGCCGCCGTCCGCGCGCTCGTCGCCGGTGCCGACCTGCTGCTGATGACCGGCGCGGGCTCGTTCCCGCTCGTGCGCGACGCGGTGACCGCTGCCGCCCGCCGCTCGCCCGCGGTCCGCGCGCGCGTCGCCGAGGCGGCTGCCCGCGTGCTCGCGCTGCGGCGCTCGCAGCTGACGAGGTGACCCGCACCGACCAGCGGCTCGTGTAGCGTCGCCGCATGGCAGGGACCAACTCGCGGGAGTCGGTCGCCGGCGCGGGCTGGAACTGCCCGCCGAGCGGCGAGCTGAGAGCGTTCAGACCACGCAAGCCGTTCTCGTGGCTGGACCCGCGCCCGCTGGTCGCCTCGCGCAACGACAAGCTCGCGCGCGCGGCCGCGCTCGGGGGCGACCCGACGAACGACGAGCGGCGCCGCTGGATGGCCGCGCTCGGCGTCGCCGATCCGCGCATCGACCGCACCGACCTCGCGCGGGTCTCGTTCGCGCTTGTCGGCGACACGGGCGAGGGCGACATGTCGCAGTACGTCACCGCGCCGCTGATGAAGCGCCTGTCGGACCGCACGGACTTCATGGTGATCGCGAGCGACGTGATCTACCCGGCCGGTGGCGCCGACGCCTACGAGCAGAGCTTCTACGACGTCTACGACGGCTACCGCAAGCCGATCTACGCGATCCCAGGCAACCACGACTGGTACGACGGGCTCTCCGGCTTCATGTTCCACCTCTGCGGTGTGGAGACGGTGCCGAAGGCACCGCGACCGTTCCCGCTCAGCCGCGCCGGCCTGCGTGCGCTGCTGTGGCGCCGCGTGCGGTCGCTGGACCCGGCGAAGGCGACCGAGCTGCGCGCACACCGCGACGGGCGTCCCGCCGCCGGTCAGCCGGCGCCCTACTGGCTGCTCGACACCGGGCCGCTGCAGCTGATCGGGATCGACACCGGCATCACCGGCACGGTCGACCGCGACCAGGCGGCGTGGCTGCGGCGCGTCTCGGCCGCCTCGCCGAAGCCGAAGATCCTCATCACCGGCAAGCCGATCTACGTCGACAACAGACGCCGTCCCGGCGCGATCGAGGGCGAGCTGACGGCGACCGTCGACGACGTCGTGCGCGAGCGCGCGCACAACTACGTCGCGGCGATCGGCGGGGACATCCACAACTACCAGCGCTATCCCGTCGAGGTCGAGCCGGGGCGCACGATCCAGTACCTCGTGAGCGGCGGCGGCGGGGCGTTCATGCACGCGACGCACGTGATCCCCCGCGTCGCGCTCGACGGCGTGGCCGAGGAGGACTTCCGCTGCTATCCGCTGCGCGGCGACTCGCTCTCGCTCTACAGCCGCCTTTACGAGCGACGCATCCCGCTCGCGCGCGGGCTGGAGATCGAGGCCGCGCAGGCGGCGGCCTACATGGCGCAGCGGATCGGGGTCACGCCGCGCAAGGCCGATGCGCGCGACGTCGTCGTGACGGAGCGCACGCGTCGCGCGGCCGAGCGCATCTTCCCGCTGCCCGGGCAGCGCAAGCGCGGGCTGCTGCAGTCGCTCTTCTCCGAGCTGTTCGACTGGAACGACCCGCCGCTGTTCAAGCACGCCCTGCACGTCGAGGCCTCCGACGCCGAGGTGCGGATTCGCTGCCTCGGCGTGACCGGCTGCGCGGGCAGCGAGGCCGGCGACGTGGAGGACCACCTGGTCGCCAGACCGGACGCGGACGGCGTCTGGCGCTGGTCAGTCTCCAGAGCGTAGGGGCCGCGCGTGCGCGGTCCCTACGCTGCATAACTGAGATAAGACGTAGCTATATTAGAGTGACGCTGATTCCCGTCGAGCTGTTTAGTAGCGTGACGATCCCTTCAGGGCCCTGCATTCTGATTTCGACGGGGCATGTTGGCCCTCCTCTCACAAGTCTCAGGATGTTTCTTCCTTCGACCGGTTCGATCGTAGTGAGGGCTCCGCCGGCTTCTCGGCTCGCTCGCAAGGTGATGTTGTCTACGGGCTGGCCGTATTCAGCATTGGTGCAGAAGCCGCCGATCGTGACCAAAAAGCGGAATCTGCTGAGTAAGAAGTTGATTCCGCTTATGTTGGGTAGCGTACCGGTGAAGCTCTCGTAAGTAACGTGCCAGGGCAGCGTTTCGGTCTTCGGTGAGAATTCGGTCACGACGCAGCTCGGCCTGTTGACAAGGGCCCTGGTGATGGCACCGACTAGGCTCCTCGGGGCCTTGGTGAAGCTCCTGGAGTGGAAAGACCCTTCGAGTGTGACCGGACATTGGCTGAAAACGCCGATCGTGAGCCTTGCCCACGTCGCTCTCATGTTCTGATTGCTGACCGAGAGGTTCCTGGCTGAGGCCACGGCCGATCCTGCGGCGAGGAGCAGCGAGGCTCCGACGATGCTCGCGGTGAGCGTTGTGATGTGGCGAAGTTTCGACATAGTCCCCCGTTCTGCTTTTCGATGACCAGAATTTCTGACGCTCATGATGCCGCCGCAGAAGGCCGAGGTCTACCCCATCGCCGGATCGGAGCGATGCCCACGCCGACATCGCATCGACCGTCTAGGCTCCCGGCGATGCCAGAGCTGCTGCACCTGCTCGTCTACGAGTACGTCGAGGACATGACGGAGCGCCGCGCGCCGCACCGCGAGGCGCACCTCGAGCTGATCCGCAGCTACCGGACGGACCACCGGCTGGTGATCGCCGGAGGCATCGGCGTGCCCGTCCACGGCGGCCTGATCGCCTTCCGCGAGGCGGCCGACGCCGAGGCGTTCGCGGCGGAGGACCCCTACAAGGCCGCCGGCCTCATCGCGAGCTCGCGCGTCGAGCCTTGGGCCGTGGTCACCTAGCGACGCCGACCGGCCACCGCTCTATCTTCCAGCGCGTAAACGCGCGGGAGGAGAGTGCAATGGCTGAAGGGCAGGAGCAGGATGGCGAACGTCGCAAGCGGCGTCGCACGCTGATCGCCGTGGGCGTCGCCGGGCTGGTCCTGGGCGGCGCGCTCGGCGCCTCGGGCAGCGAGACGAAGACGACGACCGAGACGCAGACGGTCGTCAAGACGCACGCGCAGCGGGTACCGGTCGTGCGAACGCGCACCGTCGTGAAGATCCGACGCATCGTGCGCACCCACACGGTGACCGTCGAGGCGACCCCGGCCGTCGACTCCGGCGGCTACGACGACTCGTACGACGCCGGCAGCAGCTACGCCGGTATGAACTGCAGCGAGATCGGCCACTCGTTCGAGGTCACGCCCGGCTCCGACCCGGAGCACGACGCCGACAACGACGGGACCGCCTGCGAGAGCTACTGAGCCGCGTTCGCGGACGGGCCACTACGGCAAGCGCCCCGCCCAGCGGGTAGACGCCGCGGCGGCGCCGAGCAGCAGGACGAGGCCGCCGATCGCGAAGGCGGCCGTCACCTCGCGCTTGACGTCGCGCGTGCCGAGCTGCGAGCCGAGCGTCTCGTAGATCGACGACAGCTCCTGATCGTCCTGTGCCGAGTACGCGCGCCCGCCGGAGGCCTCGGCGATCTTGCGCAGCGTCTCCGGGTCGGGCGGGACCGACAGCAGCGGCGGGCCGAAGCCGGGGTTCGGCACGGTCGCGTCGCGCGTGCCGAGCGCGACCGTGTAGATCGGCATCCGCAGCTCGCGCGCGGCGTGGGCGACCATCACCGGGTCGCGACCGGTCGTCGTCGTGCCGTCGCTCAGCAGCACGATCGCGGCCGGCGGCAGTCTGCCGTCGCTGCCTCTCGGCTCGCGTTCGAGCGTGTCGAGCGCGACCTGGAGCGCGTCGCCCGTAGCGGTGCCGCCGTCGGCGACCTGCGCCTCGACCATCCGCCGCACGAGTGCGTGGTCGCGCGTCGGCGTCTGCGTGCCGTCGGGCACGTCCGAGTAGGTCGTCACGCCCACGCGCACGCCCGGGGGCAGCTGATCGAGGAACGTCTGCGCCGCCCGCTTCGCCGCCGCCAGCCGGGTCGGCTCGACGTCCTCGGCGAGCATCGAGCGCGAGTGGTCGGTCACGAGCATGATCGACGCGCGCTCGATCGGCACCGCCACCGTCTTCTGCGGCTTCGCCAGCGCGAGCGCGAGCGCCGCGATCGAGGCGAGCAGCAGTGCGATCGGCAGTGCCCGTCGCCACGCGGGCGTGCGCCCGGCGGCGAGCGTCAGCGTGGAGACGGCGGGGAAGCGCACCGCATATCTGCGCGCGCGCCTCCGCGACGCGACCTGGGCCGCGAGCGCCAGCGGCACGAGCAGCAGCGCGAGCAGCATCAACGGCTGGTCGAAGCTCATCGCAGCTTCTTCCCCAGCGCCTGAAGCCAGTCGCCCGCGGTCGACAGCGCGACGTGCTCGACCTCCAGCCGGCGCAGCTCGCGCGTCAGCCCTGCGCGGCGCTCCCCCTCGAGCGCGGCGAAGCGCTCGCGCACGCGGCTCGAGGAGGTGTCGACCGACACGCGCGCGCCCGTCTCCGGGTCGACCAGCGACAGCCGTCCGACGGCGGGGATCGACTGCTCGCGCGGATCGCCGACCTCGATCGCCAGCACCGAATGCCGCGCGCGCAACGCGCCCAACGGCCGTGTCCAGTCGTCCTGGTCGCGGAAGTCGGAGATCACCACGACGAGCCCGGCCTGCGTCGCGACCTTGCCGGTGCGGCGCAGCGCGTCGGCCAACGCGTGCCGGTCCGGCCGGCCGTCGACCGCGCAGCCCTCGGCCAGCGCGCGCCGCAGCGCCACCACCCCGGGCTTCGACGCGCGCGGCGGCACGAGTCGCGGTCGCCCGAGGCCGAACGTCATCAGCGCCACACTCCCGGCCCGCCGCACCGCGAGTCGGCCGAGCACCAGCGCCGCCCCTTCGGCGACGTCCCATTTCAGGCGGTCCGCCGTCCCGAACGCCATCGACGGCGAGGCGTCGAGCACGATCCACGTCGTGAGCGTGCGCTCGGGCACGTGCAGCCGCACGTGCGGCTCGCCCGTGCGGGCGGTCGCCGCCGCGTCGATCTGGCGCACGTCGTCGCCCACCTCGTACGGGCGCAGCTGCGCCAGCTCGGTGCCGGCGCCGAGCCCGGCCGCTCTGCGGTCGCCCGGCAACGCGCCCGCCGCGCGCCGCGCGATCACGAGGTCGAGCGCGGCGATCAGCCCGTGCGGCAGCGGCCCGGGTCCCTGGCGTCCGGCCGGAGGGCGCAGTGGCGGAGGGGCGGGCGGGGCGGTCATCGCGACGGGCTCCTACGCGGCGCTCGGGACCCGTGCCCGCCCGCCCGGCGCGAGGTGGTCCGCCGGCGGCTCATCGACAGTGGCGAGCACGCGCTCGAGGACCTCGTCGGCGGTGACGTCCTCCGTCAGCGCGTCGTAGGACAGCACGAGGCGGTGGCGCAGCACGTCCGGTGCGAGGTCGCGCACGTCGGCGACGGCCACGTAGCCGCGCCCGCGCAGCAGCGCCAGCGCGCGCGCCGCCTGCACGAGCCCGATCGGCCCGCGCGGCGAGGCGCCGTACTCGATGAAGGCGGCGACGTCCTCGAGCCCATAGCGCTCCGGCCGGCGCGTCGCGTCGGCGAGCGAGACCGCGTAGGCGATCACCTCGCGGTCGACGAGCACCGCCTCGCACGCCGCTCTGAAGCGGTCGAGGTCCTCCAACGTGAGGCGCTCGCGCACCTCCGCTGCCCGCCCGAGCGATCGGTCGACGACAGCCGCCTCCTCGCCCATCGTCGGGTAGTCGACGACGACCTTCATCAGGAAGCGGTCGACCTGCGCCTCCGGCAGCGGGTATGTGCCCTCCGACTCGATCGGGTTCTGCGTCGCGAGCACGAGGAACGGGTGCGGGACTGGGAACGTCTCGCCGCCGATCGTCACCTGCTGCTCCTGCATCACCTCCAGCAGCGCCGACTGCACCTTCGCGGGCGCACGGTTGATCTCGTCGGCGAGCAGGAAGTTGCCGAACACGGGGCCCAGCTCGGTCTCGAACCTGCCCGTGTCGGGGCGGTAGACGCGCGTGCCCACGAGGTCCGCCGGCACGAGGTCCGGCGTGAACTGGATGCGCGTGAAGGTGCCGCCGAGCACCTGCGCGAGCGTCTTGACCGTCAGCGTCTTGGCGAGACCGGGGACGCCCTCGAGCAGCACGTGGCCGCCGGCGAGCAGCGCGACGAGCAGACGCTCGAGCATCGCGTCCTGGCCGACGATCACGCGCTTGATCTCGTGCAGCGCCTCCTCGAGTACGTCGCGCGGTTGGTCTGCGGTCACGTGGATGCTCCTTTCCGGTTCTCAGGTCTTCCTAGATCAGTCGCCCGAACCAGCGCAGCGACAGCGCCGCGCCGGCGAGCAGCAGGACGAGGCCGCCGGCCGCGAACGCCGCCGTCACCTGGCGTTGCACGTCGCGGCGGCCGAGCTGCGAGCCGAGCCGCTCGTAGACGGCGTCGAGCCCGTCGGTCGTGGCGGCGGTGAAGGTCTCGCCGCCGGACGCGCGCGCGATCGCCGCGAGCGCCTCCGGGTCGGGCGGGACGCGCTCGAGTCTGTCCTGCCCGTCTCTGCCCGGGACGCGGATCGTGCCGCGGTCGGTGCCGAGCGCGACGGTGTAGATCGGGACGCGCGATCTGGCCGCCAGGCGGGCGGCGTCGAGCGGGTCGCGGCCGTATGTCGAGGTGCCGTCGGAGATCAGCACGATCGCTCCGGGCGGGCGTCTGCCGCCCTCGCGCGGGACGTTGTGCAGCGCGGTCATCGCGCTCGCGATCGCCTCGCCCGTCGCGGTGCCGCCGCTGACCGCCATGCGGTCGATCGCCGCGCGCGCGTCCGCGCGGTTGCGCGTCGGGCTCTGCAGCACCGTGGCGTGGTTGTTGAACGCGAGCACGCCGACGTTGACCGCTCTCGGGACGCGCTCGAGGAACGCGCGCGCAGCGCGCTTGGCGGCGATCAGCCGGCTCGGCGGCACGTCGGTTGCGAGCATCGAGCCCGACACGTCGGTCGCGAGGATGATCGACGCGCGCTCGACCGCGACGGCGGTCGTGCGCTGCGGCCGGGCAGCGGCGAGCACGAGCAGCGCGAGCGCGAGCGCGAACGCGAACATCGGCAGGTGGCGGCGCCAGCGCGGGCGGCGCGGCGCGACCGAGGGCAGCAGCCGCGGCGCCGCGAACGCCGCGGCGGCGGCACGCCGCGCGCGCTGCTGCTGGACGTACCAGGCGAGCAGCAGCGGGAGCGCGAGCAGCGCGAGCAGGACGAGCGGGGCGCCGAAGCTGACCGCGGGGCTCACGGGATGCGCGCGGGTCGCTTCCCGAGCGTCACGTGGATCGTCTGCGTGCGGCCGTCGCGCTCGACGACCACGTCGACCTCCTCGCCCGGCTTGTCGTCGCCTATCGCCGCGGCGACGTCCTCGGGATCCTGCACGTGCTCGCCGTCGACCTGCCTGATCACGTCGCCTCTGCGCACCCCTGCGTCCTCGGAGGGCCCGCCGTCGGCGACTTCCGCCACCTCGGCGCCGTCCGGGTTCGTCGGCGACGCAGGCGTGGTGGTGACGCCGAGCCACGGGCGGCGGATCGCCTCGCCACGCTCCAGCTGCGGCACGATCTCGCGCACCGTGTTGGAGGGGACGGCGAAGCCGATGCCGATGTTGCCGGCCACGCCGGCCGTCGCGATCTGCGAGTTGACGCCGACCACATGTGCGGCGTCGTCGAGCAGCGGGCCGCCCGAGTTGCCCGGGTTGATCGGCGCGTCGGTCTGGATCACGTCGTCGATCGCGAAGCCGTTCGGCGACTGGATCGAGCGGCCGAGGCCGGAGACGATCCCCTCGGTCGCGGTGCGGTCGAGCCCGAACGGGTTGCCGATCGCCACGACGAGGTCGCCCACCTCGACCGCGCGCGAGTCGGCGAATCTGAGCGCCTTCACCCCTCTGGGGACGCGATCGGGGTCGATCGAGACGACCGCGAGGTCGCTTGAGGGATCGACGCCGAGCACGTCGCCGTCGATCGCGTCGCCGTCCTGGCCGAAGCGCACCAGCACGTGCGTCGCGGTGTCGATGACGTGGGCGTTCGTGACGAGCGTGCCGCGCTCGCGGTCGATCAGGAAGCCGGTGCCCTCGCCGCGGTTCGTGCGGATCGAGGTGACGGCTGGACTAGCCGCCGCGTAGATCGCGCCGGCGCGCGTCTCGCCTCTGTGCGGCTTGATCGGCTCGCTGGAGACCGCCGGCAGCGGCTCCTGGGCGCTGTCGCTCCCGCCCTCCAGCAGCATCCCGGCGGCGAACGCACCGCCGGCGATCGCGGCTGCGGCCAGCGCCAGCCCGAGCAGCAGCGAGAAGCGGCGCGAGCCACCGCCATGGCGCGCCGCGCCGCTGTCCGGGTCGACGGACTCGGTCCCCGCCCGCCCTTGCGATCTGTCCCGCGCGCCGGGCCGCAGCTCGGCGATGCCCTCCTCGCGTTCGCGCGCCCGCTCCGACTCGGCGCGCCAGCCGCCCGTCCACAGGTGTCTCGGCGATCCCATTCGGCCTACGAGAGTAGTGCCGAACGTAATGCGCGGATCAAGCTCTCAGGCGAACCGAGATCCCGAACGGATCGGTCGCGACGGCGGCGTCGCGCTCCTCGCGCAGGGCGTAGCCGGCCTCCGCGAGGCGACTCGTGGCGCGGTCGCGCTCGTCCGCGTCGCCGAAGTGGATCGCGAAGTCGCGCAGCCCGCGAGCCGCGGGGTCGGCGGGCGGGCCGCCGGCGCTCGCCCACGTGTTGAGCCCGAGGTGGTGGTGATAGCCCCCGGCCGCCACGAACAGCGCGCCCGGGTAGCTGCGCACGGTGACGTCGAAGCCGAGCGCGTCGACGTAGAACGCCTCCGCCGTGGCGAGGTCGCTGACCTGGAGGTGCACGTGGCCGAGCGTCGTGCCCGTCGGCATGCCGACATCGGGCGCGGGACCCGTGCCCGCCCGCCCGGTGGCGAGCAGCTCCTCGAGGTCGAGCGGCAGCGTCGCCATCGCGAGCTCGCCGCTCGCATCGCGGCGCCACTCCGCGCGCGGGCGGTCGCGGTAGAGCTCGATGCCGTTGCCCTCGGGATCGGACAGGTAGAGCGCTTCGCTCACGAGGTGATCGGAGGCGCCGTCGAGCTGCCAGCCCGCGTTCGCAACCCGGCGCAGCGCCTGCGCGAGCGCGCCGCGGTCGGGCACGAGCAGCGCGAGGTGGAACAGCCCGCACGAGTGGCGCGCGCGGGGTGCCGCCGCCGCGTCCTCGATGAGCTCGACGAGGGCGGGGCGGGTGGGGTCCGCAGCTCCGAGTCGCACGACGCCATCGTCGTCGGTCGCGTCGGCGATGCGGGTCAGCCCGATCGTGCGCTCGTAGAAAGCCGCGACGCCGACCGCGTCGTTGACGGTCAGTCGGAGCGGGCCGAGCGAGAGGGTGGGGGACAGGCCGGCCATCGGAGGTGAGGCCGACTGTACTCAACGGCCGATGCATGCAAAAACCCTCCTCGTTCGTTAACCCTCTTCTAAGCGGGGTCGGGCACATCTGGGTTATGGAACCCTCGTGCGCTCTGAAGCCGTCGTGAGCGGAGAGCTGATCGCGGCGTACGCCGGCGGCTCCGTGACACAGGCGGCGCTCGTCGCCGGGGGTGCGGTGCGCTGCGTGCCGCATTCGTTGAGGGCGCTGCGCCATCCGCTGTTCGCGGCCGTGCCGTTGCTGGCGCTGCTCGGCGTCGTGCTGTGGCTGCGCGCGAAGCCCGACGACGCGGGCGCGCTCGCGGAGCTCGCGCTGCTCGCCGTGCCGCTGCTCGCGCTGATCGCGGCGGCGCGCACGGGGCCGCTCGCGTTCGCACTCGTCGTGGCGATGGTCGTGCTGACGGTGCGCGACCATGACTCGATCGCCGGGCAGGTCGCCGCGCTCGGCTTGATCGCCGCCAGCTGCACGGTGCTCGGCGCGGTGCTCGTCGAAGTGACGCCGGCGCGCTGGCTCGGGCTCGGCATCGCGGCGACCGCCGCCGTCGACCTCGTGCTCGTCGCCAGCGGCTTCCTCACGCCGGCGACGCTCGCGCTCAACACCGCCGGCGTGGCGGAATCGCTGCCGCAGCTCCAGCGCGTCGAGCTGGGTCCGCTGACGATGGGCTACGCCGACCTGTTCCTGCCGGCGCTCGTCGGCGCGCTGCTCGCGACGCGTGCGCGCACGCGGCACTGGGTCACGCTGCTGACGCTGTGCTTCGCGCTGGCCGCAGGGCTCGTGTTCCTCGCCGCCGACCGCTTGCCGGCGACCGTGCCGGTCGCGCTCGCGCTCCTCGTCGTCGAGGGCGTCAGCGCTATCGTGCCGCCATGGCGCACGGCGGACGGCTCGGCGACGTCGACCTGACGCTGAAGCTCGGTCGAGAGGAGGCGGAAGCGCGGCTCGCCGCCGCTCAGCGTCGCCTGCTCACGCTGCGCTTGCAGCTGGCGGGCCTCCTCGGCACCGGGGATGGCCGCCTCGGTCCGCCGCTCTGCGTCGTGTTCGAGGGCTGGGACGCGTCAGGCAAGGGCGGCGCGATCAAGCGGCTCGTCGCGCCGCTCGACCCGCGGCACGTGCGCGTCACGCAGTTCGCCGCGCCGACGGAGGCGGAGAAGCGCCATCACTTCCTCTGGCGCTTCTGGCCGGCGCTGCCCGGCTGGGGCGGCATGGCCGTGCTCGACCGCTCGTGGTACGGCCGCGTGCTCGTCGAGCGCGTGCGCGGCCTCGCCACCCAAGACGAGTGGGAGCGTGGCTACGAGGCCATCGCCGCGTTCGAGCGGATGCTGACCGGCGACGGCACCGTGCTCGTCAAGCTGTGGCTCGAGATCTCCGCGGCGGAGCAGGAGCGGCGCTTCCGCAAGCGCGAACGCGATCCGCTGCGGCAGTGGAAGCTGACGGAGGAGGACTGGCTGAACCGCGAGCAGCGCCCGCAGTACGAGGAGGCGATCGAGGAGATGCTCGCGCGCACCGACCAGCCGGCGGCGCCGTGGCACCTGATCGCCGCCGAGTCGAAGGGCTATGCGCGCGTCGCCGTGATCGAGACGGTGATCGCCGCGGTGGAGGCCGGGATGCGCGCGCACGGGATCGAGCCGCTGGCGACCGTCTGAGTCGCTATCGTTCGCCTTTCGGAAGGGAAGTAGCCCTGCGAGACGGCGCGTTCGTCAGCACGGCTCGGCCGCTACGGTGGCCGCGCCCGGCGCGCCGGTCGGCCACCACGGCCGGCGGGTCAAACCTTCGAGACATCAACCGTTCTCGAAGGAGCCCGCATTGCTGCTCGCCTGGATCGCTCTCGCCGCGTTCGTCCTCGTCGCCCTCCTGCTCGACCTGCGCGGTCACGGCGGCAAGAAGATGTCGACGCGCACCGCGCTCGGCTGGTCGATCGCGTGGACCGCGATCGGCGTCGCCTTCGCGCTCGTCGTCGCGCTGATCGAGGACGGCACCGCCGCCAGCGAGTACCTCGCGGGCTTCCTGATCGAGAAGTCGCTGTCGCTCGACAACCTGTTCGTCTTCGCGATCCTCTTCACCTTCTTCAAGGTGCCGGACACGCTGCGCTTGAAGGTGCTCGTGTGGGGGATCGGCGGCGCGATCGTGCTGCGCACGATCTTCATCCTCGTCGGCGCGGCGGCGCTCGACGCGTTCCATGCGACGACGTACGTGCTCGGCGCGCTGCTGCTCGTGACGGCGATCAGAATCGCGAAGCAGACCGACGAGGAGATCGACCCGGATCACACGCTCGTCATGCGGGCGCTGCGACGCTGGCTTCCGCTGGCCGAGGAGTACGACGGCGACCGGATGACCACGACTGCCCCCACCGGCAAGCGCTTGGCGACGCCGCTGCTCGCGGCGCTCGTGATGGTCGCCGCGTTCGACGTGATGTTCGCGATCGACTCGATCCCGGCGATCTTCGCGATCACGCGCGACACGTTCGTCGTGTTCGCGGCGAACGCGTTCTCGCTGCTCGGCATGGTGTCGCTCTACTTCCTGCTCGACGGCGCGCTCGACCGCTTCCGCTACCTCAACCTCGGGCTGGCGGCGATCCTCGCGTTCGTGGCGGCGAAGCTGCTGCTCGTCGACGTGTGGCATCCCTCGATCGCGCTGTCGCTCGGCGTGATCGTGCTCGCGCTCGTCGCGGCGGCGCTGGCGTCGGTGATCGTCGAGCGGCGCGAGGCGCGGCGCGGCGGGCCGCCGGACCCGCCCGTGGGCGGGCCGCGCGATCAGACGGCCGCGAAGCCGAGCGATTCGGCGACCGTCGCCTGATCGCCGTCGCGCGACGCGAACCCGATCGGCTCGCCCTTGTCGGCGAGCTTCGGGATCGCGATCGCCGCGAGTGCGACGTGCAGCGCGTCGAGCGCGCGCAGGCCGTGCTCGCGGGCGATGGCGAGCGCCCTGGCCTCGACCTCGGCGTCGGGCGCGGCGATGACCTCGATGCGGCCGCCGGGGCGCAGCTCGGCGTCCAGTCTGGTCATCATGTCGTCTCGCAACGCGGGGCGTCCGGCACGCACAGCGCGGACGATCGCGCCTGAGACCTCGATGCGAGTCCAGCGACCGGTGTACTTGGCGATCGAGCGATCAGCCAGCACGCGCTGCGCGGCGATCGAGCCCTGCTCGTCTTCGAGGTAGGCGCGCACGATCAACGAGGAGTCGACGTACGCGATCACAGGCCGGTCGACCGATCCTCGTTGAGGATCCGCAGGACCTCCGGACCAAGCTCTCGCCACGCTTCCTCGCCCCGCCGCAGCGTCTCCTCGTCGTACTCGGGGATGTCGTCGTAGATGACGAGCATGCCCAGCTCGGCGGCCTTTGCGTTCGCGCGCGCCTGGCGGTCCTCCGCCACGTCGGCGTCGACCGTCGCATCGAGCAGGCCGTTCGCCCACGCGTTGACGCTCTTCCCCTCCCGTGCGGCGCGGGCGGCGATGCGGCGGTGGAGATCGTCTGAGACGCGCAAGATCAGCTGCTTCACACGAAGAACAGTAGCGCCGACGCTATCAACTGGCCAGCGGTGCTATCACCGTGTTGTGCGACGAATCTGCGCAGAAGTGGCGGAGGCGCAGCCGTGCTCGGACATACTGGGCCTTGATGAACGAGCGAGTTCCCGGCCACGTCGACGTCGCGATCGCCGGCGGCGGCTTCGGCGGGATCGGGATGGCGATCGCGCTGCTCAATGCTGGCCGTCGCGACTTCGTCGTGCTCGAGCGCGACGGCGACGTCGGCGGCACCTGGCATCAGAACACGTATCCAGGCTGTCAGTGCGACGTGCCGTCGAACCTCTACTCGCTCTCGTATGCGCCGAACGCCGAGTGGTCGCAGACGTTCCCGCTGCAGCCCGAGATCGGCGCCTACCTCAAGCGCGTGACCGACGACTTCGGGGTGCGGCCCTACGTGCGCACGCACACCGACGTGCACGGCGCCGCCTGGGACGAGCAGCTTCAACGCTGGCGCATCGAGACCTCCCGCGGCGCGCTCACGGCGCGCGTGCTCGTAGCCGGCATGGGCGGCCTCTGCGAGCCGTCGATCCCGAGCATCCCGGGTGCCGGCGACTTCGACGGCCCCGCCTTCCACACCGCCCGCTGGGACCACGGCGTCGACCTGACGGGCAAGCGCGTCGCGGTGATCGGGACGGGCGCGAGCGCCGTCCAGGTCGTCCCGCGCATCCAGCCGCTCGTGCGGCAGCTGAACGTCTTCCAGCGCACGCCGCCGTGGATCATGCCGCACCCCGGCCGCGCCACCCGACCGCGCGAGCGGGCGCTCTTCAAGGCGCTGCCGCTCCTGCAGAAGCTCGTGCGCGGCGCGATCTACTGGGGGCGCGAGAGCTATGTGCTGCCGTTCCGCTTCCACCGCTTCAGCCGCGTCCCGCAGGCGATCGCGCTCAAGCACCTGGAGCGCCAGGTCGCCGATCCCGTGCTGCGGGAGCAGCTCACGCCGCGCTACGAGATCGGCTGCAAGCGCATCCTGATGAGTGACGAGTACTTCCCGGCCCTGCAGCGGCCGAACGCCAAGCTCGTCACGAGCGCGATCGAGCGCATCACCGCGACCGGCGTCGTGACCGCCGACGGCGTCGAGCATCCGGCCGACGCGATCGTGTGGGGCACCGGGTTCCACGTCACAGACCTGCCGTACGTCGAGTGGGTGCGCGGTCGCGACGGGCAGACGCTCGGCGATGTCTGGCGCCAGCACGGGATGCAGGCGCTGCGCGGCACGACGGTGGCCGGCTTCCCGAACCTCTTCACGCTCGTCGGCCCGAACACCGGGCTCGGTCACAACTCGATCGTCTTCATGATCGAGTCGCAGATCGCCTACGTGATGGATGCGTTGCGCACGCTCCATGCGCGCGGCGCGGTCGCGTGCGAGCCGACGCCCGCCGCGCAGGCGGCGTTCAACGCGACCGTGCAGCGGCGCATGCGCAACACCGTCTGGACGAACGGCGGCTGCGCGAGCTGGTACCTCGACGCGCACGGCCGCAACACGACGCTGTGGCCGGGAAGCTCGTGGACGTTCCGCCGCGCCACGCGCCGCTTCGACCCCGCCGAGTACGAGCTGCTGACCCCGCTGCAGGCGGCCGCGCGGGCGCTCGCCGGCGTGGCCTGAGCGGGCGCCCAGGCGACCCGTCGCCTTGACGCGACCGCCCCGCGAGGCATATAACTGACGAGGCGCCGCGGGGGCGGCGTCGGGGGACGATCGAGGGGGATCAGGATCGGATGACCGCCGTGGACGCCGCCGTCGAGCAGCGGCCCGTGTTCGAACTGTTCGAGGGCTTCGCGCTCGCCAGCGTGCTCGCGTCGCTCGACGAGTCCGGCTTGCTGGCGGACTTGGAGGCCGGGCCGATCTCCGCCGCGCCGGATGGCGTCGCAGATCCGGACGAGCTGATGCCGGCGACGCTTCGGTATCTGGGGCAGCGCGACCTCGTGGAGCGGCACGACGGCGCCTATGCGCTCACGCCGCGCGGCCGCGCGATCGTCAAGGACAAGGGCTATCTCGTGTGGCTGCAGGGCGGCTACGGGCACGTGCTCGCGGGCCTCGGCGACTTCATCACCGGCGCGCGCAGATACGGGAGCGACGTCGAGCGCGCCGGGCGCTGGGTCGCCGAAGGGTCCGCGCTGATCGGCCGCGACGACGTCGCGCCCCACGCGGTCGAGGTCCTGTCCGGCATCGACTTCAGGCACGTCGTCGACCTCGGCTGCGGCAACGCGCGCTTCCTGATCGGCGCTGCGCAGCGCTTCGGCATCACCGGCGTCGGCGTCGACCTGAGCCCGGAGGCGTGCGAGGACGCGGAGCGCAGAATCGCGGAGGCAGAGCTCGTCGGGAAGGTCGTCGTGCGCTGCGGCGACGCCGGCGACCTCGACGCGATCCCCGAGCTGCGGGACGCCGACCTCGCGGTCGCGCACTTCCTGCTGCACGAGATCTTCGAGCACGGCCGCGCGGCGCTGGTCGCCTACCTGACGAAGCTCGGGCAGCTGATGCCCCGCGGCGCGCACATGCTCGTCGCCGAGGTGCAGCCGGCGAGCGGCGCCTCGGAGGAGCGCTGGCGCCCGGAGTTCACGCTGCTGCACGCAATCATGCGTCAGGAGCTGCTCGACGCCGAGGGCTGGCACGAAGCGTTCACAGCAGCCGGCTGGTCGCGTCACGAGGTGCGCGAGCTCGGCCTGCCTGGTGCGATCCTGCTGTTGTATCGGAACGAGAAGGGGGAGTAGGCCGATGTCGCTTCAGGTCGCAGAGCGCTCGGGGGTGGTGGTGACGGAGGGCCTGCCCGTCTTCCAGGAGTTCGCCGGCCACCACGCGCCGGCGCCGATGTACGTCACGCCCGAGACGGTCCCGGGTGCGCAGATGAGCATCGCGGGCGTCGACGCCGCGCAGCTGATCGGCGCCCCGCACGCCGACCTGCACGTGCACGACGACCACGACGAGATCTATCTGTGCGTCACGCCGGGCTGCCGCTTCACGGTGGAGCTCGACGACGACCGCATCGAGCTGACGTCACCCGCGTCGGTGCTGATCCCCGCCGGCAAGCACCACCGGCTCGTCGTCCACGAGGTCGCGACGGACACGTGTCCGTTCCTCGGCATCCTGCTCGAACCGTCGGCAGCGAGGGCGTAGCGCCGATGCGGGTCGCGATCATCGGCACCGGCAACATCGGCACCGACCTGCTGCTGAAGGTGGAGCGCTCCTCCTGGCTGAGGTGCGCGCTGTTCGCGGGACGCAATCTCGACTCGCCCGGCATGCGCACCGCGCGCGACCTCGGCGTGCCGGTCAGCGACCGCTCGATCGACGCGGTGCTCGACGTCGCCGGCGAGCTCGACCTCGTCTTCGACGCGACCTCGGCGCTCGACGCGCGCCGCCACTGGGAGCTGCTCGACCCGAGGGGCGTGCCCGTGATCGATTTGACGCCGGCGAAGCTGGGCGAGCTGTGCATCCCCGCGCTCAACCTCGCCGACTGCGCGCACGAGCCGAACCTCTGCATGGTCACGTGCGGCGGACAGGCGGCGGTGCCGCTCGCCGCCTGCGTTGCGGCGACGCATGCGCACATCGAGTACATCGAGATCGTCTCGACGAGCGCCTCGCGCTCGGTCGGGCCGGCGACCCGCATCAACATAGACGAGTACCTCGCGACGACGGAGGCCGCCGTCAACCGCTTCACCGGCGTCAGGCGCGCGAAGACGATCCTGATCGTCAACCCGTCGAACCCGCCGATCACGATGCAGAACACGGTCTTCGCGAAGACGGACGAGGCCGACCTCGGCGCGCTCACGGCGGCGGTCGAGCAGATGGTCGCGCGCGTGCAGTGCTACGTGCCCGGCTATCGGCTCGTCGTCCCGCCGCTGTACGAGGGCGGGCGGATCGCGATGACGGTGCAGATCCGCGGCGCCGGCGACTACCTGCCGGCGTACGCAGGCAACCTCGACATCATCACCTGCGCGGCCGTCGCGGCGGCGGAGGAGCGGGCGCGCGCGCATTGGCAGGACGACAGCGAGGACGAGGCCGTGGCGGCCACGGGCTAGACGAGCTGGACGGATCCGGGGGAACCGAGGGGGAATGGCAGAGATCCTGATCAGCGACCCGACGTTGCGGGACGGCAACCACGCGGTCAAGCACCAGCTGAGCGCGCAGCAGATCCGCGGCTACGCGGCGGCGGCGAACGCGGCGCGCGTGCCGGTCGTCGAGGTCGGCCACGGCAACGGGCTCGGCGCCTCCTCGCTGCAGGTCGGCCAGGCCCTGCTGAGCGATCGCGAGATGCTGCGGATCGCGCGCGAGCAGCTCACCGACGTGAGGCTGCAGGCGTTCGGAATTCCCGGCTTCGCGAAGCTGCCCGACCTCGAGGGCGCGCTCGAGGAGGGCGCGGACCTGTTCCGCGTCGGCACGCACTGCACCGAGGCGGACCTGACCGAGCGCCACATGACGTACCTGCGCGAGCGCGGCAAGCCCGTCCACGGCGTGCTGATGATGTGCCACATGACGAGCGTCGAAGGGCTCGTCGAGGAGGCGCGCAAGATGGCGTCGTACGGCGCCAGCGCTGTGATCGTGATGGATTCCGCCGGCGCGCTGCTGATCGACGACGTGCGCCGCCGCGTGGCCGCGCTCGTCGAGGGAACCGGGCTGGCGGTCGGCTACCACGGGCACGAGAACGTCTCGCTCGGGGTCGCGAACTCGCTCGCCGCCGTCGAGGAGGGCGCGACGATCCTCGACGGCACCGCACGCGGCTTCGGCGCCGGCGCCGGCAACACGCAGCTCGAGGTGCTCGTCGCCGTGCTGCAGCGGCTCGGGCACGAGACCGGGATCGACCTCTACCGGCTGCTCGAAGCGGCCGACCTGGCCGAGCGCGAGCTCGTGCAGACGATCCCGACGACCGACTCGGTCACGATCGTGAGCGGGCTGGCGGGCGTCTTCTCAGGCTATTCGAGACCGGTGCGGCGGATCGCGCAGGAGTTCGGGGTCGATCCGCGCGACGTCTTCTTCGCGCTCGGAAAGCGCGAGGTGATCGCAGGGCAGGAGGACGTGATACTCGAGGTCGCCGCCGAGCTGCGCGCGACGCTCGAGGTCCAAGTCGAGGTCCAGATGGAGATACGCGAGGGGGTGGCGTGATGAGCATGCGCACTGTGAGGCGCACCGCGGAGGAATCGATACGGAGCGGCGCGCTGCCGCCTGCGGGCATGCAGCCGCCGCCGCTCGCGCTGCTGGAGGCGAGCGCGATGACGCCGCACCACGAGGCGCTCGCGCGCCTGCTGTGGCATGCCGAGCAGCGGCGCGAGCCGATCGAGCCGCTGTCCGCGACGTTCCCCGAGCTGGAATTGTGGGACGCCTACTGCGTGCAGGCGATCGGGCGCCAGCTGCGCACCGCCGAGGGCGAGGAGCTGCGCGGCTGGAAGGTCGGCCTCACGAGTGCGGCGATGCAGGAGATGATGGGCGTCGACCAGCCCGACGGCGGCTACCTGCTCGAGTCGATGGTCGTCAACTCGGGTGCGCAGCTGAGAGCCCACCGCTTCATCCAGCCGCGCGTCGAGGCGGAGATAGCGTTCCTCTTGAAGAGCGGACTTCAGGGTCCCGGCGTCACGCGCGAAGAGGTGCTCGAGGCGACGCAGGCGTTCGCGCCGGCGCTCGAGCTGATCGACTCGCGCATCGCGCAGTGGCGCATCGGGATCGTCGACACGGTCGCGGACAACGCCTCGTCGGGCATGGCGGTGATCGGCGACTGGCACGACGCGGAGGACGTCCGCGTCGAGCAGCTTGGCGTCAGCCTCGCGCTGGGGCCGGAGTGTGTCAGGGGGCGCGGCGATGCGGTGCTCGGCCACCCGGCCGAGGCTGTGGCCTGGCTCGCCGGCGTCCTGGCGCAGAGCGGCGAGCGGCTCGAGCCGGGCGACATCGTGCTGCCGGGCTCGGTGGCGCGGGCCGTGCCGATCGCCGCAGGGCAGGCGGCATACGCCACGTTCGACCGCCTGGGGGAGGTGAGCGTGGGCCTTGTCTGACGCCGCGACGCAAGCGTCCGCGGCGGCCCCGCTCTACCAGGTCGACGCGTACTGCCGCCGCTTCCCCGCCACGGTCACGGCCGCAATGGGGGAGGTTGTGCAGCTCGACCGCAGCGCCTTCTATCCGGGGGGCGGCGGTCAGCCGCACGACCGTGGGACCGTGACCGATGGAGCGCGCACCTGGTCGCTGACCGGTGCGCGCTCCAGCGCGGGGGAGGTTGGGGTGCCGAAGCCGGCCACGTGGCCGGCGGAGGCGGGCCCCCCGAGGCCGTGGTACGAGCTCGACGGTCCGCCGCCGGAGGTCGGCGCCGAGGTCGAGTGCGAGCTCGACTGGGAGCGCCGCTACGCGCTGATGCGCACGCACACCGCGCTGCACATCCTCTGCGCGGTCGTGTGGCGCGACCACGGCGCGAAGGTCACCGGCGCGAACATGGAGCCGCTGCGTGGGCGCATGGACTTCGAGTTCGAGAACCTGAGCGGGGAGCTCGTGCGGGAGATCGAGGCCGCGTCGAACGTGGAGGTCGAGGCGGCGCGCCAGACGCGCGTCGACTTCCTGCCGCGCGAGCAGGCGGACAAGGACCCGGACCTGATCCGCAACAAGGTGAGCCTGCTGCCCCCGGCGATCCGCGTCGTGCGGGTCGTCGGGATCGAGGGGCTCGACCTGCAGGCCGACGGCGGCACGCACGTCGCGGACACGAGCGAGGTGGGGCGGATCTCGATCCCGTCCTACAAGAGCAAGGGCAGAATCAACAAACGCATCGAGATCGCACTCGACGCAGACGTGTAGGGGGATGGCGATGGGGGACGTGCACCGGCCGGTCGACAAGCGCCCGGACTTCCCGGCGATGGAGGAACGGATCCTCCAGCGCTGGCGTGAGGCCCGCACGTTCGAACGCTCGCTCGCCGCGCGCGAGCGCGGCCCGGTGTTCAGCTTCTCCGAGGGTCCGCCGACCGCGAACGGCAACCCCGGCTCGCACCACGTCCTGCTGCGCTCGTTCAAGGACACCTATTTGCGCTACAAGACGATGCGCGGCTTCCATGCCCCGCGCAAGGCCGGCTGGGACTGCCACGGCCTGCCGGTTGAGCTGGAGGTCGAGAAGCAGCTCGGGCTGAACTCCAAGCGGGAGATCGAGGAGTTCGGCGTCGCGGCATTCAACGAGCGCTGCCGTGAGTCCAACGATCACTACATCAAGAGCTGGGAGCGCATGACCGAGCGCGTCGGCTTCTGGATCGACCTCGACGGCGCGTTCCGCACCGGTGACGCCGAGTACGTCGAGTCGGTCTGGTGGTCGCTGCACGAGCTGTGGGACAGAGGGCTCATCTACGAGGGCCACAAGGTCGTCCCCTACTGCCCGCGCTGCGGCACCGGCCTCTCCTCCCACGAGACGGCGATGGGCTATGCCGACACGGAGGACGTGACGGCGACGGTGCGGCTGCCGGTCGTGGAGCCGCGCGGGCCGCTGCAGGCCGGCGACGCGCTGCTGATCTGGACGACGCAGCCGTGGACGCTGTTCGCGAACTGCGCGGTCGCGATTTCGCCGTCGTTGACGTACGTGCGCGCTCGGGTCGGCGCGGAGGTAGTGGTCGTCGCGGAGGAGCGCGTCGGCGACATCCTCGGTGACGCGGCGGAGGTGCTCGAGCGCTTCACCGGCCGCGCGATCGTCGACACGAGATACGAGCCGCCGCTCGACCGTCTGCCCGATCACGGCCCGAAGGGCCACACCGTCCTCGCGGCCGACCACGTCGTCCTCGACAAGGGCACCGGGCTGGTGCACACGGCGATGGCGTTCGGCGAGGAGGACTTCGTGCTGTGCGAGCGGCATGGGATCCCGCTTGTGAACCCGGTGCGCGAGGACGGCACCTACGACGAGCGCATCGCGGGCTACGAGGGCATGTTCGTCGGCGACGCGGTGCCGAAGGTGGTGGAGGAGCTGCACGCGGCCGGCAAGCTGTGGGACACCGAGCCGTACAAGCACAGCTACCCGCACTGCTGGCGCTGCGACTCGAAGCTCCTCTACTACGCGAAGGAGTCGTGGTATATCGCCACGCGCGAGAACCGCCACGACATGCTCGCGCAGAACCAGCGCATCGACTGGCGGCCCGAGCACGTGCGCGACGGGCGCTTCGGCAACTGGCTGCAGGGCAACGTCGACTGGGCGCTCTCGCGCGACCGCTACTGGGGCACGCCGCTGCCGATCTGGGAGTGCGACTCCTGCGATGCGCGCCACTGCGTCGGCTCGCTTGCAGAGCTGCGCGAAAAGGCCGGCGCGCTGCCGCCGGACCTCCACCGCCCCTACATCGACGAGGTCACGTGGGGCTGCACGGTCGCCGGTTGCAACGGCGCGATGCACCGCGTGAAGGCGACGATCGACACCTGGTACGACAGCGCCTGCATGCCGTTCGCGCAGTTCCACTACCCGTTCGAGGGCAAGCGCGAGGTGGCCGAGCAGTTTCCGCCCACCTTCATATGCGAGGGGATCGACCAGACGCGCGGCTGGTTCTACACGTCGCTCGCGGTGACGACGCTGATCTTCAGGGACGTCCCGTTCAGACACGCGGTCTGCGTCGGACATGTCACCGACGCGCATGGACACAAGATGTCCAAGTCGCGCGGCAACGCGGTCGATCCGTGGGACGTGCTGAACGCGCACGGCGCCGACGCGTTCCGCTGGTACTACCTCGCGTCGCAGCAGCCGTGGGCCGGCTACCGCTTCTCGGCCGATGCCGTGCTCGAGGGGATGCGCGAGCTGCTGCTGCCGTTGTGGACGACGTACGGCTTCTATGTCCTCTACGCCAATATCGAGTCGTTCGACGGGTCGGGTGCGCCGCCCGTCTCGGAGCGTCCTGCTTTGGATCGCTGGGCGATCTCGAAGCTGCAGGCGCTGACCGAGCGGATGCGCGCGCGGATCGACGACTTCGACGCGACGACGGCCGTGCGGCTCGCCGCCGAGTGGGTCGAGGATCTCTCGAACTGGTACATCCGCCTCTCGCGCCGCCGCTTCTGGGACGGCGACGTCGCCGCCCTGGCCACTCTGCGCGAGTGCCTCGTCGAGACGGCGAAGCTGCTCGCGCCCCCGATCCCGTTCCTCGCCGAGGAGATCTACGCGAACCTCGTTGGCGGCGCGGCGGAGGACTTCGGCGCCGAGCCCGACTCGGTCCACCTGTGCGACTACCCGTCGCCGGATCCCGGGCTCAGCGATCCGCGGCTCGAGGAGGACATGGCCTTGGTCCGCGAGGCGATCGAGCTCGGCCGCGACGCGCGCGCGAAGTCGAAGGTGAAGGTGCGCCAGCCGCTGCCGCGCGTGATCGTGTGCGGCGACGAGCGCGTTGCCGACGCCGTCGGGCGGCTGCGCGAGCTGGTGCTCGGCGAGCTGAACGTGAAGGCGGTCGAGGTCGCCGCACGCGTGGAGGAGCTGGAGCGTCCGGTCGTGCTGCCGAACCTGCAGAGACTCGGCCCGCGCTGCGGCAGGGACATGCCGCAGGTCGTCGCGGCGTTGCGCTCGCGCGACGGCGAGGAGGCGCTCAAGGCGCTGCACGACCACGGCGTGCTGGCGGTGTCGGTCGCGACCGGCGACGAGCTCGACCCGACGCACACGTACGCGCTCGCGGAGAACGACATCATCGTGCGGCACGAGCCGCGCCACGGCCTTGTGCTCTCGACGCGTGGGGCGCTGGCGGTCGCGGTCGACACGACGATCGAAGAGCGGCTGCGGCGCGAGGGCCTGGCGCGCGAGATCGTGCGCGTCGTGCAGGCGGCGCGCAGAGAGGCCGGCGTCGGCGTGACCGACCGGATCGAGCTGCGGCTGGCCGGCAGCCCGGACCTGCTCGGCGCCGCGAGGGCGCACGAGCGCTACGTGGCGGCCGAGACGCTCGCGACGCACGTCGCCTACGGCGACGGGCAGGACGACCCCTCCGCCCCGCCGGTCGACGTCGACGGCGAGCCGCTCGCGGTCGCCGTGGCGGTCGCGCGGCGCAGCGCCGGGTAGGCGCGGCGCCGGCCCGGCGCGCCGCCCTCTGGGCTCAGCGCGTGTCGATCAGCTCGACCGGGTTCCGGTTCCCGCGGACGGTGAACCCGGCGCGCTGGAACGCCGCGACCAGCTCCGGGTGGTTACCGGCGTCGATGAACGCCGAGCGGGCGCCCTCGCGCCGCATCGCCGCGATCGTCGTGCCCACCTGCGCCCGCTTCGGCATCGCCGCCGGCCCCGAGTACGGCGCGACGTTCACGACGCCGAGGTCGTACGCGATGCGGTGGCCGAGCGGCAGCACGATCGCGACCTTCTCGCCCAGCGTCACACGCCCCGTGAGCGCCTCCTTCGCGGCCTGCTGCTCGTAGATCGGCGCGGAGTCGTTGCGCAACCGCGCGAGCTGCGGCCCGGGCAGCGGCAGCTGCGCAAGCGAGCAGACGGCGAGTCCGAAGCCGACCAGCACCGCCAACTCGGGCCCGCTCGGCAGCCGCGCCGGGCGGGCAGCCAACGCGCGTACGACCACCACGGTCAGCAGCGCAAGCGCGAAGCACCAGGCGGAGAAGAGCGTCACGAGCGTGAGCGGGTTGCTGGCGCCGACGTAGTAGGAGCCGGCGATCAAGCCGAACGCGCCGCTCCATGCCAGCAGCCCCGTCAGCACCGGATCGCCCGCGCCGCGCGCCGCGCGCACGACGGCCGTGACAAGCGTCGCGGCGAACGTGACGTACAGTGCCGTCTGCAGCCCGATCGGTGCCATCGGCCCGATGAACCACCCGTCGACGCCGTAGATGTGGGGGAACTCGAACAGCCATCCGACGTGCGGGAGCTCGCCGGCGCGCACGAGCGTGAGCGACGCGACGAGCGCGAGTGCCAGCGCGAAACCGCCCGCCGCCGAGCTCGCGAGCCGCATGATCGCGGCCGCCGACGCCGGCCGGCGCACGCACGCGACCGCGAGCACCGCACCCGCGAACGCGCCGAGCCCGAACTCGGGATTGTTGAGCGCAACGAGCCCGGCGGCCGCGAACAGGACCAGCGCGCGCCGCGGCGCGGCGCCGTCGCAGTGCCGCGCCACGAGCCACGCCAGCAGGTACGGACCCGCGTAGCGCAGCGGCCACGCGCTGAAGATGCCGGCGGGCGTGAAGCGATTTTCCGGCGGGCCGCCGATCATGAAGAAGCTGGTCGCAAGGAACGGCGCGTAGAGCGCGAGCGCGAGCGTCGAGCTGCGCACCACGCGCCGGAAGGTGGCGTACACGGCCAGCAGCGCGACGCCGCTGACGGCCGCCATCGTCACCGTCCAGGCCGCGAGGGTGGCGCTCGTGAGCGCGAGCGCAATTGCGCCGACGTACGGCCACAGCTGGCTGTACTGGGAATGGAAGTCCGCGAGCGGCGTGCGGCCGTCGAGCACGGCGAACGTCTCCGCCATGTTCCACGGCAACAGGTCGTAGCCGGGCGCTCTCCCGATCGTCGCGTCCGTGTTGACCGCCGTCAGCAGCCAGGCGGCGGTCAGCAACGCAGCCGCGGCGAAGCAGGCGATCCGCGCCGCCGGCTGGTCGCCGCGCAGCGGACGCGGAAGGTCGACGCCGCGGCGCACGAGCGCGACGAGGAGCGTCGCGAGCAGCGCCGCGACGACGAGCGTCCTGACGTCGAAGAAGCGGGTCGGGAGCGCCGGCGGCACGTGCGCGCGCAGCAGCACGCTGTGCTGCGCGAGCAGGCAGAGGCCGAGAAACGCGAACAGCGCGACGGCGCTGATCCACGTCATCGCCTGCACCATCGCCCGGCGCAGCCTGAGCGGCCGCCGCGTCGTCGCGAGCACGATGCCGGCGAGCAGAAGCGGGCCGGTCAACGCGATCAGGTAGCGCGCGTGCTCGAGCGGCTCCGGCAGCAGCGGCTCGCCGGGCCAGAACGCCGCGGCGTCGGCCGCCTGCGGCTGGAGCGTCGCAAGCGGCCGTGCGAGCCACACGATTGCGAGCGCAGTCAGCAGGCCGCACGGGGCGGCGGCGAGCCACGCCGCGTGCGCGGGTTCGATCTCGCGCACGCGTCCGGACGCGGCAGCGGTCGCGCCGCCGGTCGCTGAGCCGGTCGCCGTCGTGGACATTCCGGGTGTCGCCTCCCGCCGCTGCCGCTCGTTCCCCCTGGCAACGCTCGCTCATTCTACCGGCGGGCGGTGCGATGGTCGGCGTCAGCGCGCGACGCTAGGCTGCCGCGCGTGGGACCGTTCGCCGCCACGCTGCTCGCCGCGCTCGTCGCCGGCTTCATCGCGCGCGAGGCGCTCGACCTCCCGCTCGCCGCCGCGATGGCGATCGCGCTCGTCGCAGGCCTCGCGGCCGACTGGGCGGCGCGGCGGCGCCTCGGCCGCCGCCGCGCGGAATGAATTCACCCTATATTAGGGTCATTGCGATCCTGTTGGCGGACCTCCATCTCGTGATCGTCCCAGCACCTGAGAAGGTGGCCGGCAGGCACACTCTGGGGTTCGTGCTTTCAAACATCGTCCCGCTTTCCGGCGTGATGGTTGTGAGCCTGCCCCCGGCGACCGCGATCCTCGCTCTGAGCGGCCTTTCCCCGGGCGGGATGTATTCGCAGGTTATGAATTCCCTGACCGTGTAGCTCAGGCCAGGTATGGCGACCCTTATCCCAGTTATGTCGGGTAGCGTTCCTTCGAACCCTTCGTACCTCACTTCCAGGGCGGGTATCCCCGAGACTATGAGCGTCGAGCCCCTGGTGCACATTTCCGGGGCTTCGACCTTTTCGCGGATTATCCCTATCCCCCTGCCGATGTTCTTGGCTATGGTGGTGGCGTTGAACCGGCCCTGGAGCGTCAGCGGACAGCTCACTTCCCTCGCGTTGTACCTGATCGTGAAGGCGGTCCACGCCCATTCGAATTCAGGTTCGTCGAACCTGAAGCTCCTGCCTGTGGCGGTGCCAGCGATCGCGACGATCGCCAGCGTGCTGGTGAGCGCGATCAGCAGCGCTCGCTCTGTCGTGCGCATGTGTCGGTCCCCCTTTGACCGCAGGTGTGCGTCGCCGGACACGTGACGACGCACGCTGATTAACCGTCTGTCACCTTACCGTAAAGCAGTAACTACCGCAAGGCGTCGCGTGTGGTTCAACTCGCCGCAGCCGGCTCGGTCACCGGCTTCAGATGCCGGAACGGGCGGCCGTCGCGCAGCTCGCGCACGACCTCCTCGACGAGCGCGTCGCCGTCGAGGCGACGGCCGTCGGTGACCGCGGCCACCAGTCCGCGCTTACGCGCGATCAGGCGCGCCATCGTCTCGTCGATCGTGCCGGCCGCGAGCAGGTACCAGGCCGTCACGTTGTCGTGCTGGCCGATGCGGTGGCAGCGGTCCTCCGCCTGGTCGTGCATCGCCGGCGTCCACTCCAGCTCCAGGAACGCGACGTTCGATGCGCGCGTGAGCGTGATGCCCTGGGCGGCCACGCGCGTCGCGCAGACGAGCAGCTGTGGGGCCTGCTCGTCCTCCTGGAACGCGCTCACCGTCGCGTCGCGCGCCTGCGCGCCGTCGCGCCCGAGCAGGTGAAGCGCACTGGGGAAGCGCGCCAGCACCGCCTCCTGCACCTCGACGTGGCGCGCGAAGACCACGAGCGGCTCGCCACTCGCGAGGAAGTCGTGGATCCAGGTCAGTGCCGCGTGCAGCTTGCCGCGTGCCGCCAGTCGCTGCAGCGTCCCCAGCTGCGCGAGCCGCTGCGCACGCAGCGTCGCGGCGATCTTCGCGTTCAGCTCGGAGAGGTCGAGCGGCTGCTCGCGCAGCCACGCGATCACGTCGTCCTCCGCCAGCCGGTACTCGCGCTCGTTGCTCAGCGCCACCGGCACGACGACCTGGCGCTTGTCCGGCAGCTGCGGCAGTACCTCCGCCTTGCGCCGGCGCACGAAGCAGCGCCGCCGCAGATGCCAATGCAGCCGCTCCTCCGTCAGCGAGCCGCGGAACTGCTGCTTGAAGCGCGCCCCCGAGCCAAAGTCCTCCAGCCGGCCGAGCACGCGCAGCTGTGAGATCAGCTCGTCGGCATGGTTGAGCACCGGCGTGCCGGTCAGCGCCAACCGCAGTGCGTCGCGCGGCAGTCCCTCCGCGAGCCGACGCACCGCGCGCGTGCGCTTCGCCTGCGGGTTCTTGCAGTAGTGCGACTCGTCGAGCACGAGCGCGCGCGGTCGACGCAGCGCGAGCACCTCGCGCTGCGTGGAGACCAGCTCGTAGTTGAGGATCAGCAGCTCCGCGCGCGGCGGCACCGCGACGCGCCCTTCGACGACGGCGACCGAGCGGTGCGGCAGCCAGCGCGCAGCCTCACGCTCCCAGTTGAGCTTGAGCGAGGCGGGGCAGACCACGACGGCGGGGAATGCGCCGTCCGCCTCCAGCGCGGCGAGCGCCTCGACCGTCTTGCCGAGCCCCTGCTCGTCGGCGAGAAACGCGCGTCGCGCTCTCAGGACATAGTGGACGCCCGCCCATTGGAAGGGCTCGAGCGTCCCGCCGAGCACCTCCGCGACCTCCTGGATCGGCTCCGCCTCAGTCGCGCGCGAGGCGCGGATCGCCGCCGACGCCTCCGCCGCCTCGGCGCGCAGCCCCTCCAGCACCGGCACGGCCATCGGCGTCACCTCGACGCCGTGGAGCGCAAGGAACGCGTCGAGCGGCTCGCACAGCCACGGATCGACCGGCACGGCGCGCTCGCCCTCGGCGCCGGGCAGCTCGGCGAACGCGGCGCCGGCGTCGTGGTCCCACATCACTTCCAGCCGCAGGCGCGCGCCGTCGACGCCGTGCGTCGCGACGAGGCGCGCCGGCGGTGGCACGTCGCCCAGCTCGAGCGCGGCGATGCAGCGCTCGGCGGCCGCGTCGAGCCGCGCCGAGTCCTGCGCGCGCAGGACGTGCGCGCTCGCCTCGGTGAGCGGGACCAGCAGTCGCGGTCTGTGCGGGACGGCATCGTCCCCGACCGGCTCCGGCGGCAGCTCCACCGCGCCCTCCAGCAGCTCCTCCGGCACCTCCCCGGCGGCCGTCTCCAGTACGAACCAGCCACGCCCGTCGTAGCGCGTGGTGCTCACCCGCCCGAGCCAGCGCCGCTGCACCTCGTCGAGCCACGCCTCGACCGCGGGGCTCGGAATCAGCTCGGGAAAGCGTCGCAACACGTCCGCGACGTGGTGTGCGACCCAGTCCTGCACCGGCGCCCACCACTCGCGCGCGTCCCAGTCGAAGCGGCGGTGCGGGATCCCCCGCACGACCTCGACGAGGTGCGGGTCGTAGGGGAACGACAGCACGACGATCCGCCCCCGCTCCGGATCGGAGCGCAGCTCGACGTTCGGCGCGGAGGGGGCGAGCTCCATCGAGCTGCAACGGTAGACGACCGCCTGTTCCCAACTTCGTGACAACGGGATCACGGGTTCGTCACGAGCATGCCGGCGTCGCGTGCGAGCGTGCCGGGCGCAACTCCTCTCTCACTCCACCCCAGGAGGACATTCACCATGAAGTCCCCCCGCAGGCGCCGTCGCGCGCTCATGGGCGGCGGCGCGCTGGCCGCTGCGCTCACGAGCGCGGCCGTCGCCGTGGCCGTCGGCCCGCTCGGCACGCCCGACCGCTCCGCTCAACTGGCAGCGCAGATCGATCCCAGCAGACCGCGCAACGTGATCCTGCTGATCGGCGATGGCACGGACGAGGCGATCATCACCGCCGCCCGCAACTACGAGCTGGGCGCCGACGGCAAGTTCGCGCTCGACAAGCTGCCGTTCGTCGGCGACATGACGACGTACGGCCTCAAGGTCGGCCCCGGCCCAGACTACGCGATCAACTACGTGTCCGACTCCGCGCCGACCGCGAGCGCCTGGTCGACCGGCCACAAGACGGTCGACGCGCGCCTCTCACAGGGTCCGAGCATCGACGAAGCGACGCCCGGCGAGGACTACGAGACCGTCCTCGAGCAGTGGGCCGCCAGAGGCAAGCGGACCGGCAACGTCTCGACGGCCGAGATCACGGACGCGACGCCCGCTGCTGCCGCCGCGCACATCAACCTGCGCGCGTGCCAGGGGCCGGCCGACATGGCGCAGTGCGACTACGCGAGAAAGTCGAGAGGCGGCAAGGGCTCGGTCGCCGAGCAGCTCGTCGACAACAAGATCGACGTGATCCTCGGCGGCGGCGCCCAGCGCTACGCGCAGAGAACCGACGGCGGACCGACCGTGCTCGACTACGCGCAGAGAAGCCTCGGCTACAGACTCGTCGGCACGCGCACCGCGCTCAGCGGAATCGCCTCGATCAGAAGAAACCCGCTGATCGGCCTGTTCGCCAACGGCAACATGACGCCGCGCTACCAGCCGCTCGTGGCGGCGGTGCCGCCCGGCGCCGGCAGCGCGACGACTCGCTGCACCGTCGCCGACAGAGGCACACAGCCGTCGCTCGCCGCGATGACGGAGAAGGCGATCGAGCTGCTCGACAACAGAAAGGGCTTCTTCCTGCAGGTCGAGTCCGCGATGATCGACAAGCAGGAGCATGCCTCCGACATCTGCGGCGCGATCGGCGACGTCGTCGAGCTGGACGAGGCGCTGAAGGTGGCGCTCGACTACCAGAAGGACAGCCCCGCCACCCTGATCGTCGTCACCGCCGACCACTCGCACTCGACGCAGATCGTCCCGAACGGCACGAACGGCCGCGCGACGACGACGCTGCTGACGGCCGACGGCGACCCGATGTCGGTCGCGTTCTCGACGTCGGCGCCGGGCGGCTCGCAGAGCCACACCGGCTCGACGGTGCGGATCGCCGCGAAGGGCCCCCAGGCGGCGAACGTCACCGGCCTGATCGACCAGACGGACCTGTACTGGACGCTGCTCGGCCACAGACCGAGCAGACTCGGCTAGGTCTGGACGCCTCCGCAGTGCCGGCGCCCGCCTCGCGCGGGCGCCGGCCGTTGTTGGCACACTGTCCCGATGACGGACGGCTACGCGATCTCGCAAGAAGGGCTCGAAGCGCTGCGCGCCGAGCTCGAGCAGCTCGAGACGATCGCGCGCACGGAGATCGCCGCGCGCATCAGGACCGCGCGCGAGTGGGGTGACCTGAAGGAGAACGCCGAGTACCACGCGGCGAAGGAGGACCAGGCGCACCTCGAGACGCGCATCAAGCGGCTGCAGGAGCGCCTGCGCGGCGCGAAGGTCGTCGAAGTGGACGCGTCGCCGGACGGCGTCGTCGGCTTCGGCACGACCGTCGAGGTGCGCGACGAGCAGTCCGGCCGCGTCGCGACGTACACGCTCGTCGGCATCGCCGAGGCGAGCGCGAGAGACGGCCGCCTGTCGATCGAGTCGCCGGTCGCGGCCGCGCTGATCGGCGCACGCGAGGGCGACGCCGTCACCGTCGAGACGCCCACCGGCGCGCGCACCTTCCACGTGCAGCGCGTCGGCGCCTGACCCGCCTCGGTCAAGGCAGCCGGAGCGGTCGCGAGCTGCCGATCTGGCGCCCGCGCGCGTCGAGTGCGGCGACGGCGACGTACGATGCGTCGGTGCGCGCGCGCAGGGTCGTCTCGAAGTCGCCGCGCTCGACCGGGTCGCCGAGCGGGACGAGCGCGTCGGGGTCGTCGCCGGTGAGCAGCTGCCAGCTGCGCAGCTCGGTCGCGCCGTTCCAGCTCGCCCACGCGGTCACGCGCTCTGAGCCCGCGCGCCGACGTGCGGCGAGCGCCGGGCGGTCGAGCGGCTCGCCGCGCCAAGGCGAGCGGAACGCCTGGTAGCTGTCCGCGCCGGGCGGCACGACGAGGTCGAACAGCAGCCGCCCGTCGCGCGCGTGCTCGGAGAAGTGCTCCTCCGGTCCCCAGCTGATGAAGACGTTGCCGCCCGGCAGCATCTGCAGGTTGCCCTCGGCGCCGGCGAGCAGACCGTCCGGGTGGCGGTACTCCCGCAGCACGCGCGCGACTCTGGCGCGCATGTCGAGCCGCAGCACGAGCCCGCGCGACTGGTCCGCGCGCGCCGGGGTGGCCTGGTTGTCGAACAGCGAGATCGTCTCGAAGCGTGGCGCGCCGCGGTCGGGCAGCCAGGTGGCGTCGTGCTGGAAGGCGAAGCGCACCCCCGGGCCCAGCGCGAAGTCGCTGCGCTCGCCGCCGAGGCGCCACAGGACTCTGCCGGTCCGCTTGCTGACCGCATAGATCGCGTGCATGTTGCGTGCGCTCAGCAGCACCCGCCCGCGGCCGTCCTCGTCGACGGAGTTCACGTGGAAGTAGTCGTGCGGCTTGTCCTCCTTCGGCGGCGTGACGCCCTCGTCGACGGACAGGTGGTCGGCGCTGTGCCACTCCCACACGACTCTGCCGCTCGCGATGTCGACCTCCTGCACGATCGACTCGAAGATCGTGCCCTCGCGCGGCCCGCCGACCGACGCGAGGTCCGCTCCGCGCGGCGCGTAGATCGACATGTAGGCGGTGCCGCGGGGCGTGAGCTGCAGCTCGTGGTGGTCGCCCATGTAGCCGTGACCGGCGCGCACGCGCGTGACCTCTCTGTAGTGGCGGTCGAGGATCACGTACTCGCCCATTCCGTGCCCGAGTCTCGTGCGCCCCTGCCACCACGTCAGCACCGGCTCGTCGCGGTAGCGCTGCACGCGGAAGCCGGTCGCGGTTCGGTGTGGCGGAGTCGGGCGGAACCACACGACGCGGCCCTCGTCGTCGACGATCTGCGGTCCGTCCTGTCCCGGCCCGCGCTTGACGGCAAGGAACACGTAGCCGCGCGCTGTGCCCGCGCGCGCCGGCACGGCGACTCTCACGCGGTCGGGGTCGAGCCGTGGGCGCGAGTGGGAGCGCAGCACGTCAGCCGCGGTCGGCTGCGGCTCGTCGTCCCCGTCGCTGTCGTCGAGCAGCAGCCCCAGCGCGAGCCCGCCGCCGGCGAGCAGCAGGACGGCGCCCGCGGCGAGCCACGCGAGCCGTCCGCGGCGGCGGGGCGCGAGCGTCGAGGTCCCCGATCCGTGGCTCATCGGTCCGGAAGTCTTGCCGTCCCCGTTAAGCGCCGGATGAGAATCCGCTCAGGTCTGCGGTCGCAGGCCGTCGAGCAGCAGGTCGAGGTAGCGGCGCCAGTTTCTCCCGCCGGCCTGCACGACGCTCGCGAGCGCGCAGAAGAGCGCGGGCATGTCCTCGGCGGTGAGGTCCTCGCGCACGACGCCGGCCGCGCGGGCGCGCGCGATCATCCGCTCCTCGAGCGCCAGCAGCTCGCGCATCTGATGCTCGCGGGGTCCCATCACGCCACCGGCCATCAGCGCCAGCACTGCCGCCCAGGCGCGGTCGCGCTCCTGTGTGGCGGCGCAGTACTCGAAGCAGCGCTCGATCGCACGCCACGGGTCGGCCTCCTCGTCAACCAGCTCGCGCACAAACGCGATCGTGCGGTCGAAGCGCTCCTCGATCAGCGCCTCCGCGAGCGCCTGCTTCGTGGGGAAGTGCCGGTAGACGGTTCCGACGCCGACCCCGGCGCGGCGGGCGACGTCCTCGATCTGCGCCTCGGCCCCGTGCTCGGCGAACGCTGCGCGCGCGGCCTCGAGCACCTTCGCGCGGTTGCGGACGGCGTCTGCGCGCAGACGTCTGGTGACGATCGTGGGCGGGACGGTTGACAAACGGAACTCCTCCTCCGTATCGTACCGATCCTGAACCGGAGTTCCGGTTCCACATTATACCCACCGGAAGGCAAGGTCGCGCCATGTCAGCCACCGCAGCAGCACACGCACCAGCAACCGACGCGACGCCCGACCCGAAGCGCTGGGCGGCGCTCGCCGTGCTCGCGGTGGCGCAGTTCATGGTCGTGCTCGACGCGTCGATCACGAACGTCGCGCTGCCGTCGATCCAGCGCGATCTCGGCTTCAGCGAGAGCAGCTTGCAGTGGGTCGTCAACGCCTACACGCTCGTGTTCGGCGGCTTCCTGCTGCTCGGCGGTCGCGCGGCCGACCTGTTCGGACGTCGCCGCATCTTCATGATCGGACTCGGGGTCTTCTCGCTCGCCTCGCTGGCCGGCGGCTTTGCGGAGTCCTCCGGCCAGTTGATCGCCGCGCGCGCCGTGCAGGGCCTCGGCGCCGCGATCGTCTCGCCGGCCGCGCTGTCGATCGTCACCACGACCTTCACGGAGGGCGCGGAGCGCAACAAGGCGCTCGGCATCTGGGGCGCGCTCGCGGGCGCCGGCGGCGCCGCCGGCGTGCTGCTCGGCGGCATGCTGACCGAGTGGGCCGGCTGGGAGTGGGTGCTGTTCGTCAACGTGCCGATCGGCGTCGCGGCCGCCGCGATCGCGCCGCGCTTCGTGCGCGAGAGTCGTACCAGCGAGAAGACGTCGATGGACATCGCCGGCGCCGTGTCCGTGACGGCCGGCCTCGTCGTGCTCGTCTACGCGCTCGTCGACGCCAACGATGCCGGCTGGGGCTCGGGCCAGACGCTCGGCCTGCTCGCGCTGAGCGTCATGCTGATCGGCGCGTTCATCGCGATCGAGCTGCGCACGAGGCACCCGATCATGCCGCTCACGATCTTCCGCAACCGCAACGTCGCCAGCGCCGACGCGGTCGCCTTGCTCATCGGCGCGTCGCTCTTCTCGATGTTCTTCTTCATCTCCCTCTACCTGCAGCAGGTGCTCGGCTTCTCGGCGCTCGAGGCTGGTCTCTCGTACCTGCCGCTCGCGCTCACGATCATCTTCACGGCGGGGGCCGCGTCGCAGCTCGTGACGCGCGTCGGGCCCAAGCCGGTGCTCGTGAGCGGGCTCACGCTGACGACGCTCGGCCTCCTGCTGTTCACGCAGATCTCGGCGGGCGGCTCGTTCGCCGGCGACGTGCTGGCGCCCTCGCTGCTCGTGGCGGCCGGCCTCGGCCTGTCGTTCGTGTCGGTCACGATCATCGCCGTCGCGGGCGTCGGGCACGACGAGGCGGGGATGGCGTCCGGTCTGCTCAACACCGCCCAGCAGGTCGGTGGTGCGCTCGGGCTCGCGGTGCTGTCGGCGGTCGCGACGTCGAGCATCTCGGGCGCCGGCGCGCCCGGCCCGGGCGTGTTGACGGATGCCTTCCAGAGCGCATTCGCGGTCGGCGCCGGCTTCGCCGCGCTCGGCGTGGTGCTCGCGCTGGTCGTCGTCCCGCACGTGCGCCCGCAGGACGTCGCGGAGGCGCAGCAGGCGCCGGCGGCCGCGTAGGCCACGGGCGTCCAACCGGCCCCGGATCGCGGGACGGGGAGTCCTCGACTCCCCGTCCTCGACGTCAGGCGCCTCGCGCCTGAGGCATGAACGAGAAGACTTGGTGGGAGTCCGGCACGTAGCCCGCGGCTGTGCGGACGATCAATCCTCGCGCGAGCAGCTCGTCCAAGTCGCGCGTGAGCGTCCGGTCCGTCTTGCCGGCATACAGCTCGGCCAGCTGCGGACTCAGATGCCGCAACTCGTTTCGAGGAACGGCCTCGTGGCCTGGCGTTCCGACGCCGTCCGCCGGCTTGATGCTCCGACGCGAAAGATCGAGGACGAGGCGCAGCCGGCGGCGCTCGGAGTCTGTGTGGATCTCCCCAAACGTCTCGTAGACGAACTGGTTCCAGCGGTCGACGTACTGCATGCTCCAGATCCGGTCCAGCTGGGCGCGGAGCTCATCGACGAAGCCGGCGACGGCGTAGTGAAGGAAGTCAAGCGGACTGCGCTTCTCGCTCGCCGCCGCCAACTGGCGGTAGTACTGGCTTCGTGTGCGGTTGTAGTGGTTGCTCAACAGCTGGGTCGTCGGCATCGCGAATCCGGCTGACAGCAGAATCTGCAGCTCCAGCAGTCGTGCCGTTCGACCATTGCCGTCGCCGAACGGGTGAATCCACGTGAGGTAGAGATGGGCCATGACCGCTTTGACGATCGCCACCGCCACTCGCGAGGTCTCGTTCTCCGTGCGCAGTGGATCGGGACGGTGCCAGTCAGCGTTCAACCAGTCGCACAGGCGTGAGAGCAGGAGCTCGCATTCGGCCGCCGGTGCGCCACGGTAGTTGCCGACGACCACGGAGTGCGTCCGGATCTCTCCCGGTACGACGTCGTCACCCACATCCAGCCCCTTGAGGACGAGGCGGTTGTAGCGCTTGATCTTCTCGACCGTGATGGGAACCGCGGCATGCGGCTCGCCGTCGTGGCCGAACACCTCGTCACGGATGAGGTTGAACGCGCCGATGATGTTCTCGATCTCGCGTCCCAGGTATTTCTGCGACGGCGGAAGTCTCAACGTCCCATCCACGATGCCTTGGGCCTGCTCCTCTGAGAGCGTGTTGCCCTCAATCGCCGTCGTCGCCAGCGCTCCGCGAACGAGGTAGACGCGGCCGAGGTTGTACGCCGTGTCAGGCCGCAGCAGCGCCCATCTCACGTGTTCGCACTTCGAGGCCGCCTCGCCGAGGAGGAGCCAGGTGCGGAAGTCCATGGTCCGCAGGTCAGCCGTGAACGTGAGCCAGGGATGTGTCGTCTCATATGTCGACTCTGATGGCACAGGTGATGTCCATCCTATCAGAGCCGAAAAATCCCTTATTCAGAGGAAATCTCCTGGTTGCAGGTTTGATCTTGGCGTCTGCAATGTCCATTGAATTGCCTTTACTTCGAGCTAGGAGCGCCGCCGATCAGGTCGAGCAGGCGGGCGCGGCGGCGGGCCGCCGGGCGATCGGGGCGGAAGCGGTGGCGTGAGCGCTCGAGCTGCGCGCCGCGATAGCGCCGGTGTGCCCACGGCGAGTTGGGGGTGGCGAGGCGCAGCGCCGTGTAGATCCCGACCAGCGGGACGTGCAGCGCGACGATGCCCAGCACGAAGCGGCCCTTGAGGAACGCGATCGCGGCGAGCCCGACGAACACGATCACGACCCCGGCGGCGAGCAGCGCGTCGCCGGGCTCGTCAAGGCCGAGCGGGCGGATCCCCAGCAGCACGACGACGGCGAAGACGGTCGCGAGCACGATCGCGTCGAGCGACGCACGGCCCTCGTTCGTCCAGTAGACGTCCTCGAGCCGCAGCCACAGCGCGAACTCGTCGAGCGCGAGCCCGGCGCCGACGCCGAAGCCGACCGCGGTGATCTGCGTCCACGGCGCATCCTCGGTCGCGAACGAGACGAAGCCGGTGACCAGCAGCAACGAGATCCCCCACACGAGGTGGTGGATGTGCAGGCCGCCGCTCGTCTCGACGTTGCCCGGCCACCACTGGAAGCGCGGGCTGCGGATCATGCGCGCGCTCGTGCGGATGAAGGCGAACGACAGCAGGAACGCGATCAGCACCAGCAGCGCCGGGGCTCGCGGCGAGCTCAGGTCGAGGTCCACGTCGAAGTACAGCCCGGCGAGCGGCGGTGCCATCCGCGCAGCCTACGACCGGGAGGACGTCAGGAGCGGCGGCGGCGTCTCGCCTCGGCGCGGTCGATGCGCGGGCGCGGCGGGTTCGCTCTGCGCTCCTCCGGCGTCATCTGGCGGATCGTCAACGTGCCCTGCTCGAGCTGTCTTCTGATCTCCGCCAGCTTGCGCTCGCGTTCGTCGCGCTGGCGGTCCTGTGTGGACTTCATCGTTCGATTGACGATAGCGGCCGATCGACCTAAATCACGGCCCCTGTGAACACAGATCGTTCTCACGAAGGCAACGGAAACGTCACAACGCGAGGCCTGGCGTTCCTGAGACTCCGCGCGTCGCACCGCAATCCCTCACAAACCTTGCATGGAGGTCCGATGGTCAAGGCTGTTCTCCCCGGCGTGCGCCTGCGCGGTCGCGTGCTGCTCGTCGCGGCGGTCGCGCTGGGCGCATGCGCGCTCGTGCTCGTCGCCGGTCCCGCTCGCGCCGCCACGCCCGCGCCGTCGGCCGTGACCTGCAGCGGGCACGCCGACCGCGGTACCGACCCGGCGCTGCCCGACCGCATCGACGTCGCGTTCGGCTGCAGCGGTGACATCAGAAGCTTCACCGTGATCGCGAGCGCGCCGATCGGCGGCTTCGAGGTCAGCGCCGAGGTCTACGACCACGACACGCAGGCGGTCATCGAGGCCGACAGCTTCTTCTGCGAGGGCCCGATCCCCGGCGACGGCTTCAACTGCACAGGGGGCGCCCACGCCGGCAAGGACATCAAGGCCGCCTTCGAGACGTTCGACCCGGTCTGCAGCGCGACCGCGGTCACGCCGCGGCTGAAGCTCCACGTCGTGATCTCCGACGCCAACGGCGCGACGGCCGGCCCGTTCCGCCTGCGCGGCCCGGAGCCGTGCGCCAAGCCGAAGCCCGCCAGACAAGCCGGCAGAGGCAGAGGCAGAGGCAGAAAGCACCGCAGAGGCGGTCCCAGACACCACAGACGGCACGCACGCCGCTGACACCCTGAACGAAGACCGAAAAGGAGCATCGACCGTGCCCCGTCTCACCACTCGCCTCGCGCTCGGCGCGGCCGCCGCGCTTGCGCTCGGCGTGCCCGCCACCGCCGCGGCCAAGACGACGATCACGATGAGCGGATCGACGTCGGTCGCGCCGCTCGTCGCGAAGCTCGCGAAGACCTACGTCAGAACGCACAGAAACGTGAAGTTCAAGCTGCTGCAGGGCGGCTCGGACGTCGGCATCAGCGACGTCGCGCACGATCGCGTGACGATCGGCAACTCCTCGCGCGACCCGAAGCCGAGCGACCCGTCGGGCCTCGTCTTCAACAAGATCGCCAAGGACGCGGTCTGCCTGATCACGAACAACGCGAACCCGGTCAGCAACCTCTCGACCGCGCAGGTGCAGGGGATCTTCTCCGGCGCGGTGCGCAGCTGGAGCGGCGTGCCGAACGGCAACGGCGGCACGATCGACCTCGTCGGCCGCACCGCCGCGTCGGGCACCTACGACGCCTTCAACAAGATCTTCATGGGGACCAGCAAGATCTCCACGACGCTCGCCCAGAAGGCCTCGAACGGGCTCGTGCAGCAGACGGTCAAGTCCGACCCGAACGCGATCGGCTACGTCTCGCTCGCCTTCACGAGAGGCGTGCACAACGCGATGTACAACGGCGTGCCCTGCACGCTGCGCAACGCGAAGTCCGGCCAGTACGGCGGCGTCCGCAACTTCTTCATGGTCACCCGCGGCGCGCCGACGGGCGCCACGAAGAAGTGGATCCGGTGGATTCAGAAGAACTCGGTCGCGCAGCAGATCGTCGCGACCGACTGGGTCCCGCTGAGCTAGGACGACGGGGCGCACGCGTCGCATGCGACGACTGCCCTGGACGGGCACGTGGACGGACCGGCGCGTCGAGCGGTTGCTCGGCGCGCTGGCATGCACGGTGCTCGCGCTGATCGCCGCGATGGTCGTCTTCGTGTTCTCGAAGGCGTGGCCGTCGTTCGCCCACAACGGCCTCGCGTGGTTCGGGGGCGGCGGCAACGTCGACCACCAGCTGGCGGCGATCTTCGACTCGCCGTCGAACGAGCAGGACTACGTCTACACGCTGCACGCGTGGCCGATGCTGTACGCGACCGCGCTGCTGAGCGGCATGGCGGTGATCTGCGGGCTCGTCTTCGCGCTGCTGTGCGCGGTCTTCATCGTCGAGTTCGCGCCTGAGCCGATGCGGCGCGTGCTCGAGCCGGCGGTGCGGCTGCTGGCGGCGGTGCCGTCGGTCGTCTACGGGCTGATCGGGATCCTCGTGCTGGTGCCGTTCGTCGGCAACCACGTGATCGACGAGTCGATGAAGAGATCGGTCGCCTACGTCGTGCAGCTCGACGGCACGAGCGTGCTCGTCGGCGCGATGGTGCTGAGTGTGATGGTGACGCCGATCATGATCGCGATCGTCGTCGACGCGTTGCGCGCGGTGCCGCGCGGGTGGACGGAGGGGGCGGCGGCGCTCGGCGTCAACCGCTGGCGCGCGATGTGGACGATCTCCGTCCGCGCGGCCCGGCCCGCGATCATCGCCGCCGCGGTCCTCGCGACGGCGCGTGCGCTGGGCGAGGCGATCATGCTGGCGATGGTGTCGGGCTCGGTCGGCTTCGCGCCGAATCCGCTCGACGGGCTGCTGTTCTTCCTCGAGCCGGCGCGTCCGCTGGCGGCGACGATCGTCGACAACGCGGAGGGCCTCTCGGTTGTCCCGTTCGGGCAGACGATCTACGCGTTCGCGGCGGTGCTGCTCGTCTCGAGCCTGTTCCTGTCGCTCGGCGGCTGGGCCGCCAAGCGGCCCTTGAAGCGCTACGGGCTGGCGGCGCGATGACCGCGCTGCGCGCAGCGGCCCGACCACCCGCGGGCGGGCCGAGATTCGGTGCCGTCGAGTCGACCGCCTCGTGGAGCCGGCTCGACCGCCTCGGGCTGGCGCTCTGCTGGATTGCCGGCATCGCGCTGTGCGCGATCTGCGCGGCGATCTTGCTGTTCATGCTGTTCAAGGGGCTGCAGTTCCTACGCCCTGAGCTGCTTCTCACGCACCCGCTGCCGGACCTCGACCAGAGCAAGACGGGCGGCTTCCTCGACCCGCTGATCGGCACCGTGATGCTGACGCTGATCGGGATCGCGTTCGCGTTGCCGGTCGGCGTCGCGACGGCCGTGTGGCTGACGGAGTACGGGCGGCCGTCGGGGCTGGCGCGAGCGGTCGAGTCGGGCATCGAGATCGTCGCCGGCACGCCCAGCATCGTGCTCGCGATCTTCGGCCTGATCGTCTTCCAGGAGCAGATCTTCGGCTTCCTCTCGTTCACCGCGCAGGGCGGCTCGGTCTTCGGCCGCTCGTTCCTGACGGCCGGCGCGATGATGGCGCTGCTGGCGCTGCCGCTCGTCGTCGGCGCGACGCGCGAGGCGCTCAACGCGATCCCCGCGCACGTGCGCGAGGCCTCGTATGCGCTCGGCGCCTCGAAGGCGCGCACGATCCGGCGCGTGCTGCTGCCCGGCGCGCGCGGCGGGATCGCGACCGGCGCGACGCTCGGGATGGGGCGGATCGCCGGCGACACCGCGATCGTCGTGATCCTGCTCGGCGCCTCGCTGCAGATGCAGAGCGGCGACGGCCCGCCGCTGTACCGGATCCTCAGCGGCACCGGCTCCACGCTCACCACCTACGTCTACAACAACTCGCCTGCCGGCGAAGGCAATGCGGCCGACAAGGCATACGCGGCCGCGTTCGTCCTGCTGGTCATCGTCATCCTGCTCAACTTCGCCGTCAGCTCGATCGGCGGCCGAGAACGGAGAGTCGCATGGGGTCGCTAAGCGAGCCGCCGCCGCCCGTGCGGCGCATCGTCGTGGACGAGCAACCGCGCGTCGTCGGCCCGCCGGCGAACGCGAACGGCAGCGGGAGCGTCGGCGGCCAGGCGCGCCACGTCGCGCGCCCGCCCGCGTCGACGGTCGCGCCGCGCGAGCGCATGCGGCTCGAGCGGCTGACGATCCGCTACGGGCAGAAGGTCGCCGTCGACAGCGTCTCGCTGCCGGTGCGCCAGGGCGAGGTGCTCGGGCTGATCGGCCCGTCGGGCTGCGGCAAGACGACGCTGCTGCGCTCGCTCAACCGGCTCACGGAGCTGACGCCGACAGCCGCGCGCGAGGGCGTCATCACGCTGGACGACGAGGACGTCGACGGCCTCGAGGTGACGCAGCTGCGGCGCCGCGTGAACATGGTCTTCCAGCAGCCGAACCCGTTCCCGATGTCGATCTTCGACAACGTCGCATACGGGCTGCGCGAGAGCGGCGGCCGCCGCCGGCGCTCGAAGGCCGACCTGCGCCCGGCGGTGATCGACGCGCTCCAGCGCGCCGGCCTGCACGACGAGGTCGCCGACGACCTCGACCACCCCGCGCTGCGACTCTCCGGCGGCCAGCAGCAGCGGCTCTGCATCGCCCGCTCGCTCGCCGTCCGCCCAGAGGTGCTGCTGCTCGACGAGCCCTGCTCGGCGCTCGATCCCCGCTCGACCGAGACGATCGAGCGGCTGATCGTGAGACTGCGCGACGAGGTCGCGGTCGTGATCGTCACGCACAACCTCCAGCAGGCGTTCCGCGTCGCCGACCACGTCGCCTTCATGTACCTCGGCGAGCTCGTCGAGTACGGGCCGGCGGGACAGGTGTTCGGCTCCCCGCGCGCGAAGCGCACGCGCGAGTACGTCGCGGGGTCGTTCGGGTGAGCGTCCGGCCGCTCGCGGGCGCGGCGCCGCCGCTGCTCGCGGCGATCGTGCTCTTGTCGCTGCTGTCCGGCTGCGAGTCCTCGCAGGCGAAGAGCGCGCGGCTCGAGCAGCACGGCGCGAAGCGGCTCGCCGACGAGAGAGGCCTCGTCGTGAGAGCGCAGAGCCGCGACGTGCGCGCGGTCGCGACGAGTGTGCTGTCCGACGAGAACGGCAGCGCCGTCGTCGTGGTGCTGCGCAACCGCGCCTCGCGACCGGCCGGCCGCGTGCCGATCGCGATCGACGTGCAGAGCGCGAACGGCAAGAGCGTCTACAGAAATGACATCCCCGGCCTGGATCCGTCACTCGTCGAGGCGACCGGCGTGCCGGCGAGCGGCGAGCTCGTGTGGGTCAACGACCAGGTCACGCCGAGTGGCGATCCGAAGCGGGTCGAGGCGCGCATCGGCGCCGAGCGCGGCGACGCCCCGCGCGCGCTGCCGCAGATCGAGCCGACGCAGCCGCGGCTGGTGCTCGACCGCGTGACCGGCGTCGAGGCGATCGGCCGCGTGACGAACCGCTCCGACGTCGAGCAGAGACGACTCGTGGTGTCGTGCGTGGCGCGCATGGGCGACCGGGTCGTGGCCGCCGGCCGCGCGATCGTGAACCGCCTTGCGCCCGGGAAGTCCGCGCCCTACCACATCTTCTTCATCGGCGACCCGCGCGGCGCGCGCCTGACGGTCGTCGCCCCACCGACAGTGTTCGAGTGATGGAGGTCACGATGGACGACACGACCACGGCGGCCACCGTCACGTGCGCGAGCTGCGGCGCGGCGCTGGCCGAGGACCAGCGCTACTGCCTGCACTGCGGCCAGCCGCAGGGCGATCCGCGCGTCGCCTACCGCGCGCTGATCGCGCCGGCGGTGACGGCTGCGAACGCGCCGGCGGCCGAGGCGCCGACAGCCGCGATGGCGGCGCCCGCGCCGGCCACGGCGGGTGGCGTGCCGCCGCGCGACTGGACGCCGGTGATCGCGCTCGGCGGGCTTGCGGCGCTCGCGCTCGTGCTCGTCGTCGGCGTGCTGATCGGCAAGAGCGGGACCCAGAGCGCGGCGGCGCCGGCGGCGCCGCAGGTGATAACCGTCTCGGCCGGGGCGCCGGCGGCGACGACGCCGGCGGAGGCATCCG
Organism: uncultured Actinomycetes bacterium; assembly: GCA_963770165.1. Taxonomy (GTDB): domain Bacteria; phylum Actinomycetota; class Thermoleophilia; order Solirubrobacterales; family Solirubrobacteraceae; genus Conexibacter. Next base: position 213,871 of record CAVYOK010000002.1, read on the forward strand.
AGGACTCGAGCAGAACGGGCGGAAGAAGAGGCGGCGGCGAGAGACACGCCTCCAGCGGCGGCAGAGTCGACCCGGCCGAGGCCGCGGCCGGGGCGAGAATCGTGGAGGAGCTGAACAGCGCCTCGGGTGAGGACTACCAGAGAAGATCAGCGAGACTGCCCGACACGGTCGCGCTCCCGGGCGAGCCGCCGCCGGCGGACAACAGAGCGCCGGGCGGCGGCTCCGACGCGGAGACGATCGGATGAGCGCGTTGCGCAGGCTCTTCCCGCGTGGCGGCGGCGCCGCCGCGAGTCAGCCGACGGTCGCGCCCGCGCCGATGCTGTCACCGGACGGTCCGGCCGCCGAGCTGACGGCGAGGCGCGACGCGCTCGCGGAGCGCTTCGCCCAGCTGCAGTGGGACCTCGGCGGGCTCGCGTACGAGATGGCGCGGCGCGACCACTTCCGCCTCGACGTGCTCGTGCACACTGCCGCGAGACTGCAGGAGGTCGACGCCGAGCTGGCCGAGGCCGAGCGGCTGCTGCGACTGGAGGACGCGGCGGCAGCCGGCTCCTGCCCGGCCTGCGGCGCGCTGCACGCGCGCGGCGCGGTCTTCTGCTGGCAGTGCGGCGAGGCGCTGATCGACCGACAGCCGGCGAGCGGGCACGTGGCGGCGCCGTGACCCAGGCGTTCGCCGGTCCGGGCTCGGCATCCGCGGTCGCCCTCGGCGTCCGCGCGAGCGCCGGCGGGACGACCGGCGTCGAGGCGGAGCTGCGCTGTCCGGGCTGCGACGCGCGCCTCGCCGACGACCAGCGCTTCTGCCTCGCATGCGGGCTGCGGCTCGCGCCCGACGCGCTGCGACTCGCGACGCTGCCGCTGCTGACGGCGGTCGCGGCCCCGATCGCATCCGCGCCCGTCCCGGCGGCCGGCGGACCCGCGTCCCGGCAGCCGGTCGTGCGCTCGGCGGCGATCACGGCGGTCGTGGTGCTCGTGCTCGGGATCGCGATCGGCGCGACGATCGGTCCCGCCGCGGTCAGCGAGACGGCGGCGGCGCAGCGCGCCGTCATCCTCGTGAGCGCACCGACGGCGAGCGCTCCCGCGGCGGTGGCGGACGACGCACCGGCGGCCGACGACGACGCCGGCAGCGGCGGCGCGGCCGACGAGGTGCAGACGCTCGACGACACGGCGGGCGAGGAGCCCGCGCCGGTCGCTGAGGAGCCGGTCGTCGAGACGCCGGCGCCGGAGGACGAGGGAGCGGGCGACGAGGGCGACGACGACGAGCCGGCGGAGCCCGCCGCGCCGCCGCCCGGCTCGCAGGCGCTCGCCGGCGTGGTCGCGGCGGTCGCCTCCGACGGCGAGGGCTTCGTGCTCGCCGCGCGCGACGGGAGCCTGCTGCGCGTCCACGCGAGCGGCTGCGGCGTCGTGCCCGGCGACGACCTCCACCTGCGCGCGCGCCAGCTCGCGAACGGCACGTGGTCGGCCGATCGCGTGCGGCGCGTCGCGGTCGCCACCGACATGCGCGTCGCCGGCACCGTCGTGTGGAGCGACCCGGCGAGCGGCCGCTATGCGCTCGGTGCGCGCGGCGTGACGCTGTTCGTGACCGTCCCGCCGGTGGCGCCGAGCGCGCCGGCGACCGCGCCCACCGACCCGCAGAGGCCCGCGCCGACCCCGCTGGCGAGCACCGCGCCGCCCGCCGTCCCGGCGCTCGGAGCGCAGCTGCGCGTCCGCCTCCAGCCGGTCGCCGCCCACGACGGGCAGCCCGCCACGCTCGTCGAGCAGGTGCGTCGCGACGCGCTGCCCCCGACCGACCCGGCCACGCCCGCGCCGGCGCCGAGCGAGCCGCCCGACGACGACGCGACCACGACCACCGGCGTCACGACCTGCACGGCGCTCGACGGGCCCGGCGACGAGCCGCCCGCTATGCGTAGTAGCGCGCGATCACCAGCAGCTGGCTGAAGACGCCGTCCGCCAGCGTCAGCAGCACGAGCGCGATCCCGATGAGCGGCATCCAGCGGCGGCCGAAGGCGCGCGTGGCCAGCACGAGCATCGCCGCGTAGAGCGCCAGCAGCGGCAGCATGTAGCGCGTCTGGCCGGCGCCGCCGGCTCTCTGCAGGTACAGGTTGTAGGAGTTCGCGCCTATCACCGCGAGCAGCCCGGCGGCCATCGCGGCGTAGGCGATCAGCTCCGCCAGCCGCCGTCGCACGGCTGTGCGGGCGCGCACGAGCGAGACGAGCGCGAGCGCGGCCACGGCGCCCAGCAGCCCCAGCCCGGCGTCGTAGACCCAGCCGGGGAACGCGGTGTCGACCCAGCCGTACCAGCCGACGAAGCCCCTGACCCACAGCTTCTGCAGTTCCTCGCCGTAGAACCTGACGAGGTAGCTGACGGCGCCGCCGAGCGACGCGCCCTCGACCTCGGGTCTGAAGACGCCGGTCGTCGCGCCCGTCGCGTCACGATTCCACAGCACGACGTTCGCGAGCATCATCAAGACGACCGGCACCGCGGCCACGGCGACGGCAAGCGCCGGCAGCCGCAGCGCTCGCGGCGATCGCGTCCCCTCGCCCCGCACGCCGAGCACGACCAGGGCGGCGAGCGCGCCCGGCAGCAGGCCGGCGAAGTTCAGCTTCGTCAGCAGGCCGCACGCGATCGCCGCGCCCGTCGCGAGTGCGAGCGGTCGTGTGAGACCGCGCCGGAAGCCGCGCGCGAGGCACAGGAACAGCGCGCTGGAGGTCGCGAACAGCAGCGCGTCGGGGTTGACGCCGCCCGAGATGAACCCGAACAGCGGCTGCAGCGCCACGCCGAGCGCCCCGACGGTCCACGTCCACGGGTGGGCCGGCAGCGCTTCGCGCAGGAACAGGAAGACGCACAGCACGGTGACGCCGCCGAGCAGCGCGGACAGCAGCCGCATCAGCTGCAGGCTCAGCAGCGGCGAGCCGACCGCGCCCGCTGCGTACGCGGGGACCTCCAGCGCGTAGTAGAGCGGCGGCTGCGGGCTGCCGGCGAGCGAGACCCCGTTCCCGTCGCGGCGCGAGGGCCTCGCGTCGATGGCCTCCATCAGCTCGTCGTGCTGCGCCCGTGTGGTGAGCGACGGCACGTATTCGTGGAAGCGCACGCGGTCGGTGCCGAGGCCGACCAGCAGCGCCTGCTCGGAGGAGGAGAGGCGCGCGACGGCGGCGACGTCGTTCGCCGGCGGCCGGCCGTGCGTCGCGAGCTGCTCGACGTACGCGTAGTGGTCGGGCTCGTCGGGGACCTGGAAGGCCGGCACGATCAGCGACCAGGCGCTGCAGCTCAGCACCGCCGCGAGCGCGCATGCCCACGCGGCCGACGGGATGCGGCGCAGGCCGTCGGACAGCCGGCGCCCGACGGCACGCCACCGCGACGGCGCGGGCGCGGGCGGCGGAGGAGCGGCTGACGTGGCGGGCGTGCTCATCGCGCTCCGCGCACGAGTTGCCAGAGCCCAACGCTCGCGGCGACCAGCATCAGCAGCGCTGCCGCGAACGCGATCGCGTCGCCTCCGGGGGCGCGCCCGAGGCCCATCCGGCTTGCGATCGTGCCGATCTGCGACCACCAGCTGCGACGCTCGGGCGTCAGGTACTCGATCCGCACGCGACCTCTGAGCTGGCTGCCCGAGGCGGTGGCCGGCGGTCCCGCACCGGGGTCGCCGGACGCCTCGCCCGCGAGCGTCACGCTCGACGAGGCGCCGACCGCCACGCAGATCCGCGCAGGGCGCTGCTCGCGCGCGACGGGGCGCAGCGGGATCGTCGCCGTCCTGCCGCTCCAGCCGGCTGCGAGCATGCCCCGCGCGATCGTCTGGCGGCCGTCCGTCGCGGTGAGCGCGAGCGCGGGCCCCCGGGGGCCGGTCGTCGGCATCCAGACGCGCAGCGCGCCGGTGCCGGCAGGGATCAGCTCGGCGTCCTGGCAGATGTCGAGCCTGCCGACGGTGCCGCCGAGCGCCGCGTTCGCGAGCGTGTCGTTCGTGGCGATGCGGACCGGCACGGCGCGCGCGAGCATCGCCGCCACGCCGACGACGAGCAGGACGCATCCGATCGCGACGATCGGCAGTCGCGCACGACCCCCCAACGAATCCCCCGGTCCGCGTACGGTCCCAATCGCCGGTGCTCCAAGCACCGACGATCGCGATCATACCGACCGGCGGGTCGGGAGCTCGCGGGCGCCGCCGGCCGTGGGGGGCGCCGCCGCGCGCTATCTGATCTGCATGCCCGAGATCGCGCGCGAGATGACGAGGCGCTGGATCTCGGAGGTGCCCTCGAAGATCGTGTAGATCTTCGCGTCGCGGTGCATCCGCTCGACCGGAAACTCGCGCGTGTAGCCGTTGCCGCCGAGGATCTGGATCGCCCTCTCGGTCGCCCACACGGCGACCTCGCCGGCCTTCAGCTTCGACATCGAGCCCTCGGCGTTTCTGAACGGGTGCTGGTTGCGGCCCATCCACGAGGCGCGCCACACGAGCAGGCGGGCGGCGTCGATCTCCATCTTCATGTCGGCGAGCGTGAATGCGATCGCCTGGTTCTCGATGATCGCCTTGCCGAACTGTCTGCGCTCTCTCGCGTAGTCGAGCGCGTACTCGTAGGCGGCGCGCGCGATCCCGAGCGCCTGCGCGCCGACCGTCGGGCGCGAGGCCTCGAACGTCGCCATCGCGGCCTGCGAGCGCGACTTCTGCCCCTCGCGGGCGCGTGCGACGCGCTCCTCGAACTTCTCCTTGCCGCCGAGGATGTTCGCGCCCGGGATGCGGCAGTCGTCGAGGAACACGTCGGCCGTGTGCGAGGCGCGCAGGCCGTGCTTCTTGACCTTCGTGCCCATCTCGAGGCCGGGCGTGTCCGGACCGATCACGAACGATGCCTGCCCGCGCGAGCCGAGCTCCGGCTCGACGGCGGCGACGACGACGTGGACGTTCGCGATGCCGCCGTTCGTGGCCCAGGCCTTCTGGCCGTTGAGGATCCACTCGTCCGTTCTCGCGTCGTACTTCGCGCGCGTGCGCAGCGCGGAGACGTCGGAGCCGGCGTCCGGCTCGGAGACGCAGAACGCGCCGACCTTCGGGTCGTCCTGCGTGCCGAAGCACTGCGGGATCCACTCGCCGATCTGCTCGCCGGTGCCGTTCGCGAAGATGCCGGCGGCGGCGAGGCCGGAGCCCATGATCGCCATGCCGATCCCGGCGTCGCCCCAGAACAGCTCCTCGTTGACGATCGGCAGCGACAAGCCGCTCGGGTCGGCGAAGAACTGCGCGAGCCCCTCGAAGCCGTAGAGGCCGATTCTCGCCGCCTCCTGGATGATCGGCCAGGGGGTCTCCTCGCGCTCGTCCCACTCCGACGCGGCGGGCCGCACCACGTCTCTCGCGAAGCCGTGCACCCAGTCGCGCACGTCCTTCTGGTCCTGGGTCAGTTCGAGCGAGAAGGTCGACTCGCCGGTCTCGGGCAGTTCGACGGTGGATGCCATGGCAGCGGATTCCTTGTCAGAGCAGGGGCAACGGCGGCGTCAGAAACGTGACATGCGCCAATGTAGCCGTTCTGACGCCGGCAGCGCGCCGTCGTCGTCACGCGACGTGGAGGAACGCGTCGAGTGGCAGGTGAGAGATGCGTCGCTTGACCTCCGCGTCGGCCAGGGTCGCCCGCAGCGTGCGATCCTCGAACCACCGTCCGAAACGCCCGAGCAGCTCGGGACTCGGCTCGCCCTCGCCGTTTGCATGGGCGTCGAGGGCGGGCAGCAGCGCCGGCTCGTCGTCGAGGTCCTCGGCTAGATGCGGCCAGCGCAGCCGCAGGGCGACCCACCGGGCGAGCGCCACCAACTCGTCCTCGGAGAAGCGCAGGTGCTCGGCGGCTGCGTTCGCGACGTAGAGCTGCAGCCGGAAGGCGTTGTCGAACCGCTTGAGCTGGCGTGGATTGGGCTCGAGCCACGCGACCGCCGCGGTTTCCGCGATCACCACATCGCGGGCGTCGCGACGGATCAGCTGTGACCGCAGCTCGCGCTCGATCCAGTCGACGGCTGCCGGTTCGTAAGTGCCCTCTGAGCGGAGCTCGTCGCCGAGGTCGCTCACCTCTTCCAGGCTCTCCGGGGCATACACACTCGCCTGCTGCTTGAGCGAAGCCTCCTCGGCGGACGAGAGCCCGCCGGTGAGTGGATCTTGCGGGCGCACGATGTGCGCGAGCAGGCGGCGCATCGCGTCGGGCCGAGGCGGTGGGACGGCCACCGAGAGCTGGACCAGCTTCGCGAGGAAGCTCATCCCGTAACCCTCAGCGAGGCTGCTGTTGGCGCGCTCCAGGCGCGCGATGATGTCGGCGTACTCCACCTCGATAGCGGCCGCTACGACCTCGCGGTCCATGCCCAGCACGAACAGGCAGCGACGGTTGGCGCTGCTGTTGAAGATCTGGTTCATCGTTTCGACGACTTCGACGACGTGCTGGCTGCTGCAGCGGTCCAGGTCGTCGACGAAGACGGCGACCGCGGTGTCGGACACGTCGTTCAAGGTGCTCACCAGGCAGCCGACGTCGTGCTCCGTCTGTTGCGTGAAGCCGAGCGCCCCTTCGTAGTCGGGCGTGCGCGACGATCGCTGCATCGCGCGCTTGAAGGGATCGGCGATGGCGCCCGAGAAGCGCACGACGGTCGTCAGCAGGGGCGCGAGGCTCGCGACGCCGATGACGCCCAGCCCTGTCGCGAGTGCGGTCGCCCCGCCGGCGGCCGCGACCGGTAGCGGCCACGCGAAGCTGCCCAGGAAGCCGAGCGGACCGCGGCGGCGCCACTCGAGGCGCACGCGGAACTTCAGCCGCTCCCAGCGGGTCATCTTCCGCTGCGGCTGCTCGTATATGGCCGTCGCGAGCGCCGCCCAGAGTCGCTCGCGGCGCTCATACTTCCACCCGTCGAACCGCACTGTGCTCCACCGACGCGCATCCGCGTCGCGCGCGGGCGCGAGGTCGAGCGCCTCGCGCAGCTGCAGCATCACCGATGACTTGCCGGCGCCCCACGGTCCCGTGATCGCGATCGCGATCGGAAGCTCGGTCCGTCTGTCGCGCAGCAGCAGCGTGAGCCCGTCGACGAGCGGCCTGACGCCGAGCAGGTCCGTGCGGCTGGGCAGATCGGAGACGACCCGCGCCGCCGCCGTCCACGTTGAGTCGGGGGCGGCGGGGTCGTCCGCGGCCGGCTCCTCCGTGGGCCCCGCGGTCGGATCGGGCAGCGTTCCGCGCTCGATCGCAGCGGGCCTGGCGCTTGCGGTCCTGTCGCGGCGCCGGGCCGCGGCGCCCAGGGCGGCGCGCGCCTCCGCCGGACGCCCGAGGCTGACGTAGAGGTCCCCCAACATGCGAAGCGCGATTGCGTCGCCCGCGTTCCCGGCCAGCCGCAGCTGCGTGATCGCGCCGTCGGTGTTGCCGCTGGCGCGGAGATGCTGCCCGAGCATGCGCCGCGATACGAGGTCCCCGCCGTCCGCCGCGGAGAGCCAGAGTCGGATGGCGTCATCGTCGTTGCCGCGGTCAGCCTCGAGTCTCGCCAGCAGTCGGCGCGAAACAAGGTCGCCCCGCCGGCTGGCCTCGTCGAAGATGCGCACAGCGTCGTCGGGCCGGTTCTCGCCCACGAGTAGATGGGCGAGCAGTCGCAGGGCGATGACGTCGCCGACCAAGCCTCCTTTCTCATACGCCTCCCGCGCGGCGTCGCGGTCACCGAGCTTCTCGAACGTTCGTCCCAGCTCGCGCCATGCCCGTGGCTGGCCGAGCTGGCTGGCGGTTTCGAAAGCCTGGATCGCGCTGGTGTAGTCGCCGACTCGCCAGAGCGACTCGCCGGCTTTGAGCACGGCACGGCCATCGCGTGCCTTCAGTGCACGCTCGAGCGCGCGCTGGGGATCGTCGGCCGCACGCGGTGTCGCTGCGTCGGTGGAGGCCACGACGCCGCCACCTTAGCGGCGTCAGCGCCACCAGGAGCCAGTCGCACCGGTGCGAGGTGCGTCAGCCGGTCGCGTTCTGCGGGCCGACCATGTCCGACGTGGCGAAGGACGGTGGAGCGGCGCGCGAACGGAACTCCCATCCGCGCGCCGCCGCTCCACGCGTCAGCCCCGCAGGGCGAGCGCGCGGGCGCCCGGCGCGGTCCGCTCGACGGGCGCCCCGGCAGGCTGCGGCGGCGGTGGTCCGGCCGACCCGCGCCGCGCCAGCCGCACCAGCCCCCATCCCAGCACGAGCAGCAGCGCCGACGTGATGCCGAGCACCACCAGTCCGGCGAGGCCCCACAGCCAGCCCGGCACGTCCTGCTTGCGCTCGCGCTGGAGCACGTGCCGGTCGGGCTGGAAGGCGCGCGTCGCCGTCGCGAGCGCCGGGACCGCCGGGACCGGGATCGCCGCGTCGGCCGGCAGCGCGACCGGGATCGCGGCCAGGTCACGCCCGCGGTTCATGCGGATCATCGCCTTCCACGAGCCGCCGACCGGGATCGGCCGTGTCGTCGCATAGACGCCGTCGCCGAGCGCGCGCAGGCGATCCACCACCAGTCTGTCGCCGCCCTGCCAGGCGGTCAGCGTCAGCCACTCGGCGTCCGCGACCGCGCTCGGCGGGTCGAAGCGGATCGTCGCCGCGACGGTGCGGCTCGCCGTCCCCGGTCCGCCGCCGGCGTCGACGGTGCGCAGCGCGATCTGCGCGCGCGCGTCGGTCGGTGCCGTCGTCGGCAGCAGGAACGCGACCGCGGCAGCGACCGTCAGCACGCTCGCGCCGGCCGCGACGAACGCACGCGGGCGTCCCACGAGCGCGGCGTCGAATCGCAGGCCGCCCGCCACGAACGCGCCGAGCACGCCGCCCGCGACCGCGACCGGCAGCGCGAGCGCGATCGCCTCGGGCAGGTCGTGCGCGGCCCACGGCAGCGGCATCCACGCATGGCTCCAGGCGTACTCGGCAAGGACCCCGAGCGTCGCGATCAGGATGCCGGCGAGCGCGCCGAAGCGGAACGAGCGGACTCCGCGCGCGCCGACGGCCAGCGCGAGCGCCTCGACCAGCAGCGCCTCGGCGACGTAGAGCGGGAAGTGGGGCACCGTCTCGCCGAAGCCGGTCCCGACGAGCAGCGCCAACGCGCCCCGCAGCACCAGGAAGAACGCGACCGCCGCGAGCGCGCCGCCGCGCCCGAGCAGCGTGCGCGCCAGCACGAGCGCAAGCGAGGCGGCGAACGCGATCAGCAGCGGGTGGAACAGCTGGTTGAACTGCGGCACGCCGTAGTCGAACTCGCCCTGGAAGATCGACAGGCCGGCGAGCATCCCGCCGCAGGTGGCGACGACGCGCATGCGGCGCAGCCGGACGGCGAGCGGCGACTCGTGCGAGCGCTCCTTTGCCGGCAGCGCGCGCAGCGCGAGCCGCGCCTCGGCGAGCAGCACGAGCGCCGCGATCAGCGTCAGCGCGGCGCCGCCGAGCATCATCAGGTGCGTCGGCCCCCACAGCGTGACGTCCTGGCCGAACAGGCGGTGCGAGACGTCGTCGAGCGGGAAGCCCATCAGCGCGAACGACGCGCACGCCGCCATCAACAGCCCGCCGATCGGCGCGTGCCAGTCCGGCCCGATGCGCAGCGCCGTGGGCGTGGGGCGCCCGTGCGGCAGCACGATCGCCAGCCAGCCGGCGCTGAAGATTCCGTACAGCCCGACGAGGATGAAGTAGTGCGAGGGGTTCGCGAGCGGGCCCTCGTCGCGTCCCTGGTCGATGTGCAGCGCGACGTCCCAGTAGAGACCGACCGCTGCGATCAGCAGCGAGCTGCCGGACAGCGCGAGCGGCAGCGCGGCCCAGCCCGGCAGGCCGGACAGGCGCGCGAGTCGCCCGCTCACGCGCTCGAGCACGTGCACGCGGCCGGCGCGGTGGCCGAGGCCGAGCCACAGCAGCGCGAAGGTGAGCAGCGACATGGCCGCCGTCATGCCGGCGACCTGGCCGAGCGCGGCGCCGCCTGCCGGCGCGGCGTCGGCGGTCGCCAGCGTCAAGAAAGTGTGCATGATCGTATGCTACATCGTTTGATGACACATGCAAGCCGCTGCCTAGGATGTGCCGCATGAGCGAGCGGCGCGCCGGGGAGCTGACGATCGACGAGCTGGCGCGCGAGACGGGCATGACGGTGCGCAACATCCGCGCCCACCAGTCGCGCGGGCTGCTGCCGCCGCCCGAGGTGCGCGCGCGCACCGGCTACTACGGCCCCGAGCACGTCGCGCGCCTGCGGCTGATCCAGGACCTGCAGGCGGAGGGCTTCAACCTCAAGGCGATCGAGCGGTTGATCGACGCAGCGGACGGCGCCAGCGAGGAGGTGCTCGCGTTCGGCCGCCAGGTGCTGAGCGCGTTCGCGGATGAGGAGCCGGAGGTCACGACGCTCGAGGACCTCACGACGCGGATCGGGAGCGCCGACGAGCGTGCGATCAAGCGCGCCGAGAAGCTCCAGCTGATCCGCCCGCTCGGCGACGGCCGCTACGAGGTGCCGAGCCCGACGCTGCTGCGCGCGGGGGAGGAGCTGGCGGCGATGGGCGTGCCGCCGATGCACGCGCTCGCGGTCGCCGAGCAGGTGCAGCGCCACACGCGCGCGATCGCCAACCAGTTCGTGCGGCTGTTCGTCGAGGACGTCGCCGGCGGCGAGCTCGACCCCTCGAAGCGCACGCCGCAGGAGTGGGCGCTGCTGAGCGACGCGCTCGCGCGCCTGCGCCCGCTTGCCAGCGAGGCCGTCGGAGCCGCCTTCCAGCAGACGATGAGCGCCGCCGTCGAGCGTCAGCTGCAGAAGACGCTCAGCTGAACTTCGGCAGCGCTCGGTCGCCGTTGTCGCGCACGACCATGTCGTCGTACATGCGGCGGGCGCGCGCGGGCTCCACCGCGGCCAGGTCGTGCAGCTCGTGCGGATCGCGTCGATGGTCGAACAGCTGAGGGTCGGCATTCTGGTTGTCGCCCATGTACGACCAGCGTCGGTCGCGCGCGAACACGATCGAGCTGTAGGCGCCGGTGACGTACTCGCGTCTAGCGAGCTTGCGCAGGCCGCGCTCGCCGTCCAGCAGCGGCAGCAGGCTCTGACCGTCCATGAAGTCCGGTCTGCGCACCGTCCCAGCGTGCAGGAGCGTCGTCGCGACGTCCTGCGTCTGCGTGAAGTAGTCGGTCGTCCTGCCGGCCCCGCGGCCGTCGGGCGAGCGGATCATGAAGGGCACGTGGATCAGCTCCGGATGGCACTGTGTCGCCATCTTCGCCACGTAGCCGCGCTCGCCGAGCAGGAAGCCGTGGTCGGACAGGAGCACGATCAGCGTCTCGCGCTCAAGCTGCAGCTCGTGCAGGCGCTGCATGAAGTTGCCGAACCAGTGGTCGGCCATCGTCAGCTCGGCGCGGTAGAGCGCCGTCATCTGCGCCACGTCGTCGGGACCGAGGCCGTTCGTCTGCGCGGTGCCGTTCAGCACCGTGCCGGGATCCCACGGGCGGTCGAGCGAGCCGCCGTGCAGCGCGACGTATCTCGCCGGCGGGTCCCACGGCTCGTGCGGGTCGAAGCAGTCGATCGTCAACGCGAACGGCTTCCGCTGCCGGTTGCACTCCTGCAGCAGCCGCATGCCGGCGGTGAAGACCTTCGCCGGCAGGTAGTCGGCCTCCGATTCGCGCCCGACCTGGTTGGCGAGGTACTGACGCATCTTCTGGCCGGAGCTGGAGTCGAGGATCTTCGGCGGCACGTGCCGCGCCAACTCGGCGTCGGAGATCAAGCTCGCCGGCTGCGTGACCGTGCCGGTCTGGCCCGGGATCGGCACGTAGCGGTGGAGCGCCTGCTGGAACGGCTGCTGGGAGTCGACCATCAGCCATGGCGTGTCGACCGCGAGCGCGGTGAACCAGCCGGCCGCACGCAGCGTCGTGACGAGGTTCTGCGCGGGGATCGCCTGCCAGCCGGGCGTGCCCGGCATGTCGGGCGGCGGCCCGCTCCAGTCGGCGAACGGGAACAGCCGCCGGCCGCCGAAGATCGTCGCGCGCGCGGGGCCGGTCGGGAACGACTCGGGGTAGGCGTGCGTGAAGCGCAGGCTCTCGCGCGCGAGCGCGTCGAGGTTCGGCGTGTGCGCGTTCACGCGGCCGTACGAGCCGAGGTGGTCGGCGCGGATCGAGTCGACGATGACGAGCAGCAGGTTCGGCGCCTCGCCGCGCTTGACCTGCGGCACCCGCGCGGCGCGGATCGCGGCGGAGGTCTGCGGCCCCCGCGCCGGCGTGCTCGTCGCGCCGCCCGAGTCCCCGCAGCCGGCGACGGCGACGAGCCCGGCGGCCCCCACCCCGGCGCGCCGCAGCAGCTCCCGACGATCGATCGGCCCCGTCGACATCGGCCGCGCACTGTAGCGAGCCTCGTGTCCGGCAGTCGGCCGTCACCCGACGCCACCGCTCAGGCGGCCGTCGCTACGCGCGCCGATGGTCGCGCGATCGCCGTCACCGCATCCGATCCGCACAACTCGAGGAGCAACTCGCGCAGGATCTGCACGAACCGCGCGGGGGAGGCGATCAGCCCGAGGTCCATGTTGACAGCGAGGTGGAGTGCGTCGTCATAGCCGGCGAGCGCGAAGCTCACAGGCGTGCCGATCACCGGGGGCAGGATGAACACCATCTCGGCCTGCGCCTCATGCAGCCCACAGCGCAGTGGGACGATAACGTTCGTCGCCAGGGCATCCTTCGTTGAGAAGCGGCGGAAGACCGCTCGGCACTGCACCGTGCTCGGGCACAGTTCCAGCACTCTGTCGATGACGCTCGCCGGCGTGTGCCCGGCTGTGGCCTGTGCTACGCGGGACTGTTGAACGACGCCGCTGAGGTCTGCGAGCTCCGCGTCGAAGCCCGTGAGCCGCAGGATCCCGGCTCCCGTCACGTTGCCGCCGTCCTGTCGTTCGTGCTCGCCGCGCACGTCGATCGGCATCACGATCGCGAGCTCGTCGCCATCGTCGGCGCCTTCGGCGACGAGGTACCGGCGCAGCGCCGCGGCAGCGAGCGCCACGTACAGGTCGTTGACGCTGCCGTTGCGCTCGCGCGCAGCGTTGCGCCACTCGGCGACCGGCACGCGAAAGAACGCGGAGCTACGCGTCGGCGAATGACGAGCGACCGGCCATCGGCGCGGCCCGAGCACGTACTCGTGCAGCTCTTGGAGGTGGGCCCGTCGCTCCCGCGGATCGTGCAGGGAGCGCACCAGTGCCGACCCGGTGGCCTTCGCGGCATCGCTTACGCTCCGAAGCTGGTGGCGAACCGCCTCACGCGGGATGCTCGCCGGCGGGGCCGAGCCGACCGCTCTGATTTCCGCCCCGGCGTCGCCGAGCGCCTGCCGCATGAACACCTTGCTCAGCATGAGCGTGAGCGCCGTTCCGTCTGACAGCGCGTGGTGCAGCTTGAGCGCGACGACGCCGGTGCCGCCCGGCGCGCCCTGCACGTAAAGGACCGACCACGGCGGACGCCGCAGATCGAACGGCGCCGATTGGAACTCGTCGAGCAGGTCGAGCACCGCGGTCCAGTCGCTCGCGCGATCCAACGCGACCGCCCGGAAGCGATCGCGGATGTCGAAGCCGGGCTCGAGCTCCCACACCGGCGGCGCCAGCCCTGCCGGCACCGGGCGCAGTCGGTCCTTGAAGCGGGGGATCTCGTTCGCGGCCATCGCGAAGCCGTCGCGCATCGTGTGTACGTCGACGTCGCGGTCGAGCAACGCCACCATGCACATCGCGACGTTGGCGTTGCGGTGCTCCCCGAGGTGATAGTGGAGGGCGTCCAGCCGGTTCAGCCGGCGTCCGAAGACGAAGGTATGCGGCATCGCGGTCGTCAGCGGACGGGGGTGAGCGTCGCCGCCCCTCGCGCCCTCGCGAGCTCGTCTCCGAGCCCCGGCGCATCCCACTCGTGTCGGAGTCGCGTCAGGAAGCTGATCATGTACTCGTGACGCTCGTCGGCCATCGACCTGCCAGTGGGCGTCAGCATGTCGTCTCGCACCCGCAGCAGCTTCTCGAAGAAGTGATGGAGCACGGAGGACGTCGGCCCGGATCGGTACGTCTCCGCCGGCGAGACGCCCTCGGCCCACAGCGGCTCGCGCAGCTTGCCGCCGAACATGAACGCACGTGCGATCCCCACGGCGCCCAGTGCGTCGAGGTTGTCCGCATCGCGCACGATGCATGCCTCGAGCGACGGGGACGCCAACTCGTGGCCGGAGAACGAGTACCGATCCGTGAACGCGATGCAGTCGAGGACGTCCTGCACCTGCGCAGTCGGGAACGCAGCCGCCTCGAGCGCGCGACGGATCCGCGCTTCGACGATCTCCGGTGCGTCAATCCCTTCGTCTTCGACGACCCGGTGGTAGTCGTGCAGCCAGCACGCGGCCTCGACCACTGCTCCGTCGCCGCCCTCAACCTTCCGGATCTCCGCGGCGAGCCGCGACACGCGCTCCAGGTGGTCCATCGCATGGCCGACGCAGTGCGGACTGAAGTCGGCTTCGATCTGGACGCGCAGCGCGGCTGCCAGCTCAAGCACGTTCGTCGCTCCAGTGGAACATGCGCCATACCTCGGCGATCTCGCGTTGCTGATCCATACTCAGACTCCCCAGGCCGACGGGGACGTCGCCCAGGCTCAAAGCCCGTACGCACATATAGAGCTCTGTATACACAAGATCGAGGACTCCCCCGAGCACACTCTGCTCAAGAAAGTTGATCGGCATCCCGTCGTTCAGCAAGAACACAGTCTTTCCGTGGATTTCGTAGTGCTTAACCGGCGGCTTCTCGTTCAGAAGCGCTCCATGCAAGCTCAGGGCGTGCACGTCGAGCTCGACTTGCTTTGAGCTTCCGCTGGCGAGCACGACGCCATCCTTCAGCAGCGGGATGTCGGCACCGGAGAGCGATCGGTGCCCGGATACGCCGACGATCACGTCGCTCGTCCGCAACAGCTCCTCGCGGGATGGGGCGGCAAGGCCGGCCATAGCCGCACGCGCCATCCCGATGTTGCAGACATCGAATACGGCCACCTGCACTCCCGTCGCCGACAGGGACGCGGCGGTCGCCTCGCCGATCCCACCGTATCCCAGGATCCCGACCCTGGCCTCCGTGACGAGCCTGTAGAACTGCCGCCGCAGGATCGTGTCCAGCGCATGTGCGATCGCTCGGCCAACCTGGCGGTCCTCGAGCGCCTTGAGCGGACTGTCGGCGATCGACAGCACCGGGCAGGGGAGCGACGGCTGACGCAGGTATGCCCAATGCCCTTGCTTCGTGTCCTCGACGATTCCGGCGAAGTTCGGCATGCCGGCGAGGTCCGCGACGAACGGGGCGCAGTACCCGCCGATCTCCTGAACGATCACCTGCTCCTCCCGCTCGACGCACAGGCCGAGGATCTCGGCACGCGCGCGTGCCTGCAGGTCGCTCACGTCGTCCGGAACGATGACGTCCACGTGCTCGGCGGCACGTTCGAGGGCCTCTGGGACGACCGAGTACGGAATCGCCAGGATCCGTGCGAGCTGCATGCCGCGCGAGAGCGCCTCGATGAAGGGAACGGCGGTGTCGAGGACATGCGTGATCAGCACGAGCCGCGAAGGAGCGCACGGAAACTCCGCGACGTGGTGCTCGAGCGTCGGGAGCTGCAATTGAGCGATGCGCGCTCCCGTGCCCAGCTCGAGCTCGTCGACGTCATCGACCGGTTTGAGCACGGCAATTTCCCCTGTCTGCGCCGTCCCGCTCGAGTCGGCACCCTGGCGCCACTTTCCGTACCGACTATGGTCTACCTTTCCACATCAAGCAAACTTTTGCAAACGCTAACGTTTTCTCGTTCATTGCTTGGGAGGCGGCGCGATGGCGCGGGTCGTGTCGGTGCAGGATGCGCACAAGCGCTACGGAGCGGTTCATGCGTTGTGTGGGGCGACGCTGGGTCTCGAGGCGGGCGAGGTCCTGTGTCTGCTTGGCCCGAACGGGGCGGGCAAGACGACCCTGGTCGAGGCGCTGGAGGGCTATCGAACCGTCGACGCAGGGTGCGTCGAAGTGCTCGGGGAGGACCCGGCGCGACCGTCACGGATGTGGCGCAGCCGTATCGGAATCGTGGCGCAGCTGGGCGACGTGGAGCCGGAGCTGACGGTCGTGGAGCAGGTGCGGCGGTTCGCTGGCTACTACCCTGCGCCGCTTGCGGTGGACGAGGTGATCGAGCTGGTCGCACTCGGCGGGAAGGCGGACGCGCGCTGTCATCGCCTCTCGGGCGGCGAGCGGCGACGCCTCGACATCGCGCTCGGACTCGTCGGCGATCCGGAGCTGCTGTTCCTCGACGAGCCGACGACCGGCCTCGACCCGCAGGCGCGGCAGGCGACGTGGGCGCTCGTCGACCAGCTGCGTGAGCGCGGGACCTCGATCTTGCTGACGACGCACTACATGGCGGAGGCGCACGCGCTCGCCGATCGCATCGCGATGATCGTGGGTGGGCGGATCGTCGCCGAAGGAACGACGGAGGAGCTCTCGCAGCGCAGCACCCGTGGTGTGAGGATCCGCTTTCGCCTCTCGGCGGAGGCATGGCCACGTGTCCCCGATGTCCTGCTCGAGCGAGCTGAGCGCCACGAGGATGTGGCTGAGGTCACTGGGGTCGACGAGGTCACCTACCTCCGGTCGGTCTTCTCCTGGGCGCAGATGAGCGGATGTCAGGTGCGCGATCTCGAGGTGCGCCGCCCATCTCTGGAGGACGTCTACTTCGATCTGATCAGTGCGCACGGCGTTGCGCCTGCGCCAGCAGAGGCGGTGACCCGATGAGGGCCGCTCGCCAGCTGGTGCACGAGTTCGCCGTCGACCAGCGCATCTTCTGGCGCAACCCCGCGGCGGTGTTCTTCACAGTCGCGCTGCCGGTCCTGCTCCTGCTGCTGCTCTGCACCGTGAGCTCGTCGCAGTCGGGGCACACCGCCGGCACGGGCCTCATCTCCGTCGACGTCTACGTCCCCGCGATGATCACGCTGGGCGTCGCCTACGCGACGTTCGCTGATCTGGCGATCCGCCTGACGATGGCACGCGAGCGCGGCACGTTGAAGCGGGTGCGAGGGACACCTCTTCCGCTGGCGCTCGTCGTGTGCGGACGGATGGCCACCGCGCTGGTGCTCGCGTCGCTGTTGGTGATCCTGCCGACGCTGCTCGGCGCGCTCCTCTACGGCACCGCATTGCCCAGCAGGCTCTTGCTGCTGCTCGGCACGCTCGCCGTCGCAGTGCCCTCGCTGGCCGCGCTCGGTTTCGCGCTTACGATCGTGGTCCCGTCCGAGCCGGCCGCTGCGCCGATCGCGAACGCGCTGCTGCTGCCGCTGTTCTTCGCCTCGGGGCTGTTCATCAGCTACGACGTGTTGCCGCAGCTGTTGCGCGACGTCGCCGTCGTGTTTCCACTGCGACCCCTCTTCGAGCTGATGACCGTGGCCTATGGCTCCTCGCATCAGAATGTCGGTGCGCTGGCTGCCGACCTTGCCGTCGTGGCGGCGTGGGGCTTGGTGGGCCTGGTGCTCGCGCTCACGCGCTTCCGCTGGGTCCCCCAGGCCCAGCGGTAGCGTCGTTCAGCTCACGCGTGCCCCACGCGGATCCGCCGGCAACGGCGTCAACGACGCCTCGATCTGCTCGCGCAGGTGCTCCAGCTTCGGCGGCAGCGACAGTCTGCGGCCGAGCTCCTCGGGCGCCTCGTCGGCGGAGAAGCCGGGTCCGCGCGTGGCGATCTCGAACAGCACGCCGCTCGGCTCGCGCGAGTAGACGCTTCTGAAGTAGAAGCGGTCGACGAGCCCGGAGGTGTGCCGGCCCGCCGCGCGGTAGCGCTCGTCCCACGCCTCGATGTCCTCGTCCTCGGCGGTCCAGGCGATGTGGTGCACGGTGCCGGCGCCGCCGATGCCGCGCTCCTCCGGCGCCTGGTCGTAGCCGTAGGAGCCTCCGCGGCGCGGCCCGCGCGATACCCACTCGCTCGCATCGGTGCCGCCGCCGTCCTGTGGGTCGAAGCCGAGCACGTCGCGCAGCAGCGCGGTGCTGGCCGCCGGGTCGGCGCTGTAGGCGCGCACACCGGCGAAGCCGCGCAGCGCGTGCTGCTCCGGGATGTCGGGCGCGGCGGCGACGAGCTGCTCGTCGCCGGAGTCGTCGACGAGCAGCTCGAGCCCGAGCCCCTCCGGGTCGGCGAAGCGCAGCGCGCCGTCGCCGACTCGCTCCACGGCAAGCCCCTCGCCCTCCAGTCGCGCCGCCCAGTAGTCGAGCGCGGCGGCGCCGCCGACACGGAACGCGATGCGGTGGATCATCCCCGCGCCGTCGCGGCCGGGGCGCGCGTTCGGATACTCGAAGAAGGTCAGGTCGGCGCCCGGACTGCCTCTGTCGTCGGCGTAGAAGAGGTGGTAGACGCTCGGGTCGTCCTGGTTGACGGTCTTCTTCGCCATCCGCAGGCCGAGCACGCGCACGTAGAAGTCGACGTTGCGCGGCGCGTCGCCGGTGATGCAGGTGATGTGGTGGATGCCGTCGAGCTGCACCGCCGCCTCCAGTCCTCGGTTTTCGGGTATCCCGCTTGCACCGTATACCCGTCATGACCTCCGTCCTTCTCACAGGCGCGACCGGCTACGTCGGCGGCCGCCTGCTCCCGCTGCTCGCCGACGGCGAGCTGCGCTGCCTGGTGCGCACGCCGGAACGCTCGCCCGAGCGCGTGCGACGCTACGCGGCGCGCGGCGACGCGACGAGCAGGGAGGGGCTCGACGCCGCCCTCGACGGCGTCGAGGTCGCCTACTACCTGATCCACTCGATGGGCTCGGCCGACTTCGCCGCACGCGACCGCCGTGCCGCCGAGACGTTCGGCGCCGCGGCCGCACGCGCCGGCGTGCGGCGTGTGGTGTACCTCGGCGGCCTGTCGGGCGACGTCTCGTCGGAGCACCTGCGCAGCCGCGAGGAGGTCGCGCAGATCCTCGCCGGACACGTGTCGCAGCTCGTGCACGTGCGCGCAGCGATGATCATCGGACCGGGCGGCGCGTCGTTCGAAATGCTGCGTGCGCTCGTGCAGCGGCTGCCCGCGATGGTCTGTCCGCGCTGGATCGACACGCGCACGCAGCCGGTCGCGCTGACCGACGTCGTCCATGCGCTGCGTGCGCTGCGCGACTATCGACTCGTGAGCGGGACCAACGACGTCGAGCTGGGCGGCGCCGACGTCCTCAGCTACCGCGAGATGATGGCGCGCACCGCCCGCGTGCTGGGCCGCCGGCCGCCGCTCGTGGTCCGCGTGCCGGTGCTGACGCCGCGGCTGTCCTCCTACTGGGTGCAGCTCGTCACGCCGGTGGACGCTGGGCTCGTGCGGCCGCTCATCGACGGGCTGCGCGAGGAGATGGTCGTGCGCACGCCCGCGCCGCCGGGCATCAACGACGCCCCGCTCGGCTTCGACGACGCAGTCCGTGTCGCGCTCGCCGACCGCTGATACGCTCGGCCGGTCGACCCAGGGGGACGCATGGGGGAGAAGGTCAAGGCGGCCGTCATCGGCCCCGGCAACATCGGCACCGACCTGCTGATGAAGCTCCAGCGCAGCGCGGCGATCGAGACGGCGCTGATGGTCGGCATCTACGCGGAATCGCCCGGGCTGCAGCGCGCCCGCGAGCTGGGCGTGGAGGCGAGCGCCGACGGAATCGACGCCGTCCTCGGGCGCGACGACGTCCCGCTCGTGTTCGAGGCGACTGGAGCGCGGGCGCACCTCGCGAACGCGCCGCGCCTGCGCGCGGCAGGCAAGGTCGTCGTCGACCTCACGCCCGCGGCGGTCGGCCCCTACGTGGTGCCGGAGGTGAACCTCGACCGGCACCTGAGCGCGCCGAACGTGAACCTCGTCACGTGCGGCGGCCAGGCGACGATCCCGATGATGCACGCGATCGACCGCGTCGCCGACGTCGCCTACGGCGAGATCGTCGCGACGATCGCGTCCGCCTCTGCCGGCCCGGGCACGCGCCAGAACATCGACGAGTTCACCGTCACGACCGCACGCGGCCTGGAGCTCGTGGGCGGCGCGGACAGCGCCAAGGCGATCATCATCTTGAACCCGGCCGAGCCGCCGATCCTGATGCGCGACACCGTCTTCGCGCACGTGCGCGAGCCGGATCCCGACGCGATCGAGTCCTCCGTGCACGCGATGGTCGAGGCGATCTGCGCGTACGTCCCGGGCTACCGCTTGAAGCTGTGCGACATAGACGGCGACCTCGTGATGGTGCTGCTGGAGGTGGAGGGGGCTGGCGACTTCCTGCCGCCCTACGCCGGCAACCTCGACGTGATGACGGCCGCGGCCGCGCGCGTGGGGGAGGAGATCGCGCAGCGGATGCTGGCGACCGCGGGAGCGCCCGCATGACTCACGTGACGCTCGTGGACAGCAGCCTGCGCGACGGCATGCACTCCGTCGGACACGCGTTCACCCCTCAGCAGGTCGCGGCCGTCGCGGCCGGGCTCGAGGCGGCGGGGATCGACGTGATCGAGGTCTCGCACGGCGACGGCGTCGGCGGCTCCTCGATCCAGTACGGCCGCTCGGCGCACCATGACCGCGAGCTGATCGCGGCGGCGGCCGAGGTGGTCGACAAGGCGCGGATCGCGGCGCTGCTGCTGCCCGGCATCGGCACGCTGGAGGAGCTGAAGCAGGCGCAGGCGCTCGGCGCCTCCGTCGCGCGCGTCGCGACGCACTGCACGGAGGCCGACATCGCCCAGCAGCACCTCGAGTGGGCGGCGGCGAACGGCATGCTCGCGGTCGGCTTCCTGATGATGAGCCACATGCTGGAGCCGGCGCCGCTGGCCGAGCAGGCGGCGCTGATGGCCGGCTACGGCGCGCGCGTCGTGTACGTCGTCGACTCGGCCGGGGCGATGGTGCCGCGCACCGCGGCAGCACACGTCGCGGCACTGCGCGATGCGCTGCCCGCCGAGGTGGCGGTGGGCTTCCACGCGCACAACAACCTCGGATGCGGCGTGGGGAACGCGCTGGCGGCGGTCGAAGCCGGTGCGACGTGGCTCGACGGCTCGCTGCGCGGCCTCGGCGCTGGCGCCGGCAACGCGCAGCTGGAGGTGCTGGCCGCCGCACTGGAGCGCTCCGGCCACGACACCAGCGCTGTTCTGTTTCCGCTGATGGACGTCGCCGAGGACATCGTGGCACCGCTGATGCCGCGCGCGCAGATCGTCGACACGACTGCTCTCTCGCTCGGCTACGCCGGCGTCTACAGCTCGTTCCTGCTGCATGCCGAGCGCGCGGGCGCGAAGTTCGGCGTCGAGCCGCGCGCGGTGCTGATGGAGCTCGGCCGCCGCCGCATCGTCGGCGGGCAGGAGGACATGATCATCGACACGGCCGCCGCGCTCGCTACCGCTCATCGACGGCCATGATGATGCCCGAGCTGCGCTCTTCGATGACGTGCGCGGTCGGCCTGAAGCCGGCCCGTTCGATCGCGGCCATCGCTTCGGGGTAGGTGAGGATCGAGGAGACGAACAGCTTGTCGCCGCCTTCCCTGCGCAGCACTTCGAGCGCGCGCTCGAGCTGCTGTCGGGTCGGCATCGACTCGATGCTGGCGTAGGGCGAGACGTTCACGCGGCCGGTGTCGTAGGCGATCCGGTGCCCGAGCGCCGTCAGCACCGCGATCCGCTCGCCTGGGCGCGTGTGTTCGCGCACAAAGGCGGTCGCGACCGGCTGCTTGAAGATCGCCACCTCGGCCGTGTCCCCGATGCGGTGCAGCTGTGACCAGGGGGTCGGCGTCTGCGCGAGCGAGCAGACGAGCAGGCCGAAGCCGAACAGCACGACGAGCTCGGCCGGCGTGGGACGCCGCCACCCGCGCGCCGCGAGCGCGCGCGCCGCGGCGATCGTCAGCAGCACGAGCGCGAGCGCCCACGGAGAGAACAGGTCGATCAGCACCTGCGGATGCGAGCGCCCCCCGAAGTAAGCGCCCGTCGCGAGGCCGAACACGCCGCTCCACGCGAGCGCCGCCGTCAGCACCGCGTCCGGCGCCCTGCGCACGACGCGCACCGCGGCAAGCGCGATCGCCCCCGCGAACGTCGCATAGACGCCGAGGAACAACCCGACGCTCGGCATCGGCAGCATGTCGAAGCCGCCGACGCCGTACAGGCGCGAGAACTCGACTGCCCACGCCAGGTGGGGCAGCGAGCCCGAGCGGACGAGCGTCAGCACCGCGAGCAGCAGCACGGCGCCGAGGATGCCGCCGAGCGCCTCGGCCGCCAGCCGTCCGGCGGCGGCGCGCGAGCGCGGCGGGCGCACGGCCACGAGCGCGACCGCCAGCGCGGCCACCGCCCCGGCGCCGAACTCGGGGTTGTTGAGGAGCACCAGGCCGGCGACGAGGAACAGCACCCATGGCCGTCGCGGTGCGGCGCCGTCGACGTGGCGCGCGAGCAGCCATGCGAGCAGGTACGGGCCGCCGTAGCGGATCGGCCACAGCGGGAACAGGTTCGCCGGCCCGTAGCGATCCTCGGGCGGACCGAGCTTCATGAAGAAGCCTGTCGCGAGCAGCGGCGCGTAGAGCGCGAGCGCGACCAGCGAGGAGCGCGCGATCCGCCGCAGCAGCGCATAGAGCGCGAGTAATGCGAGTCCGCTGCCGGTCGCCATCGTGATGCTGAAGACGCCGATCGAGGTGCCGAGGAGCGCCATCGCGGCGGCGGCGAGGTAGGGGACGAGCTGGCCGTACTGGGCGTGGAAGTCGACGAGCGGCGTGCGGCCGTTGAGGATCGCGAACGGCTCGCCCAGCGACCATAGGAGGTGACCGGCGACGCCTGTGGCCGTGTTCGCCAGCGAGCCGTCGGCGACGACCGCGGTGAGCAGCCAGGCAGCGGTGTACGCGACCGCGACAGCGAGCGCGACGGCGCGGCGGACGGGCGTCTCGCGCCCGAGCGCCGCGACGCGGGCGGCAATCTCGCGCCGGTGCATGAGCAGCGGGACGAGCCCGGCCGCGAGCGCGGCGACGACCAGCGTCGGAACGGTGAAATAGCGCGCATGCGTTCTGTAGTCCGGCTGGTAGGCGGTCAACAGCACGTCGTACTGCGCCAGCATGCAGAGCACCAGGAAGGCGATAAGCAGCAGCTGGGCGGCGAAGACGGCCCGGCGCGCCCGTCGCTCGTCGAGCTGGAACGGCCGGCGGACGCTCAGCAGGATCGTCGCCGACAGCAGGATCGGCCCGAGCAGCGCCAGCACGTAGCGCCCGCGCTCGTGCGGCTCCGGGTTCACGAAAGCGCGGCCCCAGAACGCTTCAGAGCCTGGACTGAAGAACGCGTCGCCCAGTGGCGGCCCCAGCAGCACGACGAGCAGGACGGTGAGCAGCGCGCACGCGGGCGCGGCGAGCCATGCGAGCTGCGCCGGCTCCAGCGTCGTACCCGCCGCACGGGTCGCGTGCCTCGCGCCGACGTCGAGCATGGTCATCGCGGCATCCCGTCGCCGCTGCGGCGGTCGACGAGCTCGACGAGCGTCGTCCCGCCGAGGTCGGCGCGGTCGGCGACCGCGAAGCCGGCCTGTTGCATCGCCGCGACCGCTTCCCCGACCGTGAAGTACGTCGACAGGAACAGCTTGTCGCCGCCGGCCTGCCGCAGCTGCGCGATCGTCCGCTCGAGCTGCTGACGCGTCGGCATCGACTCGCTGCTCGCGTAGGGCGAGACGTTCACGCGGCCGGCGTCGTACGCGATGCGGTGCCCGAGCGGTATCAGGATCGCGACCGGCTCGTGCGGGCGCGTGCGCTGCGCGACGAACGCGGCCGCCTCGCGCTGCTTGAAGACCGCCTCCGGCGCCCGCTCGCCGATCCGCTCCAGCTGCGACCACGGGGTCGGTGTCTGCGCGAGCGAGCAGACCGCGATCCCGAGGCCGAACAGCACCGCGAGCTCCGCCGGCTGCGGGCGCCGCCAGTCGCGCGCCGCGAGCGCGCGCCCGACGAGCAGCGCCAGCAGCACGAGCGTCAGCGCCCACGGCGAGAAGAGGTCGATCAGCACCTCCGGGTGCGAGCGCCCGGCGAAGTAGGCGCCGGTCAGCAGCCCGAACGTGCCGCTCCACGCCAGCGCGGCGGTCAGCATGACGTCGGGCTGGCGCTGCGCGAGCCGCACGGCCGCGGCCGCGACCGCGGCAGCGAACGTCGCGTACAGGACGAGGTAGAGGCCCAGCCTCGGCAGCGGCAGCATCGCCCAGCCGTCGACGCCGTACAGCTTCGAGAACTCGAGCGCCCACCCCAGCTGCGGCAGCGAGCCGGAGCGCACGAGCGTCAGCAGCGCGACGAGCGCGACCGCCGCGAGCAGCCCGCCGGCCGCCTCGCCGAGCAGTCGCCCGAGCGCACGGCGCGAGCGCGGCGGGCGCGCGACCGCGAGCGCGACCGCGAGCGCCGCCAATGCCGGCAGCCCGAAGTCGGGGTTGTTGAGGAGCACCAGGCCGGCCGCGAGGAACAGCACCCATGGCCGTCGCGGCGCCGCGCCGTCGACGTGGCGCGCGAGCAGCCACACGAGCAGGTACGGGCCGCCGTAGCGGATCGGCCACAGCGGGAACAGGTTCGCCGGTCCGAAGCGGTCCTCCAGCGGTCCCTCCTTCATGAAGAAGCCGGTCGCGACGAGCGGCGCGTAGAGCGCGAGCGCGAGCACGGAGGAGCGCGCGACGCGCCGCAGCAGTGCATACACGGCGAGCAGCGTCAGTCCGCTGCCGATGGCCATCGTGATGCTGAAGACGCCGATCGAGGCGCCGAAGAGCGCCATTGTCGCGGCGGCGAGGTAGGGGACGAGCTGGCCGTACTGGGCGTGGAAGTCGACGAGCGGCGTGCGGCCGTTGAGGATCGCGAACGGCTCCGCGAGCGACCATAGGACGTGTATCCCGACGTCGAGGTTGGTGGTGGCGATCGAGCCGTCGGTCGTGATCGCCGTGAGCAGCCAGACGGCTGTGAACAGGACCGCGACGGCGAGCGCGACTGCGCGGCGGACGGGCGTCTCGCGCGCGAGCGCCGCGACGCGGGCGGCAACCTCGCGCCGGCGCATGAGCAGCGGGACGAGCCCGGCCGCGAGCGCGGCGACGACGAGCGTCGCAACGGTGAAGTAGTCCGCCCGCTGCCACGCCGGTCGCGTGGTGCCGAGCACGACGTCGTGCTGGGCGAGCAGGCACAGCGCGACGAACAGGAGCAGCACGAGCTGAGCGCCGAGCACGGCGGTGCGGATCGCGGCCTCGCTCACTCGTGCGCTCCAGCGAGAGCCGACGAGGATCGCGGCCGCGAGCGCCGCGGGACCGAGTAACGCGAGCACGTAGCGAGCGTGCTCGACCGGCTCCAGGTGCACCGGGACACGCGGCCAGAACGTCTCGCTGCCCGGCTCGAAGAAGGCGTCGCCGACCGGCGCGCCGAGCAGCGCGACGACGAGCACGGTCGCCAACGCGCACGGCAGCGCCGCGAGCCACGCGACCTGCGCGCCGTCGAGCGCGTGCGCTGCGCGCGCCGCACCGGTGCTGCCGACCCGTGTCGTGCTCACCGCCGCCTTCCCCCGAAGCGTCGTCCTGGGATGGAACGCTGCGAGTCTAGCTTCCTCGGGCTGCTAGAATTGAGTTACTCGTCGCACTCGGCGTTGGGGGAAGCGTGCCGGGGGCGATAATTCAACCGGGCACGGTGAAGCATGTCTGCGCAGGCGCGCGGCGACGCCGGCGAGCCGCCGCTCGTCTCGGTCGTCGTTCCGGTCTTCAACGAGGAGGAGGGGCTCGCCGAGCTGCAGCGTCGGATCGGCGAGGCGCTCGCGGGCATCGACCACGAGGTCGTCTATGTCGACGACGGGTCGACCGACGCCTCCGCGGCGATGCTGGAAGCGCTCGCGCGCGAGCGCGGCGATGTCGTGCTGGTGCGGCTGTCGCGCAACTACGGGATGGAGATCGCGATGTCGGCCGGCATGGACCACACGCGGGGCGACTGGGTCGCGTTGCTCCACGCCGACCTGCAGGATCCGCCTGAGCTCATCGCCGAGATGCTCGTGCGCGCGAGGAACGGGGCGGACGTCGTCTACGCGCGCCGCATCGGACGCGACGAGAGCCTGCTGAAGCGGACGCTGGCGACCGCCTTCTACGGCGTGATGGAGCGGATCGCGCGCACGCCCTACCAGGGGCAGGCGGGCGACTTCCGCCTGATGTCGCGACGGGTGGTCGACGCGTTGCGCACGATGCCCGAGCGGCGGCGCTTCCTGCGCGGGATGGTCGCATGGGTCGGCTACGAGCAGGTGCCGATCGAGTACCGGCGCGCCGGTCGCCACGCCGGCCGCGGCGCCTCCTACCCGGCCCTGATACGGCTCGCGCTCGAGGCGATCACGTCGTTCTCCGACGTGCCGCTGCGGCTCGCGAGCTATCTGGGCGTCACGCTCTCGGTCTGCAGCGCGCTGCTCGCCACGGTCGTGCTCGCGTTGACCGCGACCGGCGCGATCGTCGCATCGATCCAGACGTGGATCCTGATCGCGGTGCTGTTCCTCGGCGGCGCGCAGCTCGTCAGCGTCGGCATCATCGGCCGCTACCTGGCCCGCGTGCACGACCAGGCGCTCGGGCGGCCGCTCTACCTGGTCGACCGGGTCGTGAAGGGCAGGGAGCGCGATCGTGCCACTGTCGCGTGACCTGCTGAGCTGGACCGCGCGCATGCTGCGCTGGGTGATCGACCCGCGCGGTTAGGAGTCGTCGCGGCAGTCGCCGCAGGCGCCGTGCAGGACGACGTCGTGGTCGTCGACGGCGAAGCTGAGGCTGCGCGAGACGCGCTCGATCGCGAGCTCGAGCGCGGGATCCTCGAACGGCGCGATGCGCCCGCAGTGGTCGCACACGAGGTGATGGTGGTGGTCGCCGTCCGGGTGATGGCGCTCGTAGCGCGCGACGCCCTGCCCGACGTCGATCCGCTGCACGAGCCGCAGCTCGTTCAGCAGCTCGAGGATCCGGTAGACGCTCGCGCGGCCCACGCCGCGTCCCTGCGCGCGCAGACGATCGTCGATCTCCTGGGCGGTGAGCGCGCACGTCTGCCGTTCGAGCAGCTCCACCACCGCGTTGCGGGCGCCGCCGCGACGGTGCCCGGCTGCCGTGAGCGTCGCGAGCGTGTGCTCGCGCCATGTGTCGCGTGCGTTCATCGACTCGATCGTAGCGACGCGATGGAAATCAGACTCATTCTCATTATGATGGCTGCGTGCTCGAGCCATTCCAGCTCCCGTTCGTGCAGCGCGCGCTCGTCGAGCTGCTGCTGCTGGCCGTGCTGGCGGGCACGCTCGGCTGCTGGATCGTGCTGCGAGGCCTCGCCTTCCCCGCGCACGGCGCCGCCGCGGCGGCCTTTCCCGGCCTCGTGCTGGCCGACGGGCTCGGCTTCGCCGCCGCCCTCGGCGGCTTCGGCGCGGCGCTGCTGTTCGCGCTGGCCGTCGGCGTCGGCGCGGACAGCGGGGCGGGGGAGGCCGGTCGGCGGGAAGGCGGCGACGTGCGCACCGCGCTCGTGCTCGTCGCCGCGCTCGCGACCGGGATCGTGCTCGCGTCCGACGTCTTCCACTCCGCCGCCGCCATCGAGTCGCTGCTGTTCGGCAGCCTGCTCGCGATCGACGCAGGCGACGTGCGGCTCGCGGGCGCGGCGGCGCTCGTCGCGCTGATCGCGAGCACACTGCTGGGCCCGCGCTGGCTCGCCACCGGCTTCGACCCGACAGTGGCCCGTACCCTCGGCGTCCGCTCCCGCCTGCCCGACACGCTCCTGCTCACCCTCGTCGCGTTCGCGGCGGTCGCGACACTGAGTGCGGTCGGCGCGCTGCTGTCGGCGGCGCTGCTCGTCGTCCCTGCCGCCACCACCCGCCTCATCAGCGACCGCATCCCACGCTGGCAGCTCGCGACCACAGCCCTCGCCGCCGCAGAGGGAACGCTCGGCATCTGGCTCGCCGTCAAGCTCAACGCCCCGCCCGGCGCGACGATCGCAGTGACCGCCGGCGCGACGTTCGCAGCGACCGCAGCCGGAACGTCGATCGGGCGGGTGGCGGGGGTGAGACGATTTCCGCGACCCCGCTCGCGGAATCGTCTTCACCCCCGACAGGACCCGCCCGCCACGGCGCCCGGGGGCCCGGCATGAGCAGCGCGCTCATCGAAGCCGACGGCCTGAGCGTCTCCTACCCGGGCGCGCCGCCGGCGCTCGAAGGCGTTACGTTCGAGCTGACTCCAGGCGAGCGCATCGCCGTGCTCGGCCCCAACGGCGGCGGCAAGACGACGCTCTTCCGCGCGCTGCTCGGCGAGCTGCGCCCAGCCGCCGGGACGCTCAACCTCCACGCCCCCTGCGCGAGCGTGCCGCAGACCGAGCGCTCGCGGCTCGACTTCCCGGTCAGCGCGCTCGACGTCGCCTTGACGGGCACCCTGCCGAGCCGCCCCTGGTGGCGACGACCGAGCCGCGCCGATCGCGCCGCCGCGCGCGCCGCGCTCGCGCGCGTCGGGCTCGCCGAGCGGGCGCAGGACACCTACGGCGAGCTGTCCGGCGGTCAGCGCCAGCGCGTGCTGATCGCGCGGGCGCTCGTGCAGGATGCGCAGGCGCTGCTGCTCGACGAGCCCTTCAGCGGGCTCGACGCGACCAGCGCGGCACGGCTGGAGGAGCTGCTGCGCGAGCTGGCGGGGGAGGGGCGCGGCATCCTGATCGCCACGCACGACCTTGAGCAGGCCCGCCGCTGGGACCGCGTGCTGTGCCTCAACGGCAGGCAGATCGCCTTCGGCGTGCCGGCCGAGATGCTCGACCGCGAGGTGCTCGCCGCGACGTACGGCGGCGCGATCGTGACGTTGCCGGGCGAGGACGCGACGCGGCCGCACCACGCGATCCTGCCGCCGCATCATCATCACCACGAGCACTGAAGGCATGCTCGACGCGCTCACCGACCCGTTCTCGCAGGCGCTCATGCAGCGGGCGTTGCTGGAGGTGCTGCTGCTCGCGGCCGTCGGCGGCACGCTCGGCTGCTGGGTCGTGCTCGGCGGCCTCTCCTACGGCGCCGAGTCGCTCGCGCATGGGATGTTCCCCGGGCTCGTGCTGGCGGCGCTCGCCGGCGTGCCGGTGCTGCTCGGCGGCGCGGTCGGGATCGTCGTCGCAGCGCTGGCGGTCGCGCTCGCCGCGCGCAGCGAGCGGATCGGCCGCGACGAGGCGATCGCGGTCGCGGTCACGACGCTGTTCGGCGCGGGTGCGTTGCTCGCGCTCTCGCCCGCCGTGCCGGTCGGGATCCAGGGGCTGCTGTTCGGCGACGTGCTCGGGACCACGCGCACGGACCTGCTCGCCGGCGGCGCGCTCGTCGCGGTCGTGCTGCTCGCGCTGCTGCTCGGCCATCAGCGTCTGCTCGCCGTCGGCTTCGACCGCGACGGCGCGCGCGCGCTCGGCGTCGCGCCGGTCGCGGTCGATGCGCTGCTGCTGACGCTGCTCGCGATCGCGGTGCTCGTCGCGGTTCAGGGGCTCGGGAACCTGCTCGTCGTCGCGGTGCTCGTCGCGCCCGCGGCGGCGGCGCGCCTGCTCACGCGCCGGCTCGCGCCGATGATGGCGCTCGCGGTGGCGCTCGGAGCGCTCGCGGGCGTCGGCGGCCTCTACCTCTCCTACTACGTGGGGATCGCCGCCGGCGCGTCGATCGCCGGCCTGCTCGTCATCGCCTGGGCGCTCGCGCGGGTCGCGGCTACAGTCAGAGCATGCGCTTCCTGACCCGCAAGACCGACATGGTGGATGCCGAGCGCGCGCTGCGTGGGCGCGACGAGCCGATTCCGACCTCGACCAACCACGAGGTGCTCGGCACGAACATCAAGCCGCCGTTCCCCGAGGGCCATGAGACGGCCGTCTTCGGGCTCGGCTGCTTCTGGGGCGCCGAGCGCATCTTCTGGCAGGCGCCCGGCATCTACACCACGGCCGTCGGCTACGCCGGCGGCATCACGCCCAATCCGACGTACGAGGAGGTCTGCTCGGCGCAGACCGGCCATACGGAGGCTGTCCTGGTCGTGTACGACCCCGCCAGAACGAGCTACGACGCGCTGCTGAAGCTGTTCTGGGAGGGGCACGACCCGACGCAGGGCATGCGCCAGGGCAACGACGTCGGCACGCAGTACCGCTCGACGATCCTCTGGACGAGCGAGGCGCAGCGTGACGCCGCGCTCGCCTCGCGCGACGCCTATCAGGCGATGCTGCGACAGGCCGGCTACGGCGAGATCACGACCGAGATCGCCTCGCTGAGAGCCCCTGGGGGCCCACCTCCAGCGGCCACGTGGCCGCTTCCGGCACCCCTGGACGGCTTCTACTACGCCGAGGACTACCACCAGCAGTACCTCGCGAAGAACCCGTTCGGCTACTGCGGGCTGGGCGGCACCGGCATCAGCTGCCCGGTCGGCGTCGGCGCGGAGCGGCCTGCGCCCGTGTCCGAGTAGGCGCCGCCCCGCGCCCGCACGCCCCGCCAGCCTCGCAGCAGCAGGAGCAGCAGCGCCATCACAGGCGTGTCGGCGGCGCGCAGGACGGCGCGCGTCGCCGGTTGCACGCCGGGCAGCCGAGCGGTCGGCTGCGACAGGTGCATCGCGATCATCCCGGTCACGATCGCGACATGCCGGCTGCCGTTCGGCAGCGACCGCGCGCCGGTGACCGCGCGTGCGGTCACATCCGCCAGACGCTCCGCCGCGGCCGCGTCGGACGGATAGTGGTCGATCCAGCTCGGCAAGCCGGCGCGCACGTCGGCCGGGCGGTCGACGAGGCTGTCGAGCAGCGCCGTGAGCGCGTCAACCCACGGCACATAGGCCGCTTGCACGCGCGCGACGTCGGCGTCGTCGGTGGCTGGATCGGCGGCGAGCGCCAGCAGCGCGAGCACGCCGAGCGAGCTGCTGGCGGCGGCCGCCAGCTCGAACCAGCGCGCGTCGCGGTCGGCTCTCCGGCCCGCCCACACGCGCAGCAGCGCCTCGCGGCGCTGTGGCGGCAGATGGTTCGCGTACTGGATCTCGGCAGTCTCCAGCTCGAGCGCCGCGGCTGGCCGCACGCGGTCCAGCGCCGGCAGCTCGGCCGCCTCGCTGCGGCAGCGCTCGACGAGCGCACGCAGGTAGCCGCCGTCGTCGTCGCCGCGGTCGAAGCGGTAGTAGTCGTCGCGCGGCGGTCCCGTGGCGATCGCGTCGATGAGCGCCCGATGCAGCTGCACGCCGTTGGCGAACGCGTCGGCCGCGGGCTGCTCGGCGAGCGTGTCGATGTAGTCCCACGCGAGCTGCAGCGCGACGAGCAGGCGCACGAGCTCCGGCCGGTAGGCGTGCGCCGTCGTGGCCACGAGCGCGGCTCCCATGGCGCTCAGGCTCTCTTCGCGCAGCGTCGCGAGCGCGAGGGCGCGCAGGCGTGGATCGGGGATCGTCCTCGCGACGTCCTCCCACTCATGCAGCTGGCGGCGCACGAGCGGGTGGACGTTGAGCCAGAAGCGGGCCATCACGTATGCGGCGCTTGCCAGCTCACGAAGACGGCCCCGCCAAATGGCGGTGGCGAGGCACGACATACATCAAGAGTACGAACCGTCGCGGTCGTTACTGGAGCACAGCGTTCGCGATTAAGCAGATGTTCAATGCTCAGGCGCCGCCGGCGTGGGCGCGACGCGCGCCGCGGCGAACCCCGGCAGCGCCGCGACGCCGACAGCGACGACCGTCACACCGACGAATGCGCCGAGCGCCAGCCAGCCGGCTGGGGCGTAGATCGTCGGGAAGCCGGTCGTCGCGCCCAACCAGCGCGTCAGCATGAATTGACCGAGCAGCCCGAAGGCCGCTCCGATCGAGCAGCCTACGCCGAGCACGATCGAGCTCTCGAGCACGAGCATGCGCCAGACCTCGCCGTCGCTGAAGCCGCTCAGCTTGAGCGTCATCAAGCGCGGGCGGCGACCCCACACCACGCCGCTCATCGCCAGCGCGAGCGCGAGCGCGGCCGCGACCAGCACGAGCGTCGCGATCTGCGTCAGCCGGTTCAGCCCCTGCCGGCTCTTCTCGCGGAAACGCGCCTCCCGCTGGGCAGGCGTCTGGATCGCCAGGTCGGCCGTCGGTCCGAACGCGTCGCGCAGCCGCTGCGCGACGGCCGTGGCCGACGCCCCCGGGTCGAGCCGCACCTCGAGCGCCGAGACGGCGGGACTGGCCCACGCGCGGCGGAAGTCCGACGCGTTGAGCACGATCGCACCGGAGCTCCAGCCGAGATTCGTGAGCAACGCGGCGACGTGCAGCCGGATGGGGCGGGGCGTCGGCAGCACGATCGTGTCGCCGATTCCCACCCGCAGCTTGTCGGCGACGCTCCGCGACAGCGCGGCCCAGCCGTGGCCGCGCAGCCGCTCGGTCGCCAGCGCCAGGTCGCCCTCCGCGAAGTGCACCGGCAGCAGCGGCCGCGGGTCGGAGCGCGGCGGGGCGACGATCCACGTGCGGCGGTCGTGCACGTCGAGGAACGCTCCCCGATACGGTGCGATCGCCCGCACGCCGGGCAGGGCGGCGAGCGCGGCCGGTGCGGCCGGCGGCTCGAACGCGGTCGTCGCGAGCACGTTCGTCTCCCCACGCGCCATCACCCACAGGTCGGCCTTGGCGCTCACCTGGCGCGCACCGGTGTCGAGACCGCGCTGCAGGTCGCCGTGCGCGCCCTCCATCGCGACACTCGCGAAGACGGCGAGCGCCCCGATCGCCGCGAGCGCGAGCGAGCGCGTCGTAGCGGCGCTCAGCTCGCCGATCGCGACCACCAGCACGGAGCTGCGCAGGCGGTGGCTGAGCGCGTCGAGCAGCCACAGCGCCAGCGCCAGGATCGCGGGGATCAGCAGCAGCATGCCGCCGACGAGCAGCGCGATGCCCGACGCCGTCAGCGACGGCACGGCGAGCAGCACGAGCAGCGCGCCGCCGACCAGCCCGAGCCCGGCGAGCGCGAGCCGGCGCGGCCCGGCGACGATGGGCTCGTCCGGCTCGTGGTCGTCGCGGTAGACGGCGTCGAGCGGGCGGCGGGAGAGCAGGTCGCTGAGCGGGCGGAGCGCGGCCAGCAGCGTCGCCGCGATGCCGCCGGCGACCGCGAGCGCGACGCTCTGCGCCTCGATCACCCGTTGCTCCCCGACCGGGAACGCGAACGCGAGATAGCCGGGGACCGCCTGGAAGGCGTGGCGCGAGAGCTGGTCGCCCAGCAGCAGCCCGAGCGCAGAGGCGGCGACGCCGAGCACGAGCGCATCGAACACGACGAGCCGCACGACCGTCAGGTCGCCGATCCCCTCGAGCCGCAGGTCGGCGACGAAGCGGCGGCGCTCGGGCACCGTCAGCAGCATCGCGTTGAAGGCGAACAGCATGCCGACGAGCGCGCTGATGGCGGCGAACAGCGCGGTCGACTGGTCGTTCGGCGCCGACGCCTGTCGCAGCAGGTGCGCCTCGGCGTCGCCGTCGCTGACGTTGAGCCGGTCCCCGGCGATCCGCTCCAGCGCGGCCCGCACCGCGTCCGCGCGCGCAGGCGCGGCGACGACGAGCGCCCGCGTGACGCGTCCGCGCAGGCCGGTAAGGCGCTGCGCGTAGCCCAGCGGCGCGAGTGCCACCGGGCTGCGCGCGAGGCCGCCGATCTCGTCGCTGGTCAGCAGCGTGGCGACTGGCACGTCGCGTGTGCGGCCGCCGGCGGACAGCGCGACGTCGCCGTCCGCGTCGACGCCGAGCACGCGCGCGAGCGGCAACGGCAACGCGATCGCGCTCGACAAGCGCAGGTGCGGCGAGGCGAACTCGCCCAGCAGCGTGCCGCCGAGCTCCACGAGCCGGCGGTCGCCGCCGATCAGCGTCGCGGTCCCCGTCCCCGCCGGACCGCGCAGGCCGATGCGCACGTCGACGACCGGCGCGGTCGTCTCGACGCCCGGCACGTGCGCGATCCGCCGCGCGGTCGCGATCGGGAAGCCGTTCGCGTCGCGTGCGGTCACCTGCAGCTGCGCGCGCCCGACGAGCCCGTGCACGAGCTGCTCGACCGATCCGGCGACGCTCGTGTTGGCGACCTGAACCGCGAACACGAGCGCCACGCCGACGGCGATCCCGACGAGCGCGAGCAGCTCCTGCAGCGGATGCGCGCGCACCCGCTGCACGTAGAGGAAGAGCAGGTTGCGGGTCTTCATCGCAGCGGAGTCGCCTCGACCGCGTCGGGGCCGCGATCGGTCAGCAGCCGGCCGTCACGCAGCGTGTGCACGCGGTCGGCGACGTCGGCGCCGGCCGGGTCATGCGTGACGAGCACGACGCCGACGTCGCGCTCGCGGCACACCTCCGCCAGCAGCGCGAGCACCTCGCGGCTGCGCTGCGAGTCGAGGCTGCCGGTCGGCTCGTCGGCCAGCAGGAGGCGCGGCTCGTTCGACAGCGCACGCGCGAGCGCGACGCGGTGGCGCTCGCCGTGCGAGAGGCGGTCAGCCCGCTGCAGCGCGCGCGTCTCGAGGCCGAGGCGGTCGAGCAGCGGGACGACGCGTCTGCGCGCCTCCGCGCGGCTGGCGCCCGCGCCCAGCAGCTTGATGGCCGCGTTGTCGATCGCGTTCAGCCCCGGCACCAGGCGCGAGGTCTGGAAGACGAAGCCGAGCGCGGTGCCGCGGTGGCGCGCCGCCTCCCGGCGCGAGAGCGTCGCGAGGTCGCGTCCGTCGAAGTGGACGCTGCCGGCGTCGGGAGACACGATCCCGGCGGCCAGGAACAGCAGCGTCGACTTGCCGGAGCCGCTCGGGCCGTAGATCGCGACGAGCTCGCGCGGCGCGACGGCGAGCGACACGTCGTCGACGGCCCGGATCGCCTCGCCGTCCGGGCCGCTGAAGTGCTTGCGGACTGCGCGCAGCTCGAGCACGGCGCCTACCCGCGCCGGACGGTCCGCTCGTTCGTCCTCGGGAAGTCGATGAGGGTGCCGCGCTGCTCCGAGCGAGGCTTGATGAGCAGGCCACCGTCGAGCGACATCAGACGGTGCGACTGCAGCAGGTTCGGGGCGTCGGGCGCCGTCATCACGATCGCGACGCCCGCCTCGTCGGCGACCGAGCGCAGGACGCCGAGGACCTGCTCGCGTTCGATCATGTTGAGGTTGGCCGTCGGCTCGTCGGCCAGCAGCAGCCGCGGCCGGCGAATCAGCGCATGCGCGAGCGCGACGCGCGTGCGCTCGCCGTCGGTCAGCTCGTGCCAGCGCGCGCCCGCCGCCTGGGGCGTGCCGACGCGCTCCAGCACCTCGTGCGCCTCGCGGCGCGCTTGCGCATGTGTGCGTTCCTTGAAGCGCGGCAGCGCGACGTGGTCGAGCACCGACAGCCCGCGCGTGATGTGTCCGGTCTGCCATACGCAGCCGATCTCGGTCAGCAGCAGGCGGGCGCGTGCGCGGCGCGAGCGCGCCGAGAGGTCCTGGCCGTCGAACGTGACCGCGCCCGCGTCGGGCGTCTCGATGCCGGCCGCGACGCGCAGGAGCGTCGTCTTGCCGGAGCGGCTGCCGCCCCAGATCGCGACGAAGTCGCCGGACGCGACCTCGAGGTCGATGCCCGCGAGCGCCTCCACCTCGCGGTAGCCGCGGGCATAGCGCTTCCTGACGCCGTCGAGCGAGAGCAGGGTCATCGTGCGGGCGGGCGCAGTGCGTGCGGCCGCTCCTGCAGCCAGCGCATCGCCTCGCGGATGCGGCGCAGCCACTCGACGGTGGCCTGCAGGTGGGCGATCTCGGCGTCGCGCACCATCACGCTCGCGACGGCGGACCATGGGGGAGTGGAGGCCAGCAGCTCCTCGAAGCCGTTGGCCTCGCCGAGGTGATGCTCGAGCCGTTCGAGGCACGCCTGCTCCTGCTCGTACGTCAGCTCGATCAGGCGCGGCAGGTTGCGCGGCTGGGAGAGCGCCAGCTTCAGGTGCAGCTCCTCGCGCAATGGCGACATCGAGGAGCCGGTCGCCATCCAGTCCTCGAAGCGTTCGAGGCCCTCCGGCGTCGCCTCGTAGATCACGCGCGGAGCGCCGCGCGCGGTGCGGCGGCGCGTCGGGGGCGCATCGCCGCTCTCAGGCGCCAGCGGCCGCACGAGGCCTTCCTGCTCGAGCTTGTCGAGCGCCACGTAGATGGCGCCAGCATTGAGCTGCCACGCCGGGCCGACCTGCTCCTCGAAGCGCTGCACGAGGTCGTAGCCGTACCCACGTCGTTGCGCCAGCAGCCCCAGAACCGCGTACTTCACCGACATCGTGTCGCTTGCACCACCCTTGGCCGCCTCGTCGAGTGCGAGACGGAATGTCGAAGGAGCGTCCCACCCATTGGCTCGCTCCGGGGACGCGAGCGTACCTCAAGCGCGCAAGCGGTGCCACCGGTTCGGGTGGGCGGGGTTCCGGTGAGCCGGCGTCTACCATCCGGCCGATGCTCGGTCGCCTCGGCGCGCTCACACTGCCACTGGGGTTCGTCTGCGCGCTCTCGCTCGGCGCCTGCGGCTCCGACGACGGTCACGAGAGCGGTGGGCCGTTGACGCCACCGCCGATCTCGAGCACCCCGACCGCGCCGGCGACGACCGCCACGACGGTGACGGCCACCACGCCGACGACGACCGCTCCGGCCGCGACGAGCACAGCGACCGCTCCGAGCACGACGCCCACGACGACGCCGCGCGCCTCCGGCGGCGCGACGACGACGCAGCCGACCACCGGCTTCGCCGGCGGTGCCCGCGGCGCGCCGGCTGGGTGCCCGTCGGCCGTCGGCGGCTTCATCCGCGACGTGCGGGCGACCGACTGCGGCGTCGCGCGGACGGTCGCGAACGCCTGGTTCGACGCCGTCCACGACGGCGCCGCGCCCGACAGCACGGTCGCAGCGGCGGGCTACAGCTGCAGCGGCACGCTGTCCGGCGAGCGCGCGAGCGTGACCTGCGGCGGCAGCGGCGGAACCGTCGCCTTCACGGCGAGTCCCTGAGCGTCGTCGCATCGCGCGGCAGCCGCGCGGGATCGAAGCGCGCCAGCAGCAGCGGCAGGTCGACCGCTTCGCCGGGGTCCGCGAGGCCGAGGCTGCACGCCATCCAGGCGACCACGTCCGTGGCCGACTCGCCGCGTGCGGCGCGGTCCCCAAGCGTGACGGCGCCGTGGCGCTTCGCGAGCCGCGCGCCGTCGGGGCCGAGCACGAGCGGCACGTGCGCGTAGGAGATCGGGGGCAATCTCAGCAGTCGTTGCAGCAGCAGCTGGCGCGGGGTTGTGTCGAGCAGGTCGTCGCCGCGCACGACCTCACCCACCCCCTGGTCGGCGTCATCGACGACGACCGCGAGGTTGTACGCGGGCGTGTCGTCGCCTCTCCACAGCACGAGGTCGTCGACGACCGCATCGACCGGGCCGTGCAGGCGGTCGACGAATGCGATCTGCTCGCCGCCCGCGTCGAGCCGCAGCGCCGGCTGTCGCCCGCTGCGTTCGCGCTCGGCCCGCTGCGCCGCGGTGAGGCGCTTGCACGTGCCGGGATATGCGCCCTCGGGCAACGGCCCATGCGCCGCCGACGCCGCCTCGCGGATCTCTGCGCGCGTGCACCAGCACGGGTAGACGCGTCCGCTCGCCTGCAGCTGCGCGAGCGCGGCGCGATGGCGCTCGCGCCGCTCCGACTGGCGCAGCGCCGGGCCGTCCCATTCGAGCCCGAGCGCGGCGAGGTCGGCGAGCTGGCCGGCCTCGTGCGCGCGTCGCGAGCGGCCCGGATCGAGGTCCTCGATCCGCACGAGGAAGCGCGCGCCCGCGCCGCGCGCGAACAGCCAGGCCAGCAGCGCGGTGCGCAGGTTGCCGAGGTGCAGCGGGCCAGTGGGGCTGGGCGCGAAGCGGCCGTCGCGCGGGGACGCGGTCACGCCCGCATGATCGCTCAGAACGCGCCGTGCCGGCCCTCGCCCGCGGCGAAGCGGGCGGCGCCGGGCAGCGCCTCGCGCTCGAGCGCGACCATGCCGTGCCGCAGCTCGTTCATGAGCGCCTGATCGAGCGGCAGCTCGTGCTGCTCGTAGGCCGACAGGCGGTCGTGGCGCATGCACAGCTGCGGAAAGCGCGCCAGCTGCGCCGCCAGCTGCTCGGCCGCCTCCCGCGAGCTGCCCGTCGGCACGACGCGGTTCGCGAGCCCGATCGCGAGTGCCTCCTCGGCGCCGACCGGCCGGCCGGTGAGGATCAGGTCGAGCGCGCGGCTGAGCCCGATCAGGCGCGGCAGCCGCACCGTGCCGCCGTCGATCAGCGGCACGCCCCAGCGACGGCAGAAGACGCCGAGCACCGCATCCTCCTCGACCACCCGCAGGTCGCACCACAGCGCCAGCTCGAGCCCGCCGGCGACCGCGTGGCCGGCGACCGCCGCGATCACCGGCTTGGACAGCAGCAGGCGCGAGGGTCCCATCGGGCCGTCGCCGTCCGGCGCGACGCGGTTGCCGTCCGCCGTGCCGGCGCGCTTGAGGTTCGCGCCGGCGCAGAACGCGCCGCCGGCGCCCCACAGCACGCCGACGCGCGCCGCCTCGTCGGCGTCGAACGCGCGGAACGCGTCCGCGAGCGCCTGCGCCGTCGGCCCGTCGACGGCGTTGCGCACCTCCGGCTGATCGAGGATCACCGTCGTGACGGGGCCGTCGCGCTCCACCCGCACTCCCATGGGGGCGAGGCTATCGCTCCGCTCGCACAACCGCCGCGGCACCCCGTGCGTACAACCGGAAGATGAAGATCGCGATCGTCGGCGCAGGCGTCTCCGGGCTCGTCGCCGGGCACGTGCTCCGGCCGCACCACGACGTCACGCTGTTCGAGGCGAACGACTACGCGGGCGGCCACGCGCACACGGTGCGCGTCGAGACCGACGGCGGCGCCTGGGACGTCGACACCGGCTTCATCGTCCACAACGACCGCAACTACCCGAGCTTCCAGCGGCTGCTGGCGCAGCTGTGCATCGCGACGCAGCCCTCGGAGATGTCGTTCGGCGTCTCCGACCCGATCGGCGGCTTCGAGTACAACGGCGCCTCGCCGAACGGGCTCTACGCGCAGCGCCGCCATCTCGTCACGCCGTGGTTCCAGCGCATGGTCGCCGACCTCGTGCGCTTCAACCGCGCGGCACACGCGCTGCTCAGCACCGACCCGCACGGCTCCGCGCACGCCGGCCCATCGTTGCGCGCCTGGCTGGAGCAGCACCGCTTCTCACCCCCGTTCGTCGAGCGGCTGATCGTGCCGCAGGCCGCCGCCGTGTGGTCGGCCGACCCGCGACAGCTGTGGTCGTTCCCGGCGCGCTTCCTTCTGCAGTTCTTCGAGCACCACGGGATGCTCGGCTTCCGCGACCGCCCGCGCTGGCGCACGATCGCCGGCGGCTCGCGCCGCTACGTCGACGCGATCGTGGCGCGGCTCGGCGAGCAGCGCGTGCGGCTGTCGACACCGGTCAGCACGATCGCCCGCCACGCCGAGCACGTCGAGCTGACGTTCGCCGCGCGCGCCGAACCGACCCGCTTCGACCACGTCGTGATCGCGGCCCACAGCGACCAGGCGCTGCGCATGCTCGCCGACCCGAGCGCGCGCGAGCGCGAGCTGCTGGGCGCGATCCCCTACCAGCCCAACGACGTGACGCTGCACACCGACCGCGGGCTGCTGCCGCGCCGCCGCCGCGCGTGGGCGAGCTGGAACTACCACCTGCTCGAGCGCGAGATCGGCCGCCCGACGGTCACTTACCACATGAACCGCCTGCAGTCGCTGCGCGCCGACCGCGAGCTGCTCGTGACGCTCAACCGCGACGCGGACGTGCGGCGTGAGCACCTGCTCGGACGCTTCCAATACGACCATCCGGTCTTCACGACGGAGGGCGTCGCCGCGCAGCGCCGCTGGGACGAGCTCGACGCGACCGCGCCGCGCACCTCCTACTGCGGCGCGTACTGGGGTTGGGGCTTTCACGAGGACGGGGTCGTGAGCGCGCTGCGCGCCTGCGCAAAGCTGGGCGGCCGGCTGTGAACAGCGCCATCTACGTCGGTCACGTCGCTCACCGCCGCCGCACGCCGGTCGCGCACGGGTTCCGCATGCGCCTGTTTCTGATGTACCTCGACCTCGACGAGCTGCCCGGCGCGCTCCGCGGCGTGCCGCGCGCGCTCGCGCGCTTCCGCCGCGCCGACTACCTCGGCGATCCGGCGGTGCCGCTCGACGTCGCCGTGCGCGAGCTGGTCGAGCAGCGGCTCGGCGCGCGACCGGCCGGCCCGGTACGGATGCTCGCGCACCTGCGCTACCTCGGCCACTGCTTCAACCCGGTCGTCTTCTACTTCTGCTTCGCCGAGGACGGTCGACGCGTCGAGGCGGTCGTCGCGGACGTCACCAACACGCCATGGGGCGAGCGTCATGCGTACGTCGCGGCCGGCGCAGGGAATGCTGACCACGTGCTGGAGAGCCGGCACGCGAAGGCGATGCACGTGTCCCCGTTCATGCCGATGGAGATGACGTACCGCTGGCGTGTCGCCACGCCGGGCGAGCGGTTGACGGTGGCGATCGAGAGCCGCGCCGCCGACGGCGCGCTCGTGTTCGACGCGCACCTGGCGCTGCGCCGGCGCGCGCTCACCCGCGCCGCGCTGCTGCGGACGCTCGCGCGTCATCCCGCGATGACGCTGCGCGTGCTCGGCGGGATCTACGGGCAGGCGCTGCGGCTGCGGCTCAAGGGCGCGCGGTGGCACGCGAGGCCGGAGGCGGCCGCATGAGCGCCCGCGAGCGCGCCGCCCGCCGCCTCGTCGATGCGTTGCTCGCGCGGGCGCGCGGTGGCACGATCGAGCTGGCCGAGGACGGCATCGCGCGCACGTTCGGCACGCCGGCAGGGAACCCGCCGCTGCGGGCCCGCATCGAAGTGCGCGACCCTGCGTTCCACGCGGCGCTGCTGTCCGGCGGCGCCGGCGCGGGGCGCGCGTACGCGGACGGGCTGTGGGACTGCGAC
The DNA here is from genome assembly GCA_963770165.1 of uncultured Actinomycetes bacterium. GTDB lineage: Bacteria > Actinomycetota > Thermoleophilia > Solirubrobacterales > Solirubrobacteraceae > Conexibacter. The sequence continues at coordinate 254,512 of CAVYOK010000002.1, forward strand.
GACCTCGTCGCGCTCGTGCGGATCGCGGCGCGCGCGATGCCGCCGCTCGACCGCTGGCGCGAGCGGCTGCTGCCGCTGACCGCGCCGTGGCAGCGCACCGCCTGGCGTCTGCGGAGCAACTCGCGCGCCCGCGCGCGCGAGCGGATCGCCGCGCACTACGACCTCGGCAACACGCTCTTCTCGCGCTTCCTCGACGAGTCGATGACGTACTCGTGCGCGCTGTTCGAGCGGCCGGACATGTCGCTGCACGCGGCGCAGCTGGCCAAGCTCGATCGCATCTGCCGCCGGCTGCAGCTGCGGCCCGGCGAGCGGCTGCTGGAGCTCGGCACGGGCTGGGGCGGGCTCGCGCTGCACGCGGCCGGCCGCTACGGCGCGCACGTCACGACGACGACGATCTCGCGTGAGCAGCATGCGCATGCGAGCGCCGCGGTTCGCGCGGCCGGCTTGGAGGACCGCGTCACGCTGCTGCTGCGCGACTACCGCGACCTGCGCGGCCGCTACGACAAGCTCGTCTCGGTCGAGATGATCGAGGCGGTCGGCTGGGAGCACCTCGATACGTACTTCGCCGCCTGCTCCGAGCTGCTCGAGCCCCACGGCGCGATGCTGCTGCAGGCGATCCTCCACCCGCACCGCGTCTTCCGTGTCGAGAAGGCGGCGAACGGCTTCATCCGCGAATGCGTCTTCCCCGGCGGGACGCTGCCTTCGATGCACGCGATCGAGCGCTCGCTCGCGCGGCGCACCGACCTGCGCGGCGTCGCGCTCGACGACATCACGCCGCACTACGCGCGCACGCTCGCGTGCTGGCGCGAGCGCTTCCACGCGGCGTGGCCGGAGCTGCGCGCGCTCGGCTACGACGAGCGCTTTCGCCGCACCTGGGACCTCTACCTCGCCTACTGCGAGGCCGGCTTCCGCGAGCGCCGCATCGCCGACGTGCAGCTGCTGCTCGCCAAGCCGGCCTTCCGTGGCGAAGCGGTGGCGCCGCTGCCGTCGCCCGCCGCGGCGCCGTCACGCGCGCGACGGGAGCAGGTGGCTCGCGTCGTTCCACAGCCGCAGCGCGGGCGCGACGTGCTCCCTGCCGACGATCGAGAGGCCGGCGGGGTCGAGCGCGAGGTGGCGGCCATGCTCGGGGCCGAGCGTGAGCGCGCGTGAGGCGAGCGTGCGCGTGAGGTGCCCGTGACCGACCAGCAGCACCGGTCCGTCGGCCGCGCGCGCCCGTGCGAGCACGCGCTCGGCCCGCGCGGCGGCCTGCGCGATCGTCTCGCCGCCGGGGCAGCCGTCGCGCCACAGGTCCCAGTCGGGGCGCATGCGGCGGATCTCGCCGGTCGTGCGCCCCTCGTAGTCGCCGTAGTCGACCTCCATCAGGTCCTCGTCGAGCTGGAGCGCGGCGCCGACTCCGGCCAGCTCGGCCGTGCGCCGCGCGCGCTGCAGCGGACTCGCCAGCACGAGCGCGAAGTGGATCCCGCGCAGGCGCTCGCCGAGCGCGACCGCCTGGCGCTCGCCCTCAGCCGTCAGCGGGACGTCGGTGCGGCCGGTGTGGCGCCCGGAGCGGCTCCACGCGGTCTCGCCGTGGCGCGCGAGCCACAGCTCGTTGAGCACGGTCATAGGGCGAGCACGCTACCCGCTCGCGCGGGAGCGACCGCTTTGGAGGGTTTGGCGATACCCCCGCGGCGTCTGGCGGCGGGCGACGCTGCGCGGATGCTGCGTCCTCGGTCCTTGCAATAGCGCTGCTATTGCTGCGTCCCTGCGTCCTTGCGGGCGGGCTGGGTCCGATTCGCCCATCCGCCAGCCCGCTCACGCGGGTATCGCCAAACCCTCCTAGTAGTGCTCCGTTAGGTTGAAGGAGTTTTGGGGGTGTGGCCGAATTCGGTAGTGGCGTTGCCGTCGACCGAGGAGGTCAGGATGGGCTCGGTGTCCGGGTTGTCCGAGCAGCAGCTTCAGCGTGTGCGGGGGCGGTTGGTGGCGTTCGCGGCCGAGATGTTCGAGCCGATGGCCAGGAGGGATCAGCGTCGTTGGGGGGAGGTGTATTTGCGGGGGTTGATGCTCGATGGCAAGCGCAAGAGCGTTGAGCCGATGGCTGCTCGTCTTGGGGATGGTGATGAGCAGTGCTTGCAGCAGTTCGTCAATCAGTCGCCGTGGCGGTGGGAGCCGGTTCGTGAGCGTCTGGCGGTTGCGATTAGCGAAGCGGTCGTGCCGCAGGCATGGGTCGTGGATGACACTGGCTTTCCGAAGTTCGGGCGTCGGTCTGTGGGAGTCGCGCGCCAGTACTCGGGCGCGTTGGGCAAGATCGGCAACTGCCAGATCGGGGTGTCGGTCAACGCGGTCACGGCGCAGGCGTCATGCCCGTTGGATTGGCGGCTGTATCTGCCCGCGGAGTGGGACGACGATCCGCGTCGGGTTGCCTGTCACGTGCCTGAGGAGGTGCGCCACGAGCCGAAGTGGAAGCTCGCGCTGGACATGATCGACGAGCTGGTCGGCTGGGGTCTTCAGCCGCCGCCGGTGATCGGTGACGCCGCCTATGGCGACATCACCGAGTTTCGCCTTGGGCTCGAGGAACGCGAGATCGGCTACGTGCTCGACGTCAAGGGCGCCACCTCGGCGCTGCCCGAAGACGCCCAGCCACTGCGCCCGGCCTACAAGGGCACAGGCCGTCCGCCCGCGCCGCGCTATCGCCGCCCGTTCACCTCGGTCGCTGCCCTGGCCGCCGTCGGCGGTCCGGAGCGCTGCGAGCAGGTCACATGGCGCGAGGGCACGCGCGGCCCGATGACCTCACGCTTCCTCGCGCTGCGGATCAGGCCAGCCAACCTCAAGCTGCGTCGCGCCGACCCCGACGGCGAGCTGCCCGTCCGCTGGCTGCTGGCCGAATGGCCCGAGGACAGAGACGCCCCGACCGACTACTGGATCTCCAACCTGCCGGCCAACACCCCGCTGGGGCGGCTCGTCGAGCTAGCGAAGCTGCGCTGGCGCGTCGAGCAGGACTACCGCGAGCTCAAGGACGCGCTCGGCCTCGATCACTTCGAGGGCCGCTCCTGGCCGGGCTGGCACCACCACGTCACCCTCGTCTCCGTCGCCCACGCATTCCTCACCAAGGAGCGGCTGCGACGCCCGCCACTGCGGGCGGCCGCCTGACCTCACTCTTCGAGGTCGCCAGCGAGCTCCAACAGCTCCTGGCCTGCTGGCACGGCACCTGCCCGACCTGCCGCAGACGGCTGCCGCCCAACACCCCATACCTCCACACCCCACCCTGACCTAACGGAGCACTACTAGTAGTGCTCCGTTAGGTTGAAGGAGTTTTGGGGGTGTGGCCGAATTCGGTAGTGGCGTTGCCGTCGACCGAGGAGGTCAGGATGGGCTCGGTGTCCGGGTTGTCCGAGCAGCAGCTTCAGCGTGTGCGGGGGCGGTTGGTGGCGTTCGCGGCCGAGATGTTCGAGCCGATGGCCAGGAGGGATCAGCGTCGTTGGGGGGAGGTGTATTTGCGGGGGTTGATGCTCGATGGCAAGCGCAAGAGCGTTGAGCCGATGGCTGCTCGTCTTGGGGATGGTGATGAGCAGTGCTTGCAGCAGTTCGTCAATCAGTCGCCGTGGCGGTGGGAGCCGGTTCGTGAGCGTCTGGCGGTTGCGATTAGCGAAGCGGTCGTGCCGCAGGCATGGGTCGTGGATGACACTGGCTTTCCGAAGTTCGGGCGTCGGTCTGTGGGAGTCGCGCGCCAGTACTCGGGCGCGTTGGGCAAGATCGGCAACTGCCAGATCGGGGTGTCGGTCAACGCGGTCACGGCGCAGGCGTCATGCCCGTTGGATTGGCGGCTGTATCTGCCCGCGGAGTGGGACGACGATCCGCGTCGGGTTGCCTGTCACGTGCCTGAGGAGGTGCGCCACGAGCCGAAGTGGAAGCTCGCGCTGGACATGATCGACGAGCTGGTCGGCTGGGGTCTTCAGCCGCCGCCGGTGATCGGTGACGCCGCCTATGGCGACATCACCGAGTTTCGCCTTGGGCTCGAGGAACGCGAGATCGGCTACGTGCTCGACGTCAAGGGCGCCACCTCGGCGCTGCCCGAAGACGCCCAGCCACTGCGCCCGGCCTACAAGGGCACAGGCCGTCCGCCCGCGCCGCGCTATGCCCTGGCCGCCGTCGGCGGTCCGGAGCGCTGCGAGCAGGTCACATGGCGCGAGGGCACGCGCGGCCCGATGACCTCACGCTTCCTCGCGCTGCGGATCAGGCCAGCCAACCTCAAGCTGCGTCGCGCCGACCCCGACGGCGAGCTGCCCGTCCGCTGGCTGCTGGCCGAATGGCCCGAGGACAGAGACGCCCCGACCGACTACTGGATCTCCAACCTGCCGGCCAACACCCCGCTGGGGCGGCTCGTCGAGCTAGCGAAGCTGCGCTGGCGCGTCGAGCAGGACTACCGCGAGCTCAAGGACGCGCTCGGCCTCGATCACTTCGAGGGCCGCTCCTGGCCGGGCTGGCACCACCACGTCACCCTCGTCTCCGTCGCCCACGCATTCCTCACCAAGGAGCGGCTGCGACGCCCGCCACTGCGGGCGGCCGCCTGACCTCACTCTTCGAGGTCGCCAGCGAGCTCCAACAGCTCCTGGCCTGCTGGCACGGCACCTGCCCGACCTGCCGCAGACGGCTGCCGCCCAACACCCCATACCTCCACACCCCACCCTGACCTAACGGAGCACTACTAGGAGGGGTTGACGAAACTCCGTACGCCAGATGGGGCGGGCGGTTTCGAGGCTGAGAAATCCTGCCGGACCCCACGAATTCGTGGCTGTTACCCCACCCGGTTCTGTCCGGTCTGTCGGGTAGTTTTCCCTGTAGATAAGGGAAAAAGTGACCCCCGCGCTGCGCAAACAGCCGGGGGTCTGGACCTTGGAGATAGCGCTCCTTGGCCTCGCCAAACGTACCACCGAGATCGGCTGCGGCTGATCTCGGGAGGCTTCTCGACTCTGCGGAGATCGGGGGCCTCATTTCCGATCTTCAAGAGACTCGTTGGACTGGTCGTCCGGGCTACCCGGTGCGCGCCATGATCGGCATGGCGCTCGCGAAGTCGGTCTACGCGATCCCGACGTGGACGAAGACGGTCCGGCTTGTCGGCGAGCACGCCGCGTTGCAGGCGGCGTTGGGCTGTGAGGACGGTGTTCCTTCGGAGTGGGCGTGCTACCGGTTCGCGAAGAAGCTGCGCGAGAACGGCGACATGCTGGAGCGGTGCGTCGGCGCGGTCACCGTCGAGCTGCACAAGCGCCTGCCGGACTACGGCAGAGACATCGCCATCGACGCATCCGACATGCCCGCGTACGCGAACGGGCAACGGCTGCTGTCGAAGAACGGGCCCGAGCGCGAGCGGTTCTCCGATCCGGATGCGTCGTGGGGCCACCGCTCGGCCGTCTCAACGCGGCGCGGCGGCGGCTACTACGGCTACAAGCTCCACGCCGCAGTCTGCACGGCGACGGGCCTCCCGGTCGCGTGGGATGTCGCGACCGGCAGAGCGCACGAGTCCACGTTCGTAGCGCCGCTGCTCGACGCGGCGAAGGCGCGCGGCTTCGCGGTCGCGACGCTCGCCGCCGACAAGGCATACGACAACAATCGCGTCTACGCCGAGTGCGTCGAGCGCGACTGCCAGCCGATCATCCCGCTTCGCCAGATGGCGGACGTGAGACGCGGCGAGCACCTGCCGCCCTCCTGCGAGCACGGCCCGTGGCGCTTCGCCGGATCGGACTACAGACGCGGCGCCGCCAAGTGGCGGTGTCCCACGGGCGAGTGCTCCCCGGCATCAACGTGGGTCAAGGCCGACCGGCTGCACCCGCTGATCCCGCACCAGTCGCTTCGCTTCCGTGGCCTCTATCGCAGACGCGCTGCTATCGAGCGCGAGTTCGGCCGACTCAAGCACGAATGGGCGCTCCTGCCGCTGCGCGTGCGCGGACTTGACCGCGTTCAGCTTCACGCCGACCTGACGATCCTCGCGAAGCTTGCGACGACGTTGGAGCGAGCGCGCGCCGCGACGGCCGCGCGGATCGCCGCGCGTCAGCCGCTCGGGGGTGTCGCTTGATGTCTGGAGCCACCGGGAAGGAACGGTTCGAGGCGCGGCAGCACCTCGAAGATGATCCAGTCGAGGATCGTCTCGCACAGGTGGTCGAAGTCCCGTATTTCGTCCGGCCGGCCGACACCTATCTGGGCGGAGCCTTCGATCTTCACCTCCACTTGCTCTGGCGCGGAGTGAAGCTGTGCGCCGTCCTTAAGGCCGGAGACGAGTCCGTAGCAGGCTCGGCCGATCTGCACCTGGACTCTGGCGAGGGCGGTGAAGATGCCCACGAGGTTCCGGTGCTTGTCGGCATTCTGGAGCATGCCCAACGCCGCAAGGGCCTGGTCTTGCGGACGGGCTCTGAAGTGCCGTGCCGTCTCGAACGGCTGCAACGCGCGGAGTTCTGCGACGCAATCCGCTGGCAAGCCGGTCGTCCACCTGCGCCAACGGACTGCTTGTTCGGGATGCAGATCTGCCCCGGTGTGCTCATGGACCAAGAGAGGGTCGGCCGTGAAGATCGGGAATTCGACCTGCTTCTTGGCGTCTCGGGTGGGAGCGATGGCGACGACGAGATGGTCGAGCGCGGAGCGGACGTTGAACAGGAAATCGCCGAGCACGATGGGGAACATCTCCGGCGGCTCAGCCTCGGCCAGCGACAGGTAGTAGACCCACTCCTCACGGTCGGGATCGAACGTCTCGACCACCGGGTATGGACGGCGCCCGCCTACATCGGCGACCACGCCCTGAAGGTCTACGAGGTGCTCCTGGGCCCGGCGAAGCTTGAGGCGATGCGATGGGGTTGGGGCCATGGCGCCTAACCCTTCTACAAACCGGCGCGACGCTGCGCCAGTGTGCTGGGCCGACCACGACGGGCCGGCCCAGAGGGACGCTTCAGGCGCGCTCGCAAGCGTGCCGCTCGTAGATCTCCACCAGCTCCGAGAGCGGTACGGCCAGCCCGTCCGCGAGCTGCATGAGCGTCTTGAAGGTGGGGTTGATCGTGCCGCGCTCGATCGCGCCGATGTAGTTGCGGTGCAGCTCGGCCTTGAAGCCAAGCCACTCCTGAGACAGCCCGCGACGAGCGCGAAGCTCGCGGACAGCAGCGCCGAGCGCTGTGAGGTTCGGCGCGTCCGGATTCGCCCGCGCCGGGATAACCTGAGCCTGCATCGGAAGGTTCCGCCTTTCGGTGCCAGGCCCGGGGGTGTTAGCGCACCGCCCGGGCCAACCTATGGAGGAGGCGAACCTAGATGACCGAGCGACGACCGCTCAACACTTTCGCCAATCGTTTCGCCAACCCCTCCTAGTAGTGCTCCGTTAGGTCAGGGTGGGGTGTGGAGGTATGGGGTGTTGGGCGGCAGCCGTCTGCGGCAGGTCGGGCAGGTGCCGTGCCAGCAGGCCAGGAGCTGTTGGAGCTCGCTGGCGACCTCGAAGAGTGAGGTCAGGCGGCCGCCCGCAGTGGCGGGCGTCGCAGCCGCTCCTTGGTGAGGAATGCGTGGGCGACGGAGACGAGGGTGACGTGGTGGTGCCAGCCCGGCCAGGAGCGGCCCTCGAAGTGATCGAGGCCGAGCGCGTCCTTGAGCTCGCGGTAGTCCTGCTCGACGCGCCAGCGCAGCTTCGCTAGCTCGACGAGCCGCCCCAGCGGGGTGTTGGCCGGCAGGTTGGAGATCCAGTAGTCGGTCGGGGCGTCTCTGTCCTCGGGCCATTCGGCCAGCAGCCAGCGGACGGGCAGCTCGCCGTCGGGGTCGGCGCGACGCAGCTTGAGGTTGGCTGGCCTGATCCGCAGCGCGAGGAAGCGTGAGGTCATCGGGCCGCGCGTGCCCTCGCGCCATGTGACCTGCTCGCAGCGCTCCGGACCGCCGACGGCGGCCAGGGCAGCGACCGAGGTGAACGGGCGGCGATAGCGCGGCGCGGGCGGACGGCCTGTGCCCTTGTAGGCCGGGCGCAGTGGCTGGGCGTCTTCGGGCAGCGCCGAGGTGGCGCCCTTGACGTCGAGCACGTAGCCGATCTCGCGTTCCTCGAGCCCAAGGCGAAACTCGGTGATGTCGCCATAGGCGGCGTCACCGATCACCGGCGGCGGCTGAAGACCCCAGCCGACCAGCTCGTCGATCATGTCCAGCGCGAGCTTCCACTTCGGCTCGTGGCGCACCTCCTCAGGCACGTGACAGGCAACCCGACGCGGATCGTCGTCCCACTCCGCGGGCAGATACAGCCGCCAATCCAACGGGCATGACGCCTGCGCCGTGACCGCGTTGACCGACACCCCGATCTGGCAGTTGCCGATCTTGCCCAACGCGCCCGAGTACTGGCGCGCGACTCCCACAGACCGACGCCCGAACTTCGGAAAGCCAGTGTCATCCACGACCCATGCCTGCGGCACGACCGCTTCGCTAATCGCAACCGCCAGACGCTCACGAACCGGCTCCCACCGCCACGGCGACTGATTGACGAACTGCTGCAAGCACTGCTCATCACCATCCCCAAGACGAGCAGCCATCGGCTCAACGCTCTTGCGCTTGCCATCGAGCATCAACCCCCGCAAATACACCTCCCCCCAACGACGCTGATCCCTCCTGGCCATCGGCTCGAACATCTCGGCCGCGAACGCCACCAACCGCCCCCGCACACGCTGAAGCTGCTGCTCGGACAACCCGGACACCGAGCCCATCCTGACCTCCTCGGTCGACGGCAACGCCACTACCGAATTCGGCCACACCCCCAAAACTCCTTCAACCTAACGGAGCACTACTAGGAGTGGTGGCCGAAGTCGGTCGTGTAGGTCGCGCCCGCGCTGCCCACGGGCGCCCGCGCGGCGATGCCGATGCCGATGTCGCGGAAGCGGCGAGAGAGGATGTTCGCGCGGTGCGGCGGGCTGTGCATCCACATGCGCACCATCGCGGCCGGCTGCGAGAGCCGACCGCTGCCCCAGCCGATGTTCTCTCCGAGCCACCAGGTCCCCGTGCGCGGCACGTAGCGCGTCGCGCGGATGCGGTCGAAGGGGGAGCGACCGTCGCGCGAGTCGTGCGCGAAGTAGCGGCGACGCACCATGTCGCGCGAGTGCCGTCGCGCGGCGCGGGAGAGCTTGCGGTTCAGGTGCAGCCGCGCCAGCCCGTGGCGCGCGCGGACGCGATTGAGCAGGCACAGCGTCGCGTTGCGCGAGCGGCGGATCGCCGCGGCGCGCACCTCGACGTGCGAGGCGCTGCAGGCGCCGACGGCGCGCTGCTGCTGCTGCCGATGATGCTGGCGCTCGGCGCTCGCGGATCCGGCTGGGGTCAGCAGGGCGACGGCGGCGGCGAGGGAGAGGAGCGCGTGGCGCGGAGAAGCCATTCCTTCTGGGCAATCGACCGCGCCTCGTCAAACCTTTGGGCGAACGGTTGGCCGTCTGGACAGATGTCCCACCCGAGCGTGTGAACGGCGTGTGACCTCGCCCGTCCCGTCCGGCGCGCTCGCGCGACCCGATCCGGTCTAGGATGCCGCCGACATGGACGCCGTGACCCTGCGCAACCGTCTGCTCGTCGCCACCGGCATGTGGCGCGAGGTGACGGGGGAGCCGTTGCCGAGACTGTTGCCGGGTCCGCCCGACCAGCAGGTGCAGCAGTTCGAGCTGCTGCTGGTCGAGCGCCTGTGGGAGTCGGCGACGGCCGAGAACGCGCGCGAGATCGCCGACCGCACGTGGGATCTCGTGCACGACCGACCGGAGGGCGATCCGGTTCGCCGCCGCGTCGTCGAGTGCCACGAGGCGCTCGCGCGCATCTCGCGGCTGGGCGACTGACGCCGCGCGTTCACACGCTTGTTGCTCCGACTGGCAGGCATCAGTGGTGCCTGGTACGTTCTTGCGCGTAAGGCCGGGGAGACACTCGGCAGAAAGCAGTGCGACGTACGCGGGACCGTTGCTCACAGCACCCTCCGCGCATGCAGCACACCAGCAGTGGAGGATCAGCAACGTGCCGACCGGAACCGTGAAGTGGTTCAGCGACGAGAAGGGCTTCGGCTTCATCACGCCCGACGAGGGCAGCCGCGACCTGTTCGTCCATCACACCGGCATCAATGCCGACGGCTACCGCTCGCTCGCCGAGGGCTCGAAGGTGAGCTACGAGGAGGAGCAGGGCGACAAGGGCCCGAAGGCGGTCAACGTCCACGCCATCTAGGGCCGCTGACGATCGCACGCTCGAAGGCCTCCATCAGGGGGCCTTCCGTGTTTGAGCGACCCGGCTTGCCCACGCCGCCGCGCCTGTAGCATCGAACGCGAGGCCACGAGGGGAAGGCAGGACGTGGGCAAGACGGTCGAGCAGCGAGAGCGCGTGGTCGTGCGCTTCGCGGGCGACTCGGGGGATGGCATGCAGCTCGTCGGTGGGCGCTTCACCGACGCGACGGCGCTGCTCGGCAACGACCTCGCGACGCTGCCCGACTTCCCCGCCGAGATTCGCGCGCCGGCCGGCACGATCCCGGGCGTCTCGGCCTTCCAGATCCACTTCGCCTCGCGCGACATCCTCACGCCGGGCGACACGCCGAACGTGCTCGTCGCGATGAACCCGGCGGCGCTCAAGGCGAACCTCGCGACGCTCGAGCGCGGCGCGACGATCATCGCCAACGAGGACGCCTTCACGAGACGCAACCTCGAGAAGGCGGGCTACCACGCCAACCCGCTCGAGGACGGCACGCTGAGCGACTTCCGCCTGCACCGCGTGCCGATGACGACGCTCACGACGCGCGCCGCGGAGGGCCTCGAAGGGGTCGGCACGCGCGACGCCGCCAGAGCGAAGAACCTGTTCGCGCTCGGCCTGCTGTCGTGGCTGTTCGGCCGCCCGACGGACGTCAGCGAGCGCTGGATCGAGGCGAAGTTCGCGACGCGGCCGGCCGTGCGAGCCGCGAATCTCGCCGCCTTCCGGGCCGGCTGGAGCTTCGGCGAGACGACCGAGCTGCTCGACGTGCAGTACCGCGTCGACCCGGCGACCGACGTCGCGCCCGGCACCTACCGCCAGGTCAACGGCACGACGGCGACCGCGCTCGGGCTGATCGCCGCGTCGGTCCGCAGCGGGCTGCCGCTGCTGCTCGCGAGCTATCCGATCACGCCCGCCTCCGAGCTGCTGCACGAGCTCTCGCGCCACGAGGGCGCCGGCGTGCGCACGGTCCAGGCGGAGGACGAGATCGCGGCCGCCGGGATGGCGCTCGGCGCCTCCTACGGCGGCCATCTCGGCGTGACCGCCACGAGCGGCCCCGGCATGGACCTGAAGGCGGAGACGATCGGCCTCGCGGCGATGCTGGAGCTGCCGCTCGTCGTGATCGACGTGCAGCGCGCCGGCCCGTCCACCGGGATGCCGACGAAGACGGAGCAGTCGGACCTGCTGCTCGCGCTGCACGGGCGCCACGGCGAGTCGCCGCTGCCGGTGCTCGCCGCCGCGACCCCGGCCGACTGCTTCGAGACGGCGTTCGAGGCGGCGCGGCTCGCGATCGCCTACCGCACGCCGGTGATCCTGCTGAGCGACGGCTTCCTGTCGAACTCGTCGGAGCCGTGGCGGATCCCCGACGCCGCGTCGCTGCCTGAGATCGATCCGGTCTTCGCCCACGCGCCGGTCGGCGGGGAACCGTTCCTGCCGTACGCGCGCGACGCGCGCGGCGTGCGCCCGTGGGCGCCGCCGGGCACGCCGGGCGTGGCGCACCGCATCGGCGGCCTCGAGAAGCAGGACGGCACCGGCAACATCTCCTATGACCCGGCCAACCACGCGACGATGACGCGCCTGCGCGCCGCGCGGATCGCGCACATCCAGCGCGAGCTGCCGGCGGTGGCCGTCGACGCGGACGACGGCGCCGAGCTGCTCGTGCTCGGCTGGGGGTCGAGCTACGGCGCGATCCGAGCGGCGGCGCGCCGCGTGCGCGACCGCGGGCTGAAGGTCGCGATCGCCCAGCTGCGCCATCTCGACCCGCTGCCGCCGAACGTCGGCGCGCTGCTGCGCGCCTATCCCCGCGTGCTCGTGCCGGAGATGAACGGCGGGCAGCTCGCCCAGCTGCTGCGGGCGCGCTTCCTCGTCGACGTGCGCTCGCACACGAAGGTGACCGGTCAGCCGCTGTTCGCGGCCGAGCTGGAGGAGGCGATCGTCGATGCTCTCCAAGGCTGACTTCCAGTCCGACCAGGAGACGCGCTGGTGCCCGGGTTGCGGCGACTACGCGATCCTCGCGGCCGTCCAGGGCCTCATGCCGGAGCTCGGGATCCCGCCCGAGCGGATCGTCTTCATGACCGGCATCGGCTGCGCCGGCCGCTTCGCCTACTACATGGACACGTACGGGATGCACGGCATTCACGGGCGCGCGCCGGCGCTCGCGACCGGCCTGGCGACGACGCGGCCCGACCTGTCGATCTGGATCGTCACCGGCGACGGCGACGCCCTCTCGATCGGCGGCAACCACCTGATCCACGCGCTGCGCCGCAACGTGCCGGTGAAGGTCCTGCTGTTCAACAACCAGATCTACGGGCTGACGAAGGGGCAGGCGTCGCCGACGAGCGAGCGCGGCAAGATCACCAAGTCGACGCCGTTCGGCTCGCACGACCGCCCGTTCAACCCGCTCGCGCTGGCGCTCGGCGCCGAGGCGACGTTCGTCGCGCGCACGCTCGACACGGACAAGCAGCACCTGCCGGCGGTCCTGCGCGCCGCCGCCGCGCACGAGGGCACGGCGTTCGTCGAGATCTACCAGAACTGCCCGGTCTTCAACGACGGCGCGTTCGACGCGCTGCGCGACCGCACGCAGGGGGCCGCCAACCGCATCCCGCTCGTGCACGGCGAGCCGATCCGCTTCAACATTGGCACCGCCGGCGACGCCGGTGGTCGTGAGCGAGGCGTCGTGCGCGGAGCGGACGGCGACCTCAAGATCGCCGACGTGGCGGACGTGGGGGAGGACGCGCTGCTCGTGCACGACGCCCACCGCGCGGACCCGAGCCTCGCGTTCGCGCTCGCGCGCCTCGCCGAGCGGCCGACGGGTCCCACGCCGATCGGCATCTTCCGCGCCGTCGAGCGGCCTGTGCATGGTGCTGCCGCGGTCCGCAACGGCGACCGCGCGGTCGCCGACGTAGCGCGCCTGGATGCCTTGCTGCATGCGGGCGACACATGGACGGTTGCGTAGGCCGGCGCCGGCATCCCACCAGGCATCGTCCTCGCCGGTTCGCGTACGAAGTACGCCACACCGGCTGCGTCCCGGTGCGGGAGCGCGAGCTCTGCGAGCGGGCGCCGACATCCGGCATCCCACCAGGCATCGTCCTCGCCGGTTCGCGTACGAAGTACGCCACACCGGCTGCGTCCCGGTGCGGGAGCGCGAGCTCTGCGAGCGGGCGCCGACATCCGGCCTCCGGCGACTGTCTCGCCGCCGTACGATTGAGGCGTGCGGATTCTCGTAGTCGAGGACGAGACGGCGATCGCGGACTTCATCCAGCGTGGGCTGCAGGCCGAAGGGCATGCGGTCTCGTGCGCCGGCGACGGGCTCGAAGGCGAGCGGCGCGCGCTCGCCGAGGACGTGGACCTCGTGGTCCTCGACGTGATGCTGCCGGGCAAGGACGGGCTCGGCGTGCTGTCCGCGATCCGCCGCGAGAAGCCCGAGCTGCCGGTCGTGATGCTGAGCGCGCGCGCGGCCGTCGACGACCGCGTCGCGGGGCTCGACGGCGGCGCGACCGACTACGTCACGAAGCCGTTCAGCTTCGACGAGCTGGCCGCGCGCGTGCGCGCGCACCTGCGCACGCCACGCCAGCGCGACGCGACGACGCTGTCGGCCGCCGGGATCGAGCTCGATCTGCTCGGCCGCAAGGTCACGCGCGACGGCGTCGAGCTGCGGCTGTCCGCGCGCGAGTTCGACCTGCTCGCCTACTTCCTGCGCCACCCGGACCAGGCGCTGTCCCGCCAGCAGATCCTCAGTGCCGTCTGGGGCTACGACTTCGACCCCGGCACGAACGTCGTCGAGGTGTACGTGCGCTACCTGCGTCGCAAGCTCGAGCTGCCCGGCAGGCCCGCGCCGATCGACACCCTGCGCTCCGTCGGCTACCGCCTCACGACCCGTCCCTGACGCGACGATGGCGCGCGCGACCGACACCGACATCGGCATCGGCTCGCACGTCACCTGGTCCCGTGGCCTGCGCGCCCGGCTCGCGCTCGCGATCGCGGTGATCCTCGTGGCCGCGCTCGGCACGACGTTCGTCGCCACCTACCGCGGCACGGGGACGCAGGTGCAGGCGCAGATCGATCGCGACCTGCAGCAGGAGGCGAGCGCGTTCGAGCAGAAGATCCCGCTCTCCAAGGTCACGCGCAGACGCGTCACGCGCGTCGCGCAGCGCTACGTCGACGACCAGATCACGTACAACATCGCCCCGCGCCTCTACGTCGTGCGCGTCGCCGGCGGGGGCATGGTCACGAACCAGCCGGAGCTGAACCCGCTGCTCTCCAACCCCGTCGACAAGGACGTCGCCGGGCCGCAGCGCGAGAGCTCCGAGGTGAGAGCGGTGCGGACCGCGCCGCTCGGCTTCTCGGACGTGACGGTCAACGGCGACGCGGTGCGCCTGTACGTGATCCCGGTCCTGCGCGACGGCCGTAGAGTCGCGACGATCGGCGTCGGCGAGCTGACCGAGGCTGTCACGCGCGCGCAGAGCGGCGTGGCGCGCACGTTCCTGTTCGCCGGCACGGCGACGCTGCTCGCCGCGATCGTGCTCGGCTTCGCATTCGCCACACGCCTCTCGCGCCCGCTGCGGCGGATGGCAACGACCGCCGCCGAGGTGCGCGCCGGCGACCTCTCGAAGCGCATCGGCGCGCGCGGGCGCCACGACGAGGTGCGGGTGCTCGCGGACGCATTCGACCGCATGCTCGATCGGCTCGAGGACGCGTTCGCCCGTCAGCGCGGCTTCGTCGCCGACGCCTCGCACGAGCTGCGCACCCCGCTCACGGTGATCAGCGGCCAGCTCGAGGTGCTCGCGCGCCAGCGCGAGGTCACGGCCGAGGACGTCCGTCACGTCGACGAGGTCGTGCGCACAGAGGTGGTGCGGATGGAGCGGCTCGTCGAGGACCTGCTGCTGCTGGCGCGCGCCGACGAGGGCGAGCTGCTGCGACCGACGGCGCTCGACCTGCGGTCGTTCGTGACCGAGCTGTTCGACTCGCTCACGCTGACCGCCGCTCGCTCCTTCGAGCTCGGCGACGTGCCGGAGGGGACGCTGCGCGCTGACGAGGACCGGCTCGCGCAGGTCGTGCGCAACCTCGCGCGCAACGCCGTCGAGCACACCGGTCCGGGCGGCCTCGTGCGCGTATGCGTGACGACCCAGCCGCGCGGCTGGGTCGAGATCGCCGTCGAGGACGACGGGCCCGGGATCCCGCTCGAGCAGCGCGACCGCGTGTTCGACCGCTTCCACCGGCTCGACAGCGCGCGGGCGCGCGGGAAGGGCGGCGCGGGGCTGGGGCTTGCGATCGCGCGGGCGATCGTCGAGGCGCACGGCGGTCGCATCGCCGCCGGCGCCTCGCCGGAGGGCGGGGCGCGCGTCGCCTTCCAGCTGCCCGGCTTCAAGCCTGCCGGGCGCGTGACGGCACGCCGTGGAGTCGCGGCCGGCTCGGCGTCAACCGCCTCGCCGGCCGGCCGGCGCGCGTAGGCTGCACGCCATGTGGCGCAACTGGGCGGGAGACCAGCGCTGCGTGCCGGCGGCGATCGAGCGGCCGGGCGGCGTGGAGGAGGTCGCGGCGGCGCTGGGGCGCGCGGCGGCCGCCGATCAGCGCGTGCGCGTCGCCGGCAGCGGGCACTCGTTCACCGACGCCGCCTGCAGCGACGGGCGGCTGCTGAGCCTGGAGCGGATGGACCGCGTGCTCGACGTCGACCGCACGAGCGGGCTCGTGCGCGTCGAGGGCGGCATCACGATCCGCGCGCTGAGCGCTGCGCTCGCGGCGCACGGGCTCGCGTTCGAGAACCTCGGCGACATCGACGTGCAGACGATCGCCGGTGCGATCTCGACCGCGACGCACGGCACGGGAGCGCGCCTGCGCAACATCTCCGCACAGGTCGCGTCGCTCGAGCTCGTGCTGGCCGACGGCTCGACGCTCGTCTGCTCCGCCGGCGACGACGACCCGACGAGGTACCTCGCCGCGCGCGTGGGCGTCGGCAGCCTCGGCGTGGTCGCCGCCGTGACGCTGCAGGCCGTGCCCGCGTTCACGCTGCGCGGCGTAGACCGGCCGGCGCCGCTGCAGGAGACGCTCGACCGGCTCGACGAGCTGGGGGCGCAGAACGACCACTTCGAGCTGTACGTCTTCCCGCACTGCGAGACCGCGCTCACGCGCACGAACAACCGTGTCGACGAGCTCCCGCGGCCGCGCGGGCGCGCCCGCAGCTACGCGGAGGACGTGCTGCTGACGAACCACGCGTTCCACGCCTTCTGCCTCGCCGGGCGGCGCTTCCCGCGTCGCATCCCGCAGCTGAATCGCGCCGTCACGAAGCTGGCGGGGTCTTCGACGCGGGTCGACCGCAGCGACCGCATCTTCGTGTCTCCGCGGCTCGTCCGCTTCACCGAGATGGAGTACGCGCTGCCGCGCGAGCACACCGCCGAGGCGGTGCGGCGCGTGCTGGAGCTGATCCCGCGGCGCGGCTTCGCCGTTCCGTTCCCGCTCGAGGTGCGGCTCGTCGCGCCCGACGATGCGCTGCTGAGCCCGGCGCACGGGCGGCCGACCGGGTACGTCGCCGTGCACATGTTCCGCGGGATGGAGTGGGAGCCGTACTTCCGCGCCGTCGAGACGATCATGGACGACTACGACGGCCGTCCGCACTGGGGCAAGCGTCATTTCCAGACCGCGGAGACGCTGCGGCCGCGCTATCCGCGCTGGGACGACTTCCAGGCAGTGCGCTCCCGGCTCGATCCCGACGGGCGCTTCGCAAACGCCTATTCCAATAGGGTCCTCGGGGTAAGGTCTAACGTTCGAGTCGAGCGTTAGACCTATCTACAGGAAGCACTGACCCTCGCCGCGATAGGTCGGCACCGTCTCGACGACGCGATCGCCCTCGACCAGGTGCAGCGCGTCGAAGCGCTCGCACAGCTCGCCGGCCTTGGCATGCCGGAACCACACGCGGTCGCCGACCCGCAGGCGGTCGGCGCCGTCCCCGAGCAGCGGCGTCTGCACCTCGCCGGCGCCCTCGCGGCCGTCGAGCCGGAGCTCGGCTGGCAGCACCGGTCGCGGGAGGCGCGCGCGATCACCGGATCCGGATGCGAGGTAGCCTCCTCCGAGGACAGTCGCGACGCCGCGGCTCGGGCGCCGCACGACCGGCAGCGCGAACAGCGCGGCCGGCAGCGGCTTGAAGCGCGAGTAGGCGTCGAACAGCGTCGGGCCGTAGAGGCCTGAGCCGGCCGCGACCTCGGTGACCGCCGGCTCGGCCGCCGTCGAGTCGATCGAGCCGGTGCCGCCGCCGTTCACGAGCTCGATCCCACCCGCCCCGGCGATCGACTCCACCGCCGCCACGATCGCCGCTCGTCGCTCGGTCAGCTCGCGCGCCGACGCACGCTGTACCGCGCGCAGCGCGAGCCCGAGCAGCGGTCTCCCTGGCGGCCGGTCGCCGAGCCCGGCGATCTGCGCCTCGTACGCCATCAGCCCGACGAGCCGCAGCGCCGGCCGCGCGGCGATCGCGCGCGCGAGCGCCAGGACCTGCTCGGGCGTGTGCAGCGGCGAGCGCTTGACGCCGATGTGCACGCGCCCGCCGAGCGGCCGCCACGACGCGTCGGCGTCGATGCAGACACGGATCGGCCGGGCGCCCGCCCCGCCTGTGGCCGTGCCGCCGGCGTCCGCCGGCCCCCGCGCGTCCCGCACCGCCGTCTCGATCAGCTCCAGGTGCGCGACGTGGTCGACCATCACGGCGATGCCGGCGTCGTCCTCGCGCGCCGCCAGCGCGCGCAACGCCGCGCGGTCGACCGTCGGATACGCGACAACGAGGTCGCGCAGCCCGTGGTCGGCGAGCCACAGCGCCTCCGGCAGCGTGTACGCGAGCGTGCCGCGGAAGCCGTCATCGGACGCGAGCGTGCGCTCAAGCAGCGCGCGGCAGCGGATCGACTTGCTGGCGAGGCGGATCGGTCGGCCGCCGGCCCGCCGCAGCATGTCGCGCGCGTTCGTCCAGTAGGCGTCCAGGTCGACGACCGCGAACGGCGGATCGAGCGCCGCCGTGGCGCGGTTGAGACGGTCGAGCGCGTCGCGGGAGAGGGCCACCAAGGCGACCCTACCGCGGCGTGGCGTCGCGCCATGTAGGTGAATGACGTCACATTTAAGTGACAGCGATCTGTACTGTGCCCGCGTCGCTTGTACCTAGCCGAATCTCCGGTGCACGGACATCGGGGAGCGGGGGAACCACGGGACCCGAAGCCGGGCCCAGGGGCGAATCGTCGCGCCGCGACGTAGCGCTGCTCTTTCTGCGCGAGCCCGTCAGCTAACCCCGCAGGCGCCCGAAAGAGAAGGGGTCGCACCCGTGCTCGCCAGCTTCGCGTCAGCCTGCGCGCGTTCGCGCCGCGCGCTGGCTCTCACCATGTTCGTGGCTGTCCTCATGCCTGCCGTCGCCGCTGAGGCCCACCACCGCGGCGACGGCACGCTCCACTCCGGAGCGCGCGGTCACGACGTCCGCGTGTTGCAAGAGCTGCTCACCCGCGCCGGCCTGCGCACGCCGGCCGCCGGGGTCTACGACAGCAGCACGCGCCGCAACGTCCGGCGCTTCCAACGCCGTCACGGTCTCGTCGCCGACGGCGTCGCCCGCCCGCGAGTCGTCAGGGCGCTGCGCACGACGGTGGCGCACCGGGCGATGACGCAGCGCAGGGCCGCGCGGCAGGGCCGTGCCAAGCGCTTCGGCTACCGCGTCCTGCGGAAGGGCATGTCGGGCGCGGACGTACGCGTCCTCCAGCACCAGCTCAGTCGCGCCGGTATGCGCACGCCGGTCGTCGGGTTCTTCGGCCGGCGGACGCACCGCAGCGTCCGTCGCTTCCAGCGCGTGTACGGCCTCCGGGTCGACGGCGTCGTCGGCTCGGGCGACGTCGGCACGCTGCGTCGCGTCGGCGCGCCGGGGGCCGAGCTCGGACCGCCCGGCACGGCGCGGCTGCGCGGCGACGGCACCGCGGTCGCGCCGATCGACGCCCCCGCCTCGGTGCGCGCCGTGATAGCGGCCGGCAACCGGATCGCGAAGACGCCGTACGTGTGGGGCGGTGGCCACGGCAGTTGGAGCGCCGGCGGCTACGACTGCTCGGGCTCCGTCAGCTACGCGCTGCACGGCGGCGGCCTGCTCGCGGGGCCGCTGACGTCGGGCGGCCTCATGAGCTGGGGGTTCCCGGGTCGCGGGCGCTGGATCACCGTCTACGCCCACGGCACCCACACCTTCATGGTCGTCGCGGGCCTGCGCTACGACACCAGCGGCGCGAGCCCGTCGCGCTGGCAGACGGGCATGCGGTCCTCCGCCGGGTTCGCGATCCGCCACCCCGCGGGGCTGTGATGAGCCGGCGAACGCGCCTTCTTCGCCGCAGAGCGCGACATTCCTCCGCCGGATTGGCTAGTCTGCCGCCCGTCGCTTGTACCCAGCCGAGTCTCCGGCACCGCAAAAGCCGGGGAGCGGGGGAACCAGTTGAGGCCGGACGCACGGTCCTCTGGGGCGAATCGTCGCAATGTCGCGACGTAGCGCTGCTCTTTCTGCGCGAGCCCGTCAGCTAACCCCGCAGGCGCCCGAAAGAGAAGGGGTTTGCACCCGTGCCGTCCGTCATCGCGCCGGCTCGCCGGCGTTCGCGTTTCGTCCTTGCCCTGCTCGTGCTCGCCGTCGCGGCGGTCGCTCCGCTCGCGTTCGCGCCGGCGCCTGCCACCGCGGCTCAGCACCTCGGCGACCGCACGCTCCATGAGGGCGACCGCGGCCACGACGTCCGCGTCCTGCAGGACTTCCTCACGCGCGCCGGCTACCCGACGCCGATCGCCGGGATCTTCGGCCCGCAGACGCTGCGCAGCGTCAAGCGCTTCCAGCGCGCCAACGACCTGACCGTGGACGGCGTCGTCGGAGCCGGCACGACCAGAGCGCTGCGCACGGTCGCCGCGCGCCGCGCCCGCGCCCAGGAGCGCGCGGAGCAGGGTGGCGAGGGCGGCTCGCAGCACATGGGCGACCGCACGCTGAAGAAGGGCATGCGCGGCCAGGACGTGCGGGTGCTGCAGGACTACCTCACACGCGCCGGGATCGCGACGCCCGTCGACGGCGTCTTCGGCCCCGGGACGCTGCGCAACGTGAAGCGCTTCCAGCGCGCGAACGGCCTGACGGCAGACGGCGTCGCCGGCGCGGCGACCGTCGCGGCGCTGCGCCACCTCGGCGAGGGTGGCAGCGCGGGCGACAGCGGCGAGGAGCCGCCGGCTCCGGTCGGCCATGCACGCCTGCGCGCCGACGGCACCGCGGTCGCCCCGGCCGACGCGCCGGCGGCCGTCAAGGCCGTGATCGCCGCCGGCAACCGCATCGCGACGAAGCCCTACCGCTACGGCGGCGGTCACGGACGCTGGGAGGACGGCGGCTACGACTGCTCCGGCTCCGTCAGCTACGCGCTCCACGGCGGCGGGCTGATCTCGACGCAGCTCAACTCGACCGGCTTCGAGTCCTACGGCGTGCGCGGGAGCGGCCGCTGGATCACGGTGTACGGGAACGCCGGGCACGCCTACATGGTCGTCGCCGGCCTGCGCTTCGACACGAGCGGCGCGAGCCCGTCGCGCTGGCAGGCGGACATGCGTTCGAGCGCCGGCTACGTCGTGCGGCACCCGTCGGGCTTCTAGCACCAAGAGGGCGTGCGTCGCCCCGCGAGGGCGTCCCGGTACCGGCCGCTGGGACGCCCTCGCAGTCGGCGCCGACGGCCAGGAACCGGCGTGCAGCCTCTGGCCGCGTGGCTAGCATCGGCCACATGTCCGCACTCGCCGATGCCTACGCCCTGACCGACGACCAGCTCGCGTTCCGCGACACGATCCGCCAGATGGTGCGCGAGCGCGTCGCGCCGCGGGCCGCGGAGATCGACGAGAAGGCGGAGTACCCGTGGGACGTCCGCGAGCTGTTCGCCGAGCACGACCTCTTCGGCTTGCCGTTCGAGGAGGAGCACGGCGGCACCGGCACCGGAGCGCTGACGCTCGTCATCGCGATCGAGGAGGTCGCGAAGGCGTGCGCCTCCAGCGCGCTCATGCTCGCCGTCCACGACCTCGGAACGCTGCCGATCAAGCTGTTCGGTAGCCCCGAGCTGAAGGCGCGTTTCCTGCCGCGATGCGCCAGCGGCGAGTGGACGCCGGCGTTCGCGCTGTCCGAGCCGGAGGCCGGTTCCGATCCGGGCGGCATGAGAGTCCGCGCGGTCCGCGACGGCGACGAGTGGGTCGTCAACGGCGCGAAGAACTGGATCACCAACCTCGGCGTCGCCGACTTCTACGTCGTCTTCGCCGTCACCGACCCGAGCGCCGGCCGCTCGCGCGGCATCAGCGCCTTCGTCGTCGAGAGAGACCGGCCAGGCTTCTCCGTCGGCAAGCTCGAGAAGAAGCTGGGCATCAAGGGCTCGCCGACCGGCCAGCCGATCTTCGACGACGTGCGGATCCCGGCGGAGAACCTCATCGGCGAGGTGGACAGGGGCATGCACGTCGCGCTCGGGACGCTCGACCACTCGCGCCTCGGCGTCGCCGCGCAGGCGCTCGGCATCGCGCAGGGCGCGACCGACTACGCGGCCGCCTACGCGCGCGAGCGCAGACAGTTCGGCCAGCCGATCAACGCCTTCCAGGCGATCCAGTTCAAGCTCGCCGACATGGAGACGGGCACCGCCGCCGGCCGCGAGCTGCTCTACCAGGCGGCCGCGAAGGCGGACCGCGGGGACGCCGACCTCGGCAAGTACAGCGCGATGGCGAAGCTGTTCAACTCCGACAACGCGATGCGCGTCACCGTCGAGGCGGTGCAGGTGCTCGGCGGCTACGGCTACGTGAGCGAGTACCCGGTTGAGCGGATGATGCGCGACGCGAAGATCACGCAGATCTACGAGGGCACGAACGAGATCCAGCGCCTCGTGATCGCGCGCACGATGCGCTAGCCGGCGCGTCGGCGAGCTGCGGTCGCCGGGCCGCATCTGAGCGGCTACGCTCGGATCATGTTCTCGAGACTCCCGACCGGCGCGCAGGTCGCCTGGTCGGCGCTCATCGCGTTCGCGTTCGCGATCCTCGCGATCACGGCGGTCCAAGGGTTCGCGACGACCTATCCGCTGCGCTTCCTGCAGGGGATCGCCGTCGCGCTCGCGGCTGCGCTGCTGATCGCGTTCGTGCTCGCGCTCGTGACCGGCCGCCTGGCGGACTGGCGCAACCCGCGCTCGGAGCGCGAGTTCGAGGCGCTGGTCGAGCGCAGCGAGCAGCTCGCTCGCGAGAGCCTCTCCGGCGAGGGCGACGACGAGCTCGACGACGACTTCGACGACGACGATCCCGGCATCGACCCGTGGAACGAGGAGGACTTCAAGGCGCTCGTGCGCTCAGCGCTCGACGAGCTGCCGCTCGAGTTCCACCGTGCGCTCGAGCACGTCGCGGTCGTGGTCGGCACCGAAGGCCGCAAGCACCACGCGTACGGGCTCTACCACGGCCCGACCGTCGCGCACGAAGGCTTCGCGCGCATCGTGATCTTCCAGGACACGATGGTGCGCGACTTCGGCCACGACATCGACCTCCTGCGCGCGCAGGTCGTGCGCACCGTCCGCCACGAGCTCGCCCACCATCTCGGCTGGGACGAGGACGGCGTACGCGGGCTGGGGCTCTAGCGCGCAACGTGCATGATCGGCACGTCGTAGGCGGCGAGCGCCTCGTCCGCGGTGACGAGCGTGGCCGCCTCGCCCTGCGCCTGCGCGACGAGCAGGCGATCGAACGGATCGCCATGGTGACGCGGCAGGCGGGCCGCGTCGAGTGCGTTATCTGGCGTGAGGTCGATGAAGCGAAAGCCGGCGTCCTCGGCGCGCGGGAGCATGTCGTCCGGTGCGACGAGAGTGCCCTTCACGCGCTTGACCTCAAGTTCCCAGATGCTGACCGCACTGATCAGCAGCTCGTTGCGCTCGTCGGCAAGTCGTTGGGCGCCCTCTGGCGGCAGGCTGTCGGCGATCAACCACAGCAGCACATGACTGTCCAGCAGGAGCCTCAATCGAGCATCCCGAACTCGCGCGCAATCTCCTCGTCGGCCTCGTCGAAGCGCGACATGTCGACCTTGCCCTTCCACGCTCCCACGAACGACCGGTAGTTGCGCTCCTGCGGTGGATGCGGGGCGAGCTTCGCGACGGGCTTGCCGCGCTCGACGAGCACGATCTCCTCGCCCTGACCGACGCGTTTGAGCAGGTCAGGAAGGCGTGCTTCGGGGGCTTCGACGTTCATGCGGGTCATGCGACCACGGTAGGTCGCCGGACGAGCAAGGTCTACAGCGCACATATGGCAATCGGCGTGTGAACGCCGTCGTTCGTACTACCCTCCAGGGCAGGCCCCCGTGGAGTGCGACCGCCGGGGGATAACGAAGGCCCGTGGAGTGCGACCGCCGGGCACCTCACCGAAAGGAAACACCATGTCCAATGCCGTCATCGTCGACGCGGTCCGGACGCCGATCGGTCGCGCCGTCAAGGGCTCGCTGAAGGACGTGCGCGCCGACGACCTCGCCGCGATCCCGCTGAGAGCCCTCCTGGAGCGCAACCCGGAGCTCGACCCGACCACCATCGTCGACGTGATGATGGGGGCAGCGTCGGGCGAGGGCGAGCAGGGCTACAACGTCGCCCGCAACGCGCTGATCCTCGCCGGCTATCCGATCTCCGTGCCCGGCACGACCGTCAACCGCTTCTGCGCCTCCTCGCTGCAGACGATCCGCATGGCGTTCCACGCGATCACCGCGGGCGAGGGCGACACGTACGTCGCCGCCGGCGTCGAGGCCGTCTCGCGGCTCGGCGGGGGCTCACCGGTGCCGTTCCATCCGCAGCTCGACGGGTCGCCGGACTCGCTCGTCAACGTCTATATCCCGATGGGCTTCACGGCGGAGAACGTCGCCGAGCGCGAGGGCATCTCGCGCGAGGCGCAGGACCGCTGGGCCGCGATCTCGCAGCAGCGCGCCGTCGCGGCGCAGGAGTCCGGCCACTTCGACCGTGAGATCGTTCCGGTCGTCGTGCCCGAGCACACGGCGACGGACGAGAACGGCGACGAGACCACGGTCCCCGAGACGACGGTCACGAAGGACGACGGCCCCCGTCCCGGCACGACCGAGGAGAAGCTCGCGCAGCTGAGACCGGCGTTCAACCCGGACGGCACCGTCACCGCCGGCAACGCCTGCCCGCTCAACGACGGCGCCGCCGCCGTGCTCGTGATGGCGGAGGAGAAGGCGCGCGAGCTCGGCATGACGCCCAAGGCGCGCATCGTCGCCTCCGCCGTCGGCGCGCTCGAGCCCGAGTACATGGGCCTCGGCCCGCTCCCGGCCGTGCGCAACGTCCTGAAGCAGTCCGGCATGACGATGGACGACATCGACGTCGTCGAGCTGAACGAGGCGTTCGCGGCGCAGGTCGTGCCGTGTCAGGAGGAGTGGGGCATCGCGGATGAGAAGCTCAACCCGTTCGGCGGCGCGATCGCGCTCGGCCACCCGTTCGGCATGACCGGCGCTCGCATCATGACGACGCTGCTGAACGACCTCGAGACGCTCGACAAGTCGGTCGGCCTTGAGACGATGTGCGTCGCCGGCGGCATGGGCATGGCGATGGTCGTGGAGCGTTTGAGCTAGGCGCTTCGCAGCCGGCGCGGCGGCCTTGGGGCCGTCGCGCTCGCGCTGCTGCGGGAGCGCAAGCGGGCAGCACCGCCGGGCGGCCAGCCCCGGCAGAGAGTTCGAGGCCAGCCACCCGACGAAGCAGCGCGACCCGGCATCGGGAGCGGGGCCGCGTAGGGGAAAGCTTCACTTGCATGTGGGCGCTTCCCACGGGTTGGAACGCCATAGGCGGTCAGAGGTTGGCCGCTTGCAGGCAGAGACGCGGGCAAGTCCGTCGGCGTGCGCGGCGCGGTCAGTAACGGTTCTCGGGCGGTGCGCCCGACTTGCTCTGTCCCGGCGGGGTTCCGCCGTGACCGGGCGGCGTGGTGCTCGGGCCGTTGCCCTTTGCGTGGCCCGGCGGCGGGGCACCGCCTTGGCCGGGGGGCGTGCCGCCCTGGCCGGGGGGCGTGCCGCCTTGGCCCGGCGGAGGCGTGCCGCCCTGGCCGGGCGGGGTGCCGCCTTGGCCGGGGGGCGTGCCGCCTTGGCCGGGGGGCGTGCCGCCTTGGCCGGGTGGTGTGCCGCCTTGGCCGGGTGGTGTGCCGCCTTGGCCGGGGGGCGTGCCGCCCTGGCCCGGCGGCGGGGCACCGCCTTGGCCAGGGGGCGTCGCGCCCTCGCCACCGCTCGCGGGAGCCTCGAAGACCGGGTGGGAGCGCTCGTGCTGCTGATGTGGAGGCGCGGGTACCAGCATGTGCGTGGCGTGCGTCTCACCGCTCGCGGCGGTGGTGGAGCCGCCAGCCGGTCCACGTCGCTCCGGGCGACCGGCAGCCTGTCGGACCTGCCCCGGGCCTCGGCTGGAAGGCGCACCGGGCAAGAGGGCCGGACGCGAGGTGCCGGCCGGAACGCGGCTGCCCGCAGCCGCGGACGACGAAGGTGGCGAGGATGCCGGGTGACGCTGAAGCTGTTCTGTGAGCGTGCTGCCGCCTCCGGCCACGGCGGCGGCAACCGCGAGCGACACGCCGAGCTTGCCGGCGCCGGTCGAGGCGACGGTGCCCAGCATGCCGCCGAACGTGCCGCCCGACGCGCTCGCGGCCGCTCCAGCGGTGGCGCCAGCCACACCCGCCGCGCCGGCGCTCGACGTCGACGCGCCGCCGAAGACGCCCGACAGGACGCTCCCCTTCAGCGCCAGGCTCGACGCGACCGGCAGCGCGAGCGCGAACAGCTTGCGCTGCGTCGCGACCTCCGCCTTGAAGGCGCGACAGCCGTCGCAGTCGTGCAGGTGTCGGCGCAGAGCGCCGCGCCGCAATGCCGCGCCGCTCGCCGTCGCGAGCTCGAGCCGGATCTCGTCGCACGGCGTCGCGCGTGCCTCGCGGCTCGCGGCCAGCGCGGTGCGGGCCTGGAACACGAGCGCCTTCACCTTCTCTCTCGGACAGCCGAGGACCGTCGCGATCTCGGCGTGGTCGAGCGCGCCGAGCTCGGCCAGCAGGAGCGCCGCGCGCTGGTCCTCGGGCAGGCGTGCGAGGTCCATGAGCAGCTCGCGCAGGTCTTCGCGGTGCTCGACCGTCGCGACGAGCGCGTCGGTCGTCGGCTCCGCCAGCTCGATCGCCACGTGCGCGCGTCGCGCCCGCAGCAGCGAAAAGCAGCGGTTGCGTGCGATCGCGAACAGCCATGGGCGCAGCTCGACCTGCTTCTCGTGGCGCACGAGGTCGCGGAACGCGGCCAGGAAGGTGTGCTGGACGGCGTCTTCGGCCTCCTCGCGCGTGCCGAGCATGTGCCGGCAGAAGCCGAGGATCGCGGGATGGTGGCGGTCGTAGATCGCCTCGAACGCTCCCTCGTCACCGACGCGCACGAGCGCGACGAGCCGCTCGTCGCTCGCGAGCCGCAGGAGGCGCGCGGGGCGGCGCAGCCGCACCGGAGCACGGTCCAGGAGGACGTTCTCCATCGACCCATTATGGGTGTCACGGCGATTCCAACGCACAACCCGGACGAAGGTTGGCGGCTGGGAGCCGCGCTGCACGGATCTCCTAGGAGCGTCCCTAGGCAGGAGCGAGGCTCGCGAGCGGCAGCTGCAGCCGCACCAGGTCTCCGTCGAGGCCGGGATCGCCGAACGTCGCCGCGAGCTGAGCCTTCAACGCGTCGCCGATCGTCAACAGTCGGTTGTCGCTCAGCTCCGCGCCGATCGTGATGCGCATCCCGGCGACGGTGCCGGTGACCGTGCGGCGGCCTCTGACGAGCGACAGCTCGAGGTCGGTCACCGAGAGTCGTCTCGGCCCGTCGACGAAGTCGAACCCGCCGAGCAGCGCAGCCACCCCGTCGGTCGGCTCGCACCCGGACGCGGTGCATGCCACGGTCAGCCGCGCTTCGGGAGCGATCGCGAAGCGCACGTCCCCGTAGTCGCTCTGCGCACCCCCGGTCGGTTCGAGCTGCGGCGACGTCGGCAGATCCCCACCGAGCGAGACGCCGAACGCGAAGTGCCGCGGCTGTGCGGTCGCGCGCGCCGGCACGATCGTCGCCACCACCGTTCCGAGCGAAGCGCCGACGCGGATCGGATGCTCGTCGATGCGCGGGCCTCTGCAGCGCAGCCGGTTGAGCATGCCGGCGAGCGGCGCGAGCATCGTCGCGCGCCCGCGGACCGTCACGACAAGCCCCCCGCGGACGGTCTTCGTCGCGAGCGTCGCGCCGCGCAGTCGCGCGAGGCGCACGCGTCTCGCGGCACGCGCGCTGTGTGACCGGACGGCGCGGATCGTCCCCGTCAGGTAGGCGCCTCCGCCGGCCAGCTGGATCCCCACGTCCGTCGCCGCGAGGGCGCGCGGGCGCGGCGCGAAGATGCGGTCGACGTGAATCGCCTCGCCGGGGACGATCGCCTCGCCGCTGCGGCCGGGCACGTCGAGCAGGCCGCGCGGACGGCCGGTGACGCCCGAGAAGCGTGGCGTCGAGGCGCGCGACCAGCCGCCCGTCAGGATCAGGCAGTTGCTCGCCTGGTAGATCCAGACGCTGCCCTGACTGGAGGGCAGCGTGAAGGCGATCTTGAGCTGCGCGCTCGGCACCGGTGCCGCGCCCGCCGGGGAGGCTGCCGCGCAGACGAGCAGCGGCGCGAGCACGGCGAGCAGCGGACGCAGTCGGCGCATGCGCCGACCCTACCGCCCCTTCGTCGGCTCAGTCGACGGCCGGGGCCGCGAGCGAGAGCGCGAAGCGCTCGCACGTGTCGGTGTGCCAGCCGGCGAGCCGCAGGCCGGCGGCGGCGAAGTCCTCGCGCACCCGCTCGGGCGTGAACTTCGCGCTGATCTCGGTGCGGATCTCCTCGCCCTCGCGCAGCTCGACGTCGAGCCCGAGCGCCGCGATCCGCACCTTGCACTCCCGCCGGGCGCGCAAGCGCATCTCGATCCACTCGTTGCGGCGATCGAAGAACGCGACGTGCTCGAAGTCCTCGAGCGGGAAGTCGGCGTCGAGCTCGCGGTTCAGGACGCGCAGCACGTTGCGGTTGAACTCTGCCGTCACGCCGTCCGCGTCGTCGTAGGCGGCCTCGAGCACGGCCGGGTCCTTCACGAGGTCCGTGCCGAGCAGCAGACGGTCCTCCGGGCCGAGCAGGGCGGCGATCTCGCGCAGCATTCGGCGCCGGCTGCCAGGCGGGAAGTTGCCGATCGTGCCGCCGAGCAGCGCGACCACGCGCGGCTCGCCCTCCGTCGGCGGCGGGATGCGATCGAGGTGGCGCTCGAAGTCGCCGATCACGCCGTGCACGCGCAGGCCCGGGTACTCCTCCACGAGCGCCTCCGCGCTCGCGCGCACGACCGACTCGGCGACGTCGAACGGCACGTAGCGGCGCAACTGGTCGGCGGCCGCCATCGCGTCGAGCAGCACGCGCGTCTTCGCGGCCGTGCCGGAGCCCAGCTCCACGAGCTCGGCGGCGCCCGTGGCGCTCACGATCGCCTCAGCCTGCGCCTGCAGGATCGAGCGCTCCGCGCGCGTCGGGTAGTACTCGGGCAGTCCGGTGATGCGGTCGAACAGCTCGCAGCCGCGCGCGTCGTAGAAGTGCTTCGGCGGCAGCTCCTTGAACGGTCGCGTGAGGCCGTCGAGCACGTCCTCCGCGAGCCCGCGCTCATGGGCCGCGTCGAGGTGGTCGTCGATCGTGACGTCGGGCTCGCAGGCGGGAGAGATCGCCATGGGTCACGCATCCTTCGCTATGCGCAGCCCGGCGAAGATCTGCCGGCGCTGCGGGTGGTCCCAGTTGCGGAACGTCGGCGTGGCGACGCGGGCGCGCGTAGCCCACGAGCCGCCGCGCAGCACGCGGTAGTCGCCGCCGAAGAAGACCTCGGAGTACTCCTTGTACGGACGTGCGCGGAAGCCGGGGTAGCCGTCGAAGCCGCCGGCCGTCCACTCCCACGTATCGCCGATCATGCCGAGGCAGCCGGCCGGGGAGGCGCCGTCGGGGTGCGTGCCGACGGGCACCGTGCCGAAGGCGCGCTGGTCGACGTTCGCGTGCGTCGCGATCGCCCCGCGCTGCGGGTCGTCGCCCCACGGATGCGGGCGGGCCGCCTGCGCCTCCTGGTCCCAGGTCGCCGCTTTCTCCCACTCGGCCTCGGTCGGGAGGCGCGCGCCGTGCGCGCGGGCGAAGGCGTCGGCCTCGAACCAGGAGACGTGGACGACCGGCTTGCGCGGATCGAGCGGCGCGCAGCGGTCCATCCGCCACTCGTGGGTGGGCGGGCCGGCATCCGTCCACCCAGCTGGGCGCTCGATGTCGTACTGCTCCTTCCACGCCCATGCCTCGCGCGACCACCATTCCGGCCGCCGGTAGCCTCCGGCCGCGACGAACTCCATGAAGGCGCCGTTCGTGACGGGCGCGCGGCCGATGCGGAAGGCCGGCAGCTCGAGCTCGTGCCGCGGGCGCTCGTTGTCGTAGGCGAAGCCGTCGGCCGCTGCGCCGATCGTGCAGGAGCCGGCGGGGACGTCGACGAGCTCCAGGCCGGTCAGCTCGGCGCATTCCGGCGCGGCCGGCCGGGCGGGCGCGACAGGCTCGTGCGGCGCCGGCAGCCGCGCCAGCTCCATCGTCTGGAGCATCGTCTCGGTGTGCTGCTGCTCGTGCCGCAGCACGAGCTCGTGCAGCAGCGGGTCGATCGGCAGCTCCGCGACGCGCTCGCGCACGGCGGCGAGATACGCGAGCGCCTCGGCACGGCGCAGGTAGGGCAGGCCGCCGCGTTGCGCGCGCGGCGTCTCGAACGCGTCGTAGACCTCCGCGAGGTCCGGCCTCAGCAGCGGCAGGCCGGCACCGCGGTGCGCGAGCCAGAGGTCCTCGAACGCGGCGATGTGCCCGAGATCCCACACGAGCGGGCTCATCAGGGGCGAATGCACCTGCTCGAGCACGTCGTCGCCGAGATGGGCGACGAGCGCAAGCGTGCGGGAGCGAGAGTCGCTCAGCGCGTCGAGCACGTCCCCTGTCGCGCCCGGCGGCGCTGCCGTCTCGCTCGGCATCCCGCTCAGTCTTTCAGGTTGCGCCGCGCGAGAAACCACCTACTGCTGGAATTTCACGCGGACGGCGCGGCGGCACGGTCGGCGATCAGCTCCACCGTCGCGCCCTCGGCGAGCAGGCTCGCGGGTGTGCGCGCGCTTGGACCGGCGAGCGTCGCCCGCACCGCCTCCGCCTTGCCGGCGCCCGCCGTCAGCACGACGATCGCACGCCCGGCACGGAGCAGCGGGAGCGTGAAGGTGACGCGATCCGGCGGCGGCTTTCTGCCGCGTACCGCCACGACGAGCCGCTCGCGCTCCTCCAGCACCGGATCGTCGGGAAACAGCGAGGCGGTGTGGCCGTCCTCGCCGAGGCCGAGCAGCACGACGTCGAGGACCGGGAACGGCGTACCGGCGATTCGCTCGCGCAACTCGACCTCGTAGTCGGCCGCGGCCGCGGCCGGGTTGCCGTTTCCGGCGCCGGTCACCGGGTGGACGATCGGGGCCGTCGTCCCGGCGGGGAGCCGGTTCAGCAGCGTGTGCGTGAGCAGGCGGTGGTTGCTGTCGGGGTGGTCGAGCGGGACGCAGCGCTCGTCGCCGAACCACAGGTGCACGTCGCGCCAGTCGCTCATCAGCTCGGCCAGCAGCTCGTAGGTGCGCGCCGGCGTGCTGCCGCCCGCGAGTGCCATGTGCGCCGCGTCGCGCACGGCGCGTGCCTGCTCGAGCGCGGCGGCGACGCGCTCGGCACACAGGCGCGCCGCCGCTTCGGCGTCGTCGGTCACCGTCAGCTCGATCATCGCGCCGCCATCCCGCCGAGCAGTGCCGTGAGCGCTGCCGCGTACCCCGGCGTCGGCGTGTCGAACATCCCCAGCGCGGCCGCGAACGCGCGCGCCGGATCGGGCGCGGCGACCGGGGCGCGCAGCGCGATCGTCTCGCCGTTCGCGTGCAGCGCCAGCGCGTGGATCCCCGTCCGGTCCGGCTGCTCGGGCGGGCCGAGCGCGATCTCCAGCGGCGCGCCGTCCGCGCGGCGCGCCGTTCCCTCCCAGCCGGGCTCCCGCGGCGTCAGCCGTTCGACCGTCCAGCCGGCGCGTGCCGCGATCCAGCCGGCGAGCAGCAACGCGCTCGCCTCCTGCGGGCCGCATGAGCGCAGCTCGACACGCTCGACGTTCGCGAGCAGACGCAGCGCCCGCGGGTCGTCGAAGCGGGCGGCGACGTGGCGGCGCCAGCGCGCGAGCCGCAGCCACGCGACGTCGCGGACGCGATCGAGCTCGAGGGCGGCGACGCGCGCGAACGCCGCTCGCAGCGTCGTACCGCTGGCGGCGCCGGAGTCCAGCACAAGCGCCTGCGCGAGCGTCGCGAGCGGATCCTGCGCATCGCTCGCACGCGTACCAGGCAGCCACAGCACCGTCGGCAGGCCGGCGACGCGCAGCGGCCGCACGAGCGAGTCCGCGTGCGCGAGCCGCTCGGCGTCGGCCGCCAGCAGCGCCATGTCGTGGCAGTGGCCTGCGGCGGACCCCGTTCGCGCTCGCTCGCCGACCGTGCAGTCGATCGCGACGTGCGCGTCGAGTTGCGCCGCCGCGTGCTCGCGCACGACGATCGTGCGCGACGGGTGGCGGTCGGCCAGGGCGGCAAGCCGGCGCGCGAGCTCCTCCGGCGCGACGTCGTCCGCCGGCGCGACGAGCAGGTTGAGCGTGCGCGTGGCGGCGTGGCCGTGCTCGTGGCGCGCGTGCTCGCGGTTGAGCGCCAGCAGCCGCTCGGCGACGTCGCCGATCGTCACGTCCGCGCCGCGCCACTCGGAGCGCTCGCGGCCGTCCATCTCCGCCAGCGCGCTCACAACGGCCTCCACGCGCGTCCGTCGCGCGCGAGCAGGTCGTCGGCGGAGGGCGGCCCCGCCGTGCCGGCCTCGTATGGCTCGGGCCGGCCGTCCTCAGCCCACGCCCTCAGCACCGGGTCGACGATCTCCCACGCCGCCTCGACCTCGTCCGCGCGCGTGAACAGCGTTGCGTCGCCGAGCAGCGCGTCGTGCAGCAGCCGCTCGTACGCCTCCGGCGACTCGCGCAGGAACGAGGTGCCGTACTGGAAGTCCATCTGCACCGGTCGCATCCGCAGCGCGGTCCCGGGCATCTTCGCGGCGATCTGCAGCGTCGCGCCCTCGTTCGGCTGCACCGAGATCACGAGCTCGTTCGGCGGCGGCGGTGCGTCGAGCGCGCGGAACGGCTGGTGGGGCACCGGCTTGAAGGCGACGGCGATCTCCGTGGTGCGCAGCGGCAGCCGCTTGCCGGTGCGCAGGTAGAAGGGCACGCCCGCCCAGCGCCAGTTGTCGACCTCCACGCGGATCGCCGCATACGTCTCGCTGCGCGAGTCGGACGGCACGTCCTCCTCCTCGCGGTAGCCCGACACGTGCTCGCCGCCGATCCAGCCGGCCGTGTACTGGCCGCGCACCGCGTCGCGGGCGGCGTCGAGCGGGCGCACTGCCCGCAGCGCCTTCGCCTTCTCGTCGCGCACGAGGCTCGCGTCGAAGCTCGCCGGCGGCTCCATCGCGACGAGGCTGAGCAGCTGCAGCGCGTGGTTCTGGATCACATCGCGCAGCGCACCGGCGCGGTCGTAGTAGCCGGCGCGACGGCCGATGCCGAGGTCCTCCGCCACGGTGATCTGCACATGGTCGATCGACGTGCGGTTCCACAGCGGCTCGAAGATCCCGTTGCCGAACCGCAGCACCAGCAGGTTCTGAACCGTCTCCTTGCCGAGGTAGTGGTCGATGCGGAAGACCTGGAGCTCGTCGAACGCCGCCTGGGTCGCCGCGTTCAGCTCACGCGCGCTCGCGAGGTCGTGTCCGAACGGCTTCTCGATCAGCAGCCGTGTCGGCGGGTCGGCGCCGCGCCCGAGCCCGGCCTCGTGCAGCCCGCGCGCGGTGTCGGCGAAGAACCCCGGCGAGATCGCGAGGTAGAACAACCGCTGCGAGGGCTCGCCATCCTCGCGGTCGCCGGCGTCGAGGCGCTCCGCGAGCGCTTCGTACAGCGGCGGCGACCCGTACGTCCCGGCGACGACACCGATACGCGACGCGAGCGCGCTCCACAGGCGCTCGTCGAGCGCGCGGCGGGCGTGCTGCTCGATCGCCTCGCGTGCGCGGGCGCGAAACGACGCGTCGTCTTGGCCCTCGCGCACCACCGCGAGCAGGCGGAAGCGCTCGGGCAG
The DNA here is from genome assembly GCA_963770165.1 of uncultured Actinomycetes bacterium. Classification (GTDB taxonomy): domain Bacteria; phylum Actinomycetota; class Thermoleophilia; order Solirubrobacterales; family Solirubrobacteraceae; genus Conexibacter. The sequence goes on from CAVYOK010000002.1 coordinate 287,852, forward strand.
CCGGCCGTCGGCGAGCAGGTCGTAGACAGCCGGCAGCAGCTTGCGCGCGGCGAGGTCGCCCGTGGCCCCGAACAGGACGAGCGTCGACGGCGGCGGCAGCCGCTCGTCGACGTCCTGCGCGAACGGGTTGTTGGTCGCGGCGAGGGGATCGCTCGTTGTGGCGGCCATGCGCGGGGCGTACCCGGTCCGTCCGCGCTCAGTCGTCCGCGTCGATCGCCGCCGCGAGCCGCTCGATCGCAGGCGCGGGATCTTCTTCCAGCTCCACGCGCAGGAACGGCAGTCCGCGCTCACGCAGCGCCTTCCCGTCGCCGATCGCCTGCGCCTGCACGAGCGCGGCGAAGTCGTACGGCTGGCCCGGGATCTCGACGCCGCTCCGTCCGTCGTCCACGAGCTGCACGAACACGCCGACCGGCGCGCCGCCCTTGTGCAGCTGGCCGGTCGAATGCAGGAAGCGCGGCCCGTAGCCGACCGTGGTGGCCACGCGCGTGCGATTGCGGATCGCGGTGCGCAGCCGCGTGAGCGCCGCGTCCACGGCGGGGTCGGGCGCGAGGTACGCCATCGTCGCGACGTACGCGCCCGCTCTGGCGTGCGCGTCGAGCAGCTCCCGCAGCGCGCTCGTCGCCTCGTCCCCGCTCACGGCGGACGCGTCCTCCGCCGCAAACGCTCCGTCGCGCGCGTACGCCTCGATCGTCGCGACGGTCGCGTCCTTCGCCGACTGCACGTCCGGCTGGTCGAACGGGTTTACGCCGATCACCGCGCCGGCGACCGCGACCGCCAGCTCCCAGTGGAAGAACAGCGCGCCGAGGTCGAGCGGCTCGTCGAACGGGACCGCGATCACCGGGTGGCCGGCCTCGGCGAGCGCGTCGAGCTTGGACGCGAGATCCTCAGGGGCCCCTCCGCCGGCCACGTGGCCGGCTCCGGCACCCCCAGCCGCGTCGCCCGCGCCGGTGGTGCGGTGCAGGTGCACGAACACGCGGTCCTCTCCATACGCCTCCGGCCCCGCGAGCGGCTCGTCGGCTACCGGCACGATCCCCTTGCCGCGCTTGCCGGTCGACTCGGCGATCAGCTGCTCGAGCCACAGGCCGAGCGAGCGCAGCGGCTCGTCGACCACGAGCGTGAGCTTGTCGCGGCCGCCGTTCGCGAGCTCGCCGAGCGCGCAGCCGAGCCACAGCGCGGGCGCGCAGCCGGGCGGCAGCGACGGGTCGGCGGCGCTCGCGGCGACCTCGGCGCGCCCGAGCAGCCCGCGTGCGTCGGCGCCGACCAGCGCCGCGGGCACGATCCCGAACGCGCTCAAAGCCGAGTAGCGCCCGCCGATATCGGGCGCGCCGTGGAAGACGCGGCGGAAGCCCTGCTCGCGCGCGAGCTGCTCAAGCGACGAGCCGGGGTCGGTGATCGCCGCCCACTGACGGCCGTCCGGGACGAGCGCATGGAAGTGCGCGTGCATGGAGCGTGGCTCGAGCGTCCCGCCCGACTTGGAGGAGACGAGGAACAGCGTTCTGCCGAGTGGCAGCTGCGCCTCGAGCGCGGCGACCGCGTCGGGGTGCGTCGAGTCGAGCACGTGCAGTCTGAGGCCGTCGTCGCCCGCGCCGAACGTCTGCCACAGCACCTCGGGCGCGAGCGACGAGCCGCCCATGCCGAGCAGCGCGCAATCGGTGAAGCCCTCCGCGCGCAGCTCGGCCGCGAAGGAGAGCACGTCGTCGAGCTGCTCGAGCGAGTGGTCGGCGATCGTCAGCCAGCCGAGCCGCTCGGACGGCTTGTCGTCGCCGCCGGGCCACAGCGAGTCGTCTCTCGCCCACACGCGCCGCAGCACGTGCTGCTCCTGCGCCCACGCCGCGCGCGCGCCGACTGCGCGCGCCTGCGCGTCGGTCAGGCGCGCCTCCACGCTTGCGGGCTCGCCGGCGATCACCGCCGCGCGCCGGCGCTCGACGCCCGCCAGCAGGCGGTCCATCGCGTCGGCGAACTGGACGATCCCGGCCTCCAGCAGCTCCTCGGTGACCTGTTCGAGCGAGACGCCGGCGGCCTCGACCGCGGCGATCGCCGCATGTGCGGACGGCGCGGCGTCCGGCAGGGACGGCGCGACCGGCTCGCCGTGGTCCTGGTAGGCGAGCAGTGTCGCGAGCGGCATCGTGTTGACCGTCTCCGGTCCGACCAGCTCGGCGACGTACTTCGTGTCGGGATAGGACGGATCCTTCGTGCCGGTGGAGGCCCACAGCAGCCGCTGCGGTCGTGCGCCCTGCGCCTTGAGCGCGGCGAAGCGCTCGTCCGCCACCAGTGCCTGCCAGCGCTCGTAGGCGAGCTGCGCGTTCGCGACGGCCGCCCTGCCGCACAGCTCCTCTCTCCCGAGCGCCTTCAGGCGCTTGTCGGCCAGCGTGTCGACGCGCGAGACGAAGAACGACGCGACCGAGGCGATGTGGTCGACCGGCTTGCCGGCGGCCGCGCGGTCCTCGAGGCCGGCGAGCCAGGCCTCGGCGATCGCCGCCCACGCGTCGAGCGAGAACAGCAGCGTGACGTTGATGTTGATCCCCTCGGCGATCGCCGCGCGGATCGCCGGGACGCCTTCCGGCGTGCCGGGGATCTTGATCATCACGTTCGGGCGGTCGCAGCGGGTCCACAGGTCGCGCGCCATCGCGAGCGTCGCCTCGGTGTCGCGCGCGACGTTCGGCGCGACCTCCAGCGAGACGTAGCCGTCGACGCCGCCGCTGCGCTCCCACACCGGCCGCAGCACATCCGCGGCGTCCTGGACGTCCTCGATCGCGAGCGTCCAGTAGATCTGCTCGACGCCGTTCCCGTTGTGCGTCAGCTCGGCGAGCCGCTCGTCGTAGTCGGGGCTGCCGAGGATCGCCTGCTCGAAGATCGACGGGTTCGACGTGACGCCCACGACGCCGTCCTCCTCGACGAGGCGCTGCAGCTCCCCGCCGGTCAGCATCGAGCGGCGGATCGAATCCAGCCAAGCGCTCGTGCCGAGCTCGGCCAGGCGGCCGATGGGGGTGGTGGCGGGAACGGTGCTCATGAGCGGTTGTCTCCTGTGTCTGGTGAGCGAAGTTCCTCTGGCGGGAGGGCGGTCATGCCGCCGCGCTCGAGCGCGGCGATCTGTCCAAGCCGGCGAAGATGGCGGTCCTCGCCGCTGAAGCTTGCGGCCGCGAACGCGCGCACGATCTCGCCGGCGAGCTCCGGCCCGATCACGCGCGCGCCGAGGCACAGCACGTTGAGGTCGTCGTGCTCGACGCCCTGGTGCGCCGTGTACCCGTCGTGGACGGTCGCCGCACGCACCCCGGGCAGCTTGGTCGCTGCGACCGACACGCCCGCGCCGGAGCCGCACACGAGCACGGCCCGCTCGGCCGCGTCGCCGAGCGTGCGCGCGACGGCCGCGGCGGCGTAGGGATAGTCGTCGTAGGTGCCCGCGTCGAGGACCGTGTGGCCGTCGCCCTCCAACGCCGCGACGACCGCGTCGCGCAGAGGCACCCCGGCATGGTCGAAGCCGCAGGCGATCCGCATGTCCTGGAGGCTACCTCTGCCGGACGGCGTAACGCAGGTACAGCGAGCCGGCGCGCTCGAGCGCCCACACGAGCTCCAGCGCGGCCGGATCGGGGAGCGCCGGGCCGCTGCTCATCGTCGGCCCGGTGCCGCCGCCGGCGAGCTGCGGCGCGAGCGTGAGGAAGACCTCGTCGACGAGCCGCTCGTGCAGCAGCGCGCCCATCAGCGTCGGGCCGCCCTCGCACAGCAGCGAGCGCACGCCGCGCTCGGCGCGCAGGTGCCGCAGCGCGGTCGTGAGCGTCAGCTCGGCCGGGTCGAGCGGCACGAGCGTGACGCACGCCGGGCAGTCGGGCTCCGGCGTCCCGGTCGGGGCGAACACGACGACGTCGGCCTCCGGCTCCTGGAACAGCGGGACCTCGAGCGGCAGCTCGCCGCTGCGGCTGACGGTGGCGACCAGCGGCTCGGAGGCGAGTCCGAGCGCCTCGCGTGCCGCGCGCAGCTCCGGGCGTCTGACCGCGCGCCCGTAGCGCTCGATCCCGAGCGTGCGCGTGCCGATCAGCAGCGCGTCGACCTGCGTGCGCAACCGGCGGAAGACCTCCAGGTCGCCGTCGTCGCCGATCGGACCGGAACGGCCCTCGACCGTGGCGCGCCCGTCGGCGGTCGTCGCGAAGTTCGTCGCCACCCACGGCCGCTCCCCATGCGCGCGCTCGTGCAGCCGCAGGTCGCCGAGCAGCTGCGCCGCCTCGACGGTCGCCGGGTCTGGGTGGAGGCGGCGGAAGTCCATCGCTCGTGACCCTACCCGGGCGCCTGCGCTGCTAGCGTGCCGGCCGCATGACGGACCAGCGTCCAGACCGCAACCTCGCGCTCGAGCTCGTGCGCGTGACCGAGGCCGCCGCGCTCGCCGCCGCTCGCATGGTGGGCCGCGGCGACAAGGAGGCGGCCGACCAGGCCGCCGTCGACGCGATGCGCCACGTCCTGGAGTCCGTGCCGATGGACGGCGTCGTCGTGATCGGCGAGGGCGAGAAGGACGAGGCGCCGATGCTCTACAACGGCGAGCAGATCGGCAACGGCACGCCGCCGAGCGTCGACATCGCGGTCGACCCGCTCGAGGGCACGCGCCTGACCGCGCTCGGCATGCCGAGCGCGCTCGCCGTGATCGCGCTCGCGGAGCGCGGCTCGATGTTCGACCCCGGTCCGTGCGTCTACATGGAGAAGATCGCCGGCGGCGAGGAGGTCGCCGACCTGCTGTCGCTCGACCGTCCGCTGCCGGAGACGCTGAGACTGATCGCCGAGCGCAAGGGGTTGGGGATCGGCGACGTGACGGTCGTGATGCTCGACCGCCCGCGCCACGAGGAGGCGATGAAGCAGGTGCGCGAGGCCGGCGCCCGCATCCGCCTGATCCTCGACGGCGACGTCTCGGCCGCGCTGCTCGCCGTCAGCGAGCGCTCGCCGGTCGATCTGCTGTGGGGCATCGGCGGCACGCCCGAGGGCGTCATCTCGGCTGCGGCGCTCAAGTGCATGGGCGGCCAGCTGCTCGGCCGCCTGTGGCCGCGCGACGACGAGGAGCGCCGAGCGGCGCTCGACGCCGGCTACGACCTCGACCGCGTCCTCACGTGCGACGACCTCTGCAGAGGCGACGACGTCTTCTTCTCCGCCACCGGCGTGACCGACGGCGACGTGCTGCAGGGCGTCCGCTACCGCGGCTCCGGCGCGACGACGGAATCGCTCGTGATGCGCTCGCGCTCCGGCACGGTGCGCCGCGTCCACGCCCGTCACGACCGCGCGAAGCTGCGCGCGGTCACCGGTGGCCGCTACGGCTGATATGGCGGTCGTTTTGTCAAGTGGGCAGCACCGAGTGCCCGCTGGTGGGCGGGCGCTCTGGTCGGTCAAGGAGGCGGCGGGCTGGCCTGGGTTGCGCGACGCGCGGTCAGGCTGATATGCGCGGATCCGGGTGGCCGCAGGACCGGGTTTCGTCGTGAGAGCTCGCGTTCTAGGATCGAGCGTGGCCCCGTGCGGGGTTGCTCATAGCCGTATCGCGGGTGCTCTCGCGCGTGGTGGCCGGTACCCGCCGCCTCCTTGACCGACGTGGTGCTGTGCCGGGTGTCAGTCGGCGGTCGCGATCGCCCAGCAGAAGCCGGCGAGTTCGCGGGCGGCGGCGACCGCGACGAGCGTGCGGCGCTTGCCGCGCTCGGTATCGAGCCGTCGCCAGGTGTGATGCAGCCGCTGTTGGGCCTTCCAGGAGAGCGCGAGTATGTGCGCGGGCTGGTCGGTCTGGCGACGTTGCAGCGCGACGCCCTTCGCCGGCCGGCGGCGGTAGTGCCAGGCGGCCTCGACGAGGAGCCGGCGGGCGTGGCGGGAGCCGGACTTCGTGATCGCGCCCTGGCGTCGCTGGGCGCCGCTGCTGTGCTCGGAGGGGACGAGGCCGAGGTAGCTCATCAGCTGCCCAGGACGGGCGAAGCGGTGAAAGTCGCCGACCTCGGCGCACAGCCCGGCGGCGGTGAGCGTCTCGATCCCGCGCAGGCATCGCAACCGGGCGATCGTCTGTGCCCATGGCGAGTCGAGCACGAGCTAGGCCGATCTGCGGTCTCGAGCGACTCGCGACGCACGAGCAGCGCGTCGATCGCGCCGAGGTAGTCGAGGAGCGTGATCTGCGCGCCGCGATCGGCCGAGCTCGATCTTTCCGAGCCAGTCGCGGTGTCGCTGCGTCCAGTTCCCGCCGGCCGCCTCGTAGCGCAGGTCGTGGCGCAGCAGCAGCTTGGAGAGCCGGTGACGGGCGCGCATCAGATCGCCGCGCAGGTCCTCGCGCGCCCGGATCAGGTCGCGCAGCGCCTCCTCGGCGCGCGTCGGGACCCGGACCGGGTGCAGCCCGTCGATCATCAACAGCCGCACGAGTCGCTCGGCGTCTCGACGGTCGGTCTTGACCCGGTCGGTCGCGGGCCGCTCGATCTTGCCCGGCGCCGCGACCACGCACCCCACGCCGGCACGTCGCGCAGCGCCCGCGCGAGCGTGAACCCCGTCGGCCCGGCCTCATAGGCCACCCGCGCCGGCGCGGGCAGGCCGGCGCAGAACTCGACGACCTTGCTGGTCTCGCCCGAGAGACGATGCGCGCTCAGCTCACCGGTGACGGCGTCGACCGTCACCGCCACGACCTTCGCCGCATGCACATCCAACCCCGCCCAGCTGCGAACCTGTACCACGGTCGGCACTCCCATGATTGCGGTCGGGGCCCAGGCCACCCCTGGACCCTCAACCCGCGCACCTCATGCGCGGGTGCCGACCCAACCAACCCGGCCGGACCGACCGGCATAGGTCTAGGACCCGGTCCCGCCCGCCACCGTCGCCTCCGGCAGCGGCGGATCCGGCACGTCGTCGACCGTCAGGCCCTCCGTGAAGCGCCCGACGCGCGACTCCGCCAGGTCCAGCCGCGCGAGCGAGCGCAGGAAGCCGTACGTCACGAGCACATGGATGCGCGACTGCGTGATGCGGTACACGGGCCTGCTGAGCCGGTGCGAGATCGAGGGGTAGAAGTTCGCGACCGCGACCTCGACGCGGATGCGCGCGGGCGAGGGAGCCCCGCCCGCCCCGCCGTCGGCCGGCGGCAGCCGCTGCACGTCGATCTGCAGGTAGCCGTCGCCGTGGTGGCCGCGCCGCTGCACGAGCAGGCCGTCCTCGATCCGCCAGCGCACCGTCCCGCGCTGCGCGTCCATCGCGTACTCGGGCGCCTTGAAGCGCAGCAGCCGCAACGGCTGGCGCAGCAGCACGACCGTGCGCCGGGCCTCGGTGTAGTCGACGCGGATCAGCCGGAGCGTGCAGCGCGACAGGAAGCGCCAGTACGTGCGCGCCAGCCGCTCGAGCTGCATCGGGCTCCACAGCTGCTCCAGCGCCTCCGCCGGCAGCGTCAGCTCGCCGGTCTGGACCGAGCGCACGGCGCCCTCGGCGCCGATCGTCGTGTCGTCGTCGAGCCCCGCGATCCGCCCGGGAGCGCGCTCGGTACGCCGGTGCCGGCGCGCCGCGACGACGGCTGCGGCGAGCGCGAGCAGGACGAGCACGGGGGTGAGCACGCCTGGATTGTGCCCGCACGGCGGCGATCGGAGCCCCAGACCGTCACCTTCGCCGAGCGCGCGAGGGTGCAGGTGGCGCGTGTCGACCCACTTGATGATCGCGCCGACCATCGGCCATGGCTGCATGTACGGGGTCGTGCGTCCGTCGATCCAGGGTCTGAGGCCCGTGGGCGTCAGAACCTCGAAGCCGCGACGGGCGAGCAACGGGAAGAGCCCTGGGTCGGGTATGCCGGGGACGATCACCGTGTTGCCGCCGGCAGCACGCAGCATGTCGAGCGTCCGTTCGACGCGATGCGCGGTCTCGAGCGATTCCTTGCCGGTGTATGGAGTCACGTTGACGATCCCGTACGCGTCGGCGACGCGGTGCCCCGTCGTGAGCAGGATGGCGACCGGGACGCCTCGGCGCTCGACGAAGCGTCTCGGCCCGTCGGCGATCGACGCGGCGAAAGCCCGCGCCCTGGGGTCTGTCGGTGTCACGAGCAGGTCCGGCGACCGCCAGTCTGCGAGTGCGACGAACGGCGCGTTCAGGCGATTCACCTCCGCCCACGGGAGCGGGAGCTGAGCGAGCGAGCACGTGGCCAAGCCGAAGCCGAACAGGACGAGAACGGCGGGAGCCGTCGTCCGTGCCGAGCGTGCGCGTCCAAGCAGCTCGGCCACGACGACGACGAGCAGCGCGAGCGCGAGCGTCCACGCGCCGAACTGATGCTCCAGGGCGGTTGGATGCGAGCGGCCGGCATAGTAGGCGCCTGCGCCGAGCCCGAACACCCCTGACCACACGAGCATCCCGGTCAGGAGCCGGTTCGCCGCTCCCTGCGCCGCCCGTACCGTCGCCACCGCGATGGCGGCGACGTACGTCAGGTAGATCAGCAGATGCACCCCGACGACGCCGGGAATCGGCATGAGCGCGTAACCGCCGACGGCGTAGAGCCTGGCGTAGTCGAAGAGCTGCTCGAACTGCGGCAGCGATCCGGCACGAACGAGCGTGAGCGCCGAGACGAGCGCGACCGCGGCTGCGAGGCCGGTCGCCGCCCATACGGCGAGCCGCCGGCGCTCGCCGCGTCCTGCTCCCGTCCAGATCAACGCCGCGATCGTCGCGCCGAGGGCGGCGATCCCAAAGTCCGTGTTGTTGATCACGACGAGACCGGCGACGGCGAAGAGCGCGAACCATGAGCGTGCGCCCTCCGTTCGTTCGAGCGATCGGACGGTGAGCCATGCGACGAGCCATGCGCCCGCGTAGCGCAGTGGAAACACCCCGAAGTAGCTGCCCACCGTGGATCCGTTCGTGCGCGGTCCTTCGATCAGGAACAGGTTCATCGCGAGGAACGGGGCGTAGAGCACGATCGCCGCGACGGAGCTGCGAGTCACGCGCCGGAGCACGTCGAACATCGCCAGCAACGCAAGTGCGCCGATCGTGCAGAGCGCGACCGTGAACGTCAGGACGGACGAGCCGAGCACGCGCATCGGCACCGCGACGACGTACGGCCACAGCGAGCTGTACTGCGTCGTGAAGTCGACGAGCGGCGTGGCGCCGTTGAGCACCGCGAACGTTTCGTCGAGCGTGAAGCTGAGGTGGTAGAGCACGTCTTCCGGCGCCATTGCGATCGACGAGTCGGAATGAACCCCGGGGGTCACCCAGACGGCCGTCATCACGGCGGCGACCGCGGCGAGCATCCAGCGGCGCCGTCTCGACTCCGACAGCAGTGGTGCGAGCTGCAGACGCACTCGCTGCTGGCGCAGCACGACCATGCCGACGCCGGCCAGCGCGATCGCGACCGCGAGGCTCGCTGGCTTGAAGTAGCGCACGGCGATCGGATGCAGCGGGTCGACCGCGTACTCCGCGCCGAACCGGAACCTGTACTGGGCTGCGAGCGAGGCGACGACGACGCCGACGAGGATCGCCTGCGTCGCGAAGACGATCAGGGTGAGCGCTCGTGATGACAGGCGCCTGGGCGACCTGGACGCGCCGATCGTCGCCCACGCGAGGATCAGCGGCCCGCTCAAGGCGATCAGGTACCGCGCCTCCTCGGTCGGTTCTCGGTGGACGAAGGGCTTGAAGGGCTCCAGGACGGCGAGCGAGGGATCGGCGGGGAACAGGAGGCGTCCCAACGGCGGCCCCAGGACGGCGATGAGGAGGACGAGGATCGCCGCGCACGGGATCGCGCAGAGCCATGCAGCGATCGCTGCGTCCATGCCGCCGCGACCGACCTTGCGTGCGTCCCCCCGAGCCGAAGCGTCCGTCGCCCGCGGGGCGACGCTTGCCATCGTTCGACTCTACCTCAAGACACTAAAAAAGAAAGCAGTGGACGCAGTTCAACTCTAGCCGAGCGCGCGCGGATGCAGGTGGCGCGTGTCGACCCACTTGATCACGTAGTCGTACGGCCACAGCAGGATCACCGCGTCCGAGTGCGGGATCCTCCGGTTGTAGCGCGTCAGCCCGTGGCTGTGGGTGACGAGCCGGAAGCCGTGTCGCTCGAGCACCCTGAAGATCCCGACGTCTACCGGGTTGGGCAGGATCACGGTGTTTCCGCCTTCCCGTCGCAGGATGTCGATCACCCTTTCGACCCGCTGCTCGGTGACCGTCGACTCCATCCCGGTGTACGGGGTGACGTTCCGCACGCCGTATTCCTCCGCGATGCGGTGGCCGGTGCGCAGCAGGATGGCGACCGGTGCCCCGCGCTTGTAGACGAAGCGGTCGGGGCCGTCGGCGAGCGCGGCGACGAAGCGGCGCGTGCGCGGGTCGCTCGACGCCGCCAGCGGACGAGGGCCGTTGTCCGATTCTTCGTTCGGCGTGTAGGGCGTGCTGAAGCGCTCGAGCTGCGACCACGGCGCCGGGAGCTGCGCGAGCGAGCAGGCGGCGACGCCGAAGCCGAACAGCACCGCCACGGTCGCGATCGAGACGCGCCGCTGCGGGTGCGCCGCGAGCTGGCGCACGACGACGACCGTCAACAGCGCGAGCGCGAGCGCCCACACCGAGAACAGCGACTTCAGCGCCACCGGGTGCGAGCGGCCGATGTAGTAGCTCGCCGACCCGAGCCCAAAGATCCCGGTCCACGCGAGCATGCCCGTCAGCAGCCGATCGGTCTCGCCACGCAGCGCGCGCACGGTGGCCAGCCCGATCGTGGCGACGTACGTCAGGTAGATCACCATGTGCATGCCGACGAGTCCCGGGACGGGCAGCATCGCGAAGCCGGCGCCCGCGAACAGGCGCGCGAAGTCGACCAGGCGGCTGACCTGCGGCAGCGAGCCGGCGCGCACGAGCGTCACCAGCGACACGAGCGCGAACGCGGTCAGCAGTCCGCCGACGGCCGCGAGCGCGAGCCGCCGCAGCGGCGGTCGCTCCCGTCCCACGCTCGACCACACGAAGGCGGCGACCGTCGCGCCGAGCGCGGCGACGCCGAAGTCGGCGTTGTTGAGGATCGCAAGCCCGCCGACCAGGAACAGGAGGTACGCGCCGGCCGTGCGCACGCCGCGCTCGAGCTCCCGTGCGGTGAGGTACGCGAGGAAGTACGGACCCGCGTAGCGCAGCGGGAAGGTGCCGTAGTACGTGCCGACCGACGTGCGGTTGACGAGTTCGCCGCCGATGAAGAACAGGCTCGTCGCCAGGAACGGCAGGTACAGCAGCAGGGCGCCGACCGCACTGCGCGCCACCCGGCGCAGCACGCCGAAGATCGCCAGCAGCGCGAGCCCCGTGAGCGTGCACATGAAGATCGAGTAGACGAGCGCCGTCTTGCCGAACGCGAGCATCGTCAAGGCCGCCGGGAACGGCCACAGCGAGCCGTACTGTGCGTTGAAGCTCACGAGCGGCGTGAGGCCGTTCAGCACCGCGAACGTTTCGTCCAACGGGAAGGCGATGTGGAAGCGCATGTCTTCCGGCGCGTTCGCGAGCGTCGTGTCGGACTGGACGGCGTGCAGCATCCACACGGCGGTGACCGCGACGGCGAGCAGCAGCGCGGCGACCGTGCGGATGCGCGTGTCGCGCAGCAGCGCCACCGCCGCGGCGCGCGGCCACCCGCGCCGCGCGACGAGCAGGACGGCGCCGGCGAGCAGCGCGGCGGCGAGCAGCGTCGGCGTCTTGAAGTAGCGCAGCTCGATGACGCCCTGGTCCTGCGTGTAGACCGCGCCGAATCTCAGCTGCACCTGGCGCACGTAGCAGGCGACCAGGAACAGCGCGAACGCCGCCTGCAGGCCGATGACGACGTCCGGCTGCACGAGCCGTCGTGGGATGCGTGGAAGCCACCGCGGCGAGAGGACGGCGGCGAGCGCGATCAGCATCGGGAGGCTGAGCGCGATCAGGAAGCGCGCCTGCTCGGTCGGCTCGGGGCGAACGGCCTTCGCGTATTCCTGCGTGAAGCTGTACCCGCTCAGGTCCGGCGCTATCGACCGCCCGAGCGGGGGGCCCAGGGCATACGCGACCGCGACGACGACGAGGATGCACGGGACCGCGCACAGCCACGCGGCTGTCGTGCGGTCATCGATCGCTGTCAGGTGCGCGTGAGGCGTCGACTCGCCGACGACGGCAGGCGAACGTGCCGGCGCCCCCAGGCCGGCTGATGCCATGGGGCCACTCTAGCTACTGCAACGCCCGTGGGTGAAGGTGTCGCGTGTCGACGAACTTCACGAGCATCCCGCCGCGCCACGGCTGTCCGGCCGCGTCGCGCACCCCGCGCTGCGCGTCGTACGGTTGCAGCCCGCGGGGCGTCACAAGCGCGAATCCGCGCTGTCCGAGCAGCTCGAAGATCGTGGGGTCGGGCGATATGACCGCGGACCCTTCGTTCGACTGGTCGAACGTCGCCGGCAGCACGACCGTGTTGCCTCCGGCGCGGCGCAGCGCCGCCACGACCGCGTCGACCTGCCCGACCGTGTGGATCGACTCCATGCCCGTGTACGGCGAGACGTTTCTGACCCCGTACGCGTCGGCGAGGCGATGGCCGATCGTGGCCAGCACGGCGACCGGCGCCCCCCGCTCGTAGACGAAGCGCTTCGGCCCGTCGGCGAGCGTGGCGACGAAGCGGCGCATCTGCGGGTCCGCCGGTGCGCGCAGCGGCAGCGGGTAACGCGTCGTGCCCGGGATCCGGCCGGCCTCGATGCGATCGAGCTGCTGCCACGGCAAGGGGGTCTGCGCGATCGAGCAGACGGCGACGCCGAAGCCGCACAGCACCACGACCGTCGCGATCGACGGACGCTGTCGTGGCTGCGCCGCCAGCCAGCGCAGCGTGACGTAGGCGAGCAGCGCGAGCGCCAGCGCCCACGCGGAGAACGTCGCCGGCAGCGCTTCGGGGTGCGAGCGGCCGACGTAGTACGCCGCCGCGCCGAGGCCGAACACGCCTGCCCACGCGAGCATGCCGGTCAGCACGCGATCGGGCGCGCGACCGAGCGCGCGCACCGTCGCGACGCCGATCGCGCCGACGTAGGTGAGGTAGATCGCCGTGTGCACTCCGAGCGCGCCGGGCAGCGGCAGCATCGCGTAGCCGGCGCGGCTGTATATGCGCGCGTACTCGACGACGCGCCCGAGCTGCGGCAGCTCCCCCGCGCGCACGAGCGTGAGCAGCGCGACGAGCGCGAGCGCCGTCGCGAGGCCGGCGGCGATCAGTCCGAGCAGCGCCAGCAGCGAGCGGCGATCCGCTCGCGGCGCGGCCCACAGGCAGGCCGCCGCGCTCGCGCCGACCGCCGCGACGCCGAAGTCCGGGTTGTTGATCAGCACGAGGCCGGCGGCGCTGAACAGCAGCCACGTGGCGACGGGGCCGCCGCGCCGGTCGATGTGCCGTGCCACGAGCCACGCGACGAGGTAGGGGCCCGCGTAGCGCAACGGGAGCATCCCGAAGTAGTTGCCGTACGACTCCCGATCGATCGACGCGTCGCCGACCGCGAGCATGCTCGTCGCGAGGAACGGCACATACAGCGCCAGCGCCGTCACCGAGCTGCGCGTCGCGCGACGCAGGACGCCGAAGATCGCGAGCAGCGCGAGCGCCGTGAGCGCGCACATCGTCAGCGTGAACACGAGCAGCGTCTTGCCGAACGCGGCGAGCACGAGCGCCGCCAGGAACGGCCACAGCGACGAGTACTGCGCGCTGTAGTCGACCAGCGGCGTCAGCCCGTTCGTCACCGCGAACGCTTCGTCGAGCGTGAATTCGAGGTGATAGCGCACCGCGTCGAGGACGGATGCGGTCGAGGCGTCGGTGTTGACGGCGTGCAGCAGCCACACCGCGGTCACGGCGGCGGCGCCGGCGAGCGCGCCCCAGCGGCGCGTCGGCGACTCGCGCACCAGCGCGACGACGCGCGCGCGCAGCGGAGCGCTGCGCACTGCCAGCACGAGCGTCGCCGCGATCGCCGCAGCTCCGATCAGCCCGCCCGGCTCGAAGTAACGCTCGCGTATCGCGAAGCCCTCCAGGCGCGTGTATATGGCGCCGTAGGCGGTTTCGTACTGCGCGACGACGCATGCGACCACCAGCGCGGCGAGCGCCGCCTCGGCAGCGGTGCGAGCGAGCGCGGCCGTACGCGCCGGGATCGCCGGTCGACGCTGCGCCAGCCACCAGGTCGCGAGCGCGAGCAGGAAGGGAGCGGCCGCAGCGATCAGGTAGCGGGCGTGCTCGGTCGTCTCGTCGTACGCGCCGGCCGCGGATCCCGGCAGCAGGCCCGCGTCGGGATCGTGCGGCAGCAGGCCGCCCAGCGGGGGGCCGAGCACGAGGATCGAGAGCGCGACGATCGCCGCCAGCGGGAGCGCGCAGAGCCATGCCGCCGTGGCGAGGTCTACGGCATCGCGCGGCGACGCGCGCGTGTTCCCCCGATGCGAGGCGACCGCCGCCCGCGAGGCGGCGTGTGCCATGTGCCGACTCTAGAGTCGCTCGACCGCAAAGGAAAGCGTGAACCGCTGCGCTTCGTTCGAGCTAGGAAGGCCCGAAGGCGCGTCCGTCAACCCACTTCGTGAGCCCGTGCACGTTGAGGAGCTGTTCGGGTTCGCGCGTCAGCACGACGCTGGCCGGCCGGTAGCCCGTACGCGTGAGGACGTGGAAGCCGCGTTCTGCGAGCGGCTGCACGAGCCGTCTGAGTATCAGCTCGGGGACGAGCACGACGCTCCCCCTCGCCGCGCGCAGCCGCGCGAGCGTCTCGTCGAGCTGCTGCACCGTGAGCGTCGATTCGCCGACGTGCGGCACGACGTTCCGCAAGCCGTACTGGTCCGCGATCACGTGGCCGGTGCTCCACAGGAACGCGATCGCCGTGCCCGGCCGGGCGGACGACCGCCCGCCCGGTTCCGGCGTCGACGCCACGAAGTCGCGGAACGCCGCGTCGCGGGGCGCCACCAGCGCCGTGCCGATCTCCCTGATCTGCGCGACCATCGGGTCCGCCGGCTGATGGCGGATCGTGGCGACCTGCCGCCACGGCAGGAGGCTCCTCGGCGGGTCGAGCACGAAGCTCGCGATCGCTCCGAATCCGAACAGCGCCGCGAGCACGGCCAGGCTCGGCCGGCGCCGCGGGTGCGCCGCGACCTGCTGGACCGCCGCCACGGCGAGCAGAGCCAGCGCGAAGCTCCACGGCGGGAACGTCGTCGCGATCCCTCTCGGCACGGACTCGCCCATGTAGTACGCGCCCGAGCCGAAGCCGTAGATCCCGCTCCACGCGAGCATCCCCGTCAGCACGCGGTTGGGCTCGCGACCGAGCGCCCGCACCGTCGCGAGCGCGAGCGCGGCCGCGTACGTGAGGTAGATCACGAGCGGCAGCCCCAGCAGGTGCGGGAGCGGGTCGAGGCCGAAGCCGCCAAGCCCGAAGATGCGCGCGAACCCCAGTGCGCGGTCGAGCTCCGGCAGCGTCCCGGCGCGGATCAGCGTCACGAGCGCGAGCAGGGCATACGCGCCGGCGACGCCGAGCGCTGCCCCGCCGAGGATCCGCGCCAGCGCGCGGCGGTCGAGCGGCGTGCTGGTCAGCCCGAGTGCGAGGACAGTCCCGGCGAGCGCCGCGAGCCCGAACTCGACGTTGTTCAGAAGGCCGAGGCCCGCGACGAGGAACAACGGCCAGCGGCGTCCGCCACGGTCGAGCAGGCGCGCGAGCAGCCACGCGACGATGAACGGGCCGACGTTGCGCAGCGGCATCTCCTGGAAGATCGCGAGCGGCCTGTGGACCTCGCGCACGGCGCCGAAGAAGGAGAACGCCATGATCGGCAGCGTCAGCCCGAGCGCGGTGAGCGCCTGCCCGGTCACGCGCCGCAGCACGCCGTAGATCGCCAGCACCGTCGCGATGCAGAGCCCCCACATCGCGACCGTGAACGCGAGCAGCGTCGGCCCGGCCGCGAGCAGCCACAGCGCGAGCGGGAACGGCCAGATCGAGCCGTACGCGGTCGTGAAGTCGGCGAGCGGCGTCATCCCGTTCAGGACGGCGTACGTCTCGTCGTACATGAAGCCGCTGTTGTAGGGGTCGCCGGCCCACCAGATCGACTGGTCGGTGTTGACGAACGAGAGGAACCATGCGCCCGTCACGAGTCCCAGCAGCAGCGGCACCGCGATCCGCAGCGCGCGCGCCTCCGGCAGCCGGCGCGGCCACTCCCGTCGCGCCGTCAGCGCGAGCGCGGCGGCGACCAGGGCGCCGGCGGCCAGCTGCCACCACTCGAAGTACGCCAACTCCCAGCCGGCTTCCCGCTGCTTCGCGAGACAGGCCACGAGGAGGCCGGCTCCCAGCACCTGCGTCGCAGCGACCGCGAGCCGCGCCGCGCGCGAGCGGCGGCGCGGGCGTCGCGACACCAGCGCGGTCGCCGCCATCAGCAGCACCGGTGCGCTGAGCGACAGGACGTAGCGCGTCCCCTCGACCGGCTCCGGGTGCTGGATCACGTTCGGCAGGTACGTGAAGGGGAGCGGCCTGGGATAGAGCACGTGGCTCAACGGCGGCCCCAGCAGCACGACGAGTGCGGCGGCGATCGCCGCGCAGGGAATTGCGCACAGCCATGCCGCGGTGCCGGCATCGCCGGTCGCGCGCATGGCCGTGCGCGCGTCGCTCCCCCGTCGCGAGGCGACCGCCGCGTGGGCGGTGCTTGCCATGCGCCGACTCTAGAGCCGGTGAACCGGGATGGAAAGCATGAACCGACCGGCGAGTAGGGGGTGTGTCAAAGTCGCTCGACCGACACCTGCTCGCCGGCCGCCGCGACGCCCTCGCCCGGGGCGACGAACGCGAGCGCGTCGGCGGCGTGCAGGGAGGCGGTCACGTGCGAGCCCTGCGGACCCGTCGGCATCGCGCGCAGCGTGCCGTCGCTCGCATCGAGGCGGACGCGCAGCGCCTGCGTGCGGCCGCGCCGCCGCACGTCCGCGGCGAGGAGGGCGCGCTCGCGCGGCGGCAGCGGCGCGGCGCCCTGCAGCGCGCGCAGCGCCGGTCGCGCGAACAGCACGAACGTGACGTAGCTCGAGACCGGATTGCCGGGCAGTCCGAAGACGAGCTGCGCGCCGCGCGTCCCGAACCACGTCGGCTTGCCCGGCTGCAGATCGACGCGCCAGAAGCGCTCTTGGACGCCGAGCGCCGCGAGCGCCGGCTTGACGTGGTCGTGCCGCCCGACCGACACCCCCCCGGAGAGCACGACGACGTCCGCCTCGTCGAGCGCGCCCTCGATCGCCGCCTCCGTCGCGTCGCGCTCGTCGCGCACCGCCGCGGCGCTCGTCACGACGGCGCCGGTCGCTCGCGCGAGCGTCGCCAGCATGGCCGCGTTCGAGTTGTGGATCTCGCCGGGCGCCAGCGCCGCGCCCGGCGGGCGCAGCTCGTCGCCCGTGCAGAGCACCGCCACGCGCGGCCGGCGGGCGCACGGGACCGTGGCGGCACCCGCGCCGATCGCCACGCTCAGCTCGCCGGCGGCGAGGACCGTCCCGGCGGGCAGCACGACGGTGCCGGCGCGCAGGTCCTCGCCGGCGCGCCGCACGTGCTGGCCCGCGGCGACCGCCGTGCTCAGCGTGACGGTGCCATCCGCCTCGCGCACGTGCTCGACCGGCGCGACCGCGTCGGCGCCGGCCGGCATCGCAGCGCCCGTCGAGATACGGATCGCCTCGCCGGGAGCGAGCGTCCTGGACGCCGGCGCGCCCGCGCGCGACTCGTCCACCACGTGCAGCGCGCCGCTGGACGCGTCGCTCCGAACGGCGAAGCCGTCCATGGCCGAATTGTCGAAGCCGGGCACGTCCGCGACCGCGGTCACGTCGGCCGCGAGCACGCGATCGGCCGCATCCTCAATGCGGACGGGCTCGGCCGGCAGCGCCGCGCACCTGGACACCACATCTGTGCGTGCAGCTTCGATCGAGCGCAGGTCGGCTGGCACGCGTCCATTCTGTCCATCCGCACGTGCAGGTGTCGGGACCCGCTGATATAGACAGCCGCATGACGCATTCGGGACCCGCCCCGCCCCCACGCCCGAGTCGGCCCATGCCCGTGGAGCGGGCCGAGGCCGAGCTGCTCGCCGGCCGCGCGCAGGCGGTCGCGAAGGGCTGGCTGCTGACGCTGCTCGAGCGCGCGCCGCTCGACGCCGTCGCGGCGATCCCCGCCGCCGAGCTCGCCTCGGACGGTCCCGCCGTCTGCGCCGCCTGTGCGCGGGCGCTCGGCTCCGACGCCGACCTCGACCGCCTGCGTCTCGCCGGCGATCTCGCCGCGCTCGCCCGGCGCATCCCGACCCTCGCGGGCGCCCACGACGCGGCCGAGACGCTCGCCGCCGTCGACGCGCTGCGCGCCTGCCTGTGGGCAGCCGCGCTCGACGCGCGCGGCGCCCGCACCGACGACCTCGCCCCGCTCGCCGAGCGGCTCGCCGAGGTGGCGTTGGTGGTGGGCACCACGGCGCTTGCGACCGCCCAAGCGAAGGGCATCGAGGGGGAGGGAGCTGGCGGTGAACCGACGGCGATGGCGCCCTCGGCGTCAGCCGCACACGATGATCGGGCGGGTGGCGCGGGTGAGACGATTTCCGCGACCCCGCTCGCGGAATCGTCTTCACCGGCGACAGGACCCGACCGCAGCAGCGTTGGACCTGAGCCCGCGGTGCACGACCTGCGGTCCCCAAGCGGCTCCGTCACCCCGCTGCCGCAGCGTCCGCCGACGCCCGAGATGGACGACGGCGACCTGTGGATCGCGACGCTCGAGCGCCACGTCGACCGCGCCCAACGCGAAGGCGGCGGACTCGCCCTGCTGCGCGTCGAGCTCGTCGACGGCGAGCGGCTCGCCGCGGCGGCCGCCGAGCCCGCGCCGGATGCGGTCGACGACCGCGGCGTGCCCTACGGCCGGCTCGCGCAGGCGATCCGCCGCGCGATCCGCCGTCAGGATCTCGTCGCCTCCGATCGCCAGGGGCGCGCGTGGGTGATCGCTCCCGCCGTCGGCCGCGCCGGCGCGATCGCGCTCGCGGAGCGGATCGGGGCGGGCGTCGAGCACGGCGAGCACTGGCGCGGCGCGCCGCTCGCAGCGACGATCGGCTTCGCCGTCTACGGCGAGGACGGCCGCGATGCCGCGACCTTGATCGACCGCGCCGAGGAAGCGATGCTCGCCGCGTCCGCCGCCGGCATTCGGATCGGCGAGGCGAGCCCGGCGCCCGTGGGCGACGCGGACGGCGAGGGCGGCGGCTCCGGTCCGCGCCTCGTGCGCTGAGCGCGCACTCAGTCGCTCAGCGGACGCGAGCGGCTGTCGGCGGTGCCGGCAGCGGCAGCGCGCCGACGCGGATCAGCCCGTCGTCGCCGCCGAGCGCCGTGTGCGCCGCTTCCGTGAGGTCCCAGGTGCGGCCCTTCACGAACGGGCCGCGGTCGATCACGGGCACCACGATCGTGCGGCCCTGGTAGTACAGGGCGACCGGCGTCCCGCAGGCCAAGGTGCGGTGCGCGACGCCGAGCGTCCAGTCCTCCAACGGCACGCCGCATGCGGTCGTCGCGTCTGTCGCGAGCGGGCCGTACCACGACGCGATTCCCGGCCGGTAGACCGTCACGTCGAGTCGCGGGGCGCTCGGATCGTCGTCCGCGACGCCGGCCGCGGCGGTTCCGACGACGGCGCGCAGCTGCAGCGGGCCGACGCGGTTGGGCCGCCACGTCACGGCGAATCTGCCGTCGGGCGCAACCGCGGCAGTCGCGACCGGGACCCAGCCGGCGAGCGCGTCGCGCCGCTCGATCGACACCGTGTCCGTCCCGCGCGGCGCCGTCCCGGCGATCCGCAGGCGGCCTCGCAGCAGGGCGGTCGAGCGCATCGCGACGGCAAGGCCGTTGCCGGTCGCGCGTATGACGGGATTGCCGAGCGTCACCGCGAGGGGTGAGCCGTCAGGCAGGATCAACACGCCTGGTGAGGCGCCGCCCGAGCCGGCGAGCGCCGGGCCGACGGCAACGCCCAGCGTGAGCAGGGCGACGGACGTCGCGGTGAGGATGCGCTGGCCGATCATGGACGGTCGTGCCGGGGCCCCGCGCGCGGACGACCGTTCGGCAAGGCGCGCGCAGTATACGGAACACCGCAAAAACCGGGTTCTCGGGCGTCCGATGACGGCCGCAACTTGAAACCGTCTCGTCCGTTGTGCGTAGTACACATGCACAGCACGCACGCGCGCGAAGGTCCTCCCCTGACGCGGCGGCTTGCGGCGCTTTGACTTCAAAAAGTGAAGTGGCTAGGCTCATGCCTATGCTTGGATGGCAGCGGTGCGCCCTCGCGCGCACTACCTCCTCCACCATGAACGCGCCGCGGAGCTACCCCCGCTAAGGCGCACGCGAGAAACGGAATCAGATGTCAGTAGCGGAACTTCAGGAACTCGAGGAGATCAAGGGGCTCGTCGCCCGCGGGACCCAGCTCGGGGTGCTCACCTACGCCGAGGTGTCCAGCGCCGTCAGCGAGCTCGATCTCGACGAGAGCGACGTCGAGGAGCTGCACGGCTTCCTCGAGAGATCAGAGATCGAGCTGGTCGAGGAGATCGACCCGGCGACCACCGCCAGCAACCAGGTCGAGCGCGCGCCCGATAGACGCGGCCGCCGCAGAGCGAGAACGGCGCTCGACCTCAAGCCGGACATGACGACCGACTCCCTTCAGCTGTTCTTGAAGGACATCGGCAAGGTCCGCCTGCTCACCGCCCAGGAGGAGGTCGACCTCGCGAAGCGCATCGAGCGCGGCGACCTCGACGCGAAGCAGAAGATGGTCGAGTCGAACCTGCGCCTCGTCGTCTCGATCGCCAAGAACTACCGCAACCAGGGGCTGCCGTTCCTCGACCTGATCCAGGAGGGGACGCTCGGCCTCGTGCGCGCGGCGGAGAAGTTCGACTACCGCAAGGGCTTCAAGTTCTCGACCTACGCGACCTGGTGGATCCGCCAGGCGATCGCGCGCGCGCTCGCCGACAAGGCGCGCACGATCCGCATCCCGGTGCACGTCGTCGAGAAGCTCAACAAGATCGGCCGCGCCGAGCGCAAGCTCGTGACCGAGCTGGGCCGCGAGCCGACCGCGGACGAGATCGCCGAGGTGACGGGGATCGACCCGGAGGAGGTCGACTCGATCAAGCGCTCCGCGCAGGCGCCGGTGTCGCTTGAGAAGCCGGTCGGCGACGAAGAGGAGTCGGAGTTCGGCCAGTTCATCGCCGACGAGCGTGCGGAGTCGCCGTACGAGCGCGCCGCCGAGATCCTCACAAAGGAGGCCCTGCGCGAGGCGCTGGAGAACCTCTCCTACCGCGAGCGCCGCGTGCTCGAGCTGCGTTACGGGCTCGGCGGCGAGCACCCACGCACGCTCGACGAGGTCGGCCGCACGTTCAACGTGACCCGCGAGCGCATCCGCCAGATCGAGAACCAGTCGCTGAAGAAGCTCCAGCAGCTGGCTGAGGCACAAAAACTGCGGGACGTGGCCTAACGGCTGGATCGGCGTCGCTGGCAAGGACGCAGGGAGCGTGGCCTGCTCAGGCAGGCGAGCGACCGAGGACGTAGCCAGCGGCGTCGAGGCAGCCGTTAGAGCGCTGACCGCAGCTCGGCCGGCAAGTCGATTCTTCCCTCGGGGAATCTCGGCATCAGCCGCTTCGCGAGCGCGTCGCAGGGGCGGCCGGCGAGCAGCGGCAGCAGGTCGGTAAATCCCGCCAGCGCGCGGATCGACGGCGCGATCTGGAAGTCGGCCGCGTTCGGCACGTCCGCGTCGCCCATCACACCGTCCGCGATCAGTCCGTCGGCATGGTCGAGCGTCGCCGGCAGGTTCGCGAGCGCGGCCCGAGCGCGCTCGAGGTCGGCATCCACGCGCGCCGCCATCGCGCGCGCGATCGGCGCGTTCATCCGGCCGACCAGTCCCGGCAGCGGGAAGCCGAGGTCGCGCGCCAGCCGTGCGCGAGCGGCGTTGTCATGCGCGAACGTCCAGCGGAAGATGCGCCGCGGGACCATCTGCAGCTCCGCCTCGCCCCACTGCTCCGCCTCCTCGACTGCGCGCCGGCGCTCGGGATCGGTCGGGTAGAGCGGCGGCTCCGGGACCAATGTCTCGAGCGCCTGCGAGAGCTCCAGCGAGCTCTCGATCTTGCGCCCGTCGAGCTTGAGCGCCGGGACGGTGCCGCGGCGGTAGCCGAGCAGCTTCAGCAGCAGCGGATGGATGCCCGGCGGCAGCTCGACCCACTTGGTCTGGACGCCTTTGTGGGCGAGCATCAGTCTGGCCGTGTTGGCCGGGTTGGAGATCGCGAAGCCGTAGAGACGCGCCCGCACCGGACGCACGCTACTCAAGCCGTGGCGGCCTCGCGCCGATGGATGCACCGTGTTTGAGATTG
Source organism: uncultured Actinomycetes bacterium (assembly GCA_963770165.1). Taxonomy (GTDB): domain Bacteria; phylum Actinomycetota; class Thermoleophilia; order Solirubrobacterales; family Solirubrobacteraceae; genus Conexibacter. The sequence goes on from CAVYOK010000002.1 coordinate 310,076, forward strand.
ATGCTGCCCTCCACCGGCTCGTCGAGACGCACGGCTCCGACCTGCACCTGAAGGTCGGCGCCGCGCCGCTCCTGCGCATCCACGGCGACCTGGGCCCCATCCCCGGTGAGCCCGCCTTGACTCCCGCCGACACCGAGCGCGTCCTCGACCAGATCCTGCCGACCGAGGAGCACCGCGCCGAGTTCGCGAGCGACGGCGAGGTCGACTTCGCGCATGGCGTGTCGGGGCTCGGTCGCTTCCGCGTCAACGCGTTCCGCCAGCGCGGCACGATCTCGCTCGTGATGCGCGCGATCCCGACGAAGATCAAGACGGTCGACGAGCTCGGCCTGCCGCCGGTCATCTCCGAGCTCGCCGAGGAGAAGCGCGGGATCATCCTGCTGACCGGCACGACCGGCTCGGGCAAGTCGACGACGCTCGCCGCGATCATCGACCACATCAACAGAACGCGCGCCGAGCACGTCGTCACGATCGAGGATCCGATCGAGTTCCTGCACCCCGACAAGCGCTCGATCCTCAACCAGCGCGAGGTCGGCTCCGACACCGCCTCGTTCGGGCGTGCGCTGCGGCGCGTGTTGCGCCAGGACCCCGACGTGATCCTGATCGGCGAGATGCGCGACGAGGAGACGGTCCACACGGCGCTGTCAGCAGCCGAGACCGGGCACCTCGTGCTCTCGACGCTGCACACGATCGACGCGCCGGAGACGGTAAACCGCATCGTCGACTTCTTCCCGCCGCACCAGCAGCAGCAGGCGCGCGCGATGCTTGCCGGCACGCTCAAGGGGATCATCTCCCAGCGGCTCGTGCCGACGCCCGACCGCCGCGCGCGCGTCGCCGTCTGCGAGATCCTGCGGATGACCGGGCGCGCGAAGGACATGATCCTCGACTCCGAGCAGACCGGGCGCCTGCGCGAGGTGATTGCCGAGGGCTCGTTCTACGGGATGCAGACGTTCGACCAGGCGCTGCTCCACCACGTGCAGGCCGGGCGCGTCTCGATGGAGGACGCGATGAAGGCCGCCACGAGCCCGCACGACTTCAAGCTGCTGGTCGCGGCCGAGGGGCGCGTCGCGACCTCGATGGAGGACGTCGGCGGTGGCCCTGACCGGGAGCCGGAGCCGACGACCCCGCGCGAGCCGGTGGTGGTCGCGGCCGAGCGGCCCGCGGCGCCGTCGCCGCCCGCTCCTCCACCGCCCGCGCCGGCCCCGCCAAGCGGGCCGGCGCCCTCGACGGCGCCGCCCGGCTTCGGCTAGACCCGCGGCCCTCACTTCACTTTGGAAAGTCTTGCGCTACGATAGGGAGTGCATGGCTTCCCCGAACGACGACTGCCCCGTCTGTCGCACCGCTGAGGTCGTCTGCGGCAAGTGGACGCTGCTGATCATCCGCGACCTCGCCGACGGCCGCTCGCGCTTCTGCGAGCTCGAGCGCTCGCTGCGGGGCATCAGCCCGCGCACGCTCTCGCTGCGCCTGCGCGCCCTCGAGGAGGAGGGGATCGTCGAGCGGCGCACGTATCCGGAGGTGCCGCCGCGCGTCGAGTACGCGCTGACGGAGAAGGGCCGCGCGCTCGTCCCGATCATCGAAGACATGCGCACCTACGGCCGCCGCTGGCTGAACGCCGACGGCAGCTGCGCACCGGCGACCGAGATCTCGGTCGAGCCGGCTGCCGCCGTCGCCTGACCCGCGTTCTGCAACGCGTCCTGCGCCGAGCAGGATCGCCCGCGTGCGGGGCGAAACCGCCGGGCATGCGCAATCGCATGCTGCACAGCCTGCTCGAGGCGTTCGCCGAGGACGCCGGCCTGCAGCTCGCGCACGACACCGCGAACGGCGCGGAGGTCCCGTTCGAGGTGGTCGAGGAGCCATCCCGTCCCACCCGCCCGCGCGGTGCCGCCTTCTACTGCTATCGCCCGCAGACGGCCGACTTCATCCGCGCGCGGATGGGGACACTCGACCGGCTGCCGAGCTACCTCCCGGCGGCACGGGCGCTCGCCGCGATCGACGGCATCGACGCGTACCTGCGTCGCCGCGGCGAGCCGCGCATCCCGCCCGACGGCCGCGAGCGCGCCGACGCCGTGTTGCGCTCGTTCCTGTCGGCCGTGTTCGCGGAGACGAGCGCGTTCGGCCATCAGCCGGAGGCGTTCGCGAGCGCCTACGCGGAGCTGGAGGCGACGCTCTACGACGGCCGTCAGGTCGCGACCGTGATCGCGCCGCTGCTCGGGCTCGAGCTCGAGTCCGACGAGGTCGTGCTCGGCGAGGGCCTCTCGCTTGCGCGCGGCGAGGCGCTGTCGGACGTGCCGCCCGAGGCCGTCTGGTCGACGCCGGGGGAGGTCGAGCAGGGCGCGGTGCTGGCGGTGCTGACGGTCGAGGGCGAGCGCATCGCCGGACCGCCGGTCACGACCGCGCGGACACGCTTCCGCCGCCTGCTGAGCGCCCTGCGCCTGTTCGAGGCCGGGCCGTTCGCGCTCGGTCCGCTCGCGTGGGCGCGCGTCGACGGTGGGGCGTGGCACGTCGCGCCGCTCGGGACGGCGCCGGCGCGCACTCGCGCCATGCGCTCGCGCGCCCTCCTGGCCGCCGCGCAGGAGGACGAGCTGCGCGCCTTCTGCAACCTCGTCGCGCGCCGCACGCCGCGCGCCGGCGAGGTCGCGTGGGCGCTGCGTCGCTACGAGCTCGCGCGCGAGCGCTGCACGCCGTTCGAGGCGCTCACCGACGACCTGCTCGCGCTGCGCGCCCTGCTCGAGCCTGAGGGGTCGGAGAGCGGCCGCCTCGCGCAGCGGCTCGCGGCGCTGTGCGCGCTGCCGGCCGAGCGCGCAGCGCTCGCCGAGCGGACGGCGCGCGCGGTCATGCTGGAGCGCGCGATCGTCGCCGGTCACGCGCAGGGCGAGCCAGGGGCGGACCTGCTCGCGGAGCAGCTGGCCGGACATCTGCGCGCGCTGCTGCGCGACGTGCTGTGCGGCCACCTCGACTCCGACCTGCGCACGCTTGCCGACGAGCTGCTGGCCGAGTCGGCGGCCGTGCCGGTAGGCATCTAGCTCCGACAAACGCGGACGTCCCTAGACTGCCGGCGCATGAGCGTCGGGATCATCGGCCTCGGCTACGTCGGGCTCCCGCTGGCAGTCGCGCTCGCAGAGGAAGGCGTCGACGTCGTCTGCCTCGACGTCGACCAACGCAAGCTCGAGGCGATCGCGGCCGGCCGCTCGTACGTGGAGGACATCGCCTCCGACCGGCTCGCGGCGGTGCGCGGCCGGCTGACACCCACCTCGCGCTACGTCGAGCTGGCCGGCTGCGAGGCGGTGCTGATCGCCGTTCCGACCCCGTTGACCCCGAACCGCGAGCCCGATCTCGGTCCGCTGATCGACGCCGCGCAGCGTCTCGGAACGGTGCTGACGGCCGGGCAGCTGGTCGTGCTCGAGTCGACGACGTATCCCGGCACGACGCGCGAGCAGCTGCTCCCGCTGCTCGAGGAGTCCGGCCTGGCCGCCGGCCGCGACTTCCACCTCGCGTTCTCGCCCGAGCGCGTCGACCCGGGCCGCACCGACTTCACGCTGCGCACGACGCCCAAGCTCGTCGGCGGCCTGACGGAGGCATGCGGCGACAAGGCCGTCGCGCTGTACGAGCGCCTCTGCGACCACGTCGTGCGGGTCGCGAGTCCCGAGGCCGCCGAGATGGCGAAGCTGCTGGAGAACATCTTCCGCTCGGTGAACATCGCGCTCGTGAACGAGCTGGCGATGCTGGCGGACCGGATGCAGATCGACATCTGGGAGGTCGTCGAGGCCGCCGCGACGAAGCCGTACGGCTTCATGCGCTTCGATCCCGGCCCGGGCATGGGCGGCCACTGCCTGCCGGTCGATCCGTTCTACCTGTCGTGGCGCGCTCGCGAGTTCGATCTCACGACCGAGTTCATCGAGCTGGCCGGGAAGGTCAACCAGCAGATGCCGTATCACTGCGTGGAGCGGATCGTGCGGGCGCTCAACGACGCGCGCAAGTCGGTGAACGGCGCGCGCGTCGCGCTGCTCGGCGTGAGCTACAAGCGAGGTGTCGGCGACGTGCGCGAGTCGCCGGCGCTGAAGATCGTCGCGCTGCTGCAGGAGCTCGGCGCCGACGTGGCCTACCACGACGCCTACGTGCCCGAGCTGACGAGCTTCGGGCTGCGCTCCGAGCCGTTTCCGGACGTGCTGCAGGGAGCGGACATGGCGGTCGTCGTGACCGCGCATCCGGGCATCGACTGGGCCCAGGTGGTCGAGGGGGTCCCGACGCTCGTGGACCTGCGCGGGGTGACGCGCGGGATCCGTGCCGAGCACGTCATTCGGCTGTGAGCGGGGCCGCTACCGGTCGCGCGCGGTAGAGCGGCACGCTCCCGTCGACGCCCTTGATGCGTCGCGGAGACAGGGCGGACCAGCGCCAGCGCGCGTCGTCGCCGACCGCCTCGGCCGCCTCGTTCGTAGCGTCGCGCGTCGTCTGCGTGGCGACGACGCTGCCGGGCCGTGCGATCGACGTGACGCGGCTCGCGAGGTTCACCGGGCTGCCGTACCAGTCGCCGGCGCGGTGGAGCGCCGGACCTGTCGCCAGGCCGGCGCGCAGGCGCGGGAACTCCTCGCCCTCCGCGTCGGTCAGCGCCACCAGCTCGAGCGCGACGTCGAGCAGCGCGCCGGCATCGGGCGAGACGAGCATCACCGCGTCGCCGATCGTCTTCACGATCCGCACCGGCGGGTGGGCCGCCTCCGACGCCAGCTCCAGCAGCCGCCGCGCGATCGCGCCCAGCTCCTCTGCAGGGATCTGCTCGCCGAGCTTCGTGAAGCCGACGAGGTCGGCGAACGCGACCGTCACTTCGGTCGCGCCGGGGATGCGTCCGTGCGCGACCTCCGAGCGGCCGATCGCGTCGTTGCGCAGCTGGTCCTGCAGGTGGAGCTCGAAGATCCGCTGCATGATCTCGGCGAGCTGCGGGCCCATGTGCTCGTTGACGGCGGCGTAGCGCGCGCTCAGCTCGTGCTCGCCGACGTCGGGCGCCAGCAGCGCGTCGCGCAGGAACAGGCGAACCGTCGCAGCGATGCGCGAGAGGCTCTCGCCGAGCACGCGCGTGACCTCCATCAGCCCCTCGTCCGGCAGGCCGGCGGCCTTGAAGCTCTGCAGCAGCCGCAGCGCCTCGACGTCGCGGTCGGTCAGCACGCGCTCGTCGAGCGCGGGGCGCGGCAGGCCGAGCGCCTGCCGGTAGCGCATGCCCTCGTCCGCGTCGATGCCCGTCAGCTCGGCGACCTCGCGCGGCGTGTAGCGGGCGGCTCCGAGCGTGCGCTCGACGCGCAGGAACACGAGCCGGTCCTCCGCGACCGCCGCCTTCAGCTCCTCCAGCGGAACTCCGTCCGTCAGCAGCTCTTCGAGCAGCGCGACCCGCTCCGCTCGCGCGTGCTCGTCCTCGAGCCCGTCCAGCAGTCCCTCTGCCGCGAAGTCCATGCGCGCCCAGGGTACGCCGCGCCGTGGCGTCAGACGCCGGTCTGCGCCTCGACGCGCCCGGCGTCGATCGCGGTGAGCAGTGCGGCGTGGTCGCGCTCGTTCTGGTCGGCGTAGGCCTCGGCGAAGTCCGCCAGCGCGCGGTCGGCGGCGTCGCCGGAGCCGAGGTAGGCGGCGATCGCGACGGCGTCGCCGCAGCGCGCGTGGGCGCGCGCGAGCGTCGCGCCGCACAGGCGCCCGTAGGCGGCGAGCGCGTCCGGCTCCATCGCCGCGACGTCCGCCGAGACCTTCCAGTCCCACAGCTGGCGCACGTAGAAGTCGCGCTGGCGCCCATCGAGCCCTCTTGCGCGAATCCAGCCGAGGAAGATGTCGCTTGCGGCCTGCATCAGCCGCTGGCCCTCGACGACGCGCCGCCCCTGGTTCGAGAAGCGGCTGGCGTGTGTGTGCGGCGCCAGCACTGAGGCCTGCGCCTCCTTGCACTGCAGGAACAGCGGGTCCTCGTCGTCGCGGCCGAGCATCAGCAGGATCCACGCGCGCGTGCCGACGCTGCCGACGCCGACGACCTTGTGCGCCATGTCGGCGATGCGGAAGCGGTCGAGCAGCACGCGCCGGTCGGCTGGCAGCGTCGCGCGATAGGCGGCGATCAAGCGTGCGATCTCCGCCTCGAAGTCGGCCGCCTGCTCAGGCTCCAGCATGTCGCGCAGCGGCACGATCAGCGGCGGGTCGGCGGCGATCCGCGGCGCTCCGTCGACACGCTGAGCGAGCTTCGCGAACGCGCGCGTGCTGTCCTTGCGCTTCGCTTTCGTGGTGCCGCGCTCGAAGCGCGCGAGCGCGTCGGCGCCACTCAGCGCCCGCACCTGCCGCGCCAGCTCTTGCTCGTCGATGCGGGCGTACCAGACATCGAGCGTGCGCCACTGCGAGAGCGCGCGCATCGCCTCGCGGTAGCCGCTCGTGGTGCCGCGCGCGAGCGCACGCCGCTCGCGCCGCGGCAGGCCCGCATCGCGCGCCGCCACCGCGACGCTCGCGACGAGCCGCTTGAGGTCCCACTCCCACGGGCCGGGCAGCGTCTCGTCGAAGTCGTTGAGGTCGAACACGAGCGCGCGGTCGGGCGAGGCGAAGCCGCCGAAGTTCGACAGGTGGGCGTCGCCGCACAGCTGGACGCGAATCCCCGACGTGGGCGTCGGCGCGAGATCCGCCGCCATGATCGCGGCGGCGCCGCGGAAGAACGCGAACGGCGAGACGGACATGCGCCCGTAACGGATCGGCACGAGCTCGGGGACGCGGCTCGCCGCTTGCGCCTCCAGCAGCGCGATCGGGTCGGGACGGTCGGCCGCGGGCTCCCAGGCGCCGTGCGACGAGCGCGGTACAGCGGCGCGGGCGTCCTTGCCGCGGGCTGCACGATCGGCGGGTGTGACGGGCACGGCGGCCGGCACAAGGGCGAGCATCCCACGCCGCGCCGCGCGGAGCAAACGGTCAGCCGTCGGCGAACAGGTGCGCGTGCAGCCGCACGAGGCCGTCGACGTCGTGCACGTCGCCGTCGAGCAGCGGGACGTGCAGCAGCGGGACGCGCGCGTCCAGGCGTGCGCGCAGGTGCGCGACGTTCGCGGCGTCGCGGCGCGCGAGCGCATGCTCGTCGGCGAACGCGGCGGCGACCTGCTTCGCGAGCGCGGGGGAGAGGCCGGCCGCCCGCTCGAGCCGGGCCGGCAGGTCGGCGAGCGCGCCGTCCTCGCCGCCGAGCTCGTCGACGTGCACGCGGTTGACCACCGCGCCGCCCAGCGCCATGCCGGCGTCGCGCAGGCGGCGCTGGAAGAAGAGCGCCTCGTCGATCGGCTCGCGCTCGGGCGAGGTGACGAGCAGGAACGTCGTGCCGGGGGCGCGCAGCAGCGCCTCGACCTGCGCGGCGCGTTCGCGGAACCCCCCGAGCAGCCCGCCGAGCAGGCGGAAGAAGTCGGACAGGTCGCTCAGCAGCTCGGCGCCGGTGACGCGTCTGAGCAGCCCGAGCACGAGCCCGCTGCCGCGGCCGAGCAGCCGCATCCCGGCGCCGCCGCCGCGCAGCAGCGTCTGCAGCGCGCGCCCCTCGAAGAAGGCGCGCAGGCGGTCGGGTGCGTCGAGGAAGTCGAGCGCGTTGCGGCTCGGCGGCGTGTCGAGCACGAGCAGGTCCCAGCGGCCCTCCTGCGCAAGCTCGTGCAGCTTCGCGATCGCGGTGAACTCCTGCGAGCCGGCGATCGCATCCGACAGCTCGCGGTAGACGCGGTTCGCGAGGATCCGCTCGCGTGTCTCGGCGTCGGGGGAGAGTCGGGCGATGAGGTCGTCGAACGTGCGCTTCGGGTCGAGCGTCATCGCCCACAGCTCGCCCTCGCCGAGCGGCAGGCCGGCGGCGGCGAAGCGCTCCGGCTCGATGCGCTGCGGCTCGTTGTCGAGCTCGTCGAGCCCGAGCGCGGTCGCGAGCCGCTGCGCCGGGTCGATCGTCACCACCGCCACCTTCAGCCCGCGCGCGGCCATCCCGGCGGCGAGCGCGGCCGACGTCGTCGTCTTGCCGACGCCGCCCGAGCCGCCGACGACGCAAACGCGCGCATCCTCCAGCCAGGCCGCGACACCGGCGCTCACAGGAGCGTCTCCAGCCGGTCCGCGAGGCCGTCGAGCGCGTCGACGCCGAGTGTCTGCGCGAACACGTAGGGCAGCTCGAGCGTCGTCGGCACCTCACCCGGGGAAGCGTTCGTCCCGCCAAGCCCCTCCGTCAGCCGCGCGACCTGCTCGCGCTGGGCGCTCGCGCGCGCCTGCTGAGACAGCGTCGCGCGCAGCGCCGCGTGCGCGACGCGGTCCCGCGTCGGCTTCAGCGCCTCGGCGACCGTGCGCGTCTGCCGCGGCCCGAGCCGTTGCGGCAGGCACGCGTTCACGACGACCGCGGCCGGCTCCTGGCCGATCGCCTCGCGCAGCCCGCGCCGCAGCGCGAGCGTCTCCGTCACCGGCATCTCCTCCGGCAGCGCGACCGCCACCACGGCCGTCTGCGCCGGATCGCGCAGCGTCGCGTCGATCGTGCTGCCCTGGTGGGCGATCGGGCCGACGCGCGCGATCTCGGCGAACGTCGCGGGCGTCCGCAGGGCGCCGAGCGCGTGCCCGGTCGCGGGCGCGTCGACGACCACGAGGTCGTACGGCTGCGTGCCGGCGACGCGCCGTCTGTCCTGCGCCAGCTCCCACACCTTGCCGATGCTCAGCAGCTCGCGCATGCCGGGCACCGCGTGCGCGAACGCGTGGAACGCGCGCGAGGCGGCGAGCAGGTCGCCGAGGCGGCCCGCGCGCTCGTGCAGGTACTCCTCCATCGCCTGCTCCATGTCGACCGAGATCGCGTGGAGGTGCTCAGCAAGCCGCACCTCCTCGCCGGACGGCGGGGCGATCCCAAACGTCTCCGCCGCGCGCGCCTGCCCGCTCAGCTCGGCGACGATCGTGCGCAGCCCGCGGCGCGCCGCGGCGATCCCGAGCGCGATCGCGACCGTCGACTTGCCGACGCCGCCCTTCCCGGTGACGAACACGAGGCGCTTGTCGGCGAGAGCGGGCACGGGGCGGGGAATCTAGCCGTCCACCAACAGGAGGAATCCCGATCAGCGCTGCGAATAGAGGCGCGTATGGTTTCCCGACCGCATCGGAGACGGCTGCTGTGAGCTCCACGGCCAAGGTCATCGCGTTCGCCAACCAGAAGGGCGGCGTCGCCAAGACCACCACCACGCTGAATCTCGCCGTGGCCTTCGCGGAAGAGGGCCATCGCGTGCTGTGCTGCGACATGGACCCGCAGGGCAACCTGACGATGTCGCAGGGGATCGACCCCGATACCGTCGAGATCTCGATGTACGACGTGCTCGTGCACCACACCTCGATCCGCGAGGCGATCCGCAAGCGCGAGATCGACGTCGCCTGCTCCTCGATCGACCTCGCCGGCGCCGAGATCGCGATGGCCGCGCAGATCGGCCGCGAGCGCTCGCTGCAGAAGGCGTTCAGAGCGATCGAGGAGGACTACGACTTCATCTTCATCGACACGCCGCCGAGCCTCGGGCTGCTCACGATCAACGCCCTCACGGCGGCGCACAAGGTGATCGTCCCCGTCCAATGCGAGTATCTGTCGATGCGGGGCCTCATCCAGCTCCAGAACACGCTCTCGATGATCCGCGAGAACCTCAACCCCAACGTCGAGATCGAGGGCATCCTGCCCACGCTCTTCGACACGCGGACGCTGCACGCCAAGGAGGCGATCGAGATCCTCGAGGAGAACTTCGGGGACCGCGTGTTCGCGTCGCGGATCAAGAAGACGGTCCGCTTCGCCGAGGCTCCCGTGAAGGGCATGTCGGTGCTCAAGTACGACCCGGACGGCATCGCGGCCCATTCCTATCGGGCGCTCGCGAAGGAGGTCCTCGGCAATGGCGGCAAGTAGACGCGCAAGCATGCGGGAAGGTCCGCTGGCGGCCCTCTTCCGGAGAACCGAGGAGGACGCGGCGGACGCGACGGAGGCTGCTGCCGACGACGCGGCTGCCGCCGAGCAGGCGGCGGCGCCCCAGGCGCCCGCTGCGCCGCACCCGTCGCTGCTCGCGTCGACCGCGTCGGCCGAGACCGAGCCCGAGATCGCGCCGCCCTCGCCGCAGGAGCGGCTGCGCGCCGCCTTCTCCTCCGACATCCCGGAGAACATGATGGAGGCGCCGCGCGTCATGCCCCGCGCTGACTACACGCGCGACGAGAGCGTTCGCCGCGCGGGCCAGCACGGCCCGGTGCTGCGCGTCGTCGGCGTCGGCGGCGGCGGCGTCAACGCCCTCAACCGCATGATCGAGGCGGAGGTCGCGGGCGTCGAGTTCCTCGCGATCAACACCGACCAGCAGTCGCTGCAGCAGTCGGGCGCCCACCTGACGCTCTCGATCGGCGAGTCGCTCACGCGCGGGCTCGGCTCCGGCTCGGACCCCTCGATCGGCCGCCGCGCGGCGATGGAGGAGTACGACCGCATCAAGTCGCTGCTCAAGGGCTCCGACATGATCTTCATCACGGCCGGCGCCGGCGGCGGCACCGGCACGGGCGCGGCGCCCGTCGTCGCGCGCATCGCGCGGGAAGTCGGCGCGCTGACCGTGGGCATCGTGACGAAGCCGTTCGGCTTCGAGGGCTCGCGCCGGCGCTCGCAGGCCGACGACGGCGTGCAGGCGCTCGCCGACGAGGTCGACACGCTGATCGTCGTGCCGAACGACCGGCTGCTGAGCGTGCTCGACAGGGGCACGTCGATGGTCGACGCCTTCCGCGTCGCCGACGACGTGCTGCGCCAGGGCGTGCAGGGCATCTCGGATCTCGTCACGCTGCCGGGGCTGATCAACCTCGACTTCGCGGACGTGCGCACGATCATGTCCGACGCCGGCAGCGCGCTGCTCGGCATCGGCATGGGCGTCGGCGAGCGGCGCGCGATCGATGCGGCCGAGCAGGCCGTCGCCTCGCCGCTGCTGGAGACGTCGATGGAGGGCGCCCGCTCGATCCTGCTCTCGATCACCGGCGGCACCAACCTGTCGCTGTGGGAGGTCAACGAGGCCGCGAAGGCGGTCTCCGAGGCGGCCCACCCGGACGCGAACATCATCTTCGGCGCGATGGTCGACGAGAAGCTCGACGACCAGGTGTGGGTCACCGTCGTCGCGACCGGCTATGGCGAGCAGCGCGCACGCCGTGCCGCGCGCGACGAGCTCGGCGCCGCCGGCATCCGCACGGAGCTGCGCGAGCCGGCGGGCGAGCCGCGCGTCTCGCGCGTGGGCGAGCCGGCGCGCGCGGGCGCGCGCTCCTCGCAGGAGCTCGACGTGCCCGAGTTCCTGCCGCGCCGCTGAGGATTCCCGCCCACCGCCCCCGCCACCTATGCTCCGGCCGTGACCGAGCGTGCGGCCGGGAGCAGAGGCGTCGTCGCAGCCGGCCATCCCCTCAGCGCGGAGGCCGGCGCGGACGTGCTGCGCGCCGGCGGCAACGCGGTCGACGCGGCGCTCGGCGCCATGCTCGCGTCGTTCGCGGCCGAGCCGCTGTTGACCGGGCTCGGCGCAGGCGGCTACATGCTGGTCGTTCCGGGGGACGACGAGGCGCTGTGGCGGGGCTCCGAGCGCGAGCCCGTCCTGCTCGACTTCTTCATCGAGGTGCCGGGGCGCGGCGCCGACCATTCGCGGCGTGCCGAGCTGGTGCCGGTCGACGTCAACTTCGGCGACGCGGTGCAGCTGTTCAACGTCGGCGCGGCGTCGGTCGGGACGTACGGGATGGCGCACGGCGTCTGCACGGCGGCTGAGCGCTTCGGGCGGATCCCCTTGCCGGAGCTGGCCGCGCCGGCGGCCGCGCTGGCGCGCGACGGCGTGCCGCTCAACGAGCAGCAGGCCTACGTCGTCGAGATCCTGGAAGGGATCGTCACGCTGACGCCCGAGGTGCGCGCGATCTACGCACCGGAGGGGCCGGTCCTGCTCGCGGGCGAGCGGGTCCGGCAGCCGGCGCTGGCGGACGCGATCGAGCGGCTCGCGGCGGAGGGCGCGCGGCCGTTCTACGAGGGCGACGTGGCGTCCCTGGTCGCGGAGCTGATGGCGGAGCAGGGCGGCTTGCTGACGCGCGCCGACCTCGCGGCCTACGAGACGATCCTGCGCGCGCCGGTGCGCGCGCGCTACCGCGGCCGCGACGTGCTGACGAACCCGCCGCCGTCGGCGGGCGGGACGCTGATCGCGCTTGCGCTCGCGCTGCTCGACCGCGCCGACGGCCCGCCGTCGCTGCACGACCTCGTCGCGGCGATGGACGCGTCGCAGAGAGAGCGCACGCCCGCGTTCCTCGACGGGCTCGACGAGTCCGGCTTCGCTGAGCGCTTCCTCGCCGGCCGGCTCGGCTCGACGACGCACGTCGCGGTGATCGACGGCGCCGGCGGTGCGTGCAGCGTCACGTGCTCGAACGGCGAGGGGGCGGGGATCGTCGTGCCGGGCACGGGCATCCACCTCAACAACATGCTCGGCGAGCACGACCTGAACCCGCTCGGCTTCCACAGATTCCCGCCCGGTCGGCGGATGCCGAGCATGATGGCGCCGACCGCGGTGCTGCGCGAGGGCGTTCCCGAGCTCGTGCTCGGCAGCGCCGGCTCGAACCGGATCCGTTCGGCGATCCTGCAGACGATCGTCGCCGTGGTCGACCGCGGGATGCGCGCCGGGGAGGCGGTGCGCGCGCCGCGGATCCACTTCGAGGACGGCGTCGTCTACGCCGAGCCGGGCGTCGACGTCTCCGCGCTGGAGGCGGACGGCCACGGCATCGCGCGCTTCCGCGCGCTGAACCTGTTCTTCGGCGGCGTGCAGGCGGTCGAGCGCGATCGGCGGTCCGGCGCGTTGTCCGGGGGCGGCGATCCGCGGCGGGGCGGCGCGGCGGTGGCGGCGTGAGGGGCTGCGCGGCTGGGCTCGCGGCGCTGGCCGGTGCGCTTGCGCTCGTCGGCTGCGGCGCCGACTATCCGGATCTGTTCGTGCTGCAGCGCACCGGCTCGCTGCCGGGGGCGAGACTGACGCTGCTCGTGAACGACGGCGGGACCGTGCGCTGCAACGGCGGGGAGGCGCGGCAGCTGCCGCCGAGACGGCTGCTCGACGCGCGCAGATTCGCGAGAGACCTCGCGGACGAGGCGCAGGACGACCTCACGCTGCCCGCACCGCGCGGCTCGCTGCTGCGCTACCGCCTGCGCACGCAGGACGGCACCGTCACGTTCAGCGACGTCGATGCGGCCCGCAGACCCGAGCTCGCGCCTGTGATCGTCTTCACGCGCGCGGTCGCACAAGACGTGTGTGGGCTTGCGCGATAGTGAATCCGCATGGCCGGGCGGGTCGTTAACCGAACCGCACCTTGCCGTTCGAGCGCGCTCGCGCCTGCGCGTGCGAGACGAACTCCATCCGCTTCATCGCGGCGCGGAAGAGCCGCGTGACGAGCCGCAGGCGCGCGTTCTCCGAGCGCATGTCGAGCAGGCCCTGCTTCGCGTCCAGCCCGAAGTCGACGGTCGCCGCCATGTCGTACGCGCTCATCTTCGCCAGCTCGAGCGGCTCTGGCCGATTGTCGGTCGCGCGCTGCACAAGCTCCGCATACGTCTCGCGTGCGAGCGCGGCGAGCGAGCCGTCGGCCGCCTCCTCGCGATCGGCCAGGAACTCGACCTCGCCCGCCGGATACGGCAGGTGGTCCTCCCGCTCCAGCAGTCGGAAGGGACGCGTGCCGCGCGTGAGGAGGTTCAGGCGACCCTCGTCGTCGCGCTCGACGACCTCGGTGATCTCGCACGCGCAACCGACCTCGCGCAAGCCGTCGTCGGACAGCCACACGATCCCGAACTCGCTCTCGTCGGCAAGGCAGCGCTCGATCATCGTCTTGTAGCGCTCCTCGAAGACGTGCAGCGGGACCACCTCGCCGGGCAGCGCCACGATCCCGAGCGGGAAGAGGGGGAAGTCGCGGAGCGGGCCGCCCGGCATGCGGCAAGTCTATGCCGGGTTGGCAACGCCGGCCGGTTCCATGCGGCGGCGCGGCGCCAAGGTGTCGGCGCGCGGCAACCGATCGCGAACCGCGAACGTATTGCGCCAGCGATGACCACCGCGATCGTCTGGCTGCGACGCGACCTGCGCGTCCACGACCATCCGCCGCTCGTCGCCGCGCTCGCGGCGAACGAGCGCGTGCTCCCCGCCTTCGTGCTGGATCCCGTGCTGCTGCACGGGCGCTTCGCGTCCGCTCCGCGCACCGCCTTCATGCTCGACTGTCTGCGCGAGTTGGCCGGGGCGCTGCGCGAGCGCGGCAGCGGCCTCGTCGTCCGCCGCGGCGACGCGGCGCGCGAGCTGCCGGCACTCGCCGAGGCCACCGGCGCCCGTGCCGTCTACTGGGCAAGCGACGCGACCCCGTACGCGCTGGCGCGCGACCGCCGCGTGCGCGAGGCGCTGCGGAAGGGAGGCGTCGAGGCGATCCCCGGGCCCGGCAACTTCGTCGCCGACGTCGGCCGGCCGCGCACGCGCTCCGGCACGCCGTTCGCCGTCTTCACGCCGTTCCATCGCGCCTGGAGCGCGCTCGAGCGCCGCACCGTCCACCGGGCGCCGGCGCGGCTGCCGGCACTGCCGCGCGGGCTGGATCGCGGCGAGCTCCCGGCGCTCGCCGACCTGCGCCTGAGCGCCTGTGACGAGCTGTCCGAGCCGGCCGTCGCGCCTGGAGAGAGCACGGCGCGCGAGGCATTCGCGCGCTGGCTCGCGAGCGATCTCGCCGCCTACGGCGAGCGTCATGACCGCCTCGCCGGCGGCACCTCGCGGCTGTCGCCGCACCTGCGCTTCGGCACGCTCTCGCCGCGCGAGGTGGAGGAGCGCGCGCGCCGGCACGGCGGCGCGGGCGCCGCCGCCTTCGTGCGCCAGCTTGCGTGGCGCGACTTCTATGCGCACGTGCTGCTCCATCATCCGGACAACCGCCTGTTGGAGCACCAGCCGCGCATGCGCGCGCTCGCCTGGGATGACGATCGGGAGCTGCTCGCCGCTTGGCAGGAGGGCCGCACCGGCTATCCGCTCGTCGACGCCGGCATGCGCCAGCTGCGCGCCAGCGGCTGGATGCACAACCGCGCGCGGCTCGTCGTCGGCTCCTTCCTGACGAAGGACCTGCAGCTCGACTGGCGCGCTGGGGAGGCGTGGTTCATGCGCTGGCTGCTCGACGGCGACGTCGCGCAGAACAACGGCAACTGGCAGTGGATCGCCTCGGTCGGCGTCGACCCCGCGCCGGCGTTCCGGCGGCTGCTGAACCCTGCCCTCCAGCAGAGACGCCACGATCCCGACGGCGTGTACGTGCGTCGCTGGGTGCCGGAGCTGCGCGACGTGCCGGACGTGCGGCTCTCCGAGCCGTGGCGCATGAGCGCCGAGGAGCAGGCCGCGGCGTGCTGCGCGATCGGACGTGACTACCCCGCGCCCGTCGTCGATCATGCGCAGGAGCGCCGTCGCGCGCTCGAGCGCTACCGCGCGGCGGCATCGTCCGACTGAGCCGCCCCAGTCGCGCCCGGCACCGTCGCCGCCACCTGCGCGAGCTGCGCGACAGCGCGCGCGAGCGCCGGCTCGCTCGCGTTGCCGAAGCCGAGCACGAGCCCGGGCGGGGCCGGCGAGGCCGGGTTCGAGCGAAACCACGACAGCCCGTGGAGTCGCATCCCGCGCTGGGCCGCGGCTGCGAGGAACGCGGCCTCGTCGACCACCTCCGGCAGCATTGCGACGACGTGCAGCCCGGCGGCAATGCCGTCGCCGACCCGCCAGCTCGGCAGCTCCTGCGCGAGCGCCGCGATCAGCGCGTCGCGGCGCGCGCGGTAACGCGGGCGCATCCGCCGCAGGTGGCGGTCGAGCTCGCCGCGCTCGAGGAAGTCGGCGAAGGCGAGTTGGGAGAGCGTGGCGGTACCGAGGTCGTCGAGACCCTTCTCGAACGCGATCGCCGGCCGCAGCGCCTCCGGCAGCACGAGCCAGCCGAGCCGCAGCGCGGGGGCCAGCAGCTTGCTCGCGCCGCCGGCGTAGATCACCCGCTCGGGCGCAAGCCCCTGCAGCGCGCCGACCGGCTCGCGGTCGTAGCGGTGCTCGGCGTCGTAGTCGTCCTCGATCACGTACGCGTCGCGCTGCTCTGCCCATTCGTGCAGCGCGGCGCGCCGCTCGGGCGCCAGCACGCCGCCGAGCGGCATCTGATGCGCGGGCGTCGCGAGCAACGCGTCCGCCTCGACGGCGGCGAGCGCGTCGGTGCGCAGCCCATGCGCGTCGACCGGCACCGGCACCGGTCGCAGCCCGCAGTGCGCGACGACGGCGCGGTGGACGAAGAAGCCGGGATCCTCGACCGCGATCCGGCTCGCGTCGCGGGCGCGCAGGGCGCGGCAGGCGAGCGCGATCCCTTGCGTCATGCCGCTCGTGACGATCACGCTCGCGCCATCGGCCGCGACCCCGCGCGCGCGTCCGAGGTAGCGCGCAAGCGCGCTGCGCAACTCGTGCGTTCCGGCCGGATCGGCATAGCCGAGCGCTTCGTCGGGAGCGCTGCGCATGACGCTCCGCAGCGAGCGCTGCCAAGCGCCGCGCGGGAAGCTCGCGAGCTCGGGCGTGCCGGGGTGGAAGTCCTCGGCGATCGGACGCGGGAACGGTGGCGGCGCCGGTGCGGTGACGGGTCGCGAGGCGGCGGCGACGGTCGTGCCGGCGCCGCGGCGCGTGCGGAGGTAGCCCTCCGCCGTCAGCTGTGCGTATGCCTCGACGACCACCCCGCGCGAGACGCCGAGCTCGGCGGCGAGCACGCGCGTGGCCGGCAGCCGCTCGCCGGTCGCGAGGCGTCCGTCGCGCACCGCCTCGCGCAGCTGATGCTCGAGCTGCGCGTGCAGCGGCTCGCCGTCTCCGCGTGTGAGCGTCAGCAGCAGCTCCACCGCAATTGGTCCGGTTCGGATGGCCTGGATTGGTCCTGGAGGATGGTCCGCATCGAAGCTACCGTAGCGTCCAGCACTGCAAAGCGGGAGCGTTCACATGACCGAGATCACCGTCATCGGGGGTGGCATCGCCGGCCTCGTCGCGAGCATCGCCTGCGCCGAGTCCGGCGCGCCGGTTCGTCTGCTCGAGGCGCACGAGCGGCTCGGCGGCCGCGGGCGCAGCACAGACGGGCCGTATGTCGCGAACTTCGGCCCGCACGTGCTGTACGCGAACGGGACGCTGTGGCGCTTCCTGCGCGAGCGCGAGCTGCTGCCGCCGGTCGCGCGCCCGCCGATGGGCGGAATCTTCTTCCGCGCCGCGGGCGCACGCCGCCGCACGCCGCCGCTCGCGTTCTCGCGCGCCGTCCTGCGGCTGTGGCGCGTGCGCGAGGCGCCCGACGACGTGTCGTTCCGCGCGTGGGTTGCCGAGCGCTGCGGCGAGCAGGCCGCCGAGCTGCTGTCGCGCGCCTGCGGCGTGTTCGCGTTCCACCACGACCCCGGCGAGCTGGCGGCAGGCTTCGTGTGGACGCGCTTCCGCCAGGCATTCATGGACCTGCCGCCGAGAGCGCGCTACGTGCGCGGCGGCTGGAGCGCCTTGATCGACGTGCTGGAGCGGGGCGCGCGCGAGCGCGGCGTGCGGATCGAGACGCGCACGCGCGTCAGCGAGCTGCCGAGCGACGGACCCGCGATCGTCGCGACGGAGCTGCGCGACGCCGCCGCCCTGCTCGGCGACGACGCGCTCGACTGGCCGGGCGGCCGCACCGTCGCGCTCGACCTCGGGCTCACGGGCACGCGTCGCACCCCGTTCGTCGTCTGGGACCTCGACGAGGCCGGCTGGATCGAGACGTACTCGATCCCCGACGGGACGCTCGCCCCGGACGGCCACGCACTCGTGCAGGCGCAGATGCCGCTCCGGCCGGGCGAGACGACGGACGACGGCGAGCACCGGCTGGAGGCGCTGCTCGACGCGAGCTTCGGCGACTGGCGCGAGCGTGTCACGTTCCGCCGCCGGCAGCTGCTCGACGGCCGCTCCGGCGCGCTCGACCTGCCCGGCACCAGCTGGCGCGACCGCCCCGCGATCGAGCGCGGCGACGGCGTCTTCCTGTGCGGCGACAGCGTCGCGGCCCCCGGGCTGCTGTCGGACCCGGCGGTCACCAGCGCGCTGGAGGCCGCGAAGCTCGCGACTGAGCGCCGGATCGTTGTGCCTGGCAAGGACGCAGGGAGCGTGGCCTGCTAAGGCAGGCGAGCGATCGAGGACGCCGACCACCCGCTTCGCGGGCGGTGCCCGCGCGGCGAGGCGGCCTCAGGCCTTGCGGCCGGCGATCAGCAGGTTGTAAAAGATCGCCGCCGGCAGCCGGCCCTCCAGCAGCCGCTGGTCGAGCTGCTGCAGCGCGAGGTAGCCACGGTAGGCGTACTGGCGCCAGCCCCACGGCACGTCCTCGGGGACGGCGGTCGCCTCCAGCACGCGGTTCGTCCAGCCGAACCAGTTCGCGACGAGCTCCTCGCCACGCACGGTCACGTCCGCGAAGCCGGCGCGGCGCGCCGCCGCCGCGAGGTCGGCGGGCGCGAACGCGTGGATGTCGACGAACCGCTCCAGCGCGTGGTCCGCGGCGTGCGAGTCGTGCCCGTTCCCGTTGCCGTTCGAGACGCTTCCCGCCGCCCGCGCACCGATCGCCCGCCGCCACAGTGGCGCGACCGCCGCCGCGCCGCGCTTGGGGACGCGTGCGATGCGATCGCCGTAACGCGACGGCTCGCCGGCGAAGACGACCGTCCCACCGGGCTTCAGCACGCGGTGGAACTCGGCGAACGCCTTCGACAGGTCGGGGATGTGGTGGAGGATCGCGTGGCCGAGCACGAGGTCGAACGAGGCGTCCTCGAACGGCAGCACCTCCGCGCCGGTCGCGACCGTCTCGACGTCGAGCCCGAGCCGCTCGGCGTTCCCACGCAGAGTCTCCAGCATTCCCGGCGAGATGTCGGTGCACGTCGCCTGCCCGATCACGCCGGCCTGCAGCAGGTTCAGCGAGAAGTAGCCGGTGCCGGAGCCGATCTCCAGCGACCGCTGCCAGCCGCGCTCCAAGGCGGCCGACCCGACTACCTTGCGCAGCTTCATCAGCACCTGCTGCCGGCCGGGCTCGCCGAAGTCGATGCCCCACTTGGCGTCGTAGCTGTCCGCCGCGACGTCGTGGTAGCGCGTGTTGACGTCGCGGATGTCCTCGTCGGTGCGTGGAGCCTCCATGCGGCGCGGCACTCTACTGTGTCGCCCCTCTCATGAGCACCGCCTACGTTCAGTCGAACCAGCCCGAGGGCGTCCCACCGCTGGCGCTGACCGGCGAGCGCACGCTGCCGGACGTGCCGGAGGAGAACTACTGGTACCGGCGTCACCTCGTGGTCTACGAGTGGATCGCGGCGCGCACGCTCGGCAAGCGCGTGGTGGACATGGCGTGCGGAGAGGGCTACGGCTCCGAGGTGCTCTCGCGCGGGGCGGCCTCCGTCGTCGGGGTCGACGCCAACCCCGAGGCGCACGAGCACGCGCGGCTGCGCTACGTGCGCCAGAACCTGCGCTTCGAGCGCGACCTCGTCGAGACGTTCAGCGCGGAATGCGACGCGGTCGTCTTCCTGCAGACGATCGAGCACGTGCGGAACCCGGGGGAGATCCTCGAGCACTTCAAGTCGATGCTCGCGCCCGGCGGCGTCGCCTACATCTCGACGCCGAACCTGCTGACGCTCGCGCCGCCCGGCGCCGAGAAGTCGGAGAACCCGTGGCACGTGAAGGAGTACCGCGCTGAAGAATTCCGGGCATTGTGTGAAGCGCGCTTCGACCAGGTCGAGCTGTGGGGGCTCTTCCACGCGCGGAAGCTGCGCGTCCACGCGCTTGCGCTGCAGCTCGGCTGGGACCGCGTCCACAGAGCCCTCGGCATCACGAGATCGTTCTACGACCGCTTCACGCCGGCGATCGCCGCGAGCGACTTCGCGCTGAAGTCGGGCCCACCCACCCATCTCGACCGCGCGCTGGACTTCCTGGCAGTCTGCCGGGCGTGAGGCGCAACCACCGCGGCGAGCTCGCGCTCGTCCTGCACACGCACATGCCCTACGTCGAGGGCTACGGCACGTGGCCGTTCGGCGAGGAGTGGCTGTGGGAGGCGGTCTCGACTTGCTACCTGCCGCTGCTCGACATGCTCGGCGAGCGCGGAGCGCCGCTCACGCTCTCGCTCACGCCGGTGCTGTGCGATCAGCTCGCCGCGCCGGGCGTTCCGGAGCGGCTCGCGCGTTTCCTGCGCGAAGTGCGGCGCGAGACGCACGCGCTCGACGTCGACGGCTGCCGCAGAGCCGGCCACGAGCGCTGGGCGTGCGAGCTGGAGCGTGCCGCCGACGACTACGAGCGCGCGCTGACGCGCGTCGAGGCGCTCGGCGACGACCTGCTGCGCGCGTTTGCCTCGTACGCGAGCTGGACCTCGTCCGCGACGCACGCCGTCCTGCCGCTGCTGTCGACCGACGCCGGCGTGCGTCTCCAGCTCGAGCGCGGGATCGCCTCGCACCGCGCGCGCTTCGACGCCGCGCGCGAGTGGGCGGGCGGCTTCTGGCTGCCGGAGTGCGCGCACGCACCGTGGCTCGACCCGCTGCTCGAGGAGGCCGGCGTCCACGCGACCTGCGTCGACCTGACTGACGTGCTCGGGCACGGCGCGCCGGCGCAGCTGGCGCCGATCGCGACCGACGACGGTCCGCTGCTCGTGCCGATCGACCGCGCCACGATCGAGCTCGTGTGGAGCGAGGCGGGCTATCCGTCCCACGCCGCGTACCGCGACTACCACGCGTTCACGGTCCACCATCACCGCGTCTGGCGCAACGACGGCGCCACGTACGACCACGCGGCCGCGCTCGCGCAGGCGCGCGCCGACGCGGCCGACTTCGTGGCCCGCGCGATCGCGCGGCTGGACGAGGGCTCGCGGGAGCTCGGCCGCCCGGCGCTGGCCGTCTGCGCGCTCGACACGGAGCTGCTCGGCCACTGGTGGTACGAGGGGATCGCGTGGCTTGGCGCGGTGTTCGACGAGGCGGAGCGGCAGGGGCTCGCGCTCGCGCCGCTCGACGAGGCGCTCCAGCGGCAGAAGTCGGTGCCGCTCGCACGCGCGCTCGCGGACGCGCAGCCGGGGCGGGTGGGGCCGCATTTCGCGGCCGACGTGCGCGCCGGCCGCCTTCCCACCACCACCTGGGGCACGCCGCGCGACCTCTCCACGTGGGACGGGCCGCAGGTTGCCGAGCTCGCGTGGCAGGCGCGCGTCGCCGAGCTGCGCGCGCTCGTGCGCGAGCGCCCGTCCACGCCGGCCGCC
This sequence comes from uncultured Actinomycetes bacterium, assembly GCA_963770165.1. Classification (GTDB taxonomy): domain Bacteria; phylum Actinomycetota; class Thermoleophilia; order Solirubrobacterales; family Solirubrobacteraceae; genus Conexibacter. The sequence continues at coordinate 331,259 of CAVYOK010000002.1, forward strand.
GAGCGTGAGCTGCTGCTGCTGCAGTCGAGCGACTGGGCCTTCCAGGTCACGCGGGACCTCGCCGGCTCCTACCCGCGCGAGCGAGCAGCCGGCCATCGCGCGGCGCTCGAGGCGGCGCTGGCGGCGTAGTCAGCTTCCCGTACGGGAAGATCTCGCGTTCCGTCCGCAGGAACCGCTGGAATCTTCCCGAAAGGGAAGAAGTGCGGCATCGAATCGAGACATCGACCGACGTAGGGCGCGCCGTGCGTGACGTGCGGCGCAGGCACGGCCTGCGCCAGGAGGACGTCGCGCTCACCGCGGGGACCGGTGCCCGCTTCGTCGGCGAGCTCGAGCGCGGCAAGCCAACCGTGCGGCTCGACACGACGCTGCGCGTGCTCGCGGTCCTCGGCATCTCGCTCGAGCTCGACGACGGGAGGGCCGATGGCGTCGACGCTTGATGTGCTCTGCTTTGGCGAGCGGGCCGGCATCCTCGTCGACGAGCGCGACGGCCTGCGCTTCGCCTACGACCCGACGTGGGTCGCCGCAGCCCGTCCACCGCTGTCCCAGTCGCTTCCGCTCGACCATGAGCCGGAGCCCGGCGTCGTGCACGCCTACTTCGGCGGCCTGCTGCCCGAGGGCGAGCCGCGCCGCCTTTTGGCGCGCCGTCTCGGCGTCAGCGAGCGCAACGACTTCGCGCTCCTTGCCGCGATCGGCGGCGACTGCGCCGGCGCGATAACGCTCGCGCCGCCGGGCGACCGGCGCGAGCGGGGCGAGCCGGCGATCGACTGGCTCGACGACGCACGCCTCGCCGAGCTGATCGCGAGATTGCCCGACCACCCGATGCTCGCCGGCGAGGACGGAGAGATCCGGCTCTCGCTCGCCGGCGCGCAGGACAAGCTGCCCGTGATAGTCGACGGCGACCGCATTGGCATCACGACAGGCCGCCAGCCTTCGACGCACATCCTCAAGATGCCGATCGCGCGCTTCGACGGAACCGTCGTCAACGAGGCGTTCTGTCTGCTGTTCGGCAGCCGGCTCGGCGTCCCGACCGTACCCGCGCAGCCCCGACGCGCTGGCCGCCACGCGTACCTGCTCGTCGAGCGCTACGACCGCTTCCGGCAGCCGGACGGCGATTTCGGACGGCTCCACCAGGAGGACTTCTGTCAGGCGCTGGGCATTCCCTCCGAGCGCAAGTACGAGGTCGAGGGCGGTCCGTCGCTCGCCGACTGCTTCGCGCTCGTGCGGCGCGCGACGAGCGTGCCGGCCGCGCACACGCTCGTGCTGCTCGACGCCGTCGCGCTCAACTTCCTCGTCGGCAACCACGACGCCCACGGCAAGAACTTCTCGCTGCTGCGCTCGCCCGAGGAGACCGGCCTCGCGCCCTTCTACGACGTCTTGAGCACGCTCGCCTACCCGAACCTCGCGCGCAAGGCGGCGATGGCGATCGGCGGCGAACGTCGGCCCGACTACGTCCGCCGGCGCCACCTCGACCGCCTGTGCGAGGTGGCGGGGCTCGGCGGCGCGACGGTGCGCAGACGGCTCCTTGCGATGGCGCGCGAGGCGGCCGAAGCCGCGCGCTTCGCCCGCACGATCCTCGTCGACGACGGCTGGGACGATCCGGTGCTCGACCGGATCGTCGGGATCATCGACCGCCGCGCGGCTCAGCTCGCCGAGATCGCCGGGCCGCGACCGGCGAGCCGGCGCCACGCGCGGACTAGACTGCGGCCGGTCGCACTGGCCGCTGAGCCAGCTCCCCGATGGCCTCCACCCGCATCCTCATCCTCTCCTGGGAGTACCCGCCGCTGATCGAGGGCGGGCTCGCGCGGCACGTGCGCAAGCTGTCCGAGCAGCTGGTGCAGCACGACGTCGAGGTGCACGTGCTGACGCGCGGCGACGGCGCGATGCCGGGCGAGCAGCGGATGTGCGGCGTGCATGTGCACCGCGTGCCCGAGCCGGGCAAGCCGCGCGACCTCGACGAGTTCGTCGCCTGGATCGAGCACATGAACGCGGACATGCTGGCCGCCGGCATCGAGCTGGGCGAGCGCTACGACTTCGACCTCGTCCACGGGCACGACTGGCTCGTCGCGACCGCCGGCGACCAGCTCGCCAAGCGGCTCGACTGCCCGTGGGTCGTGACCATCCACGCGACCGAGTACGGCCGCCATCAGGGGTGGGTCGACAAGCACCCGCAGTCGCACATCCACGGCGTCGAGACGTGGATGGCCAACAGCGCCGACGCGGTCATCACCTGCTCGCACTACATGCGCGACCACGTCGCCGACATCTATGGCCTCGACGAGGCCCGCATCGCGGTGATCCCGAACGGCATCGACCCGCTCGACCTGCAGCCGGTCGAGGACCTCGACGCGCTCCGGGCCCGCTTCGCGGCGCCGCACGAGCGACTCGTGCTGCTGGTCGGCCGGCTCGTCTACGAGAAGGGCTTCCAGATCGCCTTGGAAGCGCTCCCAGGCGTGATCGAGCGGCTCGGCGACGTGCGCTTCCTCGTCGCCGGCTCGGGCACCGCCGAGGCCGAGCTGCGCGCCCAGGCGGACGCGCTCGGGCTCTCGCGGCACGGCACGTTCCTCGGCTGGATCGGCGACGACGTGCTGCACTCCCTCTACCGCATCGCCGACCTGACGGTGGTGCCGTCGATCTACGAGCCGTTCGGGCTCGTCGCGCTGGAGGCGATGGCGTCCGGCTGCCCCTGCATCGTCGCCGACACCGGCGGCCTGCGCGAGGTCGTGCCGAACGAGCAGGTCGGGCTGCGCTTCGAGTCGCGCGACCCGGTCTCGCTCGCCGGGATGATGGAGCGGGTGCTGTCCGACGACGCGCTGCGCGACCGCCTGGTCACGGAGGCGAGCGAGCACGTGCTGCGCTTCGACTGGGCCGACATCGCGCGCCAGACCGCCGAGATCTACGGCGACCTGCGGCGGCTCACGGTCTGAGCGCGGCCGCCGCCTCGTCGAGCCGGTCGTCGCCCCACAGCACCTGTCCGCCCACGACGAAGCTCGGCACGCCCTGCACGCCGAGCGCGATCGCGCGCTCAGTGCGCTGCTTCAGCGCGGCCTTGACCTCCGGCGTCGTCGCGGCCGCCAGCAGCTCGTCCCCGTCGAGGCCGGCGCTGGACGCCGCGTCGCGCACCGCCGCCGGGTCGCTCAAGTCACGTCCGTCGACGAAGCCCGCCCGCAGCGCGGAGAGCAGGAAAGCGCGGGCGGAGCCGGCTTCGGCGGCGGCCGTGGCGGCTCGCATCGCCGGCAGCATGTTGCCCGGCCACGGCTCCGGCCAGTGCACGGGCGGGAGGCCGTAGGCGGCCGCGCGCCGCTCGACCTCCTCGATGCCGGCGCTCCGCGCGTCGGTGAGCGACCACGAGCCGGACCCGCGGGAGCGGAAGATCGCGCCCAGCAGCACGGGCTCCCACACGACGTCGTCGCCGAGCGCGCCCGCCGCCACCCGCTCCGCCGCCAGCCACGCATACGGCGACCCGATGTCGACGAAGAACCGGAGCCGCCCGCCCTGCGCCGACACGGTCAGTCGATCAGCTTGCCGCGCAGCGTGCGGATCCCGATCGCCCACATGATCGCCCCGAAGACGATCAGCACCGTCAGGTGCAGCAGGTCCGCGAGCGGGTCGATCCCGACCACGACCGCGTCGCGCACGAGCTGCACGCAGTGGTAGAGCGGGTTGACCTGGGCGATCGCCTCGATCGCCGGCGGGAACGAGGAGATCGGGAAGAACGTTCCGGCCGTCAGGAACATCGGCGTCAGCACGCCGCTCGTGATGTAGCTGAAGTTGTCGATCGATCTCGCGGTGCCGGCGATCGCGACGCCGAACGCGACGAACGCGCAGCCCGTCACGAAGCAGATCAGCGGCACCAGCACCGCGGTCGGTCTCGGGTCGAGCCCGAACGCGAGCGCCACCAGCAGCGGCGCGTTGCCGTAGACGCCGGCGCGGATCCCGATCCACAGCGTCTCGGCGGAGACGATCTCCTCGACGTCGACCGGCGCGGCCAGGAACGCGTCGTAGGTGCGCTGGAAGCGGTACTTCAGGAACGTCCCGTACATCCCCGGGAAGGCGGACGAGAACAGGACCGCCGTCGCGACGACGCCGGTGCCGACGAACTGCTCGTAGTCGAGGCCGTTGATCGACGTGATCAGCGCGCCGAAGCCGAAGCCGAACGCGAGCAGGTAGATCGTCGGCTCGACGATCGAGGAGAAGGTCGTCGTCTTCCAGTTTCTCGTGAAGACCGTGATGTCGCGCGTCATCACGCCGAACACGGCGGCCGGCTCGATGCGGTGCATGCGGCGGCGACGGCCGCGCGGTCCGGTCGGCGCGGTCCCGACGTGCTGTCCGGCTTCGGCGGTGGCGCTCACTCGATCTCCTCTCCGGTCAGCACGACGAACGCGTCCTCCAGCGTGGCGGCGCGCCGCACGCCCTCCGGCAGGTCGCCGTCGTAGCGCTCGGCGTGCAGGATCGCGAGCGCCGGACCGGAGCGCCGCGTCGTCCAGCCGGCAGCCTCGCCCTGGGCGCGCAGCTCCTCCAGCCGCGCCGGCGGGCCGTACACCTCGTGCGTCTGCGTCCCGGCGTGCTCGCGCACCAGGTCGGCCGGCTTGCCGCGCGCGACGATCCTGCCTCTCGCCATCACCTCGACGGTGTCGGCGAGCCGCTCCGCCTCCTCGATGTAGTGCGTCGACATCAGCACCGTCGTGCCCTCGGCGCGCAGGTGGTCGATCAGCGACCACAGCTCCTGGCGCACCTGCGGGTCGAGCCCGACGGTCGGCTCGTCGAGCAGCACGAGCCGCGGCCGGTGCACGAGCCCGCGCGCGATCAGCAGGCGCCGGCGCATGCCGCCCGACAGCAGGTCGACCTGCGTGTCGGCGCGCTCCGTCAGGTTCGCGACCTCCAGTGCCCGCTGCACGGCTCTCTCGCGCTCGTCCGCCGGCACGCGGTAGAGGCGCGCGAAGACGGTCAGGACCTGTCGGCACGTCAGCTCGACGTCGAGGTTGTCGAGCTGCGGCACGACGCCCATCTCGGCGCGCGCCAGCTTCGACTGCTCGGGAATCGTGTAGCCGAGGACGTCGATCGTGCCCTCGTCGGGGATCGCCTGCGCCGTCAGCATCCGCATCGTCGTCGACTTGCCGGCGCCGTTGGGGCCGAGCAGGCCGAAGCAGATCCCCGGCGGGACCTCCAGGTCGAGCCCGGCGACCGCGGTGATCGATCCGAAGCGCTTGACGACCCCGCGCAGCGCGATCGCGGGAGGGGAGCCGTTCACGCCCATCTCATCACCCGCGGAGTGTCCCGCATTCGCAGCACGCGAGCCGGCGCGCCCGCCGCGACCGCGTTCTCCGGCAGATCCTTCGTCACAACGCTGCTCGTCCCGACCACCGCGTTGTCGCCGATCGTCACGCCGCGCAGGACACAGGCGCCATAGCCGATCCACACGTTGTGGCCGACGTTCACGTCGCGCTTGTAGATGCCCTGCAGGCGGATCGGCCGCTCGACCTCGACGACGCCGTGGTCGAAGTCGATCAGCATCACGCGGTCGGCGACGATGCACTCGCGCCCGATCGCGATGTGCTGGTAGGCGGAGATCGTGCAGTCCTGCCCGAGCACCGTCTTCGCGCCGATCAGGACCTCGCCCTCGTGGGCGCGCACCTTCGTGCCGTGCCCGAGCCAGGACCAGCGCCCGAGCACCACGCGCGCGTCGCGACCGATCTCGAACGTCACGCCGGGGCAGACGAACGCGATCCCGTCGGTCTGCAGGCGCCCGCGCCAGCGCAGCTTCAGCCACGCGAGCCGCAGCAGCAGTGCGGCGTAGCGGCGGTTGAGCATGCCGTTGCGGCGCATGAAGCCCAGCAGCGTGAGCGGCCCGCCGTGCGGCGGCGGCGGCGCGGGGTGGACCTCGCGCGGGAGGTCGACGGGGGGCGGCGCGAGCGTCGAGTCCATCGCCCCGCATGGTATGCACCGGCCCCGCCGCCCAGCGCCGCGTCCCGTGCGATCATGCGCGGCCCATGAGCGCCGACCCGACCCTCGCGGAGCGCCTGCTGAAGGGCGACAAGCGCGCGCTCGCGCGCGCGATCACACTCGTCGAGGACGACCGCCCGGAGGGCTGGGAGCTCGTGCGCGAGGTCTACCCGCACACCGGCCGTGCCGCCGTCGTCGGCTTCACCGGCCCGCCCGGCGTCGGCAAGTCGACGCTGCTGGGAGCGCTCACGAAGGGCGAGCGGGCACGCGGCCGCACCGTGGGCGTCCTCAGCATCGACCCTTCCTCGCCGTTCACGCAGGGGGCGCTGCTCGGCGACCGCATCCGCCTCTCGGAGCACTTCCTCGACCCCGGCGTCTTCATCCGCTCGATGGCGAACCGGGGCGCGCTCGGCGGCCTCTCTGAGGCGGCACTCCAGGCGGCGCTGTTGATGGACGCCTCCGGCCGCGACGTGGTGCTGGTCGAGACGGTCGGCGTGGGGCAGGCGGAGGTCGACGTGATGGACCACGCCGACACGATCGTGCTCGTGCTGATGCCGGGGTCGGGCGACTCGATCCAGGCGCTGAAGGCGGGCGTGATGGAGATCCCCGACGTGATCGTCGTCAACAAGGCCGACCATCCGCTGACGGACACGATGGTGCGCGAGATCCGCGGCGTGCTGTCGCTTGGCGAGCAAAAGGGCTGGCGCGTGCCGATCGTCAAGACGGAGGCGGCGTTCGGCAGAGGCGTCGAGGAGCTGCTGGAGCAGATGGAGGCGCACCGCGCGCACATCGAGCAGGAGGGCACGCTGCTCGCTCGCCGCCGCCGCAACCTCATGAACGAGGTCGTCGCGATCGCGACGTCGCGCATGCGGCGCGAGCTGGAGGCGTCGATCCGGGAGGACCCGGGCGTGCAGCGGCTGCTCGACGAGGTGTGCGAGCGCCGCCTCGACCCCGCCTCCGCCGCCACGCGGATCCTCGCCCGCTGAACCGCATCCCCGCCGCCGCGCTGGAAGTACGCTGTGCCCGTGGAGAGCGGTGCCGGAGATCCCACCGTGCCCGAGCTCGCGCTCGAGCTCGAGCACCTGATGTGGCGCGAGGTCGCGGGTGAGGTGATCGTGCTCGACAAGCGCACGTGGGTCTACATGGGCATCAACGGGTCCGGCGCGCTGTTGTGGCGCGAGCTGGTCGAGGGAGCGGACCGCGAGCGGCTCGTCGCCTGCCTACGCGAGGCGTACGGGCTCGCGGAGGACGACGCGCTGCGCGACGTCGGAGCATTCGTCGAGCTGCTGCGCGGGCACGGCCTGCTGGCGGACGACGCACGTGCCTAGGCGCTTGCGGCGGCTCGCGACGGGCGCGCTGCCGACGCTGCACTCGGCCGTTTGGGCGCTGTGCGCGCTGCAGAGGCTGCGCCGCGAGCTGCCGAGTGCCGGCCTCGACGCGCGCGTGCTGCCGCCGCGCGCGGCGCCGCGCGCGAGCGTGCGCGGCGTCGAGCTGGCACTGCGGCTGCGTCGCGCCACCTGCCTCGAGCGCTCGCTCGTCGTGCAGCGCTGGCTGCTCGCGCGGCGGCAGCCGCACGACGTGCTCGTGGGCGTGGCGGGCGGCGTCGACGCGCTCGACGCGCACGCCTGGATCGACCGCTACGACGCCGCGGCGCAGGGCAGCGGCTACGAGATCCTCACGCGCGTGGGACCGCGCGCCTGAGACGTGGGCGACGCGGCGCCGCTGCCGGGCGTGAGCGACGCGCTGCGCCTGACCCCGCTCGAGACGCTGTGGGGGATCCCCGTCGGCCTCGACCCGGCGACGCCGGCGTCGGCGCTCGCCGGCGTGCGCGCGACGCCGCGCGTCGCGCTGGAGCAGGCGGTGCTGCCGGCGCTGCGGCGGCCGCCGTGCCTCGTCTCCTTCTCGGGCGGCGTCGACTCGTCCGTCGTGCTGGCGCTCGCGGCGCACGTGGCGCGGCGGGAGGGGCTGCCGCCGCCGATCCCGGCGACGCACCGCTTCCCGGGGGTCATGGAGGCAGACGAGACCGCCTGGCAGGAGCAGATCGTCGCGCACGTCGGCCTCGACGACTGGCTGCGATTCGAGTGGTCGGACGAGCTCGACGTCGTCGGGCCGGTCGCGCAGCGACTGCTACGGCGTCACGGACCGCTGGTGCCGTTCAACGGGCACTTCCAGCTGCCGTTCGTCGAGCGCGCGGCCGGCGGCGCGCTGTTGACCGGCGTCGGCGGCGACGAGCTGTTCGCGCCGCTGCACCGCGCGACGGCCGCGCACCTCCTGCGCCGCCATCGCGCTCCGCGCCCGCGCGACCTGCCGGCGCTGGCGTTCGGGCTCGCCCCGCGCCGCCTGCGTGCGCAGGTCGTCGCACGCCGCCGGGGCTTCTCCCGCTACGGCTGGATCCGCCCGGCGGCGCGGCGTCGGCTGGCACGCGCATACGCCGCGTGGGAGGTGCGGGAGCCGCTGCGGTGGGACCGCGCGCTGACCGAGTGGTGGTGGCCCAGTCGTGCGCTGCAGTGCAACCTCGCCGGCAAGCAGGCACTCGGCGCGGCCGCGGACGTGCTGGTCGGGAGTCCGCTCGCGGCGCCCGAGGTGCTCGCCGCGTGCGCGGCGTCCGGCGGCGCGATCGGGCTTGGATCGCGGGCGCGGGCGTTGGCGGGAATCGTCGGCGATCTGCTGCCGCCGGAGCTGCTGGCGCGTCGTTCGAAGGCGTCGTTCGACGGGGCCTTCTGGACCGCGCGAGCGCGCGCGTTCGTCGCCGCATGGGACGGTGGCGGCGTCGATCCGACGAGCGTGGACGTGGAGGCGCTGCGCATGGAGTGGTCGCGCGAGCGGCCCGATCCGCACAGCTTCGCGCTGCTGCAGCGGGCGTGGCTTGCGGCTCCCGATTGACGCCGTCCTGGAGTTTCAATAGTCTGCGCCGCAACTGTCACGGTTGGCAGAGAACGAATGGAGTCGTCGATGACCGCATACGAGCCCCCCGCGATCAGAGTCCTCGGGACCCTGAGCGAACTCACGTTGCGCAACAAGCTGCTCGGCGGACCGACCGACGGGGACTTCCTCATCGGCTACGGCCCGCTCAAGAACGCTTCCTAGCGCGCGCCAAGCGACATTTCCGCGAGGTATGCCAGCAGGCGGTCTGCCGTCCTGCTGAGTTCCTCGATGCGCTGACGCTGTCGCACGACGAGCGCGGGCAGCGCCAGCAGGTCCATCAGGGCCGGCGGGTCGACCGGCTCGAGCCGCAGCGTGAAGCTGGCGAAGATCACGGCGAGCGCCTCGCTCGCCGGCATCGGCGCGACGTCGCCCTCGCCCCAGTCGAGTCGGATCCAGCCGCCGAGCGGCACCTCCGCCGCGACCGGTCCGAGGGGCAGGCGCCAGCGCTCGCGCGTGCCGACCACGCCGAGCGGCTCGCCGCCTCCCAGCGCCGCCGCCGACGCACGCCGCAGGTCGATGCAGCGCGGCCCCGCGAGGCCGTGCGTCCCACGCACGACGAGCACGTCGTCGGTCAGGACCGGGACGCCCTGCGCGGCCAGCTGCGCAAGCAGCGAGCTCTTGCCCGCGCCCTTCGCGCCCAGCAGCGCCCACGCGCGTCCGTCGACAACGAACGCGCCGGCGTGGAAGCACTGCAGCCCCTGCCAGCGCGCGATCACGCCGGCGGTCGCGGCGAGGTAGGGGTGCACCAGCTCGCGGTCGGTCGGCGGCTGCGGGAAGTGGAAGCGCGCGAGCGCGCCGGCGCGCTCGATCTCGACCCAGCCGTGCGGCTCGGCGCGCAGCCGCGCGCGGTCGGCCGCGACGAACTCCTCCGACCACCGGCTTCGCCGGCGGTGCCCCCCGTTGTCGACGCGGCGCTCGACGCGCCAGTCGATCCACGTCGGCGGCGCCTCCAGCAGCAGCTCTGAGGCCGCCGGCAGGTCCGGCAGGTGGAGGCCGTAGACGCCGCGCCGCGACGGCGCGGACCCCTCAGCGCCCATCGAGCGCTCCCGACGGCGGCGACGGCAACGGCGCCCACGTGCGGCCGCGCAGCAGCGTCCAGGTCGCGATCGAGTAGCGCCCCGCGACGCGCGCCGCATGCACGACGCGCAGCCGCAGGCGCCCGCCGCCGGTCGCGGCCGCCCGCGGCCAGCGCGTGCGCAGCTCGCGGCGGCTCAGCAGCACGTTGCGGCGCGCGAGCGCGCGCCACTGCCCGCTCGGCGCCATCAGCCAGTCGGCGAGCGAGACGTTCGCGCTGATCTGCTCCTCGACGCCGCGCAGCGACCAGTTGACGAGCCGCAGCGCGCCGCGCGAGGCGGGTGCGAGCTGCGCGCGCGGCAGCACGCGCTCGGCCGGCAGCCCGACGAGCCGCTCCGCCACGACGGTCGCGGTCGCGAGCGCGCGCGCCGTCGCGGGATGCGCGGCAGCCGGCCCGCCGACGCCGTCCGGACCGAGCTCGGCGCCGTAGCGGTCCCACCATGCGGCGACGTCGCAGGCGAGCCGCAGCCCGGCGAAGCCGTCGCGCGCGTACAGCAGCAGCAACATCGCCAGTTCGTCGTCGGGCCGTGGCACGAGCCAGCCGTCCGCGCCCGCGGCGCTGCGCGCCAGCAGCTCCGCCGAGAAGCGCGCCTCGTACCAGTGCACGCGCCAGTGCAGCTCGACGTCGGGCAGCCCCTGCGGGTGCACGAGCCGCTCGTGCAGGACCGGCGTCGCGGCGTCGCCCGGCTCGCGCGGCGGCTCGAGCCGCCAGCCGAGTCCGCGCACCACCTGCTCGGCGTGCGCCAGCTGCTCGTGCGCGACCAGGACGTCGACGTCGGCCGACAGGCGCGCGCCGGCGTCGCCGTGCAGGCGCTCGCCGAGCAGCGGCCCCTTGAGCGGCAGCGCGCGCACGCCGGCGGCCTCGAGCGCTGCCAGCAGCCGCACGGTCAGCAGCTCCTGGGCGACGCCCTGGCGCTGCGCGTCGGCGACATGCGCCTCGATCCGCGCGCGGAAGCCGTCCGGCAGCGCATCGCCGACGAGCTGCTCGAGCCGCCGCCCCAGCAGCGCCAGCACGCCGACGTGGCGCAGGAAGGCCTCGAGCGCGTCTGCGTCGGCCGCGGCGGCCAGCCGCAGCAGCCGCTCGCGCCGCCGCTCGCGCAGCGACGTCGTGCCGGCCAGCAGCAGCGTGAGCTCCTGCTCGGGCGCGATCGGCCGGTCCGCGGCGGCCATCAGAAGCGTGCGAGCGTGCCGCGCGCACGGGCATAGCGAAGTGCGCCGGCGAGCACGAGCGTCGAGATGGGCAGCAGCACCGCGCACTCGATCAGCAAGATGCCGAGGCCGTCGCTCAGCAGCGTGCCGAGCCCGTCGCCGTCGAGCAGAGCGCCGCGCATCGCATCGAGGGCATAGGTCAGCGGGGATATGTCGGAGATCCACTGGAGCGATCCCGGCAGCACCGAGACCGGGAAGACGGCGCCGCTCGTCAGCGCGAGCCCGGCGGTCACGAAGCCCATCACGCCGACGCCCTGCTGGATCGCGAGCACGAGCGCGGCGCCGAGGAAGCCGATCGGGAGGAACGCGACGACCGCCACCAGCAGCACGACGAGCGTCGAGATCCAGTTCGGCGAGAAGCCCGCGAAGCCGAGCGGGATCGCGATGACCGCGGTGAGGATCCCGTCGAGCACGGCCTGCATCACCGGCAGCGCCGACCAGCCGAGCGCCAGCGCGAGCGGCGAGACAGGCTGCGCGGCGAGCACCTCGAGCGTGCCCTCGATCTGGTCGCGCCGCGCGTTGGCGGCCGCGGTCGAGACCGACGCGCGCAGGATGTTCGACAGCACGACGCCGACCACGATGAAGCGGAAGTAGTCGTCCGGCGTCCCGACCGTCGGGCTGTCGCCGACGACGCGCGTGACGAAGTAGAACGACAGCAGCCCGTAGAAGGCGGCCGCCATCCCCAGCACGAAGCTGAGCCGGTAGGTGAGCGCGACGCGCAGGTCCTTCAGCGCGAAGATGCGCACGATCTCGAGCGTGCGCATCAGGCCGGCGCTCGCTCGCTCGCGTGCCAGGGCTCGACGCGTCCGTCGTGCAGCCGCAGCAGCACGTCCGCCTCGCGCTCCAGCTCGTCCGCCTTCGGCGTCGCCACCAGCACGCTCGCGCCGCGCTGCGCGCGGCGGCGCAGGAACGCCAGCACGGCGGCGATGCCGGCCTCGTCGAGGCCGCGCAGCGGCTCGTCGATCAGCAGCGCCGTCGGCTCGCCGAGTGCGGCGCGCGCGAGGATCAGACGCTGCCGCTGCCCCGCCGAGAGGTCCGCGACGCGCCGCGGGGCGATCTCGCCGAGCGCCAGCTCCTCCAGCAGCCCGTCGACCTGTCGCGCGACGTCGCGGCGCGCGACGCCGCGCGTGCGCGCGAACAGCTGCAGGTTCTCGAGCCCCGACAGGCGCCAGAAGAGGCTGCGCTCGTTGACGAACGCGACGCCGATGCGCTCGCGCACACGCGCGCCCGCGCGCGCGACGTCGTGCCCGGCGACCTCGGCGCTGCCGCCGTCGGGTCGCACGACGGTCGCGAACACGCGCAGCAGCGTCGTCTTGCCGGCGCCGTTGGCGCCCTCGAGCAGCGCGAGCGTGCCCGCTTCGACGTCGAGCTCTACGCCCGCCAGCACGGCGCGCCCGCCGAACGAGCGCGTGAGGGCGCGGGCGCGCAGGCTCATCGCTGCGACGCGAGCGGGCGCGTGCGGCCGCGCCCGCGCAGCCGCTCGCGCACCACCAGCTCGACGAAGCGCGCGTTCGTCACGGCATAGCGGCGGAACAGGCGGCGCGGCTCCTGGAGCAGGCGGAACAGCCACTCCAGTCCGAGCCGCTGCACGATCCGCGGAGCGCGCTTCGTGATCCCCGAGACGACGTCGATCGCGCCGCCGACGCCCATCACGAACGGCACCTCCAGCTGCGGTCCGTGGCGGCCGAGGAACAGCTCCTTGCGCGGCGAGCTCATCGCGACGAACAGCACGTCCGGTCGCGTCTGCGCGATCGCCTCAGCGACCGTGGCCTCCTCGTCGTCAGCGAAGTAGCCGTCGCGGTAGCCGACGATCTGCAGCGTCGGATGACGCTCGATCAGCCGCCGCACCGCCTGCTCGAGCACCTCGGCGCGCGCGCCGAGGATGTAGACGCGGTAGCCGCGTGCGGCAGCGCGCGCGAGCAGCGCCTCCATCAGGTCGATGCCCGCCACGCGCTCGGGCAGGGGGTCGCCGAGCACGCGCGAGGCCCACACGACCGCTTGACCGTCGGCCGTCACCAGCTCGCAGCCGCGGACCACGCGCGCCAGCTCGGCGTCGTCGCGCATCGCGACAAGCTTCGCCGCGTTGATCGCCATGTGCTGGACGTAGCGGCGCGAGGCGATCGACTCCTCGCAGCGCGAGAGCGCACCGGCCAAGTCGACGCGGTCGATCGCGCACGACAGCACCTCAGCGCGCGAAGCAGGCTCGCCGGCGGGGACCGTGGGGGAGAGCATCCTCATGATGGCTCGATCAACGAGCGCATTCCTACCACAGCGCAGGTGTGCCGGCCGCCGGTTCGAGGCTCCGCCGAACCGACTTTCTCGACCGGCGCGTATCGGTAACCTCACCGCGCATGCGGCGGCGACCCGTCCGCGCGATCCCGATCGCGTTCGTCGTGCTCGGCCTCGTCGGATGCGGTGGCGCGGAGCGGCCGCCACCGGCGCCGGCCGTCGAGACGACCCCGGAGCGCCTGCCGGGAGCCCAGCTGTTCGCGCTCGACAGCGTCTGGAACGCGCCGCTGCCGGACGACGTGCCGCTCGACCCGAGCTCGCCGCGACTCGTGGCCGCGCTCGCGCGCGAGGCGGAGCGCGAGCGGCGCGCGCTCGACGGCGCATGGCTCCAGACGACCTCCTACAGCACTCCGATCTACCGCGTTCCGGCCGATCAGCCCACGGTGCCCGTCGCGCTCGACGATGCCCGTCCGCTCGCGCGCACGCTGCGCCGCGCGCTGCGCGCCGTGCCGCTTCCCGCCGACGCCCGGCCGGCCGCCGGAACCGACGCGCACATGACGATCTGGCAGCCGGCGAGCGACCGCCTCTGGGAGCTGTGGAGGGCGCGGCGCGAGGCGGACGGGTGGCACGCCGTGTGGGGTGGGGCGATCGAGCACGTCTCGCAGTCGCCGGGCTACTACGACGAGCGAGCATGGCCGGGTGCGCACTCGTGGTGGGGCGCGACCGCCACGAGCCTGCCGGTCGCGGCCGGGACGATCACGATCGCCGAGCTCGAGCGCGGTCGCATCGACCATGCGCTCGCCGTCAACATGCCGAGCCTGCGGGCGGACGTCTACACGCCTCCGGCCCAGCGCACCGACGGTCGCGACCCCGATCCCGACGCGATCCCCGCCGGCACGCACCTCCGAATCGACCCGCGGCTCGACATCCGCTCGCTCTACCTGCCGCGCATCACGGAGGCGATGGCGCTGGCCGCGCAGCGCTACGGGATGATCGTGCGCGACCAAACCCACCACGCGATCGGCTTCTTCGCGGAGGATCCGGCGCCCACCGGTAGGAACCCGTACCCCGCCCTCATGCACCACCGCTACCCGAACGAGCTGCTCGCGCGGTTCCCCTGGCGCCACGTGCAGATCCTGGAGATGGACCTGCGGCGCGGCGGCAGGTCGCCGCGCTGAAAAGCCGTCCATCGTGGCGCCGCCGCGCTTCACCAGTCACGTTCGGCGTCCGATACGGGCGGGGATGTCGCCGAGGAACAGTGCGTGGCGCGGGCGTGCGCTCCTGACGCTCCTGATGCTGTCGGTGCTCCTCCTGCTGCTGGTGGCCGATCCGGCGTCCGCTCGATCGCGCGCCCGCGGTCACGCGGCCGACGCCGCCCATCGCCTGTTCGCGCCGACGAGCGTGTGGAACCGTCCGCTCGCGCGCGACGCCGCGATCGACCCGAGCTCGGCCAAGCTCGTCGCCGCCCTGGCGGCCGAGGCCGCGCGGGAGGGGCGCGAGGGGACCGGCCCGTGGATCAGCACGACGAGCTACTCGACCCCCTTCTACGTCGTCGGTCCTCAGCAGCCGACCGTGCGGGTGGCGCTCGACGACCCGACCGCCGCGTGGCGCGTGAGCCTGCAGGATGCGCTGCGGGCGGTCCCGATTCCCGCCGGTGCGCTGCCCGCGAGAGGCACGGATGCGCAGTTGACGGTGTACCAGCCGTCGACGGATCGTCTGTGGGAGTTCTGGAAGGCACGCCGCGAGGCGGACGGCTGGCATGCCGCGTGGGGCGGTGCGATCGGGCGCGTCTCCACCAATCCCGGCTACTTCGACGCGAGCGCGTGGCCGGGGGCCGCCCGCAACTGGGGCGCCAGCGCGTCCAGCCTGCCGCTGATCGCGGGAACGATGATGCTCGCCGAGCTGCGAGCGGGCAGGATCGACCATGCGCTCGCGATGGAGGTGCCGTTCGCGCGCGCGAACGTCCACACGTGGCCGGCGCAGCGCACGGATGGCCGCAACCCCGATCCCCTCAGCCTGCCTGAGGGCGCGCGCCTGCGGCTCGACCCGGCGCTCGACGTGCGCGCGCTCAAGCTGTCGCGCCTGACCGAGATGATGGCGCTCGCCGCGCAGCGCTACGGGATCATCGTGCGCGACGAGAGCCGCCATGCGATCGGCTTCTACGGCGAGGACCCGACGCCGACCGGCACGAACCCCTATCGCCCCGGCGTGGCCGGCGGGTTCTTCGGCGGGCGCTATCCGTCCGACCTGCTCGCGCGCTTCCCATGGCGCTCGCTGCGCGTGCTGCGGATGGACCTGAGAGCTGGCTCACGCTGAGACGGCGCCACCTATGATGTCGCGCGGCTGCGCGGCGGCGTCCCTCCGCAGAGCCAGAGGAGAGTCCCGTGTCGACGATCAGCTCGCCTTCCCCCCCCAGCGAGTCGCGCCTCCCCGCGATGCACGTCCCGATCGGGGAGGCGATCCGGCGCTACGCGGTCGCCGCGCTGCTGCCGGTCGTCCTGCTCGCCGGCCTCGGGGTCGCGTACGGGCTGCGCCGCGCCCCCGTCTACACCGCCACCGCGGAGAACGTCGTGCGCGCGCTCTCGCCGAGCGTCGGGCAGCTGCCGGGGGCGATCCAGGCGGCGCGTGAGCTCGCCGCCAGCGAGAGCCGCCTGATCGACTCCGACGGCATCGCCGAGCCGCTGGCGCGACAGCTCGACACGACGACCGGCTACGTCGTCGGCAACATCTCCGCGACGCCCGTCCCGGACAGCACGGTCATCCGGATCGAGGCCGAGGGCCCGTCGGCCGACGACGCGATCACGCTCGCCAACGCCGCCGCACGCCGCTTCGCCGGCTACGTCAACGCGCAGACCGCACGCGACGAGGAGGGGGACACGATCCTCGCCGACTACCGCGCCGCCTCGGCCGCGTATCAGCGCGAGCTGGCCGCGAAGCAGGGGATCGACCGCGCAGGGAGCGCCGCCTCGCCGACCGAGCGGCTGCAGGCGATCGCCGCGCTCGAGACCGCGCGGCTGCGCCGCGAGGCGCTCAGCGCGCAGTACCAGACGGTGATCCAGAGCGAGGGCACCGCGCCCGTCGTCAAGACGTTCGTCGTGGCGCGCACCGCCTCGAGCGACCGCATTCCCACGGCACAGCTCTACGGGCTCGCGGGGGCGGTCGCCGGCCTCGTGGTGGGCGCCGCGCTCGCGAGCCTGCTCGCGAATCGCCGCACCCGTCGTCGCGCCCGCTAGCCGCCTCGCGTCATGCCGACGGCGGCGCGCACATGGCTCAAGCTCGGGAGCGCCGGCCTGGCGACGCTGGTGCTGCTCGCCCTTGCGGCGCAGCAGACGTCGCGCTCGCTGGTCGTCGGCGCCGTCATCGTGGTCGCGGTGCTGGGGGCGCTTGCGTACCTGGCGTGGAACGCCGCCCCGCACTACGTCTTCACGCTCGCGATCGTCGCGGCGCCGTTCGCGGGCAACTGGGAGCAGGTTGGGATCCCCGGGCCGCTCGCGCCCGAGCGGTTGCTGCTGATCGTCGGAATCCTCACGGTCGTCCTGCGCGGCCCGGCGATGCGCGACCGCCCGCCGCTGCGCTTCGCCGCGGCGCACTGGCTGCTGCTGGCGACGGCCGCCTACGCCACCGCGTCGGCGCTCGTCTCGGAGACGCTGCTCGAGCGCGTACCGGGCATCCAGCTGTTCGAGACGTTCGGGATCCTGCCGTTCCTCGTCTTCACGCTGGCGCCCGTCGTGTTCCCGACGGCGCGCGAGCGGGCGGTTCTGCTGCAGGGGCTCGTCGCGCTTGGCGCCTACCTCGGGTTGACGACGCTGTTCGAGATGACCGGCCCCCGAGCGCTGGTGCTGCCGGGCTACATCGCGGATCCCGACTTCGGCATCCACTTCGGCTACGGCCGCGGGCCGTTCGCGGACGCGGTCGCGAACGGCTTCGGCCTCTTCTCGTGCGGGCTCGCGTGCTGCGTGGCGATGCAGCAGTGGCGCAGCCGCGGCTGGCGCGCGTTCGCGGTCGGCGTCGCGGTGCTGTGCCTGCTCGGCACGCTGCTGACGCTCGAGCGCTCGGTGTGGATCGGCACCGCCGTCGGCCTGCTCGTGCTGCTGGCGGCGGCCGGTCGCGCGCGCCGCTCGCTGGTCCCGGTGGCCGCGCTCACGGCCGCGGCGATCGTCGCGGCGCTGCTGCTGATCCCGGATCTCGGCACGAAGGTGTCCCGTCGCAGCGATCAGCAGCAAACGGTCTGGGACCGCAAGAACCTCGCGCGCACCGCCGTCGCGATGATCGAGGTGCGGCCGCTGCTCGGCGTCGGCTGGGCGCGCTACACGGAGGTGAACGAGCCGTACCTGCGACAGAGCGCGGATTACCCGCTGACCGCGACGGACGAGCCGCTGCACAGCGTCGTCCTGACGTATGCGGTCGAGCTGGGGCTCGTCGGTGCGCTGCTGTGGATCGCGAGCCTGCTGCTGGGCGTCGGCGGCGCGCTGCTGAGCCGTGGCCCGCCCGATCTCATGTTGTGGCGTGCCGGCCTCGCGGCGCTGTTCGCCTTCTTCCTGGTGGAGCAGAGCTTCGTCCCGCCGACCGTCTTCCAGAACCTCATGCTGTGGCTGTGGGCCGGCGTCGTGTGGACGGGACGCCAGTCGCGGTCGGCGCCGCTCGCCGATCCGCTCGAGGAGCTCCGCGCCTATGACGCCGACGATACGGGCGAGCTGGACGTCGTCCGTCCTGTCGCCCCGCCACGTCCCCTCACCGCCGCCTGGCCGGAACGCGATCTGCAGCCAGCCGTGGTGGCGGCGGCCGGCGAGCTCGTGCACACGGCGGCCGCCGCCGCCTGGCGCGGGCCCGATCCCTACGACGGGCTGCTGCATCCGTGGCCGCGCGCGCTGCGCGGCGGGCCACGCCGCCGGCAGGCGATCGTCCAGCTGCACGCGCGCGCGCCGTTCGACGTCCGCCGGCTTTACGGCCGTCACGAGCATCCGCGCATCCCGAAGGCGCTGGCGCTGTTCGGGCAGGCCGCGCTGCGGCTCGACGCGGTCGCGCCCGACGCGCGCCTGCGCGACGAGGGCGTCCTGGCGCTGCGGCTGCTGGTGGAGCAGCACACGGGCGACGCGTGGGGCTACCCGTTCGACGTGCAGACGCGCTGGAGCTTCTACCCCGCGTGGGCGCCGAACGTCGTCGTCACGTCGTTCGTCGGCGATGCGCTCGCCGAGGCGGAGCGGCGCCTCGGCGAGGCGCACTTCGGCGCGCGCGCCGACCGCGCCGCGCGCTGGACGCTCGAGCACGCCTTCGAGCCTCGCAACGGGACGTTCTCCTACCACGAGCACAGCGACGCGGTCATCCACAACGCGAACCTGCTCGCCGCGCGCCTCGTGTGGAGTCGCCTGCGCGACGACGCCGCCGCGCGCGACGCGGTGCGCCGCGCGGTCGAGCGCACGCTCGCGGCGCAGGCGGTCGACGGCTCCTGGGCGTACGGCGAGGGGGCCGGGCTCGAATGGCGCGATTCCTTCCACACCGGCTTCGTGCTGCTGGCGCTCGCGCAGCTGCGCGACGTCGACGCGGCGGTCGACGTGGCGCTCGCGCGCGGAGCTCGTTCCTACGAGGGCTTCTTCGGCCTCCAGGGCGAGGCGCACCTGTGGCTCGAGCGCCCCTATCCGGAGGACGCGCACGCGGCCGGCACCGGCTTGAGCGCGCTCGTCGCGCTGCGCGAGCTCGGGCTCGTGAACCCGTGGCTGCCGCGCCGCGTCGCCGCGCGCGTGCTGGACGCGACGCTGCGCGACGGCCGCGCGGTATGGCGTCGCTGGGCGCAAGGCCGCACGCACGTCCCGTACCTGCGGTGGTGCGACGCGCACGTCGCGCGGGGGCTGGCGGACCTCGCCGCCGCAAACGCGCGCGAACGCGCGGCGGACGAGAGACAAACGCGTCTATGATCCGCCGATGGCTGCTCGACGCACGATCCTCTCGGTCGTCGGTACGCGGCCCAACTTCATGAAGATCGCGCCGATCGCGGCGGCGATCGCCGGGCGAGCGGACGGGCTGCGGCACGTGCTCGTGCACACCGGCCAGCACTACGACGCGAGCATGTCGGACGTCTTCTTCGGCGAGCTGGGCGTCGGCGAGCCGGACCATCGCCTTGAGGTCGGCGCCGGCAGCCACGCGCAGACCACGGCACGCGTGATGGAGCGGCTCGAGCCGCTGCTGGCCGAGCTGCGACCCGACGTCGTGCTCGTCCCGGGGGACGTCAACTCGGCGCTGGCCGCGGCGCTCGTCGCGTCGAAGCTCGGGCTGACCGTGGGGCATGTCGAGGCCGGCCTGCGCTCGTTCGACCGCACGATGCCCGAGGAGCTCAACCGCGTCGTCGTGGACGCCGTCTCCGACCTTCTCTTCACGCACTCGCCGGAGGCGCGGGAGCACCTGCGCGCGGAGGGACGGCCGGACGCTTGCGTGCACTACGTCGGCAACACGATGATCGACACGCTCGCGGCGATGCGGGAGCGGATCGACGGCAACCCGGTCGTCTCTGAGCTGGGGCTGCCGGAGCGCGGCTACATGGTCGTGACGCTGCACCGGCCGGCGCTCGTGGACGGTCCGCTGTTGCACGACGCGGTCGCGGCGCTGCAGGCGGTCGCGGCGGAGCTGCCGGTCGTCTTCCCGGTGCACCCGCGCACGCGCGCGCGCATCGCGGCGGAGGGGATCTCACTCGACGGCGACGGCCCGCTGCGGCTGCTGGAGCCGCTCGGCTACCTCGACTTCCTCGCGCTCGTCGCACGCTCCGCCGGCGTGCTGACGGACTCCGGCGGGATCCAGGAGGAGACGACCTACCTCGGCGTCCCCTGCCTGACGCTGCGCGACAACACCGAGCGCCCGGTGACGGTCGAGCTGGGCACGAACGTGCTGCTCGGCCTCGACCCGCAGCGCATCCGCGAGGCGCCCGCACTGCTGGCCGAGGTGCGCAGACGGCGCACGCACGTGCCGCCGCTGTGGGACGGACGCGCCGCGGAGCGGATCGTCGACGTGCTCGCGGCGCTGTGAACGCACGGAGGCGCAGGAGAGCCGCGTGTGCGGCATAGCCGGCCAGGCGCGCGCCGACGGCACGCCGCCGCCGCGCGAGCTGCTCGAGCGCATGTGCGGCGCGATGGAGCACCGCGGCCCCGACTCCCTGGGGATCCACGTCGACGACGGCATCGGGCTCGGCATCCGCCGCCTGCGCGTGATCGACCTCGTCACCGGCGACCAGCCGGTCTTCAACGAGGACCGCACCGTCGCCGTCGTGCTCAACGGCGAGATCTACAACCACGCGGAGCTGCGCGCGCGACTGCGCTCGAAGGGACACCGCTTCACGACGCAGGGCGACACGGAGGTGATCGCGCACCTCTACGAGGAGCGCGGGCTCGACTTCGTGCACGACCTGATCGGGATGTTCGGCGTCGCCGTGTGGGACGCCCGCGAGCGTCGGCTCGTGCTCGCGCGCGACCGTCTCGGCAAGAAGCCGCTCTTCTACGCCGAGCGCGACGGCGTGCTGTCGTTCGCGTCCGAGCTGCAGGCGCTGCTGCAGGACGCGTCGATCCCGCGCACGCCGGACGCGCACGCGCTCGACCTCTTCCTTGCGCTGCGCTATGTCCCATCGCCGTACTGCGCCTTCCGCGCGGTGCGCAAGCTGCCGCCCGCGAGCCTGCTCGTGCACCAGGACGGCCGCACGCGCGGCGAGCGGTACTGGCGGCTCGACTACGTGCCGAAGCGCCGTGTCGGCGGCGAGGCGGAGCTGTCGGAGGAGCTGCGTGCCCGCCTGCGCACGGCGGTGCGGCGGCGCATGATCGCCGACGTCCCGCTCGGCGCGTTCCTGTCGGGCGGGGTCGACTCGGCGGCCGTCGTCGCCGCGATGGCGGAGGCGTCCTCGTCGCCCGTGCGCACGTTCTCGATCGGCTTCGCGAGCGAGCGCCTCAACGAGCTCCCGCTCGCGCGCGTCGTCGCCGAGCGGTTCGCGACCGAGCACACGGAGCTGATGGTCGAGCCGAGCGCGGTCGAGCTGCTGCCGCGGATCGTGCGCCACCATGGCGAGCCGTTCGCGGACGCGACCGCCGTCCCGACGTTCGCGCTCTCGGAGGTCACGCGCCGCCACGTCACCGTGGCGCTCAACGGCGACGGCGGCGACGAGATCTTCGGGGGGTACACACGCTACGTCGCCAACGTCGCCGCGGCGCGGCTCGGGCGGATCCCGCTGCCGCTGCGACAGCTCGCCGGCCGTGCCGCCCTCGCCGTGCCCGCGAACGGGCGCATCGACAGCTGGCCCAGCCGCATCCGGCGGCTGGGGGAGACGCTGCCGCTGGACCCGGCGCGGCGCTACTTCGCCTACATGGCCCACCTGCAGGGGCTGCGCCGCGAGCAGCTCTACACCGACGAGTACCGCGCTCAGCTCGACGGCGACCGCGCCGAGCGGCTGATGGTCGACGCGTGGGAGGGGGCGCGAGCGGATCATCCGCTCGACCGCATGCTCGCGACCGACATGGCCGGCTACCTCCCCGACGACCTGCTCGCGAAGGTCGACATCGCCTCGATGGCGGCCTCGCTCGAGGCGCGCTCGCCGCTGCTCGACCACGAGCTCGTCGAGTTCGCCGCCGCCCTGCCCGCCGACGAGAAGGTGCGCGGGACCGAGAAGAAGGTCGCCTTCCGGCGTGCGCTGCGCGGCTGGGTGCCCGACGCGATCCTCGACGCGCCGAAGCGCGGCTTCCAGCCGCCGCTCGCGGATTGGCTGCGGGGCGAGCTGCACGGCTATGCGCGCGAGATCCTGCTCGACCCCCGTGCGCGCGAGCGCGGCCAGCTGCGCCCCGAGCGCGTCGCGGCGCTGCTGGAGCGGCACGCGGCGGGCGTCGAGGATCACTCGCAGGGCATCTGGACGCTGCTCGTCCACGAGCTGTGGCATCGCGAGTTCGTCGACGCGGCTGGTGCGGGCTGATGCACATCGCCTACCTGGTCGGTCGCTACCCGGCCGTCTCGCACGCGTTCATCCTGCGCGAGGTGACGGAGCTGCGCCGCCGCGGCCTCGACGTGCGCACGATCAGCATCCACAGCGCCGCCGAGGCCGAGCTGCTCTCGGAGGCCGACCGGCGCGAGCACGCGAGCACGTTCGCGGTGCTGCCGACGTCCGTGCGGCGGCTCCTCGCCGCGCACCTCGCCGCGCTGGCGCGCGCGCCCGCCGCGTACCTGCGCACGCTCGCGCTCGCGCTGCGCACCAGCCCGCCCGGCGCGCGGAACCGCCTGTGGCGACTCTTCTACTTCGCCGAGGCGATGATCGTCCAGCGCCACTGCGGCGCCACCGGCGTCACGCACCTGCACGCGCAGTTCGCCGACTCCGCGACCGACGTCGCGATGCTCGTGGCGCACTACGAGCGCATGCGGAGGGGCCGTCTCACATGGAGCCTCGCGGTCCACGGGCCGGTCGAGTTCTACAACGTCGAGCAGTACGCGCTCAGCGAGAAGCTCGCGCGGGCGCGCTTCGCCGTCGCGATCAGCGACTTCGGCCGCAGCCAGCTGATGACGCTCGCAGCGCGAGAGCGCTGGTCGCACCTGCACGTCGTCCACTGCGGCGTCGACCCGGACGTGTACGCGCCGCCCGCGCAGCGCCCCGCGCGGGCGGGCGGGGCACCGACGACGATCCTCACCGTCGGACGCCTCGTCGCGAAGAAGGGGCTGCCGATCCTGCTCGAGGCGCTGCGCGAGCTGCGCGGCCGAGGCCTGTCGGTGCGCCTCGTCGTGGTCGGCGACGGGCCCGCGCGCGCAGACTTCGAGGCCGCGGCGCAACTGCTCGGCGTCGCCGACTGCGTCGAGTTCGCCGGGGCGGTGGGACAGGACGAGATCCGGGCGCACTATGCGACGGCCGACCTCTTCTGCCTGCCGAGCTTCGCCGAGGGGATCCCGGTCGTCCTGATGGAGGCGATGGCGATGGAGCTGCCGGTGCTCAGCACGACGATCATGGGGATCCCGGAGCTGATCGCCGACGGCGTGCACGGTCGGCTCGTGCCGCCCGGGCGGGCCGATCGCCTCGCCGAGGCGCTGGCGTGGCTGATCGCCGCCTCGCCGCGCGAGCGGGCGGCGATGGGGCGCGCCGGCCGCGAGCGCGTGGCCGCCGAGTTCGACGTGCGCGCCGCGGCGCGGCAGTTGCAAGAGGTGTTCGAGCACGAGCTGACGGGAGGTCGGGATGGCTGAGACGACGGAGGAGCGCCGCGCGTTCTGGACGAGCTACCAGCCGGGCTTCCGCTTCTCCAAGGAACCGGTCGGCAGCCCCGAGTTCTTCGCCGCCGTCGAGCGCCACCGCTACGCGCTCGAGCCCGCGATCAAAGAGCTGGCGCGCTTCGAGCAGCAGGCCGGGCGCGACGTGCTCGAGCTGGGCTGCGGCATCGCCACCGACGGCGTCAACTTCGCGCGCGCCGGCGCGCGCTACACGGGCGTCGACTTCTCGCCCGCCGCGGTCGACCTCGCGCGGCACCGCTTCTCGCTCGAGCCGCGCGTGCTCGACGCGCGCGTGCTCCAGGCCTCGATCGTGGACGTGCCGGTCGACGACGCCTCACAGGACCTCGTCTACAGCAACGGCGTCATCCACCACCTGCCGGAGACCGAGCGCGTCGTCGCTGAGATGCATCGCGTGCTGCGGCCGGGCGGCCGCGCGCTCGTAATGGTCTACCACCGCGGCTCGCTCAACCACCACGTCAACATCATGCTGGTCCGTCGCCTGCTCGTGCTCGGCCTGCTCGCGCCCGGCTTCGCGGCACTCGTCACCCGCGCGACCGGCGAGGATCCGTCGGTGCTCGCGGGCCACCGCGCGCTGCTGCGCGAGCACGGCCTGCGCTACCTGACCGATCGCCAGCTGTTCCTCGACAACAACACCGACGGTCCCGGCAACCCGCTCTCGAAGGTCTACACGCGCGCCGATGCCCAGCGGCTGTTCGCGGCCTTCTCGCAGGTGCGCACGCACGTGCGCTTCCTCAACCTGCGGCTCTACCCCGGCGGGGACCGGATCGCGCGCACGGCGCTCGCGCGCCGTGCCGAGCGCCGCTGGGGCTGGCACCTGTGGATCGAGGCGGTTAAGGGCCTATCGGGATAGGCCCTATGTAGTCGCGCGCGCTGCGATCGCGTGCTCGACGGCGGCCGCGAACGCGCTCGCCATGCGACGGTAGTCGAAGCGCGCCGCGTCCTCGCGCGCCCGGCGTCCGAGCGCGGCGGCCAGCTCGCGGTCCTCGACGAGCCGCCGGATCGCCGCCGCCAGCGCGGCCGGGTCGCGCTCCGGGACGACGTAGCCGTTGCGCCCGTCGACGACGAGGCCGCCGGCCGCAGCGCCGACGGCGTCGGTCGCGACGACCGGGATCCCGGCGTGCATCGCCTCGTTGACGACGAGGCCCCACGGCTCGCGGTCGAGCGCGGTCGTGATCGACGGCAGCACGAGGCAGCGGGCGCGGGCGAGCCGCGCGGGCAGCTCGTCCTGCGGCACGTAGCCGACGACCTCCACGCGCGGGTCCTCGCGCATGCGCGCGCGGATCGCCGGCTCCTGCGTGCCGTTGCCGACGAGGCTCAGCGTGGCGCCGGGCGCGTCGATCGCGCGGAACGCGTCGAGCAGGTCGTCGATCCCCTTGCGCTCGACGAACTGGCCGATGAAGAGCACGTTCGCGTCGCCGTTCGCGCTCGGCTGCACGTCGCGGAAGCGCTCGGCCTCGACCGCCTGGCCGGCGACGAACACCTTCGCCGGGTCGACGCCGTCGACCGTGCAGACGAAGCGCTTGACGTGTTCGCCATACGTCACGATCGCGTCGGCGTGCCGGTAGAGCGCCTCCGTCAGCGGTCGCGTGAGCCGATGGAAACGCGTCTGCGGGTGGTACCACATTCCCGTCCAGATGACGATCGGCAGGCCGCGCGCGCGGCAGGTGACGTATGTCAGCGGCAGCATCAGGCGGCCGTTGAGGCACTTGACGACGGCGTCGTATCTGCGCCGCGTGAGCGCCCGAACGATGCCTGGCATGAACGCCTGCCCGAGCAACCGCACCCGCCGCAGCTCGACGCGCCGGAAGGCGCCGTCGCGCACGAGCGGGATCTTGCGGTTCCAGTAGCGCTCGCGCTCGTCCGCGAAGAAGTAGAAGTCGGCGTCCATCCGGCGCGCGACCTCCTCGAACAGCCGCAGCCGATAGTGGGGGCAGAAGTAGTTGATGAAGGCGATCCGGCGCACGGCTCCTCCGGCCTCAGGTGACGGCGCGCCCGGCGACCCAGCGGTCGTGCCATGCGCACACGGTGTAGACGTTCCACAGGTGGTAGCTCCAGTCGATGCGCCCGCCGCGGTGCGCGCCGAGCAGGCGCTGGACGGGCTCGAGCGCGATCGCCCCCCGCTCGATCAGGCTCGAGCGCGCGATCGTCGTCTCCACGCGCCGGCCGAAGTCCCCCCGCAGCCACTCGGCCATCGGCGTGCCGAAGCCCTGCTTGGGGCGCTCGAGGATCTCGTGCGGCAGCAGGTCGCGCACTGCCCGCCTCAGGATCCACTTGCCGACGCCGTCGCGGTGCTTCATGCGCGGCGGCAGCGCCAACGCGAAGGCGACCAGCTCATGGTCGAGAAACGGCTCGCGCCCCTCGACCGAGCTGAGCATCGCGATGCGATCGAGCCGCTGCAGCAGCAGCTCCGCCAGGCGCTGCTTGAGCTCCACGTAGGTCATCCGCGCGAACAGGTCCGCGCCGGCGCCGGCGGCCTCCTCCCACAGCGGCTCGACCAGCGTCAGCGAGTCGGCGCGTCCGTTCGCGATGCCTCCGAGCAGCTCCTGCTTCAGCGGGCCGCGCCAGCAGATCGATCCGCCCCAGTAGGGCAGCGGGCTGTGGGCCGCGTCGTGGAGCGCCTCGGCGTGACGCATCCCGCGTCCGAGCCGCGCGCTCGCACGCAGGCCGGCCTGTGCCGCCAGCCGCTGGAGCGGGCGCGGGGCGCGTTGGAAGGGGACGAAGTAGCGGCGGTGGTCGGCGTAGCCCTTGTAGCCGTGGAACAGCTCGTCGGCGCCCTCGCCGACCTGCACGACCGGCGTCCCCTGCTCGCGCGCGAGCTGGGAGACGAAGTGCTGCGGCACGCACGTCCAGTCGGCCAGCGGCTCGTCCTGCAGCTCGATCAGGCGCGGGATGAAGGCGGCGAGGTCGTCCTCGTCGACCACGACCTCGTGATGGTCGGTGCCGAAGCGCCGCGCGACGACGCGCGCCGGCGCCAGCTCGTCGTACTTCGGATGGCCCTTCGGCGCGGTCGAGAAGGTGCGCACGGGCTCCGACGTCAGCTCGGACATCAGCGCGACGTTCGTCGAAGAGTCGATTCCGCCGGACAGGAAGACTCCGAACGGGACGTCGGACATCATCCGCTTGGCGATCGAGCCGCGCAGCAGCTCGAGCAGGCGCTGCTCCATCTCCGCCTCGCTCATCTGCGCGACCTCGCGCGCGACCTCGCCGTCGAACGGCGTCCACCAGCGCTCGGCGTGCAGCGAGCCGTCGGCGCGCACGACGATCCGCTCGGCGGGCGCGAGCTTGCGCACGCCCTGCAGCAGCGTCAGCGGCGCCGGCGCGAACGCGAACGTGAGGTAGTGGAAGAGCGCCTCCTCGTCGAGCTCGGGCGAGAGCGCGGGGTGCGCGAGCAGCGCCTTGACCTCGGAGCCGAACAGCAGCCCGCCCGGGAGCCGCGCGTAGTAGAGCGGCTTGACGCCGATGCGGTCGCGCGCGAGCAGCAGCTCGCGGCGCCGGCCGTCCCAGATCGCGAACGCGAACATGCCGTGCAGGCGCTCGACGCAGCGCGGCCCCTCCTCCTCGTAGAGGTGGAGGATCGTCTCGCTGTCGGTGCGGGAGCGGTAGACGTGACCCTTGGCCTCGAGCTCCTCGCGCAGCGCGGCGTGGTTGTAGACCTCCCCGTTGTATGTGATCCAGACCGTCCCGTCCTCGTTGGCCATCGGCTGGCGGCCGGCTTCCGAGAGGTCGACGATCGAGAGCCGCCGGTGCCCGAGCGCGATGCGCTCGGCCGGGCGGTGCAGCGCGCCGCCGGCATCCGGCCCGCGGTGCGTCATCGTGTCGCTCATCGCGCGCACGAGCGCCTCGTCGACGGGGAAGCCGTCGACGAAGCCGAGGATGCCCGCGATCCCGCACACGTCAGCGTCCCTCCGGCTCGCGCAGGGAGTAGCCGAAGCGCTGCACGCGGCGCTCGAAGCGGCGCACGATCGCGGCGCGGTAGAGGCGGCCGGGGGGCGAGTGCCCGAGCTGCTCCCACTGCGCGAAGTACGCCTCGTCGAGGCCGGCTCGCGTCTCCGCGCCGAGCGCGCGCGGCGCCAGGTCGAGGAAGCGCTGCAGCCGCGCGAGCTCGCCGTCGCCGTCGGCCACGAGCCGCTCGTAGCGCACGACGGTCGCGTGGCGCAGACGGGCCATGTCGGCGAACGCGGTCTCGTAGCAGGCGAGCCAGTGGCGGATCAGCTCGTGCGGGCGCGTCCCGCTCCACTTGCGCGTGGCGAGCGCGGCCGCGATCGGATGCCGCAGCACGACGACGAAGCGCGCGCGCGGGAAGAGCGCCTGCAGGAAGCGCATCTTCAGCAGGTTCGGCGGCGACTTCTCGATCAGCACGGCGCGGTCGCAGTCCCAGTGCGGGCTCCACGCCGCCCACAGCTGCGCGCGGCTGGCGTCCGTGACGAGCGGCGAGCGCTCGGTGAGGTGCATCTCCGGCGCGAAGCCGAAGCGTCCCGGGCCGCCGAAGCGCTCGCCGGTCGGGTACACGGCCTGCAGGTGCTGCCCCTCGTCCTCGGCCACGCCCGTGTCGGCGAAGCCGCTCGCGTCGGGGTGCTCGGCCAGGCGCCGGGCGACCAGCGTCGTGCCGCTGCGGTGCAGCCCGCCGACGAACGCGATCGTGCGCTCCTGCGGGGCAGTCATTCGGGCTCCGGGCTTGCCGCCATGCCGATCGCGCGCGCCGCCTCCGCCCGCGCGCCGCGCCTGACCTCGCGTCGCAGGCGGCGGCGCAGCACGAGCCGCTGCGCGACGACCTCGGCCGCGCCGAGCGCGCGCTGGGGGTGGCGCAGCGCGTACGCGGCCCAGCGCAGCGCCGGCAGCCGCTCGCCGCGGCGCAGCGCGCTGCGCGCGTTGTCCCACGCGGCGACGCCCTCGAAGCGCCGCAGCGGCGTGTGCGAGCCGCCCCAGTCGGCGCGGCGGGCCTCGCCGGCCTCGAGGTGCGCGAGCTGCATCGTGCGGTCGTCCTGCGCCGACATCTGCTCGCCGTGCAGGCGGTAGGCGATCCCGATCCGCGGCGAGCAGACCCCGGTCCCGTCCGCAAGCAGCCGCAGCCACAGGTCGAGGTCCTCGACGACGCCGCGGCGGGCGCGGAAGCCGCCGGCGGCGAGCGCCGCGTCGCGCTTGACCATCGAGGCGCTGACGGGCACCAGGTTGCCCGGGTGGATCAGCCGGCGCGCCGAGCGCAGGACGGTCGGGCGCCGCGCGGCCGGGCCGTGCAGGCGGTCGGCGACCGGGTCGGCTGCGCAGCGCAGCGCCGAGCTGGCGACCAGCACGTGGCCGTCGCGCAGCTCCCACAGGTGGTCGAGATGGTGCGGCAGCCACGCGTCGTCGGAGTCGAGGAACGCGACCCACTCGCAGCGCGCGGCCGCGAGCCCCGTGTTGCGCGCGGCGGCGAGGCCGCGGTTGCGCGGGTGGCGGATGACCGTCGCGCCGAGCAGCTCGGCGACCGCCGCCGTGTCGTCGGAGGAGCCATCGTCGACGACGATCACCTCGGCCGGCGGGCGCGGTCGCTGCCCGAGCGCGCTCGCGACCGCGGCGGCGAGCATGTGCGCCCGGTTGTACGCCGGGATCACCGTCGTGACGGGGAGCGTGGCGTCCATCAGCGCGACCTCCGCCACAGCACCGGATGGTAGAGTCGGCGCCCCTGTGAGGCGGAACGGTCGCGACGCCGCTGGTCATGAGCCCGGCTGAGAGCATCACGCCGATCTTCGTGCTCTCGACCGCGCGCAGCGGCTCGACGCTGCTGCAGCGGATCCTCGGCTCCTATCCGGAGATCGCGACGGCCGCTGAGCCGTGGCTGCTGATCCCGCTCGTCTACGCGAGCCGCACGCGCGGCGTCCACGCCGAGTACGAGCACGGGACGCTCGCGGCCGCCGCCGAGGACTTCGCCGCCCAGCTGCCGCGCGGCACGGTCGACTGGGACGTCGAGGTGCGCGCGTTCGCGGAGCGGCTCTACCGTCGCAGCGCGTCGGACGGACAGCGCTACTTCCTCGACAAGACGCCGCCCTACTTCCTGATCGTCGACGAGCTGTTCCGCATCTTTCCCGACGCCAAGTTCGTCTTCCTGTGGCGCAACCCGCTCGCGGTCGCCGCTTCGCTCGCCGACTGGCCCCAGCGCGACTGGCGCGGCCTCTATCGCGAGAACCTCTTCTACGGGCTCGCGAACCTCGTCAGAGCACGCCGCGAGCACGCCGCCCGCTCGTTCGCCGTGCGCTTCGAGGACTACGTCGCCGGCGACCCGCGGACGTGGCGCGCGCTGATGGACTACCTGGAGCTGCCGTTCCGCCCGGAGTCCCTGCACGCGTTCGCGGCCGTCGAGCTGACCGGTCGGATGGGGGACAAGCACGGCAGCGCGCGCTACGCCGCCCTCAGCGGCGAGCCGCTCGAGAAGTGGCGCACGACGCTGGCCAATCCGCTGCGCAAGGAGGCGGCGCGCCGCTACCTCGCCTGGATCGGCGCCGAGCGCCTCGCCGTGATGGGCTACGACGCCCACGCGCTGATGCGCGAGCTGGAGGCGATGCCGGTCGGCACGCGCAACCTCGCCGCCGACGCGGCCGGCTTGGCGCGCGCGCTCGTCAGGGAGCCGTTCCACGCACGCCTCCGCAGCATGACGAACGTCGGTCGGCCGAGCTCATTGCGCTACGTCCTCGGCGCCGGCCGGCGCGTTTGAGGGCAGCGCGGGCCTCGGCGGGCGCCCCCGCGCGATGCGCGCGCGCACGAGCGCTTGGAGCGTCCGCAGGCGCACGCGGTCGCGCGGCGTCGTCCCGGCGACGAGCAGCGTCGCGAGCGCGAACGCGAGCGAGCCGCCCAGCAGCGCGAGCGGCAGCTGCGCCGGACCGCCGACGTGCTGCTCGATCGCGCGCGCGGCGAAGAACCCGCTCGCGTACGCCGCGCCCAGCCCGGCGAGCAGCCGCGCGAGGCGGTGCAGCGGCGGCGGCGAGAGGACCCCGAGCATGCGCACGATCGCGAGGCAGATCGCGAAGCTCGCGAGGCTGCCGGCGACGAGCGCCATGCCCATGCCCGTGAGGCCCAGCGAAAGCGTCAGCGCGATTCCTGCGGACAAGGTCACCGCCAAGCGCGCGGCCTGCGCGAGGCTGGTCCACACCGGCCGGTCGAACGCCATCAGCAGCGCCCCCTGGATGGCTGTGAGTGTTTGCAGCCACGGCGCCAGCAGCAACCAGCACAGCGCGCCCGCGGCCGGCGCGAAGCCGTCGCCGAAGAGCGCCATCACCGCGTGCGCGGCGCCGCCGACGACGGCAGCCGGCAACAGCATCCCGAACGCCGCATAGCGCAGCGAGTCGGTCACGACGCGGTCGCAGCCCTCCCGATCGCCCGCCGCCCGCCGCTCGACGAGCGTCGGCAGCAGCATCTCCGTCACGCGCCAGTTCAGCTCGCCGAGGCGCGACGCGATGTTCTGTGCGCGACTGAAGGCGCCGACGGCGGCGACGGAGCTCGTGACGCCGAGGATCCAGGTTCCGCTCACGTCGCTGAGCCCGTTCGCGATCGAGCCGGGCGTGATCTTGAGCCCGAAGCCGACGATCTCGCGCAGGGCCGCGAAGCCGGCGCGCATCTCCGCGCGGGAGACGCGCCAGGTCATCACGCGCGGCACGATCGCGAGGCGATGCAGCAGCGCCGTCGTCCACGCCAGCAGGAACGCGAGCGTGAGGCTCCAGACGCTGCGGCTCACGAACGAGAATGAGACGATCAGCACGCCGTACATCACGGCCTGGTGCAGCCGCACGTCGAACAGCTCGCGTCCCGCGCGGAACGCGCCGAGGACCCCGTCGAGGTTCCAGCACGTGTTGATGACGAGCACGTAGCCGGCGAGCGCCGTCGCCGCCGGCGCGAACAGCTGCGGCTCGTCGATCGGCCCGTGGAAGACGAGCCAGCAGAGCCCGACGCCGATCGCCGCGACGATCGTCGTGAGCGCGAGCGAGAAGCAGAAGACCGCCAGCCAGATGCCGGTCACGGCCGGGTCGCGCGGCTGGAGCTTGGCGATCTTGCGCACCATCGCCGGCTGCTCGCGCACGGTCGACAGCAGCGTCACGACCGCGACGGGGGCAAACGCCAGCGCCGCCTCCCCGACCACCGTCACGCCGTAGATGCGCGCCGTGAGCACGCTCGTCAGCAACGTCGCGATCCCGATCGAGCCGAAGCTCGCGAGCGCGAAGCCCATCCCCGAGCTGTAGGAGCGCCTCACGGTCGCCTCGCCGTCCGCTGACCGTGGTGGCGCGCGAGCAGGTCGACGACCCGCGTCGGGCTGAGGCGCTGACGCATGCGTGCGCGCGCGTCGGCCCCGGCGGCGTCGCGCCACCACTCGCGCGCCAACGTCCGCGTCGTCGTGGGCGGGAGCGGCATGAACGACGCGAGCGCCTCGGCCTCGCGACGCGTGCGGCGGTAGAGATGCCGCAGCCCTGGTGCGCGCCGGTGCGCGTCGTCGATACGCAGCTCCGGGTCGATCGCGATCGTCCAGCCGGCCGAGAGCGCGCGCAGCGCCCACTCCTTGTCCTCGCACGCCTCGAGCTGCTCGTCGAACGGCAGCTGCTCCCAGACGGCCGCGCGCCACGACGAGGCGGTGTTGGAGAAGCCCCAGTAGGGCGCGGCGAGCGCGTCGGCGAGCGTCTGGTGGTATGTCGCGCGCAGCGGCTCGCGCGAGGCCGGCAGCGTCGGTGCACCGCTCGTGCCGGCGACGTCGGCGCGGGCGTACAGCGCCAGCGAGCGCGCGATCCAGCACTCGTCCGGCGGCGCCACGTGCGAGGAGAGGGCGAAGTGGATCGGGGCGCGCGCCGCCGCCGCGCCGACGTTCAGCGCCCGCCCGAACGTAAAGCGCTCGGCCGGCAGCTCCACCACGCGATCGGCCTGGGTTCGTGCGATCGCGAGCGTCTCGTCGCGCGAGCCCGAGTCGACGATCACGATCTCGGCCGGCACGGTCTGCGCGCGCAGCAGCGCGAGCGCGCGGGGGAGCGTGCGCGCGCTGTCGCGCGTCCGCACGATCACGCTCGCGTGCGGGAACGGACCGCTCATCCTCCTCTGGACGTTTGTCGTAGGCCGTGAGCCGGATATTCGAGTCCGGCGCCAGAGCGTCCGAGTGGCGGCGTAAACCGTCCGACTGCGCCTATGACACTCTGGCTTATCCTCACCTTCTGGCTGCTCCTCGTGGGTCTCTGCGTCTGCCTCTGCCGGATGGCGGCCCGAGGCGACGCAAACCGCGTCGCCGCGCCTGCTCCACGTCTCCAGCGCCGCGCTCGCGTCCGGACGCCGCGGCGCCTCACATCCCACGGCGCCCGAGCACGTGCGGGACGGTTCGCAGCAAGATCTTGATGTCCGTCCACAGCGACCAGTTCGCGACGTACAGGTAGTCGATCGCGACCATCTCCCGCATCGGGACACGGGTCGCGCCGAGGATCTGCCACTGGCCCGTCATGCCCGGCGTCAGCTCGAGGCGCCGGCGATGCCAGCCCTCGATGCGCTGATCCTCCTCGATCACGAGCGGCCGTGGGCCGACGAGGCTCATCTCTCCCCGCAGGACGTTGAGCAGCTGCGGCAGCTCGTCGAGCGCCGAGGCGCGCAGCAGGCGGCCGATGCGCGTCACGCGCGGATCGTCGGCGATCTTGAAGAGCCCCCCGCACGCCTCGTTGCGATCGGCGAGCGATGCCTTGAGCGCTTCGGCGTCGTCGATCATCGTGCGGAACTTGATCATCTCGAAACGGCTGCCGTGGCGGCCGACGCGCTGCTGCCGGAAGAACACGGGGCCGCGGCTCTCGAGCTTGATCGCGAGTGCGATCGCGACCATCAACGGCGCCACGGCGAGCAGGCAGGCGGCCGCCCCGACGACGTCGAAGGCGCGCTTGACGAGGCTGGACGAGCGCGTCAGGTCGAAGCGCCGCACGCCCATCACCGTCATCCCGTTGAGATCGTCGAACTCGACGGCGGAGCCGACCACCTCGAGCAGCCGCGGCAGCACACTGACCCGCACGCCCACCGCCTTGAGCGTCCGCACGAGGTCGAGCATCTCGCTGGCGTCGGCCGTCTGCGGGGCGATGATCGCGCGGTGGACGTCGAGCCGCTGGGCACGCTCGCGGATCTCGTGCAGCCGGCCGATCGAGAACGCGTCGGCCGACCACGGCGACGTGCTGTCGAGGTCGAGATGCGCGACGAGCGTCGCCTTCGTCCCGGCGTGCAGCGCCAACTTCGACTCGATCGCCTGCCGCGTGGCTTCGTCGCCGATGAAGAGGCACCGCTCCATCGGCGCGCGCCAGAGGGCGACCGCGCGCGCGGCCACCCGGGCTGTCACCGTGAAGAGCAGCAACGCGACCCACAGCACCACGACGTCGGGGCGTGTCAGCGTGCCGTCGAAGATCACCGGGCCCGCGAGCCATACCGCCAGCGACCCGAGCGTCGTGATGTAGAAGAGCCGCGGGACCTCGTCGAGCGTGGTCCGGCGGATCAGGGCCTCGTCGCGGTCGTAGAGGCCGAACAGCTTCGCAGCCACCGCAGCGGCCGGGAGCACCAGCGCGCTGCTCGCGGTCAGCTGCAGCGCGGACGACGCGAAGCTCGTCACCACCAGCGCCGCCAGGACCGCGAGCAGGTCGCCCGCCAGCAGCGTGCGGCGAAACAGTGCGTCCCGCAGCAGGCTCGCTTCCGGTCCGGTCGCCTCGGTGATGGGCATCGCCGCGGCTCGGCGCAGCGACACCCATGCACGTGTGCGTGGGAGCGTCGGCGACCTGACGCTCTCCTGTTGACGTCGACTACTGCCTGTCTCAACTGCCATGAGCGGCTTGCCTCCGTGCAGCGAAATGAGCCGCCTCGATCGTTCGCTTCACCACCCGGGCGAACCCGCCGGTGAGCGGTGGGTCGACGCGATCTCTCCGATCCGTCTCGGCGGCGAACCTACTGACCCGACTGTGCGAACGCAAGCGTCTAACTATGACGCGGTAACAGTCTGAACGCGAAGAAAAGTTCGTGCAAAGGCGCGGCTTTAGGAGCGCAGCCGCCGCGCGAGCGCGACGAGCGTGTGGACGCCCCAGCCGGAGCCGCCTCTGCCAGCGTACGGCTTGCCGTTGTCCCACGCGGTTCCGGCGATGTCGAGGTGTGCCCACGGCACGTCGCCGACGAAGCGACGGAGGAACTCGGCGGCGGTGATCGAGCCGGCCTTGCGGCTCTCGACCGCGTTGAGGACGTCGGCGTAGCGGCTTTTGATCAGCTCGGCGTAGGACTCGTGCAATGGCAGCCGCCAGACCGGCTCGCCGGCCACCCGCCCGGCCTCGGTCACCGCGGCCGCCCACTCGTCGTCGTTGGACATCAGCCCGGCGTGACTGTCGCCCAGCGCGGTCACGATCGCGCCGGTGAGCGTCGCGAGGTCGACGATCCGCTCTGCCCCCTGCGCGACCGCGTAGGCGAGGCAGTCCGCCAGCACGAGGCGGCCCTCAGCGTCGGTGTTGACGATCTCGATCGTGGTCCCGTTGGACGCGCGCACGATGTCGCCCGGCTTCACCGCCCGCCCGCTCGGCATGTTCTCGGTCGCCCCGACGATCCCGAGCACGTGAATCGGCAGTCTCAGCCGCGCGATCGCGCCGATCGCCTCCAGCACGGCCGCGCCGCCCGACATGTCGAACTTCATCTCCGACATTCTCGCGCCGGGCTTGAGCGAGATCCCGCCGCTGTCGAACGTGACCGCCTTGCCGACGAGCGCGAGCAGCGGGCCGTCCGCGTCCGCCTGGTGGTTGGGGGCGGCGGGCGGGACATATCGCAGCACGATCAGCTGCGCCTCCTGCTCGGTGCCCTGCGCGACCGCGGCGAACGCGCCCATCCCGCGCTCGCCGAGCTCCTGCTCGCCAAGCACCTCGACTGCGATCCCGTCGGCCTCGCCGGCGATCTGATGAGCCCGCGCGGCGAGGAACGACGGCGTCGCCTCGTTGCCGGGCAGGTTCTGCAGGTCGCGCGCGCGGTTCTGCGCCTCGGCGACGACCGTGCCGATCGTGACCGGCTCGCTCACGTCGTGGTGCGCGCTGATCAGCAGCGCCTCGAGCGCGCCGTCCTCCTCCGGATGGTTGCGGTAGCGGTCGAAGCGGTAGCCCGCCAGCACGGTCCCCTCGACGAGCCCTGCCACGATCGCGTCGTCGACGTGGTGGGGGACCTCCCAGCAGAGCGTCGCCGCGCCGAGCTCGCGGGCGCGTGCGTGGACGGTTGCCGCGACGATGCGCGCGCGCTCGGCGTCGAGTTCGTTCCGCCCGCCGAAGCCGACGACGACGAAGCGGCGATCGTCGGCATGCACGACCGCCAGGTGCTTGAACGCGCGGCGTGCCTCGCCGCGGTCGAGCAGGCGCTGGAGCGTCCCGTCGCCGACGTCGTGCGCGACGTCCTCGCCGTCGAACACGCCGACGACGATCGTGTCGGCGCTCGTCTCGAGCGGGCTGTCGGTGGTCGCCGCGATGCGCATCGCGCGGCAGCCTACCCACGTCCCAAGGTGGGGGCACATGCGAGGAGGGTCACCTAGCATTCAGGAGGCCGGCGCCCGCGGCGCCGCCTCCCACACCGCCAGAACGGAGAACCGATGCCCAAGACCGTCATCCTCGGTGCCGCGCGCACCCCAATCGGAAAGCTCGGCGGCGGCCTCGCGTCGCTCGACGCGACGGAGCTCGGGGGCACCGCGATCAGAGCCGCGCTCGAGCGGGCCGGCGTCGAGCCGGAGCAGGTCCAGCACGTCGTGATGGGCCAGGTGATCCAGGCCGGCCAGGGGCAGATCCCCTCGCGCCAGGCGCAGATCAAGGCGGGCATCCCGAAGGAGGTCTCCTCGGAGACGATCAACAAAGTGTGCGCCTCCGGCATCCGCGCCGCCGGCATCCTCGACGCGGCGATCCGCGCGGGGGACGTCGAAGTCGCCGTCGGCGGTGGCATGGAGTCGATGTCGAACGCGCCCTACATGCTCAAGGGCGCGCGCTTCGGCTTCCGCATGGGCGACGCCAAGGCGATCGACGCGATGATCGCCGACGGTCTCACGAACCCGTTCTCCGGCAAGCACATGGCGCAGGAGGCCTCGGAGGTCGCCGCGGAGCTGGAGCTGACGCGCGCGGACATGGACCGCTGGTCGGTGCGCTCGCACGAGCTGGCGATCAAGGCGACCGACGAGGGCCGCCTGCCGGAGGAGATCGTCCCGGTCACCGTCAAGGGCAAGAAGGCCGACACCGTCGTCGAGGTCGACGAGGCGCCGCGCCGTGACACCTCGCTCGAGACGCTCGCGAAGCTGCCGCCGATCTTCACGAAGGACGGATCGCACACGGCCGGCAACGCTCCGGGCGTCAACGACGGCGGCGGCGCGCTCGTGCTCGCCTCCGACACGTGGGCGCAGGCGAACGGCAAGCGCGCGCTCGCGACGATCGTCGCGCAGGCGCAGGTCGCCGACGACTTCCCGATGCTCGCGAGAACGCCCGCGCTCGCGGCGCAGAAGGCGCTCCACCTCGCCGGCCTCTCGGCCGACGACATCGACGTGTGGGAGATCAACGAGGCGTTCGCCTCGGTCACGCTCAACTCGATCCGCATGCTCGCGATCGACGAGGACAAGGTCAACGTCAACGGGGGTGCGGTCGCGCTCGGCCACCCGATCGGCGCGTCCGGCGCGCGCATCCTCGGCTCGCTCGTGCTCGAGCTGCAGCGCCGCGGCGGCGGCCGCGGCTGCGCGGCGATCTGCTCGGGTGGCGGCCAGGGCGACGCCGTGATCGTCGAGGTGCCCGCGTCCTGACCGCGGACGCCGCCACCGATCCCCACCCGGCGGGCGGGCACCCGGTCGGCGGGCGGGCGGCAGCCTTCTTCGACCTCGACCGCACGCTGATGGCGGGCTCGTCCGCGTACGAGTTCGCCCGCGCCTCGTACCGCAACGGCCTCATCTCCCGCCGCCAGCTGGCGGCGGGGGCGTGGGCGAACGTGCAGTTCCGCCTGAGGGGCTCGACCGACGCCGCGACCGACGAGCTGCGCGAGCGGATCGCGCGCGCGATCGAAGGCGTGCGCGTGCGCGAGCTGCAGCGGCTCGGCCCGGCGGTGCTCGCGGGCGTGCTGCCGCGCATCTATCCGCAGATGCTGCGGGTCGCGTGGGAGCACCAGGACGCCGGCCGCGAGGTCTACATCTGCACGGCGGCCGCGCACGAGCTGGCCGAGGTGCTCGCGGCGGTGCTCGGCTTCGATGGCGGGATCGGCGCCCGCTCGGAGGTCGTCGACGGCGTCTACACCGGCAGACCGCACGGGCCGTTCACGTACCGCGAGGGAAAAGCGCAGGCGATGCGGGAGCTGGCGGCTGAGCGCGGGATCGATCTCGCCGCCTCTTGGGCCTACTCGGACTCGGAGTCCGACCTGCCGATGCTGCGCGCCGTCGGCAATCCGGTCGCCGTCAACCCCGACGCGACGCTCGCGCGCGTCGCCCGCGAGGAGGGCTGGGAGGTGCTGCGCTTCGAGCGGCTCGGCCGGCGGCTCGTCGTCGCCGGCTCGCTCGCCGCCGCGGCGACGCTCGGCGGTCTCGGCTCGCTCGCGCTCGGCCGCCGCAAGCCCGTTCCGCCGCCGCGCCGCATTCCGCCTCGCCGGCCACGGCCGCACCCCCGCCGCCCGCGATGAGCGAGCACGGGCTGGCGACGGCGGCCGCGTCGGCGTTGCCGCCCAGGCCGTCGGGATCGCCCGCGCGCTGCTGGGCGATGCGGCTCGCGGCGGCGACCCATGTAGGAGGAGATTCACCTAACATCCGCCCGCAATGAGCACGACTGAGCGCAAGATCCGCGTCGTCGTCGCAAAGCCGGGCCTCGACGGGCACGATCGCGGCGCCAAGATCATCGCCCGCGCGCTGCGTGACGCGGGCATGGAGGTCATCTACACCGGCCTGCACCAGACGCCCGAGCAGATCGTCGAGACTGTTATCCAGGAGGATGCGGACGCGGTCGGTCTGTCGATTCTCTCGGGTGCGCACATGACGCTCGTTCCGCGCGTGGTCGAGCTGCTCAGAGCGCAGGACGTCGACGACGTGATCGTGACCGTCGGCGGGACGATCCCGGCCGACGACATCCCTGAGCTCAAGCAGCTCGGCGTCGCCGAGGTCTTCACGCCGGGCACGCCCACGCAGGACATCGTCGCGTTCGTGCGCGGCGCCGTCCGCGCCTCGGCCTGAAGCCCTTTCCGCGAGCGCATCCGCGTTCGGCGGGCGTTGGCGCCGGGTAGCGCGATTGACTGGTCAGTCAACGCGGTATCATCCGCCGCCGAACCCACCACGAACACGCGTTTGCCTGTTTCTGAGGAGGCCCCGAGTTGAAGATTTGCGTCCTGGTCAAAGAGGTGCCGGACGCCGCCGTCGAGAAGCGCATCGACCCCTCGACGGGGCGAATGGACCGCAACGGGGAGAAGAACCTCAACCCGTATGACACGCACGCCATCGAGGCGGCGATGCAGATCAAGGAGGGCGGAGCGATCCCCGTCGAGGAGATCGTCGCCGTGACGATGGGCCCGGAGTCCGCCGTGCGCGCGCTCCACAAGGCCGTCTCGCTCGGAGCCGACCGCTCCGTGCACTTGACCGACCCGAGCCTTGCCGGCTCCGACGTGGCGGCCACGGGCTACGCGCTCGCGAAGGCGCTCGAGGCGGAGTCGCCCGACCTCGTCCTGCTCGGACAGCAGTCGGACGACGGCGAGTGCTACACGATCGGCGCGGTCGTCGCCGACCACCTCAAGATGCCCTCGCTCACGCAGGTCATCAAGATGGACGTCGACGGCGGCGCGCTGCGTTGCGAGCGCCAGGCCGAGTACGGCTACGACACCGTCCAGGTCCAGCTGCCGGCCGTCATCTCGGTCGGCGACGCGATCAAC
This sequence comes from uncultured Actinomycetes bacterium, assembly GCA_963770165.1. GTDB lineage: Bacteria > Actinomycetota > Thermoleophilia > Solirubrobacterales > Solirubrobacteraceae > Conexibacter. The sequence goes on from CAVYOK010000002.1 coordinate 370,718, forward strand.
GAGCCGCGCTATCCCTCGCTGAAGGCGATCATGGGCGCGAAGAAGAAGCCGCTCGACACGAAGGCGTCAGGTGACGTCGGCATCGACGGCTCGCTCGTCGGCGCCGACGGATCGCGCGTCGACTGCGGCGAGTTCAAGGCGCCGCCGGCGAAATCCGCGGGCAAGATCATCGAGGACGAGGACACGAACGAGACGGTCGAGCAGATCGTCGCGTGGCTCGACGAAAGGAAGCTGATCTAGATGGGCGGGATCCTCGTCTACGTCCTCCACTACGAGGGCGCCTTCAACAAGAACTCGCTCGGCGCCGTGTCCGAGGGCGCGAAGCTCGCCGGCGAGCTGGGCGTCGAGTGCGACGCGGTCGTCGTCGGCGGCGCGGACCTCACGAACGACCTCTGCGCGACGCTCGGCTCCTACGGCGCCAAGCGCGTCTTCAAGGCCGAGGGCGCCGAGGGCCTCGCGCAGCCCGTCGTCGACGTGATGGCGAAGGTGATTGACGACAACGGCCACAACTACGCGCTGTTCGGTGGCGGCCTGCTCGGCTTCGAGATCGGCGCCGGCCTCGCCGCGCGCAAGAACGCGGGCGTCACGATGGAGGTCACCGGCGTTGCGGTCGAGGGCGGCAAGCTCGTCGCCGAGCGCCCGATCCTCGGCGACTCGCAGATCTCGGTGTCGAAGTACAAGGGCGACCTCGGGATCATCATCGGCCGCATCAACGCGTTCGAGCTCAGAGAGACCGGTGCGGGCTCCGCCGACGTCGTCGACGTCGCGGTCGACTACTCGCCGTGGTCGAACCAGGCGACGATGGTCCAGCGCGGCGAGCAGCGCGGCGCCGACGTCAACATCGAGGACGCCGACTTCCTCGTCGCCGGCGGTCGCGGGCTCGGCAAGGCCGAGGGCTTCCAGCTGTGCGAGGAGCTCGCGGGCGCGCTCGGCGGCGCGGTCGCCGCGACGCGCGCGGTCGTCGACGCCGGCTGGTACCCGTACGCCGCGCAGATCGGCCAGACGGGCAAGACCGTCGCGCCGAAGCTCTATCTCGCCGCGGGCATCTCCGGCGCGATCCAGCACAAGGTCGGCATGCAGGCCTCGGAGAACATCGTGGCGATCAACAAGGACGCGAACGCCCCGATCTTCGAGTTCTCCGACCTCGGCATCGTCGGCGACCTCAACAAGATCCTGCCGAAGCTCACCGAGGCCGTAAAGGCCAAGAAGGGAGCGTGACCGGAACATGGCCAGTACCAGCAACGGGAACGGGAAGGTCGTCCCGGCGGCGTATCCGCCGCCGGTCGACTCGCCGAAGGAGTTCGTCAAGCGCGGCCTCGACGCCGAGGACGAGCTGATCGAGGTCGGCGTCGCGATCGTGGGCGGCGGCACCGCCGGCCTCGCGTGCGCCAATCGCCTGCTCCAGTTGCTGGCCGACGACCCCGACCTGATGGAGCGCCTCGGCGAGGTGCCAGTGGCGGTCATCGAGAAGGCCAAGACCTGCGGCGGCCACAACCTGTCCGGGGCGGTCATGCGCCCCGGGCCGCTGCAGGAGCTGTTCCCCGAGATGTCCCGCGAGGAGTGGCGCAAGGAGGGCTTCGCCTTCGGCGAGGTCACGAAGGAGGCCGTCTACATGACGCCGACCTCCAAGATCTCGCTGCGCGTCCCGACGCCGCCGCCGTTCAAGAACCACGGCAACGAGGTGATCTCGGTGTCTTCGCTGGCGCGCTACCAGCAGCGCCAGGCGGAGGAGGCCGGCGCCTACGTCCTGACCGAGACCTCGGCGACGCAGCTGATCGTCGAGGAGGGCCGCGTCGTCGGCGTGCGCTCGGGCGACAAGGGCCGCGGCAAGGACGGCGAGCCGCTCGGCAACTTCGAGCCCGGCACGGACATCAAGGCGAAGGCCGTCGTGCTGGCCGAGGGCTGCTGGGGCCACCTCACCGGCGCGGCGATCCGCGAGTTCGACCTCTCGGACGGCCGCGAGCCGCAGGTGTGGGAGCTCGGCGTCAAGGAGGTCTGGAAGGTCCCCAAGCCGCTCGACCGCCTGATCCACACGGTCGGTCCGTGGCCGGCGAAGATCTCCGGCAAGTACGGCCAGGTCGGCGGCACGTGGCTCTACCCGATGAAGGACGAGAGAACGGGCGACGACCTCGTCTCGCTCGGCTTCGTGATCGGGCTCGAGTACGCCGACGCGACGACCTCCCCGCACGACCTGCTGCAGACGTTCAAGCTGCACCCGCTCGTGAGAAAGATCCTCGACGGCGGCGAGCGCGTCGCGTGGGGCGCGAAGGCGCTGCCGGGCGGCGGCTACTGGTCGATGCCGAAGCTGTCGATGCCGGGGGCCGTGATCGTCGGCGACGCCGGCGGCATGGTCGACACGGCGGCGCTGAAGGGCGTCCACCACTGCATCAACTCCGGCAAGCTCGCCGCCGAGGCGATCTACAGAGGGCTGAAGAACGGCGAGACGTCGTTCGAGTCCTACGAGTACCTGATCGAGGACTCGGTCACGGGCAGAGAGCTGTACGAGGTGCGCAACCTGCGTCAGCCGTTCCAGAAGGGCTTCCTCAAGGGCGGCCCGATCGTGAACCTCGCGATCGCGACGAAGGGCAAGCTGCCCCCGGGCCGCCTCGCGTGGCACCGCAACGACGAGAAGCCGATGTTCATCGGCAACACATGGAAGCGCTATCCGAGACCAGACGGCAGATACACGTTCGACAAGCTGTCCTCGGTCTTCATCACCGGCAACGCCACGCGCGACGACGCGCCGAACCACATCCGCGTGCAGAAGCACGTGCCGCGCGAGGTCGCGGAGACGTGGAAGTGGATGTGCCCCGCCGGGGTGTACGAGATCCCCGACGACGCGCCGGAGACGGGTCCCGTCGACGTGATCGTCAACTACACGAACTGCGTGCAGTGCGGCGCGATCACCGCGAAGGGCGGGCGCCTCACGACGCCCGAGGGCGGCGACGGGCCGCTCTACCAGATCACCTGAGCAACTTCCCCACGGCGGGGCGGTTAAAGGCCACGAACAATGGTCGCCCGCCTCGCCGCCTTTCTCTTCGTCGCGCTTGCGCTTGCGCTCGTGTTTGCCGCCGCGCCCGCGCGCGGCGCGAGCGCCTCGTCCGATGCTCCCGCCGGTGCGCGTCTGCTCAGCTGCCACCGCTCGCCGTTGCTCGACCAGCGCGTCGCCGCGGTCGGCACGTGGATGCGTCCGATCCCCGACGGCAGACACCTCGCCGTGAAGGTCGACCTGTGGGAGCGCGCCCGCGGAAAGCGGTGGGCGGTGCGCTCCGACGTGCCCGGGCTCGGCAGCTGGATCACGCCGAGCGACGCCGGCGTCGGCTCGCGCACCGGAGACGTCTTCAGGTACCGCCAGGCGGTCGGACGGCTGGAGGTGCCGGCCGCGTTCCGCTTCCGCGTTGCGTTCCGCTGGCTGGGCGATGACGGGGAGGTCGTGGGCGAGGCCGTGCGGACCACCGCGGTCTGCCGGCAGCCCGACCTGCGGCCAGACCTCTTGCTGCTCGGCGTGACTGCGCTCCCCGCCAGAGACGGCTTGGTCCGGTACGCGGTTCGGGTGGGCAACGAGGGGAAGAGCGCGGTTGCGCGCGCGGTGGTGGCGGCCACGCTGCCCGGCGATGCCGCTCCCGGGCTGCAATCCCGCGTGGTGCGCGCGCTCGCTCCCGGCGCCACCGCCGTCGTGCGCTTCACCGGCCCCGGTTGTGCAGGCGGCGAGCAGCCGGCGTCGTTCCTCGCTGATCCGTCGAATGTCGTCGAAGAGGCAAGCGAGTCCAACAACGCGCTCGCGGCGGTCTGCCCGGCGCCGTAGGGGGGCGTCGGGCGGCCTGGCCGCGCCGCTACACTGGACCGACGATGAAGACCGAAATCCATCCCACCTACCGCGAGGCGCACGTCCGCTGCACCTGCGGCAACGAGTTCACGACGCGCTCTGTCGAAAGACAGATCCACGTCGAGATCTGCTCGAACTGCCATCCCTTCTACACGGGCCGTCAGAAGCTCGTTGACACCGGTGGTCGCGTCGAACGCTTCCAGCGCCGCGCGGCCAAGCGCCGGGCCGGCGCCGGGGCGTAGCGGCGCCGGCGGCCGCCTTCGGGGGGAGCGGTGAGCGTCGCCCACAAGCCGACCGACGTTGGAGCCGAGGTTCCGGCCGGTCAGCTGCGCGCGGCCCGCGACGCGCCCGTGGGCGGGCAGGCCGTGCTCGAGGGCGTGATGATGCGCGGCATCAGAACGTGGGCCGTGGCGGTCCGCAAGCCCTCGGAGGAGCAGCTCGCAACCCATAGAGAGGGTCTCGACCCGGAGGAGGCGGCCGAGGGCGAGATCGAGGTCGTCACCGAGCCGCTGAACTCGTGGCTCAGACGTCACCGCTTCCTCCGTCTGCCCGTGATCCGCGGCGTCGTCGCGCTCGGCGAGTCGCTCAAGATCGGCTTCAAGGCGCTCGGCATCTCCGCCAACGCGCAGCTGCCGGAGGAAGAGGGGGAGATCTCCGGCGCCATGTGGGCCGGCACGATCGTCCTCTCGATTCTGCTGGCCGTCGGCCTCTTCTTCCTGATCCCGGTCGGCGTCACGTCGCTGTTCAAGGATCAGCTCGGCTCGTCGTTCCTCTTCTGGCTCGTCGAGGGCCTGCTGCGCACGGCGATCTTCCTCGGCTACCTGCTCGCCCTCTCCCGGCTCCGCGATCTCCGCCGGGTGTTCGAGTACCACGGCGCCGAGCACAAGACGATCTCGTGCTTCGAGGCCGGCATGGATCTCACCCCGGCGAACGCCGAGCGCTTCTCTCGCCTCCATCCCCGCTGCGGGACGACCTTCCTGCTGATCGTGATGGTCGTCGCGATCTTCGTCTTCGCCCCGATCGGCTTGCCGGCGTGGTACTGGCTCCTCCTGACCCGCGTGGTCGGCGTCCCGCTGATCGCCGGCATCTCGTTCGAGCTGATCAAGCTGAGCGGCAGACACCGCAGACGCCGCTGGGTGCGCGCGATCATGTGGCCCGGCATCCAGCTGCAGTACCTGACGACCCGCGAACCCGACCGCGCCCAACTGGCCGTCGCCATCGCCGCGCTCGAGGCCGTCCTGGTCGCCGAGCCCGACCTGCTCACCAAGCGCGCCGAGGACCTCGTCGGCGTCGAGGTCGTCGCCTAAACGGGGCGAGCCACACCAGCTGTGCCCATCTGTGTCGGTCATGCCGACACAAAAGGGCACAGATCGACTGATCGGGGCGTTGGTAGCGAGACAGTGGGGGGGGGTCTCCCGCCGGCAGCTCCTCGAAGCCGGTCTGACCACGGCGATGATCGGGGAACGCATTCGCGCGGAGCGCCTTCTGCGACTGCACTCGGGTGTCTATGCCGTCGGCCACGCCAGACTGCGGCACGAGGGCCACTGGCGCGCGGCGGTGCTGGCCGTGGGTCCCGACGCGGTGCTGAGCCACCGGGACGCCGCGGGGCTGCATGACCTGCGGCCGGCGAACCATTTGCGCATCGAGGTGTCCACGACCGGACGGGCGCGGTCCTCGGGGAAGATCGCCGTCCATCGGGTCCGCGTCCTCGATGCCCAGGACATCACCACCGTTCGCGGCATCCCGACAACGACGGTCGCCCGCACGCTCGTGGACCTCGCCGGCATCGTCCCGCGCGACCACCTCGCCAAGGCGATCAAGCAGGCGGAGCGGCTGCGCACCTTCGACCTGAGGGCGGTCGAAATGGCGATGGCCCGGACACGCGGTCGGCGCGGCCCTGGCCACAGAGCGCTGAGGAAGGCGATCGAGGAGTACGCAGCGCTGGGGCTCTCCGCCACCCGCTCCTCCCTCGAAGATGCCTTTCTGCGACTGCTGCGCGACGCTGGCCTCCCGAATCCGGCCGTCAACGCGACCGTGGAGGGCTTCGAGGTCGACGCGGTCTGGCGTGCCGAGCGGATCGTGGTTGAGCTGGACGGTTGGGCTTTCCACAGCGACCGGCGAGCGTTCGAGCGCGACCGGGAGCGCGATGCGGCGCTGACCGCGCAAGGGTGGCGGGTCCTGCGCTTCACCGACCGCCAGGTGACAACCCGACCCGACGCCGTGATCGGGACCCTGCGTAGACTCGGGCTCGCATGATCGAGCAGCTCGTCGAGCAGATCGAGACCCGTTTCCGCGAATTGGAGCGGCAGATGGCGGACCCCGACGTGATCGGGGACCGCGAGCGCTACGCCGCCGTGGGACGGGAATACGCGAGCCTCGAGCAGGCCGCGAAGCTGGCGGCCGAGTGGCGCCGCGCCGTCGACGACGAGGCCGGCGCGCGCGAGCTGTTGGCCGACGCCGACGACCCCGAGCTGCGCGAGCTGGCGCAGCAGGCCCGTGAGCGAATCGAGGCGCTCGACGAGGAGATCCGCCTCGCGATGGTCGAGTCGGACCCGAACGACGAGAAGAACGTGATCGTCGAGATCCGTCCCGGCGCCGGCGGCGACGAGGCCGGGCTGTTCGCCGGCGACCTCTACCGCATGTTCAACCGCTACGCCGAGCGCAAGGGCTTCCAGACCGAGGCGCTGTCGGAGGGGGACGGCCAGTACTCGTTCGCGGTCAAGGGCCAGGGCGCCTACAGCGTGTTCAAGTACGAGGGTGGCACGCACCGCGTCCAGCGCGTGCCGGAGACGGAGACGCAGGGTCGCATCCACACCTCCACGGCGACTGTGGCGGTGCTGCCCGAGGCCGAGGAGGTCGACGTCGAGATCAACGAGGGTGACCTGCAGATCGACGTCTACCGCAGCTCCGGTCCTGGTGGCCAGTCCGTCAACACCACGGACTCGGCGGTCCGCATCACGCACAGACCGAGCGGGATCGTCGTCTCGATGCAGGACGAGAAGTCGCAGCTGCAGAACCGCGAGAAGGCGATGCGGGTCCTGCGCGCGCGCCTCTACGAGCGGGCGTTGGCCGAGCAGCAGGCCGCGCTCGCCGCGGACCGCCTCGCGCAGGTCGGCAGCGGCGAACGCGCTGAGAAGATCCGCACGTACAACTTCCCGCAGGGCCGCGTGACGGACCACCGCACGAAGCTCACCGTCCATAACATCGACGCCGTGCTGGGCGGCGAGCTGGACGAGCTGACCGCCGCCCTGCAAGACGACGAGAAGCGCCGCCGGCTGGAGGCTCAGGCGGTTGCCTGATGACCGAGGGGGACGGATGCCGGAGCTGGGGGAGAGGGCGCAGCGGTTCGCCGAGGGACCGGCGGTGCGGATGGCATTGGCCGTGGCGACGGCGGAGCTGCGCGACGCTGGCTGCGACACGCCGCGCCTCGACGCCGAGCTGCTGCTCGCCGACGCGATGGGCACCACGCGGACCCAGCTGCACCTCGCGCCCGAGCGTGAGCTGACGCTCGCGGAGTCGGACCGCTTCGCCGAGCTGTTGCGGCGCCGCAGGGCGCGCGAGCCGGTCGCCTACGTGCTCGGGAGGCGGGCGTTTCGCTACATCGAGCTGACGATCGACGAGCGCGTGCTCGTGCCGCGACCGGAGAGCGAAGGGCTCGTGGAGACGGGCCTCGCGCTGCCGCCGGGCGCGCGCGTGGTGGACGTGGGGACCGGCAGCGGAGCGATCGCGCTCGCCTTGAAGCACGAGCGGCCGGACCTCGAGGTCATCGGGGCGGACGTGAGCGCCGACGCGCTCGCCGTCGCGCGGGCGAACGCGCATGCCCTGGGACTCGACGTGACGTTCGTAGAAGGCGACCTGCTCGATGCCGTCCCGGGGGAGCTCGACGCCGTGCTGTCGAACCCGCCGTACGTCGCCAAGCGCGATTTGCCGACGCTCCAGCCGGAGGTGACGGCCGAGCCCGACGTGGCGGTGTTCGGCGGCTACGACGGCTTCGAGGTCGTGCGCCGGCTGGTCCCGGCTGCCGTCCGGCGCGCGCCGCTCGTCGCGATCGAGGTCGGCATGGGGATGGCGGAGACGGTCGGCGGGATGCTGCGCGCCGCGGGCGCCGCCAGCGTCGAGGTCCGGCGCGACCTCGCGGGCATCGAGCGCGTGGTGGTGGGGCGGCGCCGCGCATGAGCGCCGCTCTCACGGCCGCCGACGCAGCGGCGTTCGTGGCTTGCATCGAGGGCGGAGGGGTGGCGGTCTTCCCGGCCGACACCGTGTACGGACTGGCGTGCGATCCGGAGAACGCGGACGCGGTCGCCAAGCTCTACGCGCTCAAGGGTCGGCCCCCCGACAAGCCGGCGGCGGTGATGTGGTTCGACCGCGACGCCGCGCTCGCCGCGCTGCCGGAGCTGTCGCCACGGACACGCGCGGCCGTCGAAGCGCTCACGCCGGGGCCTGTGACCCTGCTGGTGCCCAACCCCGACGATCGCTTCCCGCTCGCAGCCGGCCCGGCTGGCGCCGGGGCGGCGCTCGGAGTTCGCGTCCCGGCGTTCGGGCGCGGGCAGGCGGCACTGAGCGGCGTGCCGGGCGTCGTCCTGCAGTCCAGCGCGAACGCAACTGGAGGATCGGATGCGCGGGAGGTGAGCGAGGTGCCGGAGACGCTCCGCGCGCGGGCCGACCTCGTGCTCGACGCCGGCCCGCTGCCCGGCACGCCTTCGACCGTGATCGACTTGCGGCGCTACGAGCAGAGGGGGGAGTGGACCGTCGTGCGCGAGGGAGCGGTGGCGGCCGGAGCGGTGGCCAGGACGCTTGGTATCGTCGGCCACCCATGAGGATCGCGCTCGCCTCCGACCACGCCGGGTTCGCGCTCAAGGACCACCTCGTCGTGGCGCTCGCCGCCGGCGGCCATGACGTGATCGACCTCGGCACCGACTCGACCCAATCGGTGGACTATCCGCGCTACGCCGAGTCGGCCGCGCGCTCGGTCGCCGGCGACGAGGCCGACCGGGGGGTGCTCGTGTGCGGCTCCGGCAACGGCGTCGCGATCGTCGCCAACAAGATCCCGGGGATCCGCGCGGTCAACGCGCACGACCCCGACGAGGCGGAGATGGCACGTCGTCACAACGACGCGAACGTCGTCACGCTCTCCGGCGCGCGCCTGCAGCCAGAGCAGGCTGACGCGATCGTGCAGACATTCCTCACGACCGACTTCGACGGCGGTCGACACGCGCGCCGCGTGGACCAGATCGCCGCCCTCGAGACCACCGCCACCGCGACGGAGACCGCATGACCGAGCTGCCGCCCGACTACTTCACCCGCCCGCTCGCCGACCTCGATCCTGAGATCGCGGACGTGCTCGCGAAGGAGCTGGATCGTCAGCAGCGCACGTTGGAGATGATCGCCTCGGAGAACTTCGTGCCGCAGGCGGTGCTGGAGTGCCAGGGCAGCGTGTTGACGAACAAGTACGCGGAGGGCTACCCGGGTCGGCGTTACTACGGGGGCTGCGAGTTCGTCGACATCGCCGAGCAGCTCGCGATCGATCGTGCGAAGGAGCTGTTCGGCGCCGAGCACGCGAACGTCCAGGCGCATGCGGGCGCGCAGGCGAACACGGCCGTCTACCACGCGCTGCTGCAGCCCGGCGACACGATCATGGGCTTGGAGCTGGCGCATGGCGGCCATCTCACGCACGGCATGAGAATCAACGTCTCGGGCCGTCTCTACAACATCGCGCCCTACCAGGTCGATCGCGGACAGCTCGCTGATCGACATGGACGAGGTCGCCCGCATCGCGCGTGAGCGCAAGCCGAAGCTGCTGCTCGCCGGCTGGTCGGCCTATCCCCGCCAGCTCGACTTCGCGCGCTTCCGCGAGATCGCTGACGAGGTCGGGGCGTTGCTGATGGTTGACATGGCGCATTTCGCCGGGCTTGTCGCGGCGGGATTGCACCCGTCGCCGGTTCCGCACGCCGACGTCGTCACGAGCACGACGCACAAGACGATCGGCGGCGGGCGCGGCGGGCTGATCCTCTGCAAGGCCGAGCACCAGAGAAAGATCGACTCGGCAGTCTTCCCCGGCCAGCAGGGCGGCCCGCTCGAGCACGTGATCGCCGGCAAGGCGGTCGCGTTCAAGATCGCGATGAGCGACGCGTTCAGGGAGCGTCAGCAGCGCACGCTCGACGGTGCGCGGGCGGTCGGCGCGGAGGTCCTGAACGCCGGGCACGGCGTCTCCGTCCTCACCGGCGGCACCGACGTGCACCTGATCCTCGTCGACCTGCGCGCGTCTGAGCTCGACGGCCAGCAGGGCGAGGACCGCTTGCACGAGATCGGCATCACCGTGAACCGCAATGCGGTCCCGTTCGACCCGCGCCCGCCGATGGTCTCCAGCGGCCTGCGGATCGGCACGCCCGCGCTCGCCACGCGCGGCGTGCAGGTCGAGGACTTCGCGGAGATCGGTCGCGTGATCGCCGCCGCGCTGGCGCCCGACTTCGCGGCGCGTCCCGACGAGCTGGCCGACCGCGTCCGCGCGGTCGTCGAGCGTTACCCGCTCTACCCCGAGCTGAACGCAGCCGCTCCCGTCTGACGGGGGCGAGTGTCAGGATTCGCCCGTGGGCGAGCTTGACGCGCTCTACGCCTTTCTCGCCGCGCTCACCACGGCGGCACTGCTGACGCCGACGGTCGCGCGGCTGGCGGTGCGCGTCGGCGCGGTCGACGAGCCGCGCGAGCGGGGGCTCGCCGCGCGCAGCACGCCGCTGCTCGGCGGCCTCGCGATCCTCGCCGGCGTGCTCGTCGCGGCGCTGATCTGGCTGCCGCTCGACCAGCAGACGACGGGCATCCTGCTCGGCGCCGCCATGATCGCCGCGATCGGTGCCGCCGACGACGTCCATGAGCTCTCGCCGTCGCTGAAGCTGACGGGACAGCTCGTCGCCGCCCTGATCCCCGTCGTCGCCGGCGTGCGCGTCGAGCACGTCACGCTGCCCTTTCTCGGCGCGCTCGACTTCGGCACCTGGCTCGGCGGCACGCTCACCGTGATCGGCATGGTCGGCTTGATGAACGTCGTGAACTTCTCCGACGGCGTCGACGGCCTCGCCGCCGGCGTGTGCGCGATCAGCGCCGTCGCGTTCTCGGTCATCGCGTTCGACCTCGGGCGCACGGAGGCGAGCGTGCTGGCTGCCATCGTTGCGGGCGCGGCGGTTGGCTTCCTGGTGCACAACTTCCATCCCGCGTCGGTCTTCATGGGCGACTGCGGCGCCCTGCTCCTCGGCTACCTGCTCGGCTGCGTCGCCGTGCAGGGCTCGCTGAAGACGAACGCGTTGATCGCGCTCGTCGGCCCGTTCGCGATCCTGGCCGTTCCATTCCTGGACACCGGCTTCGTGATCGCACGCCGCCTGAAGTACAAGCGCGCGCCATGGTCGGCGGACGCGCACCACTTCCACCACCGCATGGCGCGCATCGGCTTCAGCCAGCGGCGCACCGTCCTCTACCTCTACCTGTGGACGTTCCTGCTCGCGGGGCTGGCGCTGGCGCTGCGCTTCGTCCCGTACTCCGACAACCACGGCACCTTCGACCTCGCCTGGTCGCTGGTGATGGCCGCGCTGTTCCTGCTCGTCCTGGCAGCGAGCGTGTACCTGGTCGTCGTGCTTGAGATCCTCAAGCTCAAGCGCCTGCGCGGGTGGCAACTGCGGCGCGCCGATCCCGACACGACCGAGCACGAGATCGTCGAGCGGGTCGAGCGCGAGCTGGAGACGGGGGAGTTCCCGGCGCTCGAGTCGCCGCACAAACGCTGACGCCTGTCAGCGCACGCCGCACGGTGCGTGCCGGGTGTCACAATGTTGTTACAAGCGCGCGCGATTCTGTAGACTCAAGGTGCCCGCGAACTCATGGAGGACATCTTCAGGTTCGCGGCAAACCCGCGCCGCCTGGTGCGGGCTTTTTGCATCCGGCGGCAACGCCCTACATGTCTCCCCCAAACCAGCGAGAACGGCAGCAATATGACTGCGTCGCATGCACTGAGGTGGGCTGATCCGATGGCCTTCTTGCGCTACTTCGACCTGCTGCTCGCCGTGCTCGCACTGCCGCTGTTCGTGCTCGCCGATCTGCCGATCGCGGGCTGGCTCGCCGGCGCCGGCACGTACGCCGGGCAGCGGGCGATCGGGGAGTACACCGCCCGACGCGCCGCGGCCAGCGAGGACGCGCGCACCACGGTCGGGCTGATGGCCGGCTCGATGATCGGACGCGGATGGCTCGTAGCCCTTACGATCTTCGCCGTCGGGGTGGCCGTCAGCGACGAGGCCGGCCTGTCAGCCGCCGTCCTCTTCATCGCTCTCTTCACCGTCTACTTCACCATGCAGATGATCTTGCGCCCGTTCGAGAAGGAGAACCCGCGCCCATGAAGGCCCGTCTGACCGGGACTCCCGTCCGCCTGCTGCTCGCCGCGACGGCCGCGCTCGGCCTGCTGCTCGCCAGCCCGGCGGGCGCGCTCGCGCTCGAGGTCAACGAGCACTACAGACCGCAGAACGAGTTCAAGCTCGATCCGTGGATCGAGATCAAGCTCGGCGGGCTCGACCTCTCGATCAACAAGGCCGTCTTCTACGTGATCCTCGCGGCGACGCTCACCTGCGTCACGATGGTGTGGATCGCGAGACGCATGCAGGCGCGCCCGAACCGCGTGCAGACCGCGGTCGAGGCTGCCTTCAGCCTCATGCGCGACAACATCACGAAGGGGAACATGGACAACGCGATGGCGCGCAAGTGGTTCCCGTTCATCGGCGCGCTGTTCCTCTTCATCTGGTTCTCGAACATGATCGGCTATCTGCCGCTGCCGACGAACACCGAGCACAAGGTGAACATCTTCGGCGCGGAGGTCCCGTCGCTCGCGCTCTACGCGGCGACGGCGAACCTGTCCGTGCCGCTCGCGCTGACGCTGGTCGTGTGGGTCAGCTACCACGTCGAGGGCGTGCGCGCGAAGGGCCCGGTCGGGTACCTCAAGAGCTGGGTGCCCGCCGGAGTCGAGGGGCCCGCGACCGGTCCGATCTTCCTGATCGAGGTCATCTCGCACTTCATGCGCCTCATCTCGCTGTCGGTGCGACTGTTCGCGAACATCCTCGCCGGCCACCTGCTGATCCTCTTCATGGGCGGCGGCCTCGTCGTGCTGCTCAACCTCGCCGTCGTCGGCTCGGTGTTGCTCGGACTGATCACCGGCACGATCGCGATCCTCTTCTTCATCCTCGAGGTCGGCCTGATCGCGACCCTCCAGGCCTTCATCTTCGCCACGCTCACTGCCATCTACCTCGGCGGCGCGGTCGCCGAGCACCACTAAACGACACAGGAGACTGCTGTGGACCTCTCCGTCATCACGACAATCGCCGCCACGGTCGCCGAGAACGAGGCGATCGGCCGCAAGGCGGGCAAGGCGATCGCGCTCGGCGTCGGCGCCGGTCTCGGCACCGTCGGCCCGGGCATCGGCGTCGGCTACATCTTCGGCAAGGTCATCGAGTCGGTGACGCGTCAGCCGGAGATGCGCGACGAGATCACGAGCATCCAGTGGCTCGGCTTCGCCCTCACCGAGGCGATCGTCTTCTACGCCTTCATCTTCGGCCTGATCGCGTTCTTCCTCTCCTAGGCCATGAACCTCGTCATCGCCACCGCCGCCGAGGCCGCCACGGAGGAGGAGAGCGGCAACTTCCTCGTCTCGCCCGACGTGGGGCTGATGATCTGGTTGCTGCTCGCCTTCTTCGTGACGCTCTTCATCCTGCGCAAGTACGCCTTCCCGGCGATCGCGGACGCGCTCGACAAGCGCCAGCGCGCGATCGAGGAGTCGATCGACGCGGCCGAGCAGACGCGCAGAGAGGCGGACCAGCTGCTGGCCGAGTACCGCCAGCGACTGACGGACGCGCGCGCACAGGCCGACGAGATCGTCGCCAGAGCCGAGCGTTCCGGCGAGGTCGCCAAGGAAGAGTCGCTTGCCGCGGCGAAGAAGCAGCGCGAGGAGCTGCTCGCGCAGACCAGACGCGACGTCGAGGCGGAGACGCGCCGCGCGCTCCAGGAGATCCGCCGCGAGGTCGCCGACCTGACCGTCATGGCGACGGAGAAGGTCACGCGCAAGACGCTCACGGCGGACGACCAGCAGCGGCTGGTCGACGACGCGCTCGGCGAGCTCGACTTCAGCACCCTCTCCGGGGAGCGGAGCAACTAGGCCATGGAGGAGATCGCCCAGGTCTACGCCCGCGCCCTCTTCGAGGTCGCGAAGGAGCAGGGGAAGCTCGACCTCGTGCGCGAGCAGCTCGGGCAGTTCGCCGACGCGCTGAACGACAACGGCGACCTGCGCGTGTTCTTCTTCTCCCCGTACTTCTCGACGGAGGAGAAGAAGGACGGTCTGCATCGCGCGCTCGTGGACGCCGACCCGGCGATCGTCAACTTCCTCGAGGCGCTGCTCGAGCGTCACCGGATGCCGGTGATCTTCCGCATCCGCGGCGAGTACGGGCGTCTGTGGGACACCGAGAACCAGCTGCTGCCCGTGGAGGTCACCAGCGCGGTCGACCTCGACGACGCTACGGTGAAGTCGATCGGCGAGCGGATCGGGGAGCAGACCGGTCAGCGCGTCGAGCTGACCAGCAAGGTCGATCCCTCGATCCTCGGGGGAATCGTCCTGCGTGTCGGCAACTCGATCCTCGACGCCTCGATCAAGCACCGCCTCGACCAACTTCGCAAGCACGTCGCGCAGGCATGATGGCTGAACCCACGACCACACGCGCACGGATGACGCCCGGTACCTTCGCTGGATCGGGGTCATCGGGCTTGCCAATACCGCATGGGTATTGGCTGCGCCCTGCTTCCCCGCCCAGCTCGGTCCCGCGCGCCCCCGTGCACGCGCGGCCGTGGGCCCAACCATCTGACCGCCGCTGCGCCTGTCACGTCAAGGAGCCAACGAACCTCTCATGCAGATCAAGCCCGACGAGATCACCTCAATCCTCAAGTCGCGCATCGAGGGCCTCGACACCGGCGGGGCGGACCTGACCGAGGTCGGCACCGTGCTGTCGGTGGGCGACGGCATCGCGCGCATCCACGGCCTCGAGAACTGCATGTCGTTCGAGATGCTCGAGCTGCCGCACGACGTGATCGGCCTCGCGCTGAACCTCGAGTCCGACAACGTCGGCGTCGTGCTGTTCGGCGACTGGCAGAAAGTCGCCGAGGGCGACACGGTCAAGCGCACCGGTCGCCTGCTCGAGATCCCGGTCGGCGAGGCGCTGCTCGGCCGCATCGTCGACCCGCTCGGCAATCCGCTCGACGGCAAGGGCGACATCAACACGACCGAGTTCCGCCCGGCCGAGTTCAAGGCGCCCGGCGTCGTCCAGCGCCAGCCGGTCGTCGAGCCGCTGCAGACCGGCATCAAGGCGATCGACGCGATGATCCCGATCGGCCGCGGCCAGCGCGAGCTGATCATCGGCGACCGCCAGACGGGCAAGACGGCGATCGCGATCGACACGATCATCAACAACAAGGACACGGGCGTCGTCTCCGTGTACGTCGCGATCGGCCAGCGCATGGCGACCGTCGTACAGCTCGCTGAGACGCTTGCTGAGAATGGTGCCCTCGACAACACGATCATCGTCGCCGCCTCGGCCGACGAGGCCGCGCCGATCAAGTTCATGGCGCCGTATGCGGGCGCTGCGATGGCCGAGCACTTCCTCTACGCGGGCAGACATGCGCTGTGCGTGTATGACGACCTGACGAAGCATGCCTATGCGTACCGGCAGATGTCTTTGCTGCTTCGCCGTCCTCCGGGCCGCGAGGCATACCCCGGCGACGTCTTCTACCTGCATTCCCGCCTGCTGGAGCGCTCCGTGAAGCTCAACGACGACCTCGGCGGCGGCTCCATGACGGCGCTGCCCATCATCGAGACGCAGGCGGGCGACGTCTCCGCCTACATCCCGACGAACGTCATCTCGATCACGGACGGCCAGATCTTCCTTGAGCCGAGACTCTTCTACTCGGGCGTGCGGCCGGCCATCAACGTCGGCATCTCGGTCTCGCGCGTCGGCGGCAACGCGCAGATCTCGCCGATGAAGAAGACCGCCGGCAAGATCAAGATCGAGCTCTCGCAGTACCGCGAGCTGGAGGCCTTCGCGCAGTTCGGCTCCGACCTCGACGCCGACACGCAGCGCACGCTCGCGCGCGGCGAGCGGCTCGTCAAGACGCTCAACCAGGGCGAGCGGGCGCCGCTCAGCGCCGAGGACCAGGTCGTTCAGATCTACGCCGCGACGAACGGCTACCTCGATCGCATCGTCGCCGACAAGGTCGAGAAGTTCCTCGATGGGCTCACGCGCCGCGCCCACGCTGAGGGTGGCGAGGTCCGCGGCAAGATCGCCGCGGGCGACTGGAGCGAGGAGACGCAGCATGCCGTCGATGAGCTCGTCAAGCGGTTCGCCGAGGATTTCGGATACGACCTGGACGAGGAGGGTCAGCCGCTGACCGACGAGGCCGCCCCCGAGGTACGGCCGACTCGTGCAGCGCCGGCGGCTGCGCCCGCCGCGGACGAGGCCCCCGAGCAGGAGCCGGCAGCGGTCTAACCCATGGCTCAGCGCGACGTCAAGAACCGCATCGCGTCGGTCAAGAACATCCAGAAGATCACGCGCGCGATGGAGATGGTCGCCGCCGCGCGCCTGCGCCGGGCCGAGCAGCGCATCGAGGCGCTGCGCCCGTACGCGGGTGCGATCCGGCGCATGACGCGCCAGGCGGCGGAGGCGGCCGGCAACGTGCCGGCGCTCCCGATCCTCTCTGAGCACGAGACCGAGACCCGCGTCGCGCTGCTGCTCGTGACGGCCGACCGCGGCCTCGCAGGCGCGTTCAACTCGCAGATCATCCGCGCCGGGGTGCGCACCGCGGCCGACTACCGCGAAGCCGGCAAGGAGATCGTCTACTACGCGACCGGGCGCCGCGGCGTGTCGTCGCTGACGTTCCGCGGCACGGAGCCCGAGCAGGGCTTCACCGGCTTCACCGAGCGGCCGACGTACGCGAACGCGCGCGAGATCGCGCACTGCCTGATGGCGGCGTACGTCGACGCCAGAGTCGACCGCGTCGAGATCCTCTACAACGGCTACATCTCGCCGATCTCGCAGGAGGTGCGGCGCGAGACGCTGCTGCCGCTGCAGCACGCGACGATCCTCGAGGCGGACACGCCGGAGGAGGCGGCCGAGCCGACCGGGCACCACGCGCTCGTCGAGTACGAGCCGGAGCCCGAGGAGATCCTCCAGCGGCTCGTGCCCGACTACGTCGAGATCTCGATCTACCGCGCGCTGCTGGAGTCGACCGCATCTGAGCTGGGCGCGCGCATGACGGCGATGCGCAGCGCCTCCGACAACGCCGGCGAGATCATCAACGACCTCACGCTCGAGATGAACCGCGCGCGGCAGGCGGAGATCACGCAGGAGATCATGGAGGTCGTCGGCGGCGCCGAGGCGCTCGCGTAACGACGGCTGGAATTCCCCGAGGAGACACCCAACACATGTCAGCCACAGCAACGAAGAACGTCGGGCGCATCGAGGAGATCCAGGGCGTCGTGATCGAGGCCGTCTTCCCCGAGCAGCTCCCCGAGATCAACTACGCGATCACGATCGACCGCGGCGAGGACGGGATCCTCGTCTGCGAGGTCCAGCAGCACCTCGGCGACGACCGCGTGCGCGCGGTCGCGATGGACTCGACCGACGGCCTCTCCCGCGGCACCGAGGTCGTCGACACCGGCGGCCCGATCACGGTGCCGGTCGGCCGCGCGACGCTCGGCCGCATCTTCAACCTGCTCGGCGAGCCGATCGACCTCGCCGGCGACGTCGAGGCGGAGGAGCGCTGGCCGATCCATCGTCCCGCGCCGACGGTCGAGAACCTCACCCCGACGACCGAGATGTTCGAGACGGGCATCAAGGTCATCGACCTGCTCGCGCCCTACGCGAAGGGCGGCAAGGTCGGCCTGTTCGGCGGTGCCGGCGTCGGCAAGACGGTCCTGATCCAGGAGCTGATCCACAACCTCGCGAAGGAGCACGGCGGCCTGTCCGCCTTCTGCGGCGTCGGCGAGCGCTCGCGCGAGGGCAACGACCTGTGGCTCGAGATGAAGGAGTCGGGCGTCATCGACAAGACGATGCTCGTCTTCGGCCAGATGAACGAGCCGCCCGGCGCGCGCATGCGCGTCGCGCTGTCCGGCCTGACGATGGCGGAGTACTTCCGCGAGCAGGGTCAGGACGTGCTCCTGTTCATCGACAACATCTTCCGCTTCGTTCAGGCCGGCTCCGAGGTCTCTGCGCTGCTCGGCCGCATGCCCTCGCAGGTCGGCTACCAGCCGACGCTCGAGTCGGAGATGGGCCAGCTGCAGGAGCGCATCACCTCGACGCGTCAGGGCTCGGTGACGTCGGTGCAGGCGATCTATGTGCCGGCCGACGACCTCACCGACCCGGCGCCGGCGTCCGTGTTCGCCCACCTCAACGCGACGACCGTGCTGTCGCGCTCGATCTCGGAGAAGGGCATCTACCCGGCCGTCGACCCGCTCGACTCGACCTCGACGATCCTGAAAGCCGACATCCTCGGCGAGGAGCACTACACGGTCGCGAACGAGGTCAAGCAGATCCTCCAGCGCTACAAGGAGCTGCAGGACATCATCGCGATCCTCGGCATCGACGAGCTGTCCGACGAGGACAAGCTCGTCGTGCAGCGCGCGCGCAAGGTCGAGCGCTTCCTCTCGCAGCCGTTCAACGTCGCCGAGCAGTTCACCGGCACGCCCGGCGCCTACGTCCCGATCGCCGAGACGATCCGCGGCTTCAAGGAGATCATCGAGGGCAAGCACGACGAGCTGCCCGAGCGCGTCTTCCTGCTGAAGGGCACGATCGACGACGTCGTCGCGGCGGCGAGAGGATAGGGCCGCCCGCTATGGCTCGCACGAAGTTCCCGGTCGAGGTCCTGACGCCCGAGGGCGAGGTCTTCAACGACGAGGTCGAGATGGTCTCGACGCGCACGGCGACGGGCTCGATCGGCATCCTCGCCAACCACACGCCGCTGCTCGCGATGCTCGACCCGACCGAGCTGCGGCTCTACCACAGCGAGAGCGAGATCGTCCGCTACGCGCAGGGGGAGGGCTACCTGCAGGTGGCGGAGGGGCGCGCGCTGATCCTCGTCGAGGAGGCGCACACCCCGCAGCAGCTCGACGCCGCCGACCTGCAGGAGAAGCTGAGCGCCGCCGACGATGCCTACGCGAGAGCCGAGGCGGGCTCGGAGGAGCAGCGCCTCGCCGCCCGCGACAAGCGTCGCTGGGAGGCGTTCCAGCGGATCGCGGCCGAGGCGTAGGCGCACTCCGCGGCCTCCCGCGGCCGCCGCGAACCCGCCGCGCATGGGCGGGCAATCAGGGACGACGACACCGACCTCCAGGAGGGCGGCTCCCTGGCCCGCACCGACGCCGAGCTGATCGCCAGCTCGCTCACCGATCCCCATGCCTTCGCGGCGCTGTTCGATCGCCACTACGACGCGGTCGCCGGCTTCCTGCGCCGCCGCCTTCCGCTCGAGCTCGGGGACGAGCTGGCGGCCGAGACGTTCCTGCAGGCGTTCAACGCGCGTCACCGCTACGACTGCACGCGGCCCGACGCTCGCCCGTGGCTGTACGGCATCGCCGCGAACCTGCTGCGCCGTCATCATCGCTCCGAGGAGCGCCGGCTGCGCGCCTATGCGCGCGCGGCGGCGCCCGACGCCGACACCACGGCGTTCGACGGCGTCGAGGCGCGCCTTGACGCGGCCGCCCAGTGGCGCGCGCTCGCGATCGCGCTCGCCGGCCTCGGCTCGGGGGAGCGCGACGTCCTGCTGCTGTACGCCTGGGCGGAGCTGAGCTACGACGAGATCGCGGAGGCGCTCGCGATCCCGGTCGGGACCGTGCGCTCGCGCCTGCACCGGGCGCGCGCCGTGGTGCGCGAACTACTGACCGCGAGCGGCGAAGAGACGGGAGAGCCCGCGACCGCTGCACGAGAGGAGACCCGATGACCAGGAACCGAGAGCCGTTGACCTCGCACCCCGACGACCTGCGCATGCTGCGCAGCTTCGGCGCCGAGGACGCGACGCCGGACGCCGCTGCACGTGCGGCCGCCCGCGTCACGCTGCTGGAGCGGATCGATGCGGCGGCGCCGGCGCCCGCGCTGCGAAGCGAGGCGCCGCTCGCTCGCCGCCCGCGACGCCGCTTGCTCGCCGGCCTTGGCCTCGCGTCCGGCGTCGCTGCCGGGGTGGCGCTCGCGCTCGCGCTCGGATCGGGCGGCGTGCGGCCCGACGCCGCGAGCGCCGCGGACGCGCTGCATGCGGCGGCTGCGGTCGCCGCCGACGGCTCGGAGGTCGTGCTCGCCGACGGGCGGTACTGGTACGTCGAGACCGAGACGTACGCCGACGCGAGGACGTTCAGCCTGCACGCCGCGAACGGCCCGGTGGAGTTCACCCTCGTGGACGTGCGAACGCGCACCGAGCTTTGGGTCGACGCCGCCGGAACCGGGCGGATGGCGGCGCAGATGGTCAGCGAGCCGCGCTTCGCCACGCCCGCCGACCGCGAGGCCTGGATCGCAGCCGGCCAGCCCGATCTCGGCGCTCTCCACGACGGAGGCTTCGCCGCCGGCGTGGTCGTCGGCCCCGACGGCACGCGGCAGCGCGCCGGCTGGGCGGCACTCGCCGGGTTCTCCCTCGAGCAGCTGCGTGCGTTGCCGACCGACGAGGAGGCGCTCGCCGCCCGTCTGGCAACCGTGGCAGGCGATGGTCCGGAGAACGTCGTCGTCGCCGCCGCGGGCCTGCTGCGGATGGCACCGCTCGCGCCGGAGCAGCGCGCCGCGCTCTACCGCGTGCTCGCGAGCTCGCCGGGCGCACAGCTGCTGGGGACCGTGACGGACGAGCGCGGACGCTCGGGAACCGGCGTCGCGTTCGAGCGCGACGGCACGCGCGTCGAGCTGATCTTCGATCCGGTCGACGCCCGGCTGCTCGACGTCACCAGCGACGCGACCGACCCGGCGCCCGCCGGCCTGCCGGCCCCCGCACGGACGCAGGAGTCCCTGCTCGCCTCCGGCGTCGTCGACTCCAGCGACGCGCGTCCGTAGCGACGCGGCGCCGATGCGCGGCGGATCGTCCCCTCGGCGGGGATCGGGGCGTCGCGCATCGGACGGGGCGGGCCGGAACGGCCCGTATCCTCTCCCGTCGTGGTCGACGAACGCGCCCTCGCCGAGCGGCTGATCTCCTATGACACGTCCCGCCCCGAGGAGCTCGCGGCGGCGGCGGCGTTCGTGAAGGGCTGGCTGGAGGCGCGCGAGATCGAAGTGCGCGAGCACGTCCACAACGGCCTGCCGGTACTCGTCGCCGAGGTGGGTGCTGACAGCGACGGTTGTCCCACCGTTCTGCTGCACGGCCACCTCGACGTCGTGCCCGGACATGAGAACCAGTACGAGCCGCGCGTCGAGGGCGACCGCCTGATCGGCCGCGGCGCCTACGACATGAAGGGTGGGCTCGCGGCGATGATGTGCGCGGTCAAGGACTGCGCCGAGCAGGACCGCGTGCGCGTCCGCTTCCTGTGCGTGCCCGACGAGGAGGCGGAGGACGTCGACGAACGCGCGACCGACGAGCTCGTGCGTGCGGGCATGCGCGCCGACTTCGCGATCACGGGCGAGCCGACCGACCTGCACATCGGCATCGAGGCGAAGGGCGTGCTGGCGATGCGGATCGAGGTGTGCGGGCGCGCCGCGCACGGCTCGACGCCGTGGCTCGGCGACAGCGCGGTCCTGAAGGCGTTCGACGTCTTCCGCCGCATCGAGGCGATGGACTTCGCGCGCGAGTCCTCGGAGCTGTTCGACCGTCCGTCGATCAACCTCGGCCGGATCGAGGGCGGCGACGTCTTCAACAAGGTCCCCGACCGCTGCGAGATGGTCGTCGACATCCGCTACCTGCCGAGTCAGGACCCGGGCGCGATCCTCGCGCAGATCCGCGCGCTGCCGGACGTGACGGTGACGAAGACGCTGATGCGCGCGCCGGCGTACGTCGAGCGCACGGACCCCTATGTGCGCGCCCTGCGCGACGCGGCGGCCCGTACGACGGATGGCGAGGCGCTGAGCGTCGGGCGCGACGGCGCCTCGGACGCGATCTCGTTCCTCGAGGTGGGCATACCGGCGGTCGAGTTCGGGCCGACGGGCGGCGGCCACCACGGGCCGGAGGAGTGGGTCTCGATCTCCTCGATGCGGCGCTACCGCGAGGCGCTCGCGGCGTTCGTGCGCACGCTGCCGGAGTGGCTGGAGCGCGAGCGCGCGAG
This sequence comes from uncultured Actinomycetes bacterium, assembly GCA_963770165.1. Classification (GTDB taxonomy): domain Bacteria; phylum Actinomycetota; class Thermoleophilia; order Solirubrobacterales; family Solirubrobacteraceae; genus Conexibacter. The sequence goes on from CAVYOK010000002.1 coordinate 392,821, forward strand.
AAACCCGACTCCACCCCCTCTGACGGCGATCGACGGAGGGCTCGCATGACCGGGGCGGGTGGGACCGACTTCCCGCGCCGCAGCGGCCTCTGGTGGCGCTTCCTGGTCGCCGCACTCACGATCGTCGTGCTGAGCGCGGGCGTGACGACCACGGCCGGCCTCAACACCGTTCAGAGCTTCGTCGACGACCTCAAGCAGGGCGGGACGATCAGAGGCGCCTCGGCGGTCATCTCGCGCGCCGACGTCGGGGATCCGCAGACGCTGCTGCTGATCGGCTCCGACCACCGCTACGGCGCGGACAGAACCGACGCGCGCTCGGACACGATGATGCTCGTGCGGCTCGACCCGGACGCGAACGCGACCACCGTGCTGTCGATCCCGCGCGACCTGAAGGTCACCTTCACCGTGCCGGGCGGCGGCCTGCGCGTCGGCGTGAAGATCAACGAGACCTACACCGCCGGTGGCGAGGTGCTGACCGCGAAGGTGATCAGACGCCTGCTGGGCATCGAGATCAACCACATCATCAACATCGACTTCGGCGGCTTCCGGGCGGCCGTCGACGCGATCGGCTGCGTCTACGTGGACGTCGACCGCTGGTACTACCACTCGAACGTCGGCGCGGTCGAGCAATACGCGGAGATCGACGTGCCGGCCGGCTACCAGAGACTGTGCGGGCAGAGAGCGCTCGACTACGTCCGCTTCCGCCACGCCGACAGCGACTTCGTGCGCGCGGCGCGTCAGCAGGACTTCCTGCGCCAGGCGAAGTCGCAGTACGGCGTCCCCGAGCTGATCGCCGACCCGCACAGAGTGACGAAGCGGATCGGCCGGCACATGCGCACGGACGCCTCGCTGCAGAGCAAGGAGGAGTTCCTGAGCCTGGCGCTGCTCGTCGGCTACTCGGTCAAGCATCCGCTCCGCCAGGTGAGCTTCCCGATCACATACGACAACAGCTCCGCCGGATCGTTCGTGACCGCCACCGACGCGCAGCTCGCCCAGGTCCGCCACGAGTTCCTCTCGCCACCGCCTGAGCTGAAGGCGCGCCCTGCGGGCGGCGGCAAGCGCCGTGGCGACGGCAAGCGGCGCAAGCCGCGCGGCCCGAGCCTCGACAGCCTCGTGAACGCGCAGACGGAGGGCGAGGACTACGCGATCCAGCTCGGGGCGATGAGACTCCCGGTCTACTACCCGAAGCTGATGGTCGCGGGCCGCCACTACATGGAGCCGGCGCGCGACGCGAGAGGCCAGCTGCAGTATCCGCACGCATATCGCATCAAGACGCCCGAAGGCAAGATGAAGGCGGCCTACCGGCTCGTCGTCGCGTACAACACGCTCGAGGGCGACTACTACGGGATCCAAGGCACGAGCTGGACGGATCCGCCGATCCTCCGCAATCCGTCCAGCGACACGCGCACGATCAACGGCAAGAAGCTGCTGCTGTTCTACGACGGCAAGCGCCTGCGGACCGTCGCCTGGAAGACCCCGAGAGCGGTCTACTGGGTTCAGAACACGTTGCAGGCGAGACTCACGAACGACCAGATGCTCGCGATCGCCGGCTCGCTCACGCGGCTCGATGGACGCTGAGCGGACACGGCTGCGTGTGCAGGGGCTTCGCGGCGCCACGCTAGTAGTCTTCGCCGCCCCATGAGCTCCGCGCGCGAACCGATCGCGGTCATCGGCACCGGCTACGTGGGCCTCGTCACGGCCGCCGGCTTCGCCGAGCTGGGCAACGAGGTCTGGTGCGTCGACATCGACGCCGACAAGATCGCCCGCCTCGAGCGCGGCGAGGTGCCGATCTACGAGCCCGGGCTCGCCGACTCGATCGCCGCCAACCGCGAGCGGCTGCACTTCTCGACCGAGCTGGCGCCGGCGCTCGAGCACGCGCGTCTGCTGTTCGTCGCCGTCGGCACCCCGCCGACCTACTCCGGCGACGCCGACCTGTCCGCCGTGCACGCGGTCGTCGACGCGATGCCGCCGTCCGACCGTCATGCGCTCGTGATGAAGTCGACCGTCCCGGTCGGCACGGGCGCCGCGATCAAGCGCGAGCTCGCGGCGCGCGGCAAGGACGGCTTCCGCTACGTCTCGTGCCCGGAGTTCCTCAAGGAGGGCACCGCGCTCGCCGACTTCCGCAACCCCGACCGCGTCGTCGTCGGCGACGACGGCGACTGGGCCGGCGAGGCCGTGTGCGAGCTGTACGCGCCGCTCGGGGCGCCGCTCGTGCGCACCGACGTCGCCAGCGCCGAGATGGTCAAGCTCGCCTCCAACGCGTTCCTCGCGACGAAGATCTCGTTCATCAACGAGATCGCGAACGTCTGCGAGGAGACGGGCGCCGACGTCCAGGAGGTCGCGAAGGGGATGGGGCTCGACCGCCGCATCGGCGAGCACTTCCTGCGTCCTGGGATCGGCTATGGCGGCTCGTGCTTCCCGAAGGACGTCAGCGCGCTCAAGCAGCTCGCCGGCAACTCCGGCTACCACTTCCAGCTGCTGACGGCGGTGATCGAGGTCAACGAGCTGCAGAAGCGGCGCGTGATCTCGAAGCTGCAGAAGCACCTCGGCTCCCTCGTCGGGAAGACGGTCACGCTGCTCGGCGTGTCGTTCAAGCCCGACACCGACGACATGCGCGAGGCCTCGTCGCTCGTGCTCGCGGCACGGCTGCAGGCCGACGGCGCCACGGTCCGCGCCTACGACCCGATCGCCGAGGAGGAGGGGCGGCGGCTCATGCCCGGCGTGCACTTCGCGCCCAGCGCGATCGAGGCGCTCGACGGTGCGGACGCGGTCGTGCTCGTGACCGAGTGGCCCGAGTTCAGGCAGCTCGAGTGGGACACCGCGGCGCGGCGCATGCGCGGCAAGCTCGTGATCGACGGGCGCAACGCGCTCGACCAGCAGGCGATCCGCGCGGCCGGCTTCGCGTTCGAGGGGATCGGCCGGGGCGCCGAGCGTACGGCGGCGCGCGAGCCGGAGCGCGTCGGCACGGGAACGAGCTCCTGATGGTTGATTCCACGATCTCGCGGCGCGAGGGTCACGCTGGGCGGCGCTGGGCGCCACACGGCGTCTCGCCAATGCCGCCAGCATTGGCTTCGACACCGCGCGTCACCCAGCATCCGCCCATCGCAACCCTCGCATCCACGAATCTCGTGGAATCAACCATCTAGCCATGCAGGCGCTGATCCTCGCCGGGGGGGAGGGCACGCGGCTGCGGCCGCTGACCTCGACCGTCCCGAAGCCGGTCGTGCCGCTGGTCGATCGGCCGTTCATCGCCTTCATGCTCCAGTGGCTGCACGGCCACGGCGTCGACGACGTCGTGATCTCGTGCGGCTTCATGGCGTCCGGCGTCCACAACGTGCTCGGCGACGGCTCCGCGTATGGGATGCGGCTGCGCTACGTCGAGGAGCCGAAGCCGCTCGGCACCGGCGGCGCGGTCAAGTTCGCCGAGTCGCTGCTCGACGAGCGCTTTCTGATGCTCAACGGAGACGTCCTGACCGACATCGACCTGACCGCGCAGCTCGCCCAGCACGAGCGCACCGGCGCTCGCGCGACGCTTGCGCTCGTGCCGGTCGAGGACCCCTCCGCCTACGGTCTGGTGCGCCGCAACGGCGACCTCAGCGTCAGCGAGTTCCTCGAGAAGCCGAGCCCGGACCAGATCGACACGAACCTCATCAACGCCGGCGCGTACGTGCTCCATCGCGACGTGCTCGCGGAGATGCCGACCGATCAGCACGTGTCGATCGAGCGCGAGGTGTTCCCCACGTTGGTGGGCGACGGGCTCTACGGCTACGAGGCGTCCGGCTACTGGCTCGACATCGGCACGCCCGAGCGCTACCTGCAGGCGACGTACGACATCCTCGACGGGACGGTCAGGACGAGTGTGACCGACGCGTACGACGCCGCTCATCTCGCCGTCGCCGACGGAGCGCAGGTGAGCGGTCGCGTCGTCGGACCGGCGCTCGTCGGCGCGGGCGCGCGCGTCGCCGACGGCGCGCTCGTGAGCGGTCGCAGCGTGCTCGGTCGCGGGGTCGAGATCGGCGAAGGCGCGCACGTCGACGGCTCGGTCGTGCTCGACGGCGCCGTCATCGGCGCACACGCCCAGCTCACGCATTGCATCGTCGGTCCCGGCGCGCGCGTCGGTGCGCGCACGCGCCTCGGCGAAGGCGTCGTGCTCGGCGAGTGCGTGACGCTCGGCGCCGACAACCAGCTCGCCGCCGGCGCCCGACTGTCCCCGAACGTGTCCCTTCCCGACGGAGCGATCAAGTTTTGACTACCGAGCCCGCCCTTCTCACCCGCGAGGCGATCGACGCGGTCGACGCCGCCAAGCAGGTCGACGACATCCTTGCGCTTCCCGAGCACCTGCGCGACGCGCTGTGGCGCGTCGAGTCGGCGAAGCTCGAGCGGCACGACGCGGCGGGCGGCCTGATCGTCGCCGGCATGGGCGGGTCGGCGATCGGTGGCGCGCTCGCGCGCGCGGCGCTCGGCGACCGCGCCTCCCGTCCGCTGATCGTGATGCGCGACTACGGCGTGCCGGCGTGGACGACGCCCGACGCGACCGTCCTGTGCGCGAGCTACTCCGGCAACACCGAGGAGACGCTCGCCGCGTTCGAGGCCGCCGGCGCGCTCGGCGCGCGTCGGATCGTCGCGACGACCGGCGGCAAGCTGGCGGCCGCCGCGCGCGAGGAAGGGGTGCCGGTGATCCCGCTGCCGGGGGCGTTCCAGCCGCGCGCCGCGGTCGGCTACATGCTCGTGATCGCGCTTGAGGTGGCAGCCGCCTGCGGCGTCTCCGAGTCGCTGCACTCGGAGATCGACGTCGCGGCCGCGCACACCGAGGAGCTCGTCGCCGAGTGGGGCCCCGACGGGGCTGACGACTCGCTGTCGAAGCAGCTCGCCCACGGCCTGCTGGGGACGATCCCGCAGATCGCCGGCGCCGGCCTCACGGCGCCGATCGCCTACCGCTGGAAGACGCAGCTGAACGAGAACGCGAAGATCCTGGCGCACTCCTCCGAGCTGCCCGAGCTCGACCACAACGAGGTCGCCGGCTGGGTCGGGGCGCCGGAGCACGGGCAGTTCAGCGCCGTCTTCCTCGACGACTCCGACCTGCACCCGCGCATCCGTCAGCGGATCGAGCTGACGCGGGGCCTGATCGGCGCGAGCGCGGCGGCGTCGTTCCGCGTCGAGACCCGCGGCGAGACGCGTCTCGAGCGGCTCGTGTCGCTCGTCCTGCTCGGCGACCTCGTCTCGCTGTACCTCGCGGTGCTGCGCGGCATCGACCCGACGCCGGTCGACGCGATCGAGCGGCTCAAGGGCGCGCTCATCGGCGGCTGACGGGCGCTCGCTAGGGCCTCTTCCTGAAGCCTATGAGCGCGAGTTCCCTCCACTCGACGTACGGCATGTAGGAGCGCTCCGCGAGCCAGTCGATGTGTTCCTCGAAGAGCGTTTCCTTCTGGACGAACAGCTTCCGGCCGCCGGAGCGCTCGAGCACGTGGATCGTGTCGGCCCACTGCTGCACCGTCATCATCGAGTCGATGTTCGCGTACGGCGTGACGTCGTCGATGCCGATGTTCTCGGAGATCTGGTGCCCGGGTCTGACGAGCACGGCGACCGGCTCGCCGGGTCGTGTCGCTTCCTCGATCGCTTCCTCGATCGCCGTGAGCACGCGGACGTCGTGCGGCTGGCTGTTGCGGATCCGCTCGATCTGCGACCAGGGGGTGGGGATCTGCGCGAGCGAGCAGACCATCGCGCCGACGCCCGCGAGGACGAGCAGCTCCGCCAGCTGCGGGCGGCGCCCCGGGCGCCGCACGATCGCGCGCATCGCGACGACCGCGAGCAGCGCGAGCGCGTAGGACCAGACGGAGAACAGGTCGATCAGCACGTGCGGATGCGAGCGGCCGGCGAAGTACGCGCCGACGCCGAGGCCGAAGATGCCGATCCATGCGAGCGCGACCGTCAGCGTGCGCTGCTCTGCCGCGAGGCCGCGGACCGCCGCCACGACGATCGCGGCGACGAACGTCACGTACACGACGAGGTGCAAGGCGACCGCAGGCATCGGCAGCAGGCCGAACCCTTCCGTGCCGAAGATGCGCGGGAACTCGAGCAGCGTGTCGAAGTGCGGCAGCGAGCCGCCGACCACGAGCGTGAGCACGGACACGAGGCCGACGGCGATAGCGCCGCCGGCGACCGCTTCGAGGCCGACCTGCGCGAGCGCGCGCCACGAGCGCTGCGGCAGCGTCCAGGCGAGCGCGACGAGCGTCGCGCCCAGCGCGGCCATGCCGAACTCGGGGTTGTTGATCGCGACCAGGCCCGCGAGCACGAGCAGCGCGAGCGGCCGTCGCGCGGCGCGCCCGTCGAGCCTGCGCACGAGCAGCCACAGCAGCACGTACGGGCCGGCGTAGCGCATCGGGAAGAGGCTGAAGAGGCTGACCGGGCTGTAGCGGTTGTCCGGCGGCCCCAGCTTCATGAAGAAGCTCGTCGCGACCAACGGCGCGAACAGGGCGAGCGCCAGCAGGCTGCTGCCGCCGACGATCCTGCGCAGCGTCGCGAAGACGGCCGCCATCGTCGCGGCGGTGCCCGCGAGCATGATCGCGACGTAGACGCCGAGCGAGGCGCCGAGCAGCGCCATGCCGCCGGCGGCGATGTACGCCCACAGGTGGCCGTACTGGGCGTGGAAGTCGACGAGCGGCGCCTGGCCGTTGAGGATCGAGAACGCTTCGTCGAGGTAGAACGCGGTGTGGTTCCAGAGCGCCGAGTGGGCGACGTTGATGGTCCCGTCGGTGTTGAACGCCGACAGCAGGTAGGCGAGCACGACGAGGGTCGCTACGGCGATCGCGAGCGCGCCCCGCGCCGGCGTCTCGCGCATGGCGTGGAGAATCCGCTCGGCCAGCGTCGCGCGCGCGGCGAGGAGCGCGATCAGACCCGCGATCGCGGCGGCGACGACGAGCGTCGGAAGCGTGAAGTAGATCGTGTACGGCGGGCCACTCGGGCCGACGTAGGCGACTTCGTACGCGAGCTCGCGCTGGACGACGACGCAGACGACCACGAACCCCAGCAGCGCCGTCTGGCCGAGCGCGGTCGCAGCTGTCGCGAGCGCGACCGGCGCGCGTCGACCGCGCAGCGCCAGCACGGCCCCGAGCATCAGCAGCGGGCCGGTCAGCGCGAGCACGTAGCGGGCGTGCTCCGTCGGCTCGGGGCGCACGCTGAAGAACTGGTGGTAGCGCGGCCATATGTCGTAGTCGCCGGCCGGCTCGAACAGCGCCCTGCCGAGCGGCGGGCCGAGCAGCACGACGATCGCGAGCAGCAGCAGCGCGCACGGCAGCGCCGCGAGCCACGCGGACTCACCTGCGCTGAGCACGCGCGTCGACGGCGCTGAGCGGACGCGTCCCCCGACGCGCCCGGTGCGTGATCCCCCGACGGCCTCAGCCCGATCCGGGGCCTTTGCCGACACGCGTGGATTCTACCGAAAAGAAGAGCTATGACGCTCTGCGGGAGTCATCGCCTCACGAGCTCGACGATGCCGAGTCCGGCCGCTTCGCGCCCGACGTCGTAGCCGGCCTCCTGCAGATACTCGATCCGTTCGGCGAACAGCCAGTGGCGCGGTACGAGCACCCGCCGACCGCCCGCCTGGCGCAGGTCGCGCAGCGTCTCCGCCCACTGCTCGCGCGTCATCATCGAATCCATGTTGGCGTACGGCGTCACGTTGTCGAGCCCGAGCTCGTAGGCGATGCGATGGCCTAGGAAGAGCATCAGCGCGACGGGCTCGCCACGCGTGGTGAGTTTGTCGACCACCTGTGTCGTAATCGCCGCGATCCGCTCCTGCGGTGGCTGGCTGTCCCACAGCCGCTCGACCTGCGACCACGGGGTCGGCGTCTGGGCCAGCGAGCACGCCATCACGCCGCAGCCGGCGAGCACGAGCAGCTCGGCGAGCTGTGGGCGGCGGCCGGCGCGTCGCACCACCGTGCGCGCGACGACGATCGTCAGCAGGCTGAGGGCGAGCGCCCAGGCGGAGAAGAGGTCGATCAGTACGTGGGGGTGCGAGCGCCCGACGAAGTAGCTGCCGGCGCCGAGCCCGAAGATCCCGGCCCATGCCAGCGCCGTGGTGAGCGGCGCCTCGCCTGAGTCGGCGGCCGTGGCGAGCCGCACGACCGCGACGACGATCGCGGCGACGAACGTCACGTAGACGACGAGGTGGAAGCCGATCGACGGCATCGGCAGCAGGCCGAAGCCTTCGGCGCCGTAGATGCTCGGGAAGGTCGTGAGCATCCCGAGATGCGGCAGCGAGCCGGCGACGACGAGCGTCAGCGCCGAGACGAGCGCGAGCGCGATCGCGACGCCGGCGGCCGCCGCCCCGCCGAGCAGCGCCAGCGCCCGCGGCGAGCGGTCGTCCGCCGCGGCGGCGAGCGTGAGCACGGAGGCGCCGAGCGCCGCCAGCCCGAACTCGAGGTTGTTGATCGCCACGAGCCCGGCCAACGCGAACAGCGCGACCGGCGGGCGCGTGGTGCGGCGCTGCACCCGCCGCACGACGAGCCACAGCAGCACGTAGGGGCCGGCGTAGCGGATCGGGAAGAGGCTGAAGAGGTTGGCCGGGCCGTAGCGGTTCTCGAGCGGGCCGACCGCCATGTAGAAGCTCGTGGCCGTGAATGGGAGGAACAGCGCGAGCGCGGCCGGCCAGCTCCCCGTCGCGTGACGGAACGTCGCGAGCACCGCCGCGAGCGCGCCCGCGGTGCCGGCCAGCATGACGGCGGCGTAGACGGCGAGCGTCGCGCCGAGCAGCGCCAGACCGCCGGCGGCGACGTACGCCCACAGGTGGCCGTACTGGGCGTGGAAGTCGACGAGCGGCGCGTGGCCGCCGAGCAGCGCGAACGCCTCGTCGCTCCAGAACGCGATGTTGTCGACGACCGACGGGTTCGCGAGCTCGATCGTGCCGTCGGTGTTGAACGCCGTCAGCAGCCACAGGAAGCCGAACAGCGCCGCCAGCGCGATCGCGGCGGTGCGCCGCCGCGGGCGTTCGCGCAGCGCCGCGCGTGCTCCCTCGAGCACCGGGGGGCGCCGGAGCGCCCATGCCGCCAGCAGCGCGAGCAGCACGCCGATGGCGAGCGTGGGGATGCTGACGACGACCATCCGGTCGGCGGCCCTCTGGTTCATGAACGTCGTGTCGTAGAGATGGCGATGCTGGGCGACGACGCAGGCGACGACGAACAGCAGCAGCGCGATCTGGCTCGCCGCGATGAGCGCCGGCGCGCTGGCGGTGCTGGTCGGTCGCCGTGCAAGTGCGAGCGCGCCGCCGCAGACGAGCAACGGGCCAAGCAGGGCGATCGCGTAGCGCGCGTGCTCGGTCGGCTCGAGCTGCAGGAAGTGGCCGTTGGCGAACTGCTGCCATATCGTCCAGTCGCCCGGCGGCGCGAACAGCGCCCGCCCGAGCGGCGGCCCGAGCACCACGATCGCGACGAGCAGCAGCAGCGCGCAGGCCGGCGCGACGAGCCATGCGGCCTCGGCCGGTGTGAGGGCACGCGTCGCCCGAGCAGATGAAGTGAGATTCCCCCGAGCGACCGTCCCCCGTGAGGAGGCGCTGGTCGACACCGGAGCAATCTATCGGAAGGCTGTGGCCGAAACCTTGACACGCCTCTGGTAAGGTTGATCGACGGATGGCGGGCGACGCTGCATTGACGATCCACGAGGCGGCCGACACGACCGGCTGGTCGCCGCGCATGCTGCGCTACGTCGAGCGCAGCGGGCTCGTCGTGCCTGAGCGCTCGCAGTCCGGCTACCGGCTCTACGGGCCGGCGGAGCTGCAGCGTCTGCGCACGCTGCGGGAGCTGCTCGAACGCTTCGAGGTCGGCCTCTCAGAGCTCGGCTTCGCGCTGCGGATGCGGCGCGACGCCGATCTGCGCGCGGCGCTCGAGGAGTGGTTCGAGACCGAGCCACATCGCCCGGAGCACGTCGACGCCGCCGACTGGCTGCGCTGGGAGCAGGAGAAGCACCAAAGGCTGCTCAACACACAACTGATGGAGACCGCGCCACGATGACCGCCCTCTCGAGCAAGACCGACTTCAAGGTCGCCGACCTGTCGCTCGCCGACTTCGGCCGCAAGGAAATCCGCCTCGCCGAGCACGAGATGCCCGGCCTGATGGCGATCCGCGAGGAGTTCGCCGCCAGCCAGCCGCTCAAGGGCGCGCGCATCATGGGCTCGCTGCACATGACGATCCAGACGGCCGTGCTGATCGAGACGCTCACCGCGCTCGGCGCCGAGGTGCGTTGGGTCTCGTGCAACATCTTCTCGACGCAGGACCACGCCGCCGCGGCCGTCGCGATCGGGCCGGACGGCACGCCCGAGGACCCGCGCGGCGTCCCCGTGTTCGCCTGGAAGGGCGAGACGCTCGAGGAGTACTGGTGGTGCACCGAGCAGGCGCTCAACTGGCCGGGCGAGGATGGCCCGAACATGATCCTGGACGACGGCGGGGACGCGACGCTGCTCGTCCACAAGGGGACAGAGTTCGAGGCCGCCGGTGCGGTGCCCGACACCGCGCCGACCGACTCCGAGGAGTACGGCGTGATCCTCGCGCTGCTGCGTCGCACGCTCGCCGAGGACCCGCAGAAGTGGACGAAGATCGGTCAGGGGATCAGGGGCGTGACGGAGGAGACGACGACCGGCGTCCACCGCCTCTACGAGATGACCGAGGCCGGCACGCTGCTGTTCCCGGCGATCAACGTCAACGACTCCGTCACGAAGTCGAAGTTCGACAACCTCTACGGCTGCCGCCACTCGCTCGTCGACGGCATCAACCGCGCGACCGACGTGATGATCGGCGGCAAGGTCGCCGTCATCTGCGGCTTCGGCGACGTCGGCAAAGGCTGCGCCGAGTCGCTTCGCGGCCAGGGTGCGCGCGTGATCGTCACCGAGATCGACCCGATCTGCGCGCTGCAGGCGGCGATGCAGGGCTACGAGGTGAAGACGCTCGCAGACGTGCTCGACGAGGGCGACATCTTCATCACCGCCACCGGCAACAAGGACATCATCACCGCCGACCACATGGCGCGCATGAAGCACCAGGCGATCGTCGGCAACATCGGCCATTTCGACAACGAGATCGACATCGCCGGCCTCTCGAAGGTAGCCGGGATACAGAGGATCACCATCAAGCCGCAGGTCGACGAGTGGAAGTTCCCCGACGGCCACACGATCATCATGCTGTCCGAGGGCCGCCTGCTGAACCTCGGCAACGCGACCGGCCACCCGTCGTTCGTGATGTCGAACTCGTTCACGAACCAGACGATCGCCCAGATCGAGCTCTTCACGAAGAACGACGAGTACGAGAGACGCGTCTACGTGCTGCCGAAGCACCTCGACGAGAAGGTCGCACGGCTGCACCTCGACGCACTCGGCGTGAAGCTCACGCAGCTGAGCGACGAGCAGGCCGCGTACATCGGCGTGCCGGTAGAGGGCCCGTACAAGCCAGACCACTACCGGTACTGATTCGGGCCGACCGCGCCCCCGCTTGCGCCTGGCGGCGTCCTCGCCGGTTCGCGTACGAAGTACGCCACACCGGCTGCGTCCTTGCCAGGCACAACCGGTGATCGCGCTCGCCTCCGAATCAGGGCGTTGCTGATGGCTCGCATTTCCCCCGCATCCGACGTCGCCGACCTCGGCCTGGCCGAGGCCGGCGGCGCGCGCATCGCGTGGGCGGAGGAGCGCATGCCGGTGCTGCGCTCGATCCGCGAGCGCTTCGCGCGCGAGCGGCCGTTCGACGGCCTGCGCGTGGGCGTCTGCCTGCACGTCACGGCCGAGACGGCCAACCTCGTGCGCACGCTGATCGCCGGCGGGGCGCAGGTCGCGCTGTGCGCCGCCAACCCGCTCGACACGCAGGACGACGTCGCGGCTGCCCTCGTCGAGCGCGACGGCGCGCGGGTCCACGCGATCCACGGCGAGGACATGGCGACCTACTACCGCCACATCGAGGCGGTGCTGGACGCGCGGCCGCAGCTCACGATGGACGACGGCGCCGACCTCGTCTCGACGCTGCACGGCCAGCGTCCCGACCAGCTCGGCGACGTCCTCGGCGGGACCGAGGAGACCACCAGCGGCGTCGTGCGGCTGCGCGCGCTGGAGGCCGCCGGCCAGCTCGGCTTCCCGATCGTCGCCGTCAACGACGCGCGCACGAAGCGCCTGTTCGACAACCGCTACGGGACCGGCCAGTCTGCCCTCGATGGGGTTCTGCGGGCGACGAACATGCTGTTGGCGGGGCGGGTCGTGGTCGTGTTCGGGTTCGGTTGGTGTGGGCAGGGAATCGCCTTGCGCGCGAAGGGCGCCGGCGCGCAGGTCGTCGTCTGCGAGGTCGACCCGGTGCGCGCGCTGGAGGCGAAGCTCGAGGGCTACGAGGTGCTGCCGGGCGTCGCCGCCGCCGCGAAGGGGGACATCCTCATCACGGCCACCGGCAACCGCGACGTGATCCGCCGCGAGCACTATGAGGTCATGCACGACGGCGCTGTGCTGTGCAACGCCGGCCACTTCGACGTCGAGTGCGACCTCGCCGCTCTGCGGGAGCTGACGGTCGAGCGTCGCCAGGTGCGCCCGCACGTGGAGCAGCACGTGCTCGCCGACGGCCGCCGCGTCAACCTGCTGGCCGAGGGACGGGTCGTGAACCTCGCGGCGGCGGAGGGCAACCCGGCCGCCGTGATGGACATGTCGTTCGCGAACCAGGCGCTCGCCGCCGAGCACCTCGTCAAGCGCGCCGGCACGCTCGCGCCGCGCGTCCACGGGGTTCCCCGCGCGATCGACGACGAGGTCGCGCGCCTCACGCTCGCCGCGTCCGGCGTCGAGATCGATCTGCTCACCGACGCGCAGCGGGAGTACCTGAACACCTGGGAGCAAGGCACGTAGTGCTGGGCGGCGTGCCGCTGGCGGGTTCGCTAGCCTCCGGCGCCGCATGAAAGCGATGGTTCTCGCAGCCGGTCTGGGTACGCGGCTGCGCCCGCTCACGTTCGAGCTTCCGAAGCCGATGGTGCCGGTCCTCGACCGGCCCGTGATGGCGCACATCGTCGACCTGCTCGACCGTCACGGCTACACCGACGTGATCGCGAACCTGCACTACTTCCCCGACACGATCCGGGAGTACTTCGGCGACCAGCTCGTCTACCGCGAGGAACCACAGCTGCTCGGCACCGCCGGCGGGGTGCGCAACTGCGCCGACTTTCTCGACGACGGCACGTTCCTGATCATCTCCGGCGACGCGCTCACCGACATCGACCTGGACAGGTTCGTCGCACGCCACAAGGCGGCTGGCGGGATCGCGACGCTCGCGGTCAAGCGCGTCGCCGACACGCGCGAGTTCGGCGTCGTGCTGCACGACGCCGACGGCCGCATCACGGGCTTCCAGGAGAAGCCGGATCCCGCCGAGGCGCTGTCCGACCTCGGCAACTGCGGCATGTACCTGTTCGAGCCGGCGATCTTCGACTACTTCCCGAGAACCGAGTTCGTCGACTGGGCGAACGACGTCTTCCCGGCGCTGCTCGCCAACGACGTGCCGTTCCACATCCACGAGATCGACGAGTACTGGAACGACGTCGGCTCGCTCGACGAGCTCAAGGCCGGCACGTTCGACGCGATGCGGGGCGCGCTGCGCGTCGAGCTGCGCGGCGAGGAGGCCGCCGAGGGCGTGCGCATCTGCGAGGGCACCGAGCTGACCGACGCGACGCTGATCGAGCCGCCGGTGTGGATCGGGCGCGACGTGACGATCGGCGCCGGCGTGCGCCTGCAGGGTCCGCTCGCGATCGGCGACGGCGTCACGATCGGCGAGGGCGCGGCGTTGAAGGATGCCGTCGTGTTGCCGGGCACCGAGATCGCGCCGCGCACGATCCTGATCGGCGCGATCACCGGCAGCACCGGGATCGTCGAGCGGCTGCGCTCCCGTCACCCCGCGTAGCGCTCTCGCCGCTGCTCCTCGCGCTCAGACTGCGCGAGCATGCGGGTGAACAGCACCACCAGCGCGATCCCCATCACGATCGACTGCTCCAGCGCCATGATCACGCCCGCGAGCGCCTGATCGGCGTCGGGGCTCAACCCCCAGTAGTGGGGCTGGTTCTCGTAGTAGGTGAAGATCGCGTTCGGCGCGAACGTCAGCAGGATCCCGAGGAAGCCGACCGTCGCCTTCGTGCTGACCATGTAGACGATCGGGGTCGTGCCCTCGCGCCGCAGCCGCGTCGACACCGGTGAGAGCAGGTGCCACCAGTAGAGGAAGCCGGCGAGCGTGAACGTGAGGTGCTCCAGCACGTGGACGGCGGCGTGCTCGGCGGCGGCGTCGTAGAGCGCCGGGATGTGCCAGACCCACATCGCGGCGGAGTAGAGGATCACCGCGAACAGCGGCGCCGCCAGCCAGCCGACGCGCCGCTCGAGCTTGTGGATGCGGCGCGTCGCCGGCCGCAGCAGCACCTTCGTGAGGCCGAGGATCAGCAGGATCGGCGCGACGTCGAGCAGCAGCACGTGCTGGACCATGTGCATCGCGAGGATCTGCTCGCCGAGCCGGTCGATCGGCGAGCACAGTGCCGCCACGAGCACGACGATCCCGGTCAGGAAGACGACCAGTCGGCCGACGCTCGGCGGGTGCGGCTCCTCAGGTGTGCGGGCACGCCGCCAGCGCCACACGTAGACGCCGACGTACAGCGCCAGCGCGATCACGACGCCCGGGTCGACCGTCCACGATGCGTCCGGAGACATGCCGGCGAATTGTCGCACTCGCGTGCTGCGTCGCGAGCACCGCGCCGCCACCCTGACGGGCATGCGCCCCGTGCTCGTGCTCGACCGGCTCCGCGCGCAGGCGCCGGCGGTCGGCGCGCGGCTCGCGGCCGAGCTGGTCGCCGCGCTCGCGCCGCCCGCGTGCCTTGCCTGTCGCGCCCCGCTCGTGGCAGCCGCCGCCCAGCTGTGCGTCGACTGCCGCCGTGCCATGCCCTGGGTGCGCGAGCCGCGCTGCCTCCGCTGTGGCCTGCCGCTGCCGTGCGCGCCGCACGGCGCCGCCTGCCCGGCGGCCGTGGCGGCGTTCGAGCGCGCGTGGGCGCCGCTCGCCCACGACGGACCGGCGCGGGCGCTGGTGACGGCGCTGAAGTTCCACGGCGCGCTTCCCGTCGCGCGCCTGATGGCAGCGCAGATCGCCGCCTCCGCGCCCCGCGAGCTGCTGGCCGGCACGGCGATCGTTCCGGTTCCGCTGCACCCGGCGCGCCGACGCGCGCGCGGCTTCGACCAGGCGGCGCTGATCGCGACGGCGCTCGCGGCGCGCACCGGCCGGCCGCTGGACGCATGCCTGCGCCGCGACGGCCGCCCGACGCGCCAGCTTGGCGCGGATCGCGCCGCGCGCCGCACGGCCGCCGAGCGGCAGCGACTGTCGGTGCGCGGACATGCGCCGGCGCACGCGCTGCTCGTCGACGACGTCCACACGACGGGCGCCACGCTCGACGCGTGCGCCAGCGCGCTGCGCGCGGCCGGGACGCTGCGCGTCGCGGCGATCGCGTACGCGCGGGCGCTCCCACGCTGACCCGCGGACACGCGCACTTGGAGAACGACCGTTGGCGCGTCTACGATCGGGGAAAGATCCACCCCACACCGAAGCAAAGGGGGCGCATCATGCGCATCGCGGTCAAGGGACGGAACACCCCGGTCACCGACGGCTTGCGGCAGCACGTCGACAAGCGGTTTCGAGCGGTCGCACGCCAGGTGTCCGAGCTGGCCGAGCTCGAGCTCGAGCTCAGCGAGGAGCGCAACCCCGCCATCGTCGACCGCGAGGTCGCCGAGGCGACGCTCTATCTGAAGGGCGTCACGCTGCGGGCCCGCGCCGCCGCCCCCGACATGAATCACGCGATCGTGGAGTGCGAGGAGCAGCTCGCTCGCCAGGTCAAGCGGCACCGCGAGCAGCGCCGCAAGCGACGCGCCACGCGGGCCGCGCAGCGGGCGGCCGGAGGGGTGGCGAAGCCGGTCACGTGACCGGCTGACTCGGCTCCCGCCCGCCCTCCAGGCGATCTCGCCGGGGGTGGCGCGACCACCGCCTGAGGGCCGGCTTGGAGGGTCACAGGAGGGTTGCATCGCGGCATGCGGCCGCTGCTACGCTAGGCCGCATGTCGCTGATCGATCGTGCGCTGCGCTTGGGGGAGGGCAAGAAGTTCAAGTCCTACGAGCAGCGTGTAGCGCGAATCAACGAGCTCGAGCCGGAGATGCAGGAGCTCACCGACGCACAGCTGCGCGCAGCCGCCGACTCGCTGCGCGCCCGCGCCCGCGGTGAGGGCGCCGAGTCGCTCGACGACCTGCTGTACGAATGCTTCGCGCTCGTGCGCGAGGCGGGCCGGCGCACGATGGGGATGCGCCACTTCGACGTGCAGCTGATCGGCGGGATGGTCCTGCACGACGGCGCGATCGCCGAGATGCGCACCGGCGAGGGCAAGACGCTCACCGCCACGCTCCCGGCGGTGCTCAACTCGCTCGCCGGCAAGGGCGTCCACGTCGTGACGGTGAACGACTACCTCGCTCGCCGCGACGCCGAGTGGATGGGGCCGATCTACGCGATGCTCGGTGTGAGCGTCGGGATCTTGCAGTCGATGCAGCCGCTCGAAGAGAAGCGGGTCGCCTACGCGTGCGACCTCACGTACGGCACGAACTCCGAGTTCGGCTTCGACTACCTGCGCGACAACATGGCGCCGACCTTGGAGGACAAGGTCCAGCACGGAGGGCGCGACCTCGGCGACGTGCGCTCGGCCAGAGATCGCCTCGAGCGCCGCTCGGCGGCGCACTCCTACGCGATCGTGGACGAGGTCGACAACATCCTCATCGACGAGGCGCGCACGCCGCTGATCATCTCCGGCGCGCCCGAGGACTCGTCCGAGATCTACGCGAGATTCGCGCGCCTGGCGCCGATGCTGACGCCCGGCGAGATGCCGAGAGGCCTCGATCCAAGGGCGAAGAAGGAATTCGTCGCCGAGTACGACTACGAATTCGACGAGAAGCACAAGACGATCTCGGTCACCGAGCGCGGCGTCGAGAAGGCCGAGCGCTTCCTCGGCATAGACCACCTCTACCGCGCCGAGAACGGCTACCTCGTCAACCACCTGATCCAGGCGCTGAAGGCCGAGTCGCTCTACAAGCGCGACGTCGAGTACGCGGTGATCGACGGCGAGGTCCAGATCATCGACGAGTTCACCGGGCGCATCCTCGAGGGGCGCCGCTGGTCGGAGGGCCTCCACCAGGCGATCGAGGCGAAGGAGGGCGTTCGCCTCTCCGAGGAGAACCAGACGATGGCCTCGGTCACCTACCAGAACTACTTCCGCCTCTACGACAAGCTCGCGGGCATGACCGGCACGGCGCTCACCGAGGCGACCGAGTTCATGAAGATCTACGAGCTCAGCGTCGTGCAGGTCCCGACGAACCAGCCGATGGTCCGCAAGGACCGCAACGACCAGGTCTACAAGACCAAGGAGGGCAAGTGGTCGGCGGTCGTCGAAGAGATCGCCGAGCGCAACGCGAGAGGCCAGCCGGTGCTCGTGGGCACGATCTCGGTCGAGGTCTCCGAGCTGCTGGGCGACCGGCTGCGCGAACGCGGGATCGATCACACGATCCTCAACGCGAAGCCCGAGCACGCCGAGCGAGAGGGCGAGACGGTCGCCGAGGCGGGCCGCCCGGGAGCGGTCACGATCGCCACGAACATGGCAGGCCGCGGCGTCGACATCAAGCTCGGCGGCAGCCCGGAGCACCTCATTCGCCACGAGCTGGCGAAGCTCGGCCTGCAGCCCGACGATCCGGACTACGAGGAGCACGAGGCGCGCGTGCTGCCGGAGCTCGAGGCACGCTGCGAGCGGGACCGCGAGAAGGTGGTGGAGGCCGGCGGGCTCTACATCGTCGGCACGGAGCGCCACGAGTCGCGTCGCATCGACAACCAGCTGCGCGGCCGTGCCGGCCGCCAGGGCGATCCGGGCGAATCGCGCTTCTTCCTGTCGGCCGAGGACGACCTCGTGCGCCTGTTCGCGGGTGAGCGCATCTATCGCATCCTCGACCGCTTCGGCACGACCGACGACGAGGGCAGGGAGGAGCCGATCGAGGCCAGCCTGCTGACGAGACAGATAGAGAAGGCGCAGAAGAAGGTCGAGGAGCAGAACTTCCTGATCCGCAAGCGCGTGCTCGACTACGACGACGTCATGAACGAGCAGCGGCGGATCGTCTACGCCTACCGCGACGAGGTGCTCGAGGGGCGCGACATGGGCGACCAGGCGCGCGAGGAGATCGCCAACATGCTCGCCCGCGTGGTCGACGATTTCACCGCCGGCGAGTACGCCGAAGACTGGGACCTCGAGGGTCTGTTCGCGCGCGTCGCCGAGATATTCCCGGTCAGCTTCGGGCTCGAAGACGTCGACGCGGCCAACACGAACAACGAAGAGCTGACGGAGAGACTCGTCGAGGACGCGCTGCGGCTCTACGACGAGCGCGAGCGAGAGCTCGGCGAAGAGCTCATGCGCGTGCTCGAGCGCTACCTGCTGCTGCAGACGATAGATCAGCGCTGGCGCGAGCACCTCTACGACATGGACTACCTGCGCGAGGGCATCGGCCTGCGCGGGCTCGCCCAGGTCGATCCGCTGATCGCTTACAAGAACGAGGGCTTCGAGCTGTTCCAGGACCTGATGAACACGATCTGGTCCGACTTCGCGCGCATGATCTTCAACGTCGAGGTCGCGCTCGAAGACGACGGGGAGCCGGAGACGGCCGTGCCCGATCCGGCGGAGGCGAGCGCCTCCGGCTGGGTCGGCGGCGGCGGGCTCACCTACTCGAGCGGCTCGACGACGGCGACTGCGCTCGGAGCGCTCGCCGGCAACGACGCGGCGCCCGCGGCGCTCGGCGTCGCGGAAGCCCCGGAGCCGCAGGAAGAGCCGACCTCGACTGTGACGCAGCGGCGCGTCGACGCGATCGACCAGATCGGTCGCAACGACCCGTGCTGGTGCGGGTCGGGCAAGAAATTCAAGAAGTGTCACGGCGTCTGACGCCATGACGCGAGCCTGACCGCGTCTGGACCGCCCCGGCCGATAGCCTGCGGGGCGTGTCCACCGCCTCCAACGCCTCGTCGGAGCCGACGCCGCAGCGCCTTGCGGCGATCCGCGACCAGCTGAAGCTGCTCGCGGACTATCTTTGACCCAGCAGGGTTGAAGGCGCGCGCCGACGAGCTGGAGCGTGAGATGGGCGCGCCCGGCTTCTGGGACGACCAGGAGCGGGCGGCGCGCACGAGCGCCGAGCACGCGCGCGCCACCAAGAAGCGGGAGACGTACGAGACGCTCGCGCGCGACGTCGAGGACCTCGAGCCGCTCGCCGAGATGGCGACCGAGGACCCCGAGCTCGAAGGCGAGCTGCAGGAGCAGATCGCCTCCGTCGAGGCGCGCCTGGAGGCGCTCGAGCTGGAGCGGCTGTTCTCCGGCAGATACGACGCCGGCGACGCGCTCGTCGCTGTGAACGCCGGCGCGGGAGGCACGGATGCACAGGACTGGGCGGAGATGGTCCTGCGCATGCAGATGCGCTGGGCGGAGAAGAGAGGGTTCGAGGTCGAGCTGTTGGAGGCGAGCGCGGGAGAGGAGGCCGGCATCAAGTCGGCCACGTTCCGCGTAAGAGGCGAGAACGCCTACGGCCTCTTCAGCGCCGAGAAGGGTGTTCACCGACTCGTGCGCCTCTCACCCTTCGACTCGGCCAATCGCCGCCAGACGAGCTTCGCGGGCGTCGAGGTCTCGCCCGTCGTAGAGGGCGTCGGCGAGATCGTGATCGAGGACGACGATCTGCAGGTCGACACATATCGCGCGAGCGGCGCCGGCGGCCAGCACGTCAACAAGACCGACTCGGCCGTGCGCATCACGCACAAGCCGACGGGGATCGTCGTGCAGTGCCAGAACGAGCGCTCGCAGTCATCCAACCGCCTCACCGCGATGGGGATGCTGCGCTCGAAGCTGGCCGAGCTCGAGGAGCGCAGGCGCCGCGAGGAGATCGCGAAGGAGCGCGGCGAGGCGCAGGACGTCAACTTCGGCTCGCAGATCCGCTCGTACGTGCTGCACCCGTACACGATGGTCAAGGACCACCGCACGAGCTTCGAGATGGGTGACGCGAACCGCGTGCTCGACGGCGACCTCGACGGCTTCGTGCGGGCCGAGCTGCTGCGGGCGGCGGGCAGATGAGCGCCGCCGCCCCGGGCGGCGGCGCACCGTCCCGTCAGCCGACGGCCCCGTACCTCGACGCGCTCGTCGCGTACGGCTTCCGCGGTCCCACTCGCTTCCACGTCCCCGGCCACAAGGGCGGCGCGGGCGCCGACCCGGGTCTGCGCCGCGCGCTCGGCGCGCGCGCGCTGCTGCTCGACGTGCCGCAGGACACCGAGGGGATCGACATGGGGCCCGAGCCGACGCCGTACAGACAGGCGGAGGCGCTGGCCGC
Source organism: uncultured Actinomycetes bacterium (assembly GCA_963770165.1). GTDB lineage: Bacteria > Actinomycetota > Thermoleophilia > Solirubrobacterales > Solirubrobacteraceae > Conexibacter. The sequence goes on from CAVYOK010000002.1 coordinate 413,225, forward strand.
CGCCGCCTACAGGGCTCAGCGCTCGTGGTTCCTCACGAACGGCGCGACGCAGGGCAACCATGCGCTGTGCCTCGCGCTCGCGCCTCCGGGGACGCGCGTGGTGCTCCAGCGCAACGCGCATGCGAGCCTGATCGACGGCCTCGTGCTCAGCGGTGGGATGCCGGCGTTCGTCGCGCCGGAGATCGACGACGAGCTGGGGATGGCGTACGGCGTCACGCCGGAGGCGCTGCGCGTGGCGCTGGAGCGCTGCGACGACGCGCGCGCCGTCTTCGTCGTCTCGCCGACCTACTACGGCTTCACATCCGACGTGGCAGGGCTCGCACAGGTTGCGCACGCGGCCGGCGCCGCGCTCGTCGTCGACCAGGCGTGGGGGCCGCACTTCGGCTTCCATCCGGGGGTGCCGCAGTCCGCGCTCGCGCTCGGCGCCGACGCCGTGATCACCTCGACGCACAAGCTCGTCGGCGCGCTCACGCAGGCGGCGATGCTGCACGTCGCGCCCGGAGGTCGGATCGATCCCGACGCCCTCGCCCGTACCGTGCGGCTCGTGCGCTCGACGAGCCCGAGCTCGCTGCTGCTCGCCTCGCTCGACGCCGCTCGCCGCCAGCTCGCGATCCACGGGCAGGCGCTGCTCGCCGGCACGCTCGCGGCGGCCGCGTGCGCGCGCGTCGCGGTCGACGCCGTGCCGGGCTGTGCCGTCGTGGGCGAGCGGCTGGTCGGCCGGCCGGGCGTGCATGGCTGGGACCCGCTGCGCCTGACGATCGACGTGCGCGGCACCGGCCGCAGCGGCTACGAGGTCGCCGCGGCGTTGCGCGCCGGCTCGGACATACACGTCGAGCTGGCGACGCACGCGACGCTCGTGCTCGTGCTGGGCGTGCACGAGCAGGAGGAGGCGCTGGAGCGCTTCGTGCACGACCTCGATGCGACCGTTGCCGAGATCGCGCGGCCGATCGAGCCGGCGCACGCCCCGCTCGTGCGTCCTCCGGAGCTCAGTGACGCGCTTGCCCTGCCGCCGCGCGATGCGTTCCTCGGCGAGACGGATGTGGTCGCGGTCAGCGACGCGCTCGGACGCATCTCGTGCGAGGCGATCGCCGGCTACCCGCCCGGCATCCCGGCGCTGCTGCCGGGCGAGCGGATCCGGGCGGAGGTCGTCGGCTACCTGCGCGAGCTGGCCGCCGCGGGTGCGCGCCTGCACGGCGCGAGCGACCCGGCGTTCGAGACGATCACGGTGCTCGCGAGATGACCGCGTCGCGCTCGCTTCCGCCCGGCGCCGACCGTGTCCGCGGCGCCCCCGTGCTCGATCCCACGCTGCTCGACGAGCTGGTCGCGCGCGCGCTCGCCGAGGATCTCGGGGACGGTGACGCGACCGCGGACGCTACGGTCCCCGCCGACGCGCAGGCGCTCGCGCGCATCCGCCAGAAGTCGCCCGGCGTCGTCTACGGCATCGATCTCGCCGAGCGGGCGTTCCGAGCGCTCGACCCGCTGACCGACGTCGAGCGGCTGGTCGAGGAGGGCGTGTGGCGCGAGGACGGGCCCGTGCTGGAAGTGCGCGGCAGCGCCCGCGTGTTGCTCGGCGCAGAGCGCACGGCGCTCAACTTCCTCGGGCGCCTGTCCGGGGTCGCCACGCTCACGGCGCGCTGCGTGCGGGAGGTCGAGGGCGCCGGCGCACGCATTCTCGACACGCGCAAGACGACGCCCGGCCTGCGCATGGTCGAGAAGGCCGCGGTCTACGTCGGCGGCGGCACCAACCACCGCATCGGCCTGTTCGACGAGCTCCTCATCAAGGAGAACCATGCGGCAGCCGCCGGCGGCGTGGGGGAGGCCGTGCGCAGAGCGCGCGCGGCGCGACCAGACCTGCCGCTCGAGGCCGAGGTGCGGACGCTGGCGGAGCTCGACGAGGCGCTCGCGGCGGGCGCGCCGCGCATCATGCTCGACAACATGGACCTTGCGACGATGCGCGCGGCCGTGCGGCGCGCGGCCGGGCGCGCCTCGCTGGAGGCGAGCGGCGGCGTGACGCTCGAGCGGCTCCGGGAAATCGCGCAGACCGGGATAGACTTCATCTCGATCGGGGCGTTGACGCACTCGGCCCCGGCACTGGACCTGTCCCTCATATTGGAGCCCCTCTCATGAGCCTCCCCATGGTGCAAACACCAAGTGCGAATGCCGGCCCCCTCATGCTCGAGAACATCCCCGCCCTGCAGGCGGAGGTGCGCGAGCTGGCCGCCGAGCGCGGCGCCGTCATCCTCGCGCACAACTACCAGCTGCCCGAGATCCAGGACGTGGCTCACTACGTGGGCGACTCGCTCGGGCTCTCGCAGCAGGCCGCGAAGGCCGACCAGGATCTGATCGTCTTCTGCGGCGTTCACTTCATGGCCGAGACCGCCTCGGTCCTCTGTCCCGACAAGCGGGTCCTGATCCCGGATCTCGACGCCGGCTGCTCGCTCGCCGATTCGATCACGGCCGAGCAGCTGCGCGACTGGAAGGCCAAGCACCCCGGCGCGATCGTCGTGATGTACGTCAACACGACGGCCGAGGTGAAGGCCGCGACCGACTACTGCGTGACCTCCTCGAATGCGGTGGCGGTGGTCGAGCACGTCTACCGCGAACACGGTCCGGAGACCGAGATCCTGTTCGGCCCGGACATGTTCCTCGGTGCCTACGTCGAGAAGCGCACCGGCCGCCCGATGCACGTGTGGGACGGCGAGTGCCACGTGCACGCCGGCATCCGTCCCGACGACATCAGCGCGATCCGCGCCGCGCATCCGGGCGCCGAGTTCCTGATCCATCCGGAGTGCGGCTGCTCGACGAGCGTCATGGAGTACGTCGCCGCCGGCGACGTCGCGCCCGAGGGCGTGCACATGCTCTCGACGGGCGGGATGCTCAGATTCGCGCAGGAGCGCAAGGGCTCGGGCGAGGAGGTCATCGTCGCGACCGAGACCGGGATGCTCTACCCGCTGCGCGAGGCGGCGCCCGACCTCGACTTCATCGCCGCGAACGAGCGCGCGAGCTGCAAGTACATGAAGATGATCACGCTCCCGAAGCTGCGCGACGCGCTGCGCAGCGACCAGTTCGAGGTCAGGGTCGACCCGGCGGTGGCGGAGCGGGCGCGGGTGCCGATCGAGCGGATGGTCGCGATCTCGTAGCGCTTGAGGGCCTCTCATGGCGCCCCGGAGCCCTTGCATCGCGGGGCATTGCTCCAATAGTCTGATGAACGCAGCTGTCTTTAGGGATGGGCGATCGAATCGGGGTGAGGATGCGATCAGCCAGGCGACGCGAGGCATGAGATCGACGGTTAACGCCGGCGTCCTCAGCCTCGTGATCGAGCAACCGAGCTATGGCGGCGAGATCGGCCGGCGCTTCGAGAAGCGCTATGAGGGCCTGCTCTCGTCACGCCCGCAGCACATCTACAAGGCCCTTGACGAGCTGAGAAGCCAGGGCCTGGTCGAGCAGATCGCGCTCGACGACGGCGTGCGACTCGGTCAGGGGACGCGTGGCTACCGCGCCACCGCGAAGGGCGCGCGCGCCTATCGGGGGTGGCTGCGGTCGCCGATCCACGTTGGCGGCCGCACGCGCCATGAGGTGATGATCCGGCTCGCGTCGACGCGCCCGGAGGACCGCGAGACGGCAACCTTCCTGCTCGACGCGTACGAGCGGGCGGTGCTGGCAGTGGCGCGCAGCCACTCAGTGCGCTCGGACAACGTGATCGACCGGCTGCTCGACGAGGAGCGCCGTGCGCTCGCCGACGCGCAGCTGCGCTGGATCGCACGGGCGCGCGACGAGTTGCGCGCGACGTCGGCCGGGCCGCGACCCTAGCGCCGATGGTCCTGCTGGCGCTCGATCGCGTCTCGAAGCGGTTCAGGCGTGGTGGACGTGGTGGGTTCGAGCAGCTGGCGCTGCGCGACGTCGAGCTCGAGGTCGCCGCCGGCGAGTTCGTGACGGTGTGGGGCCGGCGCCGCTCCGGCCGCACGACGCTGCTGCAGGTCGCAGCCGGGATCGAGCGTCCGAGTGCAGGGACCGTCCGCTTCCGCGGCGTCGATCTCGCGCGCCGGTCGATGCTGGGCCGGCAGGACGGGATCGCCTACGCCAGCACCCACTTCTCGCGCGTGATAGCGGAGACGGTGCTCGACCACGTCGCCGCGCCGCTGTTGGGCGCCGGGACGTCGGCGTCGGCGGCCCAGGCACCGGCGTTCAAGGCGCTGCAGTGCGTCGGCGCGCTCGACTGTGCGCAGCTCGACGTCGACGCGCTCGACCACGAGGAGCTGATCCGCGTGGCGCTCGCCCGCGCGCTCGCGACCCGTCCGAGCCTGCTCGTCGTCGACGAGCCGACGCAGGAGCTGCGCCTGGCGGATGCGCGTGACCGGGTGCTCGAGCTGCTGCGCGGGCTCGCGCGCGACGGCGTCGCCGTGCTGATGACGGCCGGCGAGGCGGGCGACCTCGCCGGCGCCGATCGCGCGCTGACCATCGACCATGGGGAGCTGCGCGGCGCGACGCACGTCGCGGTCGGTCAGGTGGTCGAGCTGCGCCCGCGGCGGAGCGGGTCGTCGTCGGCGTGACGCGCGCGTAGCCGTGGTGCGGCCCGCGACGCTGCTGCACTTCTATCGCATGCGCCTGCGCGTGCATGCGGTGCAGGAGCTGCTCGCGGGGACGGCGATCGCCGTCGGGGTCGCGCTGGTGCTGTCCTTCCAGGCGGTCAACAGCGGTGTGAGCGCGTCGGGGCAGCAGAACCTGCGCGCGCTCGCCGGCGACGCGACGCTGACGCTGCTCGCCCGTGGCGAGCGCGGCTTCGACGCGCGCATGCGCGACCGCGTCGCGGCGCTGCCCGGCGTCGCGCACGCGTCGGCGATGCTCGAGCAGGGGGCGTCCGTGGCATACGGCGGCCGCTGCGTCCCGCTGCACTTGATCGGCGCCGACGGCGGGTTCGCGTCGCTGAACGGGATCGCGGCGCGCCGAATCGACCTCGGGCGCCTGCGCCCGGGTCTCGTGTTGCCCGTGGCAGTCGCGCACAGACTCGACCTGTGGGGAGACGGCCGGCCGGCGCGCCTTCCGCGCGTCACGCTCGTCGTGCGCGGCCGCGCGGTACCCGTCGCGGTCACCGCGGTGCTCGATCGCGAGATGATCGGCCCGCTCTCCGGCGCGCTGCTCGGCGTCGCCTCCTTTCCCTACACGCAGCAGCTCACGCGGCTGACGGGTCGTGCCACGCGGGTCCTCGTCGTCCCCGCGCCCGGACGCGAGGCGCTCGTACGCGCCGGACTCGAACGGCTGGCGGCCGGCCGGCTGACCGTCATGTCGCGCGAGGAGGAGCTGGGCTCGATCGAGGTCGCGGTCGGTCCGATCGACGACGCGATCACGCTGCTCACTGCGATCGGGGCGCTCGTTGGCCTGCTGTTCGCGTTCACGGCGACGCTGCCGACGCTCGCCGACCGCCGGCGCTTCGTCGCTGCACTGCGGATGCTGGGCTGTCGGCGGGCGCACGTCGTGCAGATCCTCGCCTTCCAGGCGCTCGTGCTGGGCGCGTGCGCGTCTGCCGTTGGCGTGCTGCTCGGCCTGCTGCTCGCTCGCGGTGGCGAGCACGAGCTGATCGGCTACCTCGGCTTCGCGTTCCCGCTCGGCACCGAACGGACGCTGCCCTGGCAGACCCTCGCGGCGACGTTCGCTGGCGGGGTGCTCGCCAGCTGCCTCGCGGCGGCGCCGCCGCTGCTCGACCTGCGCACGAGCCACGCGCCGGTGGCGCTGCTCGTGCGCCGGCGAGAGCCCGCCCGGGCGCTCAGCCCACGGCTGTGGCGGACGCTCGCGGCCTGTGGCCTGGCGCTGCTCGCGACGGCCGGCTCGGCGCTGCTTCTGGACCCCGCGATGACGCTCGTCGGTGTGGTCGCGACCGCAGTTGCGATCACGCTCGCGGTGCCGGCCGCCTTCGCGGCGATCCTGCGGCTGAGCCAACGGCCCGCCGGCCGCTGGCGGCTGGGCTCGCTTGCGCTCGCGCTGCGGGCGCTGCGCGCGACGTCGCTGCTCTCGCTCGGGCTCGTCGCGGTCGGCGCCGTCGCGGTGTTCGGGGCGGTCGGGATGATCGGCGCCCACGACAGCATGCGACGCGGCATGTACGCCGACTTCCGCGAGTACCTCGGCACCGCCGACGTGTGGATCGCGCAACCCGCCGACGACCTTGCGCTGCAGTCGTTCGATGCGCGCGACCTCGTCCGCCGCGTCGCTGCCGTCGACGGCGTGCGCGACGTGCGCAGCTTCCGCAGCAGCCTGCTCGACGTCGGCGACCGGCGCGTGTGGGTGGTCGCACGGCCGGACGGCGACGGGCCGCCGGTGCCGGCGAGCCAGGTCACAGACGGCGACGCGCGCGTGCTGGAGCGTCGCATGCGCGCGGGCGGCTGGGTGGCGGTCTCCCGGCGGGTCGCCGACGCGCAGGGCGTCGGCCTGGGCGGGTGGCTGCGGCTGCCGACGCCGACCGGGGAGGCGACGTACCGCGTCGCGGCGGTCACGACGAACCTCGGCTGGACGCCCGGCGCCGTCGTGATGAGCGCGCGCGACCACCGACGCGCGTGGGGCGACGGCGATCCCTCCGCGATCGAGGCCGATCTCGACCCTGGCGCCAGCGCCCCCGTTGTCGTGCGCTCGATCCGGCGCGAACTCGGCTCCGCGGCTGCCGGGCTGCACGTCGAGACTGCGCGTGCGCGGATCGAGCGTGCCACCGCCGTCGCGCGCGATGGACTTGCCTGGCAAGAGCGTGCCGCGCGCGTGCTGCTGGTCGCGGCCGCGCTCGCGATGGCCGCCGCGATCGCTGCCGGCACGTGGCAGCGTCGCGCGGCCTTCGGACAGCTGCGGCTGATGGGCTGGCGCTCGCTGCGGCTGTGGTGTGCGTTGCTGTGGGAGACCGCGCTCGTGCTGGGCGCTGGTTGCCTCGTCGGAGCGGCGGCCGGAGTCTACGGCCAGCTGCTCGCGATCCGCTGGGGCCGGCTCGTGCTCGACTACCCGATGTCGTACGCGTTCGCCGGCGGGCGAGCCGCCGCGATGTGCCTGCTCGTGTTCGCGCTCGCGCTCGTTGCCACTGCGGTGCCGGGAGCGTTCATGGCACGCACGCCGCCGCACGCCGGCCGCGATCCGAGCACATGATGCGACAGCGCGCCTACGCCGGCCCGTCGGGGCGCGGGCGCAGCGGGATGACGCGTGCCGGGCCCGGAAGGCGGCGCAGCGCGCTCCGTTCGAGCCGGTAGGCGCGGTCGACGTCGCCGGGAACCGACCCCGCGTCGGTCGTCAGCACGACGGCGATCGCGTCGCGATGCGCGATCGCGCACAGCAGCTTCAGCAGCTCGCCGTGCTCGCAGCGCGGCGGGACGTCAGCGGGATCGTCCACCAGCAGCAGCGAAGGGGTCGTCATCAGGGCGCGGGCGATGGCGACGCGCAGCGCCTCCGTGCAGCTCAGGTCCACCGCGCCCAGCGAGGCGCAGGCGGCGACGCCTGCACGACGCAGCAAGCCGTAGGCCATCGCCCGTGCTCGCACCACCGAGAAGCCGCGTGCGAGCATCGGCGCTGCGACCTGCTCCAGCACGCATCTGCCGACGATCGGCTCGAAGCTCGCGATTGCGTACGAGATCCCGTGCGGCGTGCCGATCATCGGACGCCTCGCGAGGTCGGCTCCGGCGAAGCGCACGGCCCCCGCACTCGGGGGCACGACGCCTGCGGCGATCCGCATGAGCGTCGTGCGCCCCGAGCGGGGTCCCCCGGCGATCGCGACCAGCTCGCCGGCCTCGACGCTCAGCGAGACGTCGAGCAGTGCGGCGCGCTCGCGGCGGGGGTTGCTCGCGTACCGCACCGTGACGTGTTCGAGCGTGAGCAGGGACACGCTCCGATCGTGCCGGAAGCCGGCGTCCGTGGGCAGCCCCGCGCGTCTACGAAGCGGAGTACGCGGCGTTCAGGCCGGCTGGGCGAGCACGTCGATGCCTCTGTCGGCCGCTTCGCGGACAGCGCGCAGCTGCTCGCGCTTGCGCGCGAACTCGGGCGCCGTGTAGCAGTGGACGTCGGCGGGGGCGCCCATCTCCGAGCGGTCCCACAGCGATCCGGCCTGGTAGACGCGCTCGAGCCACGGGACGCCGTCGAAGAAGTCGGAGACAAGCACGACGACCCACTCGGGCCCGCGCTCGCGCTGGGGCGGTGCCCCGTTGGCGTCGTCGACGCGCGCGCCGCCCACGAGCGCCTGCGAGATCGGCCAGCGGTCGCTCACACGCTCGACGTAGCGGCGCAGCTCGCGCACGTTCAGGTCATCCAGGTTGACGGGCTCCGGCGGCACAGCGCCGGATTCTCCCCGCTCGGCCGGCGCCAGCGCAATCCGGCCGGATGGCGGGGCTGACGCAGCCGCTCAGCGTCGCGGCGCCCAGTCGAGGCCGGCGACGCCGAGGTTGTACGTGCCGCCGACGCCGCCGGTCACGAGCGTGCGCATGTCGGCGCCGCCGATGCGCGCGGTCTGGAGGCTGCCGTCGAAGGTCGTCCAGGCGACGCGCCGGCCGTCCGGGGACCAGGCGAGGTCGACCGGGCTGTTGCCGCCGAACGCGCGCCCGAGGCGGCGGGTCCGCAAGTCGAGCACGACGATCGTCCCGTGGCGCACGAACGCGAGCTTCGTCCCATGCGGCGACCAGGCCGGCGAGATGCCGCCGCGCCGGGTCAGCTGCTCGAGCCCGCGGCCGCCGGGCCGGATGCGCCAGATCTGGCCGCCGCGCTCGAACGCGATCCAGTTGCGCGAGGACCAGTCCGGGTCAGCGCCGTGCCGCGTGGCTCGCAGCACGGCATCCGTCGCGAGGTTGCGGATCCAGATGCCGTCCTCGTCGGTCGAGAACGCGAGTCGGCCGCCGGCAGCCGAGAAGGCGGGCTCGCCGTCGCCGCCGCTGTGCGACGGAAGCACGCGCAGATCGCTCCCGTCGGCGTCCACGAGCGCGAGCGCGGCGCCGTTGTCGAAGGCGATCCGGGCGCCGTCGGCGCGCACGGCCGGGTTCGCGTACGTCGCGGAGACGCATCCAACCGTGGGCGGGCCGGGCGGTGGGCCGTCGATCGCGGTGACCGTCTCGTCGCAGCCCGTGACGGTGCGCGGATCGCCGCCGCGCGGGGCGATCAGCCGGACGGCCTTGACGTAGCTCCACGACGGCCCGACGTCGGGCTCGTACACCTCGCTCCAGCCGTAGGCGAGGTCGCCGTTGCGGCCGGGGAAGGCGGCGGCGGCCGGCGCGGCGAGGATGAGCGCCAGCAGGCCGAAGACGACGGCGCGGAGCGACTGCTTCAGGCCCATGCTGGTAAAACGCGCGAGCTCGGGCAGGGTTGCGCGCGACTAGGCCAAGTCCTCGGCCGTGTGCGGGGTCTTCCCATCATCGCGGGAGCGGTCGCCAGTCGACGCCGTAGATCGAGTCGATCGAGTCGGCGCCGTCGTAGTCCTCTACGCCGAAGCCGTGACGCATGCGGCCGCTCAGATCCACGGCGATCGCCGCGTCGTCGAAGGCGAGGAGCCGACGTCCATCGGGCGACCATGCCAGATCCACCAAGCTGTCCGCGTCGCGTTCCTGCCGGGGGAGCCGACGCAGATGACCGCCGTCGGCGTGCACGACGAAGAGCCCGCCGAGCCGGAGGATCCTGCCGTGCCGCGAGCGGTTACTGCGCGTGAAGGCGAGCCGCGTCCCGTCGGGCGACCATGCCGGCGCCGAGCCGTCGCGTGCGAGACGGCGCAGCTCACTGCCATCGGGTCGCACGCGGTAGATCGCCCCGTCTCGCACGAACGCGATCCAGTCGCGCGTCGACCATGCCGGGCTGCTGGCCCTGCGTACGAGCTGCCGCGACGACGTGTCGTCGGCCAGGTCCCGGATCCAGAGATCGCTCCCGGCGCCGGTGAAGACGAGTTGCGTGCCGGTCGGGGCGAACGCCGGCTGGCCGTCGTCCGCGGTCCGTGCGGGGAGCAGGCGAAGGCCTCTGCCGTCGATCCCGACCACGCCCAGCGACGCGCCGGCGTCGAAGGCGACGAGCGCGCCGTCCGGTGACACGGCCGGAGCGGAGTATGTCCGTCTGTCACACAGGCTCGGCTCGGTGTATGGGCCGATCTCATGGCAACCGACCAGCCGCCGTCTATGCCACAGGCGCTCCACGTAGATGCCACGCTCGACCTGGTAGAGGTCTTCGCCGTCGTAGCCGTCGTCCCACCCGTCGTAGCCGTACACGATCGCCCCGTTGCGGCCGGGGAAGGCAGCAAGGGCGACGGCGGGGAGGAGCGCCAGCAGCAGTGCGGCGACCAGGACTGCGATGCGCGTCATGCCGGCGAGAACGGCGTCCCGCCGGCGAAGTTGCGCGCTACGCGAAGTCGTCGGCTGTGTGCGGGCCGACGCAGGCGACCGCGAGCTCGTCGGCGACGTCGCGCGCGATCGTGGCGACGTCGCTGTAGGTGACCTCGTCGAGCGCGGCGATCGCGAGGTCGGGGTCGATCTCCTCGCCGAACAGGATCGTCTGCTGCGCTGCGTGGCGCGCGACCGCGTTCGTGTTCTCGAACGCCAGCACGCGCGCGCCGGCGGCGTACGCCCGCGCCCGCTCGACCTCCTCCTCGCGCGGGCCCTCGTCGCGCAGCTCGGTGACGATCTCGCGCATGCGGCGGTACGCCTCGACGCACTTCGTCGAGTCGAGTCCCGCTGACAGCTGCAGGATCGGCACGTCCGCGCTGTTGTGCGAGAGCGCGTAGACCGAGTAGGCGAGCCCCCGCTGCTCGCGGATCTCGTCGAACAGGCGCGAGCCCATCGAGCCGCCGAGCAGCGTCGCGTAGATCGTCAGCGCCGCGCGCTGCGCGCGGTCGCGCGGGTCGATCGCCGGCCGGTAGGACATCCGCAGGTGCGACTGGTTCGAGTCCCGCTCCTCCACGAGCGTGCGGACGTGCAGCGGCGGCGCCGGCTCGTACGAGTCCGGGTCCGGCAAGGCCGAGAAGCGGCCGAACAGCTCGTCCAACTGGCCGTTCGCAGGCAGGTGCTCCAAGTTCCCGACGACGAACGCCCCGCCGCGCGCCCCGCCCCAGCGCCGCTCGCGGAACGCGACGATCCCCTCGCGCGTGAACGTGTCACGCAGGTGCTCGACCGGGCCGAGCACCGTGCGGCCGAGCGGGTGGTCGCCGAACGCGGCGTGGTCGATCAGGTGCTCGGCGACGGTCGCCGGCTGATCGTTCGCGCGCGCGATCTCCTGGATCACGACGCCGCGCTCGCGGTCGAGCTCCTCCGCGTCGAGCCGCGGGCGGCCGACGAAGTCCGTCAGCAGGTCGATCGCCTCAAGTGCGCGCTCGGCGCGCACGGTGATGTGAAAGGCGACGAGGTCGTGGCTCGTGTACGCGTTCAGCTGGCCGCCGATCCGCTCGGCCGTCTCGTTGACGGCTCTGTAGTCCGAGAACTTCTCGCCGCCCTTGAAGACGAGGTGCTCGAGGAAGTGGGCCATCCCGTTCTCCTGCGGGCGCTCGGTGCGCGCCCCGGCGTCGAACGCGACGAGCGCGGTGACGGCGCGGGTGCCGTCGAGCTGCATGCGGTGGATCGGGAGCCCGTTCGGGGCCACGGAGGTGGAGATCGCGGTCATGCGATGAACGGTAGCGCGCGGGGTGAGAGCACCTCACCTGTCGCGATCTCCTGTTTGCGAGTTGCTTGACGAACTGCTAAAGCGAGCGTAACGTAAGGCGGCTGGCATGTTGGGGCATGCCGGCTGCGGTCGGTACGGCTTAGGACGACCGACCGGCGTTGAGCAACCAATCCAGAGGGGGACGCGATGTCCATGCGGCGAATGCTCCTGATCGCCGTCGGAATGTTGCTCGCAATGGCGAGCTTCACAGTCACAGCGAAGGCTAACTCGATTCAGGTGGAACCGGGGGGCGCCATAACTGCCAGAGGCCCAATAACCGGGACTGCTGGAGGCACGAGAATCTCCTGCAACCTTACGTTCACAGGCTCCGTAAGGAGAACGTTCGCGAACGTGAGAGGCACCGAAATAGGTGAAATAAATGAATCCGCCGGAACGTGCGAAGGCGGCTTCACCATTAGGATACTACATCCGCGAGTGATGGTGCTGGTGGCCCCGCTAGAAAGAGGGGGAACCATCATCGGCATACTAGTCCTTATCACGAACTTCGGCGTGCTAGTCGAAGGGGTGTTCGGGACCTTCAGGTGCCTATACAGCGGCGAACTCGGCATGCTAGTCGGCACCGAATCGTCGTCCACGGAAATCAGAATCCTAGAAGAACCGACGCTCGGAAGGGTGACGAGCCTAAACGCCCTCTCATGCCCCGTGCCGCTGAGACTCGGCGGGACGCTGGCGCTCGAACCGAGACAGAGGGCGAGATTCATATAGCGTCACGGCGGCTCTTGTCGTGGGCGGGCGCCCTCGCGCTGCGAGCGGCGCCCGCTTTGCGTTCTGCAGGTACGTCCGATCCATGCAACGCTGCTTGCAACGGAGGCCTGCGCCTGGTGATCTTCCCACGGGGCACGCTACTGTCCCGGGGCCGATGCCCGCGAAGACCGGCACCTCCAGCACCACGCGCCTTGCTGCCGCCGAGCATTCGCCGGCTGCCGCCGCGCCCGCCGCCGTGCCGCACAGAGCAAGCACGGCCGGCCCGTCCGTGATCGAGTTCCGCGGCGTCGAGAAGCGCTACGACGCCGGCGCCGTCGGCCTCGACCAGGCGACCTTCTCGATCGGGCGCGGCGAGTGGGCCTTCCTCGTCGGCTCGACCGGCTCCGGCAAGTCGACGATCATGCGCCTGCTGATCAAGGAGCTCGAGCCGACCGCCGGCACGATCCACGTCGCCGGCAAGGACCTCGCTGAGATCACGCACAAGCGCGTCCCGTACTACCGCCGCAACATCGGCGTCGTGTTCCAGGACTTCAAGCTGCTGCCGAACCGCACCGTCCACGACAACGTCGCGTACGCGCTGCAGGTGACCGGCGGCACGCGCAAGGAGATCCGCGCGAAGGTGCCGGACATCCTGCGCCTCACCGGCCTCTCGACGAAGCTGCACAACTATCCGGACCAGCTCTCCGGCGGCGAGCAGCAGCGCGTCGCGATCGCGCGCGCGTTCGTGAACCACCCGCCGCTGCTGCTGGCGGACGAGCCGACCGGCAACCTCGACCCCGAGACCTCGATCGGGATCATGCAGCTGCTCTACCGCATCAATCGCGCGGGCACGACCGTGCTGATCGCCACGCACGACAACGCGATGGTCGACAAGATGCGCCGCCGCGTGATCGAGCTCTCGCAGGGGCTGATCGTGCGCGACGAGGCGACCGGCTCCTACGTGCGCGACGAGTCGACGCGCGAGTTCGCCGTGCGCATGCGCGACGGCCTGCCGGAGACCCCGCCGACGGTCGGGAAGCAATGAAGCTCGGCTTCTTCACGCGCGAGGCCACGCGCGCCCTGCGCCGCAACGCCGCCCCGTCGTTCGCGGCGTTGGCGACCGTGCTGCTGACGATGCTCGTCGTGGGCGTGTTCATCCCGATCGTCCAGGCCACCACCGGCGCCGCCAACGACGTGCGCAAGCGCGTGCTCGTCGACGTCTACCTCGTGAGAGACGCGACGCAGTCGGACATCTCGCGCGTGCGAGCTCAGCTGCTCGACACGTCGAACGTCAAGCGCGTCGAGTTCGTCTCCAAGCGGGAGGCCTACCAGCAGCAGCGCAGAAAGGACCCGGAGGCGTTCGCGCTGCTGGGGTCGAATCCGCTGCCGGACACGTTCCGCGTCACGCCGGAGAACCCCGACGACGTGCTGAAGATCGCCTCCGCGCTGGCGCCGGAGGCGGCTGGCGGGGGCAGCACGCCGATCGACTCCTCGATCGAGGAGGTCCGCACGCGTCGCGACGACACGTCGAAGATCCTGCAGGTCACGCGCTTCGTGAAGCTGATGGCGGGGACGCTGGCGGTGCTGCTGATCGCGGCGTCGGTTTTCCTGATCGCCAACACGATCCGGCTGTCGCTGTACGCGCGCCGTCGCGAGGTCGAGGTTATGAAGCTCGTCGGCGCGACCGACTGGTTCATTCGCTGGCCGTTCGTGATCGAGGGCGTCATCGTCGGCGCGCTCGGCACGCTGCTCGCGATCCTGCTGCTTGCGATCGGCAAGATCGCCATCATCGACCCGCTCGCCAGCGACTTCGCGCTCATCAGCGCACCCGAGACGATGCCGTTCGCGGTGTTGATCGCCGTGATGCTGGCCGCCGGCATCGCGATCAGCGCCGTCGGCTCGGCGGTGTCGTTGCGCCGCTTCCTGCGGGTCTGAGCGGCTGAGCCCCAGCCGTCCGGTACGCCGCGGCGCACAATGCTCCCCCGCGAGACCCTCTCGTGTGACCGTGCCGTCACCGCGCGATGCCGTGCAAGCCGGTGGGGTCTCGCGGAGGACATTGCGCGCCCGGCTGACCAGCAGCGCCGGCAGCGCCACCCAGCCAGCCGCTGAGGGGGGAGGGCGCAGGAGGGCGAGGCGCGGGTGGAGGGCTCAGTAAGCGCTCGCGTAGCCGGGCGCGGCTTGTCCCTCGCGAGAGCCCCCTCCGGCTACCTCGGCATGGAGCGGCGCCGACGCGGTTCACGAGAGGCTCTCGCGAGGGAGCAAGGCCGCGCCCCGGCGTACCGGGGCAGCGAAAAGCAGCCCTACCGCAGCAGCGCCTTCGCCTCCAGATACTCCTCCAACCCGAAGCGGCCGTTCTCGCGGCCGTTGCCGGACTGCTTGAAGCCGCCGAATGGGGCGCGCAGGTCGAACGCGCCGCCGTTGACCTCGATCTGGCCGGCGCGCAGGCGGCGGGCGACGCGCGTCGCGCGGTCGGGGTCGGAAGACCACACGCCGGCGGCCAGCCCGTAGATCGTGTCGTTGGCGATCGCGATCGCCTGCTCCTCGTCGTCGTACGGGATCAGCACGAGCACCGGGCCGAAGATCTCCTCCTGCGCGATCGTCATCTCCGGCGTCACGTCGGAGAACACCGTCGGGCGCACGTAGAAGCCGGACGGCAGGTCCTCTGGCGCTTCGGCGCCGCCGGTCACGAGCCGCGCGCCCTCCTCGACGCCCTTGCGGATGTAGCCGCGCACGCGCTCGCGCTGCACGTCGGACACCAAAGGCCCGATGCCGGTGCGATCGCCGGTCGGGTCGGCGGGGGCGAACGCCTCGGCGGTCGCGGCGGCGATCTGCTCGGCCTCGGCGAGTCGCTCGCGCGGCACGAGCATGCGCGTCAGCGCGGAGCACGTCTGCCCGGAGTTCAGGAACGCCTTCGCGACGCCGTTCGGCACCGCCTGCGCGAGGTCCGCGTCGTCGAGGATCACGTACGGCGACTTGCCGCCGAGCTCCAAGGCGACCCGCTTCACGCTGGCCGACGCCAGCTCGCTCACACGCTTGCCCGCGCGCGTCGAGCCGGTGAACGAGACCATGTCGACGTTCGGGTCTGAGGCGATCGCCTCGCCGACGACCGGACCGGTGCCGGTCACGAGGTTGAAGACGCCGGCCGGCAGGCCGACCTCGTCCACAACCTCCGCGAGGATGAACGCGCTCAAGGGCGCCACCTCGCTCGGCTTCAGCACGACCGTGCAACCTGCCGCCAATGCTGGGGCAACCTTGCAGGCGACCTGGTGGAGCGGGTAGTTCCACGGCGTGATCGCACCGACGACGCCGACCGGCTCGCGCACGATCAGGGCAGTGCCGGCCTCCTCCTCCAACGCCACCTCGTCGAGCAGGTCGGCCGCCATGCGGAACGAGGCGATCGGCAGGCCGGCCTGGATGATGCGCGACAGCCTCAACGGCATGCCGACCTCGGCCGTCACCGTCGCCGCGATCTCGTCGGCGCGTGCCTCAAGCCCGTCCGCCACAGCCCGCAGCAGCCGCTGCCGCTCCGCGACCGGCGTCGCGGCCCAGGCGTCGAAGGCGCCTCGCGCCGCCGCGACGGCGCGCCGCGCATCGGCCGCGGTTCCGGCGGGGATCGTCCCCAGCGGCTGCTCGGTCGAGGCCTCGATCACCTCGAGCGTGCCGTCGCCGTCGGGCTCCACCCAGGCGCCGCCGACGTACAGCTGATCGCGCACGGCCGGACGTGACTGCTGCTCGACGGACATCGACTCCTCCAGGCTCGGGATCGGCGGCTCCAGCGAGCGTACTCGCCGGCCGGCCCCGCCGACGCCGGTCGATACGCTGACGCGGTGAACCGCCGCTCCCCCCGCATCGGGCGCGCCGTCGTCGTCGCGCTCGCCACGCTCGCCGTGCTGCTGCTGGGGATCTACCTCGGCGGCCACCCCAACAGCCTGCCCGGGCCGCTGCGCGACGCGTTCGTCGGCGACGACGACACCCGTCTGATGCAGGAGGCGCTCGACACGATCGATGAGATCTACTACCGCAAGATCGACCGCGACCAGCTGGTGGATCGCGGCATCGAGGCAGCAGTCGCGAGTCTCAGAGACCAGTTCTCGCACTACTTCGACCCGAGAACGTACCGGCGCTTCGAACAGGTCACGAACCCCAGCTTCAGCGGCATCGGCGTGACCGTGCGCCCGGAGCGCGGCGGCCCGCTCGCAATCGAGTCGGTGATCCAGGACACCCCCGCCGCGCGTGCCGGCCTGCGCCGCGGCGACCGCATCGTCGCGGTCAACGGCAGATCGCTCGCGGGGCGGCCGTCGAGCGAGTCGATCGCGCTGATCAAGGGCAAGCCCGGCACGAAGGTGTCGCTGACGATCGCGCGCGACGGCAGACGCACGACGCAAGCGGTCGAACGCGCCCGGGTCACCCAGCCGGTCGTGGCCGGAGAGATCGTCACCCGCGCCGGCAAGCGCTGGGGCGTAGTCGTCTTCACGAGCTTCACCGAGGGCTCGGCCGCACAGCTGCACGCCGAGGTCGAGCGGCTGCTCAGACGCGGAGCCGACGGGATCGTGCTCGACATGCGCGGCAACGGCGGCGGCCTGCTCACGGAGGCGGTCGACGCCGCCTCGGTCTTCATCCCCGACGGCACGGTCGTCTCGACTGACGGCCGCTCGCGCGCGCGCCGCGTCTACACGGCGACCGGCGGCGCGATCAGAAGCTCGGTGCCGGTCGTCGTGCTCGTCGACCGCGGGACCGCCTCCGCGGCCGAGATCGTCGCCGGCGCGCTGCAGGACCGCAGACGCGCCGAGGTCGTCGGCACGAACACCTACGGCAAGGGCGTCTTCCAGGAGATCCGCGAGCTGCCGAACGGCGGCGCGCTCGACCTCACCGTCGGCCAGTACTTCCTGCCGAGTGGCCGCAACCTCGGCGGCAGGGGCGTCGCGGAGGGGAGCGGCATCGCACCGGACGCGCGCGCGGTCGACGATCCGGACACGCCGCGGCGCGACGAGGCGCGCGACGCCGCGCTCGCCCAGCTGGCCGCCGAGTCGCGGTGACGCGTTACGAGTCACGCGAGCGCGAGCGGGTCGCTCCGCGCTCGAGCGTCGTCGCGGTGCTCGACAAGCGCGGGCGCTTCCTGATCGGCGAGTCGTTCTTCGGGCGCGGGCCGCAGCTGATCGTCGACAGAGATCGCAGAGCGGGCGTCGGCGACCTCGTGCTGCTGAGGGTCGGCGGCCGTGGCGGCCAAGGCGGCCGAGGACACGCGAAGGTCGAGCGGCGGATCGGTCGTCCGGACGTCGCGCGCGACGTGCTGGAGGCGTTGATGCTCGAGCGCGGGCTCAGACGCCGCTTCGACCCGGCGATCGAGCGCGCCGCGCGCACCGCGGCGGACGGAGAGGGGCCCGCCCGCCCGCCGGACGTGGTGCGCCGTGACCTGCGCGACCTGACGACGTTCACGATCGACCCGGCGAGCGCGAAGGACTTCGACGACGCGATCTCCGCCGAGCGCCGCGGCGAGGGCGTCTGGCGGATCTGGGTCCACATCGCCGACGTCTCCGCGTACGTGCGCCCTGGCTCCCTGATCGACAAGGAGGCCTACCGGCGCGGGACGAGCGTCTACGTCCCCGGCAAGGTCGAGCCGATGCTCCCGGAGGCGCTCTCGAACGGCGCCTGCTCGCTGCGTCCGGACGAGGACCGCAACGCCGTCACCGTCGAGCTCGACCTACGCGGGACGACCGTCGAGCGCAGCGCCTTCTACCGCTCGCTGATCCGCTCCGACAAGCGGCTCGACTACGACCGGGTCGATCGCATCTTCGCGGGCATCGAGCACGCCGAGACGCCGTGGGCGGAGCCGCTTGCCGCCGCGCGCGAGGCGTCTGCAGCGCTGCACGCGCAGCGCGAGCGCGCAGGAGCGCTCGCGATCGAGTCGGCCGAGCCGGACTTCGCGTTCGACGCACAGGGCCACGTGGAGGCCGCGCACCGCGTCGAGGCGACCGAGGCGCACCGCCTGATCGAGCACCTGATGATCCTCGCGAACGAGCAGGTCGCGAAGCTGCTCGCCGAGCGCAAGGTCCCGACGCTCTACCGCATCCACGAGCGCCCGGAGGGGGAGGCCGCCGAGCGGCTCGTCGCGCAGCTCGCCTCGCTCGACGTGTCCACGCCGCCGACGCCCGAGCACCTCACGCCGCAGCAGGCGGCGGACGCGATCGCCGAGTGCTCGCGCCTCGTCGCGCAGCACGTCGCGCGCACCGGCCACGGCGCGATCGGCCTCAGCAGCCTCGTGCTGCGCTCGCTCAAGCAGGCGCGCTACGACCCCGCGAACCTCGGCCACACAGGGCTCGGCCTCGTGCACTACTGCCACTTCACCTCGCCGATCCGGCGCTACCCGGACCTCGTCTGCCACCGCGCGCTGCTGAGCGCCGTCGGGGGCGGGGAGGAGGCGCCGAGCGCGTCGGGCCTTCCCGGCGCCGGCGACTGGTGCTCGGCGCGCGAGCGCGACGCGATGAGCATCGAGCGCGCCGCCGACGACGTCGCGCGCGCGTTCCTGCTCGAGCGCGAGCTGTTCGAGGGCGGCTGGGAGCAGGAGTTCGAGGGCGAGGTCACGGGCGTGATCGGCGCCGGTGCGTTCGTCGCCTTCGGCGCGGGGCACGAGGGCATGCTGCCGGTGCGCAAGCTGCGCGGCGAGTGGTGGGAGATCAACGAGGAGGGCACGATCCTGCACGGCACGCGCAGCGGCGCGGCTATCCGCGTCGGCGACCGCGTGCGCGTGCAGGTCGAGCGCGTCGACACCGCGCGCGGGCGCGTCGACCTGCTGCCCGTCGAGCTGTAAGGCTTCGCGCCATGGCGAAGGGCAGAGGCAAACGCAAGATCGGAGCGGGGGACGTCGCGAGCAACCGTGCGGCGAGCCACCGCTTCAACCTGCTCGACAAGATCGAGTGCGGGATCCTGCTGAGAGGCACAGAGGTGAAGTCGCTGCGCACGGGCGGCGCCCAGCTGAAGGACGCCTACGCGACCGTCAGAGACGGCGAGGTGTGGCTCCATCACGTGCACATCCCGCCGTATCCGCCGGCCTACCACGACAACCACGCCCCCGAGCGCGACCGCAAGCTGCTGCTGCACCGCCGCGAGATCGAACGGCTGCAGGTCAGAACGAGAGAGCGCGGCTTGACGCTCGTGCCGACGCGCATCTACTTCAGAGGCCCGCGCGCGAAGGTCGAGCTCGCGCTCGCGCAGGGCAAGGACCGCTTCGACAAGCGCGAGGCGATCAAGCAGCGCGAGATGGCGCGCGACGTGCAGCGCGAGCTGCGCGACCATCTGCGCTGAGCAGTCGTCAGCCTTCGCCGGCCGGACCGCGCACGTCACGCCAGGCGATGAATCCGCTGCGTCTGTCGGTGGCGACCCGGCGGAACCCTGCGGACTCGAGGGCCGGCGGGACCTCGGCCCACCACTCTTCGCCGAGGAACAGCAGGCTGCCCCCTTCGTCGCGCAGCGTGTCGATCGTCTCGCGCAGCTGCTCGACCGTGGGCATCTGGTGCATCCCTGTGTACGCGACCACGTTGCGGACGTCGACTTCATAGCCGATGCGGTGTCCTAGCGCTGTCAGGATCGCGACGGCGGCGCCCGGTCTGGCGAACGTGCGAACGAAACGACCGGCGTCGGGCCATCGCAGCAAGGCTTCATTGGAGCTCCGCGCGATCCGCTCGACCTGCTGCCACGGGAGCGGAAGCTGGGCGATCGAGCAGACGGCGAGTCCGCAGCCCACGAGCAGCGCAAGCACCGCCGGCGACGGCACGGCCGGGCCCCGAGCTCGCGCGGCGCGGACGGTGACGATCAGCAAGAGCGCGAGCGTCAGCGACCAGATCGAGAAGAGGGCGATCAACGTGTCCGGATGCGACCGATACGCGAAGTACGCGCCCGTCCCAAGCCCGAAGACGCCGCACCAGGCGACCATGCCGGTCAGCGACGCGTCCTCGGCGCCGCGCACCGCGCGCACCGCCGCCGTCGCCAGCGCCGCGACGAACGTCGCGAGCACGACCAGGTGGAAGCCAAGGAGCGGCGTCGGCAGGTTGCCGAAGCCGGCGATCCCGAACATCCGCGCGTAGGCGGTCAGCCGCCCGAGCTGCGGCAGGGTGCCGGCGCGCAGCAGCGTGAGCAACGACACCAGCGCGAGCGCGATCCCGAGCCCGGCCGCGACCCGGCTCCCGAGCGTCAGCAGCTGTGCACGGGTTCGCGGCGGACGGGCGCAGACGAGTGCCGCGATCGTCGCACCGAGCGCCGGCAGTCCGAAGTCCGTGTTGTTCGACAGCACGAGCCCGGCGACGGCGAACAGCGCCACGGCGGGCGGTCGATCGCCGTCGAGGTGACGTGTCGTGAGCCACGCGAGCAGATATGGACCGGCGTAGCGAATGGGGAAGATGCCGAAGTAGTTGCCGAAGTCGAAGCGCGCCACGGTTTCGCCGCGCACGACGAAGAGGCTCGTCGCCAGGAACGGCACGTACAGCGCGAGTGCGGCCACGGCGTTGCGCGTCAGGCGGCGCAGCAGCGCGAAGATCGCCAGCAGCGAGAGAGCCGTGAGCAGGGTCATCAACGACGTGAAGGCGGCGAGCGAGCCGTGGAGCGCGGCCAGCGGAAGCGCGACGAGATAGGGGATGAGCGCCCCGTACGTCGCCATGTCGACCAGCGGCGAACGGCCATCGAGCACGCTCAGCGCTTCGTCGAAGCTGTACTGCAGGTGCGTGATCATGACCGGATGCGCGTAGACGGCGTTGGCGTCCGTGACGATCGACGGCAGCAGCCACACGATCGTCACGAGCAAGGCCGCCGCGACGCACGCGACGTTCGCGGACCTTGCGACGCGAGATCGGGAGACCCGTTCGAGCCGCTGCGGCCCGGTGAGCGCCCAGCCGCCGAGCGCCGCGAGCGCCGCGGCGACCACGATCGCGAGCGGCGTGAAGTACGTCGGATCGCCGTTGTCGTAGGGGTTGACGTCCGCCTGCTCGACGAAGCACCAGACGAGCATGGCCACGGTCAGGAGCTGGGCGAGCGTGACGGCGACACGCGCCCGGTACGCCCGCATCCGCACAGGCCGTGCGGCTGCGAGCGCGAGCGTGAGCGTGAATCCGAGCGCACACGCCACCGTCAGGGCGAAGCGCGCGAGCTCGGTGGGCTTCGGACGCAGTTCCGCGCTCGCGGCGCTCGGCCAGTAGGTGTAGTGCGTCCTCGTGAACGCGAGCCGGCCGAGCGCTGGTCCGAGCAGTGCGATGACGGCGATCGTGACGGCGAGCCCCGGAAGGATCAGCAGCCATGCCGTCTCGTCTGCGCTGAGCGCACGCGTCTTGGCGAGCGCCTCCCTCCGGCGCAGGCCGATGCCGTGCGGCGCGATCCCCCTTCGCGTCGCCATGGCGCCAACCATAGCCGGACAGGTGACCTATCGCACTGCTATTTGGATTCTTGAGCGTCGTCGATCAGGCGTCGTCGAACGTGCGCTCGAGGTGCGTGGCGTCCATGCCGAGCACGAGCGCGGCGATCAGGCCGAGGTAGACGACCGCGACCGCGGCACGGTGCGCGGGCTTCACGCGGTAGTACGCGGCCTCGCGCTCGCCCCCGGCGCGGCGCGCCTTCCAGCGCCGCCACGTCTCGACGCCGGCGAGCAGCACGATGATGAGGATGATCGGGTTCGGGAACGCGACCGCGAACGCGATCATCGCGGCCAGGCCGACGAACCACATCCACGGCGCCATCGCCGCCATCGCGCGGCCGCCGTCGAGCGGAACCACCGGCAGCAGGTTGAAGAGGTTGAGGAAGAAGCCGGTGAACGCGAGCGCCTGCCAGAACTCGTTGTCGGTCGCGAGCCACACGGGGATCAGCAGCGCCGCGCCGAGCGAGCCGAGCACCGGCCCGGCGAGGCCGACGCGCGCCTCGGCGGTCGCGTCGTCGCCGAGCGACTTGGCCGCGACGACGGCGCCCAGGAACGGGATGAACATCGGCGCGCTCGCCTCGATCCCCTCGCGCCGCAGCTGGATCACGTGGCCGAGCTCGTGGACGAGCAGCAGCAGCACGAACCCGGCCGCGAACGTCCAACCCCAGATCAGGCTGTAGGCGGCGACGGATACAAGCATCGAGCCGGAGGTCGTGAGGATCTTCAGCTTCGGCAGGAGCAGGAGCACGCCCTTGAACTTGGCGAGCACGGCACCGAGCACGATCAGCGGCCCGGCCAGGCGCCGCCAGCCGCTGCGCGGCTCGGCCGGCGGCAGGCCGACATCCTCCGGCGCCGTCGCCGGCGGCGTGGGCGTTGTCGGCGGGAGCCATTCGACGCGCTGTTCCATGCGAATGAGTCTGGCAGCTAGACTTGAGGGAGCAGTAAACACCCCAAGGGGACGACAGGCTTCGACGTGGTTGTTCTCGTGGGGGTGGTTGCGAGCCGAGGTCCCGGTTGGCCTCGTAAAACCACCGGGAAAACCATACGTGCGGACTCTCACGAGTACGCCCTCGCCGCTTAGCACCTAGCTAAGCCGTTGAGGTTTCGGCCCCCGCCAGCCTGCCGCGGGGAGTTTCCGGAATCAGAACGCAGGCTCACCCGGCGAGGCCCGCCTTCGCCGAACCGGGGACACTTTCAGGAGGCTGGTCCCCCACAACCCGGCCGGCGAGGCGAGCGGGGGACGAGACCAGAGCGCCGGCTACGCTCGTAGACGCCGCCTTTCACGCGACCGCGGACGCGGGTTCGATTCCCGCCGTCTCCACTCCTCAACCGATCTGCTACTTGGCGGTGTGCGGGTCGGCATACTGCGCCGATGGGGGAAGCGATGGCCGTGCGCGGCGTCGGCTGGAGGCGTGCGCTCGACCGGGGATTCGCGGTGCAGATCGCCTGCACGCTGCTCGTCGCGCTCAGTGCTTGGCCGGTGTGGACGCTCGAGCCGCTGGTGATGTTCGACGTCGACTGGGCCGTCGGGCTCGCGTATGCGGCGGAGCACCGCCTGCGCTTCGGCGACGGCATCGCGTTCACCTTCGGGCCGCTGGGGTTCCTGCACTCACCGCCGATCGGCCCGATGCTCCTCTACGACAGGATCACGCTGCTGCAGCTGCTGTGCACGGCCGTGCTCCAGCTGTCGTTGGCCGGCGCGCTGCTCGTCGCGCTGCGGCGATCGGTCCCGCTTGTCGTCGCGATCGTCGCGGCGGTGATCGTGCTCGCCCTGGTGCCCAACCGCGCGCTGGCGCTCGGCTTCGTCCTGTGCGTGCTGCGGCTCACGCGGGCGCGCGAGCCGCGCGACCTGCTCGCCGCGGCCACGCCGATCGCGCTCGGCGTGCTCACGGGCGTGCTGCTGTTGGGAAAGCTCAACCAGGGCATCGAGCTGCTCCTGCTCGCGGGCGTGGCGCTGGCGGCGATCCCTCGGCGCCGCGACCTGGTCGTGTTCGTGGGGGTGCTGGGCGCGACCGCGTTCGTCGGCTGGGTGGCGACCGGGCAGTCGCCCGCGGACCTCTGGCCGTACGTGCGCTACAGCGTCGAGATCGTGGCGGGCTATCCCGCCGCGATGGGGATCGACGAACCGGGCTACGGCTGGACCTACGCCGCTGCCCTGCTGATCACGGCAGCGGCGCTGGCGCTCGCCTGGGTCGCGAGCCGCGGGTGGCAGCTGCGCCTGCGGTGGGGCCTGTTCCTGCTTGTGCTCGTGTACGCAGCGCTCGCGTTCAAGGAGGGGTTCGTCCGCCACGACGTCATACACCTCGCCTCCTACTTCGGCGAGATGCTCGTACCGTTCGCCGTGCTGCCCATGCGGGCGCTCCGCGGAGCGCTGGTGGTCACCGGAGTCGCCGCGGTCGCCGCTGCCTTCTGGGTCGCAGAGGGCAGGCACGACTTCACCCGCAGCATCGACCCGTACGCCAACGTCTCTGCCGCCGTCGAACAGGCGCACACGCTCGTCAGCTCCTCCCGCCGTGAAGCGGTCAAGGAGAGGCTGCGCGCGAACGTTGGGGAAACGTACGGGGCCTTGTCAGCGGTGATCGCAGCGGTCGGCGGGCGCAGCGTGATGCTGTGGCCCGTCATGCTCACGGAGGTCGCGTACGCGTACGACCTCGACTTCCGCCCGTTCCCGACGCTGGAGCCCTACGCCGCCTACACGCCCGCGCTCGACCGGCTCGGCGGGCGGATGATCGCCGAGGACGGGCCTGAGCGGATCATCCGAGTCGCCGACGCGCTGAGAACCACGATCGACGGTCGCAACCCCCTCTTCGAGGCGCCGCTCGCGTCGCTCGAGATCTTCTGCCGCTACCGCCTCGTCATGACGCAGGAGCCGTGGCAGGTACTCGCGCGCGGACCCGACCGCTGCGGCGCACCGCGAACCGTTCGCAGGGTGGCGGCGGCGTGGGGTGAGCGCGTGCCGGTGCCCGCTCCACGGCGGCCGAAGGCGCTCGTACTGGTGCGCGTGGAGGGGGCCGGCGAGCAGGGGCTGGAGCGCGTGCGCTCGCTGCTGCTGCGACCGCATGAGCGCTGGATCTCGCTCGACGGGAGGCGCTACCGGCTCGTGGCGGCGACGGCCCCCGACGGGTTGCTGCTGACCGCGCCGGCTGCGGTCGACTACCCGAGCCCGCTGGCGATGGCGCCCAACCCTTCGAGCATCGCGATCGGCCGCGACGGCGGCGAGCCAGACGGCAGCCTGGACTACGAGTTCGTGGAAGTTCCGATCAGGTCCGAGCCCGGGTAGCGGCGAGCGCACGTCGCCCGCACTTGAGCGCTC
>CAVYOK010000003.1:0-780166 GCA_963770165.1 uncultured Actinomycetes bacterium
CGAGGTCGACGAGGAACTGGTTTCTCATGTTGAGCGTCATGACGCCGACGGTGAAGGGCTCCCTCCGCCGTCGGCGCTGGCACCGGTGCTCGCGGGATCCGCCGTCGTCGTTCGATCCGCAGCCGGCGCCGACGAGGGAGACGATGGCCAGCAGCGAGACGACCCGGCTGTCGTCCTGCGATCCTGCCCAGAACCGCGCGTGGCGCTCCCGCTCGGAGGCTAGTCCTGTCATGCGACACCTTTCTCCTCTGTCCTCGATGAGCCCAGGCGCGTCAAGTGACGTTACCTGCACACCGTTGGGCTATGGCCTCATTGCGTGTGGTCGATATGGCATGCCATACGGTGGTGCGCCGATAATAGCCTCTCGACACGACGGCTGTCAACCACGCCGTTCAAACGCCTAAAAGGCCCAATTTGCAGGAGAAACGCGGGATTTTAGGCCCCGTCGGCGCGCCAGGGTCAGGCCCGTCCTACGACTGAGGTCGTAGGACTACGCCGACTCTGACGCCGCGCCGGCGTCCGGCGCCGCGATCGTGCGCCCGAAGATCTCCCGCGCGCATCCGGATCGGCGCGCCACCAGCGGTCCCATTCCTCCGCGCCGAAGTTCAGCGCGGCGCGCTGCAGCACGCTGTCGTGATGCAGGTACTCCTTGACGATCAGCGTCATGACGGGGTTGCGCGAGCGCACGGCGTTCGCCTCCCCCTCGTCCGGCATGCGCGCGATCAGCGCCTCGCGGTCGTCGGCGACGAGCGCGAGCAGCCGGCCGCCGACGCGGTGGGCCACGATGTCCTCGTACGGATGGCGCATCCAGGAGCCCGGCGGCGGGTCCTGCTCGCCGTAGAGCATCCCGAACGCGCGGACGCCGCGCGCGTCGGCGGCGACCAGCGGCTCACGCAGCGCGTCGAGGTCGGCCTCCCAGCACGAGATGTTCAGCACCTCGCGCGCGCTGCCGATCAGCGCCGCCGCCGCCTCGTGCGTCGGGGCCAACCCGGAGATCGTGAGGAACGGCTCCGAGGGCTCGGTCGCCCGCACCTTCGGCAGCTCTTCGACGAGGAAGTCGAGCGGCTCGTTGTAGTGCCGGCGCAGTCGGGTGACCAGCTCGTCGGGCGGGAGCGCCGCCCACGCGTCGAGCTCCGCGCCGTATCGACTGGACGAAGCCGGCGGCCGCGAGCTTGTCAGCGCGGCGTAGACCTTCGAGGACGGGACCGCGGCGCGCTTGGCGACCTCGTTGCCGTTCTGCGACCCCTCTCGCAGCAGCGCGAGGTATACGCGCGCCTCGTAGAGCGAGAAGCCGACC
Organism: uncultured Actinomycetes bacterium; assembly: GCA_963770165.1. Taxonomy (GTDB): domain Bacteria; phylum Actinomycetota; class Thermoleophilia; order Solirubrobacterales; family Solirubrobacteraceae; genus Conexibacter. The sequence continues at coordinate 1,298 of CAVYOK010000003.1, forward strand.
TCGCGCAGGCGGGAGACGATCGCCTCTTCCATCTCGGGACTCTACCCCGGCGCTATAACGACCCCGGTAGGGAGCAGCGCCGATGCTGTGGTTGCAGCCTCAACGGGCGCCTCCCGCGCGCCCGAGCGGCGCGTCGTCGTCCGCGCCGAGGGCGCGGCCAGCGTGAGCGATCCGCCCCGGCGTCGCGCTCATGCGCGGAACCGGCCCCGTCATCAGCACCTCGCCGAGCTCGTCGTCGGGCACCGCGACGACGGTCCCGCGCGCGGCCCAGTGCGGGTCCTCGGCGGCGTCGGCCATGTCGATCACGCGGATCCCAGCGGCGTTGCGCTCGAGGAAGCTCGCCTCGACCTCCGCCAGGGGGCGCGCGGCGATCCACTCGGCGACGATGCGGTCGAGCTCGTCCGCGTGCTCGGCGCGCGCCGCGTGCGTCGCGAAGCGGGGATCCTCGGCGAGCGCATCGCCGCCGACGATTCGCACGACGCGCTCGGCGGCCGACGGCGCGGTGCCGAGATCGCGAAGTGGCGGCCGTCGCGCGTGCGGTAGACGTTGCGTGGCGAGGAGAACGACAGCCGGGACCCGTGCCGCTCGAGCAGCGTGCCGTTGTGGCGATAGAGCGTCGGCAGCGGGCCGAGCAGGCTGAGCACCGACTCGTAGAGCGAGACGTCGATCGTCTGTCCCGGGCCGCCGTGCACGTCGCGGTGGTAGAGCGCGGCGAGCAGCGACCAGGTGCCGAAAAGCCCCGCGACCTGGTCGGCGAGCGCGATCGGCGGCAGCAGCGGCGGCCGGTCGGGGTAGCCGCTGATCTCTGCCAGGCCGGAGAAGGCCTCGGCGAGCGTGCCGAAGCCGGGCCGGTCGGCGTAGGGGCCGGTCTGGCCGAAGGCGGAGATGCGTACGACGACGAGCCGCGGGTTGGCCTCGTGCAGCTGCTCGGGGGCGAGCCCGAGCCGTTCGAGCACGCGGGCCGGAAGCTCTCGACGAGCGCGTCGGCCTCGGCGACGAGTCGCAGGAGCGTCTCGCGGCCCTCGATCCTGCTTGAGGTCGAGCGCGATCGTGCGCTTGTTGCGGCCGAGGCAGAGCCACCACGCGGTGCGGTCGCCAACGCGTTCGCCCATCTCGCGCGCGGCGTCGCCTTCGCCCGGGCGCTCGACCTTGACGACCTCGGCCCCGAAGTCGGCCAGGTGCGCCCCGATGCTGGGGCCGGCGACGACGCTTGCGAGCTCGATGACGCGGACCCCGGCGAGCGGCAGCGGCGTCGACTCCGACCGTCCGGTAGACATGCGGCCAGCATACTACTACCGTGGGAGTTTGATGGAGTTCCTCGTCGAGATCCAGGTGACCGTGCCGCCGCAGATGCCCGAGGACGAGCGTGCGCGGCTGATGGAGGCCGAGGTGCGGCGCGGGCGCGAGCTGCAGCAGGCGGGGGCGATCGTCCGGATCTGGCGCATCCCGGGACGGACCGCGAACGTCGGGATCTGGAGCGCCCCTGACGCGACGGCGCTGCACGAGGCGATCGCGTCGCTGCCGATGTTCCCCTACCTGCGCGCCGACGTGACGCCACTCGCCGTCCACCATCTCGAAGCCTAGTGCTTACTACCTTGGTAGTGTAGTTCTAATGCGAACTGAGATCCGTATGGCCAACCTCGGCTACGACATGGAGTCCGGCCGCGTCGACACGTGGCTCAAGCAAGTCGGCGACCGCGTCGAGCGCGGCGAGCCGATCGTCGAGGTCGAGACCGACAAGGCGACGATCGAGATGGAGGCAACGCACAGCGGCACGCTCGTCGAGATCGTCGCCGAGCCCGGTCAGGACGTCCCCGTCGGCGAGGTCATCGCGTACCTCGACGCCGACGCCTGATGCGCCCCGCCGAGCTCACGCCGATGCGCCGCGCGGTCGGGCGCCGCATGGCGATCAGCAAGCAGCAAGCGCCGCACTTCTACGTGAGCGCGGAGATCGTGGTCGATGCCGCGCAGGCGCGCGTCGCCGAGCTGCGGGCCGCCTCGGGCGCGCGCGTCAGCCTGACCGCGCTGCTGCTGCGCGCGACGATCGTGGCGCTCACGGCGCACCCGGCGCTCAACGCCGTCTGGCGGGACGACGAGCTGCTGCTCGCCGACGAGCCGAACGTCGGCGTCGCGATCGCGCTCGACGACGGGCTCGTCGCGCCGGCCGTCTTCGCGCGCGACGCGGTCGACGTGCTCGCCACCGCGCGCGCGCTCGAGGACCTCGTCGCCCGCGCGCGGACGAGAAGCCTGCGCGGTGCCGAGATGACGACCGCGACCTTCACGCTCAGCAACCTCGGCATGTTCGAGGTCAGCTCGTTCATCCCGATCGTGACGCCGCCGCAGGTCGCGATCCTCGGCGTCGGCAAGACGAGACGCGTCGCCTGCTGGGTCGGCGACGAGCTGGTCCCGCGCGCGCTCGCGACCGTGACCGTCAGCGCCGACCACCGCGCCGTCGACGGCGCCGACGTGGCGCGCTTCCTGGCGACCCTGAAGACCGCCCTCGAGCGTCCGGAGACGCTGGACGGGGACCACGAGAACGCATTGGAGAGGCTGTGACCGACGGAGGAGACGCGCGGCTGGAGTGGCTGCGCAGCATGTGGGAGATCCGGCTGTTCGAGGACAAGGTCCAGGAGCTGTTCATGGAGGGCCTTGTCCAGGGTACGACTCACCTGTGTCAAGGACAGGAGGCCGTCTCCGTGGGGGCGCTCGCCGCGCTGCGCGATGACGACTACCTGACGGTCACCTATCGCGGCCACGGCCAGGCGCTCGCGCGCGGCCTCTCGGTCGAGTCGTGCTTCGCCGAGCTGATGGGCCGCGTCACCGGCTGCTGCAGAGGCGTCGGCGGCTCGATGCACTTCACCGACGTGAGCCGCGGCCTGCTGGGCGCCTTCGCGATCGTCGGCGCGGGCCTGCCGGTCGCCGTCGGCGCGGCCCACTCGGCCAGGCTGCAGGGCCGCGACAGCGTCGCGCTCACGTTCTTCGGCGACGGCTCGACGAACATCGGCACGTTCCACGAGTCGCTCAACATGGCGGCGGCGTGGAAGGTCCCCGTCGTCTTCATCGTCGAGAACAACCTCTACGGCGAGTACACGCCGATGCGCGACACGACGCCGCTGGACGACCTCGCCGAGCGCGCGAAGGCGTACGCGATGCCGGGCGTCATCGTCGACGGCCAGGACGTCGAGCCGTGCATGCCGCCGTCGCCGAGGCGGTCGCGCGCGCCCGCGCCGGCGAGGGCCCGACGCTGATCGAGATGAAGACCTACCGCTACCGCGGCCACTCGCGCACCGACCCGGCGAAGTACCGGCCGGACGGCGAGCTGGACTGCTGGAAGGCGCGCGACCCCTTGACCGTGCTCGCAGACCGGCTGATCGCCGAGGGGCTGATCACGGCGGAGCGGTGCGAGGCGCTGCGCGCGGAGGTCCAGCAGCAGATCGACGCGCTCGCCGCCGAGGCGGCGCAGGCGCCCCACCCCACCCTGGAGGAGACGCGCGCGTATGTCTACGCAGCTTGAGGCCGCGGCCGACGAGACGGCCGCTACGACGGAGATGACCTACCGCGAGGCGGTGCGCTCGGCGCTTGCGGACGAGATGGCGGCCGACGAGCGCGTGCTGCTGATGGGAGAGGACGTGGCGAGCGCCGGCGGCGTCTTCAAGACGAACGAGGGCCTGCCGGAGGCGTTCCCGGGCCGCGTCGTCAACACGCCGATCTGCGAGAACACGTTCGTCGGCGTCGCGATCGGGATGGCGATCACCGGCATGCGCCCGGTCGTCGAGATCATGTTCAGCGACTTCCTGCCGACGGCGGCCGACGCGATCGTCGAGGAGCTGCCGCGCATGCGCTTCATGTCGGGCGGCCAGTGCACGCTGCCGGTGACGATCCGCTCGATGGGCGGCGCCGGCGGGCGCTTCGGCACGCAGCACTCCGCCACTGGGGAGTCGTGGTACATGGGCCTCCCCGGCCTCAAGGTCGCGACCGCCGGCACGCCGGCGGGCATTTACGCGACCCTGCGCGCGGCGATCCGCGACGAGGACCCAGTGCTGCTGATCGAGCACAAGTCGCTGTTCATGCGCAAGGGTCCCGTCGCCCGCGGCGAGGCCGCGATCGCTGAGGTCGGCAAGGCGGTCGTGGAGCGCGCGGGCGCGGACGTCACGATCGCCTCCACGCTGCTGATGACCGACCGGAGCCTGCGCGCCGCCGAGCAGCTGGCGGCGGAGGGGATCGACGCCGAGGTGATCGACCTGCGCTGGCTGCGCCCGTTCGACTACGAGACGCTCCGCGCGAGCGTCGAGAAGACGGGACGGCTGGTCGTCGCCGAGGAGCAGGTGCACGCCGCCGGCTGGGGCGCGACGCTGATCTCGCGCCTCGCGATCGACGGCGTCGCGCTCGCGACGACGCCGCGCGCGGTGAGCCTGCCCGACGACCTGCTGATCGCCTACGCGCCGCCGCTCGAGGACGCGCTCATCCCCACCGCAGACACGATCGCGCAGGCCGTGCGAGACGCCGTCGCCGACTAGCCCCAACCGCCCCACACGAGGAGAACACGACCGTGCGTCACATCAGAGGCAGCGAGATCTTCGCCGTCGACAAGGCCGGCTTCCGCCGCCGCATCATCGACGAGGGCAAGGGCCCCGTCCGCAGCTACTCCTATTCGCCGGGTGAGCACGGCAGCTCGCCGCACCACTGCCACGCGCGCTCGGTCGAGCTGTTCATGTGCGTCGAGGGAGAGGGCACCGTCGTCGTCGAGGGCGAGGAGGTGAGGATGCGCCCGCTCGACGTGATGATCGTCGAGCCGGGCGAGTTCCACTACGTGAAGGGCGGCGCCGAGCCGTTCCACATGCTTGCCGTCGTCGCCCCGAACCTCGACGACGCCGAGTACAAGGACGGCGAACGGCCTTGAGCGAGGACGACTGGAGCGAGCGAGCGAGCCAGCTGCGGAAGGCGGCGGCCGCGCAGGAGGTGGACGCGATCGTCCTGCGCCTGACGGAGAACGTGCTGCTCGCCACCGGCTGGTTCACGCCGGTCCCCGGGTCCGCGCTCGCGGTAGTCCCGGCCGAAGGGCCGGCGACGCTGATCGTCCCTGACTTCGACGAGGAGACGGCGCGCGGCGTCTGGGCCGGCGAGCTGCGCACCTTTCCCGCCGGCCGCACCGACCTCCCCCCGCTCGGCGACGCGATCGCCGCCGCGCTGCGCGCGCTCGCGCGCGAGCTCGACGTCGCCGGCGGGCGGATCGGCTTCGAGGGCAGCTTCGAGAGCATCGCGCCGCCGGCGCTCGCGGGCGAGCCGAACGCCGTCGCCGCGCCGACGCGCGCCATGCTGCGCGCGGCGTTCGCGACCGAAGAGCTCGTCGACGTGTGCGAGGCGATCGAGTCGCTGCGCGCCGTCAAAACCCCGACCGAGCTCGAACGGCTGCGGACCGTCAACGAGATCGCCGCGCTCGGCCTGCGCGCCTTCAAGGAGCACGCGCTGCCGGGCCGCAGCGAGGTCGAGATCGTGGCGGCCGTCGAGTCCGCGATCTGCCTCGGCGGGCACGGACACAGAGGTGCGCGCTCCGTGCGCGCGTTCGCGACGGTGTATGCGGGGCCGGACCTCGTCGCCGAGGGCTGGCAGTACTTCCGGGCGCGCACGCGTGTCGTAGAGCGCGACGAGCTCGTGATGCTCGAGCTTGGGACGGTCGCCGACGGCTGGTGGGCCGACCATACGCGCACCGTCGTCGCCGGGCGCGCTTCCGCCCAGCAACGGGCCGCCTACGAGGCGGTCCGCCAGGCCGGCGCGGCCGCGCTCGCGCGCGCGGTGCCGGGCGCGACCGGGGGCGACGTCGACGCCGTCGCCCGCGCCGCCTGCGCCGAGGCCGGGTTCAACCAGTTCCCGCATCACACGGGCCACGGCGTCGGCTTCCGCTGGCACGAGAGCCGCCCCCAGCTCGTGCCCGGCAGCGAGCACGTGCTGGCGGCCGGCATGGTCGTCGCGGTCGAGCCGGGTATCTACGAGCCTGCGCTGCAGGGCGGGATTCGCCTTGAGGACGACGCGCTCGTCGGCCCCGACGGCGCGGTGTCGCTCGCCACGACCGACTTCGACCTCGACCTCGCCGACTGACGGCGCGTCGGCCGCTCACCACGATCGAGGAGGACCAGACGATGACGGAGAACCTCGCCGCCCGCTTCACGGGGGCCGGGCAGCCGCTCGACGTCGTGCCGGCCGACGTGCCGGAGCCGGGCCCGGGCGAGGTGCTGCTGCGCGTCTCGCACGTGGGCGTGTGCGGATCGGAGCTGCACTGGCTCGATGACCCGAGCGAGAGCGCGGCCGACCCCGAGGCGGGGCGCCTCGGCTTCCTCGGCCACGAGTACTCCGCTGTCGTCGAGCGCGTCGGGCCAGGCGTGACGGGCTGGGCGGAGGGCACGCCAGTCGTCGCGCTCGCGCGCCTGGCGTGCGGCCGCTGCGCGCGCTGCCTCGCCGCCGACCCGGAGAGCTGCGTCGAGCAATGGCGGGCGCGCGAGCGCGCGTACGCGCGCTACACGGTCGTGCGCGCGCCGATGCTGCGCGAGATCCCACCGGACGTCGACGCACGCGTCGCGGCGCTGGCGACGCCGCTCGCTGAGTGCCTTCAGTCGCTCGACGTCGCCGGATGGAGAGAGGGGTCGAACGCGCTCGTCACCGGCGCGGGGCCGATGGGCCTGTGCACGATCGTCCTGCTGCTGCACGGCGGCGCGTCGCTCGTGGTCGTCAGCGAGCCGAGCGAGGCGCGCCGAGAGCTGGCCGCCAGCCTCGGCGCGGTCGCGGTCCACCCGGACGAGGCGCTCGATGCTGCACGCAACCTCGGCGGCGCGAACGGCATCGATTTCGCGTTCGAGAGCTCCGGCTCGCTCGCCGCCTTCGACACGGCGATGTCGTCGCTGCGCGTCGGCGGCTGCCTCGTGCTGATCGGCCTCCCGCCGTGGGGGGCGACGTACGACCTCGAGCTTCGCCGGCTGTGGCACCAGCGAGTCTCGATCGTCATGGGGGGCGCCCCGGAGAGGACGATGGACCGCGCCCTGCGGTTGCTCCCCGTCGTGAGAGCAGAGCGCCTGTTGGCGGGCGAGTTTCCTCTCGCGCGCGTGAACGAGGCCTTCGACGCCGCCCGCAGCGGCAGCGCCGGAAAGGTGCTCGTCAGCCCGTGGGCGCCGGACGGAGGCGCCTGAGGGCCCACTGGGCACCCCGCACCGACGCTCGTCAACGACATCAGCCGGCGCGAGTGACACGCTCCGCGCTCGCGCGCCGCAACGCCTCGGTGAGGCGCTCGAACAGCACTTGGAGCTGGGGCGCCACCATAACCGCCGAGCTGGCCTCCATCGCTGCAACAAAGCGTCCGCCCGAGATTTCATGGAGCGGCGCATCTTTGTCTTTGGATCGCCTCAATGGCGATCCGTCGCGCGCTCAGCTCCTCGATCCGGTCTTTTGTGATGCTCGCTGCCGTCCCGACCCGGGCTCCACGCTGCGCGCAGCAGCTCCGGACGAGCTGGCTGACATCTTCGACGCGTTCAACGTCACGTTGGTCTTCGACAAGGCCAACCGGAAGCTGACGCTCGCGGCCACCCCTCACAGGCGAGCTTGCGGCGGGCCAAAACACCTCAAAGGTGTCGGGATCGGGCGGACTCTTCCCGCGGACGGTAGCTGTCCGCCCGATGGGCGACAGCGACGATCAGGACCATCCGTGCCTCGTCGTCAATGCGGTAGACGATCCGGTACGGGCCGCGGCGCGCCGACCAGTAGCCCTCGAGCTCGAACCGCAGCGGCTTGCCAAGCCGGCGCGGGTTCAAGGCGATCGCGCCGAGCGTCTCGACGACGGCAGCGGCAACCGAGATCGGCAGGCGGTCGAGCTGGCGACGTGCGGGTGGCATCACCCGCACATCCCATGGCCGCTCGCTCACGCCGTGGCGTCGCGCCGTCGGCGCTCGAGCTGCGCTTGGAGGTCGGCGGGCGAGGTACCCGGCTCGCCGGCCGCGAGCGCCTGCTCGCTCTCGCGCGCCTGCTCCATCGCGACCGGGTCGGACAGGATCGCGAGCGTCTCCTCGAGACTCTCGAGGTCGTCCGAGCTGATCAGGACCGCCGCCGGCTTGCCGTTGCGCGTGACGACGACGCGGTCGTGCTGATCCTCGACGCGGTCGACGAGCTCGGACAGATGCGCCTTGACGGACGAGAGCGGAAGCGTCTCTGACATGACCAGGATTCTAGTCATGCGACAGGCCTCTGCAAGAGCCGTCTCAAGCCGCCTCGGGCGCGGGCTGCTCCTCCGGCTCGGCGTGCTCGCGCAGCGCATGGCCGCCGCCGCGGGCCGTCGAGGGCCACCAGACGCGGTCGCCGAGCAGCTCGACGGCGGCCGGGACCATGATCGTGCGCACGACGAACGTGTCGAGCAGGATGCCGACGGCGACCATGAAGCCGATGTTGAAGGCGAACGTGACCGGCAGCGTCATCAGCACGGCGAACGTGCCGGCGAGGATCACGCCCGCGCTCGTGATCACCGGCCCGGTGGCCGACAGCGCGCGCAGCACTCCCTCGCGCGTGCCGTGCGACGCGCGCCTCCTCGCGCACGCGGCTCATCAGGAAGATCGTGTAGTCGACCCCGAGCGCGACGAGGAAGATGAACGCGAACGTCGGCAGCGAGGCGTCGACGCCGCGCGTTGCCCTGGACCTCGATGAAGAAGAAGATCGACAGGCCGAGCGTGCCGAAGAACGACGCCATCACGGTGCGCGATCAGCACGAGCGGCGCGACGACCGCCTGCAGCAGGATGCCGAGGATGATCGCGATCACGAGCAGCGCGACGGGCACGATCACGCGCAGGTCGCGCTCGGCGGCGACGTTGAAGTCCTCCTGCACAGCGCTGCCGGCGCCGACGAGCGCGGTCGCGCCGCCCGGCAGGTCGCTCGACGCGGTCGCGCAGCGTGTCCACGCGCGCGAGCGCGGCCTCCGAGTAGGGGTCGTCGGCGAACGTGACGTCGATCTTGCGCGATCGCGCCGTCCTCGGAGCGCTGCGGCTCGCCGACCGCGGCGACGCCGTCGATCCCCTCCACGCGCTCGCGCGCCGCCGCGACGTCGGCGTCGGTCGCCGCGCCCGCCGCTCGCGCTGCACGAGGATCGTGGTCGGCCCGAGCGCGCCCTCGGGGAACGACTCGCCCAGCACCTCGAAGCCGTCGACGCTCTCCACCTGCTTCTTGAAGAACCCGCCGATCGAGTAGTCCTCCTTGTAGGAGAGCAGGCCGAGCGTGAACGACGCCGAACAGCGCCGACGGTCGCCGGCGAGCGCGAGCGCCGGGGCGCTGCAGGACGCGGTCGCCGAAGCGCCGCCACAGCCCCGCGCGCTCGCGACGACGTCGACGCCGGGCTCGTAGGCGACGGCGGCGCTGCGCGGCCAGAAGCCGCGCGCGGCCGGCGGCCGTCAGCAGCGCCGGCAGCAGCGTCAGGCCGGCGAGCAGCACGGCGGCGACGCCGATCGCCGACACCGGGCCGAGCGCGTTCGTCGAGCCGGCGTCGGCGAGCAGCAGCACGAGCATCGCGGCGATCACGGTGCAGCCGCTGGCCAGCATCGCCGGGCCCGGCGCGGCGCAGCGCGCGCGCCATCGCCTCGTGCTTGTCCTCGATGCGGTGCAGCTCCTCGCGATAGCGGCTCACGAGCAGCAGGCAGTAGTCGGTGCCGACGCCGAACATCAGCACGACGAGGATGCTCGTCGCGTTGCGAGTTGACGGTGTTGCCGGCCTCGGCGTAGAGGTAGATGAAGCCGCTGCGCGACCTGGTAGGCGAGGCCGACGACGACGATCGGGATGATCGCGATCAGCGGCGCGCGGTAGATCGCGCCGAGCAGGATCAGCACGAGCAGGACCGTCGCGATCAGCAGCTTGGCGTCGAGCTCGCCGAAGACCTCCTCGAAGTCGGCGAACAGGCCGAGGTCGCCGGTCACGTAGACGTCGAGCCCGCCGCCGCCCGGGCCGATCGCGTCGCGGGACTCTCTTGCCCCAGTCGGCGACCTTGCTCGAAGTCGAGCGGGACGGTGACGACGGTGTAGGCGGCGTCGCCGTCCGGCGAGACGAGGCCGGGCGGCGCGTCGGGCGCGAACGGCACCTGCGCCGGCTGCGTGACCGGGATCGCCTCGTCGACGCGCTGCGGCGTCGCGCGCGATCTGCGCCCTGTCGGCCGCGGTCAGCCCACCCTCGCGCCGGTAGACGATCAGCCCGATGCTCGTCTCGCCGCCCGGGAAGCGGTCCTTCAGCAGCTCCTGGACCTGCGTCGACTCGGCCTCGTGCGGGCAGGAAGCTCGCCGTCTCGTCGCTCGTGACGTCGGCGAGCTTGGCGCCGAGCGGGGAGAGCGCGACGACGGCGACGATCCACAGCGCGATCACGACCCACTTCGTGCGGCGACCGGAGACGAACGAGGCGAGCGCGGACATCGACGCGTCACGCTAGCGCGATCTGGTGGTCGCGTGCCTTGCGGCGAGCACCTGAGCCTGGGTGCGCGCGGCCCGGAGCTCCCGCCGATGCAGGAAGCGCCCGGGCCCCGCCGCGACGCGCTACCGCTGCGCGTCCTGGATCGCCTGCGCGGCCTCCGCCGCGTTCTCCTTCGTAACCAGCTCCGAGTCCATCGTCGTGCGCGCGGGCAGCTGCTCGCCACGGGCGGCCGCCACAGCCGCCTCGATCGCCCGCTTGCCGAACAGCTCGAACGGGAACGTCGCGGTGGCGTCGATGACCTTGCCCTGCTCGATGTCGGACAAGAAGTCGGCCCCGCCGCCGGTCCCCGTCACGATGAGGTCCGTGCCGGCTCCCTCCAGCGCCTGCTGCGCGCCCTGGGCACCGAGATCGGTGTCGGCGAAGAACGCCTTCAGCCGCGGATTGGCGGTCAGCATGTTCTCGGCGATCGTGCGCGATCTGGCGATGTCGCAGAAGCCGTCGCCGCGGCCGACGACCTCGACGTCGGAGCCCGCGATCGCCTCCCGGAACCCGGCCTCCACCGAGTCGAGCAGCGCGTTGCCGATCGCACAGCGAATGACGCCGACCTGCCCTCTGCCACCGAGCTGATCGCTGATGTACTCGCCGGTGAGTCCGCCGGCCTTTCTCGCGTTCCACTCGATGTACGTCTGGCGCTTGTCGCCGAGCTGCGGGACGTCCTGGTCGAACGTGACGATCTTCATCCCCTGTGCCGCCGCGCGCGCGAGGACCGGTGCGAGCTCCTTGTCCGAGCCGCCCGCGTTGATCGCGATCACGTCGTATTGCTTGGTGATGGCGGCCTCGAGCTTGGGCAGCATCGCCGCCGGGCTGTTCTGACGCGAGGTGCCGGCGTCGATCGTCACGTCGACGTCAGGCATCCGGCGCGCCTGAGCCTCCGCGCCCTTCTTCTCGCGGACGTACGAGTCGGACTCGAGCGACGGCAGGAGCACGTACACGCGCACCGGCTTGCTCGTCGAAGATCCCGACGCCTGCGTGCCCGCGTCCTGCGAGTTATCGCCGCATGCGGCGAGCAGCGCTGCGAGCGCCAGCAGCAGGCAGGCCGAGACAAGAGCCGGCACGTTCGTGCGCGGCAACCGCGATGACACATCTACCTCCTCGATGGGGGACTACGTGTGACTGACTGAGCTCGACGGACTCGACCCTGCGCCCATCATCAAGCCGACGATGTACTCGTGCTGCGACGGCGACGCCTCCGCTTCTCCGACCTTGACGCCCTGGCGCATGACCACGACCCGGTCCGCCACTTGAGCGATGTGGTCCAAGTTGTGCGAGATCAACAGCACCGCGACGCCCTGCTTCGGCAATTGAGAGATCAATTGCAGGACCTGGTGTGACTCGCGGATGCCAAGGGCCGCGGTCGGCTCGTCGAGGATGACGAACCGCTGCGCGAACGCGAACGCGCGCGCCACGGCGATCGCCTGGCGCTGCCCTCCCGACATCAGGCCGACCGGCTGGCGCGCGTCGGGGATCGCGATCCGCAGACGGGCGGCGTAGTCCTGCCACCGCCGCGCCATCTCCCGGCGGTTGAGCCACCCGAGCATGCCGAGCGCCGACAGGCGCATCGACTCCCGGCCCATGAAGAAGTTGGACGCGACGTCGAGGTTGTCGAACATCGCAAGGTCCTGGTACACGGTCTCGATGCCGTGACGCCGCGCGTCCGCCGGGCTCTTGAACGAGACGCGCTCGCCCGCGACGCGGATCTCGCCCGCGTCGAGCGCCGAGACCCCGCTGATCGCCTTGATCAGCGTCGACTTGCCGGCGCCGTTGTCGCCCACGAGCGCGACGATCTCGCGCTCCCGAACCTCCAAGTCGACGCCGCGGAGCGCGCGCACGTAGCCGAAGCTCTTCTCGGCGCCGCGCACGCTGAGCACGAGCCCACCCGACGACTCGATCCGCTGCTCGGATCCGCTCATCGCGCCTGCACCTCCACGTAGCGGGCCTGCATCGTGCGCATCCGGTCCTCGAGGCGGCCGCGCAGGACGTCGAGCTCGAGGGCAACGAGCACGATCGTGCCGATCGCGACCGTCTGCCAGAAGGGCTCTACGCCCAGCAGGTCGAGACCGTTGCGGATCGTCCCGAGGATCAAGGCGCCCGTCAGCGCCCCGGGGACCGTCCCGCGACCGCCGAACAGGCTCGAGCCGCCGATAATCACCGCGATGATGGAGTCCAGCTCGAGCAGCTGGCCGGCGAGCGGCGACGCGGTCGCCGTGCGCCCCGCCACGAGCACGCCGGCGACCGCCGCCGTCATCCCGCACAGCAAGTAGGTGGAGAAGACGATGCGCCCGACGGGTACCCCGAGGCGCGACGCGCCCTCGGGGTTGCCGCCGACGGCGTAGACCCAGCGACCCCACTGCGTGTTGCGCAGCGCCAGGTGCATCACCACCGCGATCGCGAGCACGATCAGCACCGGGACCGGGATCGGACCGACGTAGCCCGAGCCGGCGGTGAGCACCGCCTGTGGCAGCCCGACCCGCGGCTCGCCGTCGCTGACGATCTGCGCGACGCCGCGCACGATCCCCATCACGGCGAGCGTGACGATCAGCGGCTGGGGGATGTAGCCCTTCACGATCAGCGCGCCGTTGAGCGTGCCGACCAGGACGCCGGAGCTGAGGGCGATCAGCAGGAACGTGAGCGGGCTCGCGCCCGTCCCGAGCACGACCGCGGGAAGGACGGCGGCGAACGCGACGGTCGAGCCGACCGAGATGTCGACGCCGCGGCAGGTGATCACGAGCAGCTGGCCGATCGCGAGCGCCGCGACGATGGAGCTCTGCGCGCCGAGGTTCTTGATGTTGGTCTCGGTGAGGAAGTAGGGCGAAAGGATCGTCATCGCGACGAACAACCCGACGAGGATGACGCCGGGCCCGAAGCGGATCGCCCGCAGCGCGAGGCTCAACAGCTGGATGCGCGCGTCCCGCGGCAGCGGGGCGTTCCCCCCGGCCTGGTGGCCCTCGGGCGCACCGGCCTGCGGCGGCGTCGACTCGCCCCTCGACAAGAGCACCTCGTCGTTCATCGCCGGGCCCACCTTGGGTGCGCCACGGACCACGCTGCTCGCCATCGCACGTCTCTCCTCCTCCTACCCGATAGCGGCGGACCGCCAGCCGAATGCAAGTGGTCAACCGGTTGACCTATTGTGGCCGATCGGTCGACCTCTGTCAAGACGACGACGCGATCAGCCAGCGTCCGCTCCACCCGGAGTGGGCGACCGAACCGCCTCGTAGAGGGCCGCGAGGAGCGCCTCCGAGCGCGGATCCCCTGCGGGGTCGTCGCGCAGCTCGTTCATCGCGTAGGAGAGACCGATCCGCTCGTGCGGCCAGGCGAGATGCACCGATCCGCCGGCGCCGCCGTGGCCGAACGCGTCGGCCGGCGCGACCGGCGTGACGTCCGTCTCGATGCGGAAGCCGGCCCCGTACGCCATCGGCTCGTCGTTGAACGCGTTGTGGAAGCGACTCAGCTCCTGCCGTCCGAGCGCGACGACCTCAGGGCCCATCAGACGCACGCCGTCGAGCTCCCCGCCGCGCGCCAGGCAGCCGTAGAGGCGCGCGAGCGAGCGGGCGGTGCCGATCGCGTTGACGCCCGGTATCTCGGCGGCGTGCATCGCGCGCTCGTTCCACACGACGCGGTCGGGCGGGAACAGCGGCGGATTGGCACACACGCGCGCGAGCAGCTCGTCGGCCGCGCAGCCGTCATCGCTGGTGGCCGTCGCGCCCCAGCGCGGTCCGTAGACGATCGTCGAGACGCGCGGCTCGAGCGCCTGCGGCAGGCCGATCCACAGCTCGAGCCCGAGCGGGCCGGCGACCTGCTCGGCGAAGAACGCACCCACGCTGCGCCCGCTCACACGGCGGATCAGCTCCCCGCACAGCCAACCGTAGGTGAGGCCGTGATATGCCAGCGCCGCGCGCGGGTCGTTCTCCTGCGGCTGCCGCGCCAGCAGGCGCGCCAGCCCGACGTCGTCGACGAGCTGCGCGTGCGAGATCGGCGCGCGCACCCCGGGCAGCCGCGCCCGGTGCGCCGCCAGGTCGGCGACCGTGACGTGCTCCTTGCCGCGCGCCGCAAACTCGGGCCAGTGCGCGCAGACCGGATCGTCGAGCGCGAGCAGGCCGCGGTCGACGAGCATCAGCAGGCACGTCGCCACGAGGCCCTTCGTGCCGGAGAAGATCAGCTGCAGGGTGTCTGCGTGCCACCGGCGCCCCGCCGCGGGGTCGGCAGAACCACCCCACAGGTCGACGACCGGTACGCCGTCGCGGACGGCCGCGAACGCGGCGCCGACCTCGCCGCGCTCGTGGAAGTTGCGCTCGAACGCCTCCTTCACGCATTCGTACCCAGCTGCGACGAACCCCTCGACGGGCGCGCCCGGCGTCGTCTCGATGCTCACGCCACCAGCGTAAGACCAATTGATCAACCGGTCAACCAATGCTTGCCAACGTCGCCTGCCGCGGAAGGTCCACCAGTCGGCCAGCTGGCGGAAAAGCGCTATCGTCCGCTCGATGCCGCAGCCCCGGAAGCCGACCGCCGTGCTGCCCGTCGCGCCGACCGCGGTGCCACGGCGCGAGGCCCCGAGCGCCGAGCTCACGCGCCACCTGCTCGAGTACCTCCTGTCGGGCGACCTGCATCCCGGCCAGCGGATCCCGAGCGAGCGCCAGCTCGCGGAGGCCCTGCAGGTCGGCCGGTCGGCCGTGCGCGAGGCGATCAAGTCGCTGAGCCTGCTCGGCTTGCTCGACGTACGCCAAGGCGACGGGACGTACCTGAGCCGTACCGACTCGGACTTGCTGCCCCGCGTGATCGAGTGGGGCCTGCTGCTCGGCGAGCGGCGCGTGTACGACCTGATGGAGGCCCGCACGCACCTGGAGATCACGCTCGCGGGACTCGCCGCCGAGCGCCGCCGGAACGAGGTCGTCGAGCGCCTCCGCGCGTTGCTGACGCGGATGGCGGCCGCCGAGGACGACATCCCGGCCTACACAGAGGCCGACATCACGTTCCACCTGCAGATCGCCGAGGCGAGCGGCAACGAGGTGCTCGCGGGGCTCGTCGCGAGCATCAAGTCGCTCCTGCGCGTGTGGACGACGCGCGTGCTCGAAGCGGCCGGCGAGACCGCGAGCTCGCTGGTCATGCACACGCCGATCGTCGACGCAATCGAGGCGCGCGACGTCGAAGCGGCGCGAGCCGCGATGGCCGCGCACATGGCGCGCGCCGACCGTCGCCTGCGCGAGACGCTTGCCGACGGCGCGCCGAACGCGGCGCCGGCAGCCGGCTGAGCCTCACCAGAGCGTCTGGCCCCCCTCGATCGCGAGGTTGTGGCCGGTCATGTAGTCCGACGCCTCGCAGCACAGATACACGATCCCTGCCTGCAGGTCGGTTACCTCGCCGAGCCGGCCCGCCGGGATCTGAGTCAGCCACTCCGCGACAAGCGGCGCGAGCGCCGGGTTGGCGTCGATCAAGGCCGTGCGGATGATCCCCGGCGAGATGCAGTTGACGCGAACGCCGCGGTCCGCCCACTCGGCCGCGAGCGTCCTCGTGAGCGTCACGACGGCGGCCTTCGAGGCGTTGTAGGCGGCCTGCTTCTGCGGGTGCGGGACGATCAGCGACGCCATCGAGGCGGTGTTGACGATCTTCCCGTAGCCGGCCGCGAGCATCACGCGGGCCTGCGCCTGGCAGCCGAGGAAGACGGCGCGAGTGTTGAGGTGGAAGACCTCGTCCCACTCCCGAGGGCTCGTCTCCTCCGCAGCCGAGTTGCGGTTGACGCCCGCGTTGTTGACGGCGATCTCGAGCCCGCCGAAGCGCGCGACGACCGCCTCGACACATGCCTGCGGGGCGCCGTCGGCGGCGACGTCGAGCGCGAGCCCGAACGCCTCGGCGCCCTTCGCCGTCAGCTCCGCCGCGACGGTCGCGGCGCGTGCCTCGTCGAGGTCGACGACTGCCACGCGAGCACCCGCCTCAGCGAGCGCGTGCGCGAACGCGCGCCCGATGCCGTGCCCCGCGCCCGTCACGAGCGCACGGCGTCCGTCGAGCCGCATCCGCTCCAGGATCGAGCGCCCGCCGGCGCCCGCCACCACAGCCTCCTCGCCCGTCACGGGCCCACCTCCTCCAGGACGACATTCCCGCCCAGCTCGGCCCGCGCCGCCTGCACGCCCCGGGCGATCTCGCTCAAGCGCCGGGCGATCACCGCGGCGGCGACGAACAGCACGACCTGCGCACCCCGCTCCCACCAGGCGCGCGCCTCGGCCTCGCTCCCGACGAGCGCGAACAGCGGCGCGGCATGTGCCGCGCGCACGCCCTCGGAGACCTGCTCGATCGCCTTCGACACGCGGGGGTGCGACAGCTCGCCGGGGTGGCCGAGCGACATCGACAGGTCGCTCGGGCCGAGGAAGACGGCGTCGAGTCCCGGCTCGGCCGCGATCGCGCCGGCGTGCGAGACCGCGGCGGCGTCCTCCACCTGTGCCACCACGAGCGTGCGCTCGCGCGCGCGACGTACGTGCTCGCCGACGTCGATCAGGCCGTGGCGACCAGCGCGCGTGCTCGTGGCGAGGCCGCGCGTCCCACGCGGCGGATAGTGCGCGAGCGTCACGGCGCGCGCCGCCTCCTCCGCGCTGCTCACGCGCGGCACGACGATCCCCTCCGCACCTGCGTCGAGCGCGTGCTGGATCTCCTCGCGCACGGGCCCGCCGACGCGCACGAGCGCCGGCACGCCCGCAGTCGCGGCCGCGCGCAGGTGATGCTCGAGCGCCTC
This sequence comes from uncultured Actinomycetes bacterium, assembly GCA_963770165.1. Taxonomy (GTDB): domain Bacteria; phylum Actinomycetota; class Thermoleophilia; order Solirubrobacterales; family Solirubrobacteraceae; genus Conexibacter. Next base: position 18,501 of record CAVYOK010000003.1, read on the forward strand.
CGTGTCGGCCGGCCCGTGCTCGGTGTCGATCACCACGAGGTCGTACCCGCAATGGCCGGCGCACTCGACGATCTGCGGGCCGGGAATCTTCACGATGAGCCCCGCGAGCCGCTCGCCGGCGCGCAGCCGCTCCGCGAGCGGCGGGCGCTCAGGGGGCACCGCCGACCGCCTCCCGCGCGGGCGCGCCGAACGCGCGCAGCTTCGCCTCGGCCGCCTCGCGCACGGCGTCGATCGCCGGCGCGAGGTAGTCCGCGAGGCCGTCGCCGGCCGGAGGCGCCGCGGCGACCGCGCCGAGCGCGCCACGGAACGCGCGCCGCAGCTCGGTGTTGACGTTGATCTTCGCGACGCCGCCGGCGATCGCGCGGCGCACGTCGCCGTCCGGCAGTCCGGAGGCGCCGTGCAGCACGAGCGGCACGTCGACGCGCGCGCGGATCTCCGCCAGTCGCTCGAAGTCGAGCACGACCGGAGCGGACGGGATCCCGTGGACGTTGCCGATCGCGACGGCGAGCGCGTCGACGCCGGTCTCGGAGACGAGCCGCTCGGCCTGGGCCGGGTCGGTCAGCGATCGGGCGGCGGCCGGCTCGACGGTGCGATCCTCGTCGCCCGCGAAGCCGGCCAGCTCGGCCTCGACCCACGCGCCGTGCTCGTGCGCGAGCGCGGCGACGGCGCGCGTGCGGCGCACGTTCTCCTCGAACGGCAGCGCCGAGCCGTCGAACATCACCGACGTGTAGCCGGCCTGCAGGCAGCGGTGGATCTCCGTCTCGTCGGTGGCATGGTCGAGGTGGACCCCGACCGGTGCACGCGCGGCCTCGGCGGTGGCGAGCGCGAGCGCCGCGAGCGGGCGCTCGCCCGCATACGCGAACGAGCTGCTGCCCGCCTGCAGCAGCGTCGGCACGCCGGTCGCCTCGGCGGCGCGGCAGACGCCCACCACCTGCTCCAGGTTGTAGACCGTGAATGCGGCGAGGGCCCACCCCTCGCGATGCGCGTCGCACAGCGCGTCCGTCCCGCGGGCGAGCATCAGGCGGCCGCCTCCAGACGCCCGATGCAGTCGGCGAGCGAATCCTCGCCGCCGACGTTGCCGGGGAACACGACATAGGGCACGCCCTGGGCGCGGCGGCTGTCCTCCAGGCGCCAGACCGACACGATGCCGGGGAACAGCTGACCGAGCACCGTCGCGCGACCGCCCTCCAGCGCCCGCGCCGCCACGTCGTGCGAGGTGATCCCGCCCTTTGCGAGCAGAAAGCGCGGTCGCACGGACTCGAGCACGCCGGCGACCGCCGCCACGACCGCGTCGGCGACGCGCGCCTTCAGCGCGACGGTCGCGCCCGCGTCGGCGCCGGTCACCGGCGCGCGTGAGGTGACGAGCGCGACGTCGCCCTCCTCCAGCGCGCCGGCCGCCTGCTCGACCGCCCGCTCCACATCCGGCGCGGCGGCGTCGAGCTCGACCGTGCTCAGCCCATGGCGCGCACGCGCCCGCGCGAGCTGCGCGGTCGTCAACTCCGTATGGGAACCCACCACCACGAGGCCGTTGCCGGATCCCCGCGCCGGATGCTCGATCGGCTCGGGCGTGGCGTGACCGGCGAGGGCGGTCACGAGCGAGGGGCCGCTGCGGTACGCGAGTCGCCGGCCGGCGGCCTCGACGGCGTGCGCGCCGGCGGCGAGCGCCGCGAGGTCGGCGTCCGTCTCGGCGTCCAGCACGACGACCGCGCCGCCGTGGGCGACGGCTTCGAGCCGCCGCGCGACGGCAGCCGCGCCCTCGCGCACGGCGCTCAGCGCGACGTGCTCGACGCGTGGCGGCTCGGCGCCGGACGCGCGGAAGCGCTCGCCAACCCACGCGCGCAGATCCGACGTCGCGTAGGCGAACACGGGGTCGCGCGCGAACTCGCTTGCGGCGACCGGCGTGCGCACGCCGTCGCGCTCGACGTGATGCACGCCGTCGATCGTCACTCGTCCTGCCTGAGGGAACGCCGGGCACAGCAGCGTCGCGTCGAACGGCGGCGCGCCGCGGTCGGCGAGGCCGGCCGCGAGCGCCTCGACCTCGGCGGGGAAGTGCCCGCGCAAGGTCGAGTCGCTGCGGCTGACGAAGCGCACCGCGACGCCGAGCTCGGTGGCCACGTCCCACACGCGCGCCGCCACCGCACGCGTGAGCGCGACCGCCTCCGCCTCCGGCAGCGCGCGAGCGTTCGTCAGGGCGAAGACGACGTTCGCCTGGCACTCGAGCGCCCAGCGGACGTCGGCAGGCTCGAAGCGCAGCAGCAGCGGCACGTCCCGCACCGTCTGGCTGCCGGTCGGGTCGTCGTCGAGCACGACGAGCTTGGTCGCCACCGGCTCAGCCACCGAGCCGGTTCCAGCCGCGCCCGTGGTCGCCGCACGGCTCACAGCCGTCGTCGGTGACGATCACCGTGTCCTCGAGCTTCACGAAGCCGACGCGCTCGTCGATCGCGTGCGTCTCGATCGACAGGACCATCCCCGGCCGCAGCGGCTGCTCGCGATGCGTCGCCGGATAGGGCGGCGAGCCGGTCGCTGTGAGGCGCGGCGCCTCGTGGCTGAGCAGTCCGGTGCCGTGGGCGAGGAACGTCATGCGCCGTCCGTCGGGGAGCTCCGCGATGACCGCTTCGGCGGCGTCGAACACGCCGCCGCCGCGACGGCCGCCGCCGACGGCGCCGCGGGCCGCCGCCTGCACGACCTCGATCTGGTCCAGGAGCTCGTGCGCGCGCGGCGAGGGGTCGCCGGCGACGCCCATGCGCGTGAGGTCGGCGACGTAGCCGCGCATGTGCGCGCCCGAGTCGAGCGAGACGACGTCGCCGTCCTCGACGACCCGCGCCGACGGCGCGCGGTTGGCAGAGCCGCCCGCGGCCGTCAGGCAGTAGCCGTAGGTGAGGCCGCGCGCCGTCTGCTCGACGCGCAGCCGCTCCGCGAGCTCCGCGGTCGTCATGCCGGCGTGCGCGCCCGCGAACGTCGCCAGCATCGCGTCGACGACGGCCGTCGCACCGGTGCGCATCAGCTCCAGCTCGTGCGGGCGCTTGACGGCGCGCAGGTCCTCGAGCAGCTGGCCGCCGTCGACCAGCCTGGCGCGCGGGAGGTCGGTGCGAAGCCGGTCGATCGCGTCGCTCGGGACGTACGGCGGCTCGATCGCGATCGTCGCGCCGGCGAGCCCCTCGCGCGCGAGCCGGTCGGCGGCGAGCGCCGCCGCCTGGGCGCTCGTCCACGCCGCCAGCTGCAGCGACGGGACCCAGATCGGCTGCGCGTCCGTCCCCCACGCCTCGTTGCCGGCGCCGACGTAGAAGGCGCGGTCCGGCGCGCCGCGCACGTAGCCGACGATCGGCAGGTAGCGGTCCATGCCGATCCCGTCGAGCACCGCGTACAGGAAGAAGCGGTAGCCGCCGAGCAGGTAGCGCACGCTATGGGCGGAGGTCGCCAGCAGCACGTCCACGCCGGTCTCCTCCAGCAGCCCATCGAGCCGCTCGGCGTCGAACGGGAGGGGCACCTCGACGGCGCTCACCACAGCACCTCGCCGCCGCTCGCGGTCAGCAGGCGCGGCCGGGGCCCGTCGGTGCCGGCCAGGAAGACCGCGGCCGCCGCGGTCTCCTCGACGCGTGCGAACCGCCGCAGCGGGATGCGGGCACGACGCGCCTCGACGAACTGCTGCGCGGGCACGCCCTGCGCAGCCGCGAAGCGCTCCTGCGCCGCGTACAGCAGCGGAGTCTCGGTGCAGCCGGGGGCCAGCACGCGCATCGCGACGCCGTCCTCGCGCTCAGCCAGCGCCCACGCGTGCACGGCGAACTTCGAGGCGCAGTAGGCAGCGTTGTCGGGCTCGCCGACGAGGCCGGCCTGCGAGCCGATCACGACGAACGGGGCGCCGTAGACGAGATGGGGCCGCACGGCTGCGAGCAGCCGTGGCAGCGACGCAGCGTTGACCGCCATGACACGCCGCACGAACGCGTCGTCCAGGTCGGTCAGCGCAGCCGAGCCGTCGACGCCGTGCGCCGCGATCACGGCCTCGAGCTCGACGCCGAGCCGCTGCAGCGCGTCTGCCGTCGCTGCGCGATCCGTGACGTCGCCAACGAGGTGGCGCACACCCTCCGCCGTCTTGGCAGGCGCGCGCAGATCGTGCGCGACCACCGCGCGGCCCTGCGCGCGCAGCCGAGCGACGATCGCGCCGCCGATTGCGCCGCCGGCGCCGGTCACGAGCACGCTCACGCCGCGCTCCTGAGGTCGATCGCGGCGCCCGTGACGAAGCCGCCGTCGGGGTCCGCGAGCAGCGCGAGCGTCGCCTCGGCGTCGGCCGACGCGTCGCACAGCACCGCGTTGACGCATGTGGCCGGGGCAAGCTCGAGCGCGAGCGACTGCGCGATCCCGCGGAGCGCCGCGGCGAGGCCCGCAGCGGTCGCACGCTCCTCTGGCGTGCGACCGGACGGCGCCCGCAACAGGAGCGCGAGCCGCCGCGGCCGTGCGGATGGCGCCGCCACGCACGCCCGCACGGCCACGAGCAGCTGCGCGACGGCGTCGACGAGCCACGCCTGCGCAGCGTCGGCCGGCTCGGGTGAGGAGACGAGCTCGACCACGGTCAGCTCGCCGCGAGTGGCGACGTCGACTTGCATTTCCATCGCGCGTCGGAGCTTAGCATATTGGTCGACCGGTGTACCAATGCGCGGGCGCGCGAGCTCGCGGCGACCCGTACCATCTCGCGCTCCCCGCCGAGAGGAGGGCAGGATGAAGCAGTTCCGCTGCGCGGCCGTCGTCCCCGACTGCACGGCGCGCTTCGAGGCAGAGAGCGAGGCCGGGCTGCTCGCGCAGGTCGTGCGCCACGCGCGCGACGATCACGGGATGGAGCACGTGCCGCACGACGTGCTCGACGCCGTCAGGGCGCACATCGAGGACGTCAGGTAGCGCAGTTACGCGGCGGGCGGCCGGTCCGCCGCGTGGACCAGCGCCTCGACGAGCCGCTCGAACGGGACGACTCCTGCGTGGTCGCCGTTCGCGTCGCGGCAGACGAGCGGGTCGAAGCGCCGCTCCGGCGGGCGCAGCAGCGCCCGCTGCGCCGCCGCCGCGAGGCCGTCGGTCACGCGGAACGTCTCGGCGGCGGCGGATCCCGGCGCCGGAGGAGCCGGCCTGCGCTCGACGAGCGCCGCGAGCGAGCCGGGCTCGAGCATCGCCGCGCCGCGCTCGCGCACGTAGCGGCTCAACGGGAACGCGACCGGCGTGAGCGTCTTCGCGCGCACGCCGATCAGCGGTCCCTGCGCGAGCGGCACGCGCAGGCGCAGCAGCGCGTCGAGCTCCTCCACGCGCGCGACGCCTCTCGCGACGAGCGCCGAGCCGAAATGGGTCGCGAGCCGCTGGATCTCGTACAGCGCCGCGCGCTTGCCCGGAATGCCGTCCAGGTCGGCGACGAGCGTCCCTTCCAGCTTCGCCAGCTCCGGCCGCACGAGCGCGGCGTGGCGCAGGACGCCGTCCTCGCCGCCGACGTGGTCGACCGCGAAGCGCGCGCCCGCCTCGCGCAGCTCGGCCACGCAGGCGACCAGGCGCGGCTCGTCGCGCCTGGCGATCCGCGGCACGAGCTCGATCACGAGCCCGTCGAGCCGCCCCGCCTGCGCAAGCACGCGTCTGACCGCCTCCCGCAACAGCGCTGCGGGGCGCACGCTGAACGCGAGGAAGCAGCCCTCGGGCAGGCTCTCGCGCGCGCGCAGCACCGACGCGACGACGAACGCGTCCCAGTCGGGGTCGAGCCCGCGGCGCAGAGCCGCGGCGCGCCACGCGTCGGGGGCGGTCGCGCCCGGGAAGCGCTCGAGCGCCTCGTAGCCGCAGATCGTCCCGCGGGCGAGGTCGGCGATCGGCTCGAAGACGAGGCGGCAGCGGCCGCGGCGGTCGATCAGATGCGCGACGGGCGGATCGTCGCTCACGACGGCGTCTGGCGGTCGGTCGCCTCGCGGCGCACCCGGCCGGCGGCGACGCCGCGCTCGGAGGCGGGGCCGCGCGGGGCGGCGATGCCGAGCACGCGCATCGCCTTCAGGCCGAACGACAGCTTCTCGCGGCCGTCGGTCGAGTTGACGTCGAGCCCGGTGATCTCCCGCACGCGCTCGAAGCGGTAGCGGACCGTGTGGCGGTGGGTGATCAGGCGCGCCGCCGTCGCGTTGACGTTGCCGTCGCACTCGAGGAACGTCTCGAGCGTCCCGACGAGGTCGGAGGTCTCGTACTGCTCGTCGTACGCGACGAGCTTGGACACGGTCTCGTCGTAGAAGCGCTTGAGCTCGCCGGGCTCGCTCATGTGCGGGAGCAGCAGCTGGTAGGTGCCGGTGTCGTCGTAGGCCAGCAGCGACTCGTCCTGGTCGCCCTCGACGACGTTCGCGGCGAGCAGCGCCTCGTTGCCGGCGCGGTGCAGGTCGACCGGGTCGCGGGCAACGCGGCTGCGACCGACCGCGAACGCGAAGCCGCTGAGGTTCGCCTCGAGCTCGCGCAGCAGCGTCGCGGCGACGCGCCTGCCGGCCTCCCCGTCGGGGTCCGGCGCGAGCACGACGACCTCGTCGCCGTCGCCCTCGGGCGTGGCGGCGGCGATCGCACCGGGCGCGATCGAGCGCCCCGCGCGCTCCGCGAGCGCGAGCAGGCGAGCGCGCCAGTCGTCGTCGGTCGGCGTGCGGGCGTGCGCGCGCACCACGACCACGCTGCCACCGCGGTCGAGCGCGATGCCGAGCTCCTTGCCGCGCGCGACGAGGTCGTCGCGGTCGCGGATCGCTCGCGCGAGCACGGCGTGCAGGAACTCGGCGGCGGCCGCCTCCGACGCGCGCTCGGGCCCGCGCACGCGCTCGACCTCAGAGGCGACGAGCGTCGTGACGAGCCGCAGCAAGGCCAGGTCCGGCGACCCCTCTCGCCCGCGCAGCCGCAGCTGCCCGACGACCGCGTCGGCGACGCGCAGGTCGACCCGCTCGACGCCGTCCGCCTCGCGCAGCAGCGCCTGCTCCTCCGCCGGCGAGCGGGCCGCGACCGCGAGCACGACGCTCGTGCGGTCGATCAGCACGAGGCTCGCGTCGAGCGCGCGCGCGGCCGCGCGCACGATCTCCGGCAGGCCGGCGCCCGCCGCGACCGCCTCGGTGATCGCCTCGAGCGCCCGCAGGTCCGGCGTTGACGCCGTCTCGTCGCGCGCGTGCGGAGGCATCGGCCGATTGTACGGCGACTTTCCGGATCGTCCGTCGCGCCGTGGCGCTAGAAGTAGCGCGGCCAGAGGTAGATCACGGCCGCGCCGGCGAGGATCCCGACGCCGACGAACGCGCCGAGCACCCACAGGCTCAGCAGGCCGGCGACGACCCGCTCCCACGTGCGCTGGTAGGCGGAGACGACCGGCACGAGCACGAGCGCGACGAACGTCGTGAGCCCGGCGACGCCGGCGCAGATCGCGACGAGCTGGGTGATCGCGTCGTGGCTCATGCGGCCGGGTCATCGTGCCACACGCCGCGGACCGCCGCGAACGCGGCGTCGACGGGGCGCGCGCCGGTCGCACCGGGGAGGCGGCCGCGCAGCTCGCCCGCCGCCGCTTCCGCCGCGGCCGGACCGTCAGCGCCGCGGAAGATCCCGACGACGGTCGGACCCGAGCCTGACACGAGCGCATGGTCGGCTCCCGCCGCGCGCGCCGCCGCGAGCGCGTCGTCGATCGACGGGCACAGCGAGCGGGCGGCGGGCTCGAGGTCGTTGACGACCGCCGGCAGCTCGCCGCACGCGAGCGCCGCCTCGACCTCGGCGCGCCGCTCCGCCAGCCCGCCGGCGTCACGCGCGAGGCCGAGCCGGTCGGCCTCGTGGAAGACGTCCGGCGTGGAGAGCGCATGCGGCGAAGGCAGCACGAGCACGCCGTGCGACGGGAGCGACGGCAACGGGCGAACGTCCTCCCCCGCCCCGCTCGACGAGCACCGGCCCGGGCGCGATCTGCGACGGCACATCGGCGCCGAGGCGCGGCGCGAGGCGTGCGAGCAGCGGGTCGTCGGCCGGCCGTCCGGCGGCGTGCGCGATCAGCCGCAGCGCCGCGGCCGCATCGCCGGAGCCGCCGCCCATGCCCGCCGCGACGGGCACGCGCTTGGCAATCGTCAGCCGCAGCGGTGGGCCGTCCCAGCCGCTCGCGGCGCGGAACGCGGCGAGCGCATCGCCGGCGAGGTTCGGCCCCTCCACGCCGGCGCACGCGACCTCGTCCTCGCCGGCGGCGCAGCCCATGTCGCCCGCGCCGACCGCCGCCGCGACCGGCGCCCCGCCGGGCAGCCGCTCCAGCGTCAGCTCGTCGGCGAGCGACAGCGGCTCGATCACCGACACCAGCTCGTGCAGCCCGTCCGCGCGTGTCTCGCCGAGGAACAGGCAGAGGTTCACCTTGCCGGGCGCGAGCGCGTGGAGGGTCATCGCCCGACCGCCTCCCACAGCTCGCGCAGCCGCTCGGGCGAGAGTCGCTCGGCGCGCACGTCGGCCGGCTCGCCGAGCGCCTCCAAGGTCGCGCGCACGAGGTCGCGGTCGCGCCGCGCCCGCGAGCGCGAGCGACTTCGCGAGCGCCTTGCGACGATGCGCGAACGCACCCTGCACGAACGCGCGCAGGGCGGGCGGGACCGGGTCGGCGCCGCGCCGCGCCGCTCGAGCCCGACGAGCACCGAGTCGACGTTCGGCACCGGGACGAACACCCGCCGCGAGATCGCCCGCAGCACGCGCACGTCGCAGGCGAGCTGCGCGAGCACCGACGGGACGCCGTAGGCGCCGCTCCCGGGCGCCGCGGCGAAGCGCTCGCCGACCTCCTTCTGCACCATCGCGACCCAGCGCGTCACGCTCGGCAGCTCCTCGATCGTGCGCAGGATCGCGCCGGCGGCGATCCCGTACGGCAGGTTCGCGACGACCTTCGTCGGCGCCGGCTCGCAGCGCGCGCAGGTCGAGCGTCATCGCGTCGCCGAGGTGCAGCGTCGCGCGCTCGCCGAACGGGTCGAGCGCGTCGCGCAGCGCCGGCTCCAGCGCGCGGTCGACCTCGACGACGTGCACGTGCGCGCACGCGCTCGGCGAGGTGCTCGGACAGCACGCCGAGCCCGCCGCCGATCTCCAGCACGACGTCCGCGGGCCGAGCTCCGCCGCCCGCGCGATCACGTCGAGGATGTTCGAGTCGATCAGGAAGTTCTGGCCGAGGTCGCGCTTCGGGCCGGATCGCCGAACTGCCCGCAGGCGCCGCAGCGTGGGCTGCGTGGGCGGCGTCGCTCACCAGCCGAACAGCTCGGCGGCGTTGCGCTCGACCTGCGCCTCCAGCTCCTCGTACGGAGACGCCGCGCTCGGCCGCGACGACCTCGGCCGTGTGCGTCGACGTTCGCCGGCTGGTTGCGCTCCTTGCGCACGGCCTGCGGCGTGAGGTAGGGCGCGTCGGTCTCGACCAGCAGGCGCTCGGCGGGGACCTCGCGCGCGGCGGCGCGCAGCGCGGCGTTGCGGATAGGTGACGTTGCCGGCGAACGAGATCCAGTAGCCGCGCTCGAGGCACGCGTCGAGCCGGTCGGGCATCGAGAAGCAGTGCAGGATCACCGCGAGGCCCTCGGCCTGGCCGCCGAGCATCGACGAGCGTGTCGTCGTCGGCCGCGCGCGTGTGGATCACGAGCGGCTTGCCGGTCGTCGCGCGCGAGCTCGCATGTGCGCGGCGAAGGCGCGCTCCTGGTCCTCGCGCGAGGCGGTCGTCGCGGTAGAAGTCGAGCCCCGTCTCGCCGATCGCGCGGCAGCGCGGGTGCGCGGCGAGCGCCTTCAGCTCCGCGAGGTCGGCGTCGTCGAAGCCGGTCGCGTGGTTCGGGTGGCGGCCGATCGCGACGTACACCTGCGGGAAGTCCTCGGCGAGCCGCAGCGCGGCGCGGCACGAGTCGGCGTCCGTGCCGACCGTCAGCATCCGCCGCACGCCGAGCGCGCTCGGCCGCGGCGACGAGCTCGCTCCGGCGCCGGCGCGCACGAGGTGAGGTGGGTGTGGCTGTCGATCATCGCGCCTGCTGCTTGGGGAACAGCGGCTCGAGCTCGTCGACCTCGCCGCCCCAGCCGCTCGGCCGCGAGCGCGGCGCCCGCGTAGCGACGGCTCGCGGCCGGCCGAGCGCGTCGAGCAGCTTCGCGGTCGCTCGCGGCATGTACGGGTGCAGCAGCACGGTCACCGACGCGCAGCCCCTCGGCGAGCGAGGCGAGCGTCTGCGTCGAGCGCGTCCGCCTGCGCCGGCGTCCTTCGCCAGCGCCCACGGCGCGCGCTCCTCGACGTAGCGGTTCAGCCGCCGCACGCGCTGCCAGATCGCCTCGAGCGCCTGGCTGAGCTCGACGCCGTCGAGCAGCGCCGCGACCTCGCTCGGCGAGGCCGTCGAACGTCGCCGCCAGCTCGCGGGTCGAGCGCCGCCTCCGGCACGCGCCCGTCGCGGTAGCGCGCGATCATCGCGAGCGTGCGGCTCGCGAGGTTGCCGTAGCTCGTTCGCCAGCTCGGCTCTCGTAGCGCGCCTCGAAGCCGCGCGGTCGAGACCGAGCCGTCCTGGCCGAACGAGACCTCGCGGAGGCAGTAGTAGCGCAGCGCGTCGGTGCCGAAGCGCTCCATCACCTCGAACGGGTCGAGCACGTTGCCGAGCGACTTGCACATCTTCTCGCCGTCCATCAGCAGGAAGCCGTGGACGAACAGCCGGCGCGGCAGCTCGAGCTCCGGCCGCCATCAGCAGCGCCGGCCAGTAGACCGCGTGGAACTTGAGGATGTCCTTGCCGATCAGGTGGACGTCGGCCGGCCAGAACGCGTCGGTCAGGTCCTCGCCGTCGCGCGCGTAGCGCGAGCGCCGTGTAGTAGTTGAGCAGCGCGTCGAACCAGACGTAGAAGACGTGGCTCGGGTCCCACGGCACCGGCACGCCCCAGCGTCAGCTTGCGCGCGCGAGAGCGAGACGTCGCGCAGGCCCTGCTCGACGAACGAGCGCGCCTCGTTGAGCCGCGCGGCCGGCTGACGAAGTCGGGCCGCTCGGCGTACAGCCGCTCGAGCGGCTCCTGGAAGGCGGACAGCCGGAAGAACCAGTTCTCCTCCTGCTCGCGGTCGAGCGCGATGTGGTGGATCGGGCACGTGTTGCCCTCGGCGATCTCGCTGTCGGACTTGAAGTCGGCGCAGCGCGGGCAGTACCAGCCCTCGTACGTGCCCAGGTAGACGTGCCCGTTGTCGTGCACGCGCTGCATGCACCTGCTGCACGCGCTCGCCGTGGCGCGGGTCGGAGGTGCGGATGAAGAAGTCGTTGCTCGCCTCGAGCTGCGGCATCAGCGCCTGGAAGCGCGCGGCGTTGCGGTCGGCCAGCTCCTGCGGCGTCACGCCCTCTCGCTCGGCCGCGAGCGCGACCGGCTCGCCGTGCTCGTCGGTGCCGGTGAGGAAGAAGACGTCCTCGCCGCGCTGGCGCATGTGCCGCGCGAGCACGTCCGCCGCGATCGTCGTGTACGCGTGCCCGAGGTGCGGCTGCGCGTTGACGTAGTAGATCGGGGTCGTGACGTAGTAGGCCACGGCGCGGCCGAAGCGCTACGTCGGTCCGGCGCGCGTCCGTCAGCGCCCGGTAGAGCGCGTTCGCCGGCACGCCCGTCAGCTCCGCCACGACGCGCGGCCGCCGGGCGCGGCTTCGCGCCCGCGTCGACGAGCCGGCGCAGCGCGTCGAGCGCCGGCGCGAGCGCCGCGCGCCGCCTCGCGGCGCGGCGCCGATGACGAGCACGACCTCGCCGCGCGGCGGCTCGCGCCGCGTAGCGCTCCGCGAGCTCGGCGGCCGTGCCGCGCACGACCTCCTCGTGCAGCTTCGTCAGCTCGCGGCAGACCGCGACCGGGCGCTCGCGGGTCGACCTCCGCCAGCACCGCCAGCGACGCGCCACGCGCTTCGGCGACTCGAACGCGACGAGCGTCTCGGGCGCGCGCGAACAGCGCGCTCGAGCTCGCCGCGCTTGCGCGGCAGGAAGCCGACGAAGCGCCAGCGCTCGGCCGGCAGCGCGCTCGCGACGAGCGCCGCCAGCGCCGCGCTCGGCCCCGGCAGCACCTCGACCGCGAGCCCGGCGGCGACGCACGCCTGCACGAGCACGAAGCCGGGATCGCGAGACGAGCGGCATGCCCGCGTCGGAGACCAGCGCGACGTCGTCGCCCGCCGTGCATCCGCTCGACGAGCTCGCGCCGCGCGCTCGCGCTCGTTGTGCTCGTGGTAGCTGACGCAGCTCGCGCGCAGACGCCGTAGCGGTCGAGCAGCACGCGCGTGCGGCGCGTGTCCTCGCAGGCGATCGACGTCGGCCTCGCGCAGCGCGCGCGAGCACGCGCAGCGTGACGTCCTCGAGGTTGCCGATCGGCGTCGGGCAGACGACGAGCCGGCCGGGCTCATCGGCAGCTCCACGCCCGCGCCCCGCTGCCCGTCGAGCGCGAGCGCGGCCGCGCCGAGCATCCCCGCCTCCGCGCCGAAGCGCGCCGGCACGATCCGCGCGTGCTCGCGCGACGGGCGGCAGCGCGCGCCGCGGCGACCTCCGCGCGCGCCGGCTCGAGCAGCAGCTCGCCGGCCGCGATCACGCCGCCGCCGATCACGACGACGTCGGGGTTGAAGATGTTCACGAGGTTCGCGATGCCGACGCCGAGCCGCGCGCCGATGAGCGCGAGCGCGTCGACGCGCGGCCGCGTCGCCGTCGTGCGCGAGCTCGGTGACGAGCGCGCCGGTGATCTCGCGGCCCGCGGCGAGCGCGCGCCCGAGCGCCGAGTCCGGGCTGCTCGCGCGGCGATCCGCCGCGCCTCGCGCGCCGAGCGCGGTGCCGGAGGCGAGCGCCTCGAGGCAGCCGTGGTTCGGGCAGTTGCCCTGGCAGCGGCGGCCCGTCGACGTCGATCGACCATGTGCCCGAGCTCGGCCGCCGGCGCCGATCGCGCCGCGGTAGCAGCGCGCCGTCGAGGATCAGCCCGCCGCCGATGCCGGTGCCGATCGTCAGCAGCACCGCGTCGCTGCGCGCCCGCGCGCGGCGCCGACGCGCCACTCGGCGAGCAGCGGCGACGTTGGCGTCGTTGTCGACGACGACCGGCAGCCCGAGCCGCTCGGCCATCAGGTCGCGGAACGGCACGTCGGCGAGCGGCAGGTTGACGGCCATCGACCGCCATCGCCGCGTCGCTGGTCGATCAGGCACGGGATCCCGAAGCCGACCGCGGTCACCTCGCCGCGCGCTCGCCGCGCGCGCCTCCTCGACCGCCTCGACGACCGTGTCGAGCAGCTCGCGCTGGTCGAGCCCGCGCGACCGGCCGGTGCGACGCGGTGGTGGACGTTGAGGTCCGCGTCGACGACGCCGGCGAGCAGCTTCGTGCCGCCGAGATCGACCCCGATCACGCACTCCGGCGGCATGCTCGGCCACCATACGACCGGCATGGCAGACGACCGACGAGCCCGCGGCGCGACGGGCCGCCCGAGTACACGCGTCTACCGCTCGCGGCCGCCGCGGTCTGCGCGAGCGCGCTGCAGCGGCGAGGACGCCGGGCTCGAGCGAGCTGCGCGCGCGCGAGCGCCGCGGCGCGCGCCGGGCCGCGACCGGCGCGGCTGCGCGGCCGGCGACGGCCGTCGGCGCGGCGCGCCGCATCACCCTCGGGCGCGTCGTGCGCTGGCTCGTGCTCGCGCGTCGGCGCCTGGCTCGCGCTCTCGCTCGTCGCTGTTCCTGCGTCAGCGCGCAGATCCAGCAGGGCAAGGTCTCCGACGAGGCGAAGGCGGCGCTCGAGCGGCGCCGGCTACCCGCTCGACGTCGCCGAACACGATCCTCGTCCTCGGCTCCGACGCGCGCCGCGAGGGCTCGAAGGAGCCGGGCGCGCAGACCGGGCGGCCCGAGCCGCTCGGACACGATCATGCTGTGCGCGTCGGCGGCGGCACGAGCCGCGCGCCTGTCGATCCCGCGCGACACGGTCGTCGACATCCCCGGCCACGGCCGCAGAAGATCAACGCCGCCTACGCGTTCGGCGGCGCGGCGCTCGCGATCCAGACGATCGAGCAGTACCTCGGCATCGCCGATCAACCACGTGATCGAGGTCGACTTCGAGAACTTCCCGAAGCTGGTCGACGCGCTGGGCGGCGTCGACGTACAACGCGGCTGCGTCGTGCTCGAAGATCAACGGCGGCCTCGAGAACGGCGGCGTCACGCTGCGCCTGCGCGCGCGGCGAGCACCACCTCGACGGCAAACAGGCGCTCGCGCTCGCGCGCACGCGCAAGAACGACTGCAACCCGAGCCGAGGACGACCTCACCCGCGCGCGACGCCAGCAGCAGATCCTCGGCCGCGATGAAGGGCCGGCTGCTCGTCGCCGACGACGTTCGTGCGGCTGCCGTGGGTCTCCTGGTACGCGCCGAAGACGATGCGCACCGACATGGGCGGCCCGACGCTGCTCGGCTTCTTCGCCGCCGCGGCGACGGGCGGCTCGCCGCCGGTCGAGGTGCTGAAGCCGACCGGCTCGAGAAGCTGTCCGACGGCGGCTCGGGCCTGGCCGTCTCCGACGCCGAGAAGCAGGCGGCGGTGCAGCGGTTCCTGGACGGCTGAGGCGCCGCTCGTCGCGGCGCTGACGACGAAGCGCCAGCGCGCGACGACGCGCGCCGACCGACCAGCGCCGCGTATCTGCCGGGCCGGAAGCGCAACGGCGTGACGGTCGCGACGCCCGCCGCTCCGGTCGTGAGCGTGAAGCACGTGCGCGTTCGCGCGTGATGTCGCGACGTCGCACGCATGTGCGGACGGTCGTGCGCGCCTGCTTCGCGTCGATGAACAGGAGATCGGCCGCGCGCGACCGCTCGCCGCGCTGGCCGCGAGCCGATGCGTCGGGTGTCGCAGCGCGTCGGTCACCTGCCCGGTGAAGCGGGCCGGCGCCGCGGCCGCGCCGGCGGACGCCGCCAGCAGGCCGAGCGCGCGAGCGCCAGCGCCGCGCTACGCCGCGTCGGCCTTCGGGCCGCTCTCGGCCTTCGCGCGCCGTCGATGCCGTCGACTGCTGCTGTCGACTGCTCGTCTCTCGCCACCGCTCTTGGCTTTCCCGTCTCCGTCCGCGCTTCTCTCACGCGCGCGCTTCTTCGTCCCGTAGTCGGTGTTGTAGAAGCCCGAGCCCTTGAAGTGAACAGCGGGCGCGTGCAGCACGCGCGCGGCGGGCGCCGCGCAGACCTCGCAGGTCGTCGAGCGCGTCCTCGCTCATGCGCTGGATCACCTCGAAGGTGTGCCCTTTCTCGCAGCGGTACTCGTAGATCGGCATCGTGCGAAGAAGGATAGAGTCCGCCCCCGATGAGCGACGTCGTGACCATGGAGAAGATCGTCTCGCTGTGCAAGCGGCGCGGCTTCATCTTCCCCTCCTCCGAGATCTACGGCGGAGTCGGGTCGACGTACGACTACGGTCACTACGGCGTGCTGCTCAAGACGAACGTCAAGAGCGAGTGGTGGCGCGCGATGCTGCAGGACCGCGACGACGTCGTCGCGCTCGACAGCGCGATCATCCAGCACCCGCGCGTGTGGGAGGCTCGGCCACCTCGCCGGCTTCACCGACCCGCTCGTCGACTGCCGCACCTGCAAGAAGCGCTTCCGCGCCGACCACCTCGACCAGCTCCAGTGCGGGCAGAAGCCCTCGAAGCACCCCGGCGAGGGCCCCGACTGCGACCTGACCGAGGCGCGCGACTTCAACCTGATGTTCG
Organism: uncultured Actinomycetes bacterium; assembly: GCA_963770165.1. Lineage (GTDB taxonomy): Bacteria > Actinomycetota > Thermoleophilia > Solirubrobacterales > Solirubrobacteraceae > Conexibacter. The sequence goes on from CAVYOK010000003.1 coordinate 34,127, forward strand.
AGACGACGGTCGGGCCGGTGAAGGAGGCCGGCGCGACCGTCTACCTGCGCCCCGAGACGGCGCAGGGCATCTTCATCAACTTCAAGAACGTCCTGCAGTTCAGCGCGCAAAAAGCCGCCGTTCGGGATCGCGCAGATCGGCAAGTCGTTCCGCAACGAGATCACGCCCGGCAACTTCATCTTCCGCACGCGCGAGTTCGAGCAGATGGAGATGGAGTTCTTCGTGCCGCCTGCCGAGGCGCCGCAGCTGGTTCGAGCACTGGCTGCACGAGCGCGAGCGCTGGTACGTCGAGCTCGGGGATCCGCCCCGACCACCTGCGCCTGCGCGCGCACGACGCCGACGAGCTGTCGCACTACTCGATCGGCAACGAGCGACGTCGAGTACCTCTTCCCGATCGGCTGGACCGAGCTGGAGGGGATCGCCAACCGCGGCGACTTCGACCTCACCCAGCACGCCGAGACTCCGGCGAGAAGCTCGAGTACGTCGACACGGCGACCGGAGAGCGCTACGTGCCGCACGTGATCGAGCCCGCCGCCGGCGCCGACCGCGCGACGCTCGCGTTCCTCGTCGACGCCTACGACGAGGAGCAGGTCGAGGGCGAGACGCGCACGCTGCTGCGGCTGCACCCGCGGCTCGCGCCGGTCAAGGTCGCCGTCATGCCGCTCGTGCAGAAGGACGGCCAGCCCGAGGTCGCGCGCGAGGTCTACGCGGCGCTGCGCCGCCGCATGCAGGCGGAGTACGACGAGGGCGGCTCGATCGGCAAGCGCTACCGCCGCCAGGACGAGATCGGCACGCCGTGGGGCGTGACGGTCGACCACCAGACGCTCGAGGACCGCACCGTCACGCTGCGCGACCGCGACACGCTCGAGCAGGTGCGCATCCCGATCGACGAGCTCGGCGACGAGCTCGAGCGGCGCCTGCGCGCGCCCTGGACGAGCCCGAAGCTCGGCCGCGGCGTAGCCCCTAGCCCGACCGCGCGCGTGCCACCGCGCGCTGCAGGGCCGCCTCCCACTGGCCCGCCGCACGGTCGGCGGACTGCGTCGGCGCCCACGCGCGCGCCTGCTCCATCAGACGCGCGCGGGCGCGAGCGTCGAGCACGTAGCGCTCGAGCGTCGCTTCCCACTCGCGGTCGGCGACGAGCACCCCGCCCTGCTGCTCGCCCATGCCGCGGTACGGCCCGACCGGCGAGGCGAGCCACATCGCGCCGGCGGCGGCGTACTCCTTGAGCTTCACGTTCGAGCGGGCGTGGTTGAGCGGCAGGTCGGCGAGCGGGGCGAGGCCGATGTCGAACGCGCGCTCCGCCGCGACGAGCTCTTCTATCTGCACGAACGAGTGGTGCGTGTGACGGGCGGACGGGAGGTCGTGCCCCCATCCGATCGTCACGACGCGCACGCCCTCGTGCGCCTCGAGCAGCCGCTTCAAGACGCGATCTATCCTCAGCTTCCTGAAGTCGACGGCGTGCTCCCCGCTGCCGTGATGCCGATCACGACGCCCGGGTGGCGCGGGCGCGGGTGGCCGATGCGCTCGCGCGCGAGGTGGTTCTCGATCACCTCGACGTGCGCGACGCCGTGCTCGCGATAGCGCTCGGCGAGGTGGGCGCTGGGCGTCGTCATCAGGCTGGCGGTACTCGCGATCTCGACGCTGCGCGCGAACGCCCGCCTGATCCCGCGCGGCCTCCCAGCCCTCGGTAGATCGGCGCGTGTCTCGGGATCGCCGCGATGTCGTCGTCTTCGTCCCACACGACGGCGACGCCCTGCTGCGCGAGCCGCCGCACGAGCTCCAGGTCCTCCTCGCGGAAGTAGTGGTGCTGAGGAAGACGTCGAAGCTCGGCGGTGCGCTGAGCAGCCGGTCGTAGTCGTTGCGCTCCGGCCACAGGACGCGGTGCCCGCGCCGCTCGAGTTCGCGCAGCGGAATGATCGCGCGGTAGTACGAGCCGGCGGCGCCGTCGAGTACTTGGCCGCGATCCGCAGCGCTCTTCCCCTGCGCGCGCCGACGCGGCGCGACGTGGTGCCCCGATCTCTATGGGCCGATACTCTCAGATCCGGCGTCGATGCGCTCTAGCGCGCGTCCGAGATCAGCGCGCGCGCCGCGGCGACCGCGGCCGCGAGCATCGGACGCGGATCGAGGTCGGGCTCGGTGAGGAAGCGCAGCGCCAGCCCGTCGGCGAGCGCCAGCAACACGCCGGCGACCGCGTCCGGGTCGTCCCCGAGCCGCACGACGCCCTCGTCCTGCTTGGCCTTCAGCGAGGCCGCGAGGTCGCCGCGGGCAGCGCGCGCGAGCGTCGCCAGCTCGCCGGCGATCTCCTCGTTGCGGCGCGAGAGCGTGAACAGCTCGTGCATCAGGACGACGAAGCCGGGATCGCGACCGATCAGCTCCTCCAAGCTGCGCACCATCGCGTCGATGAAGTCGTCGGCGGTCTGCGCATCGCCGAGCGAGGCCGCGAGGGCAGCCAAGCGGATCTCCGAATCGCGCCGCACGACCTCGACGAGCAGCCGCTCCTTCGTGCCGAAGTAGTAGTGCAGCAGCCCGCGCGAGACGCCGGCCTCGCGGGCGACGTGGTCGAACGTCGAGCCGGCGGCGCCGCGCGCGGCGACGCTCGCCCGCATCGCGTCGACGATGCGCTTCGCCTTGTCGCTCTCGAGCGCGCGCGCACCCGTCGCGGGGCTACCGGAGGCGGGTGTGGTGACGGCCATCGATCCGATCGTAGTCGGTCGGACGGCCGGCCGGCGTCCCCACCGGCCGGCCAGGGGTGCCGCAGCCGGCCACGTGGCCGGCGGAGGCGGGCCCCCCGACCGACTCCTCGGTCGACGGCGGCCTACGCGGCGCCCGTCGGCGGCGTGGTCGGCGCGGTGGAGCCGTAGTCGAACTCCTCCTCCTTGCCGAACAGCGCGTCGAGCACCTTCGAGCGCAGGTCCTCGCTGAGCGCAAGCGCGATCCCCGCGCCGACCGCGAGCACGAGCAGCTTGCGCATCAAGCCGCCCTTGCGCTTCTGCTTGGGGCCCTCCTTGAGCGCGGTGCCAGCATCCTTGAGCGCGTCGGCCGCGGTCTTGAGGTCCTTCTGCACCTTCTTGTCGCTGACCGCGTCCTTCGGGCTCTTGCTGTCGGTGATGCGCTCGTAGGCGTCCTTCGCCGCCTCGAAGGCGACGCGGAAGTTGTCGCGCAGCTCCTCGTCCTCCGCGAGCCGCTGGACCCACGGGCTCGTCGTCGCCGCCGCCGCGCTCGCCGCCTTCTTCGCCTGCTTGGTGCGTGTCGCCATACGGGTGCTCTCCCTTGCGCTCGCTTGCTCGATGTGCGGCGAGCATACCCCGTGCCCTATGGCGCGACGCCCTATCTGCCGGGCGCCGCGACGAGCGCCTCGAGGTGAGTGGCGGTCTCACCGATCAACGCCTCCGCCGGCACGCCCAGACCCCTCGCGAGCTTGAAGATCGTCGTCAGCTTCGGCTCGCGGTTGCCGCGCTCGATCTCGCTCACGTGCTTCTCGGCGAGGCCGGCGACGGCGGCGAGCGCCCGCTGGCTGAGGTCGCGCTCGCGGCGGAGGCGACGGACGGTGCGTGCGAACGCATCGAGTTCCTGGGCGCCTCCCATCGCCCCTGAACTCTGTACCGCTCGCTGCGGGCCTTCTACCGTCCGTAAGTAGAGCTTGGTTACTTGCGAGAGGAGTTTGGAGACGCGCTGTGGGACCCGCGCGCTCAGGCGGCCGTGCGCCGCCGCACACGGCGCGAAGCGAGCGCCAGCTCCAGCACCTCTTCGATGCGCGAGACGAAGTGCAGCTCGAGGTCTCTGCGCAGGTGCGCCGGGATCTCGTCGGCGTCCTGCGCGTTGCGGGCGGGCGCGATCACGTGGCGGATGCCGCTGCGCTGCGCCGCCAGCGCCTTCTCCTTCAGACCCCCGATCGGCAGCACCTGTCCGGTCAGCGTGATCTCGCCGGTCATCGCCACGTCGGAGCGCACCGCCCGTCCGCTCAGCAGCGAGCAGAGCGCGGTCGCCATCGTCACGCCGGCGCTCGGGCCGTCCTTCGGGATCGCGCCCGCGGGCACGTGGATGTGGATGTCGTGTCCGGCGAACCAGTCGTCCGCGAGGGCGGGCAGCACCGTGTCCGGATGCGAGCGCACGTAGGAGAGCGCCGCCTGCGCCGACTCGCGCATCACGTCGCCGAGCTGGCCGGTGATCGTCAGCTTGCCCGAGCCGGACATCGCGGTCGCCTCGACGAACAGCACGTCGCCGCCGGCCGGGGTCCACGCGAGCCCGGTGGCGACGCCCGGCTCGGAGGTGCGCCGGCGCGTCTCGCTGAAGACTCTGCGCTTGCCCAGCAGCTCGCGCGCCTTCGCCGCGCTGATCGTGACCTTCCGTCTCGCTCTTCCCTCCGCGACCTGGCGCGCAACCTTGCGGCAGATCGACCCGATCTCGCGCTCGAGCCCGCGCACGCCCGCCTCGCGCGTGTACTCGGCGACGATCGCCTTGAGGGCAGCGTCGCCGAACGCGATCTGCCTCGGCGTCAGGCCGTTGCGCTCGACCTGGCGCGGCACGAGGTAGCGGCGCGCGATCTCCAGCTTCTCCTCCTCCGTGTAGCCGGCGAGCTGGATCGTCTCCATGCGGTCCCGCAGCGGCCCTGGGATCGTCTCCAGCGTGTTCGCGGTCGTCACGAACATCACGTCGGAGAGGTCGAACGGCAGGTCGAGGTAGTGGTCGCGGAAGCTCGCATTCTGCTCGGGATCGAGCACCTCCAGCATCGCGCTCGCCGGATCGCCGCGGAAGTCGGAGCCCATCTTGTCGATCTCGTCGATCATGAACAGCGGGTTCCGCGTTCCGGCGTCGCGCAGCGCGCGAACGATCACGCCGGGCATCGCGCCGATGTAGGTGCGGCGGTGGCCGCGGATCTCAGCCTCGTCGCGCACGCCGCCGACGCTGATGCGCTCGAATCTGCGCCCGAGCGCCCGTGCGATCGATCTGCCGAGCGAGGTCTTGCCGACGCCGGGCGGGCCGACGAGGCAGAGGATCGAGGAGCGCGCGGCCGTGTCGGATCGCTCGGCCATCAGCTTGCGCACGGCGAGGAACTCGAGGATGCGGTCCTTGACCTGCTCGATGTCGTAGTGGTCCTCGTCGAGCACTCTGCGCGCGTGACGCAGGTTGAGGTTGTCGTCCGTGCGCTCGCTCCACGGGAGCGAGGCGATCCACTCGAGGTAGCCGCGGATCACACCGTGCTCGGCCGCCGCCGGCGGCAGCCGCTCGAGCCGCGCGAGCTCGCGGTCGACCTGCCTGCGCACCTCCTCCGGCAGGTCGAGCGCGTCGAGCTGCTCGCGCAGCTCGTTCGCCTCTGCCTGCATCTCGTCGCCCTCGCCGAGCTCATCCTGGATCGCTCTCAGCTGCTGGCGCAGGAAGTACTCGCGCTGCGTTCTGTCGAGCTCGGACTGGACCTGCGACTGGATCTTCGATCCGAGCGCGACCACCTCCAGCTCGCGCGCGAGGATCTCCGACAGGCGGCGCAGCCGCTTGGCGACGTCGCGCTCCTCGAGCAGCGCCTGCTTCTCCTCGGCTCTCAGCCGCAGCGCGCCGGCGATCAGATGGCTGAGCGCTCCCGGATCGTCGAGGTTCGCGACCGCGACGTGCAGCTCCTCTGGGAGGTACGGGACCTGCTCGACGATGTTCGTGAAGGTCGCCTGCACGTTGCGCACGAGCGCGAGCAGCTCGGGCGTCTCCGTCGTCGATATGTCGGGCAGCTCCTCGACCTGGGCGACGAGGTACGGCTCCGTCTGCGCATAGTCGGCGATGCGAACGCGCTGCGTCGCCTGCACGAGGATCCGCAGCGTCCCGTCGGGCACCTTCAGCATGCGCGCGACGACGCCCGCGACGCCGACCTCGTAGAGGGCGTCCGGTCCCGGCGCCTCGATCTCCGGGTCGCGGCTGGCGGCCATCGCGATCATGCGGTCACCGCCGAGCGCGTCGTTGATGAGCGCCATCGAGCGCTCCTGGCCGACCGCGAGCGGCACGAGCGTCTCGGGGAACGTGACCGTGTCGCGCAACGGCAGGACGGGGAGCGTCGCGGGCATCCCGCGCTGGGTCGGCACCTCGATCTCGCGCGCGCCGCCCGGTCTGCCGACCTCGATCATTCGCGGGACGCGTCTGGGTCGTCGATCACGTCGGCGTCCACATCTGGGTGCGACACCTCGATCGGCACGCTGTGCCGGCGCGTCTCCGGCTGTGCGAGCGGCAGCTCGACGCGCAGCAGCCCGTCCTCGTAGACCGCTCTCGCGTCCTCGGGTCGCACGTCGGCGCCGAGTTGCACGACGCGCCGAAACGGTCCGTGCTCGATCTCCACCTGCTGATAGACGCGCCCCTCGCGCTCGATCGAGCGGCGCTCGCCCGACAGCACCAGCTCGCGCCCCTGGATCTCGAGCCCGAGGTGGTCGGCGTCGATGCCGGCCAACTCGGCGGTCACGATCGCCCGCGGCGGGTCGTCGGCGTAGGAGACGTCGACCGCCGGCGAGAAGCCGGCGCGCTTGCGCGGGGCGATGCCGGAGCGGTGGAAGACGTCGCCGAACAGCTCGTCCATCTCGCGGCGCATGCGCTCGAAGTTGGCGAACAGGTCCCGCTCGGGAGGCACGGCTGCAATCTACCCGCTTCGCGCGCACGGCCACGGGCGCGCGAAGAGGCGGCCGTCACACGTCGTAGACGGCCCCCTCGCGCGCCAGCTCGACCGGCCCGCCGAAGGCGCGCCGGGCCTCCTCGCATGCGAGCGAGGCGTCGTGATCGGCCGACATGTGCGTCAGCACGAGACGGCGCGCGCCGGCGCGCTTGGCGTGCTCGCCGGCCTCGGCCGGCGTGAGGTGCCCGCGCGCGCCGCCCTCGTCCGGCTGCTCGAGCGTCGCCTCCAGCATCAGCAGGTCGGTCTCCCGCGCGAACGCCACGATCGCGTCGTTCGGCCGGCAGTCGGCGCCGTAGGTGAAGCTGCGGCTGCCGTCACGCACCTGCACCGCATGCGTGCGGATGAAGTGCGGCACCTCGTGAAAGCGCACCCGCAAGGGATCGAGCACGAGCTCGTCGGTCGCGTCGTACTCGCGCACGTCGAACGCCTGCTCGATCAGCTCCTCAGCGCCCCACGCGCCGGTGACGCGACGGAACGTCTCGCGCGCGCCAGGAGGGGCATAGAGCACCGGCCGGGTCCCTGCCGCCCGTGCCTGGTGCGAGTACGCGAGCGCGTATGCGTACGGGATGAGGTCGACGAAGTGGTCGGCGTGCAGATGAGAGATGACCACGGCGCACACGTCGGTGAAGGAACGCGCGACGCGCAGCTTTCCGAACACGCCGTTGCCGCAATCCAGCAGCAAGCAGCGATCGCCGCCCTCGACGAGGTAGCCGCTGCACGCCCCGCCCGCGTCCTGCCAGGCCGGCGACTTGCCGAGCACGGTGATCCTCACAGCCGGGGCACTGTAACCCGAATCGTGAGCAACCCCGCTGGCGGGCGCCGACTCAGGTGTGGAGCGTTGCCTGTTCCTGCGCCGTCGGGAAGGCCCACACGGACTGCGTGCGACGCTCCTGGCGGAACTGGAAGCGCAGCTGACGCGGCGGGCGCAGCCCATCCGGATGGGCTGGGCGGAAGGTCGCGCACGGTTCGTCGTCCGGCAGCGCGCACAGCAGGTTCTTGCGGAAGAAGCACTGCTCGCAACTCACTCTGCCCGCGCTTCCACGACCCTTCGCCATCCTGCCGCTCGACCTCCTAGGCCGTTCACCCGTCGTTCGCGAGCGGCCATGAAAGCGAACCCGGCAGAGCCCCTCAATGCCCTTTCCCGCAAATCGCAGGAAGTTTCCGAACGCGAAGGAAAAGCCTGCAAACCGCCGCTTTTCAGCGACGCGATACGGAAACGCCCCGCATTTTGCGGCGCTTTCCCATCGGCGGGCGCGAGCGAGGTGCCCGTCATGCTAAGGGGCGCGATGCGCATCCTCGTCACCGGCGTGAGCGGCTTCGTCGGAGCACGGCTCGTCCCGCGCCTGCAGCGCGACGGCCACATGGTCCGCGGCTTCGTGCGCGATCCCCGCCGGGTCGAGCTCGACCTGCCGCTCGTCGTCGGCGACGCGGTCACCGGAGCAGGCCTCGAGGCTGCGCTCGAAGGGATCGACGTGGCGTACTTCCTGATCCACTCGATGGAGCCCGTGCTCGCCGATGCGCCCGTCGCCGCAGGCACCGCGACCGCCTCCAAGGACTTCCGCGTCCGAGAGCGCGCCGCGGCGGAGCGCTTCGCCACCGCGGCGCGCGCAGCAGGCGTACGGCGGATCGTCTATCTCGGCGGCCTCGTTCCCCGGGATGCGCCCGCGTCGCCCCATCTGGCGAGCCGCGTCGAGGTCGAGCGGGTGCTGCTGGAGGCGCTGCCAGGCTCGATCGCGCTGCGGGCATCGATCGTGATCGGGGCCGGATCGCGCTCGTTCCGCTTCCTCGTGCGCCTGATCGAACGGCTGCCGCTCGTCACGCTGCCGCGCTGGCGGGACCATCGCACCCAGCCGGTCGACGAGCGCGACGTGGTCGAGGCGCTCGCCAGCGCGGCAAGCAACTCGGCCGCGACTGGTCGATCGCTCGACGTCGTGGGGCCGGACGTCGTCAGCTACGGCGAGCTGATCGAGCGGATTCGCGACCTGATGCTGGTGCGGCGCCCCGTCTGGCGGCTGCGCCGCACGGGCGGGTGGGCGGGGTCGACCGCGGTCGCCAGCCGCGTCGCCGCCGCGATCGCCGGCGAGCAGCCCGAGCTCGTCGGCCCCTTGATGGCTGGGCTGGGAAGCGACCTGCTGCCGCGCGACGATCGCGCCGCCGAGCTGTTGGGGCTGCGGCTGCATTCACTCGACGCGGCGATCGAGCACGCGCTTGGCGAGTGGGAGGCCAGCGAGCCGCTCGCGGCGCGGTGACGGTGACCGCCGTACCCGCCTGCGCCCCGCCGGCTCCGGTCTCCGGTGCGCCGGGTAGGGTGCCGGCATGACCCGCGTGCAGTGCGCGATCGAGATCGACGCTCCCCCGGCGCGCGTGTGGGAGGTGGTGATGGACCCACACCGCCTCGGCGACTGGGTGACGATCCATCGGCGCGTGGGTGAGGTGCCGGCGCAACTCAAGCGCGGCTCGACGTTCGAGCAGACGCTGAATCTGCGCGGGGCGCCCCTGCACGTGGTGTGGACGGTGGTCGACGTCGATCCGCCGCGGCGTGCCGAGTGGAACGGTCAGGGACCCGCTCATTCACGCGCCTCGATCGTCTACGAGCTGCGGCCCGACGGTGAGAGTCGAACGATCTTCGACTACACCAACGAATTCAGACCTCCGGGAGGCGCGCTCGGGGCGGTTGCCGGTCGCGTGCTCGTGGGTGGGCTCTCGCAACGGGAGGCCCAGCGTTCGCTTCAGCGCCTGAAGGCGCTGATCGAGTCTATGTAAGTTTCTCGCCGTGCAAGCCTTGCGGCGCCGCGATGCTCCGCTAGGATGCGGAACGGTCAGGTGCCGAACTGGGCAGCGCGGCACCGCTGGGGATCCGAGCGAGCAGATGAACGCCAATTCGCATCACGACATTCATGTGCTGAACGTTCATACTTTCGTCAAGGACACAACCGGAACGTCTCGACCTCGCAATAGGCTGTCGATGATTAGCAGAGAACCACAGGGGACCGGAGGCACACGTGGCGGACTTTCTTGACGCGAAAGTACGGGAGATCGAGGAGCGGCTGCAGGAGCTGCGGCCGTTGATCGAAGAGTTTCACCGGCTCGAGGCGGCATCGGCCGCGCTCGAGGACGTGAGCGCCAGCGGCGCCGCGCCCACCCGTAGCCGTCGCGTCCCCAGTACGAACGGCGCGGGCCGCCGTGGTCGACCGCGCGGCGGTCGCGGCGAGAACACGCGCGCGGCGCAGACGGTCGAGCTCGTGCGAGCGCAGCCGGGCATCACGATCCCAGAGCTCGCCGGGCACATGGGCATCAAGCCGAACTATCTCTACCGCGTGCTGCCACAACTGGCGGACGAGGGCAAGGTCCGCCGCGACGGGAAGGGCTGGCACCCCGCGTGACGCGCCGGCCCGCGCGGTCCGCGGGCCTCGAACGAATCGGGCCCCGCACGACGCGTCCGCCGCGCGGGGCCCGCTGCGCGCAGGCTTGTGTCAGACGAGCCCGAGCTGCTCCACCGCGGCGCGCTCCTCGCGCAGCTCCGCCACGGTCGCGTCGATGCGCACCTGCGAGAACGCGTTGATCTCGAGGTCCTGGACGATCTCGTACTCGCCGTTCCTCGTCGTGCAGGGCATGCCGGCGATGATTCCCTCGGCGATGCCGTAGGAGCCGTCCGACGGCACCGCCATCGAGACCCAATCGCCCTCCGGGGATCCGAGGCACCAGTCGCGCATGTGATCGATCGCCGCGTTGGCGGCCGACGCCGCGCTCGAGGCGCCACGCGCGTCGATGATCGCCGCGCCGCGCTTCTGCACCGTGGGGATGAAGTCGCTCTCCAGCCACGCCTCCTCGACGAGGTCCGCGGCGGGCTTGCCGCCCACGCTCGCGTGGAAGACGTCGGGGTACTGCGTCGCCGAGTGGTTGCCCCAGATCGTGACTCGCTTGATGTCGGCGACGGCGGCGCCCGTCTTCGCCGACAGCTGGCTCATCGCGCGGTTGTGGTCGAGGCGCACCATCGCGTGGAAGCGCTCGCGCGGCACGTCGGGCGCGTTGCTGGCCGCGATCAGCGCGTTCGTGTTGGCCGGGTTGCCGACGACGAGCACCTTGACGTCGTCCGCAGCGTGGGCGTTGATCGCCTCGCCCTGCGGCTTGAAGATGCCGCCGTTGGCCTCGAGCAGGTCGGCGCGCTCCATGCCTCTGCTGCGCGGGCGCGCGCCGACGAGCAGTCCGACGTTCGCGCCGTCGAAGGCGACGTTCGGGTCGTCGGTCGCCTCGACGCCCGCGAGCAGCGGGAACGCGCAGTCGTCGAGCTCCATGATCACGCCCTCGACGGCTCTCAGCGCGGGGGTGATCTCCAGCAGGCGCAGCTGCACCGGCTGGTCGGGTCCGAGCAGCTGCCCGCTGGCGATGCGGAACAGCAGCGCGTAGCCGATCTGGCCCGCGGCGCCGGTCACGGCGACGCGGACGGGAGTCTTGTCAGTCACGTGGTCATCTCCTGTATGCGGCGGATCGGCCGGCGATGCTACAACCCGGCCTTCCCAAGCCTCCACAGAGAGACCGACACCCATGGCCAAGATCAAGGTGAAGAACCCCGTCGTCGAGCTCGACGGCGACGAGATGACCCGCATCATCTGGGAGTTCATCAAGCAGCAGCTGATCCTCCCCTACCTCGACGTCGAGCTGAAGTACTACGACCTCGGGATCGAGAAGCGCGACGAGACCGACGACCAGATCACCGTCGAGGCCGCCGAGGCGATCAAGCAGTACGGCGTCGGCGTCAAGTGCGCGACGATCACGCCCGACGAGGCGCGCGTCGAGGAGTTCGGCTTGAAGCGCATGTACCGCTCGCCGAACGGCACGATCCGCAACATCCTCGGCGGTGTCATCTTCCGCGAGCCGATCGTCATCTCGAACGTGCCGCGGCTCGTGCCCGGCTGGACGAAGCCGATCGTGATCGGCCGTCACGCGTACGGCGACCAGTACCGCGCGACCGACACGCTGATCCCCGGCGAGGGCAGGCTCACGCTGACGTTCACCCCGCAGAACGGCGACGAGCCGATCGAGCTGAACGTCTTCGACTTCCCCGGCGGCGGCATCGCGATGGCGATGTACAACCTCGACGACTCGATCCGCGACTTCGCGCGCGCGTCGATGCGCTACGGGCTCGACCGCGGCTACCCCGTCTACCTGTCGACGAAGAACACGATCCTCAAGAAGTACGACGGGCGCTTCAAGGACCTCTTCCAGGAGGTCTACGAGACGGAGTTCAAGGCCGACTTCGACGACGCGGGACTCACGTACGAGCACCGCTTGATCGACGACATGGTCGCCTCCGCGCTGAAGTGGGAGGGCGGCTACGTGTGGGCGTGCAAGAACTACGACGGCGACGTGCAGTCCGACACGGTCGCGCAGGGCTTCGGCTCCCTCGGCCTGATGACGAGCGTGCTGATGACGCCCGACGGCAGAACGGTCGAGGCGGAGGCCGCGCACGGCACCGTCACGCGTCACTACCGCCAGCACCAGCAGGGAAGGCCGACCTCGACGAACCCGATCGCCTCGATCTTCGCCTGGACGCGCGGGCTCACGTACCGCGGGCGCATGGACGACACGCCCGCGGTGACGCAGTTCGCCGAGACGCTCGAACGCGTGTGCGTCGAGACGGTCGAGCGCGGCCAGATGACGAAGGATCTCGCGCTGCTGATCGGCCCGGACCAGCCGTGGCTGACGACGCAGGAGTTCCTCGGCGCGATCGGCGAGAACCTCAAGGCAGCGATGGGCTGAAAGCCGGCGCACGGACGGCGCGCGGCGTGCTTCACTTCGGAGCATGGCCGTCGCGCCGTCACGCGCGTCGCACGCGACGCACGCCGTCACGAACCAGCCGCCGCCGCTCGAGGGGCTGAATCTCTTCGAGCAGAACCGCCCGCTGGTCGAGGCGCTCGCGCGCGAGGGAGCGGGCTGGGGCGCCGAGCAGGCGTCGGCGGTCGGCACGCTGGCCGGCGGCGAGGGCATCCGCCTCGGCTTCGAGGCGAACGAGAACCCGCCGAGACTGAAGACGCACGACCGCTTCGGCAACCGCGTCGACCAGGTCGAGTTCCATCCCGCCTGGCACCGCCTGCTGGAGAACAGCGTGACGCACGAGGCGCACGCGTTGCCGTGGCGGACCGACCGCCCGGGCGCGCACGCGGTGCGCACCGCGCTCGGGCTCACGGGCGGGCAGGTCGAGGCCGGCCACGGCTGCCCGATCACGATGACGTTCGCCGCGATCCCGGCGCTGCGCGTGCAGCCCGACGTCCTGGCCGTGTGGGAGCCGCGCCTCACCTCCACGAGCTACGACCCGCGCGACATCCCCGCCGACGAGAAGGCCGGCGCGCTGTGCGGGATGGGCATGACGGAGAAGCAGGGCGGCTCCGACGTGCGCGCGAACACGACCGTCGCGAAGCCGCTGAACGGGGGCGGGCCGGGCGCCGAGTACGAGCTGACCGGCCACAAGTGGTTCACCTCGGCGCCGATGTGCGACCTCTTCCTCGTGCTCGCGCATGTCGAGGACGCGGGCATCTCGTGCTTCGCGATGCCGCGCTGGCGCCTGGACGGCGAGCGCAACGGCTTCCAGCTGCAGCGCTTGAAGGAGAAGCTTGGCAACCGCTCGAACGCGTCGAGCGAGATCGAGTTCCGCGGCGCGTGGGCGCAGCTGATCGGGGAGCCGGGCCGCGGAGTGCCGACGATCATCGAGATGGTCAACCACACGCGGCTCGATTGCGTGACCGGCTCGGCGGCGGGCATGCGCTGGGCGGTGTCGCTCGCCACGCACCACGCCGCCTACCGCAGCGCGTTCGGCAAGCTGCTGATCGAGCAGCCGCTGATGACGAACGTGCTCGCCGACCTGTGCGTCGAGTCGGAGGCGGCGACGCTGTCGGCGATGCGCCTCGCGCGCGCGTACGACGAGCGGGACCACGCGTTCAAGCGGATCGCGACCGCCGTCCTCAAGTACTGGATCTGCAAGCGCACGCCACCGCACGCGGCGGAGGCGCTCGAGGTGCTCGGCGGCAACGGCTACGTGGAGGAGTCCGGGCTGCCGCGGCTCTACCGGGAGGCGCCGCTGAACTCGGTGTGGGAGGGCTCCGGCAACGTCATGTGCCTCGACGTGCTGCGCGCGCTGCTGAAGGAGCCCGAGGCCGCGCCGGCGCTGTTCGCCGAGCTGGACGAGTCGGCCGGCGCCGATCCGCGCCTCGACGCGCACGTCGAGCGGCTGCGCCGCGAGCTGTCCGACCCAGTCGACATCGAGGCGCGGGCGCGCCGCGTCGTCGAGGCGATGGCGCTGGCGCTGCAGGGCTCGCTCGTCGTGCGGTACGCGCCGCGCGAGGTCGCCGAGGCGTTCTGCGCCGCCCGGCTGGCACGCGACGGCGGCCACGTCTTCGGCACGCTGCCGCCCGGGATCGACTTCGGCGCGATCGTCGAGCGCCACCGCCCCGTGCTGTGATGGGCACGCCCGCTCGGGCGGGCCCATCACTCGTGCGCGTCAGGTCCTGATGTGGGCGGCCCGGCGTCGGTTCCCGCGTCGGCCCCTTGGCTCTGCCGGCGCAGCGTTTGCCCCGACTTCGATTTGCGCGCTGCGAACACACTCACCAGCGCTCCGAGCACCACGGCGCCGAGCACGAGAAGGTCACCGGCGTCGGCCCTGAGCAGAAGCACGACGAGCACCCCGACCCCGACGCCGCAAGCGGAGGCGATCCCGACCAACGTTCGCTGCGCGGTCATGTGCCGGCCTTCTGCTGCGTGCCATCGCCAATGTCGAGGACATCCTTGATGTCGTGGATCGTGATGCCCGTTCTGAGCACGCCGGCGCCGTAGGCCACGATCACCATCACGACGATCGTCAGCAGCGGTACGAGTGGGAGCGCCAACGTGGGCACCTTCACCATGAGGAAGCCGATACCGATTGCCACCGCGAGCAGAATCACGAGGATGACGCCTTGGGGCAGAGTCATGCTGCCGCAGTATCCCAGATTTCAGTATCAGTCCAGCCCGTAGATCGGCCGCAGCTTCGCGTTCAGGTAGGCGAGGAACGGCTCGACGCGGATCGGTCCGCCGACGACCCGTCTCACCAGCTCGCGCGGCGGATAGGTGCGACCGAAGCGGTGCACGTGCTCGCGCAGCCATGCCCGCAGCGTCGTGCCGTCCCCCACGGCGAGCGCTGCGTCGAGGTCCGGAACGTCGTGGCGCGCGCGCTCCCACAGCTGCGCCCCGATCAGGTTGCCGAGCGCGTAGGTCGCGAAGTAGCCGATGTCGCCGCCCGACCAGTGGACGTCCTGCAGCACGCCCATCGCGTCGTTCGGGACCTCGACGCCGAGGTACTGCCGCATGCGCGCGTTCCACGCCTCCGGCAGGTCCTCCAACGCCACCGTCCCGGCGATCATCGCCCGCTCCAGCTCGAAGCGCAGGATGATGTGCAGGCCGTACGTCGCCTCGTCGGCCTCGACGCGGATCAGCGACGGCTCGACCTTGTTGACCGCTCGGTAGAAGGCATCCGGGGAGACCTCCGCGAGCTGCTGCGGGAAGACCTCGCGCAACTGCCCGTGCAGCCAGCCGGCGAACGGGCGTCCCCGCCCCACGACGTTCTCCCACAGGCGCGACTGCGACTCGTGCACGCCGAGCGAGACGCCCTCCCCGAGCGGCGTCCGCCCGAGCGCCGGGTCGACCTGCGACTCGTACAGACCGTGCCCGAACTCGTGGATCGCGCCGTAGAGCGCCATCCCGACGTAGCGCGAGTCGTAGCGGGTCGTGAGCCGCACGTCGGCGGGACCGAAGCTCGTCGCGAACGGGTGCGCCGCCTCGTCGAGCCGCCAGCCGTCCGGCGTCCATCCGAGCCGCTCGACGACGCGGCGCACGAGCGCCCGTTGGCCCTCGACCGGGAAGTCTCCGTGCAGCAGCGAGGCGTCGACCGTGTCGGCGCGCTCGGCGATCGCCGCGATCAGCGGCACGAGGCCCGCCCGCAGCTCGGCGAACAGCGCGTCGACCTCGGCGCTCGTCATGCCCTCCTCGTAGTCGTCCAGCAGCACGTCGTAGGGGTCGTCGTAGCCGTCGAAGCAGTCGACGTAGCGGAGCTTGAGCTCCACGTTGCGGCGCAGGTACGGCAGGAACGCGGCGAAGTCCGAGCGCTCGCGCGCCTCGACCCACGCCTGGTGGCCGAGCGCCCCGGCGCGCGCGATCTCGGCGGCGAGCTCGGACGGCACACGCCGCGCCTTGTCCCAGTCGCGCCGCGTCACGCGCACGAGCGCCTCGTCGGTCGCGCTCAAGCCGTTTCCGTCCGCCTCCGCGTCGTCGAGCAGCCGGCCGATCGCGTCGTCGGTGAAGCGCTCGTGCACGAGCTTTCCGAGCGTTCCCAGCTGCTCTGCCCGCTGCTCGGCGGCGCGCGCGGGCATCATCGTCTGCTGATCCCAGCCGAGCAGGCCGCCGGCGGCGTTCAGGTCGGCGACCTCGGCAAGGCGCTCGCGCAGCTCGAACAGGGCATCGCTCATGGCTATGCCACCATTCCACCATGTTCGGGCGTTCCGGGTCGATCCAGCTGGCGCGCATCCTCGGCATTCGCGTCGGGGTCGACTTCAGTTGGTTCGTCGTCCTGTTCCTCGTGATCTTCTGGCTGTCGGGCTCGTTCCAGGAGACGCTCGGCAGCTCCGACACGACGGCCTATCTGACCGCGGTCGCGAGCGCGCTGCTGCTGTTCGCCTCGATCGTCGTGCACGAGCTCGGCCACGCGCTCGCCGCCCGGCGTCACGGCATCGAGGTCGCCGGCATCACGCTCTCGCCGCTCGGCGGGTTCGCGCTGATGAGCCGCGAGAGCCGCACGCCGCGCGAGGAGCTGGAGGTCGCCGGCGCAGGGCCGCTCGCGACGTTCGCGATCATCGTCGTCAGCGTGCTGGCAGGGCTCGCGCTCGTCGGGCCGGCGCGCTTCGTCGACGCCGCGCTGCTCGCCGACGGCGCCGACGTCACGCCGGTGCTGCTGACGATCGGCTTCCTCGTGACGATGAACCTGATCGTGCTCGTCTTCAACCTGGTTCCCGCCTATCCGCTCGACGGCGGGCGGATCGTGCGCGCGCTCGTGTGGCGCGCGACCGGCGACCGCAACCGCGGCACGCGCGTCGCCGCGCGGCTCGGCCAGGCGTTCTCGATCGTGCTGATCGGCGGCGGGCTGTGGGTAACGATCGGGCTCGCGAGCCTGATTGGGATCTGGTTCGTGTTCGTCGGCCTGATGATCGGCGGCGCCTCACGCGCGTTGCTGGCTCAGACGGCGATCACCGAGCAGCTCGAGGACGTGCGCGTGGGCGACATCATGGACGCCGATCCGGTGAGCGTCCCGGAGGAGCTGCCGGCCGCCCAGGCGCTCGACGAGTTCTTCCTGCGCTACCGCTGGCCCTGGTTCCCCGTGGTGGACGCGGCCGGCCGCTTCGTCGGCGTGCTGCGCGAGGAGGGCGCCCGCCACGCGGTCGAGGGCGGGCAACCGGTCCAGCTGGTGAGAGAGCTGATGGAGGCCGACGAGGGCGGCCGCTGGCGGATCGACGAGGACCAGTCGCTGCGGGCGCTGCTCGACGCCGACGGCCTGCGCACGCTGGGTGCCATGATGGTGCTCGACGGCGGCGGGGTGCTGCGCGGCGTCGTCACGCTCGGCCGCCTGCGCCGCGCGCTGCGCGCCGCGGTCGGCGGCGGACGGCCCTAGGCGTAGAACCAGGCGATCGTCAGCAGCTGGCCGAACAGGCCGAGCGCGACGACGGTGGAGACGATCGCCACGCCGACGGCCCTGCCCCAGCGCTCGCCGGCACCGCGCGCGCCCAGCGTCAGCAGGACGGCGAGCAGCGGCAGCAGTGGCAGCAGATAGCGGCCCTGCACTATCGCGATGAGGTGACGGCGCAGATCGGCCGAGAGGCCGATCAAGAGCATCAGCGTGCCGGCCATCGCGGCGTAGCCGAGCAGCTCGCCGCGCCGCCAGCGCAGCTCGCGCGTATCGGCATGCAAGCTCCGCACGACGAGCAGCCCGACGAGCGCAAGGCCCACCGCGACCAGCTGATAGACCCAGATCGGGAACCACACGACCATGTGTCCGAACGCGCCGACGAACGACTCGAACAGCTGCTGATAGCCGGGTTCGGTCAATGCGGTCCGCGGCTGGAACGGCAGCCGAGGAAGGAACACCTGCCAGATGTAGCCGACGTGGCTCCACAGCCCGACGTGGCTTTCGGGCGCGATCGGCCGAGCCGCCAGTATCGAGCGATGCCATGCGAGCTGCTCGAGCGCGGCGCCGGCGGCGAACAGCCCGAACGCAACCAGCGCCGCGCCGCCGACCATGCCGACGACACGCCGGTCCCAGGCGAGCGCCGTGCGCCGCGCGGCGAGCGCGAAGCCGAGCAGCGCGCCCGGGACGAGGCCGTAGAAGTTGACCTTCGTCAGCATCCCGGCCGCCATCAGCGCCCCGAGGACGAGCGCGAGCCGCGTCGTCGCGCCGCGCCTCCACGCCCGCGCGATGGCGAGGAAAAGCGCCGCCGAGAGCGCGAGCACGAGCCCGTCCGGATTCACGCCGCCGGCGACGAAGCCGAACATCGGCGTGAGCGCGACGCCGAGCGCACCCACCGTCCACGCCCACGGCTTCGCGGGCAGGCACTCGCGCACGAACTGGAAGCACAGCAGCGCGGTCGCCCCGGCCAGCAGCGCGGAGAACAGGCGCATGAGCAGCATTCGGTCGAGCAGCGTGCCGCCGTGCGCGGCGCGATAGGGGATCGCCTCGAGCGCGTAGTAGAGCGGCGGCTCGGGCTCGGCTTCCCCCGCCGCGATCATGGACCGACGCGACAGGGGCCGCGCGAGGTCAGCCGCGAGCCGCTGCTCCTGCTGGCGCGACCAGGCAGCGGCACGGTAGGTCCAGGCTGTGACGCTGCCGAAGCCGGTGTCGCGCATGATCGCCGCCTGCTCGCGTGAGACGGTGAGCGTCGGCGGGCGCCCAGGCGGCCTGCCCGTCTCGGCGAGCGCCTGTGCGTACGCGATGTGCGCGGGCTCGTCCGGAACCTGGAACGGCGGCGTGACGAGCGACCAGACGGCCGCGTTGAGCACCGCGACAGCGGCGATCGCGAGGCCGAGTCGCCGCGGCAGGCGGTCGAGCACGAGCACGCGCACGACGACGAGCCCCGTCAGCAGCAGCGATGCGGCGAGCAGGACGACGACGGCCCACACGTGCCAGCACACGCCGGCGTGTGCGTGGCTGCCGCAGATCCGCTCGACGATCGTCGCCGCGAAGCCCCACCACGAGCTGCGCCCCTCCATCAGGTAGCTGATCGCGATCGATGTGCCGGGGAACGGCCGGTCTGCCGCCACCGCGCCGACGCCGGGGGGCGTGAAGCCACGGCCGAGCACGGCCGGCTGGCGCATCTCGAGACAGACGCGGACGTCGCTGAGCGTGGCCGGCGTACGCTCGATCGGCGCCCGGATGACCCCTGCCCTTGCGTCCACCACCGCCTCGGCGCGGCCGAGCGTCCGTCCGTGACGACGCACGGTCACGAGCGGCGGCGCGGTCGTCATCCCCTCTATCTCGAGCGCTACCGTGCCGGCCGGCAGCAGCTCGCGTCCCTGGCACACGTGCGTCCCGGCCGGCGCGATCAGCTGTGCCTGGGTCAGCACTCCGTTGGTGCCGGAGCGGTGCTGCTCGGAGCGCGACAGCACGAGCACGAGGCCACCGACGAGCCCGACCGCGGCGAGCACGCAACAGGCGAGTGCCCGCCGGTCGACGCGCGGTGCCGCGCGCAGCGGAGCGTCGGCCGCCGTGCGGCGGCCAATGAGCAGCGCCATCATTCCCCCGTTCGCCTCGGAGCCCCTGCCGCACCACGGGCATCCGTGCCATGGACGAGGGCCGTACGTCGTATCCCCCTAGTGAGGTCGGGATAGTAACCTGGTCAGACAGCTGACGCCATTACTACTTACCGGTTTCATCCCAAACGCCCACGACCTGCGTCCAGCGCGAGTGGGCGGGCACACCAGCGACCGACTAGCATCCGGCCGGCATGGCCTCCGCCCTTCGCTCCACGGCCGACGCCCTCCGCCGCTCGGCTCGCTCGGTCGTCCGCCGCAGCGGCCGCGAGGAGCAGGCGCGCGTCATGGTCGGCCGCATGCGCGAAGCGCGCTCCGCCTTCGATCCGGCGTCGCGCCAGACGCTGCGCGACGAGCACGCGATGCGGGTCGTGCTCGCCACCGCGCTGCGGCGTGACGGCAACGCCGTCGACGTCGGCGCCAACCGGGGTGAGACGCTCGATCTGATCCTGGCCGCCGCCCCCGCCGGCCGCCACATCGCCTACGAGCCGATCCCCGACCTGGCGCAGCAGCTCGCGGCCAGCTATCCACAGGTCGAGGTGCGCAACGCCGCTTGCTCGGATGAGGCCGGCAGCGCCGAGTTCACCCACGTGCTCGATGTCCCGGCACTGAGCGGGCTGCGGCAACGTGCGGACCTACCGACCGAGGCGCACGAGGTCGAGCAGATCACGGTGAAGCTCGAACGGCTCGACGACGCGCTGCCCGAGGGCTACGTCCCCTCGCTGATCAAGATCGACGTCGAGGGGGCAGAGCTGCTCGTGATGCGGGGCGCGGCCGAGACGCTCGCGCGGCACCGCCCGTTCGTGATCTTCGAGCACGGCATCGGCGGCGCCGACCTCTACGGCGCGAAGCCGGGCGAGCTGTTCGACCTCCTGACCGAGTGCGGACTGCGCGTGTTCGACCTCGAAGGCAACGGCCCCTACACGCGCGACGGCTTCGAGGCCGTCTTCGCCGAGCCGATCTGGAACTTCCTGGCCGCGCCGGCCTGAGCCGCCCGTCGGCCGCGGCTCAGCCGCCCGCCAAGCGCGCGGCCTGGCGCACGACGCTCCACGCCGGCTTGCGGGAGCCGTTCGCGCGCAACAGCCCGAAGTAGGCCTCGCGGTCGCTCCGCGCGCGGCCCGGGAAGTCGTGCAGGTGGTAGACGAAGACGGCACGCACACGGTTCGACATGGGTCTGCGGCGGACGCGCGCGAACACGTCGGCGATCCACTCCGCCTGGTCGCGCTCGCTGCCGCAGTCGGGTCGCGTGTCGCACGTGCTCCAGCCGATCTCCGTGATCCACAGCGGCACCGGTCCCGCGCCGAGGCGCGTCAGCTCGCGCGCGACCGCGTCCACGCGCGCGAAGCGGAACGGCAGTGGGATCCCCTCCTTGGCGCTCGGCGCACCGAACATGTACGGGTGCACTGCGACGCCGTCGATCAGCGGCATCAAGCCGGGATCGGCCGCCGCCAGCGCCGGCAGCCACTGCTGCCGGCGACCGAAGCCGTCGAGGTAGGTGAGGTCGCCTGCCATCAGCCAGCGCGTCGCGGGGTTCGCGGCATGCCCCGCCTCGGTCGCGGCGCGGACCATCGCCGCGTAGCGCGTGGGATCGACGCCGGTGGTCGAGAAGAAGCGGTAGTACGGCTCGTTCCAGAGCTCGAACCACTGCGGCGCGAGCCGGCTGTCGAGCCACGGATGGCTGCGCCAGAACGTCCCGCCGGGGCCGTAGCGCGCCGCCGCGCGCGCGGCAAAAGCGCCGAACGCGCGCGGGTCGCTCGGCAGCGCGAAATGGTCGGTGCCGGGAGAACGCGCCCAGCTCGGGGTCCCGAGCAGCAGCGGCAGCACGTGCAGCTGCGCACGCGCCGCCGCGACCATCAGCGCATCGAAGTGTCGCCAGCTGTAGCGGCCGGGCGCGCGCTCGATCGAGCCCCAGGGCAGCTCCTCGCGAATCCAGCGGACGCCGAGCGCCCGCGCGCGCGAGAGCTCGACCCGCCGGCGCTGGTCGCTGCCGGCTCCGAGCGCGTTGAGGACCAGCCCGGCACGCAATGGCGGCGCGCCCTGCGGGGGCGCCGGGACGGACACCGAGCCGGCGTCGTCCGCGCAGCCGGCGAGTGCCGCGCATGCGACCAGCATCATGGCGAGCGCGCACGCGATCAGGCGGGCGAGCACAGCCGAGCGGAGGGCGCTCACGCCGCCGCGCGCCGCCTTGCGCTCGTGGCCGCCATCTGCTCGTAGAGCTCGAGCAGCGGCAGCGTCGCCGGCAGCGGCGCATGGTGGTCGACGAACGTCCCGAGCGCGGCGTCGCCGGCCGCCTTGCGGGCGGTGTCGTCGACGAGCAGCGCCACCGTCGCGTCCGCGAGGGCGCCATCGTCCACCTCGACGACGAGCCCGTCGCGGCCGCCGATGCCCTCCGCTCCGTCCGGCGTCGTGACGACCGGGACGCCGAGGGCGAGCGCCTCGAGCACCTTGATCTTCGCGCCGCTGCCGCGCCCGAGCGGGTAGAGCAGCACCCCGAGCTCGCGCAGGAAGTCGGTCGCCGACGCGACCGTGCCGCGCCACTCGACCCCCGGCAGCTCCGGCAGGTGCGCGAACGCCTCGCGCTCCATCCCGAAGCCCGCGAGCAGCAGCCGCGCGTCGGGGCGGCGCTCGAGCACGCGCGGCCACACCGACGTCAGCAGCCGCTCCACCGCATTCGCCGTCGGCGGCCATACGGCCGTCCCGATCAGACCGGCGATCGGCGCGTCGAGCGGTGCGCGCGGCGCATAGCTCGCCGGGTCGAGTGGCAGCGGCGCGACCGCGACGTGCGCGTCCGGCGCCATGCGCGCGAGCGGGTTGGCCACTTCGTGCGAGTTCACCAGCAGCCATCTTGCCTGCCGGAACAGACGCCTTTCCGCGCGCAGCAGCTCGAGCGTGGTGCGCCCGTCGCTCGTCCACGGCGGACGGACGTCGCGGTCCCGGCGCGTCAGGCAGTGGATCTGCGCAACCGCCGGCCGATCGACGAGGGGAATGAGCGACGCGGCCGCCAGCTCGACGAAGTGCACGACGTCGGCCTCGCGCGCTCGCTCGCGTACCAGCGGCGCGAACGCGGTCGTGGTCAGCAGCCCGTACGGTCGCTTGAAGCGCAGCCAGCGTGTCCGCGCGCGGCTCGGGTGCGGGATCGCCGACAGCTCGATCGGCAGCCCGTCCGCCAGCTCCCCGCGCGTGTCCCGCCGCATGTCGTTGCGCAGGTCGGCCGCGAGCACGTGCAGGTCGACGCCATGAGCCGCCAAGCCATGCAGCATCCCGATCGCGGCGCGCGAGGCGGCTCCGCCCTCGGCGAGCGGTGGGAACGGCAGAACGACGAGGACGCGCAAGGCTGCAAGAGTATCCGACACATGCCGTCGCGGATCCGAACGCTGCCGCGCCGCTTTCTCAGCGCGGGAAGCGCGGGCGCCGCCAGCGAGGCGGGCGGGCACCACATCGCCTCGAACATCGGCACGCAGATCGCGCTGCGCGTCCTCGTGATGCCGATCAGCATCGTCACGGTCTCGCTCACGGCGCGAACGCTGGACCCGGACGGCCTCGGCGTCTGGACCGCCGTCGGCGCCTACGTCGCCATCTGGAGCGTGCTCACGGACCTGGGGCTGACGACCGTCGCAATGCAGCGGATGGCGGCTGAGCCGGAGCGCGAGTCGGAGTGGCTCGGCGCCCTCGCCGGGATGCGCCTGGCGCTGTCCGTCGTCGCCGCCGTGCTGTGCGCGGCGACCGTGCCGATCTTCCTCGCGACCGGGCACGAGGCGGCGTGGATCCTGACGCTGACGATCTTCTCGACCGGCGGCAGCGCCCTGATGAGCGTCTTCAACTCGCGACTGCGGTCGGGGCTGGCGCTGTCGTTCAGCGTGCTGCAGAGCGTCCTGTGGCTCGGCGTCGTCGTGGCGTTCTACGTCAAGGGCGCGAGCGTCGTCGACTTCGCGATCGCCAACACGATCGTGATCGCGATCATCTGCGCCTTGCAGATACGTTCGGCGCACCGCCACGCGCAGATCGCCTGGCGCGCCGGCCGCGCGCTGTGGAAGCCGCTGATGAAGGTCGCCGTCCCGCTCGGCATCGCGAGCGTCCTGATCACGATCTACTACCAGATCGACGCGGTGCTGCTGCTGCAGCTCTCCTCCCACGAGGAGGCGGGCTTCTACGGCGCCGCCTATCGCTTCATGGCGCCGCTGCTCGTTCTCCCGGCGGCCGTGATGTCGTCCTTCTTCCCGGTCCTGTCGGCCGCGAACGTGCACGACCCCGAGCGCGTGCGGCGCCTCGTGCAGCGCGCCGCGGAGCTGATGACGGTGATCTCCCTTCCGGCGCTCGCGGGCGCCGTCGTGCTGTCGGGCCCGATCGTCGAGGCGCTCTACGGCGAGCAGTTCGCGCGCACGGCGGAGGTGCTGCCGGTCCTCGTGATCGCCTTCGTGTCGATCTGCTTCGGCTCGCTCGCGGGCTTCCTGGCGCCGTTGCTGAACCTGCACTGGCGGCTCGCGATCTATTCAGGCGTCGGCGCGGCCGCGAACATCGGGCTGAACGTGTGGCTGATCCCGCGCTACGGCGCGCTCGGCTCCGCGTGGGCGACCGTTGCGACGGAGCTGGTGACGATGGCGCTGATGCTCGGTACCGCGCTGCTGACGCTGCGCCTGCGCGTGCAGCCGTGGCGGATCCTCGCGACCGTCGCGGTCGCGCTCGGGATGGCCGGCGTGATGGAGCTTGCCGCCGACCCGCTGGGCTGGGTCGTCGCCGCGATCGCCGGCATGTTCGCCTACGTCGGCGGGCTGTTCGCGCTGCGCGTGATCCGCCTCGACGAGCTGCGCGCCCTGCGCGCAGCGCGCGCGGCGGCCTAGCGACCCGCGAACGGGTCGGGCCGCAGCCACCACTCGCCGTCGAGCCGCGTGAGCAGCGCGCGGCCGCCGTGCGCCGCGGCGAGCAGCTCGGGGTCGCGTCCGTGCAGGAACGCCCAGTCGATCGGCACGAGGCGGCAGCGGCGCCGGCGCAGCGTCGTGATCAGGTGGTGCTCGAAGCGTCCGCGCACCTCGACGGCGCCGCCGGCTGCCGCGTCGTGGATCAGGTGGTCCAGCACGAGCGGCACGTCGGCCTCGGCCGCGGCGAGCTGGATCACCTCGGCGATTCCGCCAGACGCCACGTACATCACGTAGCCGCCGAGCGGCCGCCCGTCGTCGCCCCGCACGAGTCGGCGCACGAGCCGACCCTCGACGTTCGCGCGCTCCATCTCCGCGAACAGCCATGTCAGATGCGCGTCGTCGTAGCGCGGGCGCAGCGGGAACGCGCGTCTGAGCCCGTCGATCAGCTCGATCAGCGCCGCGTTCGTCAGCGGCTCGGACGCACCGGACTCCGGCGGCGTGCGACGGCGGGATGGCGGGAGCGAGCCGATGCGCGTGAGATGCCGACCCGGGCCCCGGTCGGCTCCGCCCGCGCGCCGGGCGATCGCAGCGGCCACGAAGCCGGCGCGGGCGAGCACCAGCGACCAGCCGAGTGATGCGACGCCATACGTCTCCATGCCGAGACGCAGCCCAATGTCGTGCACCTGGTCGGTCGCGCGATCGTCGGCGGTCAGGTCCTGCGGTCCCGCCAGGTAGGCGCGCAGCAGCAGCGCGCCGACGCCGCGCGGGCGGTGTGCCGGATGAGCGAGCAGCGGACCACCGCACGCGACGCGGACCTCGCGGTCGCGATACGCGAAGCGCCGCACGTTCGAGCCGAGCACGGCGACGACGCCGTCCTGCGGGTCCTCGTAGACGAGCGTCGGGATCTCCGGGTCGACGCTCGGGTGGTCGAGCATCGTGCGCGCGTAGTACGCGACGAGCGCGTCTCGGGTCGCCTCGACGTCCCACGCCATGAAGCCGGCGTACAGCGCGGCGACGGCGGGCAGGTCCGCGCGCGCGAGCGGTCGGATGGCCGCGCTCACGCGAGCTGGCCGTCGGGCGCGAGCTCGGCGACGACCGCCGCGATCTGCTCGGCGCTGCGGAAGCGGCCGAGGTCGAACTCCCCGATCGGCAGCTGGATCTCGAACTCGAGCTCCACCTCGGTGATGAGGCTCACGAGCGCGAGCGAGTCGATCAGGCCCTCGGCGACGAGGTCCGTGTCGGGCGCGGGCACATCGACGTGCAGCACGTCGCGGATCAGCTCGGCGACGCGGTCCGTAAGCGGCGTCGTCTCCGTCATGCCTTCTGCCTCCGTCGCGTCGTCATCTGCTCCTGGAACCGCTCCCGCAGCGCCGGCCGGTCGATCTTCCCGTTCTGGTTCTTCGGCAGCGCGTCGAGCGCCAGCCAGCGGGCGGGCAGCATGTACGACGGCAACGCCTGCGACAGCTCGCGGCGCAGCGCCGGCGGCTCGAGCCCCTCGTCCGCCACGTAGGCGGCGCAGATCGTGACGCCCTCGAAGCCGCCGGCGTCGACGCCGATCACTGCGCACTCGCGCACGCCCTCGACCGCGTTGAACGCGCTCTCGATCTCCCCCAGCTCGATGCGGTAGCCGCGGCTCTTGATCTGCGAGTCCGCGCGGCCGACGTAGTGCAGCAGCCCGTCCGCGTCGATGCGCCCGAGGTCGCCGGTCTTGTAGATGCGAGTGCCGCTCTCAGGAGCGCGCGGATCCGGCACGAACGCAGCCGCGGTCTTCTCCTCGTCGCGCCAGTAGCCGGGGCTGACGCCGACGCCGGCGATGTAGAGCTCGCCGATCTCGCCGAGCGGCACGCTCCGCAGCTCGTCGTCGAGCACGAGCAGCTCTTCCCCCGGGCATGCGCGTCCGATCGGCACCGGGACCGACTCGTCGGCCGGAATCGAGGGGATCGGGTGAAAGCTGCTCGCGCAGGTCGCCTCCGTCGGGCCGTACATGTTGGTGAAGCGGACGTGCGGGAGTCGCCGCATCCAGTGAGCGAGGATCGCGGTCGGCAGCACCTCTCCGCACCACGTGATGCGCTCGAGCGCAGGGAAGTCGCCCTGCGCGACGACGTCGAAGCGCGCCAGGTACGTCAGCACGGACGGGACCGAGCACCACTGCGTCAGCTCGCGCTCGCGGATGAAGGCGGCGAGCCCGCGGGCGTCGAGGCCGAGGCCGGCCGGAACCATCTGCAGCTCGGCGCCGGCGGCGAACGTCGGATGCAGGTCGAACGTCGAGAGGTCGAAGTGCAGCGGCGGGTGACCGGAGTGGCGGTCGCCCGCCCGCATCCCGAACGCCTCCACCGCCCACTCGCTGAACGCCGCGACGTTGCGATGCGTGATGACGACGCCCTTCGGCCAGCCGGTCGAGCCCGACGTGAACAGCACGTAGGCCGGGTCGTCGGGCCCGATGCGCGGCGCGGGCGGCGCGCCCTCGACGTCCCAGTCCGCGCGCGTGCGAGCGGACTGCACACGCGCGCCGGCGATCGGCTGGTCGGTCATCGACCACACCACCGGCGCGACGTCCGCCTCGGCGAGCGCGTCGAGCGCGGGCGCCGCCTCCGACGTCACGAGCAGCACGCGCGGCTCGGCCGTCTCGACGATGCGCCGCAGGCGGATCGGCGGACTCTCGACGTCGAGCGGCAGGTAGGCGCAGCCGGCCTTCAGCGCTGCCTGGATCGCGACGATCGCGAGCGGCTGCTTGGGCATCAGCAGGCCGACGCGGTCGCCCGGACCGCAGCCGGCGTCGACGAGCTGCGCGGCAAGACAGTCGGAGAGGCGGTCGAGCTCGCCGTACGTCAGGCGCTCGTCACCCAGCGCGACGGCCACCGCGTCTCTGCGGTCGGCGGCGGCGCGCGTCACATAGTCCTGCAGCAGCGTGCTCATCGGAAGGCCTCGTCCCCCATGATCGGCAGCTCGTCACCAGACGCTGAGCTGGTAGTAGACCCCGTTCGCTCGCCCCTGCACGTCCGTGCCGACGTGGACGGAGCGCGGCTCGCCCCCTCCGGCACGGATCATCTCGGCGAAGACGTCCGGGTCGGACCCGCGCAGATTCTCGACCATCACGACGACTCCGCCCGGGTTCATGTGCGCCTTGACCGAGGCGTAGAAGCGCCGCCGCACGCTCCAGTTCGTGTCGAAGCCACGGTCCCAGTCGTCCGCCCCGAGCTGTTTGTCGGGATGCGACTCGAACGCAGGCGGATTTCCGACGACGACGTCCCAGCGCTCGTCCTCCGGAACATCGTCGAGCACGTCGGAGGCATACCCGGCGACGCGATGCTCGATGCCGTTGTACGCCGCGGTGCGCATCGCGGTGGCGATCGACTCGGCGTCGATGTCCGCCAGGGCGAGCGTCTCGCACCAGCCGTTGGCGAGCAGCGAATAGCCGATGTACCCGGGACCGGCGCAGAACTCGAACATGCGTCTGCAGCGACCGACCCCGAGCTCGTTGAGCACGCGGGGGAAGTCCCGTCCGACCGCGAGACCGGCCCAGTGCTGCTCGCGGCGATCGAACACGATGAGGCCGGCGTAGTTGGCCGCGATCGCCTCCGGCGAGGCCGCGCGATCGCGGGCGAGGCGGCGTCGCAGCTTCTTGCCGATCAGCCGTGCGAGGTCGCCGACGCCGTACATCTCGTCGACCTGCCGCTCGGGCACGTACGCGTCGAGCCGGTAGGCCGGAATCTCGTGCGGCAAGACCTGCGCGATGCTCGCGTCGTGCGATCGGCTCATCGGGGGGTAGCGCGCCCGCTGGGGATGACCGCAGGCTCTCTGCGCGCCGCGCGAGTCTAGTCACCTGCCGCCGATTTGGACAGCCCGAGGCGGCGGCGGTTAGACGCGACCCGCGCGCACGCGGCTCGCCGCCGGCGCGAGCCAGCGGCGCCGGAACGCGTCCGCGATCGCGCTCGCAAGCCGCTCACCGCCCCCGATCGGCGCGCCGTCGAGCGATCGCACCGGCTCGACTCCGCGGATCGAGCCCGTCGCGAAGACCTCGCGCGCGGCGCGGAGGGCGTCGCGCGTCAGCGGCTCCTCGCGCACGTTCGCGCCCAGCTCGCCGGCCAGCTCGATCGCCTGTGCACGCGTGACGCCCGGCAGGATCGCGCCGTCGGCCGGCGGCGTACGCACGACACCGTCCTCACCGACCGCAAAGACGTTCGCCCGCGTCGTCTCGAGGACGCGGCCGTTCCCGTCGACGAGCAGCGCCACCGCCGGCGCCGCTGCGACGTCAAGTCGTTCGAGCAGACGCCGGTCGACCCACTTGTGCGCGCCGTGCCAGTCGTCGACGAGCGTGGAGCGCAGCTCGAGCGCGTCGGCTGGTAGGACGATCGAGCGGTCGACGGGTCTCGCGAGCGCCTCCAGCGACGGCGCGCCGTCCGCGCCGAGCCTGCACGCGAGCCGCACACGGCCCAGCTCGAGGCCGTGCGCCTCCGCGGCGACCAGCTCGGCGGCGTCTGCGGGAAGCTCGACCCCGTACAGCGCGCGGACGCTCTCGCGCAGCTGCGCGAGGTGCGGGTCGAGCTCGACGGGCTGACCATCGACAACCAGCATCGTCGAGAAGACGCCGCGCGCGGGGTCTGGCTCGAGCGCGTGATCCATCTGACCGCATCCCTGCAACACGACGTGCCACGTCGCGGCTCGGGCAAATCGATCCTATAGCATCGCCCGCCCCGTGCCGAACGTCCCCGAGTGATCCGCACGTCGCCGCGCCCTCGCCTATGCAACGCCTTCAAGACGCCCTC
Organism: uncultured Actinomycetes bacterium; assembly: GCA_963770165.1. Classification (GTDB taxonomy): domain Bacteria; phylum Actinomycetota; class Thermoleophilia; order Solirubrobacterales; family Solirubrobacteraceae; genus Conexibacter. The sequence continues at coordinate 63,214 of CAVYOK010000003.1, forward strand.
GTCTCGCACCTCCGAGCGCTGCGCCGCCGCTTCCGCGACGGCGGCTTGCGCGGCGTGCTGGCGTTCCTCACGGCGGGCGTGCGCGCGCAGGCCACGAAGCGCGAGACGCAGCTCGTGGCCGTCAAGCGACTGGACGCCATCGTGGTGCCGCTGCGCCACGGCGCGCTGCGGATCGAGCCGCTCGAGCGCCGGCACGTGCGGGCGCTGAGTGAGCTGAACCGCGAACGCGGGGACCTCGAAGGCGACGCCCGCTTCGCCGCCGACCTCGACGCCGGCTACGGCGGCTTCGTCGGCTTCAAGGGCGCGCAGCTCGTCAGCTGCTACTGGTGGGCCGATGCGAGCATGCCGCCGCACCGCGACATGCGGGAGCTGGGACTCGGCATCGAGCTCGGCGCCGGGGATGCGTACGGGTACGACCTGTATGTCCACAAGTGCCATCGAGCGGGCGGCACGGTCAACGACTTCCTCTTCCAGATCGAGACCGCCTTGCGCGAGCGCGGCTACGAGCGCCTTTGGGGCTACGTCGCATCCGACAACCGCACGGCGCTCTGGACGTACCAGGCGCGCGGCTACGAGTCGCGCTGGAAGGTGGAGCGCATGCGCGTTCTGCGGCGCTGGAGCAACCGGATCGTGCCGATCGAGGCACATGGAAAGAGGCCAGGACCAGCATGAGAAAGGCTCACGACCCCGACCCCCTGCTCGACTCGCTCACGGGCCTGGTCGCCGCCCGCGCGTTGATCACCGCGACCAGCCTCGGCATCTTCGATGCGCTCGCCGAAGGCCCGCTCGACGCCGACGCCCTGGCGGGGCGACTGGAGCTCGACCCGCTCGGCGCCGAGACGCTCCTCACGGCGCTGCTCGCGATGCGCTACGTCGAGCTCGACGAGGACGGCGCGTTCCGCAACACCGCGCTGACCGAGCGGCGCCTGGTGAGATCGTCACCCGACTCGATCGCCATGTTCGTCGGCGCGCAGGGCGACCTGCACTGGGAGGTCCTCGGGATGATGACCGCGTCCATCCGGACCGGCGACGCGTACGCCATGCACGAGACGCGCCACGAGGACGCCGCGAACTGGGAGGCGTACATGCGCGGGCTCTACGAGATCTCGCGCGACGACCACGCCCTGGACGCGAAGCTCGTTCCGGTCGAGGAGCCCCGCCGGCTGGTCGACATCGCCGGCGGCCATGGCGGCTTCTCGATGGCGATGTGCCGGCGCCATCCAGAGCTGGAGGCAACGATCGTCGACCTTCCGCCCAGCGCGGCCGTCGGCCGCAAGATCGTCGCCGAGCAGGGCTTCGCCGACCGCGTGCGCTTCCGCGAGGGCGACGTCTTCGAGGTCGGGCTCGGCCAGGACCTCGACGTCGTGTCGTCCTTCAACCTCGTCCACCACCTCTCCGTCGAGCGCAACCGCGAGCTGTGCCGGACGGCGCGAGCGGCGCTGCGTCCCGGGGGATGTCTTGTGATCGGCGACGCCGCCCAGCCCGAGGTCGGCGAGCGGACCTCCGAGCGCGGCGCGATCTCGAGCCTGCTCTTCTACACGTGGAGTCACAGCCGCAACTTCCGGCCGTCGGAGATCCAGCGCTGGATGCTGGACGCGGGATTCGAGGACGTCAGAATCCACCGCAACCTGCTGGCGCGGTGGCGGGTCGTCGTGATCGGCCGCTAGAAGTCGAACGTCGGCGGGACGCCGGCGTAGACCTCGGCGAAGGCGCGCTGCGCGGCCGCAGAGCGGAAAAGGTGATCGAGCCGAGCGAGCTGCGTCGCGTGCTCGTACGGGCCTGCGTCGAGCTTGTGCAGCAGGCGGATCACGTCCTCCGAGAAGTCCTGCGCCAGCCAGACGCGCCGCAGCGCCCGCTCGCTGTACGTCGCGAGGCCGGTGGCGTCGCCACTGCGGTAGTAGCGGGCGAGCGCGTCGGCCAGCAGACGCACGTCGTTCATCGCGAGGTTGAGGCCCTTCGCGCCCGTGGGAGGCACGATGTGCGCGGCGTCACCGGCCAGGAAGAGGCGGCCGTACTGCAGCGGGTCGCAGACGAACGAGCGCATCGCCGTCACGCCCTTGTCGAGGATCGGCCCCTCCCCGACCTCGAAGCCCTCGGCGGCGAAGCGGCGCTGCAGCTCCGCCCAGATTCTGTCGTCGCTCCAGGCGCCGGGGTCCTCGTCGGCGGGGACCTGCAGATATAGGCGGCTGACCTGCTGGGAGCGGAACGAGTACAGCGCGAACCCGTGCTCGTGCCATGCGTAGATCAGCTCGTCCGTGTGCGGCGTGGCCTCGGCGAGGATCCCGAGCCAGCCGAACGGGAGCGGCCGCTCCGTGATCGTCACCGCGGAGCCGGGGATGGCAGGCCGGCTGACGCCGTGGAACCCGTCGCAGCCGGCGACGAAGTCGCAGTCCAGTCGCATGGCCGCCTCGTCCTGGACGAAGTCGATCGTGGGGCGCTCGCCATCGATCCCCGACAGGGTGACCGCGGAGACCTCGAACCGCAGCTCGCCGCCCTTGCCGAGCCACGACGCGATCAGGTCCTTGACGATCTCCTGCTGGCCGTAGATCAGCGTCCTGCGCCCGCCGGTGAGCTCGTTGACGTCGATGCGGCACGTGCGCCCGCAGAAGCGCAGGTAGACGCCGTCCTGTGGAAGGCCGTCGCGACGCATGCGCTCGCCTACCCCCACCTCGTCGAGCAGGTCGATCGTGTTCTGCTCGAGCAGCCCGGCGCGGACGCGCGCCTCGACGTAGGGCCGGTCGCGCGCCTCGAGCACGACGCATTCGATCCCCTCCCGCTCGAGCAGGTGAGCCAGCATCAGGCCCGCAGGCCCGGCCCCGACGATCCCGACCTGCGTCCGCATGGGCGGGTATCCTAGTGCCCGTTCGATCGGCCGCGGGCGCCCTTCAGTCCTGCGCCGGCACGGCCGATATACAGGCGGAGCCGGCTGATCCCCAAACCACGAGACACGTTTGAGCGCTGCCGCTGACATCCACTCCTTCATCGTCGAGGAGCTGCTGCCCGGCCGTGGGATCGACGAGATCGGCCACGACGACGACTTGCTGGCGCTGGGCGTGATCGACTCGCACGGCATCCTCGAGCTCGTCACCTTCCTCGAGCGGCGCTTCGGCCTGCCGGTCGCGGACGAGGACCTCACGCCCGAGAACTTCGCGAGCATCGCGAGCATCGAGCGGTTCCTGAGCTCCAAGTCGGACGCCGGCGCCGGCCTCGGAAGCTGAACCTTCGAGCGGGAGCCCGGAACGTGCTGTTCGACCTCGTGTACGCCGTCGCCGAGGACCATCCCGGCGAGATCGCAGTGGTCCATCGCGACGAGCGGATCACCTACCGCGACCTCGTCGAGCGCGTGGAGCGTCTCGCGGCCGGCCTCGCCGACCGCGGCCTCGGGCCCGGCGATCCGATCGCGGTGCTGCTGCCCAACGCCCCCGAGTTCGTCATCGCCTTCTACGCGATCACCGGCATGGGCGCGGCGATCGTGCCGCTCGACCCGCAGCTCAAGCACGACGAGCTGGAGTTCCGGCTCCGCCAGAGCGGCGTGCGCGGCATCGTCAGCGACGACCGCGCCGTGGGCGTCTGCGAGCGCATCGTGGCCGGCTGGGAAGACCCCGTCGAGATCATCACCACGAGCACCGCCCACGGCCATGGCACGACGATCGCCTCGCTGATCGAGGCCGGCGATCCCCGCCGGCTGCCCGCGCGCTCGCCCGACGAGGTCTTCGTCTACCAGTTCTCCTCCGGCTCGACCGGGCGGCCCAAGCGCGTGGCTCGCACGCACGGCAACGTCTGCGCCGAGGCCCGCACCTACCCGACCGCGTTCGGCACGGGCGTCGGCGACGGCGTGTTTTGCGTGACGCCCTTGTTCCACGACTACGGCATGACGTGCAGCCTGCTTGCAAGCACGCCGGCCGGAGCGAAGCTCGTGTTGCTCGAGGACCCCAATCCGTTCCTGCTCAAGCGCCAGCGGGCGATCGAGCTGATCGAGCGGGAGCGCCCGACGGTCTTCCCGGGCGTCCCGTTCACCTTTCGCCTGCTCGCGGAGGCGCCCCGCGACGCGGACATGTCCTCGCTGCGCTTGTGCTTCTCGGCCGGGACCGCGCTGCCGCAGGAGGTCTTCGACGCGTTCGTGGAGCGGTTCGGCGTCCCCGTCCGGCAGCTGTACGGCTCGACCGAGACGGGCACGCTGGCCGCCAACCTCGACGCCGACCCGATCGGCACGTTCGCGTCGGTCGGCAAGCCGATCGGCGACGTCGAGGTGAAGGTGGTCGATGACGAAGGCGAGCCGGTGGCGACGGGAACGGTTGGCGAGCTGCTCGTCGCAAGCCCCGCGCTGACGTCCGGATATCTCGACCAGCCGGACCTGACCGCCGCCGCCTTCCGCGACGGCTACTACCTGACCGGCGATCTCGGCCGGATCGACGAGCAGGGCCGCGTGTACATCACGGGCCGCAAGAAGCTCTTGATCCCGGTCGGGGGCTACAAGGTCGACCCGATCGAGGTCGAGGACGTGCTCAACGCCCATCCCGCGATCGCCGAGGCGGTCGTCGTCGGCGTGCCGGGCAGCAACGCGGGCGAGGAGATCGTCAAGGCTGCCGTCGTCTCCAGCGCGACCTGTGATCAGAGAGACGTCATCCGTTGGGCACAGGAGCGCCTGGTGAACTACAAGGTGCCGCAGATCGTCGAGTTTCGGGACGAGATCCCGAAGAGTCCCACGGGCAAGATCCTGCGCCAATACCTCCTCTAGATGGGCGGGGTATGAAGACCCTCCTGATCGACAACTACGACTCGTTCACGTGGAATCTCTTCCAGCTGCTGACGGAGGCGAACGGCGACGAGCCGATCGTCGTGCGCAACGACGAGGCCTCGTGGGAGGAGCTGTCGAAGCTGGCGTTCGACAACGTCGTCGTCTCGCCGGGACCGGGTCGCCCGGACCGCGTCGAGGACTTCGGCGTCTGCGGCACGGCGATCGAGCAGGCGGACGTGCCGCTGCTCGGCGTCTGCCTCGGCCACCAGGGGCTCGGGTGGAAGAGCGGCGCGCAGGTCGTGCACGCGCCCGAGCCGATGCACGGCCGCGTGAGCGCGGTGCTGCATGAGGAATCGCCGTTGTTCGCGGGGATCCCGCGCGAGTTTCAGGCAGTGCGCTATCACTCGCTGTGCGTGCAGCAGCCGTTGCCTGAGGAGCTCGAGCCGATTGCCTGGACGAGCGACGGGATCCTGATGGCGGTGGCCCACAAGACGCGCCCGCGCTGGGGCGTGCAGTTCCACCCCGAGTCGATCAGCACCGAGTACGGGCGCAAGCTGCTCGCGAACTTCCGCGACCTGACCGCCGCGCATCAGGCGGCCAACGGTGGGACACGCGTCGGCAATGGCGGCGCGACGGCGCCCGCCGCCTCGCGTCGCCCCGTCGAGCGCACGCGGCTCACGCTGAGCGTCAAACGGCTCGACACGCTTGTCGACCCCGAGCGCGCGTTCGTGCACCTCTACGGCGAGGCGGACAACGCATTCTGGCTCGACAGCTCAAAGGTCGACGAGCGCGCCCGCTTCTCGTTCATGGGCGCACCGGGCGGCCCGCTGTCGGCGGTCATCGCCTATGACGTCGCAGAGGGCGTCGTGCGCGTCGACCGCAACGGCGTCGTCGAGACCTCCGAGGAGTCGATCTTCGACTACCTCAGCCGCGAGATGCGGCGCCTGCGCTACCTCTCTGACGACCTGCCGTTCGACTTCAACTGCGGCTTCGTCGGCTACCTCGGCTACGAGCTGAAGGCGGACTGCGAGGGCGACGCGGCGCACGCCTCCTCGATGCCCGACGCCGCGTTCGTGTTCGCCGATCGACTGATCGCGTTCGACCACGTCGAGCGCGCCACCTACGTCCTCTGCGTGTCCGAGCCCGACGGGGTCGAAGAGGCCGAGCGCTGGATCCGCGACGCGAGTCTGCGACTGGTCTCGCTGCCGGCGGTCGACGCGGCCGACTGGGAGCGCCTGGCGGGCGAACGCGCGGACCCGCCGGTGGCGTTCCGCCTGAGCCGCTCGCATCAGCGGTACCTCGCCGACATCGCGGCCTGCAAGCAGAAGCTGATCGACGGCGAGTCGTACGAGATCTGCCTCACGAACAAGATCACCGCCGGGGTGCGCCCCGATCCGCTGCCGCTCTACCGCACGCTGCGGCGCGTGAACCCGGCTCCCTTCTCGGCGTTCCTGCGCGTCGGCGACGACGCCGTCCTGAGCTCGTCGCCCGAGCGCTTTCTGTCGATCGGTCGCGACCGCTGGGCGGAGGCGAAGCCGATCAAGGGGACCTGCCAGCGCGGCGCGACGCCCGCCGAGGACGTGCGGCTCGCCGAGGAACTGCGCGCGGACGAGAAGACGCGCGCTGAGAACCTCATGATCGCCGACCTGCTGCGCAACGACCTCGGCGTGGTGTGCGAGGTCGGCACGGTGCACGTCCCGTTCCTGATGCACGTCGAGACGTACGAGACCGTCCACCAGCTGGTCTCGACCGTGCGCGGGCTGTTGCGCGAGGACGTCGAGCCGCCCGACTGCATCCGCGCCTGCTTCCCGGGAGGGTCGATGACCGGCGCGCCGAAGAAGCGCACGATGGAGATCATCGACGAGCTCGAGGGCGAGGCGCGCGGCGTCTACTCTGGCGCGATCGGCTACTTCGGGCTCAGCGGCGGCGTCGACCTCAACATCGTCATCCGCACGATCGTGATCGAGGGTGACCACGCGACCCTCGGCGTCGGCGGCGCGATCGTGATGCAGTCCGACGCCGAGGACGAGTACCAGGAGATCGTGCTGAAGGGCCGTGCGCCGATGCAGGCGATCGACCCGCGCGTCGACCCGGAGGCCGCACTCGAGGCGACGCCCGCGAGCTGATGCCCGAGGCCGAGCTGGTCACCGACGTCGCGACGCTCGCGGCGCTCGCGCCCGAGTGGGACGCGCTCGCGGCAGGGAACGGCTCGCCGCAGATGAGCTCAGCGTGGGTGCTCGCGTGGTGGCGCCACGTGGCGCCGGCGAGCTCGGTCCCGCGCGCGGTCGTCGTGCGCGACGGGAAGCAGCTCGTCGGGCTCGCGCCGTTCTACGTCGAGCCGGCGGGCGGCGGGCGGCGCGACTATCGCCTGCCGGGGATCGAGATCGCCGCGCGACTCGCTCCGCTGGCGGTCCCCGGCCGCGAGTGGGACGTCGCGGAAGCGATCGTCGCCGCGCTGGCCTCCGCCGAGCCCCGCCCGGACGCGCTGCGGCTCGAGGGCGTCCCGGTCGAGGCGCAGTGGCTCACCGCGCTGCGCGACGCCGGGGCCGGCGGGCTGCGTCCACTGCTGTGGCTCACCGAGGTCGACGGCAACCCGTTGATCGCGATGCGGGAAGCGTCGTTCGAGGACTGGCTCGCGGGCCGCAGCTCCAACTTTCGCCAGCAGATGCGCCGGCTGCGGCGGAGATTCACGGAGGCGGGCGGCATCTCGCGCCTTGCGACGCCCGCCACGCTGGCCGACGATGCGGAGACGTTCACGCGCCTGCACGCGCAGCGCTGGGACGGCAGAGGCCACTCGAACCTCGTCGACCTCGGCGAGCGCTTCACCGCCTTCGTGATCGCGCTCGGCGAGCGGCTGCTCGCCGAGGACCGCTTCGCGCTGCGCGTCCTCGAGCTCGACGGCGCGCCGATCTGCGCGCAGCTGTTCGTGCGCGCCGGCACGACGACGCTGTTTGTCAACGGCGGCTGGGACGAGCGCCACGCCGCGCTCAAGCCTTCGCTGCTGTGCCTCCTCGACGCCGTCGAGGAGGCGTTCGCGATCGGCGTCGAGCGCTTCGACCTGGGCGTCGGCGTGCAGGCCTACAAGCTGCGCTTCGCCGACGGCAGCGCACCGCTCGCGTGGGGCGTCCTGATGACGCCCGGCGCCCGCCTGCCGCTGACCGCGGCGCGCACCGTCCCGGCGCTGGCGCAGGCGCGCCTGCGCGCCGGCGCGCGACGCGTGCTCTCAGAGCACGGAGTCGAGCGGCTGCGCGCGGCGCGCGGGCGACTGCGGAGCGCAGGATGAGCCTCGACGTCCAGATCGTCGACGACGACGCGCAGGTCGAGGCGCTCGCGCCCGAGTGGCACGCACTCGCGACGGCTTGCGCCGAGCCGGTCGCGACGCCCGCGTGGGTGCTGGCGATGTGGCGCCTGCTGAACCGGGAGATCCAGGAGCCGCGCGTCGTGACGATGCGCGAGGGCGGACAGCTCGTCGGGCTGGCGCCGCTGTGCTTCGATCCGGCGCACCGGCGTCACGGCGGCTACCGGCTGCTGGCGGGCGAAACGCCGCGCACGACGCCGCTCGCGCTGCCGGGGCGCGCATGGGAGGTCGCCGGCGCGCTTGCCGCGACCGTATCGGAGCTCGACCCGCGCCCCGGGATCGTCGCGCTGGAGAGCATTCCCGCGGCGTCGCCGTGGCCGCTCGCCCTCGCCGAGCAGTGGCCGACGCGCATGCGCCCGTGGCTGTGCCGCTACTTCACGATGAGCTCGCCGACGATCGCGCTGACGCAGGACTCGTTCGACGGCTGGCTCGCGTCGAAGAGCTCGAACTTCCGCGGGCAGATGCGCCGCATGCGCAGACGCTTCGCGGAGGCTGGCGGGAGCGGTCGCTTCAGCACGCAGGAGTCGCTGAGCGACGACATCGCCGCCCTGGTGCGCCTGCACGCCGGGCGCTGGGAGGGCCGCGGCGAGTCCTCGATCGTGGCCGGCGGCGCCGAGCTGACCGAGGCGTTCGAGGCGGTCGGCCGCGCGGCGCTGGAGGAGGGCGGCTTTCGCCTGCGGATTCTGGAGCTCGACGGCGAGCCGATCTCGGCGCAGCTGTTCGCGGCTGCCGGCGGCGACGTCATCTACTACAACGGTGGCTGGGACGAGCGCCACGCGCAGTTCAAGCCGGCGATGCTCGGGATCCTCGACGCGATCGAGGACGCGTTCGCGCGTGGCGAGCAGCGGATCGATCTGGGCCCGGGTGCGCAGCCGTACAAGCTGCGCTTCGCGGACGGGACCGATCCGCTCTCCTGGTGGATCTTGATCCCACCGGGCCGGCGGATGCCGGCGGCGCTGGCGCGCACGCTGCCGATGACGACGTGGCGCGAGGCGCGCACGGCCGCGAAGCGCGCCTTGTCGCCCGAGCGCGTCGAGCGCCTGCGTGCGCTGCGCGACCGGCTCCCCTAGCGCTAGACCCTCCTAGCGCGACGACGCCGCCGCGTCGACGCCCAGCGCCCGCTCGACCTTCTGCAGCGTGCGCTCGGGGTCGTGCAGCACCAGCGTCGCCTCGCGCCCCGCGGCGCCCTCGCGACGGCGGCGCTCAGGGTCGTCGCGGTACGCGGTGAGCGCCGCGGCGAGCGCACGCGCGTCGTGCGACGGCGAGCAGATCGTGCCCGTGCCGGGTGGCAGCAGCTCGTCCGCGCCCTCGGGATCGGTCGCGATCACCGGCACCCCGACGAGCTGCGCCATCACGATCACGCGCGGGGCGCCCTCCGTCGGGCTCGGCGCGAACACGAGCACGTCGCACGCCGACAGGAACGCCTCGACGTGGCCGCGCACGTTCGGCGCGAAGCGGACGCGCTCGCCGTGCGGCGCCGCCCGCTCGCGCAGGGCAGCCTCCTCGTCGCCCTCGCCTGCCATCACGAGCAGCACGTCGCCGTCGACCTCGCCCATCGCGTCGATCACGACGTCGTTGCGCTTGCGGCGCTGGAAGCGCGAGATGCAGCCGGCCACGAGGGTGTCCGGCCCGGCGCCCCACTCGGCGCGCAGGCGCTCGCGCGCCTGCGGGTCGAACGACACGTCGCCGACGTCGACCAGGTTCGGCACGACGACGACCTTGTCGGCCGGCACCCCCGCGCCCACGACGGTGCGCTTGGTGCCCTCCGAGACGGCCATGATCGCCTGCGCGCGGCGGGCGGCGAGCGCATACAGCAGCCGCGGCAGGCCGCTGCGCATGTTCGGCGGCACCGGCCCCCACTCGGCCCAGGCGATGCGGCCGGTCAGCCGCGGCGGCAGCAGCGCGCACAGCAGCTGCTCCTTCTTGAAGTGCAGGAACGTCACACCGACGGGGCGCGCGGCGCGCAGGGCGCGCGCGATGCGCCCCAGCGTGCGCGGCGCCGCGAGCGCAGTGCGAAGGACGCTTCTTCTGTTGAGCTTCGGCCCGAGCTCGATCGCACGCACCGGAACCTGGGTCTTCGCCGCGATGTCGGGCACGTTGGTGACGAGCAGCACGTCGTGCCCGCGCTGGCGCAGCGCCTCGAGCAGGTCGGCGTTCGCGTACTCGGCCCCTCCGCGCTCGTTCGTGGTCTGGATGGAGACGATGCGGTCGCGGGCCACGGGCGCGCCATAGTATCCCGCTGGGGCCGACCCTTCCTCCGGCCGCCGCGCGTGAGCTCCACGATCCCGTCGACATCCCCCACCGCGTCCGTCTTGCGGCCCCTCCTCGTCGAGCGGCCCGAGCAGCTGGCGCCGTACGTCGTGGCATGGGACGCGCTCGCGGCCGAGGCCGGACGCCCCTTCTGCGCGCCCGCGTGGCTGCTCGCGTGGTGGAGAGACGGCCGCGGCGGCGATGCGCGCCTGCGCGTCGTGCTCGCGCTCGACGCGGACGGAGCGCTCGTCGGCGTCGGCCCCTTCTTCGCGCAGGTCGGCCCGCTGCGACTCGCCGAGTACCGCCTGCTCGGCGCCGGCTTCTGCCATCGCATCGGACCACTCGCGCGCGCCGGCCACGAGCGCGCCGTTGCGGCAGCGATCGCGGAGGGCCTCTCGACCGCCGCGCCGGCGCCTGCGAGCGTCGTGTTCGAGGGCATCGACGCCGCCGACCCCTGGCCCGAGCTGGTCGCCGACGGCTGGGTCGCGGCGGGCGGCGGCCGCCGTCCGCGACTACGCACCGACGCGACGATGGACGCGCCGTCGATCGCGCTCGACGGCGACTACGAGGCGTGGATGGGCCGCCGCGAGCGCAAGTTCCGCAAGGAGGCGCGTCGCGTCGCGCGGCGGCTCGAAGAGGAAGGCGTGCACGGACGGCTCACGCGCGAGCCGACCGCAATCGAGGCGCTGCTGCGGCTGCATCACGCGCGCTGGCAGGGGCGCGGCGGATCGAGCGTCGGCGGCGAGGCGCAGCGCGTCGTGACCGAGGCGGCACGGCTGCTCGACGACGAGCGCCGGCTTGCGGTGGCGCTGCTCGAAGGCCCTGACGGGCCGATCGCCGCCGAGCTCGTGCTGCGCGCCGGCGACGCGGTCGCCTTCTGGACGGGCGGCTTCGATCCCGCGTGGGCGAAGCACGCGCCCGGCACGCAGGCCATGCTGCTCGCGCTCGAGGCCGCGGCGTCCGGCGGCGTACGGGAGGCCGACCTTGGCGGAGGCGCGCACGACTACAAGTGGCGTCTGTCCGACGGGAACCGTCCGCTCGCGTGGCGCACCGTGTTCCCGCTCGGCCGCCGCTACACGCTGATCCGACTGCGGCTTGCGCCCAAGCATCTCCGCTTCGCGGCGCGCGAGCGCGTGCGTCGGCTGCCGGAGGCCCGCCAGGAGCAGCTGCGTCGGCTGCTGCGGCGCGGCACGTGATGGCGAGCGCCCCACAGGGGCCGTGGCCGCACGTCCTCGTGATCGAGCCGCACAGCGCGGGGCTGGCGCTCGCGCGCACGATGATCAAGGCGGGCGCGCGCGTGACGATGCTGGCGCAGCCGGGCAACGACTGGGAGACGCACAGCCGCGGCGTCGAGTCGGTTGTGGCCGCCTACGGCGAGGACGGCACGGCGTGGATCGAGGCGATCGCGGAGCTGGCCCGCGGCAGCGGCGAGCTGGTCGTGTTGCCGGCGTCGGATCGTGGCAGCGCGCTGCTCGTGCGCGACCGCGCGCGGCTGCCGGAGAACGTGCGCGTGTTCGAGCGCGCGGACAGCGCGCACCTCGCGCTGATGCACAAGGAGACGGCGGAGGCGATCGCGCGCCGCGCCGGCGTCAAGGTGCCGTGGACCGCCGCCGTGCGCTCGCTCGAGGAGTTGACGGCGCTGGCTGCCGAGGCGCCGTGGCCGTGTGTCGTCAAGCCTGGCCTTTCACATCAGTGGACGGGTCCGTACGGTGACAGCCACGTGTTCGTCGTGCGCGATGCCGCAGAGGCGGCGGCGCGCCTCGAGGAGCCATTGCGGCAGGAGATCGGAATGCTGCTGAGCCAGTACATCCCCGGCAGCGACGACCACATGGAGGAGGCGATCGTCGTCCGCCTCGCCGACGGCAGCTACCCGGTCGCGTTCGGCTGCCACAAGCTGCGCCAGTCGCCGCGCGGCTTCGGCGCCACCGCACTCGGCGTCTCCGATCCGATGCCGGAGACGATGGCGCTTGCGAGAGCGGTCCTCGACGAGGCCGGGTTCGTCGGCGTGGCGGGCGTCGAGGCCAAGCGCCATGCGGAGACGGGCGAGCGATGGTTCATCGAGGTCAACGTGCGCATGCCGGCCCAGTGGGGCCTCGGTGACGCGTCCGGTGGGGACGCGAGCCGCCGCCTCGTCGCGGCGCTCGCCGGCCGCGAGCTCGGGCCCGCGCCCGACCCGCGCCCTGGCGTGCACATCGTCGTGCCGCTGCTCGACGCGCGCGCCGCGCGCACGCTGCTGCGCGACGTTCCCGGTTGGCGACGCCCCGCGCTGCTGACGCGCATGCTGCTGCCGTACCTGCGCGCGGGCGAGCTCGGCCTGCTCGACCCACGCGACCCCGGGCCCGGGCTCGCCGGCGTCCGCGCGGTGCTGGGGCGGTGGATCAAGCGGCGGCTGAAGCGCTAGCAGCGCCTGGACGCGACGCCTCGAAGCTGGCGCGCGTCCGTTTTCGTCCAAGAGCGTCCACGCGCGTGTTGACAGGCCCCGCCTCGGTTACCATCGTGCACTTCTCGCACATGCGTCCACGCCTGTTGACATTTCTCACATTCGCGCTCCTGCTTGCGAGCCCCGCGGCGGCGCATGCCGCGACCCTGCTCTACCCGAACATGAGAACGCTGCCGCCGCGCGAGCTGCGCTTCGACCGCACCGACGTCAGCGCGGACTCGCACGGCGACCTGCGCAACGTGCTGCGCTTCTCGAACACCGTCTACAACGTCGGCGAGGGGCCGGTCGAGATCCGCGCGACGATCAACAGAAGACTGAACCCGCCGTCCGGCCCGGCGATCCAGCGCGTCTACGACGACGCCGGCGGCTTCACCGACATCCCGCTGTCGGGTAGCAGCCTCTACTACCACGACGTCCACGTCCATTACCACTTCGACCACTGGGGTGGCTACGAGCTGTGGACGAGAGCCGAGTACGACGCCTGGATCGCGAGCGGCAGAAGCGAGGGCAGCCCGGACCTGGTCGGCCAGAAGACGACCAGCTGCGTGACCGACGAGGAGTTCATCACGACGCTGCTCGGCACCGTCTGGCCCGCTGCGTACCCCCCGGACAGATGCATGCCGGACAGCAACAACCTGATCGCTCAGGGACTCGGGGTCGGCTGGGGCGACACCTACGACTACTACCGCTTCGAGCAGTGGATCGACCTCGGCCAGTCGAGACTGGCCGACGGCACGTACGTCCTGCGCTCGGTCACCGATCCGCAGAACCTCGTCTACGAGAGCCCGGGCAAGGCTGACACCTCCCGCGAGGCGACGAACGACAACTCCGCGATCACCGTCTTCGTCGTCTCCAGAGGCGCCATCGTCGACAGTGACGCGCCGAGCGGCACGGTCACGGTCAACCACATCGACAGAGCGACGGCGAGCGGTCAGGTGTCGCTCGACGTGCTCGGCCGCGACGACGTCAGCGGCGTCAGAGCCTTCAGAGTGTCGAACGACGGCGTCAACTGGAGAACGTACTCCAACACCTCGTTCGGCTCGATCCCGCAGACGATCTCGTGGGACCTCACCGACCCGAGCACCGGCGGCTCGACGACTGCCGGCAGACGTGAGGTCTGCGTCCTCTTCCAGGACGTCACGGGCAAGTGGAGCCCGCAGATCAAGGACGAGATCGACTTCCAGCCGCCAACGCCACCGCCGCCGCCCACCTCCGCCTACGGGAGAGCGGTCGCGAGCGACGCGCCGATCGGCTGGTGGCGGCTCGCCGACGCGTCCGGCGGCATCGCGGCGGACCAGACCGGCGCCCACCCCGGGACGTACCTCGGCGGCGTGACGCTTGGCCAGCCGTCGCTCGTCCCGGCCGACGCGAACGCGTCCGTCGCGTTCAACGGCACGAGCGGCACCGTCAACGTGCCGCACGCGAGCGCCTTCAATCTGACGAGAACGATCGCGCTCGAGACGTGGATCAAGCCGACGAACCTGCCGCCGACCGGCACGTTCCGCTCGGTCGTCACGAAGCCGGAGGCCTACTCGCTGCAGTTCAACGGCCCGAGACTCGAGTTCACGATCATCCAGAACGGCACGCGCCGACGCCTGCAGACGCCGACCGGCACGATCGTCGCCGGCGGCACCTACCACGTCGTCGGCACGTACGACGGCACGACGCAGCGGCTGTACGTGAACGGGGCGCAGGTCGCGTCGACCGCACTGACGGGCAGCGCGACGACGAACACGCAGGCGCTCCACTTCGGCGCGTGGGACGGCACCGCCGAGTTCTTCGTCGGCACGCTCGACGAGGTCGCGGTCTACGGCAGCGTGCTGAGCGCCACGCGCGTGAGAGCGCACTACGACGCCTCCAGAGTCTCGACGCTGGCCGCGCCGAGCGGGCTCATCGCAGCCGCCAGATCGGCCGCGCAAATCGATCTGACGTGGTTCGACAACTCGTCGGGCGAGACCGGGCAGGTGCTGCAGCGCAGCAGCGACAGAGACTTCACCGCGCCGACGTCGATCGCGCTCGCAGCCAACGCCCAGACCTACTCGGACGCCGGCCTGACGCCCGCCACGACGTACTGGTACCGCGTGAGAGCGGTCGACGGCGGGACCTCGTCGGATTGGTCCACGCCGACGCAGGCGTCGACTCCGGCGGCCGCCTCGTACGAGGCCGGCGTGCTCGCCGACCACCCGATCTCTTACTGGCGTCTCGGCGAGGGCGGCGGCACGATCGCCGGCGACGAGACGGTCGCCAATCCGGGCACGTACCTCGGTGGCGCGATCCTCGGCGTGCCCGGCCTCGTCGGCACGGACCCGGCGAACACGGCCGTCGGCTTCAACGGCACGTCGTCGCAGGTGCGCGTCGGCCAGTCCGGCTCGCTCGACCTGTCGACCCAGATCTCGCTCGAGGCGATGATCCAGCCGTCGAGCCTGGGCTCCACGGGCACGTACCGCTCGGTCCTCGCGAAGACCGACTCCTACGGCCTGCAGCTCAACGGCCCACGGCTCGAGTTCTTCATCGTCTCGCTCGGCATCTTCCGGCTGGTGCAGGCGCCCGTCGGCACGATCGTCGCCGGCGCGAAGCACCACGTCGTCGGCACGTATGACGGCTCGGCTCTGCGCCTCTACGTCAACGGCGTGCAGGTCGCGTCGACCGCGGTCATCGGCGCGGCCGACCAGACGATCGGCGGCATGCGGATCGGCTCCTGGGATGGCACGCAGGAGTTCTTCAACGGCACGATCGACGAGCCGGCCTTGTACGGCACGGCGCTGAGCGCCGCGCGGATCGCCGCCCACTTCGCGGCCGTGCAGCCGGCGCTCGGGGCGCCGACCGGGCTGTCCGCGACGCCCGTCTCCTCGTCGCGGATCGACCTCGCCTGGACCGACAACGCCGGCGGCGAGACCGGGCAGGTGCTGCAGCGCAGCAGCGACAGAGACTTCACCGCGCCGACGTCGATCGCGCTCGCAGCCAACGCCCAGACCTACCCCGACACCGGCCTCTCCCCCGCGACGACCTACTGGTACCGCGTGAGAGCCGTCGACGCGAGCAACGACTCGGCCTGGTCGCCGGTGGCCTCGGCGACAACGCAGTCGGCGGCGCCGCCGTCCTCGTACGCGACCACGATCGGGGCCGACAGACCGCTCGGCTGGTGGCGACTCGGCGAGGCGTCCGGGGCCACGGCGACGAATCAGGTGGTTGGCGGCTCCGGCACGTACGCGGGCGGCGTGACGCTCGGGCAGACCTCGCTGCTGGCGACGGACGCCGCGAATGCTGCGGCGACCTTCAACGGCAGCTCGGGGCGTGTCTCGATCCCCGACTCGAGCCCGCTCGACCTCACGAGCACGTTCTCGCTCGAGGTCTGGATCAGACCGACGAGCCTCCCCTCCTCGGGCGTCTTCCGCTCGATCATGACCAAGGCCGAGGCGTACACGCTGCAGTTCAACGGCCCGAGACTCGAGTTCACGATCATGCAGAGCGGCACGCGCCGCCGCCTGCAGGCGGCGACCGGCACGATCGTCGCGGGCGGCACCTACCACGTCGTCGCGACCTTCGGCAGCAGAGTCCAGCGGCTCTACGTCAACGGCACGCAGGTCGCCACCGCGACGCTCACCAACGGCTCGGCGACCACGACCTCGACCCCGCTCGTGCTCGGCTCGTGGGACGGCACCAGCGAGTTCTTCAGCGGCACGCTCGACGAGCCTGCCGTGTACGGGACGACGCTGTCGGCGACCCAGGTCGCCGCGCACCACAGAGCCGGCAGAACCGGCTGAGCCGGACGGCGGCCGTCGCCGGGCGCTCACGCGCGCCGCAGCGACCTCGGTCGAGCCACACGCTCCCGCGATACCCTGCCGCGCGATGACGGCGCCGCGCGTGCTGCTGATCGAGGAGGGCGGGGTCGGCGGCGTCGCCGACTACACCGCCGAGCTGGCGGCCGCGCTCGCACGTGCGGGCTGCGCCGTCGACGTCGCGACCGCGCGCGACCACCGCTATCCGCCCGCGCCCGGCGTTGCGCTGCATCCGCTGTTCCCCTACGTGCGCGGACGCACCGCGCTCGGACGCGCGATTCGCCGGGCGCGGCTTTCGAAGGTCGTCAACGGCATGACGCACCTCGCCGCGAACGCCCCGCTGCTGGCGCTCGCCCGCCACGCCGATGTCGTGCACGTCCAGGGCGGCGAGTGGCCGCCGCTGGGCGCGCTGCAGGCGCTGCTCGTGCGCACCGTGCGGCGGCCGCTCGTGTGGACGCCGCACAACACGTTCGAGCGGAGCGAGCGTGCGTACGCGCGCTCGCGCGCATGGACGGACCGTTGCGCCGCGCGGCTCGTGATCCACGCCGAGCACGACCGCACGGCACTGCCGCCGGCGACGGCCGCGAAGACGGTCGTGATCCCGCACGGCGAGTACGGCGGGCTCGCGCGCCGCGGTGCGCCGGACGCCGACGTCGACCTGGCGCGCGCCGAGCTGCGAGCCGACGACGACGAGCTGGTCGTGCTGCTGTTCGGCCAGCTGCGCTCCGACAAGGGCGTGCGCGACCTGCTGCTCGCCGCGGCGGAGGTGCCCGGCGTGCGCGTCGTGCTGGCGGGCGAGGACAAGGGCGCGCTCGCGGAGGTCGCCGACCTGCGCGCGGACGCGCGGCTCGCCGGGCGACTCGTCGTGCGCGAGGGCTTCGTGCCGGCGGAGGAGGCGGGCCGCCTGTTCGCCGCCGCCGACGTCGCCGCGCTCCCCTACCGCCAGGCGAGCGCGAGCGGCGTGCTGCTGCTCGCGTGCGGCTATGGCCGCCCGGCCGTCGTCTATCCCGTGGGCGGCCTGCCCGAGTACGTCGTCGACGGCGAGACCGGCTGGCTGTGTGCGCGCGCCGATCCGGAGGCGCTCGCGGAGCGGCTGGGCGAGATCGCCGCCGCCGGTCGCGGGGCGTGCCGCGCCCGCGGTGCGGCCGCGCGCGCGCTCGCCGACGACCGCTTCTCGTGGGACGCGATCGCGCAGCGGACGATGGCGCTCTACGCGGACGCGAGCGGCAGACGCTCCTGACGCTCGGCGTCGTATCATCCGCGCGTGTCATCCGACCCTGCCGTGGCCGCGAGCGCGCCGACCGATCCCGCCGTGGCCGAGATGGCCCGGTACCTCGAGCAGGGCGAGACCGGTCCGCCTCCCCCGCCGATCTCCGGCGGCCGCGCGATCCGCCTGTTGCCCGCGTGGGCGCCCGGCCTGCTGCGCAGCGCCGGCACCGCCGTCTCGCGCCCCCGCTCGAAGCGCAGGTGGGAGCAGCTGTCGACGGACGGGACCGCGAGACTCCACCTCGGCTGCGGCTGGGCGCACAAGGACGGCTGGACCAACGTCGACCTGTTCGCGACCTCGGCCGACATCGTGTGGGACCTGCGTCACGGGATCCCGCTGCCCGACGGCTCGGCCGCCGCGGTCTTCCACGAGCACATGCTCGAGCACCTGAGCCTGCGCGACGGCCACTTGCTGGCGCGCGAGTGCCTGCGCGTGCTCGCACCCGGCGGCGTGCTGCGGATCGGCGTGCCCGACGCCGGCCTTTGCGTCGACTCCTACGCCGGCAGGGCCGACCCCGACTGGGCGCGGTCGCGGCCGACCGGCATGCTCGCGGTGCAGGCGCTCTTCTACGAGCACGGCCACCGCTCGATGTGGGACGGCGAGACGCTCACGCGCGCGCTGCTCGCCGCCGGCTTCGCCGAGGCGCGCCGCACGGACTTCGGCGAGAGCTGGATCGAGCCATGCCCGGACTCCGACGACCGTCGCGACGGCACGCTCTACGCCGAGGCACGCAAGAGCGCATGAACGTCCATGCGGCCAGGGCTTTTCGAGCCGACGGCGCCGCAAAGTAGCATCGTGTAGATGCGCACAGAGCTCGATCCGGGACGACCGGCGACGTGACCCCTTCCGCGACCGACCTGCCGACCGCCGGCGGCACCGAGCGCGAGACGCTCTCGGCCTTCCTCGAGGTTCTCCGCCGTCGCTGGCTGCTGGTCGCCGGCGTCGTGGTCGCCTGCATGCTCGCGGCCCTCGTGCGCTACGAGACCGGCACCCGCAGCTACCAGTCGACCGCGAGCGTCGCGTTCGGCAACGCGACGCTGACCGAGCAGGCGCTGCAGGTCACCCGCGGCAGCGGCGACCCGGAGCGCGACGCCGCCACGAACGTGCTGATCGCGTCCTCGCGCGACGTCGCCGAAGGCGTCAGACGCGCGCTCAGATCGCCCGCCGCGCCCGACACGCTGCTCAGCGCGATCGGCGTCGAGGCGGCCCCGAACGCGAACGTCATCAACATCACCGCCTCGACGAGCAGCCCGCTCTTCTCCGCGAGACTCGCGAACGCGTTCGCCGCGCAGTACCTGGCAACCGTGACGCAGCAGCAGCTCGCGACGATCGATGTCGCGCAGCGTCACCTGCAGGAGCAGATCGACCAGCTGCCGGTCGGCTCGGACGACCGCACGATGCTCCAGGAGTCGAGCCAGCGGCTCGACCAGCTGCGCGCGATCGCGAACGGCGGTCTGCAGATCATCACGCGCGCAAGCCCCTCCGGCAGCCCGAGCGGCGCGACGCTCCGGACGACGGTGATCCTCGGCCTGTTCGTGGGCCTTGCGCTCGCCAGCCTGCTCGTGTTCCTGCTCGAGTCGCTCGACCGCCGCGTCAACTCGGTCGAGGCGTTCGAGCGCGCCTACCGCCTGCCGGTGCTCGCGACCGTGCCGCCGACCGCGTTCAAGCACCGCCGCGCCGACGACCGGGGGCGCACGCTCGAGCCCTATCGAATCCTGCGCAGCGCGCTGGACTTCGTCGCGGTCACGCGTCAGCTCGACACGCTGCTGATCACCAGCGCCGTCCCGGGCGAGGGCAAGTCGACCGTCTCGATCGACCTCTCGCACGCGATCGCGCTCGCGGGCCGCCGCGTCGTGCTCGTCGAGCTCGACCTGCGCCAGCCGAGCTTCTCGCACCATTTCGCGCTCGACCCGATGCGCGGCATCACGACCGCCCTGACCGGTCGTGAGGAGCTGCACGAGCTGATGCTGCAGCCGTTCCCGCAGCTGCCGAACTTCCAGCTGCTGCCGGCCGGCACGCTGCCGCCCAATCCGTCCGAGCTGCTTGGCTCGCCCGCCGTCTCGTCGCTGCTCGCCGAGCTCGCCTCCGACGACACGGTGGTCGTGATCGACGCGCCGCCGCTCAACCCGGTGGCTGACGCGCAGGTGCTGCTGAACAACCCGGCGATCCACGCGGCGCTGATCGTCGCGCGCCTCGGCTACACGACGCGCGATCAGGTCCAGAGAGCGCGCTCGATCCTCGACCGTCACATGCTGCAGCCGGTCGGCCTCGTCGTGACCGGCGTGCGCGCGCCGGGGCGCAGCGGCTATGAGGTGTACGGCCCGGCCGATCCGGCGATCCGAGAGGCGGCGGAGGCGATGCCGGTCGTGACGCGTCGCCGACGCGTCACCCGCTGACGCCGGAGCCGGCGGTGCTCACGCTTCGCCAACGGCTCCGCAGCCACCAGGTCGAGACGCTGCTCGTCGCCTTCACGGCGGCGGTCGCGACGCTCGCGATCGCCGTCTTCGCCGAGCGGCGCATCGGTGGCGCGGGCCTGTTCGTCCCGCTGCTGCTGGTCGGCGCGGCGTTGCTCGTACGCTGGCCGATCGCCGCCGTCGCGATGGCCGTAGCGGCGCCGATCGTGTGCGAGGGCGCGACGTTCGGGATCCCCGCGATGACGAAGCTGTACGACCCGGTCTTCAAGCAGCTGACCGCGCTCGACGTGCTCGTCGTGCTCGCTGCGCTGGCGGTCGCGCTCGACCTGATCCGCCGGCGGCGGCAGCCGCACCTGCCGGCCGCGCTCGGCTTCCCGCTGCTGATGGTGGCGCTCGCGATGGCCGCCGGCGTCGCGGTCACGGTCGGCCAGGGCTGGAGCCCGGGCGACACGATCTTCTCGATGCACGTGCTCGCGTACCTGCTGGTGCTGCCGATCGCGATCGTCAACCTCGACCTCGACCGCGGCCAGCTCATCTTGCTGATGAAGGGCGCCGTCGCGCTCGCCGTGGTGAAGGCGGCGCTCGGCCTGATCGTGATGGCCGCCGGCGGGAGCGTCGCGCTCGACGGCGGCACGCACCTGACGTACTACGAGCCGACAGCCAACTGGGTAATTTTGCTCGCGTTGCTGGGTACCGTCGCCGCGATCGCGGGCGGGATGCCGAAGCACCGCTGGATGGCGATCGCCGTGCCGCTGCTGACCGCCTGCCTGCTGCTGTCCTATCGCCGCTCGTTCTGGATCGCGGCGCTGCTCGGGCTGCTGCTCGTGCTGCTGCTGGGCACGTCGCGGCGTGGATGGCGCGTGATGGTGCCGTCGCTCGTGCTCGTCGGCATCGCGATCTGGACGATCGGCTCGCTCCAGTTCCAGGCGCAGACGCCGCTCGCGAACCGGGTCGAGTCGCTCACGCCCTCGCGCCTGCAGACGAACGCCGAGGACCGCTACCGGCTCGACGAGCGCGTCAACGTGTTCGCCGAGATCAAGCGCCATCCGATCGCCGGGATCGGGCTGCAGGAGGACTGGCACGCGAGCGCCCGTCCGCTGCCGGTCGAGCATCTCGCCGGGCGCCAGTACGTGCACTTCGTGCTGCTGTGGTGGTGGATGAAGCTGGGCTTCCTCGGCCTGGTCGCGTTCGTCTCGCTCACCGGCGCCGGCCTGCTGCTGAGCTGGCGCACCTGGCGGCGCAACCGCGAGCCGCTGTTCCGCTGCTTCGGCCTCGCGTCGATGTGCGGGATCGCCGGGCTCGTCGCGGTCGAGACGACGGCGAGCTTCACCGGCGTCGAGCCGCGCTTCACGGTCGTGTTCGCGGTGCAGCTCGGGCTGCTCGCGGTGCTGCAGCGCGGCATCGGACGCACGCCGTGAAGGTTCTCTCGATCGGCAACCTCTACCCGCCTCACTTCGCCGGCGGCTACGAGCTGATGTGGCGCTCGTGGGTCGCCTACGCGCGCGCGGCCGGGCACGAGGTGCGCGTCCTCACGAGCGACGTGCGCGCGGACGCCGCGGGTGAGGAGGACGCCGACGTCCATCGCGAGCTGCAGCGCTACTGGGGCGAAGGCGGGGCGCGGCGACTGACGCTGCCACAGCGGATCGCGCTGGAGCGCCACAACGCGGCGGTGCTGCGCCGCCACCTCAGCGCCTTCCGGCCGGACGTCGTCGCCTGGTGGGGGATGGGCGGGATGGGGCTCTCGCTGATCGAGCAGGTGCGCCGCGCCGGGCTGCCGGCGGTCGCCTTCGCGATGGACGACTGGCTCACGTACGCGCTGCCGGTCGACGCGTGGCTGCGCCTGTTCGCCCGGCGCCCGCGGCTCGGACGCGTCGTCACGCGTCTCACCGGCATCCCGACGCGCGTCGACTTCGCCGCCGCCGCGACGTACGTGTTCGTCTCCGAGACGCTGCGGCGGCAAGGGCCGCCGCTGCCGCGGACCGCGGTCGAGCCGTCCGGCGTCGCCGACGGCCTGATCGACCCGCGCCCGCCGCAGCCATGGGGCTGGCGACTGCTGTCCGTCGGTCGCATCGACGAGCGCAAGGGGATCGCGACGGCGATCAAGGCGCTCGCCGAGCTGCCGGCGGCGACCCTGACGGTCGCGGGGACCGGAGGCGAGCCGCTGCTGGCGGAGCTGGCGCGGCTCGCCGAGCGGCTCGGGGTCGCGGAGCGCGTGACGTTCGCCGGCGCGATCGCGCGCCCGGACCTTCCAGCGCTCTACGAGCGCCACGACGCGGTCGTGTTCCCGGTCGAGTGGGAGGAGCCGTGGGGGCTCGTGCCGCTCGAGGCGATGGCGCTCGGGCGTCCCGTCACGGCGAGCGGTCGCGGCGGCTCAGCCGAGTACCTGCGCGACGGCGAGAACTGCCTGCTGCACGTCCCCGCCGACGCCGCCTCGCTGGCGGCGACGGTGCGCCGGCTCGCCGGCGACGAGGCGCTGCGCGAGCGGCTGCGCGCGAGCGGCCTGGAGGCCGCCCGCCACTACACCGAGTCGCGCTTCAACCGCGCGGCGACGGCTCAGGTCGAAGGCGCCGCAAGGTTGGCCATGACCTCGGCCGTGTAGGCGCCCTTCGTCGCGCCGAGCTGCTGCAGCGCGCCGAAGTACTTCTCGCGGCTCGACGAGGTCCCGGTCGCGTTCTGGTCGTTGGCCTGGTACAGGTAGAACGCGCCGAGGCGTCTGCCGTAGCGGCTGTGCATGCCGGCCAGCGTCGCGCGCAGCGTCGTCGCCGCCTCGTCGTACGTCATGCACTTGTCGAAGCCGTAGTTGTCGTCGAGGCAGCGGCCGTTGTCGGTGGCCAGGCCCCACTCGGTGATGTAGATCGGCAGGTCAGGCGAGCCGGCTCTCTTCGTCGAGTTGACGGTCGAGTCCATCCGCGCCGCCCAGTTCGGGCCGTAGGGGTGGATCGTCCAGCCGGAGACGTAGCTGCCGAGGTCCGGCACGGCCCGGAACATGTTCACGACCCAGGCGTCCTGGTTGACGGCGTTGTCGCCGATCGCCAGCAGGCCGACGTTCGGGTTCGCGGAGCGGATCGCGATCGCGGCCTCCTTCGCGCGCTGGGCGTACGTCTGCGCGCGCCCCGAGTACGTCCCGAGCGAGTAGTCGGGGAACTGATAGCTGTAGCTCGTCTCGTTGCCGAGCTCGATGCTGGTCACGCCCGGCGTGGTCGCGTATCTCTTGCCCTGCCAGAACGTCCCGCCGGGCCCGTACGCGGCGGCCCAGCTCGCGAGGCTCTGCACCTCGGCGCTCGTCGGCAGGCGGCCGTAGAACGAGGCCAGCAACAGCGGCCGGATGCCGGCCTTCGCGTACTCCTCCATGATCGGCGCCATGCTGGCGGCGGAGGTGCCGATGCGGAACTCCATGCGCGCGGTTCTCGTCCCGAGCTGCTTCAGCCACGGCAGCTGGTACAGCGGCACGGAGCCGGAGACGAGGCCCATCTGGAAGCCGCCGATCGGCGACGGTGACGGCGACGTGGTCGAGGGCGACGGCGCGGGAGCGGGCGCCGGGTCGGCCGGATAGGTGATCGACACCGCGGGCGACCAGGCGCTGCCCTCGATCGCGGTGCGGACGCTGTAGCGCGCCGTCTTGCCGGCGACCGGCGCGGGCGTGACCGTCGTCCCGCTCACGGCGGTGTACTTGTCGGCCGTCCCGGTGATTCTCCGCACGAGCACGTAGGTGGTGACGGTGCCGACCTGGTTCCACGCGAGCGTCGTGCCAGAGGCGACGAGCGCCGGCGCCGCGAGCAGGTCGACGCTCGGCGTCGGGGTCGTGGACGGCGCGGGCTGGGCCGTCGGCTCGACCGCCGGGTAGGTGATCGAGACCTCGCGCGCCCAGGCGCTGCCCCGCGTGTACGCGCGCACGCTGTAGCGCACTGTCTTGCCTGGGACGACGGGCGGAGCGGTCGACGTGCCCTTGATGACCGAGTACTGGTCGGCCATGCCCGGCACCTTGCGCACGAACACGTAGCGGTTGACGTTGCTGACAGGGTTCCAGGAGAGCTTCCGGCCGCTCACGGTGATCGTCGGCGCGCTGACCGTCGCGCCGGTGCGCGCGCGGCGCGCCTGACGGCGCGCGACGCGGTTGAGGCGGCGCTGCGCGCGGTGGAGGCGCACGCCGGCGCTCTGCACCTGACGGGGCCGCGCTTTGCACGCGCCGGCGTGGCGGCGCTGGCAGGCCTTGAGCCGGCGCGCTTTCACTACGAGGCGGTGGTCGGCCGCGCGCTGGACCTGTGCGGCGTGGTTCAGCCGCGCGACGGCGGCGCGCGCCTTGGCGACCTTCCCCTTCGGCGCGGCGGACGCGACCGCCGCCATGGCGAGCGTGCTGATGGTGGCGACGAGCAGTGCGGCGACGAGCCGGCGCAGCGACCGGCGCTGGGGGAGCGCGAGCATCGAGTCTCCTTCGGTGGCCGGGCTGTCTCGGGGAGACCCCTGGCTTTGCGGACCCACCTCGCGGTGGGGGTGCCGTTGTCGGGAAAGAGGCCCGTGTCGCGCCGCTGGCGTCCGTTCCGTCGGACGAGGCGGGCGACCGTGCCCACGCTCAAGTTCGGCGCGTTACGGTCGAAGCGCAAATCCGGCCCATCTGCGTGGACGGATGTCCGGACACCGAGCGCCGGGGCGCCATGAGGGCCCGCCGGGTCGCCGCCTACGCTATTACGCTGTGGCGCCATGACCGCGCTCGTGACCGGTGGCGCAGGCTTCATCGGCTCGAACCTCGTCGACGCGCTGCTGGCGCGCGGGGAGCGGGTCGTCGTCGTCGACGACCTCTCGACCGGGCGCCGGCAGAACCTCGACGCGGCGCTCTCAGCGGGGGCCGAGCTGCACGAGCTCGACATCTGCGACGCCGGCGCGCTCAACGCGCTCTTCCAGCGCGAGCGGCCGCAGCTCGTCTTCCACCTCGCCGCCCAGATCGACGTGCGCCGCTCGGTCGCCGACCCGGTGGCCGACGCGCGCGTGAACGTCGAGGGCACGATCAACGTGCTCGCCGCCGCGCACGCCGCCGGCACGCGGCGCGTCGTCTACTCGGCCACCGGCGGCGCCGTCTACGGCGAGGCGGAGCAGGTGCCGACCCCGGAGGACGCCCCGGCGCGGCCGCTGGCGCCCTACGGTCAGGGGAAGCTCGCCGGCGAGGGCTACTGCGCGCTGTTCGCGCGCCTGCACGGCCTCTCGACCGTCGCCCTGCGCTACGCGAACGTCTACGGGCCGCGCCAGGACCCGCTCGGTGAGGGCGGCGTGATCGCGATCTTCTGCGGCTGCCTCGCCGAGGGGCGCACGCCGACGATCTACGGCGACGGCGAGCAGACGCGCGACTACGTCTACGTCGGCGACGTCGTGGAGGCGAACCTCCGCGCGGCCGAGCGCGACCTGACCGGCGCGATCAACGTCGGCACGGGCGTCGAGACGTCGGTGCTGCACCTGGCGGCTGCGTTCCGCGAGCTGCGCGGCGGCGAGGCGTTCGCGCCCGAGCACGCGCCCGCACGAGCGGGCGAGGTGCTGCGCAGCTGTCTCGACGCGTCGCGCGCCCGCGAGCTGCTCGGCTGGGAGCCGCAGGTGCCGCTCGCCGACGGGCTGCAGCTCACGCTCGCGACGGTCAGCGCCGCAGGAGCTCGGTGAGCGCCTCGATCGAATAGCGCTCCGCCGCGAGCGCGCGGCCGCGCTCGCCGAGGCCGGGCGCGCCGTCGCGCAGCACGCGCGTCAGCGCCTCGGCGTAGTCGTCGGCGCCCTCGGCCAGCAGGCAGTGCTCGCCGTCGCGGACCGCCATGCCGGCGGCCGCGCGCGGCGTCGCGACGACCGGCAGCGCGTACGCGAGCGCCTCGACGAACTTCAACGGCGTGCCGCCCCCTTGCAGCAGCGGCACGGCGGCGACCGAGACGCCGGCGTAGGCGTCGGCGAGGTCGTCCACGAAGCCGAGCGGCTCGACGCGCGCGTCGTCGGACGGCGGCTGCTCGAGCCCGGCGCCGACGAGCCGCAGCCGCGCATCCGGCAGCTGCGCCCACACGCGCGGCATCGCCTCGTCGAGCAGGAAGCGCAGCGCGGTGCGGTTCGGCTCGTACGTGAAGTCGCCGACGAACAGCGCCCGTCGAGCCGCGACGTCGGGCGCGACCGGCTCGATCGCGCTGACGTCGACGACGTTCGGAACGAGCCGCAGATTCGCGTCCGGGCACAGCGCGCGCGCGGCGGCGGCGTCGGCCTCGCTCACCATCCAGCACTCGGCGCAGCGCGCGAGCACGCCGCGCTCGAAGCGTCGCAGCCGCGCGGGCGAGCCGAGTCCGCTGCTCGCCTCCAGCTCATGGCGGTACGCCGACTCGAGGTTGTGCGCGTTGTAGATCACCGGGCGCCGCTTCGCGAGGCCGGCGAGCGCCGCCGCCTCGACCGGGCCGTCGGCGATAACGCGCGTGGCTGGATCCGGCGCCACGCGATCGACGGCCGCCACCAGCTCGGGCGAGACTCCGCGCGCGAAGTCGTCCGGCACGCCGCGGACGCGCGCGGACGCATAGGCGAGTGCCCGACGCAGGCCGCGCGAGGGCTCGACCGCCTCGAAGCGGATGCCGGGGATCGCACGGTGCGCCGCGTCCGGCTCGTCGCAGCCGAAGCGCACGTACACGACCGTGAGACCGCCGGCGGCCGCCGCCAGCGCGCGCGCGACGCCGTACGTGCGCGCGGCGCGGCCCGAGCGCAGGACCGGCGTGTGGACCGAGACGAGGACGTCGCTCATCGGAGTGGCTCGACCGCGGTCGCAAGCTCCGTCAGGCGCGCGTCCCACGAGTGCTCCTGCGCCGCGCGCGAACGCTCCGCGCGGCGGACCGGATCGTCGTGCGCGAGCGCCTCGTCCAGCAGCATGGCGAGACCGGCCGCGTCGGAGGCGGTCGCGATCTCCGCCACGCTGGCAATCGACGGCAGCTCCGTCGCCACCACCGGCAGCCCGGCCGCCAGATACTCGTACACCTTCATCGGGAAGATCCCGTCCGTCAGCTCGTTGCGCGCGTACGGGATCAGTCCCGCGTCGGCGCCGCGGAGGACGGCGGGGAGCTCGTCGTAGGCGCGCCGGCCGAGCAGGTGCACGTTCGGCTCGGCCGCGAGCGCGGAGACGTCTGTGCGCGGGTCGCCGACGCCGACCGGGCCGACGAGCGCGAACGACCACTGCGGCCGCGCACGCGCCAGCTCCACGAGCAACGGGACGTCGAGCTTCGTGGCGACGACGGCGCCGGTGAAGAGGATCCGCGGGCGCGGCAGCGCCTCGATCGCCGCGTCGACCGGGCCGGCCTCCAGCGCGTGCGCGAACAGCGCGGTATCGGCAACGTTCGGCGCGTCGAGCACGTTGCGGTTGAGCGTGCGCATGCGCTGCGCGAGCGACGGCGCGCTCGCGAGCACGAGGTCCGCACGGCGGGCGAAGCGCTCCTCTGCAGCGCGGAACGAGGCGCCGTCGATGCCGGGCTGCGCGGCGATGTCGTCGACGCAGTGGTAGACGACGAGCGCGGGGTCGAGCGCGTCCAGCAGCGCCTCGGCCTGCGGCACGTACCCCCACAGGATCGGCCGCTGCAGGCCGAGCCGCTTGATCGCGCGGCGCACGAGCAGCGGCAGCAGGCGGCGGTTGAGCGCGCGCACGAGCGCGAAGCGGTGGAGCGGGACCACGAGTGGCGAGAGCACGTGCAGGCCGTCGGCCTGGCGCGGCGGCGCGATCCCGCGACGCAGGCGGCGGCCGACGCGGCGGATGTCCCTGCGGGCCAGCTGCGGCTGGCGCAGCCCGAGCGACTCGACGAACAGCACGCGATTCTCACGCGCGAGGCGCGACATCAAGTGGTGCTGGTTCGTCCACAGCTCCGTGTCCCAGTCGGCGAAGCCGACGCAGACGATGTCGCGGTCCTGCAGCATGCGCCGGATCATGGCAAGGCGCCCGGGCGCCGTAGCGTCACCTGCCCGATCGGCGTTGTAGCCTCGCGGCGGTGCGTGCCCCCGACCTCGACGCCGCGCGCGGCGCTCGCCTGCTGTTCGACGCGGAGATCGCGGCCGGCGTCGTCAGCGCGGGCGACGTGGCGGTCGCGCCGGTCCTGCGCTCAACGCGTCCGCGCTCCGCACGGCCGCGGCTGGGGCTCGCGCGGGACGTGCTGCGCAAGCTCGGCCGCTACGACCACGCACAGGCGGTCGACACGCCGCTCGTCGTCGCCCGACACGCAATGCTCGGTCAGCGTGCCGAGGCGCCGCCGCGCTTTCTCGTGCGCGTGGACGAGCTCCCGCACTACAAGGCATGGGACGAGCCCGCTCGCTTCGGCAACGACGGGTTCCGGCGCTTTCACGAGATCCTCACGCGCGCCGGCGTCCCCTATCTCGTCGCCGTGCTGCCGCGCGTGAGCAGAGCGCCGCTCGACCCGACGGGCAGCGCGTCGCGCACGCTCACGGACGAGGAGCTCGCGCTGCTGCACGAGCTCGCCGCGCACGACGAGGTGGCGCTCGCGCTGCACGGCCGCGACCACCGCACGCGCTTCGTCTCCCCTCGCCGGCACTCCGAGCTGTGCGGGCTCGACCTCAGCGCGACCGGGGCGCTGCTCGACGAGGGCCTGGCGGCGCTGGAGGCCGCCGACGTCCCGCGCCCGGCGACCTTCGTCCCGCCCTACAACCGCTTCGACGCGCGCCAGTGGCCGGCGCTCGCGGCGCGCTTCGCAATCGTCGGCGGCGGCCCTGAGTCGATCCGTCTCCTCGGCTTCCAGCGCTCCCCGAGCTGGTGCGGCGACGCTGTCTACCTGCCCTCCTACGCGCCCTACTACGGCCACGCCCGCGACGTGCTGCCCGCCGCCGAGCGGGCGATCCGCATGCAGACCGGGCTGTGGACGCCGCTCGTGCTCCACTGGGGCTGGGAGGCCGAGGCCGGCTGGCGCGAGCTCGAGCGCCTGTGCGAGGCGATCGCGCCGCACACGGTGCGCTGGCAGGACTTCGAGGCGGCCGTGGAGCGCAGCCGATGAGCGACGCCGCCGCGCTGATCGAGACGCTGCGCGCGCGCTTCCCGCGCGTCGCGGTCGTGCACGACTGGCTCACGATCCCGGGCGGCTCCGAGGATGTCGTGGTCGAGCTGCTGGAGCTGTTCCCACAGGCCGAGCTGTTCACGACCGTCTACGACCCGAGACCGTGGCCGCCGATCATCACCGAGCGCCCCGTCCACGCTTCGTTCCTGAACCGCATCCCGACCGCGACGCGCAACTACCCGAAGCTGCTGCCGCTCATGAATCGCGCATTCGAATCGTTCGATCTCGGGGGCTTCGACCTCGTGCTCTCCAGCAGCCACGCGAACGCGAAGAACGTTCACACGCCGCCCGGCACGCTCCACGTCTGCTACTGCCACACCCCCATGCGCTACGCGTGGGAGCCGGAGTTCCTGGCGGGCGAGGAGATCGGCCGCGCGACGCGCATGCTGCTGCCGCCGCTGCTCGGCCACCTGCGGCGCAAGGACCTCGCGGGCGCGCCGCGCCCGGACGTGTTCGTCGCCAACTCTGCCCACGTGGCGGCGCGCATCAGACGCTTCTACGGGCGCGAGGCGATCGTCGTCCACGCGCCGGTCGACGTCGACCACTATCTGGGGATCGAGCGCCGGGCGGGCGGGACGGGTGACGAGCCGTTCTACCTCGTGTTCGGGCGCGTCGTGCCGTACAAGCGCGTCGACCTCGCGTTGGCGGCCGCCGAGCTGGCGGGCCGGCGGGTGAAGGTCGCCGGCGGCGGACGAGCGCTGGAGGCGGTGCGCGCCGGCGCGGGC
The DNA here is from genome assembly GCA_963770165.1 of uncultured Actinomycetes bacterium. Classification (GTDB taxonomy): domain Bacteria; phylum Actinomycetota; class Thermoleophilia; order Solirubrobacterales; family Solirubrobacteraceae; genus Conexibacter. The sequence goes on from CAVYOK010000003.1 coordinate 93,232, forward strand.
CCACACGCTGAGCTGCTCGGCCGCGTCTCCGACGAGCAGCGGGACGCGCTGCTGGGTAGTGCGCGCGCGCTGCTGTTCCCTGGCGAGGAGGACTTCGGGATCGTGCCGGTCGAGGCGCAGGCGGCGGGCGTGCCGGTGATCGCCTACGGCGTCGGCGGGGCACGCGAGACGGTGCGCGACGGGGAGACCGGCGTGCTGTTCGAGCCGCAGAGCGCAGAGGCGATCGCGGCCGCGATCGCGCGCTTCGAAGCGCTCGCGCTCGACCCGGCGGCGGCGCGCGAGCACGCCCGCGGCTTCGGCCGCACCCGCTTCCGCGCCGAGATGGCGGCGGTGATCGCCGAGGCTGCCGGCGTCGCCGCGTGAGCGCACCGCCCGCGAGCGCTCTGCGCCGCTATGCTCCCCCGCGGACCGTGCTAGGCGGGGAGGTAGCGGTGCCCTGTACCTGCAATCCGCTCTAGCGGGGCCGAATCCCCTCCCGAGGGGCGCCGGCTCCGAGGGTCAGCTCGTCGCTCGCAGGCGTCGATGGCCAGGTCCCGCGCGATGGCGACCCGTGAACCAGGTCAGGTCCGGAAGGAAGCAGCCTTAAGCGGCCTCCGTCATGCGTTGCGGGAGCGCCTGACCGGAGCCGGCGGCGGCGTCAGCGCCTCGGAACCCGCTTCGACGGAGGGTGCACGGTCCACTTTCGCCGCGCGTGCCCGCGGCCGCGATCTGCCCTACTCGACGTCGTGGCGCCCGAGCAGCGCCGGGATCGTCATCAGGATGATCTTCAGGTCGAGCCAGAGCGACCAGTTCTCGATGTAGTAGTTGTCCCACTCGACGCGGTCGTGCAGGGACGTCTGGCCACGCAGGCCCTGGACCTGCGCCCAGCCGGTGAGGCCGGACTTCACGCGGTGGCGGTCGCCGTAGCGGTAGACGTGCTCCTCGAAGCTGCGCACGAAGCTCGTGCGCTCCGGGCGCGGCCCGACGATCGCCATGTCGCCGCGCAGGATGTTGAACAGCTGCGGCAGCTCGTCGAGCGACAGGCGGCGCATGATCTCGCCGACGCGCGTGCGGCGGTCATCGCCCTCGACGCCGCCCGGGGCGACGCCCTCGGGCAGCTCGAAGTCGCGCTCGGCGGTGGCCGGCGCGTCGCGCATCGAGCGGAACTTGAGCATGTCGAACTCGCGGCCGTCGAGCCCGATGCGGCGCTGGCGGAAGAGGATTCTGCCGGGCGAGCTGGAGCGCACCGCGAGCGCGAGCGCGATCAGCACCGGCGACAGCACCACGATCGCGATCGCCGCCAGTATCCGGTCGATCGCGTACTTGATCGCGAACTGCCAGCCGCGCGGGTCGACGGTCGCCGCGCGCAGCAGCGGCACGGCGCCGAGGTGTTCGACCTCGACGCGGTTCGAGACCTCCTCGAACAGGCGCGGCACGACGACGACCTCGACACCGAGCTCGCGGCAGCGGCGAATCATTCCCAGCAGCACCGCATGCGGCGCGGTCGAGAACGTCACGACGACCTGCTCCACGTCGTAGCGCTGCACGACCTGCTCGAGGTCCCAGCTGGCGCCGAGCACGCGCAGGCCGTCCTCGTCGTCCGTCTCGATCAATGGGTCCTTGTCGAGGAAGCCGATCGGTCGCAAACCGAACTCGGGCCGCTCGCGCAGGCGGCGCGCGATCAGGTGCCCGACGCTGCCCGCGCCGATGATGAGGGTGTTGAAGCCCGTCTCGCCACGGCGCAGCGCGCGCCGGCGGTCGAGCGTGATGCCGACGCGGCCCGCGCCGAGGAAGACGAGCGCGAACGTCCACAGGCGCACGGCCTGCGCCGTCAGCGACGGGTCGTCGCTCGTCAGCGCGCGCGCAAACGTGAGCGTCATCGCCGCGATCGACGTGGCGGCGAAGATCCGTGCGACGGTGTCGACCGGCGTGTCCTGCAGGCGGAAGCCGTAGAAGCCGCGCGCCTCGAGGATCACGAGCGTGATCGCCGCGTAGGCGATGCTCCACGCGAAGTTGGCGAACGAGTGGTCGACCGGAGCGGCGAGGATCGCGGTCACCGACGCCGCGAGCAGCATCGCCGCGTCGGCGGTGCGATACGTCACCCGCGCGCGGCGGGAGCGGCGACGGCGACGCTCGAGCGTGAGGTGGGCCTCGGAAGCCGGACGGGTGCCGGGCTCGCTGGTGAGGTGCTCGGTGAGGGCGGAGGCCACGTCGCTCTGAGCGTGTCTTCGGCAGTCCTCCGCCGGAGGTTGAGCGAGGGGCCTGCGCTCCCCGAGCGATGCGTCACCATCCCGACGCGACGGCAGGGGCGCGGGGCGATCGACAATCCTCGTCTCCGAGTCGATCGCCACCGCGACTCATCTCCCGCGCGTCCGGGCGGTGCCCATCTGCGTGACGCGTCGGCTAGCCGAGCGGTCGCGCGAACCGGCGCAGGCCCACGCCCACACCGACGAGCGCAACGCCACCCAGTGCGAGCAGGCCGATGTCGAGACCCGTGAACGGCAGCGAGCCGTCGCCGCTCGGGTTACTGACCTGGACCTGCTGCGGCGTCGAAGCGGTCGGTCCGTCGCCGCTGTCAACCGTTCCGACAATGCCACCGCCCTTACCGGCGTAGGCGTCGCTCACCGCGTTCTGTGCATACGCCGGAGCGGCGACGGCCAGCGCGACGGCGACCACTGCCATGAGCAAGGCGAGTCGCTTCATTCGAACCAATCCCTTCCCATCCTTGTATTGGTTGGCACGAAGCGCGCCAGCGCGCTTCAAACCTTCTTTTGCGTGCGAAAATGGCGAATTGCGCAAGAAAGTAGCACCCTCGGGGCGCAGCCACAACCGCGAAAGCGTCCAGAAAACGTCCAGTTACCCTTCATACCTGTGCAGAACCTGTGCACGGGGGCTGCCGCTGAGGCGTTGGACGTCGCGACGCAGGCGGTTGAACGCCTCCTCGGCGGTCAACGGATCGGGACCGTTCAGCCGCGCGAGCGCCTCGCGGACGAGCGGCTCGGCGGGGTCGAGCGCGCGCGCGCGCCGGAGGTCGGCGCGTGCCCGCCGCCGGTCGCCGAGCGCCGACGACGCCAGCCCGCGCCCGAACCACGCGAACCAGTCCTCGCCGTCGCGCTCGAGCGCTCGCGAGAAGCGCTCTCGGGCGACGCGAGACGCCCGCAGTTCCAGGGCAATCACGCCCGCGACGAGGTGCGGGCGAGCGCTCAGCGGGTTCAGGTCGGCGGCGCGGTCGAGCCGCTCGAAGGCGCGCGCAGGGTCGCTCGGCCAGCTGCTTGCCGCCGCCGCGACGTCGCGTTCCGCGAGATAGGGCAGCGCGAGCGCGAGCGCGGCCAGCAGCGCCAAGCCACCGCCCGCGAAGGCCAGGGCGAGCGTCCGGCGCCGCGATGGCGCGGGCGCCGACGGCCGGCCGGCGGTCACAGCCGGGTCGATGCCTTCCGCGCGCCCGGCGCCCTCGAACGGCGTGCCTTTCCCCGCTGCAGCGGGGAAAGGCGTCGGTGAGAGTTGGCGCGTCAACGCTCCTCCGAGCGCGGCGAACGCGAGCACGGGGCCGCTCAGGGCCGGGATCTCCCAGAACCAGTCGACCGAGCCGTGCACCAGCCACACGACGAGCGGCAGCAGCGCGGCCGCCGCGACGCCCGCCCCCAGCCGACCGGCACGGCGGCGGGCGGCCGGCGCGAGCGCCGCCGTCAGCACAGCACCGAGGAAGCCGACGAACAGCGCGAAGCCGACAAGCCCGGTGTGCGCGAGCAGACGCAGCTCGAGGCTGTGCGTCCAACGCGGCTGCTCGGAGCTGCGCCGCTCGCGCAGGTAGTAGGCCCCCCAGTTGTCCTGCCCGATGCCGCCGAACGGATGCGCCGCGAACGCCTCCCACGAGACCCGCCAGAAATCCGGCCGGTTGCTGCCGACGGCGGCGAAGCGGGAGCTGCCCGGCTCCGCCGCCTGATAGCCGTTCGAGCGCTTCCAGTAGTCGGCGATCTCGCGGTCCGGCCGCCCATCGGTCGCCGCGAAGCCGGCGACGATGCCGCCCAGCACGGCGAGCAGAGCGACCACGGCGCCGAGGCGGTTCGCCCCGCGCGCAACGCCCGCCGACACGCGCACGCGCCGATCCAGCGCCCCGAGCGCGAGCCCGACGACCAGCACGCCGGCGCAGGCGAGCAGCGCGACGTCGGCCGCGTGGTCGGAGGTGCGCACGAGCGCCCGCAGCGTCGCCGCGCCCGGCGCGGCCGCGTCCGCCTGCTCGAACACGTCGAGCAGCGCCGGCAGCGCGAGCGCGCTCGCGCCGAACGGCAGCAGCGCCCACAGCGCGAAGCGCAGCCGGGCGGGCGCCGGCTGGACGACCAGCGCCAGCACGAGCACGATCGGCAGCGCGAACAGCCAGCCGCGGCTCTCGCACAGCACCGAAAGCTGCAGCGCGGCGGCGGCGAGCGCGAGCAGCAGCCCGCGCAGCAGCACGGGCAGCTCCCGGCGCGCGGCGAGCGCGATCGCGAGCACCGTCTGAGCGAGCAGCAGCGCGGCCGAGCCGTTGACGTAGCCGAGCGGGGCGTCGAGCCGCGTGCCGTTGAAGAGCGCCGGGATCTGGTCGGCGTGTCCGAGCCGTGCGAGCGTGACGACCGCGATCGCGCCGATCCCGAGCGCGAACGCGCTCAGCGTGACGAGCGCCGTCCACGCGCGCCATGGCAGCAGCGCGAACAGCGCGAACAGCAGCAGGAACAGCAACGCGCGGTTGCTGCCGTCGAGCGCCTCCCCGGGCGACGGCGCCCACGCGATCGACAGGAACGAGAAGGCCACGTAGGCGGCCAGCAGCGCGAGCGCCAGCAGCAGCGGCCGCGAAAGCCGCAGGCGGCTCGGGCCGAGCCCGGCGACCGTCGCGACGAGCAAGCCAAGCACGAGCAGCGCGGAGGGCTCCCATGCGGTCGGCTCGTAGCCGCCGCCATCTGCCCCCCAGTAGACGAACAGCGCCACCGCAGCGAGGGCCGGGACGAGGACGACCCCCTCCGATCGAAGGCGCTCGGGCACGGCGGGAGCATAGGGCCGTGAGCGGTCGAGCGGCAGGCTCGCGGATGCCAGGCCGACGCGGTCCGCGGCCGTGCCCGCGAGAGATGGTCGACCGCCCGAGATCGTGGATGCGAGCGGCGCGATGGCGGATGCTGGGCGACGCGCGGTGTCGAAGCCAATGCTGGCGGCATTGGCGAGGCGCCGCGTGGCGCCCAGCGCCGCCCAGCGTGCCGCTCGCGCCGCGAGATCGGGGGGTCGACCATCTAGACTCAGATGTCCCGTGTCCGCCGGCCCGTCGCTCTACCGCCGCCATCGTCCCCGCACGTTCGACGAGGTGGTCGGGCAGGCGCACGTCGTGCGCACGCTGCGCAACGCGGTCGAGCGCGGGCAGGTCCACCACGCGTACCTGTTCGTCGGCTCGCGCGGGACCGGCAAGACGTCGATGGCGAAGATCCTCGCTGCGTGTCTCAACTGCGAGCGAGGCCCCACGGTCACGCCGTGCGGCGTGTGCGACTCATGCGTCTCGATCGCGGCGGCGACGTCGCTCGACGTGATCGAGATGGACGCCGCCTCGAACAACTCCGTCGACGACATCCGCGACCTGCGCGACAGAGTCGCCTACGCGCCCGTCTCAGGTCGCAACAAGGTCTACATCCTCGACGAGGCGCACATGCTGTCCTCGGCCGCCTGGAACGCGTTCCTCAAGACGCTCGAGGAGCCGCCGCCGAACACGATCTTCGTGCTCGCGACGACGGAGGCGAACAAGGTGCTGCCGACGGTCGTCGACCGCTGCCACCGCTTCGACTTCCAGCGCCCGACGGTCGAGGAGATCGCCGGCGTGCTGCGGCGCGTCGCCGACCAGGAGGGGATCGCGATCCCGGACGCCGCGCTCGCGCTGGTGGCGCGCCACGCGACCGGCTCGTTCCGCGACGCGCTCGGGACGCTGGAGCAGCTGACGACCTACGGCGGCTCGGACGGCGGGGAGATCACCCTCGAGGAGGTGCTCGCGGTGCTCGGCGTGGCGGACGCCGAGGCGCTGTTCGGCGCCGTCGACGCGGTCGCCGCGCACGACGCGCGCGCTGCCCTGCTGGCGGTCGCGCGGCTGAGCGAGTCCGGGCGCGACGCCGGCCAGCTCGTGCGCGAGCTGGAGGCGCACGTGCGCGAGCTGCTGGCGGTGCAGGTGCTCGGCGAGGTGCCGGCGGAGCTGCGGCTGACGCCTGAGCGCGACGAGCGGCTCGCGGCGCAGGCGGCCGCCCTCGGACGACAGGACGTAATGCGGCTGCTGGACCTGCTGTCGGACGCGCTCGAGGCGCTGGCGAACGGGGCGCAGGCGCGCATCCAGCTCGAGCTCGCGCTCGTGAAGGCGGCCGCGCCCGAGGTCGATCCCTCGGCGAAGGCGCTGCTCGCGCGGATCGACCGCTTGGAGGCGCAGCTGGCGGGTGGAGCGCCGCCGGCACCCGCCGCGGCACCGCCCGCCCCGGCGACTCCGGCGCCCGTGGCGCCTCCGTCGGCGCCGCCAGCCGCATCCCCGCCGCCGGCGCCACCCGTGGCCGCGCCCGCTCGTCCCACACCCGCGCCGACCGGCCTCGGACCGAGCACGGCCGCCGCGGTAGCGGCCTCCGCGCCCGCCGAGCCGGAGCCGAAGCCCGAGCCGGTCGCGCCGCCCGAACCCGTCCCTGCCGCCCCGCCCACCCCGGCCGGTGAGCTGGATCTCGCCGCGCTGCGCGAGCTGTGGCCGGCGGTCGTCGATGCGATCCGCGCCGAGAACGGACTGCTGGCCGCGGCGCTCGAGAAGGCGCAGCCGGTCGAGGTCGCGGGCGGCGAAGCGACGTTCGCGTTCGCGCGCGAGGAGTCGTTCTTCAAAGGCACGGCCGAGCGCGACGAGCACCGCCAGCGCGTCGCCGAGGCGGTGCGGTCGCTCGCCGGCACCGCCGTGCGCCCGCGCTACGAGCTGCGTGAGCTGACCGTCGAGCTGCCGGGCATGCCGGCCCCGATCGCTCCCACGGATGAGGAGCTCGTCGACCGCTTCGTGGCAGAGTTCGACGCAGAGGAGCTGATCGACGACGAGGAAGGCACCTGATGCCGCAGCCGAACATGCAGCAGATGCTCAAGCAGGTCCAGAAGATGCAGGCCGAGATGATGGCCGCGCAGGAGCAGCTGAAGGACGAAGTCGTCGAAGCCTCGGCGGGCGGCGGCATGGTGACGGTGAAGGTCAGCGGCGACCTCGACGTCAAGTCGATCGCGATCGACCCGGAGGCGGTCGACCCGGAGGACGTCGAGCTGCTGCAGGACATGGTGCTGGCGGCCGTGAACGAGGCGCTGCGCGCGGCGCAGGAGCTGGCCTCGAAGAAGCTCGGCGGCATCACCGGCGGGCTCGGCGGGGCGGGTGGGGCCGGTCCGTTGGGCGGCCTCGGCCTGCCGGGGTTCTAGGAGACGCTCTGTCGAGCTTCTCCCCACCGGTCCAGCGGCTCGTGACCGAGCTGGGCAAGTTGCCCGGCATCGGCGGCCGCACCGCGCAGCGGCTCGCGTTCCACCTGCTGCGCGCACCGCAGGAGGACGCGCTCGCGCTCGCCGACGCGATCCGCGAGGTGAAGGAGCGGATCGGCCTGTGCGAGATCTGCTTCAACCTCGCCGACGGCCCGCGCTGCCGCATCTGCGCGGACGAGCGCCGCGAGCCGGCGGCCGTCTGCGTCGTCGAGGAGCCGAGCGACATCATCCCGGTCGAGCGCACGCACGAGTTCCACGGCCGCTACCACGTGCTCGGCGGCGCGCTGTCGCCGATCGACGGCGTCGATCCCGAGGACCTGCGGATCGCCGAGCTGCTCGCGCGCGTGGACGGCACGCACCAGCCGGCGCTCGACGCCAACGACGGCCAGTCGGAGGGCATCCGCGAGGTCGTGCTCGCGACGAACCCGACGACGACCGGCGAGGCGACCGCGCTGCACATCGCCGAGCACCTGCGCGAGCGCGCGCCGGAGGTGACGGTCACGCGGCTTGCAAGCGGGCTCCCGGTCGGCGCCGACCTCGAGTACGCCGACGAGCTGACGCTCGGCCGCGCGTTCATGGGTCGCAGGCGACTCGGCTAGCTACGCCGGGACGGGCACACGGTCCGCGGCCGGCTCGTCGGCCAGCACGTCGAGCACCGGGACGCCGGGCAGCTCGTCCGCGATCCGCGCTCGCAGCTCGTGCGCGTCGAAGCGGTGGCGCAGCGGCGCGACCGGGTTCGTCGTGACCGCCAGCAACGGGATCGGCTGCAGAACAGCCAAGTCGAGGCCGCGCGCGCGGTAGCGGGCGCAGGTGCCGCGCTGCAGGAAGACTCTCGTGGCGTCGTCGGCGATCACCGTCAGCGGCACGCTGCGCCGCACGCGCCCGAGCTGATCGAGCAGCGGCTCGCACAGCGCCCCTCTGACGACGACCGCGCGCACGTCGTCGCGCCCGCGCAGCAGCGGCACGATCTCCTCGACGCGGTCGTGCACGACGCGCGCGTCGAGCGGGACCGCTTCGCCGTTGTCCAGCAGCAGCGCGCTCGCCTCCAGCGCCGCCGCCCACATGTGCAGCTCCGGATCGGCGACCGCCGCCAGCGTCAGCAGCTCGACGGCAGCCTTCGTGCGACGCGCGAGCTGGTCGAGGTCCGCGCTCAGCACCGCCCCCGTCGACATCACGACGCCGTCCGCCAGCCGCGGAGAGGCGCCGGCGCGGCGATCGATCGAGCCGTCCACGAGCAGGCGCTCGGCCCCGAGCTCGCGCATCGTCGAGACGACCTCGCCGACGTCCTGGGCGGCGGTCGGCCCGGCGACCTCGACCGCGCCGCGCTCCAGCAGCCGCGCGACGACGACGCGCCCGAGCGGCGTGCGGTGGTCCGTGCGCACGACGACCTCCGCGCGCGTGCCGCTGCGCTCCAGCAGCGGCTCGGTCGTCGCGACGAGCGCCATCGAGGGCAGGCGGATCGGCGGCTTGGCGATAGCGTTGTCGAGCGCGTCGGACGCCTCGCCGTCCCGGCCTATCGAGGTGACCCCGAACGTCTCTCCGCGCGCCTCCAGCTCGCTGAGGATCGCGCCGAGCGTGACCGTCTTGCCGGTGTTCTTGGCAAGCCCGACGAGCGCCACCCGCGCGGCGGGCGCGATCGCGTCCGAGATGCGCACGGGCCCTAGTTCCCCGGTGCGGCCGCGGACGCCCCGACCGGGGGCCTGGTACGGGCGGCGATCTCCTGCGCGATGAAGGAGGCGACGTCGTTCGGATACGTCCCCTTCGAGAAGCCGGCATCGAAGCCGAGCTCCTTCGCCAGCTCGTCGGAGATGCGCGGGCCGCCGCACACGAGCAGCATGTCGCGCCGCCGGCCTTCGGCCTCGACCAGCTCGACGAGCTCGGTCAGGTTGTGCAGGTGCAGCCCCTGCTGCGTGACGGTCTGCGAGACGAGGATCGCGTCGGCCTCGAGCTCGAACGCCTTCGCCAGCAGCGCGGTGTTCGCCACCTGGCTGCCGAGGTTGTGCGTGCGGAACCAGTGGTAGGCCTCGAGCCCGTGCCGGCCGTCGAAGCCCTTCAGGTTGAGGATCGAGTCGATCCCGACGCTGTGCGTGTCGGTGCCGGTGCTCGCGCCGATCACGACGATCGGACGGCCGACCTGCTCGGCCACGAACGCCTCGACCTCCTCCTCGCTCATCGCAGGCGCCGCCGAGCGCGAGGCCGTGAGCTGGCTCGTGTCGACCGCGTGCTGGCACTGCGCGAACATCACGACGTACGTGTAGCCCTCGGTCAGCGCCTTCGCGTGCACGACCTCCGGCTTTATCAGCCCCATATCGCGCACGAGCGCGAGCGCCGCCTCGCGCGCGAGCGGCCCGTTGTCGACCGGCAGCGTGAAGCTCAGCTGGACCAGTCCGTCGTCGAGATGGTCGCCGTAGGGCCGGACCGCTTCCGGCGCTGCGGGGCGCGGGACCGCACTAGACACCGGCCGGCGCCTCCACCGCCCCGTGCAGCGGGTTGAGATAGTCCTCGGCGGTCTCGTAGATGCCGTCGGCGCCGCGCCCGCCGTCGAGCGTGCGCGAGACGTCGCCGAACACGCCGCGCCCGACCGCCGCGAACAGGCCGACCTCGACGATCTCCTCCAGCATCGCGTGCGCGTCGCGCAGCACCTCGGCGGCGCGCCTGACGATGAAGCCGTCGGACCTGAACTCGATCTCGTCGCTGAGCGAGCGGGCGGCCGTGAAGACGTAGTTGGAGCACTCCATGCCGAGCACGCGGTCGTGGATGTGCGGCGTGAAGATCCCCTCGGTCGGGATGCCGATCGTCTGGATCTCCTGGTCGGTCGCGATGGTGATGAGGTTGAACAGCGTGTCGCACGCCTGCGTCATGAAGAGGTTGCCGTCCATGTGCTTGGTCGGCGGCATGTACTTGACCGGGCAGTCCGGGAACAGCTCGCGCGTGAGCTGCGCGTGCGCCCACTCGTACAGCAGCCCGTTCTCGACCGAGGGGCTGATCTCGAACGAGTTGCCGATCGCGATCTGCTCGTCCGGCAGGCCGCAGTCGCGCGCGAGGAAGTAGTTGATGAACTGCGAGGCGACGACCGACGGCGCCGCCTCGATCGCGTCGGCCGTGCGCAGGTAGTTGTCCTCGCCCGTGTTGATGATGACCCCGAAGCGGCCGTTGATCGCGCGCGAGACGCGCTGGTCGATCATCGTGCGCCGGATGTTGAGGTCGCGGTAGAGGATCCCGTAGAGCGCATCGTTGACCATGTTGTCGAGCCCCTCGAGCGCGCCCATCGCCGCGATCTCCGGCATGCAGAGACCGGAGCAGAAGCTCGACAGGCGCACATAGCGGCCGTGCTCGCGCGACCACTCGTCGAGCGCGTCGCGCATGATGCGGAAGTTCGCCTGCGTCGCGAACGTGCCGCCGTAGCCCTCGGTCGTCGGGCCGTAGGGCACGTAGTCGAGCAGGCTCTGCGCGGTCGAGCGGATCACCGCGATGATGTCGCCGCCGGCCTGCGCGACGGCGAGCGCATGGTCGCGGTCCTCGTAGACGTTGCCGGTCGCCGTCAGCACGTAACGGTGTGGGTGCGCCTGCTCGCCGAGCTCCTCGCGCAGCGCGTCGCGCTGCGCGCAGCGCGACTGCATCTCCGACAGGGTCGTCCCGTGCGCGTCCGCGACCGCGCGCTCGATCGCCTCGCGCTCGGCCCACGGCAGGTCGCCCAGCGACAGCGAGCCGTCGCCGACGGCGACCGCCACCTCGGCGGCCGAGCGATCCGTCTGCACCATCGCGTTGCCGACCCACGCGGCGACGCCGCGCGAGAGGCCGCCGAAGTCCGCGACGTGGTCGACGAGCGCGTTCGGCAGCGGGATGTCATGGGGGTCGACGCCGTCGACGCCGAGCGTCCGCGCGACGGTGCGCTCGACGGCGACGGTGGTCCTGCCCGCGGTCTCCTCGGCCACCTGCCTCGCGACCCTTGCCGCGGCGGCGCGGCAGGAACGCACGAGTCCGGCGTCGAGTCCAAGCTTCGACCGCATCAGATCCCCCTCATCGCGATGACGGCGAGGTCCCGTCGCCGCCGCCACACGCAGCGGGACGCGTCCTCGCTCCCCCAGCGGCGCAGACTGCGCCGGCTCGTTTCGAGATTACCGGCTCACACACCGGATCGCAAAGGATCCGGGCCCACTCCGAGCGCCCGCATCCCGCACTCCAGCAGGCCCCGCATCGCGCGCGCGACGCTCGGCGACGGATCCTCCTGCGCGAGGAACCACTCCGCCGCGTGCAGGTGGAGCGCGACGAGCGGACGCAGGTCGAACGCCCGCAGCGAGCGCTCGGCGAGCCGGCGGTGCAGCTGCGAGCGCAGCACGAGCGAGCGGTAGTCCTCGTCTTCGGGCGCAGGGCGCGGGTCGCCGTCGAAGCGCGGCTGCCACGCCCGCGCCCAGGCGCGCGCGAGCGTCCAGCCGGTGGCGCGCTCTTCGAGCAGCATCTCCGGCTCCAGCGGCAGCGGCTTGCGGGGGTGGAAGTCGATGCAGAGGCCGAGCGCCGAGATCGCGGCGAGCCGCTCAGCGTCGGCGCGCGCGTGCGCATGCGCGCGCAGCCGCTCGTCGCGCACCAGCTCGTCGAGCAGGTCGTCGATCAGCCACGGCTCGCCGCTGCTCGACTTGATCGCGCGCGTGCCGCTCGTGACCATGCCGTAGAGGACCCAATGCGTCGGGTGAACCTCGTCGCCGCCCGCGAGCCCCTCGAGCAGCTCGACGCCCTGCTGCATGAGCTGCTCCCACTCGGCGCCCATGATCGCGACCGAGGTCCAGCCGTCGAGCACTTCCCGCCCGGTCTCGTGCCACATCGCGAGGCAGCGCATGTGGATCGTCGGGAAGCCGTCGGGGCGATGCAGCAGCAGGTGGCCGTCTTCGTGCTCGTGCGTGACCACGGCGCCGTCGTCGGAGCGCCGCACGATCCCCTCCTCGAGCGCTCGCTCGGTCAGCCTGTGCGTGCGCTCGAGGTAGTCGACCTCCCAGATGAAGCGGTCGAAGCGGATGCCGAGGCGCGCGAGCGTCGCGTCGTGGCCGGCGACCGCCCAGTCCCGCATCCTGCTCCACAGCGCGACGACCTCCGGGTCTCCGGCGTCGAGGCGCGCGAGCAGCTGCTCGGCGAGGTCGTCGTAGGAGCCGTCCTCGCGCGAGAGCGCCGGGTCGCGCTCGCCGCCCCCGCCGACCTCCGCCGGCGCGAGCCCTTCGACGTAGCGGCTGTAGCAGCGGCCGACGAAGCGGTCGCTCTTGAGGCCGGTCGTCTCGGGCGTCTCGCCGGCGAAGTGCTGCAGGTAGCCCGCCATCGCCTCGCCCACCTGACGTCCGATGTCGCCGATCTGCGTCTCGTGCACGACTTCGGCGCCCAGCGAGGCGGCGAGGCAGCCGAGCGCGTGGCCGAGCGCGACGTTGCGCAGGTGGCCGACGTGCAGCGCCTTCGTCGCGTTCGGGTCGCAATAGTCGAAGACCATGCGCTCGGTGGTCGCGAGGTCGCGGCCGAGGAACGGCTCGACGGCGAGCCCCTCGAGCGCGGACCCAGCCGCGGCGACCCGCTCGTCGGCGAGCCGCAACAGCACGCGGTTCCCGCTCGGATCGAGCAGCGCCTCGCGCACCGCCGGGTGGGCGGTGAGCGCACCGCCGACCGTCTCGCCCGACTCGGCGGCCCAGCCGCTGCGGCGACCCGCGAGGAAGACGTCGCAGCCGCGCAGGTTGTGCGGGACGACGAGCGAGGCGAGCGGGCCGGGCGGCGGGATTGGATGCGCGCGAGCGCCGCGTCGAGCTCGTCGAGCAGATTCGGCACGGCCGCGACGGCGGCGTCGGTGGCGTCGGTGCGCGTGGTCATGTCCCCCCAGCTGGTCGGCGCGCGGCGTCGCTGCGATCCCCCGCCGCGTACGCGGACGAGCATAGCCGGATCGCGCATCGCCGTCGGCGCCTCCTGCCGGTTGACAGCCTTCTTCGCGCCTCGTTATGGTTGCCGCAGGAGGGGGACGCTCGGCGCCGGGGGATTCGAATCGACGCCGCGCGACATTGCTCGATTCGTCGAGCGCGGGCGAGCACCCGTACCTCAACTGGCTAGAGGGGCCGCCTCCTAAGCGGAAAGCTGCGGGTTCGAGTCCCGTCGGGTGCGCCTCGACGGCGGACGGCTTTGACGCCGTCCGCCGCCGACTCGCCCTGCCATCTACTCTGTGCGCCCATGTCCGGAACGGTCGTGATGAAGTTCGGCGGGACGTCCGTCGCCGACGCCGAGCGCCTCAAGCGCGCGGCGCGGCGGATCGTCGCAGCGCGCGAGCAGGGCAACCGCGTCGTCGCCGTCCTGTCCGCGCGCGGGAAGACGACCGACGAGCTGATCGCCGCGGCAGACGAGATCTCCCCTGCGCCCGACCCGCGCGAGATGGACATGCTGCTGTCGACCGGCGAGCGCATCTCGTGCGCGCTGTGCGCGATGGCGATCCACGACCTCGGGCACCGCGCGATCTCGCTGACCGGCTCGCAGGCCGGCATCGTGACCGACGCCTCGCACACGAAGGCGCGCATCCTCGACGTCAGAGCCGACCGCATCGAGGCCGCGCTCGCGGAGGACATGATCGTGCTGGTCGCCGGCTTCCAGGGGATGTCGACGACCTCGCGCGACGTCACGACGCTCGGCCGCGGCGGCTCGGACACGACCGCCGTCGCGCTCGCGGCCGCGGTCGACGCGGACGTGTGCGAGATCTACACCGACGTCTCGGGCGTCTACAGCGCCGACCCGCGCATCGTGTCGGACGCGCGCAAGCTCGAGGTCGTCTCGTTCGAGGAGATGCTGGAGATGGCCGCCTCGGGCGCGAAGGTGCTGCAGCTGCGCTCGGTCGAGTACGCGCGCAACCACGGGGTCCGCATCCACTGCCGTTCCAGCTTCGAGGACGGCCCCGGTACATTCGTCGTCGGAGAGCAGGAGACCATGGAGCACGCCCTCATCACCGCCGTCACGCACTCGACCGAGGAGGCCCGCGTCACGCTGACGGGCGTGCGCGACGAGCCGGGCGCGGCGGCGCGGATCTTCGAGGCGCTCGCCGACGCGAGCTGCAACGTCGACATGATCATCCAGAACGAGCCGCTCGGCGAGGGGCGCGAAGGCGCCGAGCTGTCGTTCACCGTCCCGCGCGAAGACCTGCGCACCGCGCGCGAGGCGCTCGAGCCGCTGGTCGACGAGCTCGGCATCGGCAGGATCGACGACGAGCCGGAGATGGGCAAGGTCTCGATCGTCGGCGCGGGGATGAAGTCGCATCCCGGCGTCGCCGCGAAGGTCTTCGGTACGCTCGCGGGCGAGCGGATCAACATCGAGATGATCTCGACCTCGCCGATCAAGATCTCGTGCGTGATCCGCAGCGACCGCGTCGCCGACGCGGTGCAGGCGCTGCACGCGGCGTTCGAGCTGGGCGCCGACGCGATCCAGCAGGAGCGGCCGATCGGGGAGCAGGCGCGATGAGGATCGAATCCCGCCCACCCGCCCCCTACCGCCTCGCGGTGGTCGGCGCGACCGGCCAGGTCGGCGGCGTGATGCTGCGGCTGCTGCGCGAGCGCGGCTTCCCTGCGCGCGAGCTCGTGCCGTTCGCCTCGGAGCGCTCGGCCGGCTCGGAGCTGGACGGCGTCGGCGTCGTGCAGCCGCTTACCGACGAGACGATCCAGGGCTTCGACATCGCGATCTTCTCGGCCGGCGGCGCGACCTCCGGCGCGTGGGCGCCGCGCTTCGCCGCGGCCGGAGCGATCGTCATCGACAACTCTTCGAAGTGGCGGATGGACGACGACGTGCCGCTCGTCGTCTCCGAGGTCAACCCCGACGCGCTGGCCGACGTGCGCAAGGGGATCGTCGCGAACCCGAACTGCTCGACGATGCAGATGGTCGTCGCGCTCAAGCCGCTCTACGACGCGGCCGGCATCGAGCGGCTCGTGGTCTCGACCTACCAGGCGGTGTCGGGGACCGGCAAGAAGGGCGTCGACGAGCTGCTCGACCAGTCGCACGCGCTGCTGCACGGAAAGGACCCCGAGGTGTCCGTCTACGCGCACCGGATCGCGTTCAACGCGCTGCCGCACGCCGGTTCGTTCGCCCCCGGCGACGACCACACCGACGAGGAGCGCAAGCTGATCAACGAGACGCGCAAGATCCTCGGCGACGGCTCGATCCGCGTCAGCGCGACGTGCGTGCGCGTGCCGGTGCTCAACTGCCACTCGGAGGCCGTCAATGTCGAGACGCGCTCTCCGCTCTCGCCGGACGAGGCGCGCGAGCTGCTGAGCGCGGCGCCGGGCGTGACGGTGCTCGACGACCCGGGCGCCGGCATCTACCCGATGGCGATCGAGGCGGACGGCAGGGACGACGTGTTCGTCGGCCGGATCCGCCGCGACCCGGGCAACTCGCAGGCGCTGGACCTGTGGATCGTGTCGGACAACCTGCGCAAGGGTGCCGCGACGAACGCTCTGCAGATCGCCGAGCTGCTGCACTCGCGGGGCATGCTGCGGGCCGCGGCCCGGGCGGCGTAGCTCTCGGCGCTTGTGGCAGGCGCGGGACGCGATCTTGCCCTGCCTGGCCATGAAACACTGGCCGCAGGGCAAGATCGCGTCCCGCGCGCGTCAGCGGGTGACGGCCGCCTCGGCGGCTTGCTGCGCGAGCGCCCTGCGGTCGACCTTGCCGTTCGGGGTCGTTGGGAGGGTGTCGCGCAGCTCGATGCGTGCGGGAACCATGTAGTCCTCGAGGTGCCGGGCGCAGTGCCGGCGGAGCGCGGCCGGCTGGAGCTGTGCGCCGTCGGTTGGGACGACGTAGGCGACGATCGCGGTGCCGAGCAGGCGGTCCGGTGCGCCGACCACCACCGCCGCGCGCACGCCCTCGGCGACGTGCAGGACGGCCTCGACCTCCCGCGGCGCGACCTTCTCGCCGCGCGACTTGAGGATGTCGTCGCGGCGGCCCACGAAGTACAGGAAGCCCTCATCGTCCTGGCGGAAGAGGTCGCCGGTCGCCAGCACGCGCTCCCACGGCCAGCGTCCCGGGCGCAGGCGCTCCGCGGTCGCGTCGGGGTCGTTCCAGTAGCCCTGCATCACGTGCGCGCCGCGCACGACCAGCTCGCCGACCTCGCCGGGCTGCCGTCTGACGCCGGCGTCGTCCTCGATCCACACCTCTGTGCCGGGGATCGGGATGCCGACGGATTCCGGCCGTGCGTCGAGCTGCTCGGGCGGCAGGTAGGAGACACGCTTGCACTCGGTGAGGCCATACATCGAGTAGAGGCGCGCCCTCGGGAAGGCCGCGCGCAACGCCTCAATCGTCGCGGGCGCGAGCGCGGCGGCCGTGTTCGTGAGGAGGCGCAGATGCGGGAGGTCCGGTGCCTGGTCGCCGAGCGTTGCGCTCAGCACCTGGAAGATCGTTGGGACCGCCGGCAGGCCGGTGATGTGCTCGCGCTGCAGCAGCTCCAGCACGCGGCCTGGGAAGGCGAAGCCCTTCTCAAGGATCAGCGTCGCGCCGACGCGCACACACATCAGCAGCTGGTAGAGCCCGTAGTCGAACGACAGCGGGACGACGCACAGGACGCGATCGTCGGCGCGCATGCCGAGGTACTCGACGATCGCGCCGGCCGCGAACGTCATGTTCGCGTGCGTGAGCGTGACGCCCTTCGGGCGACCGGTCGAGCCGGACGTATAGACGATCGCGGCGAGGTCGACGGAGATCGGCCCGGCGCTGGTGGCAGGCGCGGGTCGCGATCTTGCGCTGCCTGGCCATGAAACACTGGCCGCATCGCAAGATCGCGTCCCGCGCGCGTCCAGCACGTGCTGCACGCTCGGCGCCTCTGCGCGGGCCTGCTCGGCGAGCTCGGCGAGCGCGGAGTCCGTGACCACCGCCGTCGCTTCGCAGTCGTCGAGCACGTAGGCGAGCTTGTCCGCCTTGATTGTCGGGTTGAGTGGGACGAACGCCGCGCCGGCGCGCAGCGCGCCGTAGATCGCGACCGCGGCCTCGATGCCGTTCGGCAGCAGGATGGCGACGCGGTCGCCGCGCGCGACGCCGCATGCGCGCAGGCGCGCGGCGAGCGCGCTCGCGGCGGCGTCGAGCTGCCCGAACGTCACGCGGCGATCGCCCGCGACGAGCGCCTCCTTGCCGGGCGCGGCCGTGGCGGCGCGGCGCAGGTCGGCATCGAGCGTGCTCACGACGGGCGCCGCCGCTCGACGAACGCGACGAGCGCGTCGAGCGAGCCGAAATTCTCCTCTGTGATCTCGAGCGCGTCGACGGCGATCCCGTAGCGCGTCTGCACCTCCTCGACCAGCTCGACGAAGCCGAGCGAGTCGATCACCCCGAGCTCGAGGAACTGGTCGTCGTCGCGCAGCTCGACGTCCGGGTGCAGGTAGAGGAACGCCTCCTCGATGTAGGCGCGCAGCTCCGCGCGCAGCCCCGTGCCGACCTCCATCTCCCCCATCGATCCCCCCTACTGGCTCGTGATCCCCTCGGCGGCGTCGATCCGCACCCGTGGCTCGGAGCGTTCGGCGGGCCAATCCGACGTGGCGCCGGAACCAACCCCGCAGAAGCGCTCGTGCCACACCTGCGTGGACAGTATGCCGACGAGCGCCATCCCCTCGCGGAAGCCGCCCGCCTTGCCGGCGCGGCAACGCCGCAGCAGGCCCGCGACGCGCGTCGGGTCGAAGATGCCGACCTCGTCGAGAGCGCGCGCTTCGAGCCGCTCCTCCACCCAATCCGGCGCATGCTCGCCGAAGAACGGCGCGACCGCGGGCGCGCGGTACGGCTGCTTCGGCCGCTCGACCACCGCGTGCGGCAGCAGCCGCTCGGCAAGCGTGCGCAGCTCCGCCTTCTCGCGCAGCCCGGGTCCGAGCTTGCGCTCGGGCGGCAGCGCCGCAGCATGCGCGAACACGCGGTGGTCGAGGAACGGGAAGCGACCCTCGACGCCGTGCGCCATCGCGACGCGGTCGCCCTGCGCGGCGAGCAGGTTCGACGCGAGCAGCGTCGTCAGCTCCAGATATGCGGCGCGCTCCAGCGCACTCCAGCGCGCGAACGCGGCTGGGAGGTCGGCGCGCAGGCGGGCGAGCGGGTCGCCGCCGTTCCCGGACAGCGCCTGCGCGACCTCCGGCCGGTAGAACGCCCGCACGAAGCCCGTCGCGGCGATCCGCGGCTGATGCGAGAAGAGCGGGTCGTCCGGCGCGCCGGCCTCGAAGAAGAAGCGCCTCCAGGCCGGGCCGCGCCGCTCGGCCGGCACGTCGAGGTAGGGGTACAGCTCGTCGAGCAGCGCCTCCGCACGCGCCGGCTCGCGCGCATGCAGCTCTCGCAGGGCAGTCTCCTTGAAGAGGTCGTAGCCCCAGAACAGCTCGTCGGCGCCCTCGCCGGTGGCGACGACCGTGATGCCCTGCGCGCGCGTCGCCTGCGCGAGCAGGTAGAGCGGGACGGGCGCGGTGCGGACCAGCGGCGTCTCGGCGTGCGCGACGACGGCGCGGAAGCCGTCCGCGATCTCCCGCGATCCGACCTCGACGACGTGGTGGCGCGTGCCGAGCGCGTGCGCGACCTGCTGCTGGAAGGCGCGCTCGTCGTAGCGGGCGTCGTGGAAGGCGACCGAGAAGGTGCGCAGCTCGTGGTCGCTGGCCTGCTGCGCGAGCGCGGTGATGAGGCTGGAGTCGAGCCCGCCGGACAGGTAGGTGCCGACCGGGACGTCGGCGCGCAGGCGCAGGCGCACGGCGTCGGCGAGCAGCTCGGGAAGGGAGTCGGGGCCGGCCGCGTCGGCGGACCGCACGGCGGCGCGCCCGGCGAGCGTGCCGGCGTCGTACTCCGGCTCCCACCACGTGCGCCGGGCGACGACGGCGCCGTCCTCCCACACGAGCAGTCCGCCCGGCGGCAGCTGCGCGACGCCCGCGAACGCGGTGCGTGGGGCGCGCGCGCCCCACGTCGTGAAGACCTCGTCGATCCCGGCGAGGTCGGGCGCGGCGGCGACCTCGCCGCTCGCGAACAGTGCCTTCGCCTCGGAGGCGAACGCGATCCCGCCGTCGGGCAGCGCCGTCCAGTGCAGCGGGCGCACGCCGAAGCGGTCGCGCACGAGCGTCAGGCGGCGCTCGCGCGGCTCCCACCACGCGAACGCGAACTGGCCGTTCAGGCGCTCGAGCGCGGCGAGCCCCTCGCGCTCCAGCAGCCGGTGGACCACCTCCGTGTCGCTCGTCGTGCGAAAGGCGCCGCCGAGCCGCTCGCGCAGCTCCGGATGGTTGTAGACCTCGCCGTTGTAGACGAGCAGCGTCCCCTGCTCGCCGCGCATCGGCTGCCAACCGCCCGGCACGTCGAAGATCGCGAGCCGAGTCGAGATGAGCCCGGCGCCAGGCTCGCGGGCCATCCCCCAGCCGTCCGGCCCGCGGTGGCGCAGCGCGGCGGCCATCCGGCGCAGCGCGTCCTCCGCGACCGGCGCGCCCGGATCGGCCCGCACGATGCCTGCGATCCCGCACATCCCCCGTTCCCCTTTGTCGCCGATACGACGATACGCGACGGGTCGCGCGCGTGCCGACGGACGCAGCTACCCGAGCCGGACGGGCTCGCGCTCGGCGCTGCGCTGCGGGATGCCGAGCATCGCCGCGGGCGCGTGCAGGTAGCGCGTGGCGGCGCGGCGGCGGTCGATCTCCCAGTAAGCCGCCTCGACCGCCTCCTCGGACAGACCGACGTGCGGTGCCAGCTCGCTCGCCGGCACGGCGCCGTCGCAGCCCCAGACGAGCAGGTCCATGCGGTCATAGGGATGGCCGAAGTAGAACTCCTCCTGCGTCTGCGGAAGCGAGAACGTCTCCGTCGTCGGCGCCCGGCACGCGATGGCGTCCGGCAGGCCGAGCGCCTGCGCGAGCTCGTACACCTGCGTCTTGTAGAGGTGTGCGATCGGCTTGATGTCGGCGAGCCCGTCGCCGCCCTTGACGAAGAATCCCTGATCGAACTCGAGCAGGTTGGGCGTGCCGATCACCGCGTAGCCGAGCTGGTCGGCCCATGTGTACTCGATCAGCTTGCGCACGCGCTGCTTCATGTTCGTGGCGGCGATCAGCGCGCGATACGCGGCCGACGGCAGCACGCGCTCCTCGGTCGAGCCGTCCGGACGCTCGACGACGAGCGAGAAGGAGATGATCGCGCCGGTCGGCGCCGAGCGCACGAGCTTGTGGCGCCACGTCGGCTCGTATTCGGGGAAGGCCATGCGGATGGCGGCGTCGCGGCGGCGGTAGCAGCCGAGCCCCTCCAGCGCGGCCGTGATCGACTCCTCCTCGCTCGGCGCGCCGAGCGCCTGCGCGAGCTCCAGCCCGAGGTCGGACGCATGCTGCCCGATGTCACGCTCCGGCAGGCGCAGCAGCAGCACGCGGCGCGGTCCGAGCGCGCGCACCGCCAGCGCCGCCGCGACGCCGGAGTCGACGCCGCCCGAGACGGCGACGACCGCTCCACGGCGCCCGAGGTCGCGGAGCGCCCTGCGGATTTCGTCCGCGAGCCGGTCGATCGTGTCTCCGGCATCGATCGCGAGCAGTCGTGCGGAGGCCCCCATGGAGCGACCATAACGATCTCTCACACGGCCGATGACAATTATACGAAGAGGGAAAACAGCGAACAGTTAATTAGTTCAATGACCGGTGGTCACGCCTACGTGCGCGCCAGCTCGCGGCGGGAGCGCACGCCGAGCTTGCGGTAGATGTTGCGCGCGTGCGTGCGCACGGTCTCGACGCCGACGTGCAGCTCGGCGGCGATCTCGCCGTTCGAGCGGCCGCTCTGCAGCAGGTCGAGCACGACCGCTTCGCGCGGCGTCAGCAGCTCCGGGCCGCTCGGCGGCGCCGCGGCCTCGCCCTCCATCCGTCGCAGCACCTGCAGCCCGCGGGAGGCGAGGTGGATCGCGCTCAGCACGTCGCGCGCCTGCGTCTCCTTCGACAGGCAGGCGGTCGCCCCGAACGCGAGCATCTGATTGCACTCGGTCGGCGTGGGGCGATTCGCGAGCACGACCAGGTGCGTGCCGGGATGCGCCGCGACCAGCTCGCGCACTTCGAGCGGCGTGCGCAGCGAGCCGTAGTTGAGCAGCGCGACCTGCGGACGGTGCTCGGCAATCGCCGCCGGCAACCGCTCGTGCGGGACGCCGCGCGCGAGCAGCTCGACGTGGTCGTCCTCCACGAGCAGCGCCCGCAGGCCGCGGTCGATCAAGTCCTCGAAGCGAGCGATGACGACGCGGACGCGGGCGTGCGGGACGGCCACGCGCCGGATCCTATCGGCACGCGGGTGAGACGCGCCTCACCCGTACCTCCCCCAGGCGGTCCCCCGAAGATCACCCGCCGCAGGGGACGACAGCGCTGAGCGCAGCGGCGAGGATGCCGACACGGCGGGCAGGGAAGCTACCGACCGCCGTGAAGCCGCCCCGGGCGAGGTTGGTCCCCCCTCCCACTCCCGGGGCGCATCGCCCGGGTCCGGCCATGCTCCCCCTGGTCGGGCCCGGGCTGTACCGGGCCCACCCGCCCACCCGCCCGGCGAGGCCTCGGACGGGCAGGCCGGCCCGCGCCGAGGTCTCGCCCCGGCGCGCGGCACGGCGCCGGATCAGGCGGGGACCGGCGCGCCGACGACGGCGCTCGACCAGTCGATCACCGAGGTCGGCTTGACGACGTGCTTGCTCATGCCGAGCTGCTTCGGCTCGAGCCCGAGCGCGAGGCCGACGAGCTGCGGCAGGTGCAGAACCGGCATCGACAGGTCGTCGCGGCCGACCGCCTTCTTCGCGAGCGGCTGCTGCAGGTCGAGGTTGAGGTGGCACAGCGGACAGGGCACGACGAGGCAGTCGGCCTCCGCGTCCTGCGCATCGGACAGATGGCGCCCTGCCTGCTTGAGCGACGCGTCCTTGTTCATCGTGATGATCGGGAAGCCGCAGCATTTGTGCACGCCGGCGTAGTCGATCACCGTGCCGCCGAGCGCCTCGATCACCCAGTGCAGGTAGTGATCGCGCGGATGCTCGGCGTCGATCCCGAGGCGGTCGGTCGGGCGCACGATGTAGCAGCCGTAGAACGGGCCGACTTTGAGGTTCGTCAGCGGCCGCTTGACCTTCCGCTTGAGGCTCTCCAGGCCGATCTCCTCGACCAGCAGCCACAGGAGGTTCTTGTTCGTCAAGCCCTTCTCGTACGAGAGCCCCTCGGCCGCGAGCGTCTGGTTGACGTGGTCGCGGTACTCGCTGTTCGCGTCCAGCCGCTCCTGGCACTCGCTCTGCGCGCCCTGGCAGGTCGAGCAGATGTTCATCATCAGGTCGGCGCCGTCGACCGCCTGCGCGAGCGCGAACGTGCGCGCGTTGAGCGTGTCGGCCAGCTCCTGGTTGTGCTCGGCGATCACGCCGGCGCCGGTGCAGCAGGCGCGGTCGAGCTCGACCAGCTCGATGTCGAGCAGCGGCGCGACCGCAGCCATCGAGCCGTGCAGCTCGGGGGTGAAGCCGCGGCTCACGCAGCCGGGCCAGTACGCGACCTTCATGCGGACTCGCTTTCGCTCGCGGAGGAAGGACGGTGGGCATTGGGGCCGGGCGCCGACGGCATGCCGCCGTTCGGCGCGGTCGCGACGGCAGGCGCGCCGGCCGCGTCGTTGTCGTCGTCCTCGTAGCCCGAGATGTAGAGGTTCAGCTCGTAGCGTCTGTCCTTCGACTCGACCTTCTCGTAGATCGCCTTGACCGCCTTCAGGTCGGTGCTCCCGATTCTGTGGCCGAAGATCGCCTTCTTCGGCGTGAACTTGCCGCGCGCGATCCCGCGCACGAGGACCGGCAGCGAGTCGAGCAGCTCCTGCCCGGCGGCCGGGTGGAACTTGCCGAACCACGAGTCGCCGCCGTAGGAGCGCGGCAGCAGCTCGGCCTCGTGCAGCAGACCGTAGTCGCGGATCAGCGACGTGAACGCGCGCTCGTGGCGCTCGCCGTTGTTGCGATCGACGATGTGGTGGTCGTTCGTGGCGACGCGGCGCAGGCGCATGATCTGGCTCATCGGCGCGACGCCCTTCGGGCACGCCTCGATGCAGTTGAAGCAGTGGGTGCAGTCGAAGATGCCGTGCGGGTCCTCGGCGAGGTCCTTGAGGCGCTCGTACTGCTGGGCGTCGCGCGGGTCGCCGACGAAGCGGTACGCCTTCGCGGAGGCGGCGGGGCCGACGAACAGCGGGTCGACTTCCATCGAGAGGCAGTCGGAGACGCAGGCGCCGCACTGGATGCAGGCCATCGACTGCGTGACGTCGACCATGTTCTCGTGCGGGACGACGTACTCGCGCTCGGGAACCGGCTCCTTGTTGATGAGCCACGGTGTGACGCGGTCGATCTTCTTCCAGTGGACCGCGTCCATGTCGACGACCAGGTCCTTGATGACGGGCATGTTGCCCATCGGCTCGACGAGGATCGTCGTGCCGTCGGCGTTGACGCCGGTCTTCGCGGCGGCGTCGAGGTGCGTGTGGCAGGCGAGACCGGCCTTGCCGTTGATGCGCACGCCGCACGAGCCGCAGATCGCCGCGCGACAGGAGCAGCGGATGCCGACCGATCCGTCCTGCTCGGCCTTGACCTTCAGGATCGCCTCGAGCACCGAGCGGTGCGGCTCGAGGTCGACCTGGAACTCCTCGTAGTAGGGCGCCTCGCCGGACTGCGGGTTGTAGCGCCGGAGCTTCAGCGTGTACTCGGCCATGTCAGTTCTTATCTCCTAGTACGTCCGCGCCTGAGGCTGCCACTTCGTGATCGTCACCGGCGCAGTTCCCAGCTCCGGTCCGTCGCCGTTGAGCGAGACCGTGATGTGGTGCAGCCAGTCGGCGTCGTTGCGCTCCGGGAAGTCGGTGCGGAACTGCGCCCCGCGCGACTCTCTGCGCTCCTGCGCCGCGATCACGATCGCCTCGGCCACGTCCAGCATGTACCCGAGCTCGATCGCCGCCAGCACGTCCTGGTTGAAGATCGTGCCCTTGTCGTCGATCGCGGCGCCCGGCGCCTCCTGCTTGAGGCGGCGGACGATCTCGTGCGCGGTCGCGAGGCCCTGCTCGTCGCGGTAGACGGCGACGTATCTGTTCATCGTCTCGCCGAGCTCGTTCTTGATCTCGGAGATGCGGCGGTTGCCGGTCGGCCGGTTCAAGATCTGGTCGATCTCGGCCTGCGCGTCGCTGAGGACGCTGACCGGCGCCTTCGGCATCGCGACGCCGCGCGCGCGGGCGGCGGCGTGCGCGCCGGAGCGGCGGCCGAAGATGAGCGTGTCGAGCAGCGAGTTCGCGCCGAGGCGGTTGCCGCCGTGGACCGAGACGCAGGCGACCTCGCCGGCGGCGTAGAGGCCGGGGATCGGCGTCTGGCCGTCGAAGTCGGTCTTCACGCCGCCCATGATGTAGTGCATCCCGGGCTTGATGTGGATCGGCTCGCGCGTGATGTCGACGCCGGCGAAGTCCTTGCCGATGTTGACGATCTCGCGCAGCGCCTCGAGCGTGCGCTTGCGCGGGACCTTCGTGATGTCGAGCGCGATCGTGCCGTCGGGGAAGCCGCGCCCCTCGTCGATCTCCGTCTGCTCGGCGCGCGAGACGACGTCGCGCGAAGCCAGCTCGAGCTTGTTCGGCGCGTACTTCTCCATGAAGCGCTCGCCGAGCGCGTTGTACAGGTGCGCACCCTCGCCGCGCGCGCCCTCGGTGATCAGGAAGCCGTTCTCCGCGAGCGTCGTCGGGTGGTACTGGATCATCTCCATGTCCATCAGCGGCGCGCCGATGCGGTACGCCTGCGCGATCCCGTCGCCGGTGCAGATGAGCGCGTTCGTCGTCGGCTTGAACGCCTGGCCCGCGCCGCCGGAGGCGAGGATCACGGACTTCGCGTCGAAGACCTCGAGCGCGCCCGTGCGGATGTCGCGCGCGACGCAGCCGACGCACGCGCCGCTCCCGTCCTGCAGCAGCCGCGTCGTGAACCACTCCTCGTAGCGGTCGACGCGCTCGTGGTGCTTCATCAGCTGCTCGTAGAGCACGTGCAGGATCGCCTGGCCGGTGATGTCGGCGACGTAGTACGTGCGCGCCTGCGAGGCGCCGCCGAACGCGCGCGTGCCGAGGTGCCCGGTCGGGCTGCGGTGGAACGTCACGCCCGCGTGCTCGAGCCAGAGGATCTCGTCGGGCGCCTCGCGGCACATGATCTCGATCGCGTCCTGATCGCCGAGGTAGTCGGAGCCCTTGACGGTGTCGAACGCGTGCGACTCCCACGTGTCCTCGGGATTGAGGGCGGCGTTGATGCCGCCGGCGGCGGCGACCGAGTGGGACCGGACGGGATGGACCTTGCTGATGATCGCGACCGACGCCCCAGCGTCGGCGGCCGCGAGCGCGGCGCGCTGGCCGGCGAGGCCCGCGCCGATGATGAGGACGTCGTGAGCTGGCATATACCCGCGATCCTATCGCCGCGCCTTGCGCCTTGATCTCCGATCGCACGGCAAGGAATTGGCTGCAGCTCCGGCGCTTCTGCGACACCCCAGCCCGAGCTCTTTCCCGTCAGTAAAGTGGTGCGTTGAGTAGCACGAACCACGACGCCTTGGGGGAGGGCGCGGTGCGCCCGTACGATCGATGACCGGATCGCTGCTGCGGAAGGACGCGCGCGAGGCGGCGACGACGCGGCCGCGCGCCCGCGTCGTGCTCGACCGCCGCGCGCTCGCCTGCCTCGTGCTGGGCCTGGTGGCGCTTGCCGCGGGGCTCGCGACGGCGCTCTCGCACACCGCGGCCCCGCGCGCCGGCACGAACGGCGTGTGGCCGCAGCTGCCGCTCGGCGCGCTCGGCCCGGGCCAGCGGATCTGCCAGGGAGGCGAGCTGCTGCCCGCGGGCGCCGCCGCGCTGCAGGTGCCGCTCCAGCCCACGCAGCAGGTCGGACCGCGCATCGCCGTCACGCTCAGCCGCGGCGGACGGACGCTCGAGCGCACGTCGATGCTCGTCACGGCGCGCGGCGGCGGGAACGCGGCGCCGCTGCGCGCGCGGTCGCGTGACCTCGACGGCGTGCGCGTCTGCCTCGCCGTCGACGGGCGTGGCCAGGTGGGGCTGATAGGGGGGCCGACGCCGCCGGGCGTCGGCGGGCTCATGGTCGACGGCAGGCCGACCGGCTCCTCCCTGCCGATCACGTACGGGGAGCGCGGGACCGCCTCGTGGTGGGAGCGCGCGGGGACCGTCGCCGACCGCATGGCGCTCGGGCGCGGCGACTGGGGCGGCAGGTGGGTCGCGTGGGCGGTCGGCCTGCTGCTGCTGGGAGCGCTCGCGCTCACCGTGCTCGCGCTCGTGCGCGGGGTGATCGCACCCGGCGGGCCGTGGCAGCTCACCGCGGCGAGCGTCGCCGCCGTCGCCGTGCTGAACGCGCTCGCCTGGTCGCTGATCACGCCGGCGTTCCAGGTGCCGGACGAGCAGACGCACGCGGCGTACGCGCAGCAGCTCGCCGAGTCCGGGCGCCCGCCGGTCGACCGCCGCGGCGAGGAACGGCTCGCACCCGAGCTGGTGGCGGCGATGACCGCCACGCGCTTCGGCTCGCTCGACGCGCCCACGTTCGGTGCCGCCGTCACGTCGCCGCTCCAGCAGCGGCGGCTCGACGCCGCGTTGAACCGCGAGCTTGCGCGCCGCAGCGCGAACGACGCGGCCGGGCCGGCGGCGCCCGAGCCGCCGCTCTACTACGCGCTGGAGGCGATCCCCTACCGCGTCGCGAGCGGCGCGACGCTGCTCGACCGGCTCGCGCTGATGCGCGCCGTATCAGCGCTGCTGGCGGGCGCGACCGCCCTGCTCGCGTTCCTGTTCGTGCGCGAGTGCCTGCCGGGACGACCGTGGGCGTGGACCGTCGGCGCACTCGGCGCGGCGCTGCATCCGCTGCTCGGCTTCGTCTCCGGCGGGGTCAACCCGGACGCGCTGCTGTTCCCGATCTGCGCCGCGCTCTTCTACGCGCTCGCGGTCGCGTTCCGGCGCGGCCTGACGCCGCGGCTCGCGGCCTGGATCGGCGCGATCGTCGCGGCCGGCGTCGTCGGCAAGATCAACTTCTACGGGCTCGTGCCGGGGGCGCTGCTGGCGGTCGCGCTGGCGGCGCGCGCGAGCGCGGGCGGCCTGCTGAACGGACGCGCGCTGCGGCTCGTCGGCATCGTCGTCGGGATCGCCGTCGCGCCGTACCTGCTGCTGAGCGCGCTCGACGCGCTCGTGTGGGACCGCGCGTGGATCCTCGCCCGCACGCCCGCCGAAGCGCCCCAGGACCACGGCGGCCTGGGCGCCCAGCTGAGCTACCTGTGGCAGGTCTTCCTGCCGCGCCTGCCCGGCCAGGAGACCGCGTTCCCGGAGTTCTACCCCGGCTGGCAGCTGTGGCTGAAGGGGTTCGTCGGCAAGTTCGGCTGGACCGTCGTCAACTACGCCGAGTGGGTCCACCAGCTCGCGGCGCTGCTGCTCGCGCTCGCGGGCGGGCTCGCGCTGCGCGCGCTCGTGCGCGAGCGCGCGGCCGCACGCCGGCGCCTGCCGGAGCTGATCGGCTACGCCGCGATCGCCGCGGGCCTGGTGCTGTTGATCGGGATGGTGGCGCTGCGCGGCTTCGCGCCGGGCATCGCCGGAGCGATCCAGGGCCGCTACCTGCTGCCGCTGCTCGCGCTGTTCGCCGCGCTGCTTGTGCTGGCAGCGCGCGGCGCCGGCGAGCGCTGGGGCAGGACGGTCGGCGTCGCGCTCGTGCTCGCGTGCGTCGCCTGGGGCGTGTTCGGCCAGCTGCTGACGATCGCCTGGTTCTACGGCTGAGCGGCGGGGTGGAGCGTGCGCAGCGGCGGGCGCTCCTCGACGGCGACCTCGCTCAGCGCGAGCGAGCCGTCCGCGCGCGGACGGCTGAGCGGCGGCGGGAGCGCCCCAGCGTCGCCGTGGACGCGGCGCTCGGCCGCGACGAGAACCGCGTACGCCATCGCGCTGAGCGCGTGCAGCGGCTGGTGCGCGTTGCGGCGCTCGCCGAGGTCGACCTGCGCGAGCGCGTCGAGGCCGGCGTGGCGCAGCGCGTCGATCAGGTTCGCGATCTCGACGCCGTAGCCGACCGGGAACGGCAGCGCCTCCAGCAGCGAGCGGCGCGCCGCCACCTCGCCGGCGAGCGGCTGGACGATCCCCGCCAGCTCGGGCACGTGCAGGTTCAGCAGCGGGCGCGCAAGCAGCTCGGTGACGCGCCCCCCGCCCTCCGGCACGGTCTCGGCGCCGACCGTCAGCGGGCGGTGGTAGGCACCCTTCACGAACGCGACGTCGGAATCGGTCAGCAGCGGGCCGAGCAGGCCGAGCGCGAAGCGCGCGTCGAAGCCGGCGCTGTCGGCGTCCACGAACGCGACGACGTCGCCGCGCGTGACGTGGACGGCGCGCCACAGCGCGTCGCCCTTGCCGCGCGCTGGCCCGTGCTCGGCGAGGATCTCCGCCTCCTGCACGACGGTCGCCCCGGCGGCCTGCGCGACCTGCGCGGTGCCGTCGGCCGAGGCCGCGTCGATCACGAGCAGCTCGTCGAGCAGGCCGGCGTCATGCAGCGGCCGCAGCGCCGCGAGCGTCGGGCCGATCGTGACGGCGACCTCGCGCGCCGGCAGCACGACGCTGACGGACGTCGCGCCCTTCGCCGCGAGCAGCCGCTCGAGCGGGAAGTCGCCGGCGGCGTACGTGCGGCGTGCAAGCCAGTCGGCGACGGCGGTGCTCACGCCGGGGAGGATCGCAGACGGTCCGCCGGCCGGTACCCTTCGCGGACAGCGCCAGCAGCGCACTCGGAGAGGTGCCGGAGCGGTTGAACGGGCGCGACTGGAAATCGCGTAACGGGGGTTGACCTCGTTCGAGGGTTCGAATCCCTCCCTCTCCGTTCTGGGCCGGCGATGCCGGTGCCCGAGCCGACGACCGACCACGTCAGCCGGGGTCAGCGCAGCTCGCAGTCGCGGTTCACCAGATCGACGCGACTCACCTGAAGGGCCCGATCACGGCCCGAGTCGCACTTGAGTCGGTCGTACCCGTTGCCGGGCGTGAGACGATCGTTCCCCTGCTCGCCGAACAGCCGGTCGTTGCCCCCGTCGCCCCAAAGCCGGTCGTTCCCCGGCCCGCCACGCAGCTTGTCCGCTCCCCCTCGACCACCGACATGATCGTTGCCATGGCCGGCACGAACGTCGTCGTCACCGCCCCGCGCGTCGATCCAGTCGTTGCCGTTCTTGCCGCCGATCAGGTCGCCCAGCTCCGAGCCGACGACTCGGTCGTTGCCTGCGGTCCCGTGGATCTCAAGCGACCCGTCTGCGCGTGAAAGGCAGCGTACCCCCGCCGAGTTGCCCGCAGGACACGCCGCGGGGACCGGCTGCCCCGAGGAGCGCGACAGCACTGAGACTGTGAACGTCGATGTGCAGCGTGACTCGGTCCCACCCGGCTGTGGTGCGCAAGCTCGAAGCTCGACCTCCGGGCCTGCTGAATCCGGCAGGCTAGCGGAGAAGTTGACCATTCCACCGCTCGAGCTGGCAGACGCGAGCGACGTAAAGGCTTGAGGCCCGGGTGAGTCTTTGTGGCGGCGCCAGAACAATGAGGCGACGCTACCGTCGGCCGCCGGCGTGTTATCCCCATAGCGCAGCGAAGCGGTGAGGGTGAACGAGCGGCTGACGCGTTGTGGCGGTACCAGGCCGATGTTGATGCGGGTGATGACCCGCTCCACGGTCATTGTGTATTGACCGGCAATCTCGCCACAGCAGAAGAACGCCCGCACGACGAGGAACCCATTTGGCTGGGAGTCGTCGTAGACAAGCGACTCGCGGCCGGCGGCGTGGTCGTCGACGAACGCATCGGTGTGGCAGTCGTTCTCAAGTGCTGTGTCGGCGCCGAACTCGTCCACTGGCCCGACGAAGCAGGCCTGTGTGCTCTGATCGCTGGTGGTGTTGTCGATAGCGAGCTGTACGGTGTCGCCGTTCCGCAGCGGGAACGTCGGTCGGTACCAGTGCCAGTAGTCACAGCAATCGGTGCGGTGCTGTCGAGGCGTTCCGGCCCAGTCCCCGGAGAACGGGACTCCGGCGTTGATCGGAATGGCTCTGGCAGGCCCGGTGTTGTCACTGGCCTGGGCCGACGTGGAGAGGCCGCAGAGGATGGCCAAGGCCACGACCATGGCCAGTGTCCGGGCCACGCGGAACGTTCCGGCTCTGGGCTCAGAGCGGATCATCTGCTTGATGCCGCGTCCAGGTTCAGCGCCGACATCGAGTCGACGGGCTGGCGACGCCTGCGGGCGGAAGTTGATCCGGCGCGAGTCTTGGCAGTCATGGCATCTCCATAGCTCCGCGCGGGCTCCGCGAGGGAGAACGGCAAGCGATCGGCCGGCATCGCTCAATTTCGGTTTACCAGCATCGGGTAAATAGCCGATGGTGGGTTGCCCTGTCAAACGGGAGATTGGCGATGGGCCGGCCCCCGGCTCCCCGTAGCTACCTTTACTGTAGGGTAAAGGCGATGCCGAAGATCTCCGCAAAGCACCAGATCACGATCCCGGTAGACGCGCTCGCCAGCGCCGGCTTCGCTCCCGGAGACGAGGTGACGATCGAGGCCGAGGGGCCCGACGCGATCGTCGTCCGCCGGGCGAGACGCGATCTCGACGTGGCCTTCGGCGTGTTCGACGGCCTGTACGAGCCGGACTATCTCGACCGGCTTCGCGCCGAAGAGCGTGCGTGACCGTCTGCGTGCTCGACACGGATGTTGTGATCGCCGCGCTCGATCGACAGGACGCGCATCACCGAGCAGCGGCGCATGCACTGCGCGAGCTCGCACATGACGGCGTCTCGCTGCTGCTCTCGCTCGTCAACTACGCCGAGACGCTGGTGCGGCCGGCCGCCCAGGATGAGCGAACGCTGCGCGCGGCGGTCAGCGCGATCGACGCGATGGGCGTCGGCCTCGTCGCGCCAACGCCGCCGCTCGCCCGTGAGGCCGCCCGACTGCGCGCGCACAACATCAGCCTTGCCGACGGGTTCGCGCTCGCCACGGCCCGCGCGCACGGTGCCTGGCTCGCCACGTATGACCGACGCGTTCAACGCGCGCTCGGCGTTGCCGGCGTCGAGCTGGCACCCGCGCTCGCCTGACGTAGATTCGTCGAGGCGACGTCCCCGCGCGGACGTGCCAGCCGTTACCAGCCACTTGGTAAAGGCTTCGCAAAGCCGGATGTTCGAGTCCGAACATCGCTTTCGCTAGCATCCGGCGCGCCCCCGGGCGACATGTGCGCGTGTCGCCGGGGCGACCCTCCTCCCCCCGCATGAACGTCCGAGTCAACGACATCG
This sequence comes from uncultured Actinomycetes bacterium, assembly GCA_963770165.1. Classification (GTDB taxonomy): domain Bacteria; phylum Actinomycetota; class Thermoleophilia; order Solirubrobacterales; family Solirubrobacteraceae; genus Conexibacter. The sequence goes on from CAVYOK010000003.1 coordinate 124,881, forward strand.
CCGTCGCGAACCCCGCGACCTCCTACACGCAGGCGGAGATGCTCGGCCTGCTGGGGCTTGCCGAGGACGACTTCGCGCAGATGATCTTCGCCAGATGCGGCGTCGAGCGGCGGCACTTCGAGCTCACGCCGGAGCTGCTCGACAAGACGCTGCAGGAGCGCACCGTGCACACGGAGGAGCAGCTGCTGCGGATGGCGATCGAGGCGATCGACGGGCTCGCGCTCGACCCCGCCGAGATCGGGACCGTCGTCACCGCCACTTACTACTCGCTCGGCGGCCCCACGCTCGCGCACAAGCTGATCGAGCACTACGACATGGACCGCGCTACCGACAAGTACCACGTCGTCGGCGTCGGCTGCGCGAGCGCGGTGCCGCTGTTCAAGCTCGCGGCGCAGTCGATGCGCGACCATCCGGGCAGGCACGCGCTCGTCGTCGCGGCCGAGTCGATCACGGGCTTCCTCACCGCCGTCGAGGAGGACGACGAGCAGGTCAAGACGATCGGCTCCTCGCTGTTCGGCGACGGCTGCGCCGCCGCCGTGCTGACGAACGGCGCGAGCACCGCCGGCCCGTCGATCGTCGCCGCGCGCCAGCACCAGATCGAGAACACGCTCGGCACCGTCCACTTCCGCCTCGCCGCCGGCGACAGCTTCATGCAGATCGGGCGCGAGCTGCCGAAGCTCGCGAGACGGGCGCTGCATGACCTGGTGCGCGAGTTCCTCGCGGACGCCGGCGCCGAGACGGACGCGATCGACCACTGGATCGTCCATCCAGGCGGCCGCGGGATCATCGACGGCGTGCAGAGAGGGCTCGACCTGAGCGACGAGGACGTCGCGATCAGTCGGGACGTGCTGGCACGCTTCGGCAACATGGGCACCCCAAGCAGCTTCTACGTGCTGCGCGAGACGATCGCGCGCCGCGCGCCGCAGCCCGGCGACCGCGGCATGGTCGTGACGATCGGGCCCGGCGTGACCGTCGGCCTGATGCTGCTCAGCTGGTAGGTCGCGCGGCGCGGCGCGGCGGTTCGCGAAACCGACGAAGGGAGACGCAGTGGCGGACGTGCAAGTGATCGGGGCGGGCTTCGGCCGCACCGGGACGTGGTCGCTGAAGGCCGGGCTGGAGCAGATCGGCTACGGGCCGGCGTTCCACATGGTCGACCTCATCCCTCACCCGGACCGCGCGCCGATGTTCCTGGCGGCGCTGCGCGGCGAGGAGGTCGACTGGAACGCCGTCTTCGACGGCTACCGCGCGACGGTCGACTGGCCGGGCTGCACCTTCTACGACCGGATCCTCGCGGCGTATCCGCAGGCGAAGGTGATCCTCTCGGTCCGCGATCCGGAGAAGTGGTACGCGAGCGCGGAGAGAACGATCTACGCGCTCAAGGAGGCAGCCGCGCGCGGCGAGCTGGTGGGCGACGGGCCGGCCGCGCCGCCCGAGGTGCTCGGCATGATCAAGCAGCTGATCTGGGACACGACGTTCGAGGACAGATTCGCCGACAAGGAGTTCGCGATCGACGTCTTCAACAGACACAACGAGCGCGTCAAGCAGACGGTTCCGGCCGACCAGCTGCTCGTCTACGAGATCCAGCAGGGCTGGGAGCCGATCTGCTCGTTCCTCGGCGTCGACGTGCCGGAGGGCGAGTTCCCCCACCTCAACGACGCCGAGTCGTTCCGCAGAATGTTCGGCGTGCCGGCGACCGCTTAGGCATTCGGACCTGGGGGCCCGCCTGCGCCGGCCACATGGCCGGCTCCGGCACCCCTATTCACTTCGGTGCGGCGCCGCTGTGGCGCCGTGCCGAAGATGTGGTCCCAGAACGGGGCGCTGACGCCGTAGCCGCTCTCGCCGTCCTGGAAGTGGTGGCGCATGTGCAGCTCGTGCAGCGTGCGCGGCAGCCATGCGCTCGGCCGTCTTCCGCCCGGCAGGTGGTGCACGTAGTAGTGCAGCATGTCGTAGGCGAGATAGCCGCTCCAGAAGCCGGCCGCGAACGCCAGCGCACGCGTGTTCCCGAGCACGAGCACGAACAGGCCGTAGAAGCCGGCCGCGAGCGGGATGCTCACGGACGGCGGCATCACGAGCCGCAACGGATCGTTCGGATGGTCGTGGTGGACCCCGTGGATGATCCAATGCAGGCGCGCGCCGATCCCCTCCTCCGGCTCGAAGTGGAAGACGATGCGGTGCAGCCAGTACTCCGTCAGCGTCCAGAAGACGTAGCCGCCGAGGACCCACAGCAGCACCGCGCCGCTGCCCATGCGGTCGAGCGCGGTGACGAGCACGATCGCGATCGCCGGCAGGAAGATGAACAGCGGCACGCTCCAGTGCACGCGCGAGAGCTTGTCCAGCAGGCTCGACTCGAACATCCGTGGAGAGGCACGCAGCACGTCCGCGCGCTTCATGCCCGCGAGGTCAGCGCGCCGGGGGTAGCTCGCCATGGCGCCGAGGATACTCGGCCGTTCACGATCCTCAAGCGGGCACGTCGACGGCGCTCGTCGCGAAGATGATGTGGCGGCGGCCGAGCGCGACGTACTCGTGACGGGTGGGCGGGCGCGAAGCATCGTCGAGCGTGGCGATCTCGACGTCGGTCAGCGCGAGGAACTCGTGCTCGCCGGCGTTGAGGTGATCGGTCAGCCGGCTGCGGTAGCCCTCGGCCGGCAGCCGCACCGTGCCGGTGAGGCGGTAGCGCTCCGTCTCGACGAAGATCCGCTCCTCGCGCTGGTCCATGCGCGCGACCATAGCGGAGTCCTGTTCGACGATCCCGGTAGAGTCGTGAACGTGCGCGTTCATGGGAGGATCGCCGCAGCGCTCTGGGTCGCGCTGGCCGTACTGACGGTGGCGGCGGGCAGCTCCGGCGCGAGAACGCTCGTCGAGCTGACCGGCACGGCCACGCCGCCGATCAGCGCCTTCACGCTGAAGCCGCAGACGCTCAGCCTCACGATCGACGCCCACTTCTCGAGCGACGTCGCCGGCGAGCTGCCCGGGACGATCTCGAAGGCGGTCCTCTTCTTCCCGCACGGCCCGCGCGTGAACGGCCGCCTCTTCCCCAGCTGCAGCCCGAGACGGCTGCTCAGAATGCGCGGCGTGCGGCGCGCCTGCCCGGGTGGCTCGCGCCTCGGCGGCGGGAGAGCCCTCGGCGCCTCGCCGCAGTTCGGCATCGGCGTGCGCGAGCGCCTGACAGTCGACCTCTACAACGGCAAGGGCGGGCGCAGCATCATCTTCTTCTTCACCGGCCTCAACCCGGTGCTGATCTCGGGCATGATCGTCGCGCCGTTCGAGACGCTGCGCGGCGGCAGATGGGGCTACCGCCTGACGCTGAACGTGCCGCAGAGGCTGCAGGAGATCGCGCCGGACATCTTCGCGTCGCTGCTCGACATCAGCGTCAGAACGAGCGGCAGCGTCGTGCGCGGCGGGAAGCGCTTTGGCTACATCGAGGCGCTCGCGTGCCCGCCGGGCGCGCTCGTGCCGGTGCGCGGCGTGTTCTCGTTCCGCGGCGGCGAGCGCGCGAGCACCGACTCGTACATCGCGTGCGGGCACAGATAGGCTCGCGCGAACGGACGGCGAGCCGAAGGGGGATCGGCGATGGGGAACGGCGAGCGACTGGACGGGTGGATCGCGCGGCTGCGCGAGATCCCCGACGGCGAGCGCCACTTCACGGTCGGGCGCGAGCAGGCGGAGCGCGAGTTCGGCTTCGACGCGGCGGCCGTGCGGAAGCTGATCGCGCGCGGCCTGCCGCACGCGGACGGCGAGGCAGAGCCGCTGCTGTGGGCGAGCGACCTGCAGTTCCTCGGCCTGCGGCTCGGCTGCGCGCGCGTGTACCAAGGCGTGCTCAACCGCTGGGCGAGCGCGCTGACGTCGCTCTCGGCGCGCGCCGAGACGCCCGTCGCGATCCGCTGCCGCGCGTACGCCGAGCCGGGGACCACCGTCGAGCTGTGCGCGCCCGGCGGTGAGCGCGTGCGCGCCGAGGCCGGCGCCGGGGGCGCGCCGCTCGGCTTCGAGACGGCGATGCGGGGGCGGCTCCCACCGCTGCCGAAGCAGCTGGAGCGCACGCTCGGCGAGCAGCTCGCGGACTTTGCGTCCTACGACTTCTGCTGGCTGTGGCCGCCGCTCGAGACCGACCTCGCGTGGGCACGGCGCACACGGATCGCGAACTGCCGCACCGCGGCCGGACTGCTCTTGGAGGAGGCGCCGGCGCTCGGCGTCGAGGCGCGGCTCGGGTACGGACTGCTGCTCGCGCCGCCGTACTCGACGCCGCACAACTGGGCCGAAGTGCGCACGGACGACGGCTGGGTCGCGCTCGATCCGCTGCTGCTGGCGCTGCTCACGCGCTTCGCGGGACTCGACCCCGACGCGTGGCCGCCGCAGCGCTCGCCCGGCGCGATCCTGCTGCGACTCGCCGATCCGGGGACGCCGCTCGTCGTCGACGCCGACAGCGGCGCACCGCTGGAGGCGACGTTCCTGACGAAGCCGCTCGTGCAGGCGTAGGGCGACGCGGCGGCCGCTGATACGATCGGCGCACGGCGGCGACCGCCCATGGGGGAACGCAGTGGGAGCAGGATCCGCGGCCGTCGACCCCGCGCTGCGCGCCATCTGGGCTGAAGTGCTGGGCGTCGACGCGCCCGACGTCGACGACGATTTCTTCGCGCTCGGGGGCAACTCCCTCCTCGCGACGCAGATCACCGCGCGCGTCGCCGACGTGCTCGGCGTCGAGGTCGCGCTCGACGCGCTGTTCGAGGCACCGACGCTCGGCGAGTACGCCGAGCAGGTGCGCGCCGCCGGCGCGGCAACAGGCGGGCGGGCGCAGAACGGCGACGCGGGGCGGGCGGGGGGAGATCGCAGGCGCGGCGGCTTGCGCGCGCTGCTGCGCGGCCGCCGCGACGGCCAGCCGGCGCGCGAGCGCGCCGCGCGGGGCAGGCGGGACGGGTCCGCCGGGCGCGCGGGCGGCCGCACCGCGCCCGACGCGCTGTCGGCGCTCGAGGCCTCCGCCTGGTCGGTCCAGCGCTACCAGCCGGAGACGCAGGCGCATGTCGGCCAGATCTGGTCGCTGCGCGGATCGCTCGACGTCGCCGCGCTCGAGCGCGCCTTCACGGCGCTCGCCGCGCGGCACGAGCAGCTGCGCACGAGCTTCCCGCTCGTCGACCACCGCCCGCGGGCGCGCGTGCACCCGCCCGCGCCGGTGACGATCGAGCAGCTCGGCGGCGGCAAGCGCATGCGCGACGAGGAGCTGCGCCGGCACGTCGATGCCGCGCGGCAGGAGCCGTTCGACTACGAAGCCGCGCCGCCGCTGCGTGTGCGCCTGATCCACACCGGCAGGAACGCCGCCGTGCTCGCGATCATGCTGCACGAGATCGTCTGCGACGGCCAGGCGTTCGACCTGCTCGTGCGCGAGCTCGGGCAGTTGTACGCGGCTGAGGCGACGGGCGAGCCGTCGCCGCTGAGCGCGCCGCCACAGACCTACCGCGACGTCGTGCGCGAGCTCGGGCCGCGGCTGAGCGGCGCCGACCCCGAGGGCGCGCGCGCGTACTGGCGCGAGGCGCTCGCCGGCGCGCCGCTGTCGCTGCCGGGCGCGCACCGGCGGCTCGGTGTCGAGCCGGATGTCGAGGGCGTGTACACGCGTAGATCGATCCAGCTGTCGGCGGAGCTGGTGCAGCGGCTGCGCGCGCTCGCGCGCGAGGAGGCCGCGACGTCGTTCATGGTGCACTTGGCGGCGTTCTTCGCGCTGCTGCAGCGATGGAGCGGCGAGCGCGACATCGTCGTCAGATCGCCGACGGCGAACCGCGCCCGCAGCGAGTGGGAGCAGATCCTCGGCTTCTTCTCGATGGTGCTGTCGCTGCGCGCCGACGTGAGCGACGACCCGAGCTTCCGCACGCTGCTGCGCCGCACGCGCGACGGCTCGCTCGCAGCCTTCCGCCACGCCCCGTACGTCCCCGAGGACAACGCGCTGCGCGAACTGAGCGGGATGAGCGGGCTCGGCGGCTGGACCCCGCTGTTCCGCCTGTGGGACCCGACGACCGAGCAGCCGCTCGAGCTCGCCGGCGTGAGCGCGAGACCATATGCCGCGGGAGGCGAGTCGGGCGAGCTCGTGCTCGTCGTGACGGAGCGCTCCGACGCCCGCGTGGTCGCGGAGCTGAGCTCGTCGGCGACGGACGTCGACGCGCGCGCGCTGACGGAGCTGCTGCGCCACTACGAGCGCTTCCTCACGCAGGTCGCCGACGATCCGGACCGCCGCGTGAGCAGCGGGGTCGAGCTGCTGAGCCCGAGCGAGCGCGAGCAGCTCAACGGCCGTGCGCCGGCGCGCGGAGGGGCGGAGGCAGCCGGCGGCCTGCACGGGCTCGTGGCCGCGGTCGCGCGACGCGCCGCCGACGCGGTCGCGTTCGACGGTGGCGTCGGGTCGAGCGTGCTCACCTATGCCGAGCTTGAGGCGCGCGCTCGTGCCGTCGCCGCGCTGGTGCGCTCGCGCGGCGTGGAGGCGGGCGCACGCGTCGGACTGCGGATCGCTCCGTCGGGCGAGCTGCTGGTCGCGCTGCTCGGCGTGCTCCGGGCCGGCGCGGTGGCGGTGCCGCTGCTCGAGCCGGGACTGGAGGACGATCCGCACGCCGGCCTGCCGCAGCTCGCGACGGAGCTCGACGCGGCCGCGGTCGCGGAGGCGGACGACGTCGAGGCGGAGCACACGGCCGCCGACGAGACGGCCGCGGAGGCGGTCGACTCCGAGCGCGTCGCGCTGATCGTGCGCACGACCGGCGTGGGCGACGGGCCGCGCGCGGTCGAGCTGACGCACGGGACGCTCTGCCGCGCCGCGCTGCGCCAGCGCGATGCGCTGCGGCTCGGTGCGGGCGACCGTGTCGCGCACGTGCCGGGCCGCGGCGCGTGGTCGTGGGCGCTTGCGCCGTGGGCGGCGCTCGCGGCCGGCGCGACCGTCGTCGGACCGGAGCGGGCGCCGCAGCCGCGCAGCGCGACGCCGCCGATCGGCTGGCTGGAGGCGAACGGGATCGCCGTCGCGGCGATGGACCCGTGGCTCGCCAACGCCGCGCTCGCGCGGCCCGCCCTGCTGCCGACGACGCTGCGCCTGCTGTGCGTGCTCGGCGCCGGCCCGCTCACCGTCCCCGCCGAGGCGGGCGGCCGCGGCCGGCTCGCGGTGCAGCGCTGCTACGGCGTGACGGAGGCAGGCGGCCTCGTGTCCGCGGAGCGGATCGGCTCCGGCGCGAGCGGCGCGGACGCGAGCGTGAGCGGCGAGCCGCACGGGCTGCGCGCACGCGTGCTCGACCGCTACGGCCAGGTCGTGCCGGCGGGCGTGATCGGCGCGCTCGAGCTCGACGGCGGTGACGGCGCGATCGCGACCGGCGACGTCGCGCGCCGGCGCCTCGACGGGACGCTCGAGCTGATCGGCCGCGCGGACGACGAGCTGCGGTGGCGCGGCGAGCGGCTCGGACCGATCCTCGTCGACCTCGAGCTGGCGCTCGCGAGCCATCCCGGCGTGCAGACGGCCGCCGCCTGCTGGGAGCCCGAGCGGGAGGCGCTCCTCGCCTGCGTCGTGCCGCGGCGCGCCGAGCTGCCCGCCCGCGCGCAGCTCGACATATGGCTGCAGAGCACGATGACCGACTGGATCCTGCCGGCGGCCTACGTCCCGGTCGACGCGATCCCGCTGCGGGCGGACGGGCTGCCCGACCGCCGCGCGCTCGCCGCCGCCCCCTCCGTCGGACGCGTTCTCGCCGCCGTGGAGCAGGCCGAGCCGCACAGCGCGACCGAGCGCAGGCTCGCGCCGATCTGGAAGCAGGTGCTCGGCGTGCGCCACGTCGGCGCGCACGACAACTTCTTCGCGCAGGGCGGGACCCTCGCGCTCGGGCTCGAGCTGATCGAACGGGCGCGTGCGGCCGGCATCCCGATCGAGCCCGACGACATGATGTACCGCCCGACGATCGCCGAGCTGGCGGCCGTCGCGGACACGCGCTGACTGGGAGCAGCGGGACCGCGCCCCTCGCGCAGCGCGGTTCCCGCGTTGGTTTCCAACCGGATCCGGCCGCGACGCGCCATCCGGGACTCGGACGCCGGACCGTTGGGAACAAGTCGAGCGTGGCGCATACGTCCGTCAAGCCGCTCGCCGCCGAGCCGCTCGGACGCCGTGCCGGAGGCGAGGACCTGCTGTCGCTCTACCACCGCACCGGCGATCGGCGCGTGCGCGATCGCGCGATCGAGTGCTACCTGCCGCTCGCACGGCGGCTCGCGGCGCGCTATCACCGCCGCCAGGAGCCGTTCGAGGACCTCGTGCAGGTCGCGAACCTCGGGCTCGTGAAAGCGGTCGAGCGCTACGACCCCGGACGCGGCACGCGCTTCAGCTCCTACGCGGTGCCGACGATCGCCGGCGAGCTGCGGCGGCACTTCCGCGGCACCGCGTGGAACCTGCACGTCCCACGCGGTGTGCAGGAGGACGCGTTGCGCGTGCGCGACGCGGCGACCAGACTGACGCATCGCCACGGGCGCGCGCCCCGCGTCAGCGAGCTGGCGGAGGAGACCGGCCTCGACGCCGAGGCGATCAGCGAGGCACTGCACGCGCGCGCGGTGCAGGCGACCGCGTCGCTCGACCAGACGGTCGGCGGATCCGCCGAAGAGGGCGACGCGACGCTCGGCGAGCTGATCGGGAGCGAGGACGACAGCTTCGAGCTCGCCGAGCGCCACGCCGACGTCGCGCCGCTGCTGCGGGCGCTGCCGGCGCGCGAGCGCCAGGTGCTGTTCCTGCGCTTCGCGCGCGACATGACGCAGAGCGAGATCGCCGAGCGGATCGGCTGCTCGCAGATGCAGATCTCGCGCATCCTGCGGCGCACGATCGCACTGCTCAGCGAGCAGGCGGACCGACCGGCCGCCGAGGCGGTGGCGCAGGCGCTGAGAGCGCGCTGAGCGCCTCGAGCACTTCGGCGGGATGGATCCTCAGCAGGCCGCGGTCTGTCGCGGCGGCGTGCGGGTCGCCGCGCGCGTCGCGCGAGCCGCGCCACAGGACGCGGTGCCATGACCGCTCGGGGGGCGGCCCCCAACGGGCCGGGTCAGTCGGGCCGAACAGCACGACCGAGGGGACGCGCAGCGCGGTCGCGAGATGTGCGACGCCGGTGTCGCCACAGGCGACGCGACCGACCGAGGCGACGAGCTGCGCGAGGGCGAGCAGGTCGTGCGTCGCGCCCGCCCGGTTCGCTGAGCGCGGGAGCCGAGCGCGCGCCACGACCTCCCGCGCGAGCGGCTCGTCCGCCGCGCTGCCGCTCACCAGCACCTGGCGCCCACGTGCGCGCTCGCCGCGGGCGACCTGCGCCCAGCGGTCCGGCGGCCAGCACCGCGCCGCGCTCGCGGCACCGGGGTGGAGCAGCGTCGGCCCGTCCGGGTCGTAGGGCGACTGGCGGGGCAGCCGGAGGTCGAGCGCGCTCCGGTCGGCGGGGATCCCGTGATGCGCGAGCAGACGGCACCAGCGCGCGACCTCGTGCTCGTGCTCGTCCCAGGCGGGCCCGCCGTCGGTGTCGAAGCCGATCAGCCGCTCGGGCCGGGCGGCGCGCAACAGCCGATGGCTCTCCGGGCCGCGTCCGTGGAGGTTGACGGCGAGCGCGCCGCGCGGGAGCCGCTCCGCGAGCGCCGGCTCGGGTCGTGCCGCGCCGCCGACCCACGCAGGCATGCCGAGCAGCTCGAAGCCGGGCGCCGCGGGCGGGAGCAGCGGCGCGAGCGCGCGCGGCGCGGCGAGCACGCGGCGGCGGTCCGCGAAGGACCTGTCGAGCGCGCGCAGGGCCGGGACGGCGGTGAGGAAGTCCCCGAGCCCGAGCGCGCGCAGCGCGAGCACTACGGCCAGGACGTCTCCTCCGACGGGCACACGACGAGCTCGCGCAGTTCGATCCCCTTCGGTCGCCCCAGCGCGAACACGACCGCGGCGGCCACCTCCTCGGGCGGCGCGAGCGGCGCGTCGGGCGGCGGCTGGTAGGCCGGATCGCGACCGTCGAAGAAGTGCGTGCGCATCCCGCCGGGGACGAGCATCGTCACGCCGATCCGCCCGGCGGTCTCCAACGCCAGCGCGCGCGAGAAGCCGACGACGCCGAACTTGCTCGCGCAGTACGCGGTCGCGTCGCTCACCACGCGCAGGCCGAGCGTCGAGGCGATCGTCACGACGCGGCCGTTGCGCGCGCGCTCCAGCGCCGGCAGGGCGGCGCGCACGGTCGCGACCGTGCCGAGCAGGTTGACCTTCACGACGCGGTCCCAGTCCTCCCCGCTGACGTCTTCGAGCTTGCCGCACGAATCGGTGCCTGCCGCGGTGACGACCGCGTCGAGGCCGCCGTGGCGCTCGATCGCGTGCGCCACGGCCCGCTCGGCGGAGCGCGCGTCGGCGAGGTCGACCAGCTCGAAGTCGAGGGCGACGTCGGTGTCGCGCGGCGGCTGGCGATCGAGCACGATCGGCGTGCCCCCGCGCGTGGCGACGGCTTCCGCGATCGCGGCCCCCAGCCCGGAGGACCCGCCGGTCACCAGCACGCGGCCGAGCGCCGCGCCCGTGACCGCGGCGTAGGTGGGAAGAGCATCGATCTCAGCTCGCTGCACGGTTGGCCGCCTCCTCGATCAGTCGGGTGGTCGAATGGCCGGCGTGGTGCGGGAGGACCACCGCTCGGCCGTTCCAGCGCTCCAGCGCCGCCGCCTCCGGCAGCGGCGCGCCCGCGTAGTCGCCGCCCTTCGCCCACACGTTCGGGCGCAGGTGCTCGAGCAGGGCGGTCGGGGTGTCCTCGGCGAACACGACGACGGCGTCGACGCACGTGAGCGCGGCCAGCACGGCGGCGCGGTCGCGCGCGGTGACGAGCGGACGCGACGGTCCCTTCAGCCGCCGCACCGACGCGTCGTCGTTGATGCCCACGACGAGGCAGTCGCCGAGCGCGCGCGCCGCCTCGAGCGTGCGCACGTGGCCGGCGTGGAGCAGGTCGAAGCAGCCGCCGGTGGCGACGGTCGTGCCGCCGCGCGCACGCGTGGCGGCGAGCACCGCCTCGGCGTGGGCGAGGCCGGTCGGCGCGGCGGGCGACGCGGCGCCGGCGGCCGGAGGCCGGAAGCTCGCCGCCCCGCCCGCGGCGACGAAGCGCGAAGCGGCCTCGACGGCAGCCATGACCGCCTCGTCGCAGCGCGCCCCGTCGGCCAGCAGCGCCGCCGCCTGCGCGGCAAAGCGGTCGCCGGCGCCGCACGGGTCGGCGGTTGCGCGGGAGAGGTCCACGGGTGGCGCCGGGATCGCGCGCGGCGGGCCGTCCCCGCCGTCGAGCAGCGCGCCGTGACGCCCGCGCGTGACGCAGACGTGCGCGGCGCCCCAGCGGCGGCGGAGGCCGGCGGCGCGCTCCGCGAGCGCCGGCAGGCCGACGCCGTCGACCTCCGGGGCGAACGTCGCCGCCTCGCGCTCGTTCGGCGTCGCCAGCAGCACGCCCGGCGTCGGCGCGGGTCCGCGCGGGTGCGGGTCCCACGCGATCGGGACGCGCTCGGCTGCGGGAGCGGCGGCCCGCTCGGCCAGCGCGGCGCGGATGCCGGGCTCGGCCGCGACACCGCGGCCGTAGTCGGCGACGAGCAGCGCGGACGCCCAGCCGATCGCCGCGCGCGCGGCGGCGCTCGCGCGGCCGACAGCGTCGACGCCACCCGCCCCACCCCGGTCGAGCCGCAACAGCGGCTGACCCGCGGCGGTCCGCAGACGAACCTTCTCGGGCGTGGGGCCGTCGAGCCCGAGGTCGACCAGCTCGACGCCGGCGGCGGCGATCAGCGCCGCCAGCTCGACGCCGGCGTCGTCGCCCGAGAGCGCCGCGACGAGCGTGACGGGACGGCCCTCGGCGGCGGCGAGCGCGGCCGCGAGCGCGGCGCCGCCGGGACGTGCTCGCGCATGCTGCTCGTCGAGCACCGGCACGGGCGCATCGGGTGCGAGCCGCTCGACCACGCCCTCGACGTCGCGGTCGAGTAGCGCGTCGCCGATCACGACGAGCGGGTGCTCCCCGCTCACCGCGCGGCCCTCCGGCGCAGCCGCGCCTGCGCACGGCGGCGCGCCGGGGCATGCCCGCCCGCCGCCGTGCGAGCGGCCGGCGCGCGCAGCGCCAGCTCGCGGTCGACGGCGCCGCACAGCACGTGCAGCGCGACGAGGTGCAGCTCCTGCGTCGTCGCGGGGTCGGCGCAGCGCACGCGCAGCACGTCGTCGCACAGGTCCGCGAGCGGGCTCGGCTCGCTGCCGGTCAGCGCCCACGTCACGATCCCGCGCGCGTTCGCCGCCTCGACCGCGCGCACGACGTTGACGCTGCGACCCGAGGTGCTGAGCCCGATCAGCACGTCGCCTGGCCGCCCGTGACCGCGGACTTGGCGCGCGAACGCCTCCTCGGCGCCGTAGTCGTTCGCGATCGCCGTGAGGCTCGACGTGTCGCCGTGCAGGCAGATCGCCGACAGCGGCTCGCGCTCGGTGCGGTAGCGGCCGACCAGCTCCGCCGTCAGGTGCTGCGCCTGCGCGGCCGAGCCGCCGTTTCCGACCGCGAGCAGGCGGCCGCCGGCGGCGAGCACGTCGGCGAGCCGTTCGCCCCATGCTTCGATCCGCTCGACGTCCGCCTCCAGCTCGGCGAGCGCGTCGCGCAGGCTCGCGAGATGGTCGGCGCCGCGCGGGACGAGCGCGAAGCGGCGCGCGTCGGGCGCGTCGCCGCGGTGCGCGGCCGCGCGGCCGGCGCCGTCAGCGCTCCGCCGCGGCCGCGCCACCACGCGCGCGTACACGTCGAGCGTCGCGGCGGCGATCCGCGGCCAGCCGTACCGCCGGCGGACGCGCTCGACGCCGGCGCCGCCATACACCGCCCGCCGCTCGTCGTCGGCGAGCAGCGGTGCGAGCGCCTCGGCGAGGCGGTCGGGGTCGCGCGGCGGGACGTGGATGCCGGTCACGCCGTCGACGATCGAGTCGATCATGCCGCCGACCGCCGAGGCCACGACCGGCGTGCCGCACGCCATCGCCTCGAGCGGGACGATCCCGAACGGCTCGTACCACGGCACGCACACGACCGCGTCGGCCGAGCGCAGCAGCGCCGCGACGTCCTCGCGGCCCATCCGTCCGCGCAGGTCGACGCGGTCGGCGACGCCGCACTCCTGCGCGAGCACCTGCAGGCGTCGCGCCTCCGCGTCGCGATGCAGCTGCGCGCGCGGCGGCCCGCCCGCGACGACCAGCTCCGTGTCCGGTAGCGCCGCAAGCGCGGAGATCGCGTTGCCGACCCCCTTGCGAGCGACGAGCCGACCGACGCAGACGATCCGCTTGAGACCGGGCCGGCGCCTCGCGCGGCGTCCGTCCGGCGTGAAGAGGTCGAGGTCGACGCCGCACGGCACGACCGTCAGCCGCCCGCGCGCGCCGCCCATCCGCACGAGCTCGAACACCTCGTCGCTGCAGGTCGCGACGACGTGGTCGGCGCGGCGCAGGATCTCCTGCTCGCTCCCGATCCGCGCGGGCGGGCTCGTATCGAGATCGCCCTGGTAGCGACGCTTGACGACGCCGAGCGCGTGGAACGTGTGCACGACCGGGATCCTCAGCTCGCGCGCGGCAATCAGCGCGGCGTGGCCCGACATCCAGAAGTGCGCGTGGACGACGTCGGGGCGGTCCTCGCGCCACTGCGCCGCGAGGTCCGCGGCGAACGCGTCCATGTGCGGCAGCAGCTCGTCCTTCGGAATCGGCGCCGCGGGACCTGCCGGGACGTGGTCGACGACCGCGCCGGGAGCGAGCCGCACGCGCTGGGGCAGGCGCGGGTCGTCGCGGCGCGTGTGCACGGTGACGTGCGCCCCCTGGCGCCCCATCTCCGTCGCGAGCGCGGCGACGTGGACGTTCTGCCCGCCGGCGTCGACGCCGCCGAGAGCGGCGAGCGGGCTGGCGTGCTCCGAGACCATGGCGACCTTCATGCGACTCTCCGTTGGGTTGTGGGGGACGGAGCCGCGGGGTCTCGGCGGCGGGACGTGGTGGCGACGTGCTCGGCGACGACCTGCGCGAGCAGCGCGTCCCAGTCGGCGAGGAAGCGCTGCAGGCCGTAGCGCGCGAGCGCGGCGGCGCGAGCGGCGTCGCCGGCCGCGCGGGCCGCGTCTGCGTCGTTGACGAAGCCGCGCAGCGCGGTCTGGAGGACGTCGACGCGCGTCGAGATCGCGCCGGCCTCAGGCGGGACCGCCTCGCTCGCCTCGGTGGTGGCGAGCGCGACGACCGGCATGCCAAGGTGCATCGCCTCCAGCAGCGTGAGGCCGAGCGATGTCCAGCGGATCGGGTGCAGGTAGACGCGCCGCGCCGCCAGTTCGTCGTGCATGCGCGCCTGCGGCACGTCGCCGCGGCCGCCGAGCGCCTCCGCGTCGATCCCGAACAGGTCGAGCGGCGCCACGGAGGCGAAGCGCGGCAGCAGGTCCGTGCCGGTGATGCGTCCGCGGCGGCGCGCCTCGTTGACGACGACGGCAGCCCGCGGCAGCGCGCCCGTGTAGCGCTGTCCGGGGTCTGGGATCCCGTGCTCGATGACGGTGGTCGGCGTCGTGCCCGCGTCCCAGAAGAGGTCGTTGAAGTGGGTGACATGGACAAGCGTGAGGTCCGGCCGGTCGGCGACCGGGTGGCGCATCCGTGCGATGCGGCCCTGCGGCGCGTTGTGCTCCACGTAGACCGCGGGCAGGTCGCGGCCGGGACGGCGGCCGCCGAGCCAGCTCTCCGCGAGCTTCAGCTCGCGCGGGCGCTGGAGGATCGCGACGTCCACGTCCTCCCGCGCCGCCTCCTCGCGCGTCACCTCGACGGCGTTCGGCGGCCAATCCCACGTCTGCGCGCGACCGCGCCCGTCGGCACCGCGGCTCGGCAGGACGGGGAGCAGACAGCGATGGGTGCTGCGTACGAAGGCGGTCGTCCAGGAGCCGTGCACGTGCCACAACAGGACGTTCATGCGGCCAGCGCCTCCCGGGTGGGCGTCGCGAGGCGCTCCACGGCTTCAAGCACGGTCGCGATCGGCAGCGCGTCGATGCACGGGTGGCCCGGGACCGGGCAGGTGCGCGCGCGACAGCCGGCGCACGGCACCGGCTCGTTGAGGAGCACGTGCGGAACGCGCCACGGCCGCCAGCGCACGGCCGCTACGGTCGGCGCGTAGAGCGAGACGACCGGCGTGCCGGCCGCCGCCGCGAGGTGCGCGGGCCCGGTGTTGCCGACGACGACCGCCGCCGCGCCCCGGAGCACGCCGGCGAGCTGCGCGAGGTCGGTCGCGCCGCCGAGGTCGCGGCCGTGCTCGCCCGCCACGTACGCCGTCAGCTCGCGCTCGCCCGGCGAGCCGGTGACGGCGACGTTCCAGCCGTCCGCGACGAGCGCGTCAACCAGCTCGGCGTTGCGCTCCGGCGCCCACGCGCGCGCCGGCATGGACGCGCCCGGGTGCACGACGACGTACGGCGCGTCGAACGGCAGCTCGGCCGGGCCGTGCAGCACGCGCAGCGCGCCGTCGTCGTCGGGCGCCAGCTCGTGCCCCAGCGCGCGCATCAGCGACAACGAGCGCTCGACCTCGTGCACGTCGTCCTCGACGCGGTGGCGCACGTCGAGCAGCGAGCCCGCGTAGTCCTCGCTCGTCGCGCCGATCCGCGGCACCCCGGCGAGCCGCAGCAGCAGCGCGAGCGGCAGCGGGCTCTGGTGGAACGAGGTGAGGATCGCGGCCTCGTCGACCGCGCGGCGCGCGAGCTCCAGCAGCAGCCGCCGCGTCGGGCCGTTCTCGAACGGGACCGGCTCGGGGTCGATCCACTCGGCGCGGTGGACGAGGATGTCGTCGACTCCGGGCAGCAGCGTCGCCGCCTGGAAGCCACGCGGGCCGCACAGCAGCGTGAGGCGCTCGGCATCGCGCTTGACGGCGCGGATCGCGGGGCCGGCGAGCAGCACGTCGCCGTCGTTGTCGAGGCGCGCGACGAGGACGTGTGTCATGCGGCGGCTCCCGACAGCGCGAGCTCGACGGCAGCCGTCAGGTTCGGCGCGACCACGGGCGCGGCGGCCACCTCCTCGGGGCGCGTGCGCTGCGTCGGCACGAGCACGGCGCGCGCCCCCGCCGCGCGCGCAGCCTCGACGTCGGCGCCGACGTCGCCGATCACGACGCAGCGCTCGGGCGGCACGCCGAGCCGTTCGGCCGCTCTGCGCACGAGGCCCGGCGCCGGCTTGCGGCAGTCGCAGCCGTCCTCCGGCGCGTGCGAGCAGAACAGCCACGCGTCGAGCGGGCCGAGCAGCGCGTCGACCTCGGCGTTGACGGCGCGCACCTGCGCCTCCGTCAGCAGGCCGCGGCCGATGCCGCTCTGGTTGCTGACCACCGCGGTCGGGATCCCGGCGGTACGCAGCCGCCGCAGCGCCTCGCGCGCGCCCGGCATCGGCTCGACCTTCGCCGGATCGCCGTTGTACGGGACGTCGCGGATGAGCGTGTCGTCGCGGTCCAGGAGCACCGCCGCCGGCCGCGCACCGTCTTCACGCAGCAGCGCCTGCGCCCGCGCCCGCCCTCGCACCCACTGCCCGGTTGCGGCGAAGGGCATCGCCGCGCTCGTCGCGACCATCGTGGCGACCTCCCGGCGCGTCTTCGGGCCGGGGGCGATGCGGGCCGCCGCCAGCTCGGCCGTGAGCGCCAGCCAGGCGGTGCCGGCTGCTTGCGCGGCTCGCGTTCTGCCGGCGGAGAGGGCTGCGAGGGAGAGGAATGCGGCCGCAGCGGTCAGCGCGTGGCGAGGGAGGCGGCCCGGCGGCGCTCCCGCGCGTGCGCGCCAGTCGGGGCCGTGGAGCGCGTCCATCAGCGCGTCGTCGGCGTTGCCCGACTGCGCCCGGACGCTGATCCAAGGGCGCGCCGGTCCGACCGGGTGGACGATCGTGCGCCTCCCCCTGACGATCTCCCACCCGGCGTCCACGAACCGCAGGCCGAGGTCGGCGTCCTCGCGGTAGTTGCGCCGGAAGCGCTCGTCGAAGCCGCCGACCTGCTGCAGCGCCGTGCGGCGGTACGCCATGTCGGCGGTCGCCCATCTCGCCTGCTCCAAGCCGGCGACGTTGCGCTCCCAGTCGGTCGGGCGGCGGCCGCGCGGGAGCGGCACGACGATCCGGCCCTGCACGCCGCCCACGCGAGGGCCGGCCGCCGCGAGATCCGCCGCCAGGGCCTCGGTCCACCCGGCCGGCGGCGCGACGTCGTCGTCGAGGAAGGCGATCCAATCCGCCGTGCTCTTCCGCCACCCGGCGTTGCGCGTCGCGGCCGGACCCCGCCGGCCGCGATCCTCGCTGACGAAGATGCGGCCGGGGCGCGGCTCGGGCTGGGCGGCGAGCGCGTCGAGCAGTCGGGCCAGCGACGGACGCCCGATCGTCGGGATGACGACGTCGTAGGTCATGCGAGCGCCGGGGTCGGCTCGGCCGCGCGGCGCGCGTCTCCCTGGGCGCGCGGTCGGCGCACGACATACGGGCCGATCGCGAGCAGGTCGATCGGGGCGGAGCCGAAGCACTCGAGCGCGTCGCGCGGGTCGTCGACCATCGGGCGGCCGGCGGTGTTCAACGAGGTGTTCACGACGACCGGCACGTCGGTGCGCGCCTCGAACTCCCGCAGCACGCCCGCCATCAGCGGCTCGTCGGCGGCCGCGACGGTCTGGACGCGCGCGGAGCCGTCGACGTGCACGACGGCAGGGATGCGCTCCCGCCACTCAGGCGCGACCGCGTGCGCGAACAGCATGTGCGGACTCGGCAGCCGGCCGTCGAAGATCTCCGCCGCCCGCTCCTCCAGCACCATCGGCGCGACCGGGCGGAACTGCTCGCGTCCCTTGACGTCGTTCAAGCGCTCGGTGTTACGCGCGTTACGCGGGTCGGCAAGCAGCGAGCGGTGGCCGAGCGCGCGCGGGCCGAGCTCGCTGCGGCCCTGGAACCAGGCGACGATCCCGTCGCGCGCCAACTCGTCGGCGACGACCGACGCGACGTCGTCAACGCGCTCGAACGCGATTCCGGCGCTGGCCAGCCATCCGCGCAGCTCCTCCTCAGACCATTCCCGGCCGAGCGCGGCGGTCCGCATCGGCCGCACGCGATCGCCGAGCTGCGACGCGACGTGCAGCGCCGCACCCAACGCCGTCCCGGCGTCGCCCGCGGCGGGCTGCACCCACACCTCGTCGAACGGGCCCTCCGCGTAGAGCCGCGCGTTCGCGACGCAGTTCAGCGCCACGCCGCCCGCCATCGCCAGCCGTCGCTCGCCGGTCTGCACGTGCAACCACGAGGCCAGCTCCAGCAGCATCTCCTCCAGCCGCTTCTGCACGCTGGCGGCGAGATCGGCGCGCGCGTCCGGCGCGAACCGCGGCCAGTCGGGCGCCAGCGCGTGGAAGCCGCCGTCGCCGGTGGTGTACATGTGCTCGCGCAGCGCCGCGAGGAAGCGCGGCCGCCCGTACGCGGCCATCGCCATCACCTTGTACTCGTCGCTTGCGCGGCGGAAGCCGAGCTGCGCCGTCAGCTCCTCGTAGACGAGCCCGAGCGAGTGCGGCAGACGCTGCGCCGCCAGCACCTGCAGGTGACCGCCCCGCACGTGCCCTGCCAGATGCGAGGCCGACTCGCCGCGGCCGTCGAGCACGAGCGTCGCGCAGTCGCGCCAGCCGGCGGCGGCGTACGCCGAGGCGGCGTGCGCGACATGGTGCGGCACGAACACGACCCGGTCGCAGTCGAGGCCGGGCAGCGCCGTCCGCAGGAAGCGCGGCGCGCGCCGCACGTAGAGCGTGCGCAGCCCCTCCCACAGCTCGTCCATCACGTCGCTTGTCGGCAGCGCGAGCGACGGGTCGTACGAGTAGGCGACCGCGTCGAGGTCGGCCGGCTCGACGCCGGCGTGCTCCAAGCACCAGCGCGCGGACTGCTCGGGCAGCTCCCACGTCGAGAAGGCGACCGGCGGCTTGCCGTGCTTGCGGCGGCTGAAGCGCTCCTCCTCGGCGGCGGCGACGATCGCGCCGTCGACGACGAGTGCGGCTGCAGGGTCGTGGAAGACGGCGTTGACGCCCAGGACCTTCACGGCGTGTATCTCCTTCCTCGGGGGCGACCGGCGATCGCCTCGGGAGGCCCCGGCACTACCCGTAGGAGAAGTGGACAAACAAGCGCTTCCCGAGAAGCGCTTCTCGCTTACAACGGCTGGCACGTGCGCGCCCGCTCCAACCGGCGCATCGCCGCCTCGACCTCGGGCGGGAGCGGCCGCCGCTCGCGCGCGACCCACGGCAGCCCGCGCAGTGCAGCAGCCGCGCCGCGCAGCGTCTGCCGACCGGCGCCGCCGTCCGCGAGCGCGCGCAGGGTCGCCGCGGGCAGGCGTCGCGCCGGCCGCCGCAGCCACGCCGACCACAGGTCGTTGCGCACCACGTCGGCGATGCGGTCGGCGCGTCGCTCGGGACTCGCCGGCGGCGGCCAGTGACACACGACGAGCCGCTCGTCGTAGCGCACCAGCCAGCCCGCCGCCGCGAGGTCGCCGGCGAGCAGGCGCTCCTCGCCGCCAACGCCGTAGTGCGCGTCGAAGCCGCCGACCTGCAGGAACGCCGTGCGCCGCACGACCGCGCCGCAGGCGACGAAGCCGAGCACCGGCACGCCCGGGACCTCGGCGCCGCCGGCATCGGTCAGCGGGCTGCGCGCCATCTCCGCGCACGTCGGGTCGAGCCGTCGCCGCGGTCCGACCAGCACGCGCGCCGCGAGCACGCCGAGCCGCGGATGCGCGGCCATCGCATCCGCTGCGCGCGTCAGCGCGCCCGGCTCCCACCACGAGTCGTCGTCGGCGAAGGCGACATAGGGCGTCGCGAGGCGCCGGACGGCCGCGTTGCGCGCCGCGGCACCGCGATTCTCCGCCAGCGCCAGCAAACCGACGTCCGGATGGCGCTCGCGCACGGCGTCGGCAGTGCCGTCGGTCGAGGCGTTGTCGACGACGAGGATCGGGGGCCGCTCCGGCAGCGCGCGTAGCTGCGCGAGCGTCGCCAGCAGCTGCTCGCGGCGGTCGCGGGTGGCGATCGCGACCCCGACCGGGGACGGCCACGCGCCGGCGGCGCTCACGGCAGCGCGTCGACGTCGAGCACGATCCGCATCCCGCGCGGGTACCCCATGCGGCGCTGCGCGCAAACGGCGCCGCGTTCGCGCATCGCATCCGGGCAGCACGATTGTGCGAGTCGAGCTCCTGGGTATTTCCTCGTTCGATGGGAGTCGCACAGGGACCAGCCACCGAGGGGACGGTTCGTCTGCTCGACTACGACCCTGAGCTGGGCGCCACGCTGCGCCCGGAGCGGTTCGCGGAAGCGCGCGGGACGGCGCAGGCGACGCTCGTCGAGGTCGGCCGCGGCGCCCGCGACGCGGCCGAGCTGACGGCCGGCCACGAGGCGGCTTACGGGGTCCTCTTGCTCGACGGGCTCGTGAACCGCACGGTCGTGCTCGACGGGGTCGTCTCGGCACAGCTGCTCGGCCGCGGCGACCTGGTGCCGGTCAGAGGCGACGCGAGCGAAGCGTTGATCCACACCGCGATCCGCTGGACCGTGCTCGAGCCGCTCGCGATCGCGTTGCTCGACGAGCGTTTTCTGCTCACCATTCGACGCTGGCCGGAGATCGTCGCTGCCCTGTTCGAGCGCGTCACCGCGCAGGAGCAGCGCCGCGACATCCACCGCGCGCTGTTGCAGCTCCCGCGCGTGGAGGACCGCGTCCACGCGCTCCTGTGGCTGCTCGCCGAGCGCTGGGGCCAGGTCACCGCGCACGGGGTGATCCTGCGCCTGCGCCTGACGCACGAGCTGATCGGCCAACTCGTGGGCGCGAAGCGGCCGACCGTCAGCTTGGCGCTGAAGGAGCTGGAAGCGCGTGGCGGCTTTCAGCGTCTGCCGGACGGCGGCTGGTTGCTCGCGCAGCCGTGGGTGCCCGAGCAGCGCGAAGCTCACCCCTCGACGCCGGTCGCGGCATGCGACGCCCCGACCGGCTTCGACTCCGGCGAGCCGCGCTGGCGCAGGTAGACGGCGAAGATCGCCATCGAGCCGACCGCGAGGAACTCCGACTGCCAGTTCTGCAGCGTGCGTTCCCAGAAGTCCGCGCGCGTGAGGTACTCGGCCCATGAGATCGCGCCCTCGCCGTGCGCCTGCTGCTGCTGGTTGAGCTCGACGGCGCCGGCGATCGACTGTCCGAGCCACGACAGGATCCAGATGGCGGCCATCAGGATCAGCAGCGAGTTCGAGTAGACGGACGTGCGCAGGCCGCCGACGCGCGCCCACAGCGGCGAGCCGGCGTCGGCGTGCTCGCCGATCTTCTGCTCGCGGTCGCTCTCCGTCCCCTCCTTGCCGGGCTCCTTCGACTCGGGCGAGCCGCGCTGGACCAGCCAGACGGTCAGCAGGATGAAGAGCATGAACTGGAGGTACTCCGACTGCCAGTTCTCCAGCACGGCCACGGCGAAGCTCGACGAGGTGACGTAGCGCGCCCACGAGACGGCGACCTCGCGATGCTCGATCTGCTCCACGTTGTAGGCATGCCAGCCGGCGATCGACTGGAGCGCGAGCGCCCCGAGGAACAGCACGAGGAAGGCGAGCGAGAGGCTGTTGTCCGTCAGGAAGCGGCGCATCGATGCCTCCCTCCGGTCAGCGCTGCAGCAGGCCGATCAGCGTGAAGCCCACCAGCCCGGCCGCGATCAGCGCCAGGTAGATGACGAACAAAGCTCGCATGATGTCCGGGCCATACCCGCGGGGAGCTCGTTCCAGTTTTCGGTTTGCCTTTTCGTCAAGTGGGAAAATGTGGTAGCGGCGAACCGACCCCCAAAGATCGACCCCAACGATCCCGGGATCGCCCTACCCTCCCCGGCCCTTCGGTTCCCTTCGCCGAAGGGCCGGGGATTCCCCTCCTCCCGTGTGTCGCATCGGAGTACGCTCATGCGGCCAGCGACCATGGAGGACAGGACGCGAATGACCGAGCGGCAGGGCTTCCGAGCCGGCGAGCTGTTCGAGATGGCAGAGCGCCAGGAGGGGGATGCGACCGTCGTCGCACTCAGTGGCGAGCTGGACTTCGGCACCGTCGCCCAGGTGCAGGTGCGCCTCGCGGAGCTGCGCGACGCAGGCGCGCCGACCGTGCTCGACCTCGACGAGCTGACGTTCATGGACTCGACCGGCATCCGGCTCGTCTTGACCGCCTGCGAGGACGCACAGCGGCAGGATTGGAGCTTCCGCGTCACGCGCGGGTCCGAGCGCGTGCAGCGCGTGCTCGAGGCGGCGCAGGTGATCGACCGCCTGCCCTACGACGATCTCGCCGCCGGATGAGCCGCCACGGCGCATGACCCGTCGCCGGCTTCCACGCGACCCGAGCGCAGCCGCACTCGCGCGCCGCGTCGTCGAGGCCGACGCAGCCGTGCTGAGCGAGGCCGAGCTCGACGTCGCCCGCCTGCTCGTCTCCGAGCTGGTGACGAACGCGGTGCGCCACGGCGCCGGGGACGAGGTCGTGCTCGCGCTGCAGGTAGACGACGCGAGAGCGCGCTTCGAGGTCCATGACGCGGGCGGCGGCCAGCCGGCGCGGCAGGAGCCGCGCGGCGCCGCCGGCGGCTACGGCCTCAACCTGGTCGCCACGCTCGCGACCCGCTGGGGCGCCGACGCGCACGCCGGCGTGTGGTTCGAGCTCGACCGCCGCGACCGAGCCGCGGCTGCGCTCGACGCCGCGGCCGACGCTCCGCGTCGTGCGGACGCGGTGCAGGCGTCCCCGGCAGAGGCACGGCGTGACGAGATCGACGAGGCGCTCGGAGGGCAGCTCGCCACGGTGCTCGACGGACTTGCGGAGGCAGTGACGGTCTCGGACGCGCGTGGCCGCACCGTCTACGCCAACGATGCCGCCGCGCGGCTGCTGCGGCTGACGCCGACCGAGCGGGTCAACGGCGCCGCAGGCGCCGAGCTGATGAGTCGCTTCGAGGTCTACGACGAGGCGGGGGCACCCGTCCGCCTCGAGGACCTGCCGGGCTCACGCGTGCGCGCGGGCGAGCTGAACCCGGAGCCGATGCTCGTGCGCAACGTCGTGAAGGCGACCGGCGAGGAGCGCTGGCTCTTGAACAAGACCACGGCGGTCCGCGGCGCGGACGGACGCGTGACGGGCGTCGTGAACGTGATCGAGAACGTCACGCGAGCCAAGCGCGCCGAGCTGGCGCAGCGGCTGCTCGCCGAGGCGAGCGACGCGCTCGCCTCCTCGCTGGACTACGAGAGCACGCTGCAACGGATCGCGGAGGTCGCGGTGCCCGGCTTCGCCGACTGGTGCGGCGTCGACGTGCCGGGACCGGGCGGAGGCGCCCAGCTCGTCGCGCTCGTGCACCGCGACCCCACCAAGGTCGCCTTGGCGAGACGGATGCGCGCCCGCTATCCGGTGTCGCTGGAGCGCAGCGACGGGATCGCGGCGGTCATGCGCGGCGATCCCTCCTTCGTCCGCCCCGAGATCGATGACGAGGAGCTGCGCGCGTATGCGCAGGACGAGCTGCACTTCCACATGCTGCGCGAGCTCGGCATGGCGTCGGTCGTCGTCGTGCCGCTCGCGGCCGGCGGACAGAAGCTCGGCACGCTGATCCTCGCGCGCTCGACGCCCGGGCGCTCGTTCGACGCGGCAGACGTGACGCTTGCCGAGGAGCTCGGCCGCCGCGCGGGCACGGCTGTGCTGAACGCACGCGCGTACACCGAGCGCGCGGCGATCGCGGCGACGCTCCAGCGCGGCCTGCGGCCGCCGGAGCTGCTCGCGCCGACGGGCTTCACGGTCGCGTCGCACTACGACGCGGCCGGCGCGTTCAACGAGGTCGGCGGCGACTTCTACGACGCCTTCACGACAGCGGACGGCTGGATGCTCGCGATCGGCGACGTCGCCGGGCACGGCGCGGAGGCCGCCGCGCTGACAGCCCTCGCCCGCTACACGCTGCGCAGCGCGGGCCAGCTCACGCGCGACCCGGTGCGCGCGGTACAGCAGCTGAACGCGACGCTGCGCGACCTGCCGCAGCTGTCGCTGTGCACGACCGTCTGCGCGCACCTGCGCGTCGCCCGCGCGGGCGGCACCGCGCTCGTGACGCTCGCCAACTGCGGCCACCCGCGACCGCTGCTGCTGCGCGGCGGGGAGCTCGAGGAGCTCGGCTGCGTCGGCCCGATGGCGGGCGCGTTCGACGACGGCTCGTGGCGCGCCATCGAGATCGTGCTGCAGGCGGACGACGCGCTCGTGCTCTACACCGACGGCGTGCTCGACACGGTCGGCGCGCGGGATCGGTTCGGCGCGGAGCGGCTGCACGCCGCGCTCGCCGGTGCCGGCACGGCCGACCCACAGGCGCTCGTGGCCGGGATCGCGGGCGCGCTCGACGCGTTCCGCGACGGCCCGCAGCGCGACGACACCGCGATCGTCGCGCTGCGCTTCACCGGCGTTCCAACCCACGCATACGAGGTGACCGCAGCGGGAACCTAGGGTCGCGTGCCCCGCACCCGCCGCGTCGACTGCTCCGGACCGGGGATCACGCGCGTCCGGCGCGGCCGCGGCTTCGCCTACGTCGACGCCGACGGGGCGCGCGTGACGGACGAGGCGACGATCGATCGCATCCGCGCGCTCGCGATCCCGCCCGCCTGGAACGCGGTATGGATCTGCCGCGACCCGCGCGGGCACATCCAGGCGACCGGGATCGACGCCGCCGGGCGCAAGCAGTACCGCTACCACGACGACTGGCGCAGACGGCGCGACCAGGCGAAGTTCGACGCGATGGTCGCGTTCGCGCGCGCGCTGCCGGCGCTGCGCCGCCGCGTCGCCGCCGATCTCGCGCAGGAGGACGACGGCGCGGGCGGGCTCGGCGAGGCGCGCGTGCTGGCCTGCGCGGCGCGGCTGCTCGACGTCGGCCTCTTCCGGATCGGCGGCGAGGACTACGCGACGCAAAACGAGACGTACGGGCTGACGACGCTGCGCAAGGCGCACGTGCGCGTGCAGCCCGACGGGTTGCTGTTCGACTTCCCCGCCAAGCACGGCGTGCGGCGCGTCCAGCTCGTGGAGGACGCGGACGTGCGCCCGGTGATCGCGGCGCTGAAGCGCCGGCGCGGCGGCGGCGACGAGCTGCTGGCGTGGCGGCGCAACCGCCGCTGGGTCGACGTGAAGGCCGACGACGTCAACGCATACCTGAAGGAGGCCGCCGGGGGCGACTTCACGGCGAAGGACTTCCGCACCTGGAACGCGACCGCGCTGTGCGCAGTGGTGCTCGCGGTGCGGGCGGAGGAGGCCAGGGGGCCCGGCTCCGCCGGCCACATGGCCGGCTCCGCCACCCCAAGAGCCACCTCGCGCACGTCGCGCAGACGGCTCGTGAAGGCGGCGATCGAGGAGGTCGCGACGTTCCTCGGCAACACGCCGGCGGTCGCGCGCGGGTCCTACGTCGACCCGCGCATCGTCGATCGCTTCGAGGAGGGGCTCACGGTCGCCGCCGCCCTCGCGGCCGAACACGAAGGCATCGAGCAGGACGAGCCGGTGCCCGAGCAGAACGTGAGCGAGCGCGTGCGGCGCGCGGTGCTCGCCCTGATCGCGGGCGACGAGGACGCGCCGGGCGTCGACGAGGTGGAGGCGCTGGCGGCGTAGCGCGTCAGCTCACGCCGGGAGGCTCCCTATCCGGCTCGGGCGGCTGCGGATCGTCGGGGATCTCGGGGCCTGTCGGGTCGGGCGAGGGGACGTTCGGCTCGCCGGGCTCGGGCTCGACCGGCGGCTGCGGATCCGGCACCTCCGGCGCCGGCGGCGTCTCCGCCGGCTGCTCGGGCGGTGCGGGATCGGGAGGGATGTCCGGGCCGCCCGGAGGCCCGGTCGGGGCCTCCGGCGGAGCGGGATCGGGGACCTCCAGCATCGCGGTCATCGGCTACTGATTCGCCGGCGCGCCGCTGATGTCGGCGAGCGCCGAGTGCTCATCGCGCGCGAGCGCGAGGTCGCCGATCGAGACGATGCCGACGGGATGATCGCCTTCCTCGACGACCGGGATGCGGCGGATGTGCCGCTCGCGCATCAGCTGCACGGCGCGGTCGACGTCGTCGTCGGGCCTGAGCGCCTGTATGTCGGCGCTGCAGATGTCCTGCACCTCGACCTTGGAGGGATCGCGGCCCTCGGCGACCGCCCGCACGACGATGTCGCGGTCCGTCAGCAAGCCCTTCAAATGCCCGTCCTCGGCGACGAGGATCGCGCCGCTGTCGACGTCGCGCATTCTGCGTGCCGCCTCGGCAGCGCTGTCGTGCGGGTCGACGCACACGGGGTCCGGCGTCATGACGTCCTTGATCGCCTGCGCCATCGCTTTGCTCCTTCGGTCGGGTTCCCCTTCCTCGCTACCCGGCGGGAAAGCGGCGAAACGGCAACGACGCGTGCGCGGACACGCGCCAGCCTCACGGCCGGTCCAGCAGCGCCGCGACCTGGGAGAGGTCGGCGACGAAGGCCGCATAGGCCTCGCGCCGCGCCGCCTCGTCGGGCGCGCGCAGCAGCGACGAGGGATGGACCGTCGCGACGACGTGCTCCGCGAGCGGCGAGTCGAGCGGACGGCCGCGATCCTGGGTGACCTTGATGTGTCGACCGACGAGCGCCTGCGCGGCGGTCGCGCCGAGGCAGACGAGGACGCGCGGTCTCACCAGGGCGAGCTCGGCGTCGAGCCATGGCCGGCAGGCGGCGACGTGGACCGCCTCGGGCTTCTGGTGGATCCGCCGCTTCCCGCGCTGTCTGTAGCGAAAGTGTTTGACGACGTTCGTGACGTAGACGCGCGCGGGGTCGATGCCCGCCTCGGCCAGCGCGCGGTCGAGCATCCGCCCCGCCGGGCCGACGAACGGTGCTCCTTCGAGATCCTCTCTGTCGCCCGGCTGCTCGCCGACGAGCATCGCCTCGGCCGGCGTCGTGCCCTCGCCGATCACTGCCTGCGTCGCGCCGGCCCACAGCTCGCACGCGCGGCACCTCTGCGCGGCGCTGCGCAGGCGCGAACGCGTCGGACGCTCGGGGACGGGCGGGACCGCGGGCCGTGCGTGGGAGCGGAGCGAGGCGTTGGCATCGCCTGCTCCTTTACCCTGCGCACCGTTCCGGGAAGCCCCCCGGGGCCGTTCTTAACGATGCGCCTCCAAGTTGACTATCGGAGAAATCGCCCGTATCGTAGGTAGTTACCTCCGGGGGAGGACGCACGGCCAGCGTCACACGGCAAAACTCCGAACAGGGAGCACCTGACATGACGTTCCGCGCGAAGGCCCTCTTGGGAGCAGGGCTGCTGCTGGCATTGCTGTCGGCTGCAGCAGCTCCAGTCTCCGCCAACAGACTCTCAGTTAGCAACAGTCTGAGCACCAGGGCATGGAGAGCGACGTGGGAAAGACTCTCCATGAGCACTCCTACCGTTACTTTTACATGTGCCCTCACGCTCGAAGGAAGCTTTCACAGCAACACCTTCACCAAGACGAGATCGATGCTAATCGGGCACGTCACGGATACCAGGATCACCTGCCCAACGTTGACCATGACCGTCCTAAGAGGGAGCCTACCGTGGCACTTGCGGTATGACGCGTTCACGGGCACGCTACCCAACATAGCCAACGTCAGGCTAAATATCGTCGGGTTCGAACTCAGCATAAGGGACGGCGGCGGTCTCACATGTCTAGTGAGAAGCACCGAAGCCAACCCGCTGGCTGAGACATTGAGCCGCGAAGCAAGGGGCGTCGTCACGTCGGCAGAACTGTCTGGCAGGTTCGCCAGCGGCGTCGAATGCTTCGGACTCGAATTCAGATTCGAAGGAAGATCAAGTAGTTTCGGCACCCCACCGCCTCCACCGCCGCCACCGACGACGATCACGCTCAGCCTAATATGAGTTGACTTTGCTCGGGGCGACGCCTAGGCGTCGCCCCGACGCTCAGTGGATCGCGGCGGCGGCATGGTCGGGCAGCTCGAAGATGTGGAAGTCGCGGCCGAGCACGTGGATCGAGACGTTGCGGACCGGCACGGTTCCGATCGAGGCGGCGAACAACCCGGCGTGCGCGTGGCCGTGCAGCACGAGCGTCGGCTCGTGCTCGGCGATCGGCGCCGCGAGCCGATCGGTGCCGAGGAACGCCTGGATCCCCGGCGCCTCGCCGACGAGCGTCGCGTCCGTCGGCGCGTAGTGCAGCAGCACGATGCGGACGGGGCACAACGCGATCGCGCGCAAGCCCTCCTCGAGCGCCGCGACGTCGCGCGAGGTCTCGGCGTATACCTCGCGCAGCAGCGGCTCGCCGAAGTCCGGCAGGTGCGAGCCGGGGAAGCCGCCGATGAAGCCCTTGAGGCCGACGATCCCCACCTCCACCCCGGTCGCGTCGCACGTGCGCCAGGCGCGATCGAGCACAGTGACGCAGCCGCTCGACTCGATCGCGTCGACCAGCTCGTCGCGGCGGTTGGCGTGCCAGTCGTGGTTTCCGAGCACGGCGAAGGCCGGCATGTCGACGTCGCGGCAGGCCTCGGCCAGCACGGCGCCCTCCTCGGGCTCGCCCGTCGTCGTCAGGTCGCCCGCCAGCAGCAGGATGTCGGCTTGCCCGCGCAGGCGCGCGAAGCTCTCGATCGTCGCGTCGCGGTGATCGACGCGGCAGTGCACGTCGCCGGCCGCCGCCACGCGCACGACCGCCTGCTCGCGACCGGCACGACCGTTGCCGACGGTCTGCTCCACTGTCGCCCGCTCGTCCACCACGACAGCCCTACCCGGCAACGCTGCGCGGCTAGCGTCGCGCCGTGCCGGGTAAGGGCTCTCAGCACATGGGCAGCGGCGTGAACGAGAGCTTCGACGGCATCGTCTCCGCGCTGCGCGCGGCGGTCCCCGTGCTGCGCGAAGCGGAGATCCCCTTCATGCTCGGCGGCAGCATGGCCGTGTGGGCATACGGCGGTCCGGAGCCGACGAACGACCTCGACCTGATGGTGCGCGAGGAGGACGCGGAGCGCGCCCTGCGTGCGCTCGCGGCAGCCGGCATGCGCACCGAGCACCCGCCGGAGGAGTGGCTGGTCAAGGCATTCCACGGCGACGTGCTGATCGACCTGATCTACGGCCC
Source organism: uncultured Actinomycetes bacterium (assembly GCA_963770165.1). Classification (GTDB taxonomy): domain Bacteria; phylum Actinomycetota; class Thermoleophilia; order Solirubrobacterales; family Solirubrobacteraceae; genus Conexibacter. The sequence goes on from CAVYOK010000003.1 coordinate 153,819, forward strand.
GCGCGGGCTGTCGATCACCGACGAGGTGCTCGGCCGCGCGGTCGAGCGCAACCTCAGCGCGCTGCGCGTGCCGGTGATGGCGCTCGAAGACGTGCTCGCGACCAAGCTGCTGTCGCTCGACGAGCACCAGCTCGACCTCTCGTGGCTGCTGCAGATCTCGCGCGCCGTGCGGGAGCAGGTCGACTGGGAGGCGCTGCGCGCGCGCACGGACCACTCGCCTTACGCGGCCGCCTTCTTCACGCTCGTGGAGCGGCTTGGGATCACGAGCGACGAGCGCATCCCGCAGCAGCTGTGAAGGTGGACGGCGGAGGCGTGGTTACCGCCAGCGCCCCCGCCCCCCGACGGGGCGCCTCCCTGGCGCAGCTTGTCCGGCGGACCTACCCGGCGGTCGGGCGCGTCAAACGCTCCGCGGTCAGCCCGGGAGCAGACGTCGCGTCACCGCCGTGGCGCTGATCCCGTGCACCGCGATCGAGACGATCACGCACGCGATCGCGGTCCACAGCACGGCCGCCGCGTCGGCGCCGAGCAGGCCGCTCGCGGCCGCCACGACCGCGTAGTTGAGGGCAGCGACGCCCTTCACGCCGAACCACGCGACGTAGAGCCGCTCGCGTGGCGCGATCCCCGAGCCGACGAGCGCGAGCAGCGCTGTGAGCGGCCGGATCACGAGCAGCAGCAACGGCGCGAGCAGCCAGCCGGCGAGGCCCGGCTCCGACAGCCCCGACGTCGTGAGCGCGCTGCCGAGCAGCAGCAGCACCGCGAGCTCCAGGACCGTCTCCGCCTGCTCGGCGCCGTCGTGGAACTGGCGATTCGCGTCGCTCTCGTACTCGTGGCGGCGGAACGCCAACCCGCCGGCGAACGCGGCGACGAAGCCGTACGCGCCGAGCAGCTCGGCGCCGGCGAACAGCAGCAGCGCGGCCGCGACCGCCGCCCACGCTTCATAGCCGGAGTCGAGCAGGTCGCGCCGGCGCATCGCGTGGAAGGCCGCGGCGAAGCTCCAGCCGGCAACCGCGCCCCACGCGACGGCCACCACGACCGCGTACAGCACGTCGGCCGCGAGCCAGGAGGCGAGCGTGCCGAGGTCGGCGTCGTGGGTCGCGAGCGCGAGGCCGAGCACGAGCAGCGGCAGCGCGGCGCCGTCGTTCGCCCCGGCCTCGGCGGTCAGCACCGCCCGCGCGCGCGGCTGGTGCTCGGAGGTGCCCGGCGGCCCGAGGCCGACGTCGCCGGCGAGCACCGGGTCGGTCGGCGCGAGCGCGGCGCCCAGCACGATTGCGGCCGCCGCAGGCAGGCCGATCGCGAGCGACGCGTACAGCGCGATCGCCGCCGCGGTGAGCGGCATCGTCACGAGCAGCAGCAGCGCGATCGTCCGCCAGCGCCGCGGCGGCGCACGCCGCAGGCGCAGGCCGGTCGCGAACACCGCCACGGCGATCGCGACGTCGGTGAGGATCTCGACAGTGTCGTGGCCGGTCAGCAGGCGGAACGGGTCGATTCCGAGCGGCCGCACGACCAGCGCGCCGAGCGCGCCCATCGCGAGGTAGACGAGGCTCGCGGAGAAGTGGCGATCCGTCTCGTGCGAGAGCGCGCCGATCGCGCCGAGCGCCGCGAGCGCGACGAGCAGCAGCACGGCCGGGATCGCGCCGCCGGGCGAGATGCCGCTGGCGGCGTCGGCGAGCACGGGGACGGACACGCCCGTCGATACCCGTCGCCGCGACCGGACAACCGCAGCGGTCCGCCCGTTTCGCCGCGCGGACGCCGGGTAGCCGCGGCAGCATGAGCACGCCCGACCGCCCTTCCCGCCACGACCCCGAGACCGACCGCCTGCTGGAGCGCGAGCTGCGCGACGCCGTCGGCCAGGAGGCGGCCGAGCGTGCAATGGAGCACGCCGACGAGGTGCGCGCAGCGCACGCTGCGCCCGGCACGCCTGCGGCCGGGGACGAGTCGGACGCACGCCATGCCACGCGCAGCCCGCATGACGCGGCGGGAGAGCGCGGGGCGGTCACGAGCTGGATCACCAGGCACGGCCCGTTGCTCGCGATCAGCTTTGCCGTCTTCGTCGTGATCGGCGTGATCCTGGCGCTTGCGACCGGCAGCTGGTGGGCGCTCGTCGCGGCGCTGGCGATCCACGCCGCCGGGACGCTGATCGTCGCCACGACGGCGCTGCGCCTGACGACCGAGACCGAGCACGTCTCGTCCGAGCTGGCCGCACGGCTGGAGGCGGAAGGCGTCCAGGATCCCGACCGCGCGTTCACGGAGCTGGCCGCCGGCGCCGCCGCGCCAGGCGACGTGCTGCGAGACGGACGCAACGATGGAGACGCGCGGCCCGAGCAGGACCCCGCGGCGGCGGCTCGCCAGCAGCGCACCGCATGGACGCCGGCCAGCGACGCGACCGAGCCGGCCGGCCACGGCAACGCCGTCGGCGCGATGCCGTTCGCGGTCGTCGTCGGCTGCCTGCTGGTGACGCTCGTCGTCGCGATCGTCGGCGGAGGGACCCTGTGGGCGGTGGCGGGCATCACGTGGGCCACCGGCGCTGGTTGGCTGCTGATGCGCCGCCGCGGCGTCCCGGAGCGAACCGGCTCGTTCGCGACCGGCCTCGTCGCGCTCGTCGTTGCAGTCGCGCTCTTCGGGGTCCTGATGGGCCTGCTGAGCGACCGGCTTTGAGGGTCAGCCGCCGATCGGCTGGCGCTCCAGCCGGTGGACGGCTGGGCCTTCGAGGACCGTGCCGTCGACGCCGAAGCGCGAGCCGTGGCAGGGGCAGTCCCAGCTGCGCTCGGCATCGTTCCACCGCACGAGGCAGCCGAGGTGCGTGCAGCGCGCGGAGACAATGTGCAGCGTGCCATCGTCGTCGCGCGCGGCGGCGACGCGCTCGCCGTCGTGCTCGACGATCGCGCCTTCGCCGGGCCTGAGGCTCTCGATCGGCCGCTTGTCGGCGTGGCGTATCCGGTCGCCGACGAAGCGCGCGGCGACCTGCGTGTTCTCCTTCAGCAGTCTCGGCAGCGACTGGCGGACGGTCAGGCGGTTCGGGTCGAACAGGTCAGCCCACATCGCCTCGCGGCCGAGGCACAGGTCAGCCAGCAGCAGCGCGGCGGCGGTCCCCCCGGTCATGCCCCACTTCGCGAAGCCGGTCGCCATCAGGACGCGGTCGTTGAACGGCGTGAGCCGCCCGACGTATGGGATCAGGTCGAGCGTGATCGGATCCTGCGCGGACCAGCGGTACTCGACCGAGCGCACGTCCCAGTGCTCGCGCGCGAACGCCTCCAGCCGCTCGTAGCGCAGCTCGGTGTCCGATTCGGTGCCGGTCTTGTGGCCCTCGCCGCCGACCAGCAGCAGCTCCTCGCCGTTTGAGTCGGACCCACTCCCCACCCTGATCGCACGAATCGACCGCGTGGGGCTGTCGCCGGAGATGTGCATGCCCGCCGGCGGGGCGCCCGCGATGCGGCACGCGATCGCATAGGAGCGGGTCGGATGCAGGCGCGCGAACGCGAGCGAGCGGTCGAGGAACGGATAGTGCGTCGCGACGACGACGCGCTCGGCGAGCACGCGGCCGCCAGGCCCCTTCACCACCTGGCGACCCTCGTGCGCGCCGACCTCGACCGCGTGCGAGCGCTCGAAGATGCGCGCGCCCTCGATCGCGTCGAGCTGCTCGGCGAGCGCGAACAGGTACTTGCGCGGGTGAAACTCGGCTTGGTGCTCGAAGCGCACGGCCGCCGCGACCGGGAACGGCAGCGGGGTCTCCTCCACCAGCTCCGCCGGCAATCCGGCCTCGATCGCCGCCTCCGCCTCGCGCTCGACCTGGTCGCGCTCGTCCGCGGAGGTCACGTACGCGTAGGACGACTGGCGTCGGAAGTCGCAGTCGACCCCGTCTCTCTGCACGCGCGCCGCGATCCAAGCGAGGGCAGCCTCGTTCGCCTCGCCGTAGCGGCGCGCCGTCTCCGCGCCGTGCTTGGAGCGCAAGGCGTCGTAGATCATGCCGTGCTGCGAGGAGACCTTCGCGGTCGTGTAGCCGCTCGTCCCGCCGGCGAGCTGGCCGGCCTCGAGCAGCACGACGCTCGCGCCCGCCTCGGCGAGCAGCAGCGCGGTCGTGATGCCGACGATCCCGCCGCCGATCACCGCCACGTCGGCATGCGCGTCGCCGTCGAGCTGGGGGTGCAGGCGCGGCGCGGGCGCGGTGTCGACCCAGACCGAGGCCTGCTTTGCGGTCGGGACGCCGGTGCTCATGACGGGGACTTCCCCGCGTGCTTGAGCGCCAGCTCCTCCAACCGCATCAACGACTCGGCGTTGCGGCCCTTCACGAGCAGCTGCGTCAGCGGGTTGAGCGAGAGCCACGCCGTCAGACCGTCCGGGTTCTCGATCATCCGCACGCGCGTCCCGCCGTCCTCCGGCGTCATCGTCAGCGTCACCTTGGCGGTGCCGACCGGGCGCGCCTTCGCTCTGATGCGCAGAAGGCTCGGGCGCTGCGCCTCGATCGACTCGGTGTGGTCGTTCACGCTCAGCGGGCCGACGCCGACCGTGTGGTGGAAGCGTGAGCCGGGCGCCGGCCAGTGCTCGTCGGCGTCGCGAATCTCCTTCGAGCCGACGACCCAGTACGCGTAGCCGTACGGGTCGGCGAGCGCATCCCAGACCGCCTCGGGCGGTACCGGCATGAAGCGCACGTTCGTGGCCATGCGCCCCGGGCTACCCGCGGGGCGCCGCGCCGAAAACGGCTTCGGGCGCACAGGCGCGGGGTACGGGAGTCGAGGTGCGCTCGGACGTCGACGCGGTCGTGATCGGAGCGGGCCACAACGGTCTCGTGGCCGCGAACGTGCTGGCCGAGCACGGCTGGCGCGTGCTCGTGCTGGAGGAGCAGGACCGTGCCGGCGGCGCCGTCAAGAGCGGCGAGATCACGGAGCCCGGCTTCACGAGCGACCTCTTCAGCGCGTTCTATCCGCTCGCGGCGGCGTCGCCGGCGCTGCGCTCGCTGGAGCTGGAGCGCTTCGGGGTGCGGTGGCGGCGCGCGCCGCTTTCAGTGGCGCACCCGCAGCCCGACGGACGCTGCCCCGTGCTGTCGCTCGACCTCGACGAGACGGCCGCCTCGCTGGAGCGCTTCGCACCCGGCGACGGCGAGCGCTGGCGGTCGTTTTACGAAATCTGGGAAGAGGCCGGCGGACCTTTCATGGACGCGCTGCTGCGACCCTTCCCGCCGTTGCGCGGCAGCGCGCGGCTGGCAGTCGCGCTTGGGCCGAGAGGGCTGCTGCGCTTCACGCGCTTCGCGCTGCTGCCGGTGCGGCGGATGGCGGAAGAGCGCTTCCGCGGCGAGGGGGCAGCGTGGCTGCTGGCCGGCAACGCGTTGCACGCCGACCTGACGCCCGACTCGGCCGGCGGCGGACTGTTCGCCTGGGTGCTGTGCGGGCTCGGGCAGCAGCACGGCTTCCCAGTTCCCGAGGGCGGCGCCGGGCAGCTGGTCGACGCGCTCGTGATGCGCCTGCGCGCGCACGGCGGCGAGCTGGCGTGCGGCGCGCCGGTCGCGCGCGTGATCGTGCGCGGCGGGCGCGCGGTCGGCGTGCGGCTGCGCGACGGCTCCGACGTGTCGGCGCCACGCGGCGTGCTCGCGACGACGATCGCGCCGGCGCTGTTCCGCGAGCTGGTCGGCGAGCAGCACCTGCCGCGCGACTTCGTCGAGGACCTCGACCGCTTCCAGCTCGACAACGGCACCGTGAAGGTCGACTGGTCGCTCGACGCGCCGATCCCGTGGATCGCGGACGAGGCGCGCCGCGCGGGGACGATCCACGTCGCCGACGGGATCGACGCGTTGACGCGCACGACCGCCCAGCTCTCGCGCGGCGTGGTTCCGGACGAGCCGTTCCTGGTGATCGGCCAGTACGCGCCCGTCGACCCCACGCGCATGCCGGCCGGGCGCGAGGTCGCGTGGGCGTACACGCACGTCCCGCAGCGCGTGCGCGGCGACGCGGGCTCGGACGGCTTGTCCGGCGCGTGGGACGCACGCGAGACCGAGCTGTTCGTCGCACGGATGGAGGCGCAGATCGAGCGGCGGGCGCCCGGGTTCGCCTCGCTGATCCGCAGACGGCACGTGTTCACGCCGCCGACGCTCGAGGCGGCGAACGCGAACCTGCGCGGTGGCGCGATCAACGGCGGCACGGCGCAGGTCCATCAGCAGGTCGTCTTCCGCCCGGTGCCCGGGCTCGCACGGCCGGCCACCCCGCTGCGCGGGCTGTGGCTCGCCGGCTCCTCCGCGCACCCCGGCGGGGGCGTGCACGGCGCGGCGGGCGCGAACGCGGCGCGCGCGGCGCTGCTCGCCTGGCGGCTCGGCGGGATCGGGCGCGCGGTGCGTCAGGCGCCGTTCGCGAGCGCGCGATAGGTCGCCTCGCCGGCGGCCGCGTAGACGACGTGGTGCGCCGCGCTGATCGCCAGCTCGAGCGGGCCCCAGCGCCACGGCGGCGGCGCGGCGCCTGCGGCCGGCACCGCGACGAGGTCGGGCAGCCACGCGATCGCGAGAAAGGCGGCCGGCGCGGCGGGCGGGCGCACGCCCGCGACGTCGAGCAGGCCGCGCGCGGTGCCGAGCGAGGTGCCCGTCGCGAGGTGCGCGACGGTCGCGAAGCGGTCGCCGGATCTCTTGCGCGGCTTGACGCCGAGCAGCTTGCCGGCGACCTTGGCGGGCGCGACGCTCGGCGCGCGTCTGCGCAGCTTCATCTCGGCCGTCGTGGCGACCGTCATCGCGGCGGTCGCCGCGGTCCCCGCGACGAGCCCGCGCCCGAGCGCGACCGCGAGCGCGTCGAGCGCGTCGACGGCGGCGGGGCGCCTCGGCGTGTGGCGGCGGCGCAGCCTCACGACTGTTCCACCCCACCGCGTGGGCGCGTGCCGCGCAGTCGCAGCGCGGCGAGCAGGCTCGGGCGGCCGTGCAGGTGCCCGTCGAGCGTCCCGTCGCCCGACGGCTCCCACAAGCCGCGCGGCGTCTCGTCCGGATGCGCGCGAGCCCGCGCGAGGCGGCCGGCGAGCGCGAGCACGCGCTCCATCAGCGGTCGCGCGTGGCGCTCGGCGAGCAAGAGCAGCAGCGTCGAGCCGCCGACCGTGATCGAGCGGCGCGGGGCGATCGCGCACGCCACCACCGCGCGCGCGACCGACTCGGCCGTGTACGTCGTCAGAGGCGGGATCGACGGCGGGACGAGACCGCCGCGGTGCGTGAGGTGCAGCCAGAACGGCGTGTCGACCGCGCCGGGACGCACCTCGGCAACCGTCACGGGCGAACCGCTGGAGCGCAGATCGGCGCGCAGGCTGTTGAGGAAGCCGTGCAGCCCGTTCTTGGCGGCGACGTAGGGCGACAGCAGCGGCAGCTCGATCTCGTCGACCGCCGAGCCGACGACCACGAGCCGACCGGCGGTGCGCTCCAGCTCGGGCAGCACCGCGCGGATCGTGTCGACGGCGCCGCCGAGCGTGACGCGCACGCAGCGCTCGAAGTCCTCGGGCGGGATCTCATCGAAGCGGCCGAACGCGCCCGCGGCCGCGGCGACCACGACGACGTCGAGCCCGCCGAGCTGACGGATCGCCTCCGCGATCGAGCTCTCAAGCGCGGCGCGGTCAGCGACGTCGGCACGCAACAGGATCGCTCGCCGTCCCTCCTCCTGCACGCGCGCGGCGACGCGCAGCAGGCCGGCCTCACTGCGCGCGAGCAGCGCCACGTCCGCGCCTTCGCGAGCGAGCAGCTGCGCCGTCGCCGCGCCGATCCCGCTGCTCGCGCCGGTCACGAGCGCGCGCTCTCCGTCGAGCCGTCCCACCCTCGGTCGGATACCCGATCTTTGGGGTGGTAGACGTGGTAGGGCAGCGGTAAGGTGATCGCGCCGCGATGGTCAGGACCAGTGCTTCCATGGCATCACCCCCATGGCAGTCAGAGCCCCGGAGTGACGACTCCGGGGCTCGCTCTTCAAGCGGTTCACCCCCTTTCGCGGGGCCGTCGCCCCGGCCGGAGTTGGAGCTCCGGCAGATCGGGAGGTGTGCCGATGGAGGCTGTCGCTGACCGCCGACGACGTTAGGTGCGGCGAGGCCGACCGTCTACAGCATCAAATGTGGGATCTCAGAGCGCGTCCTCGGCCTTGCGATAGGCGATCTGCAAGACGTCGGAGGCGAACACGATCGCGAGCATGGAGGCGATCCAGCGGGTCGCGCGCGGGGCGACGAGCAGGCCGGCGGTGAAGAGCGTCGCGAACCACATCGAGAGGCAGTACGGACACACGATCAGCTCGCCGATCACGCGCCGCAGGCCGTGGCCGCGCGCCGCCTCCTCGACCTCGTCGGGCCCGCCGTCCTCCTGGAAGCGCGTGAACGGCGCGCGGATCGCGCTCATGATGCGCGCCTTGCCCAGCAGCCGTGAGCCCTTGTGCGCGGCGACCGCGAGCAGCGCGAGGTCGCGTCCGTCGATCCGCTCGGGCAGCGTCCGCCCCGAGCGGCGGAACCACGCCGCGAAGCCGCCGAGCAGACCGGCGTAGGTCGAGATCAGCAGCGCATACCAGCCGAGTGGCCGCTCGCGCTGCGGCGAGTGGCCGGCGAACGGCGGCAGGTCCTGCACGCGCGTCTCGGTCACCGTCACGCAGGCTCGTGTACCCGCGCGCGCGGGACCGAAGCGTCGCGTGCGGGTATGGATCCCGGCATGCCCGCCGCACTGCTCGTCGTCGACATGCTCAACCCGTACGACCACGAGGACGCCGACATGCTCGCCGACCACGTCGCGGCAGTCGTCGAGCCGCTGGCGGACTTGGCCCGACGCGCGCGCGAGGCGAACGTCGACGTGATCTACGTCAACGACAACCTCGGCGACTTCACGGCCACGCGGCACGACCTTGTCACGCGTGCGCTCGACGGCCGCCGGCCCGAGCTGGTCGAGCCGCTCGTACCCGCCGACGACCTCCCGTTCATTCAGAAGGTGCGCCACAGCGTCTTCTACGGCACCGCGCTCGACCACCTGCTCAGACAGCGCGAGCTCGCCACGGTGATCCTCACCGGGCAGGTGACCGAGCAATGCATCCTCTACAGCGCGCTCGACGCGTACGTGCGCCACTACGAGGTCTGCGTCGTGCGCGACGCGGTCGCCTCGATCGACCCACAGCTCGGCGGCGCGGCGCTCACGATGATGGCGCGCAACATGCGCGCGCAGGTCGTCGAGGCCTCTCGCTGCCTCGACGACCTGCGCGGAGCGGCGGGGCGCCGCTAGGACTCGATCTCGTTCGGATCCTCGGCGCCGGCGAGCTGTGCGAGCCGCTACCCGCTCGGCGCGGCCGCCAAGCGCGGCCGCTCAAGCGCCAGCCGCCGCGTCGACGCGGTCGACCAGCTGCTCGGCGCCCTCGGCGCTCGCGCAGTGCGCGCAGCAGTAGAAGTGGCCGTCGGCCTCGAGACCGTGGCCGATCACCGTGCAGCCGCAGTGCTCGCAGCGCGGCGCGAGCGCGTGGATCGCGCACTCGAACGAGTCGAACACGTGCCGCTGGCCCGCGGCCGTCACCTCGATCGCCTTGTCGTAGTCGTTGCCGCACACCTCGCAGGTCGCCATCTCGCTCGCCTCCTTCGTCGGGCTGTCCCGTCGCCGCTGAGCGGTCCCCCGCGCGATACCCATGCCGCTCCCCTCCCACACCGCCGGTCGGCGCGCGGACCGGCGCGCTTTGGGAGCCCCCGTCGCGGAAACGCAGGGAGCAGCGACGAACGAACGAGAGGAGCCCTGCGCGATGAAGGCGGTCACGTTCCACGGCAGACGCGACGTGCGCGTCGACACGGTCCCCGACCCGACGATCCAGGAGCCGACGGACGCAATCGTGAGAATCACGTCGACCGCGATCTGCGGGAGCGACCTGCACCTCTACGAGGTGCTCGCGCCGTTCATCGAGGAGGGCGACATCCTCGGCCACGAGCCGATGGGGATCGTCGAGGCGGTCGGCTCCGCGGTCGCCCACATCAGAGCGGGCGACCGCGTCGTGATCCCGTTCAACATCGCCTGCGGACATTGCTGGATGTGCGACCGCGGCCTCTTCACGCAGTGCGAGACGACGCAGGTGCGCGAGGCGCACAAGGGCGCCGCGCTGTTCGGCTACACGAAGCTCTACGGCCAGGTGCCCGGCGGGCAGGCCGAGCTGCTGCGCGTCCCGCAGGCTCACTTCGGCCCGGTGAAGGTGCCCGAGGGACCGCCCGACGAGCGCTTCCTCTACCTCTCCGACGTGCTTCCCACCGCCTGGCAGGCGGTCGAGTACGCGGCGATCCCCGACGGCGGCAGCGTCGCCGTCTTCGGCCTCGGGCCGATCGGGCAGATGTCCGCCCGCATCGCCAAGCACCGCGGCGCCGGCCAGGTGATCGGGATCGACCTCGTGCCCGAGCGGTTGAGCATGGCGGCGGACCACGGGATCGACACCATCGACGTCGGGTCGCACGACAGCGTCGCAGAGCGCTTGCGGGAGCGGACCGAGGGCCGCGGGCCCGACTCCGTGATCGACGCGGTCGGGATGGAGGCGCACGGCGCGCCGTTCGGCAAGCTCGCGCACACGCTCGCCGGCTTCCTGCCCGACCAGGTCGCCGCCAAGCTGATCGAGAAGGGTGGGATCGACCGCCTGTCCGTCGTCTACAACGCGATCGACGCGGTACGGCGCGGCGGCACGATCTCGCTCAGCGGCGTCTACGGCGGGCAGCTGGATCCGCTGCCGATGATGGACTTGTTCGACAAGCAGATCCAGCTGCGGATGGGGCAGGCGAACGTGAAGAGATGGATGGACGACCTGCTGCCGCTCGTCACCGACGACGGCGACCCGCTCGACGTCGAAGGCCTCGCGACGCACAAGGTCCCGCTGGAGGAGGCCCCGCACATGTACGAGGTCTTCCAGAAGAAGCAGGACGGCGCGATCAAGGTCGTGCTCAAGCCCTGAGGAGGAAACGATGCTCGGAGACGGAAGAGCCTTCAGCAGCTTCGCGGTCGAGGACCTGGAGGCGGCGCGGACGTTCTACGGGGAGACGCTCGGCGTGCGCGCGACGGTCGAGGAGATGGGCGTCATGACGCTCCACCTCGAGGGCGGCGAGCGGCCGACGATGGTGTACCCCAAACCGGACTTCACGCCGGCGACCTACACCGTCCTGAACTTCGCGGTCGAGGACGTGGAGCGCGCCGTCGACGAGCTGAGCGGACGCGGTGTGCGCTTCGAGCGCTACGACGGCTTCGAGCAGGACGAGAAGGGCATCTCCCGCGCGCCGGACGGTCCCGCGATCGCCTGGTTCAAGGACCCGGCGGGCAACATCCTGGCGATCCTCGAGCAGCCATGACGATCGATCTGGCGCGGCGCCACTCGCATGCAGCGTCCAACACCGGGGTATCGGGAGATGAGGAGGCAACGGATGCGGTCGCAGGGGCATGAGGCCTCGCAACGAACCGGTGGGGGCCACGCCGCGCCATTGAGCGCACACACCGATCAGCCATGTCGAGCACGAGCACCGACAGCGAGCACATGATGCGGCTGCACGAGGCCGCATCAAGGTCGCCCGCGCAGCTGGGCTTCCGCCACGAGGCGATGCCGTATGCCGGCGACCATGAGTTCGTCGCCGGCGCGCTCCGCTTCCTGCGCGAGGGGCTCGCAAGTGGTGAGCCCGCGATGGTCGTCGTCTCCTCACGCAAGGTCGCGCTGCTGCGCGACGCGCTCGGCGCAGACGGCGGACTTGTGCGCTTCGCGGACATGGGTCGCGTCGGCGCGAACCCGGCGCGCATCATCCCGACCTGGACCAGGTTCCTGCGCGAGGAGGGCAGCAGTCGACAAGCGCTGCGCGGCATCGGCGAGCCGGTGCACCCCGAGCGCAGCGAGGCCGAGCTGGTGGAGTGCGACCGACACGAGTCGCTGCTGAACCTCGCGTTCGCGCACGCGGCGGACTTCCGCCTTCTGTGCCCGTACGACCAGAGCACGCTCGACCCGTCGGTCGTGGCGCGGGCACGCTGCACGCACCCGCTCCTGCAGGAACCGGACGGTCGCGTGCGCCGCAGCACCGCGTTCCACGGTTTGGAGGCGGCGGCCGAGCCGTGCCGCGCGCCGTTGCCGCAACCGCCGGCGGACGCGCAGACGATCCCCGTGATGCCGGCGGGGATGGTCGCGATGCGCGCGATGGTCGCGCGCCGAGCAGCGCGCGCCGGTCTCTCCCCGAGGCGGCGCGAGGACCTTGTTTTGGCAGTCAACGAGCTGGCGACGAACAGCATCCGCCACGGCGGCGGGGCGGGGACGCTGACGATCTGGGAGACAGCCACTGCGCTCGTCTGCCAGGTCATCGACGCCGGACGCCTCGCCGACCCGCTGGCCGGACGCATCCTCCCCGAGCCCGGCCAGGTAGGCCGCTACGGCCTTTGGCTCGTGAACCAGCTGTGCGACCTCGTCGAGCAGCGCGCGCTGCCGCGGGGAAATCTGGTGCGCGTGTCGATGGGGCGAGATGGCCCGTGACGCGATCACACCTGGAAGCCCGTGACAGCCGACCACGTTTGTCCTGGTACGCGGTGGGTGCTCAGCCGCCGGCGGTAGGTTCGATAAAAGAGTCATGGGCGTTTGCGGGAACGAGTGGCAGGGTTGGCATGACAGAGGTCGGTTTCGAGAGCCCGTTCTACTCCGGTCCGGTTCGCTGGCTGCGGAACCCCGGCAACGGCGAGCTCGACGGATTTGCCGTCGTCGGATGGTCAGAGCTTCAGGCTGGATGGATCGCACGAGCTCGTGGGGTCGGGATGCGTCGCAGATCGCTGGAAAGCGCGGCGCAGCCGTGGCTCGATTGGCTGCGCGACGTCGATCGACTGGCGGTTGTCGACGTCGTATTGGACAGCCAGCAGGCCGTCATCGACTTGCTCGGGTTCGTCGTGGAGCCGGCGACGCGGCTTGGGATCGAGTTGGTCATCGGTGCTCACCACGACATCGACGAGCTCGATGCGGAGCGCTACGTCGAGTGGGACTTCGAGCATGCGTTCTCGCTCGAGCGTCTGCGCTGGCGGCTGCGTGGGGAGCGACCGATCGCTGGACGGCCCGCGGAGCTTCCGGACACGGGGTTTGACCCGGACCCTACGCAGGCCGCCGCGGTGAACGCGGCGGAGGGCGTCGTGGAGATCATCGCGCCAGCGGGCAGCGGCAAGCCGACCGTGTTGATCGAGCGCGTGCGCGAGCTGCGCCGTCGCGGGGTTCCCGCCAACGCAATCCTGTGTTTGACGTTCAACCGGGCCGCGCGAATTGAGCTGCAGGAGCGCCTCTTCGAAGCCGGGGCGGGCGACGTGCAGGCGTTCACATTTCACGGCTTCTGCCTGCGGGTCCTGAATGAGGCCCACAGAATCAGAAGAAGCACGAAGATCGACTCGGTCCCGCTGAGCCAGCTGCGCCGGCTCATCGCCATGGCGGCCGCGGCCGCCGGTCCGCGAGGCAGATGGATCGAGGTCGCCGAGGCACAACGCGAGCTGAGCGAGATCAAGCTCGGCGGGTTGATGTGGCCCGAGGAGTACGCGCTCGCCGTTTCCGAGAGCCCCGATCCATTCGAGCGCACGATGCTGAAGTTCTACGAGGCCTACCAGGAGCACCTGCGCGTCAACGATCAACTCGACTTCGAGGACCTGATCCTCAACGCGATCCGCTTGTTGCGCATCAACGACGGCGTCCGCGGTTACTGGCAAAGTCGCTACCAGCACGTGCTCGTGGACGAGTACCAGGACATCGAGCCCGCCCAGGAGCTGCTCGTGCGCCTCGTCGCCGCCCCCCATGACCAGCTGTTCTGTGTTGGCGACGAGGACCAGACGCTCTACGCGTTCCGGCGGGCGAGCGTCGAGCGGATCATCTGCCTCGACGGGATCTACCCGGGCCTGCAGCGCATCGCTCTCGGCACCAACTATCGCTGCCCGCCGCAGACCGTCGCGCGCTCCAGTCAGCTCATCCGCTGCAACCAGATCCGCTTTCCCAAGTCGATCAGGGCCGCTCCGAGCCGCACCGAGCGCGGGGAGACGATCAGCCTGCGACGAGCCGACAAGCAGGCCGAGACCGCGATGGAGGTCGCGAAACGCCTCGAGACCAGAGCGCGTGGTGAGATCGTCGTGCTTGCGCGCATGACCAACGCGCTGCGGCCGATCGCGCTCGCTTGCGCGGACCTCGACGTCCGCATCGACGGTCACAGCAAGCTCTTCGGCGCGATCGGCGCCCGCGGCGCGCTGCAGGACCACCTGCGGCTGGTCCTGCATCCTGAGCAGGCGAGCGGCAGGCTTGCCGAAGGGTGTGCGGCAGACCCAGCCGGCGGCCTCCGCTACGGCTCCGAGCGCACCGTGGCCGAACGCCTGCAAGCGGGAGCCTCCTTCGCAGACGCCTTCGCCGAAGTGCCCGCTCCCAAGCGCGGAAGGCCCGATCGACCCAAGCTGCTGGCACCGGGCGAGCTGTTCAGCTCGGTTGCATGGCTCACGACGCGGCGACAGCGGTCCGGCTGCTGCGCGTACAGGGCGGCCTCGACCAATGGTTTGAGGAAGACGACAGCCTCGACGGCCTGGACCAGTTCGAGGGCGAGGTCGACGACCAGGCCGAGCAAGACGCCGTCGACCGCACGACCGCCGACTTCCTCGCCGATCGCGACGCCAAGCTGCGAAGCGGGAGCCAGTCGCGACGGAGAGCGCGATCGGCTCGCGACGATCCTCGGCGCCAAAGGACGTCAGTGGCCGCCGTGATCATCGTCGCCTGCGACGAAGGCACCTGTCGTATGCCCGCTCACAGCCGGTCGCGCCGCGGCCGTGGGCGGCGAAGGTACCGAGCGAGCGGCGCCTTGCACGTCGCCTGCACGCGTAGCCGAGAGCCATCGGTCGAGATCGATTCCGTGCCCCAAGCGAACCCGAGCGAAATCATGCGCGAGGCCGGCATCCTCGGCGCTCGACGCCCCGCACGCTCGCCTCCGCCGATGCCCGAGCCGTGCGAAGGTCCCCGTCCGCGCCGCGGTCTCGCGGACTGCTGCGCCGCGACCGCTAGCACCGCATCGAGAATCTGAGCGGCCGCTCGCCCGCCGCTCCAAGGCAACCTCGCGTCTGCGCGAGCACCTGGCGCGCGCCGATCGGTCGGATCGGGGCGGATCCGGCTCAATTCGGGCAGTACTGCCCTTTCCCGGCGGTATCGTTTCTCCCGTGGTTAGGGAACTCGATCTGACGATCGTCTACGAGCCCGGCGAGGACGGCTGGATCATCGCCTCGATTCCCGAGGTGGCCGGCGTCTTCAGCCAGGGCCAGACGCGGGAAGAGGCGCGCGAGAACATCCTCGACGCGCAGAATGCTGAGGCTCTCGCCAGAGCCACGCCGCCGATGGCCGGCGGGAGCGCGAGCCGCTGCCGTCCATCGCTGCATGAAGCCCGACTCGACGCATGTACGGCACATGACAGGCGGCTGATCGAGAGGCGGACAACACAGTCGAGGGCCGCACCGCGGGGCGCTCTTGGCCGGCCGCGGCCCGGCGAGGTTTCGCGTTTGCCCCAAGGACCCGATATCGCACGAGGGCTCGCTGACCTCGGGATCCCCATGGGCGCGGGTGGTCTGATTCGGCGGACATCCCTGGCGCGACGGCGTTCTCGGTAGCGCGGTTCCCAGCGGGTCCCCGTTTTGGCGTGGTGACGCTCTGGCGCCGTTCCCCGAAGCGCTCGGCGGGCATGGCGAAATCGCAAGGGGTACTTTCTTGCGGGGCGCCACAGCCATACATGTACCCACGCCATCTTTCGGCGCGAGCTGTTGGCTACAAGCCCGGTTCCGATCCGTCGCATCGTCGTCGCCCGTATGCGACGGCGATGGGCTCGGATCAGAGAACCGGCCAGGTGCTGCGGTTCCCGAGACGCTACGTGGACGGGCAACTGTGGGAGAGCTGGGTCGACGAGCACGCGCTCGCGCGGCACTTCAGCGTCTCCACCCGCACCGTTCGTCGCTGGCGCTCGGCCGGAATGCCCTCCCTGCTCGTCGGTGGTGTACGCCGCTACCGCATCAGCGCGGCCGAGAGATGGCATCACGAGCAAGGAGGCGACGGATGAGCATCCGACGCAACAAGCGCGGCAAGCTGATCGTCGAGGTCTACGACCCCGCCGTCAGAGAAAAGGTCTACATCAAGCCTCGCGACTACGACATGGAGTCGCCGACGACGATGCGCCAGGCCAAGGCGCTCGAGCGGCTCGCAGCCAACGCGATCGAGGCCCGCACGCGCAGAGGACCATTGAACGAGGAGACGCTCGAGAGCTTCTTCCTGGAGCCATGGTCACGTGATGGCCGCAGCGGCCGTGGACGCTGGACCCGTGACTTCGCCACCAAGCGCAGCGAGAGCACGCTCATGCACTACCAAGAGCGCGTGCGCAGATTCGCCGAGCGCTACCGCGACCGCACGCTGCGCTCGATCACCCGCGCCGAAGCACGCGAGCAAGCGATGGCATATGAGGCGACGGTCTCCCCGCTGCGCGCCGCGTGGAACGACGCCGCCCGCGACAGACTCGTCGACGAGAATGTCTTCGCCGGCCTCGGCCTCGAACGACGCAAAGGCCGCGCCGACATCACCGTCCTCACGCTCGAAGAGGTCCACCGCCTCGCCGAGATCGCGCTCGAGTTGCACGGCACCCACACTTACGGCCAAGAGGTCTCCGCCGCGATCATCTGGGCCGCGTACACGATGTGCCGCCCCGGCGAGACCTACGCCGCACGCCGCTCCCTGCTGCACGGAGACGTCTACCACCTGCGCAGCCAGATGAACTCCACCCTCGGCCGCGAGACCACCCCCAAGCACGACAGCCTCGGCGCCATCTACGTCCCCGACCCCGCCCGCGAGACCGTCCAACGCCTCCCCCAGGCGCTCCACGGCGACGACGACCTCTTCTTCCACACCAAGCGCGGCAAGCAATACCGCAAAGCCTCCTGGTGGCTCGCCTGGGACCCCATCCGCACCCACTTCACCCGCGAACTCTCCGACACCCACCACCTCCACCAACGACTCGCGATCAACCGCGACGACAAGCTCGACTTCCACGAGCTCCGCCACATGGGCGCCAGCTACGCCCTCAACATCCTCATGATCGACCCCTGGGTCATCGCCAAACAACTCCGTCACGCCGACAACGGCACCCTCGTCATCAAGCTCTACGGCCACCCCACCCGCGACACCATCGTCGAACACATGCGCCAGGGATGGGACGGCGGTCGAAGGCTGTCACGGGAGCGATAGCTCCAGAATGCAGCGCGTCGGCAGGTCGCCGAATGAGAGAAGCCAAGCGAAGCAGCTCCTCGGCGCCGACAGTTCTGACCGCAGACCACTTGCCGACCTGCGGCGTACGAGACACGAGTTGCGTACGCTCCGCACACGGATGGCCGCGCGTAACGAGCCCACGCCGGATTTCGACGGCATTGACTGGGAAGGCTTCTGCCAGCAGGCGCTCGGGCGCAAGTTCGGTGCGGCGTGGCAGAAGATCCCGGCGAAGAATCGCGGCGACTGGGGCCTGGACGGGATCGTGCGCGGCGAGGGATGGCCGTGCAGTCCTACGCGGACGACTCCGTCTCAAACGCCGACCAGACGCGCAAGCAAAAGGGCAAGCTGACGACAGATGTACCCAAGCTGCGCCAGCACAGCACGGCCCTCGAAGCACGGCTCGGCATGGTCGTCCGTACCTACGTCTTCCTCGTGCCGTCATTCGACGATAAGGATCTGCTCGCACACGCTGACGCTAAGGCCGCAGTCGCTCGCGGTTGGGGTTTGTCGTGGATCGATCCGAGCTTCGCGATCGCAATCCACGACTTTGACTGGCTGCGCGAGGAATGGCGGGCTCTGCGCGGTGGGTTGCGCGTAACTCTGGATCTCCTGGCGCGATGCAGAGCCAGTACCCGCGCCGGCCTCGGGGTGTCCGTTGGCCGAGAACCTTGACCGAAAGCTGGTCGCGATTCCGCGGGTCGCAGGCCAATCCTTCAATGAGCTCGGACTGGCGGGCATGGATCCTCGATGACTATGTGAAAGGCATTGGACTGCTTCGCCGGTTGGAGGATCAGAGCCCGCAGTACGCCGATCGGATCACGGAGCTCGTGTCTGCCCGTGAGCAGCGACTTGCTCGTCGCGCAAGCGCTGCGGAGCCTCTCGATGACCTCAACGCGCTGACGGAGGAGCTTGCCGAGGCGATACATCGCGATGTTGACTCAATCGCCGATGACGACGCCGCACGCATGGCGGGAGCAGTAGTGGCCGATTGGCTCCTGCGCTGCCCCTTGGAGTACGTACCGTGAGCGACCTGGCACCGACTGGACGATATGCGCTTTATGCCTCGTCCAGCCCCGGTTTCCCCTCGACTTCGCCCCGTTCGGCGTGTGGCATTGCTGCTTGAGATGGTAGACAAGTGCCGAGGCCGCAGAGCAACGCTTCTGCAGCTGCATGCATTGGATACAGCGCTCATCGATCCGGCGGCGCGCCAGCGACTTTCGGGCGATCGCGACAGCCTGATCACGTTCACGGTCGTGCGCATTGACCCAGCGCTCAATCGCGCAGTCGATCGAGCGTTGGGAGACAGCCTCCTGGCAATGGGAGCGGACGGGACGGTCCAGCTCGCCGAGGCTGGCAACGTCGCTCTCAGAGAGATCCGAGCCAAGAAGAGCATTGGCACCTGAGCGAGCCTTGCTCTCGGAGATTGACGGCAAGCTCACGCAGAGATCCGTGCGGTTGGCTACAGGAGTTGCGTCTTGAGCTTTCTGCTTGCGTGCGCTGCGTCTCTACGCATTTACGGCAGACGGTGAGTATGGGCGCGACCTCCATTTCGACGCGGGCCTAGTGGTCCTGCGCGCCGAGAACTCGATGGGCAAGACACAACTGCCACGAACTCAATGCTCTTCGCCGTCGGGATGGAGGGTCTGATCGCGCAGAGCGACAAGGTCCCTCTCTGTCCGCCCGTCAAGACCACAGCGGCTGATGACGCCTCAAGATCGCGAGGTTGCCGTCAGCGAGTCGCGGGTTCTCCTGGAGGTCGAAAACCACGACGGCGACATCCTGACTTTCGAGCGATTCGCCAAACGCCAGGACGGCGACACCCGTCTCGTTCGCATATGGAACGGGGCGCGTGTCACTGCCCCTACTCCAGAGGACACGTTCGAGGACGCCCTTGCCCGCGTCGTTGGTTAGGGCACCGGCGAGCTTGGCGTTGGACCTCGGGTCGAGAGGTTCGTGGGTCGGGAGCTTCCAACGATCGTGATGCCGGATGGCGACGAACGGCGCCTATATCCAGAGCTCGTTTCACCGCTCATGTTCGTCGAGCAGCGTGGAGGCTGGCGCGGAATACAAGCCGGTATGCCCAGCACCTACGGGATTCCGGATGTTCGCAAGCGCGCCCGAGAGTTCGTGCTTGGCCTCGGCGTGTACGAACGAGAGCGCAAACGCCTGCATCTGCGACACGAGAAGGAGGAAATCCGTCGTGCATGGGTGGGGGCCGTCCAGATGGCTGGGGCACGCTCGACCGCACACGGGCTTCGCATCGCGAACCTTGCCGAAACGGTTGACCTCGCGTTCGACGAAGACACCCCACTGCGTGTGGTGGACGTACGAAGCGGGCGTTCTCTGGCATCCGAGCGCGCTGTGATCGACGACGAACTCGCCAATCTTGAGTTACACGAGGCCCAGTCCGGCAACGATGTCGCACCGCTCGAAGCCAAGGAGGCTCGGTTGGCAGCCCTCGACGTCACCCTCCAGACGGTGACACTTGAGTTGCGCGAGCATCAGCGCCAGATATCAACCGCGGCAGCCAAGCTGGAGACACCTCGTCCATCCCGGAGCGCCCCCCCCCCCCCCCCCCCCCCCCCCCCCCCCCCCCCCCCCCCCCCCCCCCCCCCCCCCCCCCCCCCCCCCCCCCCCCCCCCCCCCCCCCCCCCCCCCCCCCCCCCCCCCCCCCCCCCCCCCCCCCCCCCCCCCCCCCCCCCCCCCCCCCCCCCCCCCCCCAAAAAAAAAAAAAAAAAAAAAAAAAAAAAAAAAAAAAAAAAAAAAAAAAAAAAAAAAAAAAAAAAAAAAAAAAAAAAAAAAAAAAAAAAAAAAAAAAAAAAAAAAAAAAAAAAAAAAAAAAAAAAAAAAAAAAAAAAAAAAAAAAAAAAAAAAAAAAAAAAAAAAAAAAAAAAAAAAAAAAAAAAAAAAAAAAAAAAAAAAAAAAAAAAAAAAAAAAAAAAAAAAAAAAAAAAAAAAAAAAAAAAAAAAAAAAAAAAAAAAAAAAAAAAAAACCCGCGATGCCATCGTCGTGCCCCTCCACAACCGTTCTATACGGTCAAACAAGGTAGATCCGCCTCAAAAAAAAAAAAAAAAAAAAAAAAAAAAAAAAAAAAAAAAAAAAAAAAAAAAAAAAAAAAAAAAAAAAAAAAAAAAAAAAAAAAAAAAAAAAAAAAAAAAAAAAAAAAAAAAAAAAAAAAAAAAAAAAAAAAAAAAAAAAAAAAAAAAAAAAAAAAAAAAAAAAAAAAAAAAAAAAAAAAAAAAAAAAAAAAAAAAAAAAAAAAAAAAAAAAAAAAAAAAAAAAAAAAAAAAAAAAAAAAAAAAAAAAAAAAAAAAAAAAAAAAAAAAAAAACCCGCCCGTTTTCTGATGCAATCCTGCTACATTGCTCGAGATCCGACGGTTTCAGTTTCAGCACCGCTCGCTACTCGTCCCCTCATCCGCGAGGCGGTCTATCTGCACGAGATCGCGCAGCTCAGCGACGCCGACATTGCCCGGGCGACCGGTGTCGGCGCGCAGCACCGCCCGGGCGTGGCTCGGGCACACGCGCCAGCCGACTGGGGATCGCGCGGAGCGGCTGATCGAGCTCTCGGCGATGGTCGAGCGGCTGCGGGCGACCTATGGAGCCCTCCTACATCGCGGTCTGGTTGCGCAAGCCAGTGCCGGCGCTCGGCGATGAGAAGCCGATCGATCTGATCGCGCGCGGGGAGTACATGCGCGTCGCGAGCCTGATCTCGGCACTCGAAGAGGCCCCCTTCACGTAACCCACCCTCGGTCCGGTGGCGCTCAAGGTCGATCGCGTCTCGGTCGCCGGCACCTGGTGGCGGCAGATCCCCCACGGCTCCGACCCACTCTGGCTCGCCACCCCGCCCTCGAGCGGCCGCTGGCAACGCGGCGAGAATCTCGCCGCGCTCTACTTCGCCGACGAGGCCGAGACCGCCTGGGCCGAGTGGTATCGCATGCTCGCCGAGATCGGCATGCCACCCACCCACGGCATGCCGCGCGACCTCTGGCGCTGGACGATCGCCGTCGACGACGTCGCCGACCTAACCACCCCAGCCAAGCTCGCCGCGCTCGACCTCCAACCACCCCGACCCGGACAGCACACCTGGGACGCCGTTCCAAGAAGCCGGCGAACAACTCGCCCACGACTGCTACCGCGGCATCCTCTACGCCAGCGCCGCCCGACCAGAGCACCGCGCGCTCTGCCTCTTCCGCGACAACATCGTGATCCCAGGCGCCGACCCCGTCCGACCGCCGCAGACCCACCGCGACCCCCCGGCACCGCCAAGAGGCATGCGCACCTAGGAAGCGCCCGTCTCGGACACGGATCACTTCATCTAGTCTGGACGAGCCAGACGTAACTCGCAGGGTGCGGGGTGCTATCGCTGGGCCGCCGGTCGATTACTGGTGTCGCACCAGCTCCGGCCAGCTCTCTTGCGCGCACGCGTCATACTGCGCTCTCACCTCGGCGACCAGCGTCGCCAGGCGCTCGCCGAAATGCGGCTCCTCAGCCTCGACCGCCGCCGCCACGAACTGCCGCAGCGCGGCGACGGCCGACAGCGGTCCGCTTCGCAGTTGCGCAGCAGTGTGCCATACGCGTTTCGCCAGCAGCAGCCCGCCGTAACGACATCCAGGCGCGTCGTTCGGCAGCGATCTCGTCGCGTCCAAGATGCCCTTTGCCTGCAACACACCCCACGCCCGCGGCGCCACTTGCAGCAGATCCTGCAGATCCGTCGCGCGCTCGAGCATGCCGAACACCCCGCAATTGACCGTGGCGAGTAGCGCGGGGGAAACGTCAGCATTCGGAAGGAGGATGGATCTACCGTCAACCAGAGTGGCGTTGACCAACGGCAGTGGGGCGCCACTACGCTTCGACGGGTCGGCCGAGAGCACGACCGCGCAGTCCGTTAGCTCCCATTCACCTACGCGCTCGTGCGCACCACCCCACACGAGCGCCGAGCGTGTGGCACGCAGCACGCGCGGCGCATGGCAGTCGAGCGACACATGGCTGTCTGCGGCATCAAGCTCGCTCGGTGCAGACGCACCGTCGTCGGGCGCCGAGAGGTGCAGCCGACTGTCTATGACGCGAATCCGCCCGAGCAGCGTTCTGCTCGTCTGCAGCCGCACGTCGGCTCTGCGCAGCGTGCATTCGCTGAGCATGGACTCCTTGAGCGAAAGCTGGCCGGCGGTAGCCTCTAGCTCCAGCGACTCAACGGCGGAGCTAGTTGCGGCGATCTCGAAATATTCAATACGCGCCACCATCTCGGCGACCTGCGTGTCGACGAGATGGACGCCTCTCCACTTGACGTCATCGAGCACGAGGCGCTTTACGGCGCACTTGCGCCAGGTTGTGCTCGCCATCCGCGCCCCGACAAACGAGAGCCGGAGGAACTCGGCGTCGGCGATCTCGGCGTACGCGATTCTGCGCGTGTCGTGATCGGGCTTGCTGTACAGAAAGGCGACGAGCACGTCGCGCCGTAGGTCGGCGCCGACCGGATCGGAGTGAAGGAACTTCGCCCACAGCCGCTCCCCGACGCCGGGCTGTGTGGGCGCGAAGCCGCCGAGGAAGTACAGGACCTCACGCTCCAGCCACTGCGACAGCAATGGGTGGCCGTCGTTCAAGCGATCCTTCAGCACGCGCGCCACGAAGAAGCCACGAAAGGACTTGTGTACGGAGCGGCACCGTCCATGCTCGTCCAGGGTGACGAACGAGCAGGTCGCGAAATCCGTCGCGATCTCGGCGGTCGACAAGCCGCTGTCCTCCAAGGCTGTCCGCACCGGCCCCGATCCCCCCAGCAGCGTGCTCAACATTTCGTGGAAGTCGACCTCGAGCACGGACTGTCGATACATCTCGACCGCGAGCGCCTCGGCGAGCAGGCGGCGCGTTTCGAGCGACAGGCCGCCTCGACGCGTGCGCCCCTTCTTGAGGTCGATCCCGAGCTTGGCGTGCGTGTAGATCTCGTACAGGCCAGCGGCCCCGAACTGCGCGTTGAGGTCGCTCACGTCGAGATCGCCTGAGATCGCCGAGTCTACCATCAGCTTGAGCAGCAGGGGGCGTGAGGCCAAGTCAGTGAGGTCATAGGTGCGATCGATGAACGCCACCAGCGCTTCGGGCGACGAGCCCGCTTTGCGCAGCTCGTCGGCGCGACGATCAACGAACGCCTCGATCCGCTCGCGGTCGAGCGGAAGCACCGTGCGAACTCGTCCGCCGCGCGCCCGCAGACCCTCGTTAGCGCCGGCCACGGCCCGGGCTAGTTGGGCCCAGTGATCAGCTTGCGGCGAAGGCGATCGGCCGCCACGGACGTCCCGCCGGTCGGCGCCGTGCGCGCGGCGATCGCAGCTTCCTGCTCGCGCAACGCCGCGAGCAGCTCGTCGAGCTCCCCGCGTTCGACGAAGTAGCTCGGACGGGAGGTGAGGAGGGTCGGCGAGCGGGAACGCAGGACGCCCAACAGCGCATGGAAGAGATCAAGGCGCCGGTCTGCGTCATCTTGCGCTCGACCATCTCGTCGAAGCCGTCGAGCAGCACGTAGAAGTGGCCGTCCTGGACGCGTCGCCACAGGAGGTCGCTCGGCAGGTCGCGGTAGTAGGTCTCACGAAAGCTCGCACGCAAGAGCGTCGTGACGTCCTGACTGTCGCGGAAGTTGCGCAGCGGCACGAACACCGGAATGCGCGCGTCCTCGTGCGCTAGATGCGCCTTGGCGCACTGGTACTTGAGGTGACGCAGCAGTGTGGTCTTGCCGGCCCCGAAGCTCGGCGAGCATGAACAGCGAGGTCTGCATCGTGCCGGCGCCGCGAGTCGGCCCGTCCCAGCCACGAGTCCAGGATCTCCTCCCACGTTCGCGCGCCGGACGGATCCGGAGCCAGCGTCGCCCACACCAACGGCTCGACCGCAATCGGCAGGTACTGCTCGTAGATCGGCGACTGCTCATACGCCGCCACCAGCTCACGCAGCTGATTGCGCACGTCGAGCACCTGAGCGGCGAGCTCATCCCAAGAGAGCAGCGTGACGTACGAGATGTCCGTGGCGGCCGCCCGGCCGTCGGCAGTGAAGCCGCTCCGGCTCACGAGCGTGCCTGCGGTGATGGCGCCACTCTCGCGATGCGCGACCACCCGCGCGATGAAGGCAAGCACGTCGGCGTTCCCGACCGGAGCACGCGTGTCTCTGCACTCCACCGCAAGCAGAACCGTAGGTCCCCCCTCGATCTCGCGCCGCGCGATCACGTCCGTCTGCTTGCCGGGCAGTTGGACGTTCGTCGTCACCTGGTACCCGAGCGTGCGATACAGGTCCGCGACCCGACCTTCAAACGCCTTCCCTGGCTGTTCATAGGTGGTGAGGCGCGCAGAAGACATCTCGGCGACAGTACTGCCGCACCGACCAGATTGCGGCGATAATGGGCACGAGACTTCGACGAGCGATCCCCATCGCCCACGCTCGACGAATCCGCAGCGCGCTGCGGGTTTGTTGGCAGTCGACTGCTCCCCGTGCTGCGCGACGAGCTGCTCGCGTATCGTGCGGAGCGTGCGCGCGCCGGCGCCGACGATCCGGTCTTCACTACGGCGACCGGCAAGCCGCGCACGAAGGACAACGTCCGTCAGCAAGTGATGGCGCCGGTGGTGCAGCGCGCTGACGAGCTGCTCGCCGAGCGCGAGCTGCAACCGCTCCCGCAAGGCGTGACGGCGCACAAGCTGCGCCACACCTTCGCCTCCGTGCTGATCGCGCGCGGCGAGGACCCCGCATACGTCATGGCGCAGCTCGGCCACGCCGATCCGAAGTTCACCTTGCGCGTTTATACCCACGCGATGCGCCGCGACGGCGACGAGCGCGACCGGCTCAGGGCGCTCGTAGACGGCACCGCACTGCGACAGAACCCCGCGGCCGAGCTGCGCCCACTTCCGCAGCCGATCGCCGCATCGGCGTCCTAGCGTCAGCTCTGAGCGAGCACTACGAGTCCGGCGATAGCCAAGCCCACAGCAAGCGCCCCGAGCGTCAGGGGCCACATGCGAGGCCGCAGCGTGCGAAGCGGCCACCGTTGGGCGATGTCAGCCCATACCCCAAGCTCGATGGAGCGGAGCAGCGCGTACGAGCCCACCCCGCCGGCGGCCATGAAAAGGAGCATCGCCCAAAAAGCTCCGGCGCGATCCCGGCCGTGAAAGCCGACGTTGGCGCCGAACACGGCGGCGACAAGGCCGGGAACGAGCACGGCGGCACCCACGAGCGTTACCACGCGCTGGAAGCGCTCGACCTCAAGGCGCTGACGCTGCATCACGACCACTTGCTGGCTCGACAGGAGCCCGGAAAGGCGCGTGACCGCCTGCTTGGCGTCGCTCTCAACTTCGGCCGCGTGCTTGAAGAAGAAATCGACCTCCGGGTTCAGGAGCGATCCGAAGTGCTGGTATTCGATAGGGCGCAGCGATCTCCACGAGGGCTCAGGATCCATCACCGCAGCCGCGAGCCGTTCGACGATCGCGAGCCGCGCCGGATAGTCGCGCATCGCCGCGTAGTCACGGGTGCTTACCTCCTCGTCAGCGAGCGCATCGCGCACCGACTGCTCGATCGCAGAGATCCGACGCCAAAGCACCGGCAAGGCCACGTTCTTCATAGGTCTCGCGATGTCGCGGGGAGTCTCTCCATCCTCGACATCGTCGGTAAGGGCTCGCGCCCAGCGCTCGGCTATGGCGTGCACCACCGTCCGCGGAAGCGATCGATCGCCCGACACGATCATCACCGGACCTGGGCCGCCGAACGCGGTAACCGAAACGGCGTAGAGGGCGTCGTCATCGATGTCCGACGATGGGACGCGCATGGAGGCGGTCGAGTCCAGTTGGGCGGCACGGTCAAGGGCCGGGAGATCGACGCTTGGGGCGAGAGTTTCGATGCGTGCGATGTCCGAACGATCATCTTCAAAGGGCTGGTCGCCGTCGATCAGCATGCGAAGCTCGCCCGATCGGAGGTCGAGTTGCGCAAGCGTCTGCATCACGTCGAGCGCGACGTCGTCGTTTCGTTCTGACGGCACGATGCGCCCGAAGGTAGATCGCCGTCCGGATGGAGTTCGACGCACTGGCTTCCGTGCGCTCGCGGACCGGTGTCAACGGGCACCATCGGGCACTACGCGCGAAACGACCCTCACGAGGAGGGCCGGATTCCCGATGGGCGCGGGTGGTTTCGAACCACCGACCGCTCGCGTGTGAAGAGCCTAGGCGTGCGCGAGGCCGAGCGGCCGGATCGCCCGCCGTTCCGGGCGATCCTCGCGTCGCCGCGAGTACGCGAGGCGCCGGCGACGCGGTCGGATCGGGGCCGGGGTCCCGAGGCCGACGGCACTTCAGCGTCTTCACGCTCGACCCTGCCGAGCGTCGCAACGCAGGACGAGACAGTCGAGGAGGCGCTCGACATGGCCCGCGACGCGATCGAGGGCTACCCGGAGATCATGCGCGAGGAGGGCTGGCCGGTCCCGACCGTTCGCCGCGAGCGCGTCGCCGTCGAAGCTGCATGAGAAGTCCCCGGTGCTCGAGCTCGGCCGTGATCAGTAGCCGGCCTCGCGCAGCTCACCCAAGGTGATCATGAGCGTAAGCGGCATCGTCGAGAGCGCCCGGAACCCGAAGCGACGGTAGAAGGCGGCGGCCTCGTCGTCGATGGCGTGGACGACCACGGCGCGCACTGCGATCAGCTCGGTGGCGTGGCTCACGCGGCGAAGCGCGTCGTTGAGGAGAGCGGCCCCGATCCCTTGGCCATGATGGCGCTGGTCCACGGCGAGGCGGGCGAGGATCGCAACAGGGATCGGGAAGTGGCGGGAAAGTCCTCTGCGAGCAGCCTCGGTCGCCTCCTCATGCGTGATCTGCCCCGCGACGAGGCTGTAGTAGCCCGAGACGATCGCGTCGTCGGTCGTGGCGACGAAGGTACGAGCAGCATCACGACGCTGGCTCTGCCCTGCGTAGCGGACGAGCCATCGGTCGAGCGACTCCGTGCCGCACGCGAACCCGGCGACATCGTGGCGCGCGGGGTCGTAGCGCTCGACCCCCGTGACGCTGTGGCTCACGCCCGCTCGCGCAGCTCGCGAAGCCGAGCGACGGTGTCCTGGTCGACGGTCTCGAGTCCGTCGAGGAAGCGTGCCGCCTCCTCGGCGCTCAAAGCAACCTCGCGCTGGTCCGCAAGCACTTCCCGTGCACGCGTCTGCGCTGCACGGCGGAAGAAGTCGCTGAGCGTCTCGCCCACTGCCACGGCCGCGGCAGCGTCGAGCTGGCGCTCGTCGTCGGTCAGTCGGAGCTCGAGTCGCTGCGCACGCATAGCCCGGACATTGTACGGACAAGACGCGTGGCTGTCGAGGGCGGCCGGGGCGCACGAGAGGTCACTGGCTCCGGATCCCCATGGGCGCGGGTGGTTTCGAACCACCGACCTCTCGCGTGTGAAGCGAGCGCTCTCCCACTGAGCTACGCGCCCTGCGGCCAGGGATTCTATGGGTTCGCGACGAACGCGCGGCGGGCCGGTCAGCCCGCGTGGGCGCGCCGGCGCGCGAGCAGCATGGCGGAGAGGCTGAGCAGCACCAGCAGGGCGACCGCCGACAGCGCCGCGCCCGCGCGCAGGCCGGGGACCCGATAGGTCCACGTCACCTCGTGTGCGCCGGCACCGACGGCGACGCCGCGCATCACGTCGTTGACGCGCACCGGTTCGGCGTCGCGCCCGTCGACCTGCACGCTCCAGCCGGGCGCGAAGCTGTCGTTCAGCACGACCAGCCCCGGCCGTGACAGCTGCGCGCGGATCGCCACCGAGGCGTTCGAGCGATCGGTCACGGACACGCGCCCGGACGAGCCGTCGACCAGCTGCTCCGGGGGGCCGATCGCCGTCAGCGCGTCCGTGCCCTCCGGGCCCCGCTCGACGACCGCTTCGGAGCGCGCGTCGAAGCCCGCTTCGAGCAGCACGGTCCGCGTCTCGTCCTCGCCGCTCGTCACGCGCATCCGCTCGGGCACGAGCGCGCGCGGCGCGGCATTCGCGTTCGCGAACACGCGCGCGTCTATCCCGTCGTAGGCGACGCGCAAGGCGTCGAACCCGCTACCTGCCGCGCTTGGCCCACCTTCTCTCGCGCTGTCCGGCAGCTGCGCGCCGGCGGGCGCGACCACATAGCGCGCGCCCAGCATGCTCACGAGCTGCAGCGCTTCCGGCGTCAGCGCTTCGAGCGTGTACGACACCCAATCGAGCTGCCGCGGTTCGACCGTCCTCCACAGCCGCGCGAAGCGCTTCGACGGCTGCGGTGGGTCGTAGCCGCGCACGTCGCGCAGCCCGTACGTCAGCGACCAGTCGTTCATGATCGCCGTTTCCAGGCCGACTATCCGGCCGTCGTCGCGGTGGCGCTGCAGGAACGCGATCGCGTCGGTGCGTGGCGGGATCGCCTTCGACACGGGCGCCATCGGCTGGTACTCGTCCGCGAAGTGCAGCATGTCGACGGCGGCGAGCAGCACGATCCCGACCGCGATCCATGTCCGCCGCGCCGGCCACCGACGCGCAGCCAGCAGCGCCACCCCGACGCCGACCGCGAACAACAGGTACCAGACGACGCTCGTCAGCGCGACGACCGCGTCGGACGCGAACTCCTTCCCGGTCACGAAGTGCGCGAGCGTGTCGCCGACTACCCCACCGCTTGGACCGACCGCGACGAGCGCGACGACCCCGAGCGCCAGCGCCCCGATCCCGATCCCGAGGCGCCGGCGGTCGCCCGCGGGCCGCTCGAGCAGTGCCTGCAGCCCGAACGCCGCCAGCACCGACAGGCCCACCGCCCAGACGAAGTGCAGCCGCTGGTTCTGCACCTGTTCGAACACCGGCAGATGGATGATCAGCTGCCACAGACCGGGGAAGTGGAGCGGGATCGCGAGCCCCAGCACGGCCAACACGAGGAACGGCCCCTTGCGCCGCCAGCGGCCGCCGGCGCACGCGCCCACGAGTCCCAGCAGCAGCGCGACCGTGCCTGCATAGAACGTGCGCTCGTTGTAGTTGACCGGCACCGACACGCCCGGCGCGAGCTCGGTGATCGGCCCAGCCGCTTGGTGACCGCTCGGCCGCCCCCACCAGTCAGGGAACAGCACGGTGCGGATCGTCGTCAGCGGCATCTGCGTGCCCGGCAGCGTCCCCTGCGCCTGGGCGCGCGCGGCCGTGCCGACCGTGCCGCGGCTCGACAGCGCCTCGGGCAGCAGCATCGCGCCCATCAGCGCGACGCCGAGCGCGAGCCCGCCGGCTGCGACGCCGAGTGGGCGCAGGCGCTCCCCCGGCGACGTCTCGCGCGGCATGAACGCAGCGCGCAGGAGCGCGTAGACCCCGACCGCGGCGAGCAGGTGCACCTGCATCCCGGGATGGCCGCCGCCGAGCCCGATCGCGGTCGCGACCGCCAGGCCCAGCGCCGCGCCGAGGCGGCCGCCGCGGTAGATCCGCTCGACGAGCCACAGCATCCACGGCAGCAGCGCCGCCACCGCGGGCAGCGTCTCGTGCGTGAGCCACATGATGTTGATCGCGCTGAAGGCGAAGCACGCGCCGGCGAGCAGCGCGGGCAGGAACCCGAGCCGCAGCTCGCGCACGAGCAGCCACGTGCCGAAGCCGGCCGCCCACAGCTTCAGCGCCGCGCCGACGCCGATCCCGTAGTTGAGCGGCAGGATCCACAGCGGCAGGCTGAAGAGCGAGAACAGCCCCGTCTGCGCGTTCGCCCACAGCGGGATGCCGCCGAACACGTAGGGGTTCCACGCCGGGAACGCCCCTTCATGCAGCATCTCCCGGATCAGCCAGCGCCACGGGTAGTCGGCGGTCGGCACGTCCGACAGCAGCGGGTTGAGGTAGCCGCCGATGTCGTCCGGCATGAACGGCGTCCACGGCGTGCTGCCGTACAGCATCGCGATCGGCGACAGCAGCTCCCCCTGCACGAGCGCGGGCCACAGGTACACGAGCACCAGCAGGCCGAGCAGCAGCGCCGCGGACAGCGCTGGACGCGCGGCGAGGTAGCGCGACGGCGCGCTCGCCCGAATCCGTTGTGCGAGCGCGCCCGCGCGAGCTCCGCGACGTCGCCCTGGCGCAGGCCGACCGCGCGACCGCGCCGGCTGCGTCGCTTGGCTCCCCCGGGCCATCGCGCGATACTCGCACAACTCGACGGGGCGGTGTGCGGGCTTAACCGATGGTGAATCGACGCGCGTGCGCGAACGTGGTCTTCGACTTTACGAAGATCGATTATCGGGCTTTGTCGGTGCCGGTTCGACCGTCGCTTTGGTTGACAGCGCGCCATATAATTGCTTGGGATCGTCCGCACCAAGAGCTTCGTGGGGGAGCGGCGGACACACCACGGCACGGTCTGTCAGGCGCCGGGATCGGCGCCCGACGGCCGCTGCAGTCAACGAGGCCCTTGGGGGACCGGCAATCCATGCGCTCTGCCTTTGCTCACACCCTGCTCGAGCTCGCCGAGACGGACGAGCGCATCGTCCTGCTGACGGGCGACCTCGGCTTCGCCGTCCTGGAGCCGTTCGCCGAGCGTTACCCCGACCGCTTCTGGAACGCGGGCGTCGCCGAGCAGAACATGGTCGGCCTGGCGACCGGCCTCGCCGAGGCCGGCTACACGCCGTACGTCTACTCGATCGCCACGTTCGCCTCGATGCGCGGCTACGAGTTCGTGCGCAACGGCCCGATCCTGCACGAGCTGCCCGTGCGCGTCGTCGGCATCGGCGGCGGCATGGACTACGGCCACAACGGCGTCACCCACTACGCGCTTGAGGACGCCGGGATCATGCGCGTCCAGCCGGGCATCGCCGTGGTGGCGCCCGCCGACCCGCAGCAGACGAGCGCAGCCGTGCCGGCGCTCCAGCAGGTTCCGGGTCCCGTCTACCTCCGCCTGGGCAAGGAGTCGCAGCCCGTGCCCGGTCTCGACGGCCGCTTCGCGCTCGGCCGCGCCGAGCGGATCGGCGAGGGCCGCGACGTCGCGATCGTCGCGTTGGGCGGCATGGCGGCGAACGCCGTCGAGGCCGTCGAGCGGCTCGCCGCCACTGGCGTGGAGGCATCTGTGCTCGTCGTCTCCAGCCTCAACCCGGCGCCGACCGCCGACCTGGCGGAGGTGCTCGCCGAGGTGCCGCTCGCGCTCAGCGCCGAGGCGCACTACGTCAACGGCGCGCTCGGCTCGCTCGTCGCCGAGACGATCGCCGAGCACGGAATCGACTGCCGGCTCGTGCGCGCCGGGCTGCGGGCCATGCCGATCGGCGCGACCGGCAGCCGACCGCATCTCTACGAGCGTCACGGGCTTGCGCCCGACCAGCTCGCCGCCAGCGTCCTGCGCGCGCTCGAGGGGGTACCCGCACCCGTCACGACCGGAGCCACACGACCACGATGAGCATGAACGGCAGCACCGACACCAGCACGCCCTACGCCTCACTGATCCTGCCGATCCACAACCAGGCCGACCACATCGGCAAGGTCGTGGCCGGCTTCCTCGCCGACTTCGCGAAGCTGCCGCGCCCCGTGGAGCTCGTGCTCGTGCCGAACGGCTGTCATGACGCCTCACCCGAGATCTGCGCCGAGCTCGCGGTGCAGCACCCCGACAGGGTCCAGCTCGTCGGCCCGCTGAAGCGGGGCGGCTGGGGCCGTGCGATCAACGAGGGCCTCGAGGCCTGTCGCGGCGAGGTGCTCGGCTACACGAACTCGGCGCGTACGACCCCGGAGACGGCGACGCTGATGCTCGCGTACGCGATGGCCTATCCCGACGCTGCGCTGAAGGCGCAGCGTCGCATTCGCGAGAGCGCCCTCCGGCGCGCCGGCTCGGTCCTCTACAACTTCGAGTGCCGGCGCCTGTTCGACCTCGCGACGTGGGACATCGACGGCACGCCGAAGTTCTTCCCGCGCCGCTACCACCACCTGATGAGGCTCAGCAGCGACGCCGAGCTGTACGACCTCGAGTGGATGCGCGCCTGCCGCTACGCCGGCTATCCGGTGATCGAGATCCCGATCTACCCGACCGAGCGCTTCGGCGGCAGATCGACGACGAGCTACAAGTCGGCGGCGCGGATGCTGCTCGGTGCCTACCGCATGCGCGGGTCGTTCCACAGCGCGCCGCCCGGCGGGGTGTTGCCGAACGAGATGGGCACAGCCGGGGCCGGCGCCGACGAGCGCCTGCCGACCGGCGAGCTGGGTCGGGTCGCCGGCTGACGCATGACCGCCGCCGGTCGCACGAGCGCGCGGCGCGGCGCGCCGGCCGGCGCGTCGGCGGCATCGGTGTCGGCACCGGCGAGCGCCACCGCCGTGCGCGCGCTGGAACCCGCTGAGCTGGCGTGGCTGCTGGCGCCGCTGTGCGCGGCGGCGACGTTGCTGCTGGTCGTCGCGCTCGGGCCGTCGGTCGGCGACACGCTGCTGCCGCGCTCGTCGGTCGCCTTCTTCGCGACCCCGTCGCATGACCTCGCGCCCGAGCCGCACGAGCAGGGCCGCTTCCTCGTCGCGCTGCTCGGGCCGCTGCTGCTCGCCGGCGCGACGGTCGTGCTCGCCCGCCGCGCGCCGCGGATCCCCACGGCCGCCGTGCGTCCGCTCGTGTGGGCGGCGCAGCTCGCGCTCGTCGCGTTCGCGGTCGTCTGCCTCGTCGTGCAGCGTGGGCTCGTGTTCGTCGTCCCGAACGTCGAACCCACGACGCAGCAGTACTTCACGAACGCAACGCTGATCGTCGGCGTGCTCGGCGTTGCCGCCGCCGTGGCGGCGGCGCGCAGCGCGCGCGTCCGTGGGCTCGCCGCCCGTCTCGCGCGCGAGACGCCCGCGCGCCGCCTCGGCTGGACGCTCGCCGCGGCGCTGCTGATCGCCGTCTGGCAGCTGCACGCGTTCAACACCGAAGGCACCGTCTTCAACGAGACGCCGCCGGCCGCCTACCACCTGCAGTTCACCCTCGACGAAACATTCGCCGTGCTGAACGGCCGCACTCCGCTCGTCGACTTCATCCCGCAGTACGGATCGCTGTGGCCGTATCCGGTGGCGGCGGCGATGTCGCTGCTCGGCACGTCGGTCGGCGTCTTCAGCGGCCTCATGTGCCTGATCAGCGCGCTCGCGCTGCTCGCGATCTACGACGTCCTGCGTCGCGTCGCGCGCAGCTCGCTGACCGCGCTGCTGCTGTTCGCGCCGTTCCTCGCGACGAGCTACTTCCTGCTGCGGGGGCCGCTCGAGAACCGCTACACGGTCGCGACGATCTTCGCCGACTACCCGCTGCGCTTCGCCGGCCCGTGGCTGCTCGCGTGGCTGACGGTGCGCCACCTCGACCGCGCGGCGGACGGCCGCCGCACGCACACGTGGCCGCTGTTCCTGGTCGCCGGCCTCGTCGCGATCAACAACGTCGACCACGGGATCCCGGCGCTCGGCGCGCTCGTCGCCGCCTCGCTGTGGACGACGCCGCTCACGCGCGGCGAGCTTGGCCGCCTCGCGCGTGACGCCGCCGTCGGGCTGCTCGCCGCGTTCGCGCTCGTCTCGCTGGTCACGCTCGCGCGCGCCGGCGCGCTGCCGGACTTCACGCTGCTGCTGCGCTTCGCGCGCCTGTACGCAGCCGCCGGCTTCGCGATGCTGCCGATGCCGAGGCTCGGGCTGCACACGCTGATCTACGTCACGTTCGCGGCCGCGCTCGCGGTCGGGACGGTGCGCGCGCTGCGCGCGAGCGGCGGCGAGGACCGCACGCTCACCGGCATGCTCGCGTTCGTCGCGGTCTTCGGGCTCGGCAGCGGCTCCTACTACGCCGGCCGCTCGCACCCGGAGACACTTGTCGTCTCGTTCGCGGCCTGGTCGCTCGCGCTCGCGCTGCTGACCCTCCTCGCGGTGCGTCGCCTCGCGACGCGCGCGGCGCACGACCACCGCTGGCCGGAGCCCGCGGCGGCGCTGTGCCTGCTCGCGTTCTGCGTCGCCGGCTGCTCGCTCGCGCAGACGCCGACGCCGTGGTCGCAGGCGAACCGCCTGCAGGCGGAGGGCGAAGCGATGTTCCGCGCGCCGGCCGGTCAGGCCTTCGTCGCCGCGCACGTCAGGCGCGGCGAGCATGTCGCGATCCTGCTGCAGCTCGGGCACCGGATCGCGGAGAACGTCGGCGTCGCGAACGTCTCGCCGTACACGACCGCGTTCGCGACGCCGGCCGTGAGCCAGCTGCAGGACGTCATGCGCGCGCTGCGCAGGGAAGGCGGCACGAAGGTGTTCGTGCCGACCACGCCCTCGGCGGTGCCGGACCTGCGCCCCGCGCTGGCCGCCGCCGGCTTCGGCAGAGTCGCCGCCGACGCCGAAGGCGACGAGCTGTGGGTCGACGGCGCGCCCCAGTCCGCCGCAGGCGCCGGCGGCGAAGTCGGGAGCGCGCCGTAGCGCTCAGACGCGCCGCAGGACCGCCAGCAGCGAGAGGCCGGCGGGCAGCCTGCGGCGGCCGTGGTCGAGCCAGCGCGCCTCGAGCTTCATCGGGAGCTCGAGCAGCGGCGACATCCACGGCGGCGTCAGCTCCACGTCGGAGACGTGCCGGCCGTGCTGGGACGAGTTCGAGACGTCGTCGTGGCCGTTGATCACGTCGCGATGGCGCACGCGCTGCAGCAGGCGCACGGCGGCGGCGGGCGGCAGCAGCAGCGAGTTGAAGTACGTCATGCGCTCGATGCTCCAGCCGGTCTCGGCCGCGAGCGTGCGCATCATCCTGCGGTCGTAGCGGCGGAAGTGGTTGTTGAAGACGTCGTGGCTGGACCACAGCGCTCTCAGCGCCGGAACGGTCATCAGGAAAAAGCCGCCCTGCTTCGTGACGCGCCGCAGCTCGCGCAGCGTCACGCGGTCGTCGGCTGTGTGCTCGACCATGTCGAGCGAGATCACGAGGTCGAACGTCTCGTCCGGCCACGGCAGCTGCTCGACGGGCCCCTGGACGACGTCCTCGTGGCCGCGGCTGCGTGCGATCTCGACCGAGTCCGGGTTGAGGTCGAGCCCGGTCACGTGTCCGTAGTCGCGCAGCTCGTCGAGCAGCCGCCCGGACCCGCAGCCCGCGTCGAGAACCCTCAGCGTCGGACCGGTCGGCAGCTGCGCGAGCTCCTCGCAGACGATCCGGCGCCGTCCCCGATACCACCAGTGGCGATCCTCCTGTTTGAGCATCGCCTGTACCTCGACACGATCCATTTCGCTCTCAATCTCCCATAGCTTGCTGTCGTTGACGTGGTCCCACTCCTACACCGCGGTGCGCGTGATCCTCGCCGGCGGCCGCGGCGCACCGGCCGGTCGCGGCGTCCTGCCGGCCCGCACGATCGCCTGCGTGAGCACCCGCTCCCACAGCTGCGCATTCGCGGAGATCGCCTGTTCTCGGCCCCACCTCCGCGCGCGTCTGGCGAGCTTGCGGTGCTCGCGTGGCTTCGCGACCAGCCGGCCGAGCGCCTCCGCCCATCCGTCGTCGGGGACCAGGCGGCCGCCCTGCTGCTCGCCCAGCGACGCGTAGGGGCCTATCGGCGAGGCCAGCCACGGTCTGCCGAGCGCGGCGTATTCCTTCACCTTGATGTTCGAGCGCGCGCGGTTGAACGGGATGTCGGCGATCGGCGCGAGCCCGATGTCGTAGGTGGCGAGATGCGGGGGCAGGTCGAAGAAGTCGAGACGGTCGACGTGTCGGTAGCGCTCGTGCCGCAGCCCGAGCGTGCAGCCCAGCGTCTCCACGATCAGCTGGGGGTGCGCGTCGAGCGCGCGGCCGACTTCGTCGCCCAGCGGCAACCGCGCGACGTCGAGGTGGTGCTCGTTGCCGGCCAGCCAGCCGGCGACGATCCTGTCGCCGTTCGACGGCGCGGAGGCGTTCAGCACGGCGTCCGGGACGTAGTTCTCGATCTGCTCGACGTGCGGGGCACCGTATTCGCGGAAGCGCTCCGCGATGGGGACGCTTGCCGCGATCGCCAGATCGGCCTGCTGGAGCAGCTTGCGTATCTCCTGCAGCGCGCGGTTGCCGGCGAAGCCGCCGTAGTCCTTGTGCGCGGCGTCGCCTCTCGGGATCGCCCGCATGTCGTCGTCGTTGTCGTAGACGACGGCGACGCCGCGGCGCTTCGCGTGGCGCACGAGCTCCAGCACTTCCGGCTCGTGGATGCGGTGGATGTGCAGCACCTCGCAGCCGGCCATCAGCTCGCCGCGGATGCCCTCCCTCGGGATCCACAGCTGCACGATGTCGTGGCCGCGCGCGTGCAGCGCGACCATCGGACCTATGCCGCGATACCAGCCTCCCGGCAGCTCCGGGTTGGCGATGAAGGCGATGCGCACCGATCCCCCTTTTCCCCCAACGTGGTGCGCGCACGAGCCTACCATCAGCCGTTCGGCCGCTGCTAGAGTCGATCGAAAGGCTGGAAGGGGGATCGATGGAGGGGGAGCGGCTCGCATACGAGATCCGCCGTGCTGTGATCGACGAGTCGATGCGTGCGGGAGTCGGACACATCGGCTCGGCCTTGTCGATCGCCGACCTGCTCGCGGCGCTCTACGGCCGCGTGCTGCGGATCGGCGAACCGCAGGAACCTGAGCGCGACCGCTTCGTGCTGTCGAAGGGCCACGCGGCGCTCGGGCTGTATGCGGCGCTGGCCGCGACCGGCCGCATCGACCGCGAGCTGCTGTCGACGTACTGCGGCGAGGGCTCGATGCTCGGCGCGCACCCTGAGCACGTCCTGCCGGGCGTCGACTTCTCGACCGGCTCGCTCGGCCAGGGCCTGTCGATGGCTACGGGCGCCGCGCTCGCGGCGCAACGCCAGGGATCGTGGCGGCGCGTGTTCGCGCTGCTGAGCGACGCCGAGACGAACGAGGGCTCGATATGGGAGGCGGCGATGTTCGCCGCCCACCATCGCCTCGCGAACCTCGTCGCGCTGATCGACATGAACGGCCAGCAGGCGCTCGGCTACACGCGCGACGTGCTGGACCCCGGCCCGCCGGCGCATGAGCGCTGGGCCGCGTTCGGCTGGGACGTGCACGAGGTCGACGGGACCGACCCGGACGCGATCGCCGACACGATCGAGCGCCTCGACCTGCGCTCCGGCCCCCCGCACGTGCTGCTCGCGAGGACCGTCTTCGGGCGTGGCGTGTCGTTCATGGAGAGCAAGATCGAGTGGCACTACCTGCCGCTCGAAGCGGAGACGCACCGCCAGGCGGTCGCCGAGCTGGAGGCCGCATGTCCACCGGTTCGCTCGTAACCGGCGCGGCCGGCTTCATCGGCGCGGCGCTCGCGCGGCGGCTCGTCGCGCGCGGCGACCGCGTCACGGCGGTCGCCGGCCCGGGCTCGGACCCATGGCGGCTGGAGGGCCTGCGCGAGCACGCCGAGGTGCTGGAAGTCGATCTGCGAGATCCGGATGCGGTCGCCGGGCTGATGCGCGCCGCGCATCCGGAGGAGGTCTTCCACCTCGCCGCGCACGGCGCCTACTCGTGGCAGCGCTCGCTGCCGCGCATGATCGAGACGAACGTCGCCGGCGCGGCGCACGTCGCCGAGGCGGCGCTCGACGCGGGCGCGCGGGCGATCGTCAACGCCGGCTCCTCGTCGGAGTACGGCTTGAAGGACCACGCCCCGCCGGAGCACGAGCTGCCCGAGCCGAACAGCGCCTACGCCGTCACGAAGGCGTCGGCGACGCTGCTCGGCGGCTGGCTCGCGCGCTCGCGCGAGGCGGCGATCACGACGCTGCGGCTGTACTCGGCGTATGGGCCGTGGGAGGAGCCGAGACGGCTGATGCCGGCGCTCGTGGCGGCGGGGCTCGACCGCCGCCTGCCGCCGCTCGCGGACCCGGCGATCGCGCGCGATTTCGTGTACGTCGAAGACGTCTGCGACGCGTTCATGCTCGCGGCGCAGCAGGCGCGACCGGGCGCCGGCGCCGTCTACAACGTCGGCAGCGGGGCGCAGACGTCGCTGCGCGAGCTGGCGGAGGTCGCGCGGCGCACCTTCTCGATCGAGGAGGAGCCGGCATGGGCGGCGTTCCCCGCGCGCGACTGGGACACCGACGTGTGGATCGCCGACGCGCGACGCGCGCAGGACGAGCTCGGCTGGCGCGCACGCACGTCGCTCGAAGCCGGGCTGGCGGCATTCGCACGCTGGATGGACGAGCTGGAGCCGTCGATCGCCGGGCGCTACCGCACGCCGGTCAACGCGTAGATCCCACACATCGTGTGTTGAACCCCCGCGACGGCGGGACTAGCGTGAGCGCGTGGACCTCACTCCGCTCCCATGGCTGCAAGTGCAGGTCGAGCTGGAGGGGAGCGCGGAGATCGCGTGCGAGCCGCGGCCGGGACGGGTCGTGATCGTCGGGCCGGGCCACACGTTCCTGCAGCTGGCGGAGACGATCGACGAGGCGTTCGCGCGCTGGGATCTCGCGCACCTGCATGCGTTCGAGCTGCCCGACGGCCGCTTCGTCGGCCTACCTGACGACGGGCCGCCGCTCGGGGAGGCGCCGCGCTGGCTCGACCACCGCGCGATCGAGGTGCTCACCGCGGTCGGCCCGGGCGACCGCTTCGCCTACACGTTCGACCTCACCCACGGCTGGCGCCACGACTGTCGGGTGCTGGAGGAGACCGTCGACCCGCTCACGATCTTCGGCGCGCGGCCGATCCGCCCGGCGATCGCCTACGGCTGGGGCTGGATCCCCGACCAGTACGAGAGCACGGCGGCCGGCCAGGAGTAGACTCGGCCGAGGGTCGCGCCGGGGGACGACGCGATCGGGGGACCTACACGACCGGAGGAAGTGACGCGTGCGCATCGGCATGTTCACCGACCCTGAGCTCGTCAACTCGGCCTACCGCTCCTTCCACCCGCTCGACGCGGTCGCACGGCGCGGACACACCCTGCTGCCCAACTTCGGCGGCCGGCCGACGACGAGGAAGGAGCTGCTGAGCTGCGATGCGATGCTCATGCACCGCGCCTCGACCACCGAAGCGTGCGAGCTCGTCCGCTTCTTGCAAAACGCGGGCGTCGGCGTCGTCTGGGACAACGACGACGACGTCGCCGCGCTGCCGAGATCCAACCCGTACTACGCGAGACTGGGTGCCGCCGGCCGGCGGGCAATGATCGCCGGCACTGCCGAGATGGTGCGCATGGCCGATGTCGTCACGACCCCGAGCGCGGTGCTGGCGGCGAAGTTCGCCGAGCTCGGCGCGCGCGACGTCCGCGTGCTGGAGAACCGCCTTCCGCGCCCGTTCCTCGGGGTCAAGCCGATCGCTCACGAGGGCGTCGTCGTCGCCTGCCTGGCAGGGCTCGAGCACCGCGTCGACTACGACGGGCTCGGCTTACGCGACGCGCTCACGCGGCTGCTCGAGCAGCACGCCGACCTGCGCGTGCTGACGATCGGGCACGGGCTCGGGCTCCCGCCGGACCGCACCGAGCACCTGACGATCGTCGAATTCCCGGCGCTCGTGCGCACGCTCGCGCGCGCGGACGTCGGCATCGCCCCGCTCATCGACATCGCGTGGAACCGCGCGCGCTCCAACGTGAAGCTCAAGGAGTACGCCGCGGCCGGGCTCGCCTGGCTCGCCTCGCCCGTCGGCCCCTACGTCGGCATGGGCGAGCGGCAGGGCGGCTGCCTCGTTCCCGACGACGGCTGGGACGTCGCGCTCGAGCGGATCGTCAGCGACGCGCGCGCCCGCCGCAAGCTCGCCAAGCGCGGCGCGAAATGGGTCAAGGGCGAGTGCGTCGAGGACCACGCCGCCGATTGGGAGGCGGCGCTGCGCACGGCAGCCGAGCGCGGCCGCGCCCGGCAGAGCTCCGCGCTTGCCCGCAGCGCCTAACGGAGGGGGAGGGATTCGAACCCTCGATGGACCGAACCGGCCCATAACGGTTTTCGAGACCGCCGCATTCAACCGCTCTGCCACCCCTCCGGGTGGAACGGAAGCGTAGCGGTTCGCGGGCTCAGCGACGGCCCGCGAAGAAGCTCGACAGCAGCCCGCCGCACTCGGCCGCCAGCAGCCCGCCGCTGACCTCCGGACGGTGGTTGAGCTGCGGCTGGGCGAGGATGTCGAGCACGCTGCCGGCGGCGCCCGCCTTCGGGTCCCACGCGCCGAACACGACGCGCGGCACGCGCGCCAGCACGATCGCGCCGGCGCACATCGCGCACGGCTCGAGCGTCACGTACAGGACGCTCTCCAGCACGCGCCAGCTGCCCAGCCTCGCCGCGGCCTCGCGCAGCGCGAGCAGCTCGGCGTGAGCGGTCGGGTCCTGGCGCAGCTCGCGCTCGTTGCGCCCGCTCGCGAGCACCTCTCCCTCGTGCACGATGACCGCCCCGATCGGCACGTCGTCGTGCTCCATCGCCCGCTCGGCCTCGCGCAGCGCGAGGCGCATGAAGTATTCGTCGCGTGGGAAGAAGTGGCTGGTCACGGGGCTCCGGCACGTCCAACGCACCGACCGGGGGTCTTGCGGCGAAACCTTTCCCCGCCGATGATGTCTTAAGAGCGACGCGGCAGGATGGCTGCAGCGTTCCACGACCCGCCGCCGATGCCCTTCCGCCCCCGCCTCCACCGCCGCTTCTCCACCACCGCCTCCGTCCTCACCGCCGCCGCGCTGACCGCTGGTGCGGCCACGGCGAGCGCGAGCGAGCCGCCGGCATACGTGCCGGGCGAGGTCGTCGTCGGCTACCGCTCGAGCGGCCGCGACGCGGTCGTGGCGTCCGCCACGGCGGTCGGGGCGCGCGTGGGCGGAGCGGCGACGCCACGGGTCCGCGTGCTGCACGTCGCGCCCGGCCGCGTGCGCGCGACCGTCGCGCGGCTGCGCCGCATGCCCGCCGTCGCCTTCGCTGCGCCCAACCCGATCGCGCGCGCGAGCCAGGTGCCGCTGCCGAACGACGCCGGCATCCGCGGCTATCCAGGCGGCCTCACGGCGCTGCAGTGGAACTTCTACGGTGCATGGGGCGTCAACGCGCTGGAGGCCTGGTCGAACCTTGCCGGCCACGCGCCCGGCGGTCGCGGCGTGCGGATCGCGGTGCTCGACACCGGCGTCGCCTATCGCGACCTCGGTCGCTTCCGCCGCTCGCCCG
The DNA here is from genome assembly GCA_963770165.1 of uncultured Actinomycetes bacterium. Classification (GTDB taxonomy): domain Bacteria; phylum Actinomycetota; class Thermoleophilia; order Solirubrobacterales; family Solirubrobacteraceae; genus Conexibacter. Next base: position 194,937 of record CAVYOK010000003.1, read on the forward strand.
ACTTCGCCGGCACGAAGTTCGTCGCGCCGCACGACTTCGTCGACCGCACCCGCTATCCGGTCGACCGCAACGGCCACGGCACCCACGTCGCCGGCACGATCGCCGAGGCGACGAACAACAGTCTCGGTGTCAGCGGGCTCGCGTGGGGCGCGACGATCATGCCCGTGCGGGTGCTGGACGCGCGCGGCTACGGCGACGCGACGACGATCGCGAAGGGCATCCGCTACGCGGTCCGCCACGGCGCCAAGGTGATCAACATGAGCCTCGAGTTCTCGACCAGCGTGCGGCGAGCGGAGATCCCCGACATCACCGCCGCGCTGCGCTACGCGGACCAGCGCGGCGTCGTGGTCGTCGGCAGCTCCGGCAACGAAGGCGAGGCGCGGATCGCCTACCCGGCGCGCACGAGCAACGTCGTCTCGGTCGGTGCGACGACCGACACCGGCTGCCTCGCCGACTTCTCCAACGACGGCTTCGGGCTCGACCTCGTGGCCCCGGGCGGCGGCAACGACGCCGACCTCTCGAACGACCCGAACTGCCAGCCGGGCCACCGCGGCGGCGACATCTACCAGATGACCTACACCGACTCGGTCGGCCGCTTCGGCCTGCCGTCCGGGTACGACGGCACCTCGATGGCCGCGCCGCACGTCTCGGCTGCCGCTGCGCTCGTGATCGCCAGCGGCGTGCTCGGCGCGCGACCCGCCCCGAGCCAGGTCGAGTGCCGCCTGAAGGCGACTGCGAAGGCGCTCGGCATCCCAGGGCCGAACCGCGTCTACGGCTACGGCCTGGTCGACGCCGGCGCGGCGACGTCTGCCGCGCGGGAGGCGCCGCAGTGCACGAGCGGCGCCGCACGCTCGCCGCGATAGCGGCCGGACGCCGCCCACTCCGACAGTTCCCGCTTGCCCGCGCCGTGCGCGCCCAGGCATGCTGAGCAGATGCGGATCGCGTTCATGGCCGATCCCGCGACGGGGAACGGCTTCTATCGGGGGATAGGTCCGATGACGGCGCTGCGGCAGTGCCGCGGACACGAGGTGCGCGAGGTGCCGATCAACGCCGGCGACCCGCCACCGAACGCCGTGCGCGACGTCGACGTGCTGCACATCCATCGCTACGCCGAAGACGGCGCGGTCGGCCTGGCGCGCGCCGCCAAGGCGCGCGGCGCGGCGGTCGTGTGGGACAACGACGACGACATGGGCTCGGTGCCGAAGGGCACGCCGGGCTACCGCAGGCAGGGAGGGATGATGTGGGAGCGTCGACTGACGGGCATGCGCAAGCTGTTCGAGCTCGCCGACCTCGTGACCGCGCCGAGCGCGCACCTGGCGAGCCGCCTGCGCGAGTACGGCGCGAGGCATGCGGAGGTGATCGAGAACTGCGTGCCCGACCAGTTCGTGATGCGCACGCGCCCGCCGCGCGCGGGCGTCACGATCGGCTGGATAGCCGGGCTCGAGCACCAGATCGACGCCGAGCGGGTCCCGATCCGCGAGGCGCTGCAGCGGCTGCTCGACGTGCGGCCGGAGGTGCGCGTCGTCTCGATCGGACTCGGACTCGGGCTGCGCGGCGAGCGCTACCGGCACGTCGACGTCGTGCCGCTGATGGAGCTGACGAGAGCCGCCGCCGCATTCGACGTCGGCATCGCGCCGCTGTCGGAGATCGCGATGAATCGAGCCCGCTCGAACATCAAGCTGAAGGAGTACGCCGCGGCCGGCGCGTGCTGGCTCGCCTCGCCGATAGGCCCATACGTCGGCCTCGGCGAGAAGCAGGGCGGCCGGCTGGTGCCCGACGACGGCTGGCACGACGCGCTCGCGCGCCTGCTCGACAAGCCGCGCGAGCGCGCGAAGCTGACGAAGCGCGCGGGCAAGTGGGTCGCAGACGAGACGCTCTCGAAGAACGCCCGCACGTGGGAGGCGCGCTTCGAGGAGGCGATCGCGCGATCGCGCGCGTGACGTCGCGCGCCGGGTGCCGCTCGCGGTCGCCCGAGCGCGAGATCAGGTCGTGCGGATGATCAGCACCGAGCAGGGCGCGTGGTGCGAGACCTTGTTCGGCACGGAGCCGAGCAGGAAGCGCTTCGCGCCGGTCATTCCCTTGTTGCCGACGATGATCAGGTCGCTGTCCTGCTCCTCGGCGACGTCGAGGATCGCGTCGGCCGGATCGCCCTGCCGCGCGAACGTGCGCACCTCCTGCACGCCGGCGGCTCGCGCCGCCTCGGCGACCTCGGCGAGCGTGGCGTCGACATCCTCGCGCGGATTGACCGACCACTGCAGGTCGCGGGGCGCCTCGATCGCCTCATCTTTCAGGCGCTGACTGGAGACGGGCTCGTACGCGCTCACGACCTCGAGCGTCGCGCCCGCCAGCTTGGACAGCTCGACGGCCTGACGCACCGCCTCCTGGGCGGTTTCCGAGCCGTCGGTTCCCACGACGATCGAGCCGAACACGGACGCTCCCTTTGCCGCTGACGAAGTGCGCGCGGATCATAGCCGCGCGCTTCGTGCGTCACGCCAGTTTCACGATCGCGATCACGATGCTGGCGAGCACGCACACGACGATCAGCGCCTGCGTCCAGATCCAGAAAGGCGACACGGCGCCGAACGCTACTGCCCCGGCAGCTTCACGACCGTCACGAAGAACTCGTCGATCTGGCGCACGACCTCGATGAAGCGCTCGAAGTCGACCGGCTTCGTGACGTACGCGTTCGCGTGCAGCTGATAGCTCCTGAGCACGTCCTCCTCGGCGTGGGAGGTCGTCAGCACGACGACGGGGATCGTCGTCAGCTCCGGATCGCTCTTGATCTCGGCCAGCACTTCGCGCCCGTCCTTGCGCGGCAGGTTGAGGTCGAGCAGGATCAGGTCGGGGCGCGAGACGTTCGCGTACTCGCCTTCTCTGCGCAGGTACTGCATCGCCTGCACGCCGTCGGCGACGCACGCGAGCGCGTTGTTGACCTTGTTGTGCTCGAACGCCTCGCGGATCATCAGCGTGTCGCCCGGGTCGTCGTCGACGAGCAGGACGTCGATCGCGTTCAACAGCTGGGGCGGGCTCATGCAGGCTCCTCGTCGATCGCTGGCAGGGTGAAGCGGAACGTCGTGCGGCCGTCGGCCGCGTCCGTGTCGAGCCAGATGCGGCCGCCGTGGTACTCGACGATCTTGCGGCACATCGCCAGGCCGATGCCGGTGCCGGCATACGCGTCCTTCGGATGCAACCGCTGGAAGATCATGAAGATGCGCTCGGCGTACTCGGGCTCGATCCCGATGCCGTCGTCGGCGCACGTGAAGACCCACTCGTCGGCATGGTCGGCGCGCTCGGCGGAGATCCACACGTGCGGCGGCCCGCCGCTGTTGCCGTGGAACTTCAGCGCGTTGCCGATCAGATTCTGAAAGACCGCCGCCAGCAGGGCAGGCTCACCGCGGACCGGCGGCAGCAGCCCGGCGTCGATCCGCGCGCCGCTCTGCTCGATCGCGTGGCCGAGGCTCGCGAGCGCCTGGCGCAGCACGTCGTCGCCGGACACGACCTGCTCGGCGGCGACGCGACCCACGCGCGAGAACGCGAGCAGGTCGTTGATCAGCTGCTGCATCCGCTTCGCGCCGTCGACGGCGAAGGCGATGTACTGCTTGCCGCGGTCGTCGAGCTCGTCGTCGTAGCGCTGCTCGATCAGCTGGCAGAAGCTCGCGACCTTGCGCAGCGGCTCTTGCAGATCGTGCGAGGCGACGTAGGCGAACTGCTCCAGCTCCGCGTTCGAGCGCGTCAGCTCGCGCGCCTGCTCGTCGAGCTGGTCGTGCGCCTCCCGCAGGCTCGACAGTTCAGCGACGATCCGCCGGCGCATCGAGTCGACGTCCTCGCCCAGCTCCAGCACGTCGCGCGCGCCATGTCGGGAGATGCCGTGGTCGAACTCGCCGCGCGCGACGCGCCGCACGCCGCGGCCGAGCAGGCGCAGCGGGCGCGTGATCGTGACACGCAGCGCCACCAGCGCACCGGCGATTCCGATGCCGATCAGCACGACGATCGCGATGAACGCCGCCGTGAGAAAGTCCGCCATGTCTTTGAAGTGCGTGCGGCCGGCGATCCGCACGCGCTCGAGCGAGTCGGACTGCCGCGCGAGCGCCTCGCGCACGCCGTCGAACAAGCGGCGGCCGACGCTCGGATCGGGGATCGCCGAGGGACCGACCACGGCCCCGCCCACCCCGCGCGCGCGCACGCCCGCGATCACCGGTTCCGCGTACCGCGCATGCCACGCCACCGCACGCTCGCGCACGAGCGCGGTGTCACTCCGGACAGCCGCCATCTCCTCGCCGCTCAGCACGCGCTCGAGCGCCGCGTACTGCGCGCGCTCCGAGATGCGGCCGTCGCGGTAGGGCGCGAGGAACTGCTCGCGGCCGGTCAACACGAAGCCGCGCAGACCGCTCTCCTGGTTGACGAGCGCGGTGTTGAGCTGCAGCTGTGCGAGCACCGCCGGTCCGTTGCGGTCGAGCACCGTGTTGCGCGCGTCGGTCAGGCGCGCGATCGCCACCACGCCGAGCGCGGTCCCGACGGCCGTGATGAGCGCGAGCGCGCTCGCGGCCAGCGCGAACCACTGGCTCGTGGTGAAGCGGCTCACGAGCGGCGGCCGCTGTGGTCGCGCGCGGCCGTCGCTCACGCGGCTCCGTTCCTCGCCGCCACGACCACCATCGCCACGTCGTCGGTGAGGTCGCCGCCGTGCAGGCGCTCGACCTCCGTCACCAGCTCGTCGAGCAGCGGAGAGGCGTCGGCAAGCAGGCCGACGTCGCCGTCGATGCGCTGCTCGAGCAGCGCGACGAGCCGCTGCTCGCCGAGCCGCTCCGATCCCTCGCCGATGCGCCCGTCGATCAGCCCGTCGGTGTAGAGCAGCATCGCCCAGCTGCCCGCGAAGCGCAGCGCGTTGCCGCGCCAGTCGCCGGGCTCGACGAAGCCGAGCGGCGGCGTGACGTGCGGCACCTCGAGCGCGCGCAGGCCCTCGCCGTCGACCACCACCGGCGGCGGGTGTCCCGCCACGCGCAGCTCTCCCTCCGCGCGGCTGGGCGTGACGCTCAGCATGCACAGGGTCGCGAAGATCGCCGGCGCGTGGCGCTCGTGCAGCAGCACCTCCTGCAGCAGCGCAAGCGCGTCGTCGGGCGGCTCGTCGGCCAGCATCAGCGTGCGCCACGCGACGCGCAGGCACACGCCGAGCGCTGCTTCGTCGGGGCCGTGGCCGCTGACGTCGCCGATCAGCACGTGCAGCGTCCCGTCGTCGAGCTCGACCGCGTCGTAGAAGTCGCCGCCGAGCAGCGAGCGGCGGCGACCCGGTCGATAGGTCGTGCTGAGCGAGACGTGCGGGTCGCGCAGCAGCGCCTGCGGGAGCAGGCCGCGCTCGAGCCGCGCGTTCTCGCGCGCGTGAAGGCGTGCCTCGATCAGCTCGCGCTGCGAGCGGTCGGCGCGGCAGCGCTCGATTGCGTAGCGGATCGCGCGTGCGAGCAGCGGTCCGTCGACGCTGCCCTTGACGAGGTAGTCCTCCGCCCCGCGCGAGAGCGCGTCGACGCCGCGCTGCTCGTCGTCGTGGCCGGTCAGGACGACGATCGCGGCGTCGGGCGCGGCGGCGCGCAGCCGCTCGACCGCTTCGAGCCCCATCGCATCCGGCAGGCCGAGGTCGAGCAGCACGCAGTCGATCCCGCCGGGCAGCATCTCCGCCGCCTCCTGCAGCCGCTCGACCCGCATCACGTCGACGTTCGGCGCCACCCCGGCGAGCAGCGACTCGACGAGCAGCGCGTCACCCGGGTCGTCCTCGACGAGCAGCAGCTGGATCGGGAAGGAGAGCGACATCCCGCCCCCAATCCTGTCAGCCGGCGCGCGGCGAGGCGAGCGCGAGCGCGCCTCGCCGCGTCCCCGGATCCCGGCATACGCGGCGCCGTTCCCCCTGATCGGCGGGTTCTGCCCGCAGATAGTGCCGCTTTTGCCGGCTCATAGTCGAACTTTTGTATGTGACACGGCATAATCGGTGGCGATGCCCGCCTCCCTGCACCCGGCCGTCGCCGCGGTCACCGAGCGCGTCGCCGCACGCAGCGCCGAGACGCGCGCGGCCTATCTCGAGCGGATCGCCGCGGCAGCGGCGCGCGGACCGGCCCGCGGCCGCCTCGGCTGCGCGAACCTCGCGCACGGGCTCGCCGCCTGCGGCGCCGACGAGCGCCCGCTGTTCGGCGAGGCGCAGCGGCCGAACGTCGCGATCGTCACCTCCTACAACGACATGCTGTCGGCGCACCAGCCGTACGCCACCTACCCGGCGACGCTGCGGCGCGCGGTGCTGGCGGCCGGCGGCGTCGCACAGGTGGCCGGCGGCGTGCCGGCGATGTGCGACGGCATCACGCAGGGGCGCGCGGGGATGGAGCTGTCGCTGTTCAGCCGCGACGTGATCGCGATGGCGACCGGCGTCGCGCTCTCGCACGACATGTTCGACGCGACGCTGCTGCTCGGCGTCTGCGACAAGATCGTCCCCGGCCTGCTGATCGGTGCGCTCGCGTTCGGCCACCTGCCCACGCTGCTCGTGCCGGCCGGGCCGATGCCGTCCGGGCTGCCGAACGCCGAGAAGAGCCGCGTGCGCCAGCTGCACGCGGAGGGGAAGGCTCGCGATGACGAGCTGCTCGCGGCCGAGTCGGCCGCCTATCACGCGCCCGGCACCTGCACCTTCTACGGGACCGCCAACTCGAACCAGCTGCTCGTCGAGGCGATGGGGCTCCAGCTGCCCGGCGCGGGCTTCGTGAACCCCGGCACGCCGCTGCGCCAGGCGCTCACGCGACACGCCGGCCGGCGCATCGTCCAGCTGACGGCGCTCGCCAGCGCCAACGAGCCGGCACCGCTCGGCGAGCTCGTGAACGAGCGCGCGCTCGTCAACGCGATCGTGGCGCTGCTCGCGACCGGCGGCTCGACGAACCACACGATGCATCTCGTCGCGATCGCCGCCGCCGCCGGCGTCCACCTCGACTGGGACGACTTCGACGCGCTCTCCGCGCACGTGCCGCTGCTGGCGCGCATCTACCCGAACGGCAGCGCCGACGTGAACGACTTCCACGCCGCCGGCGGCACCGCGCTGCTGATCGCCGAGCTGCTGGACGCCGGCATGCTGCACCGCGATGTGCGCACCGTGATGGGCGACGGCCTCGACGACTACACGCTGCGGCCCACGCTCGACCCCGACGGCCGCCTGAGCTGGGAGCCACTCGACGAGCACGCTGGCCGCCCGGACGTGCTGCGGCGCGTCGCCGCGCCGTTCGCGCCGGATGGCGGTCTGCGCGTGCTCAACGGCTCGCTCGGCCGCGCCGTCATGAAGGTCTCGGCCGTCGCGCCCGAGCAGCGCGCGATCACCGCGCCGGCGCGCGTGTTCGATGACCAGGCCGAGCTGATCGCCGCATTCGAGGCGGGCGAGCTCGACGGCGAGGACTTCGTCGCGGTCGTGCGCTTCCAGGGCCCGCGCGCCAACGGCATGCCGGAGCTGCACAAGCTCACGCCGGTGCTCGGCGTGCTGCTCGATCGCGGGCAGCGCGTCGCGCTCGTCACCGACGGGCGCATGTCGGGGGCATCCGGCAAGGTGCCGGCCGCGATCCACTGCACGCCGGAGGCCGCCGCCGGCGGCCCGCTCGCGCTGCTGCGCGACGGCGATCCGATCCTGCTCGACGCCGATCGGGGCACGCTCGACGTGCTCGACGTCGAGCTCACGAGTCGCACCCCCGCAGCTCGGTCCGTGGCGGCGGACACGAGCGGCGGGGGGCGCGAGCTGTTCGCGGGCATGCGCGCGCTCGTCGGTCCGGCCGACGCCGGCGCCTCGGTCGTGTCCCCGCCCGTCAGCGAGGCAGTTCCGGCATGACGACCGAGGCGCTGCTCGCGCTCGACCCGGTGATCCCGGTCGTCGTGCTCGACGACGACGCCCAGGCCGTGCCGCTCGGGCGCGCGCTGCTCGCCGGCGGGCTGCGCACGATCGAGCTGACGCTGCGGACGCCCGCCGCGCTGCCGGCGATCGCGCGGATCGCGGATGAGCTGCCGGAGCTGGTCGTCGGCGCGGGCACGATCGCCGACGTCGCGCAGGTCGAGGCGGCGCGCGCGGCCGGGGCGCGCTTCCTCGTCTCGCCCGGCGCCACGCCGGCGCTGCTCGACGCGATGAGCGCGAGCGGGCTGCCCTTCCTCGCGGGCGTCGCGACGCCGTCCGACGTGCTCGCGCTGCTCGAGCGCGGCATCGGGTGCGCGAAGCTGTTCCCGGCGACGGCGGTCGGCGGGATCGCGATGGCGCAGGCGCTCGGCGGGCCGTTCCCGCAGCTGCGGCTGTGCCCGACCGGCGGCATCGACGCCGACAGCGCGCCCGCCTGGCTGGCGTTGCCGAACGTCGCGTGCGTCGGCGGCAGCTGGCTCACGCGCGGGCCGCTGCATGACGACCAGGACCTGCAGCGCGTGACGACGCTCGCGCGCGCCGCCGCCGCGCTGCGCGCGCCCTCGCCATGAGCGCGGTCGAGCTGCTGCCCGCGCCCGTCGCCGAGCGGCCGCGCCGGCCGCTGCCGCCGACGACGTTCGCGATCTTCGGTGCGACCGGCGACCTCGCGCAGCGCAAGCTGCTGCCGGCGCTCTACAACCTCGCGTGCGACGGCGCGCTGCCGCAGCGCTTCGCGCTCGTCGCCAGCTCCCGATCGCAGCTGACGGACGCGGAGTTCCACACGCTCGCCGCCGAGGCGATTCGTCGCCACTCGCGCCGCGCGCCCGACGAGGAGCTGCTCGGCAAGCTGCTCGCGAACGCCCGCTACGTCGCCGGGCCGGGCGACGACGACGGCGTCTATGCGCGCATGGCGGCGGTGCTGACCGAGCTCGAGCCGGCGGGCGAGCGGCCGCCGAACCGCATCTTCTTCCTCTCCACCGCGCCGGAGCTGCTGCAGCCGATCGTCGAGGGGCTCGGCGCGCACGAGCTGCAGACGCGCGAGGGCGCCGACGTGCGGATCGTGATCGAGAAGCCGTTCGGCACGACGCTCGCGGAGGCGCGCACGCTCAACAAGCGCGTGCTCGCGGTCTTCGACGAGCAGCAGGTCTTTCGCATCGACCATTACCTCGGCAAGGAGACGGTCCAGAACATCCTCGCGCTGCGCTTCGCGAACGCGCTGTTCGAGCCGATCTGGAACCGCACGACGATCGCCGCCGTGCAGATCACGGCCGCCGAGCAGCTTGGCATCGGCTCGCGCGCCGGCTTCTACGAGCGCGCCGGTGCGCTGCGCGACCTCGTCCAGAACCACCTGCTGCAGCTGCTGTGCATGGTCTGCATGGAGCCGCCGGTGGAGCTGACCGCCGACGCGATCCGCGACGAGAAGGTGAAGGTGCTGAAGGCGATCAAGCCGCCGGGCCCGCGCGCGACGATCCGCGCCCGGTACACGCGCGGCGTGGTCGACGGCAAGCGTGTGCCCGGGTATCGCGACGAGCCCGGCGTGCCGCCCGACTCGCGCACCGAGACGTTCGCCGCGCTGCGCCTGACGGTCGACAACTGGCGCTGGGCCGGAGTTCCCTTCTATCTGCGCACGGGCAAGCGCCTCGCCGGCAAGAAGACGGAGATCGCCGTGACGCTGCGGCCGGCGCCCGCGCTCGGCTTCCGTCACGCGGACGTGTTCACCGGGCCGAACCAGCTCGTGCTGCGGGTCCAGCCGAACGAGGGCATGTCGCTCGAGCTCGCCGCCAAGGCGCCGGGCGCCGGCATGCGGATCGAGCCGGTCACGCTCGTGCACGACTACGGCTCGCGCACCTCGCGACATCGCGAGGCGTACGAGCGGCTGATCCTCGAGGCGATGCGCGGTGACGCGACGCTGTTCACGCGCGACGACGAGACCGAGGCGCAGTGGCGCATCTGCGACCCGATCGTGCACCGCTGGGCGATCGACCACAGCTCGCTCCTCGACTATCCGGCCGGCTCGCAGGGGCCGCCGGCGGCGGCGTCGCTGCTGGCTGCGGGGGACGCGTGGCGGCCGATCTGAGACCCGGCCCGCGCCCGACCGGGCGGGCGAGGTCCTAAGCTGCTGCGCACGATCGTGCGCGACGTGCTCGACAGTCCGGCACCCGGCTCGGGGCCGGGGACGATGCTGCGACTGGTCCGCGAGGGCCGCGCGACGACGCGCGCCGAGCTGGTCGAGTTGACGGGGCTCGCGCGCTCGACCGTCTCGCAGCGCGTCGACGCGCTGCTCGCCGAGGGCCTGCTCGTGAGCACCCAGACGAGCGCCTCGACCGGCGGGCGGCCGCCGACGGTGCTCGCGTTCAACGCAGGGCTGGGCGTGGTGCTGGCGGCCGAGATCGGCGCGACGCGCTGCCACGTCGCCGTCGCCGACCTCGAGGCGACCGTGCTGGCCGAGTCGATCGAGCGAATCGCGATCGCCGACGGGCCCGACGTGCTGCTGCCGTGGCTGGTCGAGCGCTTCGACCGCCTGCTGAGACAGTCGGGACGCAGGCGCAGGGACGTGCGCGGCGTCGGCGTCGGGCTGCCCGCGCCGGTGTCGCCGGGCAGCGGCCGCCCGGCCACTCAGCCGACGATCCCCGGCTGGGGTGACGTCCCGGTCGCCGACCGGCTGCGCGAGGCGCTCGGCGCGCCCGTGCTGGTCGACAACGACGTGAACGTGATGGCGCTCGGCGAGCACCGCCTCAGCTGGCGCGACACGGACCACCTGCTGTTCGTGAAGGCCGGGACCGGGATCGGCTGCGGCATCGTCGTCGCCGGCGAGCTGCATCGCGGCGCGCACGGAGCGGCCGGCGAGCTCGGCCATGCGCGCGCGGCGCGCGGCGGCGACGTCGTCTGCGTGTGCGGGAACCGTGGCTGCCTCGAGGCGATCGCGGGCGGCGCCGCGCTCGCGCGGCAGCTGAGCGCCGCCGGCCAGCCGGCGGGCGACGTCCACGACGTCGCCGCGCGGCTGCGCGCGGGCGATCGCACGGCGCTGTCGCTCGTGCGCCAGGCGGGCCGCGACGTCGGCGATGTGCTCGCCTCGATCGTCGACTTCCTCGATCCGGCCGTCGTCGTCTTCGGCGGCGAGCTGGCCGACGCCTCCGACGAGCTGGTGGCCGGCGTGCGCGAGGTCGTCTACCAGCGCTCGCTCCCGGTCGTCACGCGCGACCTGGCGATCGTCCACAGCGCCGACGGCTCGCGCGCGGGCGTCGTCGGCGCCGCGGTGCTCGCGATCGAGCACGTGCTCGCGCCCGCGGCGATCGACGCGGAGCTGGCGCGGGCCGGCTGAGACCGACCGGCTCGCCGGGCGCCACGGCGGTCGAGGCATTCCCTATCGTTGCGTTAGACCTTATTCTGGGGGATTGGGGGTATTCGCGTGTTCGCAGCGGTGCGAGCGCACACGCGCGCATCGGAGGCGGAGGACGCGATCCGCGGCCCCGGTGGCGCGCGCTCGCGCACGCTCACGCCCGCCGAGACCGCGTGGATCGCGCTGATCCCGTGCGCCATCGTCATGACCGGAGCGATCGTCGCGCTCGGCCCGCCGCTCGGCCGCGTGCTCTTCAGGCCCGGACCGGATCCCTTGTGGCCGGCCGACTGGTGGGGTGCGCACGGGCGCCCCGAACCGGTCAAGCACGGGCGCTATGCGATCGCAGTCCTCGCGCCCCTGATGCTGGCGGGAGCGATCCTCATGCTCTCGCGCATTCCGCTGCGCATGCCGTCCTGGTCCATCCGCGTGCTCGGCGTCGCTGGTCAAGCCGGCGTCGTGGCCTTCGTCGCGGTGGCGGTGCACGGTCAAGGCGACCAAGTGGCGCCCTCGCAGACGCCGATCCTCGATCGCGGCCTGCTCGTGGGTGGAGCGGTGGTCGTCGCGGTCATGGCGCTCGCACTGCGGCGGCGAGGCGCGATCGACCGGATCGTCATGCTTGCGCGCGAGCGGCCGCTCACGCGGATCGCCTGCCTCGCGGTCGCCGTCGCGTACTCGGCGACGTGGCTCGTCGGCGTCGTCACCACCGACGGGCTGTCGGAGGACGACGGGACGATGAACTGGATACCGAACGGCGCGTACGCGGTGCTCGACGGGCGCACGCCGCTGGTCGACGTCCACCTCATATACGCGAAGCTGCTGCCCTATCCCGCGGCACTCGTGATGTCGACGTTCGGCGCGACGACGTTCGTCTTCACGCTGTTCCTGGCCGCGCTGGATCTCGCCGCCTTCCTCGCCGTCTACGCGGTCTTTCGCCGCATCGCCGGCAGCGTGCTCGCGCTCGCGCTCCTGCTGCCGTTCGTCGCCGTCAGCGATGCGGGCCACTTGATGTACCTCGGCTCGATATGGCCGATGCGCTACGGCGGCACGTTCGTGCTCGCATGGCTCGTCGCACGTCACATCGACGGGCGAAGCCCCCGCCGCACATGGGTGCTCTTCCTCGTCGCGACGCTGGTTGCGATCGACACCCCCGACTTCGGGCTTGCGGCGCTGCTCGCAAGCGTCGTCGCGCTCGCATGCGCGGCCCCTCCCCGGACCGCCCAGGCCGCCCTGCGGCTCGCTGGCGGCATCGCCGGCGGGATGCTGGGCGGCATCGCCGCGGTGAGCGCCCTCACGCTGCTGCGCGCGGGTGAGCTCCCGCAGCTCGACCTGTTGACCGAGTGGCCGAGGATCTTCACCGGTCTCGGCTGGTTCTCGCTCCCGCTCCCGGGACCCGGTCTCCAGCTCGTCGTGTACGCGACGCTCGCGGCGGCGATCGCGGTCGCCGCGGTGCGGCTGGCACGTGCAGCAGTCGATGTGCTGCTCACGAGCATGCTGGCGTGGAGCGGGATCTTCGGCCTCGTGGCCGGCAACTACTACGTGGCGCGTCCGGACGAGGTGAAGCTGCTCGCGATGCTCTCGGCCGGAGCGTTCGCGCTCGCGCTGCTGACGATCGTGTGCGTCCGTGCGATCTCGGCGCGTCGCTGGCGCGCGCCGACACCCGCGGAGCTCCTCGTTCTGCTGGCGCTCGCCGCTTCAATGTGCATGATCCCGCGGTGGCGATCGCCGGCGCCCCTCATCGAGCGGATGGCAGATGCGCCTCCACCGAGCTACCGGAGGTTCATCGAGCCGTTCGTGGACCGGCACACCCGCCGCGGCGAGAAGGTCGTGATGTTCATCCCGGAGAGCTACCGCATCGCATACGACCTCGGGCTCGACAACGTCGCGCCGTACGAGATGCAGACCGCCGTCGTGACCCGCAGGCAGATGCAGCTCGTGCTCGACACGATCGACCGCGAAGGCACGAGAACGGTCTTCACGGCCACACCGGGACAACGGGTCACCGGCGACGCCGAAGCGGCGCCCGAGCATCTGCAGGCATTCGAGCAGGCCGGGTTCGAGCCGATCGCCTCCAACGGAGCCGTGATCGCGTGGCGACGAAGCCGCTGAGGCGTGCCGCGAACCGGTCGTCGGCTTGCGCGGCGTCGGCCCGGAGGAGCCACTGCTGGAATGATCACTCTGTATAGAGCCGCTGCCCTACATCGACGAGCATGTCATGGAGGTCGACGACGCGCCGCCGGAGCGCGTGTGGCGCGCACTCAGCGACGTGCTGTGGCGGCAGTTGCACGGCGGCGAACGGATCGCGCGGGCGCTCGGCTGCGAGCCCGTCGATGCGAGTCCCCGCTTCGACGGCAGCGTAGGACAGACGCTGCCGGGCTTTCGCGTCGCCGTGGCGGAGCCGGAGCGGCGCCTCGTGCTGCGCGGCCGCCACCGCTTCTCGCGCTACGAGCTGACGTTCCTGCTCGACGACGGCCGCCTGCGCGCGCAGACGCGCGCCGCCTTCCCGGGCTCGCTCGGCCGCCTCTACCGCGCGGCCGTGATCGGGACCGGCGGTCACCGCGTCGTGACCCGTCGCCTGCTGCAGCAGGTCGCACGGCGCGCATCGTCGGCGCGCGCTGGGGTGCGACGGCGGTCGAGTGCGCCGCGCCGCGGCCCTCCGACGCGCTGCTGCACGCGGACCGCCCCGCGCCGAGCGCGCGGACTCGACGACGAGCCCGTCGGCGTCGAGTACCGCTGGCTGTGCCAACTGCGCGCGGCGCCGTACTCGTACGACCTGCTCGACAACTTCGGCCGCCGCAGCCCGCGCACGCTCACGCCGGGCCTCGAGCAGCTCGCGGTCGGGCAGCGGGTGATGACGGTGTTTGCGATCGCCTCGTTCGTGGTGGACGAGCACCTGACGATCCGCAGCGGCCGCCACACGGCCGTGACGTATTCCGTCCGCCCGGAGGACGCGGGCGGCACACGCCTCACCGTCCGCATCCGCTTCGCGTTCCCATGCTGGCTCGCCCAGCCGATCGTCCTCGGCGACCTCGCGATGATGCGCAAGCAGCTGCTCACCCTGAAGGCGCTCGCTGAGCGCGACGCGCGGCGACTGCGGACGAGCCGCCTCGCGTGAGCGGGAGTTAGGATCGACTCGGTGCACCGGGGTCGGCAGATGCGCCGCTTAGGGTATGACAGAGCGGACGAGGCGCAGCAGCTCGGGGACGAGCGTCCCACCGGCAATCAGTTCGACGATGGCGAGGCCGATCAGCACAATGAAGAGGCCGAAGCGAAGGAGCTCAAGGACGCCCTTCCACTCGGCTTGTAACGCCATCTGCTTCTGGTGATCGAGCGACGCCTGGTGTCGCTCGATATCGAGCTTCCACATCCTGCGCTCAGACTCGCATGCCGATCCGAGCGCGCTCGGCAGCAACCTCCGCGAGGGCGTCCGCAGCGCGACGCGAACGCTGCGAAGGGAAGATGTCGAGCAAATCGGGCGCGGGAAGGGAACGTCCAGCCCTGCGATTCTCGGACGCGCCTCGCCGCTCGGTGCGGGTCTCGCCCGATTCCATGTCACTCCCAGTGCGCGTAGACGGAGCAGACAGCAGACCAGAACGGATCCTCCCGGCGCTCATAGTCCTGGGTCAGGCCGTTTCGCGGCAGGAGCGTCATCAGCCCAGCCTGGACGAACGCAAGCAGCTGTGCACGGACCCGCGGAGGAGAGATCCCGAGCCTCTCGCTGAGCTCCTGCGCGTGAACAACACCGGACGACGAGCGGGCTACCGCGTTCGCGACCTCGAGCCGATCCGCGTTGCCGAAGATCAGCTTCGACCGAGAGCGCACATCACGACGACCCCGGCTGTGGGCGCGTGGAACGGAGGTCTGCTCGACGTTGTTGGGCATCGTCCTCCTACCAGAAAGTGGGCAGGAAGACTACTGCATTCAGGAATGCTGAATAGATAATTTCGAATCCGGCTTCTGCTATCGAACGGGAGCAAGAAGCCAAGCGCTAGGAAAGCCGGCTGATCACGCGGCCGTGTCAAAGACCGCTTGCGCCCACTCGATCGCGCGCTCGGCGCTTTGCAGGCTCTCGGCACGAGAGAACCGGCGATCGATCGTCGTAGCGAAACTCGGCTGACCAGGGCGTGAGCCACCGCGCCTCCACGATGACATCGGGATCCGCACGCCGTCACGGTCGGCCAGCTCCAGCAGGAAGCCGAGGTCATGCGTGCGCGGAAACTCCACGCCTTGATCGCGAGCACGGCCTTCATCGCCTTCTCGATCGCCTGCTGCGCATGGAACCCGATCGCGTCGTCCGTGATCGAGACGTTGCCGACCAACGCCCGCACGACCTCGAGATCGCCCTCGGCCTTCCTCAGCAGCAGCGCGGCGAACTCGCGCTGGTCAGGACTCGGCAACGAGCCGCCCCTCACGCATGGCCGTGTAGACCAGCGAACCCGGTACATCACGACGACGCCGAACGAGATCGTCGCTCATCACGATCACGTCCACCGGTACGCCCAGCGGCGGCAGCGCATCCCGCAGCCGCATCATCTCTGCTGCCGACGGCGGCACGCCCTCTCGACCACGAGGAAGTCGAGGTCGCTGTCGTCGGTTGCGTCCCCGCGCGCGTGCGACCCGAACAGGAAGACCTGCGCCGGTGCCGCGCCAGCTTCCGCGAGTCGGCGGCCAGCGTGTCGATCGCCTCGGTGCTCAGCACGGTGTCACGGTACTCCACCGCGCGGCCCGCTCACTACCGAGCCACCTTCGACCAAACGCGAAAAGTGGGGGGAGCAGGTTCGACTTGGTGGACATTGCCCGCCACTGCGGGAAATTGGCCGAGCCGTCCCCAGAGATTCCCCACAACGCGGAGCCACAAGGGGCGCTGTGTCCCCAGATCGCGCTCCACCGTGTCCCCAGAAAACGCGCTGCACCCGATCTCTACGCAGGCCAGATGCGCTTGATGCCGTGCTCGTATACGCCGTAGATATACGGGCCTGGCTTGCGAGCCGCCTGGAGGATCCGGTGGCGGTTCTCGACGAAGCGCGCCGTCTGCTCCATGGCGCGCAGCTGCGCGTGCGTGAGACAGAAAGCACGCACGCGTGCCTCCGTCAGCGCGTCGCGCTCGGCCGGGCGCCGGCGGATCGCGTCGTCCTTCATAAGCACGATCCACTCGTGGCGGCCCGCGTCGGCGAGCCAGCGTACGTCGGGGACCTGCTGACCTTCCTCCTCGCCGTAGACAGAGGAGAGCGTGTGGACAACGAGCCCGCACGACCGCAGCGCCTCAGGGAGGTGCTTTCGACCGAGGCTTCGGTCGATGAAGAACTCAGGCGGCGGTACGAGTCGCGACACGGATCACGGCTTCGACCTCGCCCGCCGGCACGCCGAAGTCGTCGGCGATCTCTGCGACGCTGTCGCCCGCGACGAAGCGGTCGACGAGGTCCTCGACACGAGCGCCCCCGTGAACCACAAGCGGCAACCCGAACGCGACGTTCGGATCGACCACGACCTCCGCGACGCCGTACGACGGCAGCCGCACTCGCGAGGCCCACCCGTCCTCGCCGTAGGTGATCCGCTGCAGGTAGTCGCGCACGACCTCCGAGAACTGGTGCTGCCCCGTGCGCACCACCACCAGCTGCAGCTCGAGCAGATCGTCCGCCTCCCGCTCGGCGTAGTCGTAGAGGACCTCGGCCCCGTCGGTGTAGAGGCTGCGCGACGCCAGTGCGTGCTCGATTCCGATCGTCGATTCCAGCGCCTGCACCGCTGGCCGGATGCGCTGCAGCGGCACCCGACCCGCCGGAACGCCGTGATGACGTCATCGCTCAGCAACACGAGAAGGCACCGTCGCGTGCTGGCCGCGCGTCGGGAAGCACGTGATCAGCGGTGCCTGGCGGCGCGGCGGACGCGCCCAGTCGTGGATTGTCGACTTCGGCACGTCGAGGTATCCGGCCGTCTCGCGCAGCGAGAAGACGGCCCGCGCGACGCGCGGGTCATCGCCGCCCAGTACGGGACGTCGCCGCTTCCGCTTGTCAGGCACCGCCGGGATCGCTCATCACCTCTGACGCGATGCTAGCCGCGACCGCGGCGTCGTCCAGCATTCGCACGCGATCCTGCGCCCCGGACACCCGCGATCCGCACAGACCGCAGGCTTCGAATCGCGGTGGGAGCAGGTTCGCCATGCCGGACATGGCCCGCCGCAGTTGGAGGCCGCCCGAGTGTCCCCAGGGAAGCCCACAAACGCGAGGCAATCGGCGGGCACTGTCCCCAGAAGCACAACCTGGCGTAGCGATCAACGCTCGGTGGATATCAACCGCTTGGCGTGAACGTGCGGGCACGTAGATCTCGCAACTCCGCATCGCGAACCGCGCTCAGCGCATTGCCCGTATGCGGACACGAGGGCGCGAACGGCGACACGAGCACGACTCGAAGCTTCCGGCATCGTGATGTGCGCTGCGAGTGATGTGAGTCTTGGGTGGACGAGCAGACCGTCAGCCGGCCAGCACCATCAGTCGGGCTCGTCCACAATGCCCAAGGCTCCCCAGTCCCCGCGCTCGACAGCGTCAGCGATGTGCTCAAAGAGATCCGTCGACGTGAGTCCGAAAGCGTTGAGGCGACGACGAAATCTTTCGTGTACGGCACGCACGACAGCGGCATCCG
The DNA here is from genome assembly GCA_963770165.1 of uncultured Actinomycetes bacterium. Classification (GTDB taxonomy): domain Bacteria; phylum Actinomycetota; class Thermoleophilia; order Solirubrobacterales; family Solirubrobacteraceae; genus Conexibacter. The sequence continues at coordinate 212,801 of CAVYOK010000003.1, forward strand.
AAGCCGTGACCTCGACGCAGTCAAGTGCGTTGAGCGTGGCCCACATGAACGCTTCGTCGGCGAGGTCGGTCAGATCCTCGGCGGCAGCAGAGCTCGGTGTCGAGCGGAATGGGGCAAGCTCGGCGATCAAGAGGCCTCCAGTTTGTTCATGACTACGAGCTCGGCCTGAGCGCGAAAGAAGTCGGGGGCATTACGGGCGAAACGGCGCCGCACACGTTGCGTCCTGAGGGGATCCCAGCCCAGAAGCTCGCCGATGGCGCGCTCGCTGTGACCCATGCAGGTCAGCACGGCAAACTTGGCCACGTCGGCACCGAGCGCGGCCCGCATCTCCTGGACTGTCTCCGCGAACGCCGCTCTCTCATGGACGCTGGCGTCGTAGGTGATCTCCGGCACCTCAGCGTCCGGTTCGATTTCGGGCCGGGCGTCGCGCCGGCGGTAGTACTCGACATGCACATCTTTAAAGGCCGCCCCCGTCCGCTGTTCGAACGAAATGGCTGGGTCCGGCGCACGCTCGGACGCCGCCTTTGCAAGAGCGCGGTCAACAACCTCGTCGACATCCTCAGGCGGAAGCCGCATGCCGATCGCACGGGCGAGCAGGTTTCTACGGAGCACCGCAAGCTTCGCGGAGGTGAGCGGCGGAGAGTCGGCCATTTGAAGCCTTCTCCGTGCTGTTGCGCCGAATCCGGACATTGGAGGAACAAGATTCGCCGGCACGCCGGACGGCTCCGATGTCCGAAATGGCGAGCAGCACGCGGAGAGTGGGGCATGAAGACCTCACGACACAGGAGCCTCTGATGTCCCGTCCGCACAAGCCGGAGCATCCGGACAAGCCGGAGCGTCCGGACAAGCCAGAGCGCCCCCACAAGCCACCGCCCCCGCCACCGCCCGGGCCTCCGAAGCCACCGCGACCGCCGGCTCACCGTCCAGTCGGCTGAGTACCAGGACGGTGCTTACCTGGATCGACACCCAACCCGACCGGTTCACCTTCGAGGTCGAGCAGTTGAGGCTGCTCGACTTCGAGGTCGACGAGTTCGAGCTGCGTGGCAACAGGCGCCTCGTGATGCGCGGCAGCATCGACACAGTTCGGGGGGGCGTCGATCTGGTGGTGATCTACCCGGACACGTTTCCGTACCTCCGCCCGGAGGTCTACGCACCGAGCTTGCAGCTCGAGCGCCACCAGAACCTTTACGAGCGGAACCTGTGCCTCCTCGATCGCTCGACGTCGCACTGGGAGGTAAGCGACACGGGTGCATGGCTTGTGCGAGAGCGCGTTCCATTCCTCCTTGAGCTGCTCGCGGGCGACCGCGACCTGATGGAAGCGAACGAGACGCCGCAAGGCGAGCCGTTCTCGGTGTACTTCCGCTCGCAGCCTGGGAGTGTTGTGTTCGTCCCCGAGGCTGCGAACTCGATTGGCGATGACGAGCGTGCAGGGAGGTTCGAACTGGCGCTGGGCCGCGCGGAGCCGCCCGGCGCCCAAGTGCGAGCGCTGCTGAAGCGCGTGACCGCGAAGGGGGCCCGCCGCGGGCGCGTCCTCGCCGCAGCCGACGCAGCGCTGGACCGCCGGTTTCCGACGACGACCCTCGATGGCCCCTGGGTTCGGCTTGACCGCCTGCCGGACAACAACTCAGCCGAGGCGCTGCTAGCAGCCGGGGCGGCCGCATCGCCTGTCGCGGCCAAGCCGAAGTTCCATGCTGTCGGATCGGTGCAGGTAGCGGTGGTCGGATTTGTGTTTTCCGAGGAGGTCGGGCAGGGACGCTACGAAGACGCCTGGCTGTTCGTGGTCAGGCATCGCCAAGCGACGGGTCCGCAAGCTCGCCGCGAAGGTGCGTACATCGTCCGAGGCCAGCGCCTGTCACGAGCTGATCTCGCAGCGCGGACTCCCGCAACGCAAGGGCTCAATGGCAAGCACGTCGCCGTGATCGGGCTCGGTGGACTCGGAGCATTCATCGCCGTCGAACTCGCACGGGCCGGTGTGGGGGAGCTCACAATCCTCGATGGGGACGCAGTCGAAGTGGGCAATACGGTGCGCTGGCCTGTTGGACTGACGGCGGTGGGCCACCGGAAGGTCGATGTCGTCGGGAACTGGATCGCGCACGAGCATCCCTATACGACCGTGCACATGCTCGACGCACGGATCGGGTCGATCGGCAGCATCCCCAGCGATCCCGTCTCACGCCGCAGTATGAGCGAGCTGGACGTACTGGGCGAGATTGCCCAGAGCGCTGACCTCATCATCGACGCTACGGCGGAGCTTGGGGTTCAGCACCTGCTGGCGGACGTGGCGGCAGGATGCACACAGCTGCACGTCTGGGCCACCGAGGGAGCAGCTGGAGGCGCCGTGGCGCGGATTGATGGCACAGCCGGATGCTGGATGTGTCTGCAGCACGCCCTCACCGAGGGCACAATCCCCGTGCCAACCGCTGACATGCAGGCAACCGTCCAGCCGCGCGGCTGCGCCAGCCCGACGTTCACGGGCAACGCCTACGACCTGGCGCCCGTCAGTAACCAGGCGGTTCGAATGGCGGTCGCAACGCTGCTCGGCAAGGCAGATGGCGATTTCGTCGTGTGCGTACTGGCGCTCCGAGACGAGCACGGCCAGCCACTGCCGGTGCCGTCTTGGACTACGCACCCGCTCCCAATCTCGGCCGCATGCGACGCTTGCCGCACTGTTCGTGCCGCCTGAGAAGCGACTCGCGGGTCTTCATCCCGCCTGGCCTGCTCAACGCGCTCGAGACCGAGGGTCGGCGATGGGCGCCTGACGAGACCGGAGGCATGCTCGCCGGGTACCGGACAGGACAGGGCATCAATGCCGACGTGGTCATTACCGATGTCATCCCGACCGGCCCCCGAGCGGTGCGCAGACGCGGCCGGTTCGTTCCGGACGGCGAGTGGCAGCAGCGACGATTGGAGGGACTCTACGAGGAGTCCGGGAGGGTGACGACCTTCCTCGGCGACTGGCACACCCACCCGCACAGCGGAGCCCGTCCAAGTCGAATAGATCTCCGCACGTTTCGTACGGTGGCCAACCAGAAGGAGGCCCGAGCGCCCTTCCCGCTCATGCTGATTATCGGGCTCTGGGACAGCAGACGAGAGATCGGCGCCTTCGTCGTCAACACGAAAGGCCGCCCGATGAAGGTAACCACCGTGGAGCATGAGATCAGCGAGGCCGATTCGCGTCAACGACCGAGATGGCCACCCGATCCTCCCTCAAGACGCCAGCGACCCTCTTCCTAGTTCTCCCCTACCGTCAGACACCCACAGGAGACTTCTGCACATGTCTGTCCGAGCTTCGACGACCATGTGCGAAGCAGGAAAGGCGAATCGTCTGTTGGCGGGCGATTCCGGCGTGGCGGGATTTCGCCGATGGGGGGAGCAGGATTCGAACCTGCGTAGGCAGAGCCAACGGGTTTACAGCCCGTCTCCTTTAACCACTCGGACATCCCCCCGAGCAGGGAGCGGAAGTGTAGCGCTCGACCGGTCGCGCGGCCCCCGCGCCGCCGCCGTGCGAGGCGGCGGCGCGGGCGTGGCGCCGTGCGAGTCTCAGGACGCGTCGCGCAGGCGCTGCGCCTCGGGCAGCGCCTCGAGCTTCTTGAGCGTGTGGTTCTCGATCTGGCGGATCCGCTCGCGCGTGACGTTGAACGCGCGGCCGACCTCCTCCAGGGTTCGCGGGCGCCCGCCCGCGAGCCCGAAGCGCATCTCGATCACCTCGCGCTCTCGCTGCGGCAGCGCCGCCAGCGCGCGGCGCACGTTGTCGCGCCGCAGGTTCTCGGACGCCAGCTCGAACGGCGACTCGGCCGTCTGGTCCTCGACGAAGTCGCCGAGCTCCGACTCCTCTTCCTCGCCGATCGGCTTCTCCAGCGACACCGGCTGCTGCGCCATCCGCAGGATGTCGCGGACCTCTCTGACCGGGCAGTCGAGCTCGAGCGCGATCTCCTCCGGCGTCGGCTCGCGGCCGAGCGTCTGCACGAGCTGGCGCTCGACGTGCACGACCTTGTTCAGCTTCTCGACCATGTGGACCGGGATCCGTATGGTCCGGCCCTTGTCGGCGATCGCGCGCGTGACCGCCTGGCGGATCCACCACGTCGCGTAGGTCGAGAACTTGAAGCCGCGGCGGTGGTCGAACTTCTCGACCGCGCGGATCAGCCCCAGCGAGCCCTCCTGGATCAGGTCGAGAAACGTCAGACCGCGCCCGAGGTAGCCCTTCGCGATCGAGACCACCAACCGCAGGTTGGCCTCGATCATCTGCTGCTTCGCCACCATGTCGCCGCGCTCGATGCGCTGCGCCAGGTGGACCTCCTGTTCGGCGGTGAGAAGGCTCACGCGACCGATCGAGCGCAGGTACAGCCGCAGCGAGTCGAGGCTCGGCTCCACCGTCAAATCGATTTCCGGGCGCTTCGACGACGCCCGCGGCTCCGGGCGCTCGGCTCCCTCAGTCGCTCCCCCCTCGGCCGCCGCGCCGGGACGACCGTCCGCTTCGATCACGTCGATGCCGTGCTCCTCCAGCTGCGCGTGCAGATCCTGCACCTGCTCCTTCGTGACATCGACCTCCTCGAGGCATCCGGAGATCTCCTCGTAGGTCAGGTACCCCCGTTCCTGCCCCTCGGCGATGAGGGTCCGCAGCTCCTCCAACTCGAGCAGCGGCGTCTCCTCCGCCGACAGCACTGCCGCCTTCTCCGTCACGTTGTCGTTCCTATCGAGACGCGATTCGGACCCACGCGAACGCGAGCCCCCCTCTCCTCACTGCACCTCGTAACTGAACGCTACGTTCGCGATGTCGATCGCAATGGGCCGAGCCATTCGTGCTCTCCCGCCCACGAGCGTGGAGGCGGCTTCCAGCCTGTGCGGAGTGATACCACAAAGATCGCGACGCTCTGCTGGTTCTTGCGCGCTGGCGCTCGCTACCCTTGAGCGGGATGTCGAGCTCCCGCACCGCCCCGACCGCCGCACCCGACGTCCAGGCCCAGCGCCCTGCGCTGCACGTCAGCCTCTCGCGCGTCGGCGTGACCGGCGTCGAGAAGGTCATCCGCATCAAGCAGGACGGCCACGAGCAGCTGTTCTCCGCGCAGGTCGAGTGCTTCGTCGACCTCGGCCCGCAGCAGAAGGGCGCGCACATGTCGCGCTTCGAGGAAGTCGTCAACGACGCGATCGGCGAGGTCATCCTCGGCGAGGCGACGTTCAAGGCCGAGACGCTCGCCCAGCACGTCGCGGAGCGCGTGCGTGACCGCCAGGGCGCGCGCCGCGCGGAAGTCACGATCGCGGCGCGCTATCCGGAGCACAAGCCGGCGCCGCTGTCCGGCATCCAGACGCAGGAGATCTACACGCTGTTCGGCTCGGCCGTCGCCTCCGGGCGCGGCACACGGCGGCTCGTCGGCGTCGCCGCCCAGGGCATGACGGCCTGCCCGTGCGCCCAGCAGCTGGTCGCCGGCAGCTCGCGTGAGCGGCTCGCGGCGGACGGCTTCACGGACGACGAGATCGAGCGGATCTTCGAGCACGTGCCGGTCGCGACGCACAACCAGCGCGGCCTCGGGACCCTGCACGTCGGCTGCACCGAGGAGTGCGAGGACGAGATCGAAGCGAGGACGCTGCTCGAGATCGTCGAGGGCTCGATGTCGTCCGAGATCTACGAGCTGATGAAGCGCAGCGACGAGGCGAGCGTCGTCGAGAAGGCGCACCGTCGCCCGCGCTTCGTCGAGGACTGCGTGCGCGAGATGATCGGCGGCGTCGTCGAGCGCTTCCCCACCTTGGCCGACGCGGCGTTCGTCTCCGCCCGCCAGGAGAACCTCGAGACGATCCATCAGCACAATGTCGTCGCCGAGCGCTTCGGACTGCTCGGCGAGGTGCGGCGGGAGCTGACGAGCGGGAAGCCCTCCGCACATCATGTCTCGCAACGCGCCTGGCTCGACGGCGCGGGCGCCTAGGCGATGGCGCTCCCGGCGGGCGTGCGGCTGCACCGCCCCGCGGGCAGCGACGAGGACGCCGTGGCCGTCCTCGTCCTGACGACGGCCTGCCAGGTCGCCGACACCGGCCGCTCGGATCGCGAGCTGGCCGACGTGATCGAGGACTGGGAGCGGCCCGGGGCCGACCTGACGCGCGACGCGTGGATCGCGGAGGACGGCAGCGGCGAGACGATCGGCTACGCGTTCGTCGCGCCGCCGCAGGCGGAGGTGCGCGTGCATCCGCGCGCACGCGGACGCGGGCTCGGATCGCATCTGCGCGAGCTCCTCGAAGCGCGCGCCGCCGAGCGCGGTGCAGGCGAGCTGCAGCAGTCCGTCGTCGCCGGCAACCGCAGCGCCGAGCGTCCGCTCGAGCTGGCCGGATATCGGCCGGTGTGGCATACATGGCGGCTCGAGCGCCCGCTCGACGTGGCGCCCGAGCCGCCGAGCTGGCCGAGTGGCATCGCCGAGGCGACGCTCGAGGACGAGCAGGGCGTCGCCCAGGTGCTCGCGCTGCTCGAGCGCTCGGACGCGCACGGCTCCGACGGCGAGCCGCTCGCGCTCGACGTCTTCCATGCCGAGCACCTCGAGCTGGACCGGCTCGACCACGAGCTGTGCGTGCTCGCCTGCCGACGCGAGCAGCTCGTCGGCGCGGCCCTCTGCGAGAGCTGGAACGACGCCGACGGGATCGTCGTGCAGCTCGCGATCGATGCGGAGCAGCGCTCGGAGCCGCTCGGCCGCGCGCTGCTGCTGGCGGCGTTCGCGCGGATGCGCGGACGCGGGATCGAGACGGTCGTCGTGCCCGTCGGCGCGGCGGCCGGCAGCCGCGGGCCGGCTGTGCCGGAGCCGTACGCCTCGGTCGGACTGCGGCCGGCGTGGCAGCAGACGGTCTGGCGCAAGCAGCTCGCCTGAGGCGCCGCGGACGTTGGGCAGCCCTGTTCGTGCTGTGCGCCGGCGTGCTGATGATCGTCCTCGACATGACGATTGTGAACGTCGCGCTGCCGGCGATCCAGGACGACCTCGGCTTCTCCGGCTCAGGGCTCGCCTGGGTCGTCAACGCGTACCTGATCGCCTTCGGCGCGTGACCGCGGTCGCGACGCGGCGGCTGATCGCCCACGACACGGGCGCCGGTCTGCGCGCGGGCGCCGACGTGCCCGGCGCCGTGCTCGTCACCGGCGCGCTGATGCTCGCCGTGTACACGATCGTCAAGCCGGCCGCCGAGGACGGCTGGGGCGCCGCCTCCACGCTCGTCTGCGGCGCGGTCGCGCTCGTCCTGCTGGCCGCCTTCGTAGCGCGCGAGGCATGGATCGCGGCCGCGCTCGTCGGCGTCGCGCTGCTGGTCGCAGCGATCGTCGTGCCGCGGCCGGCGCGGGAGGCCGAGGCGAGCGCTCAGGTCGCGTCGGCCGCGGCCTGATCGCGGTCGCGCGCTCCCAGCCGTCGGCGCAGCCCGAGGAAGTAGTCGACCCCCGACGCGACCGTCACCACGACGGTCGCGTCGACGAGCAGGTCGAGCCACAGCGGGCTCTCGTCGCCCGCGGCGATCAACGCGAGCACCATGGCGATCTGCAAGACCGTCTTGCCCTTGCCGAACAGGCTCGCCTCGATCACCACGCCCTGCGCCCCCGCCGCCATCCGCATCGCCGTGACGGCGAACTCGCGCGCGATGATCACCATCGCCACCCACGCGGCGAGCCGATCGAGCGACACGAGCGCGACGAGCGCCGCGACGATCAGCAGCTTGTCGGCGATCGGGTCCATCAGCTTGCCGAACGTGGTGACCGCGTTGCGCGTGCGCGCGAGGTAGCCGTCGAGCAGGTCGGTGAGCGAGGCGATCGCGAACACGACCGCGGCGAGCAGGTCACCGCTCGGCGTCGCGTCGAGCAGCGCGACGACGAGCACCGGCACGAGCAGGATGCGCAGGACCGTCAGGACGTTGGGCACGTTGACCGGAAACACCGCGGCCCAGCGTACTGGCGGTTCACGAGCCACGCACGTGCGCGCGCACCCAGACGCGGAACGCTGTCGCGGACAGCTCGCCTGCCGCCAGGCGCGCGATCGTGGCGGCGACCTCTCGCTCGCCTCCATGTGGTGGTAGCCAGATACCGCGGTTGCGAGATATCAGCTCAAGCATCGCCATCAGCGCCACGGGCTTGTTCCCGTAGGGAAGCGGCCGATCGCGCACGAGCCGGTGGCACAGCAGCGCCGCGCCGTCGGCCAGCGCCGTTTGGCGACCGGCGGCGGAGATCGCTGCCCGCGCCGCGTCGAGATGCGTCACGCGCGCGAGCTGCTCGCCCGGTACGTCGAGCACGAGCTCGGCGATCAGCAGGAAATCCTCAATGGTCAGCCGCTCCATAGCGGCAGCAAGCTACCAAGCCACCAGTAAAGTGCGATGGTCTAGTTCAACTATTCCAAGGTGGGTATAATGCGCGCCACAATGCCGAAGACGATGACCCTGCGCCTCAGCGACGAGCTGGCGGCGGATCTCGAGGCGATGGCGCGCGTGGACGATCTGCCCGTCTCCGAGGCGATCCGCGTCGCGATCGACGAGCGCATCAAGGCACGCCGCGAGGACAAGCAGTTTCAGGCGCGCCTGCGCCGCCTGATGGCGGAGAACCAGCGCGCCCTGGAGCGCCTCGCGCAGTAGCTCGCTACCAAGCCACCATGATGGCAAGCAAGCGGCTTGCCCGCGGCGCGATCATGTGCGCATGCGCGCAATGGTGCTGGAGGCGCCCGGGCAGCCGCTGCGACCGGCCGAGCTGCCGGATCCGGCGCCTGGACCCGGCGACGTGCTGCTGCGCGTGCGCGCCTGTGCGATCTGCCGCACCGATCTCCACCTGCGCGACGGCGAGCTCGAGCCCGGCCACCTGCCGCTCGTGCTCGGGCACCAGATCGTCGGCGAGGTGCTCGTGTCCGACGCCGCCGGCACGCACGCGATCGGCGCGCGCGTCGGCGTGCCGTGGCTCGGCTGGACCTGCGGGGAGTGCCGCTTCTGCCGCAGCGGCCGCGAGAACCTCTGCGAGCGCGCCCGCTTCACCGGAAAGGACCTCGACGGCGGCTACGCCGAGCTGACGGTCGCGGACGCGCGCTTCTGCCTCCCGCTTCCGTCAGAGCCCGACTACCCGGACCTGCAGGTCGCGCCGCTGCTGTGCGGCGGCTTGATCGGCTACCGCGCGCTGCGGATGACCGCAGACGCGGAGCGGCTCGGCCTCTACGGCTTCGGCTCGGCGGCCCACACGATCTGCCAGGTAGCCGTCCACCAAGGGCGCGAGGTGCACGCCTTCACCCGCCCAGGCGACGATAGAGGCCAGGCGTTCGCGCGCGAGCTCGGAGCCGTCTGGGCCGGCGCGAGCGAGCAGGCGCCGCCGGAGCCGCTCGACGCGGCGATCGTCTTCGCACCTGTCGGCTCGCTCGTGCCGATCGCGCTGCGCGCGCTCGCGCCCGGCGGCACCGTCGTCTGCGCCGGCATCCACATGAGCGACATCCCGTCGTTCCCCTACGCGAACCTGTGGCGCGAGCGCTCGATCCGCTCCGTCGCCAACCTGACGCGCGAGGATGGCCGCTCGTTCCTGCAGCTCGCGCCGCAGGTCCCCGTCCGCACGACCGTCACGACGTACGAGCTCGCGCAGGCCGAGCATGCGCTCGCCGACCTGCGCACCGGCGCGTTCGAGGGCGCGGCCGTGCTCGTGCCCTGAATGTGCGAGCCTTCCGGCCATGCCCCTCATCCCCATGGTCATCGAGCGCACTGCGCGCGGCGAGCGCGAGTTCGACATCTACAGCCGTCTGCTCAACGAGCGGATCATCTTCCTCGGCCACCCCGTCGATGACATGGTCGCCAACCTCGTCGTGGCGCAGCTCCTGCACCTCGAGTCGCAGGACCCGGAGAAGGACATCTCGATCTACATCAACTCGCCCGGCGGCTCGATCTACGCGGGCCTCGCGATCTACGACACGATGCAGTTCATCAAGCCCGACGTGTCGACGATGTGCGTCGGGATCGCGATGTCGATGGGATCGCTGCTGCTCACCGGCGGCGCGAGAGGCAAGCGGATGGCGCTGCCGAACAGCCGCATCCTGATCCACCAGCCGTCGGCCGGCTTCGAGGGCCAGTCGACCGACATCGAGATCCACGCGCGGGAGATCATCAGAACGCGCAAGCGGATCGACGAGATCTACGCGCAGCACACCGGGCAGCCGGAGGAGCAGGTCAACCGCGACATGGAGCGCGACCGCTTCTTCACCTCCCACCAGGCGGTCGAGTACGGGCTGATCGACCGTGTCATCGAGAACCACTGAGGGGGACAGGATGGTCATCGCAGAGCGGACGGCGCGGGCGAGCTGGCAGGGCGACCTGTTCGGCGGGGCCGGCACCGTGAGCGGCGTCAGCAGCGGCGCGCTCGGCGAGCTGCCGACCACGTGGGCGGCGCGCACCGAGGCGCCCGACGGCAAGACGAGCCCCGAGGAGCTGATCGCCGCCGCGCACGCCTCCTGCTACTCGATGGCGCTCTCGCACGAGCTGGCGCAGGGCGGCAACCCGCCTGAGCGGGTCGACGTGACGGCCGTGGTGCGGCTCGACAGAGTCGACGGCGCCCCGACCGTGACGCGCTCCACGCTCACCGTCACCGGTCGCGTACCGGGGATCGACGCCGACGCGTTCGAGGCCGCCGCACAGTCCGCCGGCCGGAACTGCCCGATCTCGCGGCTGCTCGGCGGCAGCGCCAAGATCACGGTCGAGGCGACGCTGGCGAACTAGAGGCGGGACCCGCCCTCAACGGCCACGTGGCCGCCTCGGGTACCCGCAGCTCAGGCGACGGCGTGCTCGATCGCGCCGAGCCGCTCGATCTCGACCCGCACGACGTCGCCGGGCTCCAGGAAGCGGCGTGGGTCCATCGACATGCCGACGCCGCTCGGCGTGCCGGTGAGGATCAGGTCGCCGGGCGCGAGCGTGCACGTCTGCGCGATGAAGGCGACGAGCTCGCGGCACGAGAAGATCAGGTCGGACGTGCGGCCGTCCTGGCGCAGCTCGCCGTTGACCCACGTGCGCAGCGCGAGGTCCTCGGGGTCCGGGACCTCCTCGGCGGTCGTGACCCACGGCCCCCACGGGCAGAACGTGTCGGCCCCCTTCGCTCGCGTCCACTGCGGCTCACGCCGCTGCAGGTCGCGCGCGCTCACGTCGTCGGCGACCGCGTAGCCGGCGATCTCGTCGCCGGCGCCCATCACGATCGCCAGCTCGCCCTCGTAGTCGAGCCGCTTGACGACGTCCGGGCAGCGCACCGGGCCGCCCGGAGGCGCCGACGAGCTCGGCAGCTTCATGAAGACGATCGGCTGCTCGGGGGTCTCTCTGCCCTGCTCGGCCGCGTGCGCGGCGTAGTTCAAGCCGATGCCGAAGATCGCGCGCGGCTGCCGCACCGGCGCGAGCAGCGTCACGCCCTCGAACGCGTGCTCCGGCCCATTGGCGGGCGTGCGGTCGCCGCTCGCGAGCCGGTCGAGCACCGTCGACCCATCGGGGAACGCGACGACGCAGTCGCCCCGCACCTCACCGGCGAGCGGCACGTCGGAGCCGTTTGGAAGGAATGTGGCCAGCCGCATCGCGGCCGCAGGCTAGCCGGTCACGGCCGCCTTCCGCTCCCCCGCCTCCACGTGCGTCACCGGCAGGCCGGTCCCGCGCGCCTTGCTGACGAGGTCGAGCCGCAGCCAGCGTGACAGTCGCCGCGGCAGCGTCGAGACCATGATCTCGTCATACGGCTCACGGTGGAGCGCGTCCTCGATCGCCATCAGCGGCTCGTGATCGCCCACATGCCCGGTGACCTCGGAGCCGGCCGCCTGACTCAACAGCGGCAGCGCCGCCGCGAGCACGCCCGCGGCCTCGCCGGCGTCGCCGTCCTGCGGATCGACCACCTTGTGCAGGCCGTGTGGATGGGCGGGCACGACGAGGTGAAACGTCGCCGGACCTCGCTGCGCACGGGCGCGCACCGCCTCGAGCAACTCGTCGGTCGCCGCCGTGCGATTCGCGACGAGCAGCACGCGAGTCGGAGCGGAATCGGTCATGAAGGACCCCCGGTCTGATGGACAGCTGTCTGGTTCGATGATCCCCCTTCCGCCGCGCTTGCACAACACCGACGTTGCCGAGGCCGGTAGCGTGTTCCCATGCGCCGCACGCGTGGCCTCAGCACGCGGCTCGTCGTCGCGATCGGACTGCTCGCAGCCCTGCAGCTGACGGTGTTCGTCGTGCTGCTCATGACGCTCCACGACCTCGGCGTCGCCGACCGCGAAGCGCGCGTCACCTCGAAAGTCAGCATGGCCGCGACCGACACCCGCATCGCGCTCGCACGCGAACGGCGGGCGGACATGCGCGCAGGCGCGACCGCGCTCGTCGTGGCAGGGAGCAGGGCCGGCGAGCCGACCGCCATCGCCCTCGCCGGCGCCGTGCGCGCCTACGCGGCGGAGGCGCCGACGACCACGCCGGCTCGCACCCGCCGCAGCGCGACGCTCGAGGCACGCCTCGACGCGCTCGTCAGGCAGCAGCGCGCGACGCGCGGCATGCAACGCGATCACGTGTCCGAACTGACGCACGTCGCATGGGCGGCCGGCGCAAGCGGCGTCGTGGCGACGCTGCTGTGCGCCCTCGGCTTCCTGCTGTACATGCGGAGGGCGCTGCTCGCGCCGTTGCGCGACGTCGCCGGAGCGGCCCGGCGCCTCGCCGGCGGCGACCTGCACGCGCGCGTCGGCCGTCGCGACGGGATCGGCGAGGTCGGCGAGCTGGCGCGCACGTTCGACCAGATGGCCGACTCGCTGGAGGACAGCCGCGCCGCGCTCGAACGCCAGAATCGCGAGCTCGCGCACCAGCGCAGCGAGCTGATCGAGGCGGTCCGCTCCGCGCGCGAAGGCGCCAGCATCGTGCGTGCCGTGCTCGACACGACGCCGGACGCGATCGCGCTGCTCGACGGCGACGGCGCCGTGATCGTCGACAATCCGCCGATGCGCGCGGTGCGCGCCGAGTTCGCCGCGCACGCGACGACGCTCGACCCGCGGCCGCCGTCCAGGCCGCGCGCAACCGCCAACGGCGATGGCGCAATCCCCGCCGACGCCGAGCGACGCGACGAGGTCGTCCTGGCGGACGGCCGGCGCACGTTCGCGCGCTACGTCGCGCCGGTCCACGACGGTCGCGGGCGGATGATCGGCCGGCTGCTGGTCGTGCGGGACATCACCGGCGAGCGCGAGGCGGAGCGCGCGAAGCAGGACTTCTTCGCGCTCGTCTCGCACGAGCTGCGCACCCCGCTCACGGCGATCCTCGGCTACGTCGAGCTGCTGCTGAGCGACGAGGGAGGCGACTTCCCCGCCGAGCACGCGCGCCACCTCGAAGTGATCGATCGCAACGCGCGCCGGCTCGTGCGACTCGTCGGCGACCTGCTGTTCGCGGCACAGGTCGAGGGCGCCCCGCTGCTGCTGGAGCCGGGCGAGGTCGAGCTCGCCGCGCTCGTGCGCGATGCCGTCGAGCTGGCGAGCTCCCGCGCCGACGACGCCGGGATCGCGCTCGTGACCGAGCTGGAAGACGTGGAGCCGTGCGTCGGCGATCGCGATCGGCTCGCGCAGGTGCTCGACAACCTGCTGCTCAACGCGCTCAAGTTCACGCCGCCCGGCGGTTGCATCGCCGTGCGGCTGACAAGCACGGACGCGCAGGCGCGGATCGAGGTCGCGGACAGCGGCGTCGGCATCGCCGAGACGGACCTGCCGCACCTGTTCGACCGCTTCTACCGTGCGCGCAACGCGACCGGCCTGTCGGTGCCCGGGCTCGGCCTCGGGCTGACGATCGTGAGGACGATCGTCGAGGGCCATGGGGGCACGGTCAGCGTGCGCAGCCGCGAGGGCGAGGGCACGTCCTTCACGATCGCGCTGCCGGTGGCCGATAGCGGTAGCCGAAGCCCCGGATCGTCTCGAGCGGACCGCCGTCGGACGGTCCCCACCCCAGCTTCCGGCGCAGGTAGCCCACGTAGAGCTTGACCTGGTCGCCGCCGAAGCCTTCGACGTCGCCCCACACCAGCTCCAGCAGCCGGGTGCGGCTGAGCGTCTCGTTCGGGTGGCGCACGAACGCGGACAGCAGCTTGAACTCGAGCGGCGTCAAGTGGACCTGGCGCCCACCCGCCCGTCGCTCCTCCCCCTCGCCGACGGTCACCTCGCGGCTCACGTAGTCGATCCGCAGGGCGCCGTCCTCGTACGCGGCGCGCACCTCCGGCGGCCCGCTCGTGCGACGCAGCAGCGCCTCGACGCGCGCCAACAGCTCCTGGCGGCCGAACGGCTTGGTGACGTAGTCGTCGGCGCCGGCGCGCAGGCCGCGGACCTTGTCGAGCTCGCCGGCGCGCGCCGTCAGCATCAGCACCGGCACGTCGCTGAGGTCGCGGATCCGCTCGAGCGTCTGCCAGCCGTCGAGTTCGGGCATCGCGACGTCGAGCACGACGAGGTCGGGCGCGTCGGCTTCGAGCACGCTGATCGCCTCGAGCCCGTTAGCCGCCTCGACGACGGTATGGCCAGCCCGCTCGAGCAGCACACGCACGAGGCGCCGCACGTCGCCCTCATCCTCCACAACGAGCACATCAGCCGACTTCACTGCCCCTGAATAGCAGACGCCCCGCGGCATGTCTCCCACTCAGTGCGTGTGCGAACCGCCGCGTTTTTCGCCTACCCGGCCAACCGCCCGAACCGGTCAGCAGGCGACTACCGCAACCGCGCCGCCAGCGCACGGGCGCCCATGTGGGCGATCGCCTGGATCGAGATCTGCGGGTTCACGCCGGACGCGGTCGGGAAGGCGGAGCCGTCGAGCACGTAGAGGTCGCGCACGTCCCACGTCTGAGCGTTGGGGTCGCAGGCGGAGGACGCCGGCGAGCCGCCCATGCGCGCCGAGCCCATGATGTGGAACGAGCCGAGCTGGATCTGCCCCGGGCCGTAGCCGCACGCGTCGGCCTCGCGCATGAAGCGCGCACGGCCGGCCGCGCCTTCGACGGGCGGGTCGTAGGCGACCCAGTCGCTCTGCGAGCTGAAGACGCGCTGCGCGCCGGCCGCCTCGTGCAGCTGCGCCGCGCCCTCGATCCCGACGCGCAGGTGGCGCGTGTCGTAGTCCGACAGGCGGTAGCGGACGACCGGCTCGCCGTCGCGGTCGATCCGCACCTCGCCGGCGTCGCGGTCGCGCAGCAGGATCCCAAACACGACCGTGTGCGAGATCGCCTGCATCAGCTCGTGGTGGGCGCGAGCGCCGCGCCACGGCATGAACGGGATCGCGAGGTGCGGGTGGCCGGCGGCCGTCTCGTACTTCACGCCGTAGCCGTCGTCGAGGTTGCGGTGCTGATCGGAGTAGAGCGCCTGCATCACACCCTCCCACGGGCGCACCTCGTCGTCGTAGATGCCCCACACAGCGGTCGCCGGGTGCAGCCGCAGGTTGCGGCCGACGTTCGGGTTTGTCAGGCCGGAGCGCTTCAGCAGCGCGGGCGTCCGCAGCGCGCCGGCGGCCGAGACGACAGCGCGCGAGCGGACGGTGACGCGGTGGCCCGCGTCGGTCGTGGCGATCACGCCGCGCGCCGCGCCGCCCTCGACGAGCACGCGCTCGACCGCGACGCCGACGGCGATGCGCGCCTCGGCCGCCTGCGCGTCGAGGAGCCACGTCTTCGCGGTCGACTGCTTCGCGCCGTGACGGCAGCCGAAGTTGCACCAGCCGCACTCTCTGCGGTCGCAGCGGTCGTTGACGTTGCGCGGCATCGCGTCGAGGTGCCAGCCCAGCGCGACGCAGCCGTCGCGCAGCTTCTGCTCGCGCGCGGACGGGTCGTTGTGCTCCTGGTTGACGCCGAGCCGCTCGCAGACGGCGTCGAGGCTCGCCGTGAACTCGGCCGCGGCGAACGCCGGCACGCCGTGCGCCGCCCACTCCGCGCGCACGTCGTCGGGCGTGCGGAACGAGGTCGTGTAGTTGACGACCGTCCCGCCGCCGAGACAGGAGCCGGCGACGAGACCCACCGACTGGTCATGCGTCGCGGCCGGCGCGCCGGAGTACATCGTCGTGAGCGCTCTCAGCTCGGCGCCGTCGAAGTCGGCGTCGTCGTAGTACGCGCCACGCTCGAGCACGACGACGTCGAGGCCTGCCTGGCTCAGCACGGCGGCTGCGACGCCGCCGCCCGCACCCGAGCCGACGATGCAGACGTCGCAGTCGAGCGTCGTCGACTCGCCGATCGCGATCGGCGTCAACGCCTTCGGCGGCGCGTCCTCGCGCGGGCCGAGCGGACCGGGGTAGCCGATCGCATCCCACACCGGGCTTGCGCCGCCATCAGGCGCCGGCAGCCCGTAGTAGGTCAGCAGCGCCGCCTTGCGCAGCGCGTGGAAGGCGGCGCGGCGCTGCGGCAGGCGGCTGTCACACCAGCTCAGCAGCACCTGCTCGCGCTCGGAGCGCGGGAGCGCGCTGAAGCGGCGCAGCCCGCCGCCGCCGAGCGCGGTCACCAGGGCCGTGTCCCACGCGCCCAGCAGCTGCTTCAGCTCTCTGCGCGCGGCGCTGCGCGGGTCGCGCCCGGCGAGCCGCAGGACCGCGTCCGCGACGCCCAGCTCGGTCGCGCCTGGCACGCCGTTCGCCGGCGGGCAGAACGTGTCGCAGATCGCCTCGAGCGACCGGCGCTGGCGCGGCGTGAGCTCCACGCCGCGAGCCTATCCCGCCGCCGGGCCCTCCGCGACAGCTCGCCGGCGTCGCCGCGCCGAGAAGGCGGCGCGCTGGACCGTCAGCGTCAGCAAGCCCGCGAGCAGGAGGGCCGCCAGGTTCAGCGCCAGTTGGGCGGCCGCCTTGCCGAGCTCGCCCCATGCCGCCTCGGCCGCCGCAACGGCCACGTTCGCCGCCGCCGGAATCGTCGTGACCGAGATCAGCACCCCGATCAACGCCGCCGACTTGCTCGTCGTGAGCGACAGGATTCCCGCCGTGCCCGCAAGGTAGGCGACGAGGAAGGAGAGCGCGTCGGGGTTCGAGATGAAGCCTGTGAACGGCCGCACCGCGTTCGTGTGGCCGTCGCTGACGATCCCGAGTGCATCGAGCAGCTCGGTGCCGACGTAGGCGGTCACGATCGCGACCGCGAAGCCGGCGAGCAGCGCCGCGAGCGAACGGCGTGCCAACGCGCCGCGGCGCTGCACGAGCGCGACCGCGATCGCGGCAATGGGACCGAACTCGGGCCCCACGACCATCGCGCCGACGAGCAGCACCGGCGAGTCGAGCAGGATCGCGATCGCCGCCAGCAGCGTCGCGATCACCATGAACGCGAGGAAGCTCCACGACAGCTCGGTGGACTCGCCGACGACCGATTCGACGCGCTCCCACACGACCGCGTCGGACGGAAGCCCCTCCGCCGCGCGCTCGGCACGCTCGGCGGCGGCCGAGATCGATGTGTCGATCGGGTCGAGCGCGATCGAGCCGTCGAGCGCGATGCCGAGCTCGCGCAGGCGCCCGACGATCAGGCTCGCGTCCTCGCGTGCGACATCGCACAGCACGACGTCGCCGTCGGGCTTGCGCGCCGTGCCGGGCAGGTGGATCACGTTCACGACCGCCGGCGCATGCGTGAACAGGTCGAGCACCGCCTCGACGCGGTCCGGCGGTACGACGATGCGGACGTGGATCACGGCGCGGAGAGTACGGGCCCGCAGGACGCGGCGACCCTACGCCGCGCGCAGCACGGCGCCGAGGCGCCGCTCGAGCGCGCCGCCGAGCACCTCGCGCACCGGCCCCTCCTCGAAGCGCTCGACGAGCGCGGCGAGGAAGCCCTCGATCACGAGCCGCTTCGCGATCTCCTCGCGCAGGCCGCGCGACTTGAGGTAGAAGAGCTGCTCGGGATCGATCTGAGCGATCGCGGCGGCGTGCGTGCAGCGCACGTCGTTCGCCTGGATCTCCAGCCCGGGGATCGCGTCGGCATGGGCTCTCTTGGAGAGCAGCAGGTTGCGCGACTCCTGGAACGCGTCGGTCTGCTGGGCGCCGGGGTCGACGATGATGTTGCCGCGCCAGACGGCCTCCGAGCGCCCCTGCAGCACCCCGCGGAACGCGAGGTCGGAAGTCGTGTGCGGAGCGGCGTGCTCCTGCGTCGTGTCGAAGTCGACGTGCTGGCGGCCGTGCGACGCGTAGGCGCCGGTGACTCTGCCGTCGGCGCCGGGGCCGGCGAGCTTCGTCTCCATCCGCACCTTGCCGCGTGCGCTGCCGAAGCCGAGCGCGACCCAGTCGAGCACGCCGTCGCGCGCGACCTCCGCGCGCTGCGTACCGAAAATCCAGCTTCTCTCCGAGAGGCCCTGGCCACAGACGAAGCGCAGCCGCGCGTTCTCGCCGATGACAAGCTCGACGACCGTGTTGAAGAGCGCATCCTGTGTCGGGTCGGCGGACAGGTACTGCTCCCACACCTCCGCCTGCGCACCGTCCTCGACCACGATCAGCGTGCGCCAGTCGAGCGCGCTGCGCTCGCTGCCCTGCACGGCGGTCACGAGGATCGGCCGATCGAGCGCGACCCTCGCGGCGACGTGCACGAACGCACCGCCGGCGAACGACGCCTCGTTGCGGGCGGTGAAGGCGTCCTCGTCGGTGACGATCGTCCCCAGGTGCCGCTCCACCAGCTCGGCGTGCTCAGCCGCCGCGCGCTCCAGCGAGGTGACCGTCACGCCCGCCGGCAGGTCGTCCGGCACCGCGACGGTCGACGCGTCCACCTGCGTCAGCACGTACGGCGACTCCAAGCCCTGGAACAGCGCCTCCGCCCGCTCCGCCGCACCCGCGTCCCCCGCGCTCGCCGGCGCATACGCGCCGAGGTCGAGCGCCGAGATGTCGGTGAACTCCCACCCCGCTCTGCCCTTGTACTGCGGCAGGTCGAGGGAGGCGGAGAGCGCCGCGGCGCGCGAGCGACGCTCAGCAAGCCAGGAGGGAGAGGGCGTTTCGAGCGTTGATGTCATCGAGGGGAGCGAGGTTGGGAGTGGAACACGGGGAGTGCCGCGGAGGGCAGGTGAGCTGGCGAGCGTATCGGCGTGCCTGGCAAGGAAGCAGGGCGAAGGAATAGCGGAGCTATTTCGAGCCCGATGACGCCGCCAGGCGCTTCGAGACGCCGCCAGGTCGCCTGCCCTAGCCGATTGAGCCCTCCATCTGGAGCTCGATCAGCCGGTTCATCTCGACCGCGTACTCCATCGGCAGCTCCTTGGTGATCGGCTCGATGAAGCCGTTGACGATCAGCTTCGACGCCTCCTCCTCCGAGATCCCGTGGGACTGGAGGTAGAAGACCTGCTCCTCGCCGATCTTCGAGACGGTCGCCTCGTGGCCGACATCGACGTCGTCCTCGCCGATGCGGATCGTCGGGTAGGTGTCCGAGCGCGAGTGCTCGTCGAGCAGCAGCGCGTCGCAGACGACCTTCGACTTGGCGCCGTGCGCGCCCTTGGCGACCTCCAGCAGGCCGCGGTAGGAGCCGCGCCCGCCGTCCTTCGAGATCGACTTGGCGAAGATGTTCGAGGTCGTGTTCGGCGCCGCGTGGACGATCTTCCCGCCCGCATCCTGGTGCTGGCCGGCGCCCGCGAACGCGATCGAGAGGATCTCGCCGTGCGCCCGCTCGCCCATCAGGTAGACGGAGGGGTACTTCATCGTCAGCTTCGAGCCGAGGTTGCAGTCGACCCACTCGACCGTCGCGTCGGTCTCGGCGACCGCGCGCTTGGTGACGAGGTTGAAGACGTTCTGCGACCAGTTCTGCACGGTCGTGTAGCGGATCCGCGCCCCCGGCTTAGCGATCAGCTCGACGACCGCCGAGTGCAGCGAGTCGGACGAGTACGTCGGCGCGGTGCAGCCCTCGACGTAGTGCACGTGCGAGCCCTCGTCGGCGATGATGAGCGTGCGCTCGAACTGGCCCATGTTCTCCGTGTTGATGCGGAAGTAGGCCTGCAGCGGCATCTCGACGTGGACGCCCGGCGGCACGTAGACGAACGAGCCGCCCGACCACACGGCGCTGTTGAGCGCGGCGAGCTTGTTGTCGTTCGCGGGGATGATCGTCGCGAAGTACTCCTTCACGAGCTCCTCGTGGTCGCGCAGCGCGGAGTCCATGTCGAGGAAGATCACGCCCTGGTCCTCGAGGTCTCTGTGGACCTGGTGGTAGACGACCTCGGACTCGTACTGCGCGCCGACGCCGGCGAGGAATCTGCGCTCCGCCTCCGGGATGCCGAGGCGGTCGAACGTTCTCTTGACGTCCTCAGGCACGTCGTCCCACGAGCGCTCGGCGCGCTCGGAGGCACGCACGAAGTAGTGGATGTTGTCGAAGTCGACCTCGGCCAGCAGCGGCGAGCCCCACGTCGGCATCGGGCGCGCGAGGAAGTGGTCGAGCGCCTTCAGGCGGAACTCGCGCATCCACTGCGGCTCGCTCTTGAACTCGGAGATCTTCTCGACGAGCTCTCGCGTCAGGCCCTTCGGCGCCTTGTAGAGGTAGTTCTCGGCATCGTGGAAGCCGAAGCGCTCCTCGTAGTCGGCGTTGATGCCCTTCAGGCTCTGCTGCTCGGCAAGCACCTCGGGCGTGGCCATGTCAGTCCACCTCCAGCTTGATCAGGTCGTCATCGACGACCACGGGGAAGACGTCCACCGGGGCGTAGGCCGGCAGCGTGAGCGGCTTGCCCGTCTTGAGGTCGAAGCGCGAGCCGTGGCGCGGGCACTCGACGGTGCAGGTCGCCTCGTCCAGCTCCCCCTCCGCGAGCGGCCCGTCGTCGTGCGAGCAGCGGTCCTCGATCGCGTAGTACGCGCCGTTGCAGTTGAAGACGCCGATCTCGACGTCTTCCCATTCCACCAGGCGCATCGCGCCGGGCGGCAGGTCGTTGACGGGGCACACTTCGATCGTCTGGGGCAAGAGAAGGAAAGTCCTAGTGCGGGGATCGGATTTACGCCCTGGAGTGTAGCGGCCTAAGGGTCTATCCCGTTAGGCCCTACGCCGCCTCTTCCTGGTCCGGCCACTCGGCCGCGCCGCCCAGCGCCGCGCTCTTGAGCACCTTCAGCGACAGCAGCGCGCACTTCATGCGCGTCGCGGAGATGTCGATCCCGAGCAGGTCGAGGATGAACGACTTGTCGAGCGCCAGCACGTCGTCGATGCGCATCCCTCGGATCTCGTCGGACGCCATCGAGGCCGCCGCCTGCGAGATCGCGCAGCCATGCCCGGAGAAGCGCAGGTCGGCGACGCGGCGGTCCTCGTCGAGCGCGATCTGCACGCGCAGCTCGTCGCCGCAGAGCGGATTGTTGTCCTCGAACTCGAGGTCCGGCGACGCGAGCTCGGGCGCGGGCGGCGACCAGTTGTGAGGCCGCTTGTAGTGCTCGAGGATGTACTCGCGGTAGAGGTCGTCCATCGCGCTCTACACCCTAGCCACGCATTGCGCACGATGGCGGCTTGACATATGCCGATATAGGCATATGATGTTTTGCGATGGCACGAGCGGCAACCACGACAGACGTGTTCAACGCGGTGGCGGAGCCACAGCGGCGAGCGATCCTCGATGTCCTCGCGGGCGGCGAGCGATCGGTCGGCGAGCTCGTCAACGCGCTCAGACTCGCGCAGCCGCAGGTCTCCAAGCACCTGCGCGTCCTGCGCGAGGTCGGCGCGGTCGACGTGCGCGAGGAGGGCCGGCGGCGGCTCTATCGCGTGAACGGCCGGGCGCTCAAGCCGATCCACGACTGGATCGGCGACTACGCGCGCCTGTGGGAAGACCGCTTCGGCGCCCTCGACGACGTCCTCGAAGAGCTGCAAGCACGCAAAGGAGGCGACGCAAGATGACGACGACCGGAACAGCCAAGGTCACGCTGCCCGCGGACGACCAGATCATGATCGAGCGCGAGTTCGACGCGCCCAAGCACCTCGTGTACGAGGCGTTCACGACGCCCGAGCTCGTGCGGCGCTGGTGGCACGCCAGACGCGGCGAGATGACCGTCGTGGAGATCGACCTGCGCGTCGGCGGCAGATGGCGCTCCGTGATGACCACGCACGAGGGCGGCTTCGAGGTCGCCTTCCACGGCGAGTACCGCGAGATCGTGCCGAACGAGCGGATCGTCTCGACCGAGGTCTACGAGGGCGCGCCCGGCGACGGCCCCGCGGTCAACACGATGACGCTCGTCGAGCGCGACGGGCGTACGACGATGACGATCCTCACGCAGCACGCGAGCAAGGCCGATCGCGACGCGCACGTCGACTCGGGCATGGAGGCCGGCCTGCAGGACGCGCTCGACCTGCTCGAGCAGCTGGCGGTCGAACTGAGCTGACGCCCGCGTTAAATGCGGCGAGGGCCGTGGTCGCGACGGCCCTCGCCGGTTCGCCGCTTACTCGCTCGCGTTCTCGCGGGCAAAGTCAATGGGCGGCAGGTCGAGCAGAAACCGCGTGCACAACACGCCCCACCCGACCGACGAGAATCCTAGAGCGACGTTGACCAGAAGTAAAGTACTTCGAGGCTCGGAGAGCGGACGCGGACAGTGTACGGCGCGGCTCGGCTCGCCATCAGGATCCGACGGTCACAGCCGGAACACGCGCCGTACCTCGTGCAGGCCGTCCACCAGCGCATCGACGTCTGCGCGCGTTGTGTGCGCGGCGAAGCTCGCACGCGTCGTCGCGGAGACGCCGAGGCGCCGCATCAGCGGCTGCGCGCAGTGGTGCCCCGCGCGAACGCACACGTTGCGGCGGTTGAGCAGCTCGGCGACGTCGTGCGGGTGGACGCCGTCGAGCGTGAACGACACGAGCGAGCCGCGGTGCTCGGCGGCGGGCCCGTACACGGTCAATCCCGGCACCTCGGCGAGCGCATCGAGCGCGTACGCGACGAGCGCCCGCTCGTGCGCGTGCACCGCGTCGAGGCCGAGCGCGTCGAGCCATTCGACCGCGGCGCCGAGCCCGGTCGCCTCGACGTACGGCGACGTGCCCGCCTCGAACTTGTGCGGGATCCCGGCGAACGTCGAGCGCTCGAAGTCGACCGAGGCGATCATGTCGCCGCCGGTCAGGAACGGCGGCATCGCCTCCAGCAGCTCGCGCCGCCCGTGCAGCACGCCGACGCCCGTCGGCCCGTACACCTTGTGGCCGGTGAAGCCGTAGAAGTCGGCGCCGAGCGCGCGCACGTCGACGCGCAGGTGCGGGACCGCCTGCGCGCCGTCGACCAGCACCACCGCGCCGGCAGCGTGCGCTCTCGCGACGATCGTCTCGACCGGGTTGAGCGTCCCCAGCACGTTCGAGACGTGCGCAACGGTCACGAGCTTCGGCCTACGCGCGAGCAGGGCGTCGAAGGAATCCATGTCGAGGCGGCCGTCGTCGGTCAGCTCGACGTAGGCGAGTCTCGCGCCCACCTCCAGCGCGAGCTGCTGCCACGGCACCACGTTCGCGTGATGCTCCATCGGCGTCAGCACGATCGTGTCGCCCGCTCGGACGTTTCTACGTCCCCAGGCGTACGCCACGAGGTTGATCGCCTCGGTGACGTTCTTCGTGAAGATCGTCTCGGCCGTCGGCGCGCCGATGAAGCGAGCGATCCGCTCGCGGGCGCCCTCGAAGCGCGCGGTCGCCTCCTGCGCGAGCGTGTAGACGCCGCGGTGGATGTTCGCGTTGTGCAGCCGGTACGACTCGTCGAGGACGCGCAGCACCGCCTCGGGCTTCTGCGCCGTCGCACCCGCGTCGAGGTAGACGAGTGGGCGGCCGTCGATCTGGCGCTGCAGGATCGGGAACTGCGCCGCGACCGCGGCGGCGTCGAAGGTCGAGCTGGCGGTGGCGGTCATGCCGCCGCCTCGACCTCCTCCTTGATCCAGCCGTAGCCCTTCTCCTCGAGCACCGTGACGAGCTCGGGGCCGCCCTCCTTGACGATGCGGCCCTGGTACATCACGTGCACGTGGCTCGGCTGCACGAGGTGCAGGATGCGCTGGTAGTGGGTGATGATCAGCACG
This sequence comes from uncultured Actinomycetes bacterium, assembly GCA_963770165.1. Classification (GTDB taxonomy): domain Bacteria; phylum Actinomycetota; class Thermoleophilia; order Solirubrobacterales; family Solirubrobacteraceae; genus Conexibacter. The sequence continues at coordinate 236,639 of CAVYOK010000003.1, forward strand.
CCCATGTGGTCGCCCGCGACGGCGTTGACGCCGTTCGAGACCACGCGCAGCGCGTCGATGTCGAGGCCCGAGTCGGTCTCGTCGAGGATCGCCAGCTCGGGCTTCTGCAGCGCGAGCTGGAGGATCTCCATGCGCTTCTTCTCGCCGCCGGAGAAGCCCTCGTTGAGGTAGCGCGAGGAGAACTCTCTCGGGACCTCCGTGAGTCTCATCGCGGCCTCGACCGTCTGGCGGAAGTCCTTCAGCGAGATCGCCTCCTCGCCGCGCGTCTCGCGATGCGCGTTGAGCACCGTGCGCAGGTACTTCGTGACGGTCACGCCCGGCACAGCCACCGGGTACTGGAACGCCATGAAGAGGCCCATGCGGGCGCGCTCGTCCGTGTCGGCCTCGGTGATGTCCTCGCCCTTGAAGAAAACCTGACCCTCCGTCACCTCGAGGTTCGGGTGGCCCATGACGGCGTTCGCGAGCGTCGACTTGCCGGAGCCGTTCGGACCCATCAAGGCGTGGATCTCGCCCTTGCCGACGGCGAGGTCAAGACCCTTGAGGATCTCCTGCGCGCCGGCGCGGACATGGAGGTTGCGGATCTCGAGCTCGGCCATGGTCACCTGCGGGGGGTTGGGGGGTTCAGGCCGCCGGGGCGGCGACCGGGGACTCGCGGCGAGAGAACTCCACCAGCTCCGCGAGCGTCGTGGTCTGCAGCGAGCGGGCGATGCCGCCCTGCACGCGCATCCACAGCAGCTTGGTCGCGCAGTGCTGGTGATCGTCGGCGCTGCCGCCGATGTGCGAGCACAGCACGCGCTCGGTCGTCTCGGACAGGAAGCACTCCATCGGGGCGATCGCGCCCTCCAGCGCCAACACGACCTCGTCCATCGTGATCTGCTCGGCCGGACGCGCGAGCCAGTAGCCGCCGTGCGCGCCGCGAGCGCTCATCACGAGTCCTGCTCTCTTGAGCCGTGCGACGACTTGCTCGAGGTAGGCGAGCGGCAGCCGCTCGGCCTGCGCGATCGCCTTCAGGCTCGTCGGCCGCGCGGGCGTCTGGCGCCCCAGCTCCACCATCAGGCGGACTCCGTACTCGGCCTTCGAGGAGAAGATCACGGCGGAAATCCTACCAACGGGGTCGGTTAATCGACGGTCCGCGCTCGCGCGCGTCGGCTGCCGCTCGGTCATGATGCGCAGCGGTGCACGAGTCGACCGCCCCCACGCTGGCCGGCCAGGACGAGGTCGCGCAGATCGCCGCGCTCGCGCGCGCGAGCGGACGGCTCGGGATCGACACGGAGTTCATGTCGGAGGGCCGCTACCGCGCGCTGCTGTGCCTCGTGCAGGTCGTGGCGGACGATCCGGACGCGTCGGGGGGAGCGAGGATCGGCCTCTTCGACACGCTCGACGCGCTCGACCCCACGCCGCTTGCCGAGGTGCTCGCGGACCCGCGGATCGAGATCGTGCTGCACGCTGCGCGCCAGGACGTCGCGCTGCTGCGGCGCGTGTGGAGAACCGAGGTGACCGGCATTTTCGACACGCAGGTCGCCGCCGGCTTCGCCGGTCAGGGCGCGCAGACCGGCTACGGAAACCTGCTCGGGAGCGTGCTGAGACTGCACGTCGCCAAGAGCGCCAGCTACACGCGCTGGGACGCGCGGCCGCTGACGGCCGAGCAGCTCTCCTACGCGCGCGAGGACGTGCTGCACCTGCTGGAGCTGAGCGACGCGCTGCACGAGCGCCTCGACGCGAAGGGCCGCTTGGAGTGGGCGCGCGAGGAGTGCCGAAGGCTTGAGGGCGCGAGCGACGAGCGCGATCCGGAGACGGCGTTCGAGCGGCTTCCGCGCGCAGCCTCGCTCGACCCCCGCTCGCGCGCGGTAGCGCGCGAGCTCGCCGCCTGGCGCGAGCGCACCGCGGCAGACGAGGACAAGCCCGTCGGGACGATCCTGCCCGACGCCGCGCTCGTCGAGATCGCGAAGCGCAAGCCGGCGAAGGCGGGAGACCTCGAGCAGATCCGCGGGCTGCACGGCGGCCACCTGAGGCGGCGCGGCGGTGAGCTGATCGCCGCCGTCGAGCGCGGGCGCGCGGCCGAGCCGATCCCGCGCGAAGCGCGCGGGCCGGGCTCCGAGCCGGGCGACGCGCCGCTCGTCGCGTTGATCGAGTCGGTCATCCGGGCACGCGCGATCGAGGCCGGGCTCGCCTACGAGCTGATCGCCTCACGCGCGGAGCTGGAGCGGATCGTGATCGCGGCGCGCCGCGGCGATCCTGAGCCCGAGGTGCGCGCGCTCGGCGGCTGGCGCCGCGAGCTCGTCGGCGGCGAGCTCGCGGAGCTGCTCGCGGGACGGCGCGCGGTCACGATCGAGCATGGCAGCGTCGCGGTGCGCGACGCGGTGGACGAGCCCCATCGCGCCTGATTTCGGGGCGCGACCCGCGCCATACCTGAATATCCGTGATCCCGGATTTTGGTATGGTCCCGCCGGGATTCAGGAACTCGTATGTTCCTGCAGAGAGCTTGGGGACGCGGCCGGGGGAGGTCAGATGCGAGCAGAGCAGGGTGGCGGCAGGCCGCGCCGGCAGTGGGCGCCCGACGCTCGGGCCCTGAGCGTCGTCGGCGATCGCTGGGTGATGGTGATCGTGCGCGACCTCGCCTCCGGGCCGCTGCGCCTGGAGGCGCTGCGTCGCTGGCTCCCCGGCGTCTCCGCCGGGGCGCTCGAGGCGCGCCTCTCGCGGATGGCGGAGGCGGGGCTGATCACGCGGCGTCGCCGCCGTTCGCTGCCGCCGCGCGTCGACCTCGAGCTGACCGAGCAGGGTCGCGCGCTCGGGATTGCGATCGGCGAGCTCGCACGCTGGGAGCTGCGCACGCAGTGGTCGCGCCCGCGCGAGGACGAGTGGATCGACGTCGGGGCCTGCTTTCGGCTCGCGCCGCTGCTGCCGCGCGCCGCGGTGAGCGTCGACGGCCGCCTGGCACTGGAGATCGTCGACGGCGCCGACGACGGCCCCGAGCACTACACGTTCGTGCGCGAGCACGGCCGCGCCCGCGTCGAGCGCCGCGACACGCCGGACGCCGACACGCGCATGAGCGGCACCGAGGCCGCCTGGGTGAAGGCGCTCAGCCCCGACAACTCGCCCGCCAACCTCGACGTCACCGGCACCCCGACCCTCGCCGCCGACTTCCTCGACCTGTTCAAGGTCTGAGGGAAGTGGAGCGGGGCCGGGACCGGCCACCGAGAAGCGCCAGCCGCAGCGGCGCCCAAGCGAAAAGCGCCGAGGGTTGCCAACACGAGGTCGGACCGACCTTTTTCTGGCGAGCGGATCGCCGTCGCTGGGAAGGACGCAGGGAGCGTGGGCTGCACTCGCAGCCGAGCGACCGAGGACGCCCCCAGCGGCGGCGAGGCGCCGACCAGAAAAAGGTCGGCGGCCACCGTGTCCCCCACACGGTGGCCGCCGAGGGCCATAGATCCGCCGAAGCGGCTCTATTGGCGGTTGGCGGCGCCACCGGCTGGCTGCGCAAGCGTGACGGAGGTCCCGGGGTAGAAGTCGCCGAGCATCCCCCGATCTCGACGGCTCCGGGTCCACATCCCATCGCCACGGTGCGCGCGCAGGCGCGTCGCCTTGCGCTGCCGGTCGTGATGCGTCGCGCCTCCATGCGCTGGCGTGTTGCTGCCTCCGTCGCGCTCGTCCGCCCCGTGCAGGAGGACGGAGGACGCGCGCCGGCGCACACGGCGATCACGAACCGACAGGTTTGGTGAGATCGTCTGCTTCGCTGCCGCAACGAACTGCGATTGATGTGCGTGCAGCAACGAGCCTCCCGATCTCGAGCTTAACTTTCAGAAAAGCGAAGAACTTGTGTGAACGCGTCTCCACCCCTTGAGGCGGCGGGCGGCGCGTTCCCCCTCTATGCGGCGGCTCATCAGCCGATCGCGTGGGGCACGCTAACGCGGCCGGCGCGCCACGTCAAGCGCTTAATTTGATTGTTCAGACAAGCGCTCGACGCTTGGCTGGTTGCGATTCAAGAAGGTCCCGGAACGTTCATTGTTCATGTTCGCGAAGAACACGGGAGCGCCGTCGCGGGGCGGCTGGACACATGATCGAACGGGGCGCGTCGGCGCGCTAGGGCACCCTGTGGATGTCGTGGCCCGCGAGCTGCTCGAGCGCGCGCACGACGGTCGAGTTGTCGGCGTCGCCGTGCCCGCGCTCGCGCTCGGCCTCGAACAGCTCGGCGACGAGCGCCGCGCCGGGCAGCGCCACGTCGAGCTCGCGTGCGGTTTCGAGCACGATCCCGAGGTCCTTGGCGTGCAGGTCGAGTCTGAAGCCGGGCGCGAAGTCGCGCGCGAGCAGCTTCTCGCCGCGCACCTCCAGCACGCGGCTGGCCGCAAGGCCGCCGCCGAGCGCGTCGACGATCGCGCGCGGATCGACGCCGGCCTTCGAGCCGAGCACGAGCGCCTCGCCCAGCGCCTCGAGCGTGAGGCCGACGACGATCTGGTTGCATGCCTTGACGACCTGGCCCGCGCCGCTGCCACCGACGTGCGTGATGCGCGTGCCGAGCGCCTCCAGCGCCGGGCGTGCGCGCGCGAGCGCGTCGGCGTCCCCGCCGACCATGATCGAGAGCGTTCCCTCGCGCGCGCCGACGTCGCCGCCGCTGACCGGCGCGTCGAGCATCGCGGCCCCGCGCGCGGCGGCCTCCTGCGCCAGCTCGCGCGCGACGCGCGGAGCGATCGTGCTCATGTCGACGAGCACCGGCGGAATTTCGCGCTCCCGCGACGTCACACCGGCCAGCACGCCGTCCGGCGCGCGATAGACCTCCGCGACGTCGGGCGAGTCGGACAGCATCGTGATCGTGATCGCAGCGCGCTCTGCGACCTCGCGCGGGGAGCCGGCCTGCTCCGCGCCTTCCTCGACGAGCGGCTCGGCTCGCGCGGCGGTGCGGTTCCAGACGACGAGCGGGAAGCCGGCGCGCAGCAGGTTGCGCGCCATCGGCGCGCCCATGATGCCGAGGCCGATGACGCCGACGACCGGTCTGGAGCTTGGCGGTTTCCGTACCATGGAAATGCTCGTGATATCACGAGTGGAGAGACGAGCGATGCCGACGAACGCCAAGCACCCCACTGTCGTGCAGTCCGTCGTGCGCAGCTTCGAGCTGCTGGAGGCCGTCGCGGCGGCCGACGAGGCCGGTCTCGTCGAGCTCGCCCACCGCACGGGTCTGCAGCCGAGCACCACGCACCGGCTGCTGGCGACGTTGATCGAGTGCGGCTATGTCGTGCAGGACCCGCAGACGAGCCGCTATCGCCTCAGCATGAAGGTCGTCGAGCTGGCCGGCGGACCCGAGCACCGCACCGAGCGCCTGCGCACCGCGGTGCGTCCGCACCTCGTCGCGATCCGCGACGCGACGAACGAGACGACGAACCTGTGCGTGCTCGACCGCCACACGGTCGTCTACGTGGATCAGGCGGAGAGCGCGCACGCGGTGCGGATGCTCACGGAGATCGGCCGGCGCGTGCCGGCGCACGCGTGCGGCGCCGGCAAGGTGATGCTCGCGCACCAGCCGGAGAGCGTGATCGCGGCGCTCACGGCGCGAGCGCCGTTCGCCGCGCTGACGGCGCACACGCTCACGACCGCCGCCGAGCTGGAGGTCGAGCTGCGGCGGGCGCGCACGCGCGGCTACGCGCTCGATCGCGAGGAGTACGAGGAGGGCGTCGCGTGCGTCGCCGCGCCGATCTTCGGCGCCGACGGCGAGGTGGTCGCGGCGGTGAGCGTCTCGGGCCCGACCGCGCGCCTGCTGCGCAACGACCTCGGCGAGCTGGGCGAGCTCGTGCGCTCGCACGTGCGCGACATCTCACGCGAGCTCGGCTACCGGCCGACCGATGAGACCGAGCCGTCCGCGCCGGCGCTTGCCTGACACCGGCACGCCGCCGCGGCGCTCCGAGCCGCCGGCGACCACCGCCTTCGGCGGCGGTGCCGAGGGGACGCCGTTCGCCGCCGAGGTGCTCGTGCGCGGCCGGCGCTTCGCGAACGAAGACAGCGGCTTCGCCGTGCTCGACGGTGAGGCCGACGGGCGCCATGTCGTGCTCGTCGGCCCGGTCGCGCACCTGGAGGAGCGCGAGCGCGTGGCGGTGACGGGCGCGTGGGTCCACGACCCACGCTACGGCCCTCAGGTTCGCGTGCGCGAGGCACACCCGCTCGCACCGTCGGACGAGGCGGCGTTGGTCGCGTACCTGCGGCGCGTGCGTCATGTCGGTCCGAGACGCGCCGCCACGCTCCACGCCGCGCATGGCGCCGAGGTGCTGAGCGCGATCGACGCCGACCCGCGCGGCGCGTTCAAGCACGCCGGCCTGTCGCCGGCCCGCGCGGCCGAGGCGGCGCGTTCATGGGACGCGCTGCGTGCCACGCGCGGCCTGCACCTGCTGCTGGCGCCGCACGGGCTCGCGCATCTGGCGGCGCGGATCCACAAGCACTACGGCGACCGCGCCTACCGCGTCGTGGCGGAGCGGCCGTATGAGCTGACGGCCGTGTTCGGGGTCGGCTTCACGACGGCAGACGCGATCGCGCGAGGAGTTGGCGTCTCGCGCGAGTCGGAGGCACGGGCGCGAGCCGCGGTCCTCCACGCGCTCGCGGAGGCCGAGCGTGACGGCTCGACCTGCATGCCACAGGGCGCGCTGCGTGCCGCCGCAGGCGAGCTGCTCGGCACGGGCGAGGTCGAAGACGGACTGCTGCGCGCCATGGCGGAAGCTGGCGACGTCGAGATCGACTCGGACGACACCACCGCCGATCGGGCGGGTGGCGCGGGTGAGACGATTTCCGCGGCTCCGCCCGCGGAATCGTCTTCACCGGCGACAGGACCCGCCCGCCACGGCGCCTGGGTCTACCGCCAGGAGACAGCAGCGCTGGAGCGCGAGCTGGCCGAGCGCGTGCATGCGCTGCTGGCGGACGAGCCGTCGGCCAAGCTGCACCCACCGGACGCCCCGCCGCCTGACGTGCTGCCTGACGGGGGGGAGCTGGCCGACGAGCAGTGGGCCGGCGTGCGCAACGCTTTCGCGCACCGCTTCTCGCTCGTGACCGGCGGTCCTGGCACCGGCAAGACAGCGTCCATCCGCATGATCGGCGCGATCGCGGCGCAGCAGCGGGCCGCGCTGATCCTCGTCGCCCCGACGGGACGAGCGGCGCTGCGCATGCGCGAGGCGACCGGCCTGGAGGCCTCGACGGTCCACTCGGCGCTCGGCTGGATCCCCGGCGAGGGTCCGACGCTCGACGAGGACGCCCCGCTGCGGTGCGACCTGCTCGTCGTCGACGAGACGTCGATGGCGAACCTGGAGCTGTTGGTGACGCTGTTGCGCGCCGTGGGGCCGGGGACGCACGTCGTGCTCGTCGGCGACGCCGACCAGCTCGCGCCGGTCGGCGCCGGCAAGCCGTTCGCGGAGCTGGTCGCGAGTGGGCTCGTTCCGGCGGCCCGGCTCGCGCACATCTTCCGCCAGGCGGCCGGGTCGATGATCGTGCAGGGCGCGCACGCGATCCGCGCCGGGCACGCACCGTCGTTCGTCGCGGGCGACGGCATGCGGCGCGACCTGTTCCTGGTCGAGCGATCCGACCCGGTCGCGGCGCGGGAGCAGATCGCCGGCCTCGTGAGCGAGCGCCTGCCCGCGCATTACGGCGTCGACCCGGTGAACGACGTGCAGGTGTTCGCGCCCGTCTACCGCGGCGAGCTGGGGATCGACGCGCTCAACGAGGCGCTGCGCGCCGCGCTCAACCCGCACGGCGCGCCGATCGGCAACGGGCGGCTGCGGATCGGCGACAAGCTGATGCTCGTCGGGCGCAACCTGCACGAGCTGGGGATCATGAACGGCACGCTGCTGCGGCTGCTGGAGGCGCTCGACGGCGACGACGCGTCGGCAGGCGAGGACGCGGACGGCGACGCGCGCGGCGGCGTGCTCGTCGCGACCGACGCCGGCGCGGTGATCGAGATCCCGCCCGCGGAGGTCGGCAACCTGCGGCTCGCCTATGCCTGCTCGGTGCACCGCGGGCAGGGGATCGAGCTGCCGGTCGCGATCGTCGTCGCGCACCCGTCGGCGGGCGGCCGCTTCCTGCGCCGCGAGATGCTTTACACGGCGATCACGCGTGCCCGCACGGCGACCGTCCTCGTCGGCACGAGCGCGATGGTGGCGCGCGCCGCCGCGACCGCCGACGTCGGGCGGCGGCACAGCCGCCTCGCGACGCGGCTCGCACGCGCCGGCTAGCCTTCGGCGCCGCGTGGACGCCCTGCAAGCCATCGTTCTGGGCATCGTCCAGGGGCTGACCGAGTTCCTGCCGATCTCGTCCTCCGGGCACCTGCGAATCGTCCCCGCGCTGTTCGGGTGGGACGACCCCGGCGCCGCCTTCACCGCCGTCGTACAGCTGGGGACGATGGCCGCCGTGCTGCTGTACTTCCGCGCCGACCTGTGGCGGATCGGCCGGGCGTGGCTCGCCAGCCTGCGCGATGCGGAGCGGCGCCGGACGCTCGACGCGCGCCTCGGCTGGTACATCGCCGCCGGCACGATCCCGATCTCGGTGATCGGCCTGCTGTTCGCCGACCCGATCGAGACCGAGTTCCGCAATCTGTACCTGATCGGATCCACGCTGATCGTGTTCGGCGTGCTGATGTTGCTGGCCGACCGCTTCGCCAAGCGCGAGCGCGGCGTCGAGTCGCTGACCGCGCGCGACGGGGTGACGATCGGCTTCGCGCAGGCGCTCGCGCTCGTGCCGGGCGTCTCGCGCTCGGGCGCGACGATCTCCGCCGGGCTGCTGCTGGGGCTCGACCGCACCGCCGCGGCGCGCTTCTCGTTCCTGCTGTCGGTGCCGGCTGTCGTGCTGTCCGGACTGTTCGAGCTGCGGCACATCGGCGAGTCAGGCGGGGCGTCGTTCGGCATCACGGCGCTCGCGGTGCTGCTCGCGTTCGTGTCGGGCTACGCCTCGATCGCGTTCCTGCTGCGCTACCTCGTGCGCCACGGGCTCGGGATCTTCGTCGGATACCGCTTCGTCGTCGGCACCGGGATCATCGCGCTCGCAGCGACCGGAGCGATCTCCTAGCGGGCTCCGGGGGGCGGCGGTCGCGCCCCGCGGCGCGCAGCCTCGGCGCCGTGTCCACGCGACGGTAGTCGCCGCGCGAGAGGTGGTGCTCGAGGAACACGTAGAGCACGATGAAGAGGTAGCGCGAGCCCATCTCCTGCAGCGCGAGCTTCGACGAGCCGGCACTGCGATCGCGCCAGGAGGTCGGCACGATCGCGTACGAGAAGCCGCGCACGACCGCCTTCAACGGCAGCTCGACGGTCAGGTTGAAGTGTGGCGAGAGGAACGGGCCGATCTGCTCGATCACCTCGCGCCGGTAGGCCTTGAACGCGTTCGTCGTGTCGTTGTAGCCGTGGCGGAAGAGCAGGCGGATGCCGGCATTGACGGCGCGGTTGATCAGCAGCTTGAGGCGCGGGTAGCCGACGACCGTCGCGCCCGGCATGAAGCGCGAGCCGAACGCGCAGTCGTAGCCGGCCTCGAGCACGCGGAAGTAGAGCACCAGGTCGTCGGGGTCGTCGGAGCCGTCGGCCATCACGATCGCGACGGCGTCGCCGTCGAACACCTCGAGGCCGGCGCGCACCGCGTAGCCGAAGCCGCCGGGGTACGCGCTTCTGATGCAGCGCACGCGCTCGTCCCGCGCGGCGACGGCGGCGACGACGTCAGCCGTCCCGTCGCGCGAGGCGTCGTCGACGACGATCACCTCGTAGTCGAGCTCGTGCCGCGCAAGCGCACCGACGACGTCGCGCAGCGTCTGGCCGATCGTCTCGGCCTCGTCGTGGGCGGGGATGACGACCGAGAGCCTCATGACGGCACCGCCGCCCAGCGCTCGACGTTCGCGTCGTGGATCTCGCGCAGCACCGCCGGGACGTCGTACGTGAGCCTCCAACCCGGGTGGTCCGCCTCGAACGCCTCGAGGTCGGAGACCCACCAACGGTGGTCGCCGATGCGCGCCTGCTCGCTCAGCCTCCAGTCGAGCCGGCGGCCGGCGATCTGCTCGCTCAGCCTGATCGCCTCGAGCATCGAGCAGTTGCTCGCGCGCCCGCCGCCGAGGTTGTAGACGGCCGCCGTCCGCGGGCGCGCGTGGAAGGCCGCGAACGCGTCCACCACGTCGTCGCAGTGGATGTTGTCGCGCACCTGCTTGCCGCCGTAGCCGAAGACCGTGTACGGCGTGCCCGTCACGACGCACCTCATGAGGTACGCGAGGAAGCCGTGCAGCTGCGCGCCGGCGTGCTGGGGCCCGGTCAGGCAGCCGCCGCGGAAGCACACCGTCGGCATCCCGAAGTAGCGCCCGTACTCCTGCACGAGCAGGTCGGCGGCGGCCTTCGAGACGCCGAACAGCGAGTGCAGCGAGCAGTCGATCGACATCGTCGTGTCGATCCCGCCGTGCCAGGTGTGCTCCGCCGGCAGCTCCAGCCGCGTGTCGGTCTCGAGCAGCGGCAGATGGTTGGGCAGGTCGCCGTAGACCTTGTTCGTGGAGGTGAAGACGAACGTCGCGTCGGGCGCGTGCTCGCGCGCCGCCTGCAGCAGGTTGAGCGTGCCGGTCGCGTTGACGCCGAAGTCGGTGTGCGGGTCGGTCGCCGCCCAGTCGTGCGAGGGCTGCGCCGCCGTGTGCACGACCAGCGCGAGCGCGCGCGCGTGCTTGGCGAACAGCCGCTCCACCCCCTCGCGGTCGCGCACGTCGAGCTCGACATGATGGAACGCGTCGCATTCGGCCAGCAGCTCTCGCACGTTCGCCGCCGTCGACGCCTCCGGACCGAAGAACTGCGCGCGCATGTCGTTCTCGACCCCGATCACGTCGAAGCCGTCCCGCACGAAGCGGCGCACGGCGGCCGATCCGATCAATCCCCCGGCGCCTGTGACGATCGCGACTGCCATTCCCCGTTCCCCCTCGTTCTCACGGTGTGCCGAGCGCCATCCGCACCTCGCGCGCGTTGGCGGTGATCCAGTCTGCGATGTCGGCGAGCACGTCCCGCGCGCCGCGGCGCGGGCGCCAGTCGGTCAGCCCGAACAGGCGCGAGCAGTCCGAGACGTAGAGCGGCACATCGCCGGGCCGGTCCTCGCCCGCAGCCGCGACCGGGATCTCGCGGCCGCTGATCTCGCGGCACAGCGCCGTCGTCTCGACGAGCGACAGCGACACGTCGCGGCCGCCGCCGACGTTCGCGGTGACCCCGTCCCACGCCTCCGGCTCCAGCAGCTGCCGCTCGACGAGGTCGACGAGGTCGTCCACGTGCAGCAGATCGCGCACCTGCTTCCCGCTCCCGCCGAAGCCGATGTACGACAGGCTGCCGCCGAACAGGTGCGCGAGCATCCAGTGCGTGAAGACGCCCTGGTCGACCTTGCCCATCTGCCACGGCCCGGCGATCACACCGCAGCGGTTCACGACCGCCCGCAGCTCGAACGCATCGCGGTACTCGGCGATCAGCAGCTCCGCCGACAGCTTCGTCGTGCCGTAGAGCGTGCGCGCGCCGTCGAGCGGGAAGTCCTCCGCGATGCCGGCGGACGACGCGCCCGGCACGGCCTGCCGCGGCAGCAGCGCGAAGCGCGTCGCCGTCTCCTCGAATGCGAGCGCGTTGAGCGCCGCCACCGGGTAGACGCGACTGGTCGAGAGGAACACGAGCTGCGCCCGCTGGCGGCGCGCGAGCTCGAGGCAGTGCCACGCGCCGACGAGGTTCGAGCGCACCGCGTACGCGGTCGCGCCGTCGCGGCCCGCGAGCGCCGACGGCTCGGCCGAGCACTCGACGATCGCCTGGCACGGAGGCAGCGCGTCGAGGTCGGCGGGCTCGCGCACGTCGCCGTGCACGAAGCGGACCCCGCCGGCGCGCAGCCGCGGCAGATTCAGCTCGGCGCCGCGTCGCTTGAGGTTGTCGAGCGCGAGCAGCTCCCAGTCGGGATGCCGCCGCGCGAGCGCCAGCGCGAGCGACGCGCCGACGAAGCCGGCACCGCCGGTGACGAGCACGCGGTGCGCGGACGATCGCGTCATGGCGCCCTTGCGACGGCTGGGATCGAACGGAGCGGCACTTCCTCGAACCGATAGGTGATCGTGCCGTCAGGCTGGTCGCCGGCGCGCCCGACCGCGATCGTGCGCGGACGCGGCGCCATCGCGAACGCGCCGGGATAGTCGAGCCGCCGCGGAGCCGACAGCAGGAGCCCGTCGGCGGCGGTCGCGGCGACGAGGCGCAAACGCTTGCCGTCGAGCGCGATCCAGCGGCGCTTCGGACGCAGCAGCAACGCCTCGAGGCGCTCGAGTCCCTGCGGCCCGGTGCCCTCGACGTGCGCGATCACGAGCGCGTCGCGCGTGCGCGGCGCGGGAACGGGCACGTGGTCGCCCCACGCGACGGTGCGCGTGCCGAGCGGTCGCGGTGCGCGGCAGCGATCGCTGCCGCGCGCGAGCGCCTGCCATTCGCCGCCGGCGGCGATCTGGCGGTAGCGGCAGAAGATCTCACGCGTCGCGAGCGGCGCTTCGAACGTCGCGTGCGCGCCGTCGAACCCCGGGGCGTCGAGGCGAACGATGCGACTCGGGGCCCGCGTAGAGGCGAGCATCCGCGCGCCGATCCGGTCGAGCCGCGGCGTGTAGGTGCTGTAGGGCTCGAGGCTGGGGAGCGGGCGCAGGTTCCAGCCGTACCCGTACGCCAGGTCGGCGATCAGATACGGCCACAGCATCACCGGGCGCCGTCCGACGGCGGCGACGACGGGTGCCGGAACGGCGTAGTACGCGACGATCTGAGCGCGCGTCTCGGCGATGATCGCGGCACGCCGCGAGGGACTGGCGAGCGTGCGGACCTGGTCGGCCGCCGCGGAGACGTTGGCGGCGACGTTCAGTCTGCGCAGGACCTCGTGCCTGCCCATCAGACCCCCGATCGCTAACGCACAGGCGCCGATTCCCGCGAGCGCGAGCGACAGCCGACGCCGTGTGGCGCGCACCGGCAACACCGCGAACGGCACGAGCAGGCTGCCGAAGAACACCTCGAGGTGGCCCGGATCCTGTCGCGTGAAGCCCTCCTTGAACGCGAAGCCCGTGTAGATCGCGTACAGGCCGAACAGCCCCGCGCGACGGCGCCGCGGAAGCCCGCGCGTCGCCGCCCACCACAGCGCGAGTCCCAGCGCGCCGAGCACGAGCGCCGCGGCGTAGCTCCAGCGGTGGTCGGGGTCGCTCGTGCCCATCGCGGCCGCATAGCCGGCGACGATCTCGGCGCCGTAGCGGATGTAGGCCCACACGTCGGCGAGCGACTGACCGGTCGCCAACCAGCCGCCGGCGGCGAACGCGAGCAGCGAGGCGACGAACGCGAGCACGTCGCGGCGCCGCCCCGCGGCGGCGAGCGTCACGAGCGCGAGCGCCAGCAGCTCGACGCCGTGGTTGAGCTTGCCGAGCAGGGCGATGCCCGTCAGCGCACCGAGCATCAGCGGGAAGGCGGGGACGCCGCCGACGGTGGTGCGTGGTTGCTGCTCGCGCGAGAGCGCGAGCGCACACCAAGCGAAGGCGAGCGCCGGGACGAGATCGACCGTGAGCGCGAGCACGACGGCCGCGACCGCCGCCGCCGCCGGCAGCGGCAGCGCGTGTCGCAGCGCCTTCAGCAGCACATGTGCCAGCAGCAGCTGCAGCAGCGCGATGTACAGCCATGCCGCCAGCAGCAGGTGGTCGTAGTGAAGGACGGGTCTGTACCAGGTGTTGAGGAAGCCGAGCGGGCCGTAGGTCCAAACGATCTCGTCGCCGAAGCGCATGCCGTGCTCGGCGACGTAGGAGAGTGCGGTGACCCAGCTCCAATCGCCGCCGATGCCTGAGCGGATCGTGCGCAGCGGCCAGGCAGCGAGCGCGATCGTCGCCACGAGTGCAGCGACGACGACGGTCCCCCGGTCACGAACGCTCGCGACCACCCGCTGTGAAGTGGCCCCCTCCACCTGTGCTCGATTATGGTCGATCCGGTCCCTCGATGCAGCGCACCGCATGGGTGTGGCCGCGCGCGGTGCGGTAGTTCCCTCCACGCTGACCCGACTATGGTTGACTGAACTGCCGGGATGTGCAGCACACGGGCCGGGGAGGGCTCGTCCGCGATGGACTACGAGCGCCTGTACCGCTACCGGTTCCGCAACGTCGATCAGGGAGCCCGCGCTGCCGTGTGGCGCGAGATCGCCGCGTTCGTGCACGCGGCGATGGGGGCGCCCGAGCGGCTGCTCGACCCGGCCGCGGGACGCGGCGAGCTGATCAACGCGATGCCCTCGCGCGAGCGCTGGGCGGTCGACCGCGTCGCCTACGCGGAGGGCACGTACGAGCCCGGCGTGCGGCTCGTCGTCGCCGACGCGCTCGAGGCGGAGCTGCCGACGGACTACTTCGACGGCGTGTTCGTATCGAACTTCCTCGAGCATCTCCCCTCGCAGGAGGCGGTGGCGAGGTTCCTCGAGCGCATGCGGGCGGTCATGCGTCCGGGCGGGCGGATCGCGGTGATGGGACCGAACTTCCGCTACTGCGCGAAGGAGTACTTCGACATGGCCGACCACACCGTCGTCTTGACGCACCGGGCCGTGGCCGAGCACCTGTACGCGGCCGGCTTCGAGCCGGAGCGGATCGAGCCGCGCTTCCTGCCGTATTCGTTCACCGGGCGGCTGCCGCCGTCGCACGTGCTCACGCGCGCGTACCTGCGCACGCCGTTGGCGTGGCGCGCGCTGGGGAAGCAGTTTCTCGCGGTGGCGCGGCGCGCGTAGCCGGACGGCCCGCGGGGGCGGTGTTCGTGGTCAGCCCGCGGCGAGCGCAGGCGCGAGGTCGTCGGCCGTGGCCTCGATCGCCTCAGGGATCGTCACGACCAGGCGGCCGTCGCGCTCGAGGATCCGGCGCGGCCCCAACATCGTCAGGCCGGCGATCTGGCTCGTGCCCGGCACGTAGCGGATGACGTGCCCCTCCGGCGTCTCCTCGCCCTCGCCCCGCTGCGGCTCCCCGACATGCAGGTAGAGCACGTCGTGCTCGGCATCGTAGTCGGCGCGATCGAACGTGATCGGGCCGATCGTGATGTTCACGCGCTCCATGACCTCGGATCCTTTCGGTTGCCGAACGCGGAGATGATCCGCGCCGGCTCCTGCTCATAGCTTACGACGACCAGTAGCCACCGACTCGGGCCTGCCCCGCTCAGGTGGAACCGCGCCCGCCGTTCGTAGACCGGATCCCGCTCGACGTGATCGGGAGCGCGAACGGCGCAGCACCTCGGGCAGGTATCCGTCCAGCTCGGCGTGGTCGCGAAGCACCTTCTCGTGCCACACGCGCGCCAGCAGGACGACGCGCGCACCGTCCCGGTCGATCGCCTCGCCGATGACCTCCTCACCGCCCACGGCGCCGAGCATGGCCATGGTCGCGGACGGCTCCCAGCTTCATGTTGTGCTCGGCAGCGCTCCTGCGGGTGCGCGACCGACACGCGCAATAGCCTGGAACGCGAGAGCCCCGCGCTGGCAGAGCTCCCCCATCCAGAGCCACCGCCCGGACTCGAACCGGGAACCCCTTCATTACGAGGGAAGAACGGAGCAACCGTTGCCGGCATCCTCACGCCCAAAGATGCCTGCAAACCGACAGGTTTCCGGGACACGTCGCAAAGCGCGTTCTTCTCCACGATTTCCCTATGTGCCGAAGCAGCAGGTCAAGTCACAGTTGGGAGAGCCCGCGGGGCGACCTGTCTGGGTGGCGACGCTGAGGACGCCAGCGTCGAACTATTCGGGCGCGCTCTCCCAGGTCTCCATGCGAGTCGGCGCGATCGTCGACCCGGGCTGCATCCCGTCCAGGAATAGTGCGAGCACCGTGCCATCGCCAGCGGCGGACGGCGCGAGAATCCCCTCGCGTCCGGCGCGATGAGCCGCACGACCGACCCGCTGACAGGCCTCAAGCTGGTCAGAGGTCAGCTCGGCGGCGCTCAAACCGATCGCTGCTAGCGCCTCCGCGTCTCGTAGATCGAGGACGTTCTCCAGGGTGAGGTCGTAGCGATAGAACGCGCGCGGCAGGAAGTCCGACGGGTCGCGGCGCTGGCGACGCGCGAGTCGCTCGAACTCGTCGGCCACGGTCCGGCGATCGAGGCCCAGATAGAGCACAGAGAAGCTGTCTGGTGGATTCCATCGCCCACCATGGATCCGGGCGCCGCGCCCCGACAACGGGTCGTAGGCAGGCGGCAGATGTCGGAACGCGTCGCCGCGGTAGGCCACAGCA
Source organism: uncultured Actinomycetes bacterium (assembly GCA_963770165.1). Classification (GTDB taxonomy): domain Bacteria; phylum Actinomycetota; class Thermoleophilia; order Solirubrobacterales; family Solirubrobacteraceae; genus Conexibacter. The sequence continues at coordinate 252,822 of CAVYOK010000003.1, forward strand.
TCCAGCCCGTCGACGCGGGCGACCAGCTCGGCGTCCAGCACGGGTTAGACGTACACGCCCTCAGCCATCGCATCGATGGCTCCGAGCACTGGACGAGGCTTGCCATCGCGCAGCAGGTCAACCGGCTTGTAGTGGTCGAGCAGCGGATTGGGCGTGAACAGCCAGTCATGCGCTGCTTGCGGACGGAGCACCTCGGAGAGCTCTTCGAGCACCGCCAACAGTTCGAGCAGCCGCTCGCGCGCGTCAGGACGCGGAGAACTCGCCCGCTGCAGCCAACGCGAAACGGTGCGCGGGTTGGTGTCCAGCACCCGCGCGATGTCGCTCTGGTCCAGCTCTGCCTTGGCAGCAGCCGTTCCGAGACGTTCGGCGATGTCTACCACGTACGCACCTTTGCCGTCCAGTATGTCGCGTGCTTTGTCACAGCGTGTCGAGTATGTCACTCCGTGCCGCGTATTGGAAGCACACAGCTACGAGGTGGCTGCGTGACGAGCGAGATCCGTGAGCAGCTCGTCGGCATCAAACCGCCAAGGACTCACAGGGAGTCGGGTGTGCAGGACGTTGCCGATGCGGATCCCGCCCCAATCGAAGTCGGCGTGGTGGAGGAGCTGCGCGCCTGCCGCGACGAGCTGGCGCAGCACCATGGTGGCGGCGACCGGCTGTCCGTTTGTGCAGATCAGCGGCGGGCAACGTGCTCCGAGCGAGCGTCGCGAGCGGTGTGCCGTCGTCGAGCGCGTGCGCCCCGCCAGCCGCTCGTGCGGCGAAGCGGCCGATCGGCTCCCCCTCACCGGCATGCGCTTGCGGATTCGTTCGAGTTCGCGGAGGGTAAGCCGCTCGAGCTGCTGAGCGGCAGCAACCTCCTTTATCTGCTTGAGGAGCACGCCAGCATCCAAGCCAAGATCGAGCCGCCTGACGATTGGGCGGACCCAGCGACCGCTTCCATCGAGTAGCGGGTCCATCTCGGCAAGCCCGCCCCAGCGCACGCGTCCCACGTTAGGCCCGGGATCAGCCGCGTCCTAGAAGCCGCTGCCGCCGGTTCGCGCGTATCTACGGTGCAGTCCGGAGGCGACACCGCATATGTCGTCGCAGCGCGCGGACGCTAGGATTGCTTCTCGCTCGCCCAGGCGAGCTCAGACCCGCCGACGTAGCTCAGCTGGTAGAGCACCACTCTCGTAAAGTGGGGGTCCCGAGTTCGAATCTCGGCGTCGGCTCTAGGAGGAGGCCAAGCGCGCGCTCGACTGATGCGGCCATCGGGATCGCGACTGTCGCCTCGGTCTTCGTCGTGTCGAGCTCGTTCTCGACGAAGTTGTCGTAGACGCGCACGACCTCGGCCTCGAAGTCGGCCGCTCCCAAGCGGAGTCCGAGCGCCTCGCCGGGCAGACGCATCCCTCCGTTCCCCCAGATTTCCGAAGCTGTCGCACGAACCCCACGCAACGGGCTGCTGCGAGCAGCACTGGGTGCAATGAGACGTAACGGGCGTCCACGCGGGACCGTTACGAGTGAAGTGCTCTACCAGCTGAGCTACGGTGGCGCGGGGCGACATGGTAGCCGAGGCAGGTGGGGTGGCGTGCGGCGGCGTCAGGGCACCGGCGCGGGGCCCGCGCACCACGCGTTACAGTTTGACGCATGGTGTCACTTCGTCGTGACCGCGCCGTCCCGCAGCCGCCGGCCTCGGACGTGCTGAGCGCGGCGCGGCGCGCGCGCGAGCTGGCCGAGCTCGCCGACGGCGCGACGGTCGACGTGCTGATCGTCGGCGGTGGGATCGTCGGGACGTGGTGCGCGCTCGACGCCGCCGGCCGCGGGCTGAGCGTCGCGCTCGTCGAGCGCGGCGACCTCGCGCAGGGCACGAGCCGCTGGTCCTCCAAGCTCGCGCACGGCGGGTTGCGCTACCTCGCGCACGGCGACGTCGGCGTCGCCTGGGAGTCGGCTCGCGAGCGGGCGATCCTGATGGACGTCAGCGCGCCGCATCTGATCCGCCCATTGCCGTTCCTGATCCCGCTCGGCGGCCAGGTCGACCGCGCGGGCGGCGCGAAGCTGGAGGTCGGCATCCGCCTCGGCGACGCGCTGCGCGCCGCAGCCGGCACAAGCCGTCGCCGCCTCCCACCCGTCCGCCGCGTGAGCGCCGAAGAGGCGCGACGGCTTGCGCCCGGTCTCAGCGACCGTCAGCTGCGCGGCGCGCTGCTGCACTGGGACGCGCAGATCGAGGACGACGCGCGACTCGTGCTCGCCGTCGCGCGCACCGCGGCGGCCCACGGCGCACGCATCCTCACCTACGTCGCCGCCGAGCAGCTGCGCGCGGACGGGGCGCGCGTGCGCGACGCGCACGGGGACGGCGGCAGCTTCGAGATCCGCGCCCGCCACGTCATCAACGCGACCGGCGTGTGGGCGGGCGAGCTGAGCGGCGGCGCGGTGCGGCTGAGCCCGAGCAAAGGCTCGCACGTGCTCGTGCCGGCGGCCGCGGTCGGCGAGCCGCGCGCGGCCGTCAACGCGCCGCTGCCCGAGTCGAGCACGCGCTTCGTGTTCGCCGTCCCGCGGGCCGACGGGCTCGTGATGATCGGGATCACCGACGCGCCCTACGACGGGCCGATCCCGGACGTGCCGGCGGTCGACGCCGACGAAGAGGCGTTCCTGCTCACGTCGATCGGGCGCGTGCTGGAGCGCACCCCGACGAGCGCGGACGTCGTCGGCCGCTATGCCGGGCTGCGCCCGCTGCTGGCGAGCGACGACGCGACCGCGACCAGCGACCTCTCGCGCCGTCACGCCGTCGTCGAGCACGACGGCGTCATGACCGTCGTCGGCGGCAAGCTCACGACTGCCCGCCGCATGGCGCAGGACGCACTCGACCACCTCGCCGCGCGCCCCGGCGCCGAGCGCGCGAGCCGCTGCGTCACGCACCGCATCCGGCTCGCTGGAGCGGACCGGCCTGCCGGCGACCTCGCCGCGCAGCTGCGCTTCGCCGTCGAGCGTGAGCTGGCGCTCACGGTCGACGACCTGCTCGATCGTCGCACGCGGATTGGATTCGTGCCGGCCTGGCGTGAGGCGGCGCGAGGCGCGGCGGAGGAGGCGCTCGCGGCGGCGCCTGCACCGGCGGGCTGAGCGCGATCCGGGGCGGCTAGGCGCCGGGCAACGGCGCTGGATCGATCAGCTTGCCCGGGTTCATGATCCCGGCCGGGTCGAGCGTCGCCTTCGCCGCGCGCAGCAGCTCGACCCCCAGCTCCCCCACCTCGCCCGCCAGCCATGGGGCGTGGTCGCGTCCGACCGCGTGGTGGTGCGTGATGGTGCCGCCGTGGGCGAGGATCGCGTCGCAGGCAGCTGCCTTCGCGGCATGCCACTGCTCCAGCTCCGCGCCGGACTGCTGCCGCGCGACGAACGTGAAGTACAGCGACGCGCCCGCGCGGTAGACGTGCGAGACGTGGCACCACACGATCGGCGGCGTGCCGCCCTCGCGCAGCGCGGCGTCGAGCGCGCCGGTAACAGCCTCGTAGAGCTCCAGCAGGCGGTCCCACGTCGTCGCCGTCTCGAGCGTCTCGACCATCACGCCGTGCGCGAGCAGCTCGTCGCGCAGGTACGGCGCATGGAAGCGGCCGTGCTCCCACGCGTGCCCGATCGGCGTGCCGAGCGCGACCGCGCCGTGCGCGCGCAGCGCTCGCGCCGCGACGGAGCGACGCCGGCGCAGCTGTGCTTCCGAGCTTCCCGCCCAGCCGAGGATCGTCAAGCACCCGTCGCGGTGGCCGCGCGCGCGCAGGTAGCCGCCGACCGCGCGCGTCGTGAGCCCGTCGCCCGCGAGCGCCAGCGAGACCTGCGTCTCGACCGGATCCGACAGGCGCATCACGTCAGCCGCCGCGCCGTCCTGCACGAGCGCGCGGAAGGCGTCGACGCCGGCGCCGAGGCGTGGCAGCGAGAACGCCTCGTAGCGGCGCACGCGCGGGCGCGCTCTCACGCGCAGCGTCGCCTCGACGATCACGCCGAGCGTCCCCTCGGAGCCGACGAGCAGCTCGCGCAGGCTCGGACCGGCGGCACTCGCCGGCACCGGGCGCACGACGACCTCGCCGCTCGGCGTCGCGACCCGCAGCGCCACGACCAGCGCGTCGATCCGCCCGTAGCCGGTCGACGCCTGCCCGGCAGAGCGCGTCGCGACCCAGCCGCCCACGGTCGAGAACTCGAACGACTGCGGGAAGTGGCCGAGCGTCAGCGCGTGCGCGGCGAGCGCCTGCTCCAGCGCCGGACCCGTCATGCCCGGCTGCACCGTGACGGTCAGCGACACGGGGTCGACGGCGAGCAGCCGGTCCAGCCGCGCGAGGTCGAGTGCGACGACGGCGGGGAACGAGCCGCGCAGCGGCTCGACGCCGCCGACGACGCTCGTGCCGCCGCCCCACGGCACCACCGCGACGCCCTCCTCGGCGCAGGCGCGCAGCACCGCGGCCACCTCGGCGGCATCGCCGGGATAGACGACCGCGTCGGGCGCTCCGGACGCGTCGCCCGCGCGCAGCCGCACGAGGTCGTGGTAGCCGCGCCCGGCGGCGTGCGACACGCGCGCGAGGCGGTCGTCGCGCACGTGCTCGGCGCCGACGACCTGCGCCAGCCGCTCGCGCGCGGCTGCCGACAGCGCCGGCTCCGGCAGGCGCACCTCCGCGAGCGCGACCGGGTCGCGGCGACCGGTCGGCGGCGCGCCGATCCGCTCGGCCAGCAGCGACTGCGCAGCGGACGACAGCGGCGCGTCGTGGCCGTCCTCGCCCCAGCCCCACCAGCGCATGCGCGGCGCGGGGGCGCTCATCGGCGCGGCGCCTTCCCGTTCCCGGGTGGCGCGAGGTAGCGATCGAGCATCACGCGCAGCTCCGCCAGCTCCTGCTCGCGCTCGCGCGCGGCACCGACCGCGAGCGCCTGGAAGGCGAAGCCGCGCAGCGCAAGCTCGATCGTGCGCGCGGCGGCGGCCGCGTCGGCGACGGCGATCGAGCCGTCCGCGGCGCCGTCCGCCAGGCGCGCCCCGAACACGCCGATGACGGCGCGCTGGAGGGCGCCGCGGCGCGTCGTGAGGTACGGCAGCAGCAGCTCGGGGTCGACGTCGACGATGCGCAGGAACAGCGGGTGGCGCGTGAGCCGGTCGACGCCGGTGACGGCGGCCGTCACGAGCCGCTCGCGCGCGCTCGGCAGATCTGCCACCTCCACCTCGAGCTCGCGGACGATCTGCGTGAACTCGCGCGTCATCAGCGCCTGCACCAGCGAGGTCACGTCGGCGTAGCGGCGGTAGAGCGTCATGCGGCTCACGCCCGCGCGACGCGCGACGTCCGTCATCGTCGTGCGGCGCACGCCGACGGCCAGCACGCACGCCTGCACGGCGTCGAGCAGCGCATCGTCCTCAACCGTTCGCTGTGACACTCTGCGGCAGTTTGTATCAGCTACTCGCCCGGCCAGCGTCCGCTTCGCTCGAACTCCTCGCGCGCCCGCTCCTCCTCGGCGCGCTCTCTGTTGCTGACGATGCTCAGCCGGAACAGCACGTTGATGAGCAGGACGATCCCGGCGCAGCCGATCAGCACGACGCCGAAGCCGGCGGCCGCGTCGCCGAGCTCGAGCGCGACGATCCCGCCGATCGCCATCGCGAGCGGCAGGCCGTAGCGGACGAGCAGGAGGCCGATGCGACGCATCAGGCCAACAGCGCCTCGAGCCGATAGGCCAGCGTCTCCAGCGCCAGCTCTTCCGTCACGTTGCTGCGCAGGCGCCGGCGGGTGTCCTCGACCAGCTCGACCCCGGCGCGCAGCCGCCGCGGGTCCCGTCCGACGGCGTCCTCGGCCAGGGCGGCGGAGCGGTCGACGTGATGGACGAGGTCCTCCGCGTCCCACGCGACGCACGCGACGTCGCGCAGCCACAGGCTCGACAGCTGCAGGCCGAGGTCGAGCGCGTCGGTCTCGACGCGGCGTCTGGTGCGCCGAATGCGCTGCTCGTACTCGTTCTCGACGCGCTTGCGCTCTCTCTTGGGGACCAGCTCCAGCTCCTCCTCCAACCGCGCCCGCACCTCCGCGACCGCTTCCTCGCCGCGTCTGCCGCGCAGCTCCAGCAACCCGCGCCACGGCGCCTCCTCCCCGACCCGACCGGCGAGCGCCGAGCGCGCGAACGCCTCGCCGCCCGCGCGCAGCGCCGGACCGTCGCCGAGCGCCAGCTCGAGCGCCCGCTCGCCGTCGCCGAGGGCGAGCCGCGCGCATGCCGCCGCCTGCTCGGGCGGCACGCCGCGACGGCCGATCCGCTCCGCCAGCTCGACCGGCGGCAGCGCGTCGAAGCGCACGAGCTGGCAGCGCGAGCGGATCGTCGGCAGCACCTCGCCGAGGCGGTCGGTCAGCAGGATCAGGTGCACGAACGGCGCCGGCTCCTCGAGCGTCTTCAGCAGCTTGTTCGCCGCCTGCTCGATCAGCGTGTCGGCGCGCTCGAGCACGAACACGCGCCGCGCCGCCTCGAACGGCGTCATCGCCGCCGCGCCGATGACCGGCTCCTCGACGTCGCCGACGAGCATCTCGTGCGCCCCGCTCGGAACGACCCACGTGAGGTCGGGATGCGTGCCGTGCTCGACGCGCGCGCGCGCGCCGGTCGGGTCGCCCGCACCCTCGCTCAGCAGCGCCGCGGCGAACGCGCGCGCGGTGGTGCGCTTGCCGCTGCCGGCGGGGCCGTGGAAGAGGTAGGCGTGGGAGGGGGCCGGCCCGAGCCCGGCAAGTCCGGTGAGCGCCGCCCCGAGCGTCGCGCGTGCGTGCGGGTGGTGCTCGGTGCCGGGCAGCTCGGACATCGGCGACGAGAGTACCCGCGGAGCCCGGCGGTAGGCTGGCGCGCCACATGCCCGGCCGGCTGATCACGATCGAGGGGCTCGACGGGGCCGGCAAGACGACGCTCGCGCGCGGCCTGCTCGACGCGCTGCGCGCGCGCGGGATCGACGCGGAGCTGCTGCGCGAGCCGGGCGGCGTCGCCGCCGCCGAGCGCATCCGCACGCTCGTGAAGGACCCCGCGCTGCACGTCGGCTCCCGCGCCGAGGCGCTGCTCTACGCCGCCGCCCGCGCGCAGCTCGTGGAGGAGGCGCTCGCGCCGGCCCTGCACGCCGGTCGCTGGGTCCTGCTCGACCGCTTCGTCGACTCCTCGCTCGCCTACCAGGGAGCCGGGCGCGCGCTCGGGATCGAGCCGGTGCGCGCGATCAACGCGTTCGCGACCGGCGAGCTCGCGCCGGACCGCACGCTGCTGCTGCGCATCGACCCCGCGCTCGGCCGTGCCCGCCAGGACGGCCGCGGCGACGCCCCCGACCGCCTCGAGCGGGAAGCCGACGACTTCTTCGCGCGGATCGCGGCCGCCTACGACGAGCTGGCCGCCGCCGAGCCCCGGCGGATCCGTGCGCTCGACGCGAGCGCCGAGGCGCCAGCCGTGCTCGCACAGGCGCTGGCGGCGCTCGAAGACCTACTGCCTGGGTAGCGTCTCCCGTATGCCCACCACCACACGTCCCATCTCCGGCCAGGTCGTCCTCGTCACCGGCGCTGCGCGCGGCATCGGCGCGGCCGCCGCCAAGCAGCTCGCCGCGGGCGGCGCCAAGGTGGCGCTCGTCGGCTTGGAGCCCGACGAGCTGGCGAGAGTCGCCGCCGAGTGCGGCCCGGACGCCGCCTGGTTCGAGGCGGACGTCACCGACACGGCCGCGATCGAAGCGGCGGTGCAGGGGACCGTCGAGCGCTTCGGCGGCATCGACGTCGCGATCGCGAACGCCGGCATCGCGACCGGCGGGTCGGTGCGCATGATCGACCCGGCGGCGTGGGAGCGCGTCGTGGAGGTCAACCTGCTCGGCAGCTGGCGCACCGTGCGCGCCGCCCTGCCGCATGTGATCGAGCGGCGTGGCTACGTGCTGCAGATCGCATCGGTCGCGGCGATCGCGCACGCGCCGTTCATGTCCGCGTACTGCGCCAGCAAAGCCGGCGTCGAGGCGTTCGCCGACTGCCTGCGCACGGAGGTCAAGCCGCTGGGCGTCGACGTCGGCGTGGCCTACTTCTCGTGGATCGACACCGACATGGTGCGCGGCGCCGACGCGCGGCCCGGGATCGGCACGATGCGCAGGAGAATCGGCGGGCCGCTCAGCAAGACGTACCCGCTGTCCGACGTCGCTGCCGCGGTCGCGCACGCTGTCGAGCGGCGCGCCAAGCACGTGACCGTGCCGGGCTGGGTGCGCACCTTGCTGCCGTTGCGCGGTCTGCTCGCGCCGCTGATCGAGCGCGAGGGTGCCAGAGCCGTCCCCGACGTCGAGCGCGAGATGGACGCCGCGATCGCGCGCGAGGGCGCAGCTGCCGCGACGGCGCCGGTCGGCGCGGGCGGCGCGGCCGACAGCGCGGCGCGTGGCGCCGGCGAGCCGGCGCCACGCTGAGGACTCCTAGCCGAGCGCGTCAGCCTTCCAGCGCTTCGCCGGTGAGCAGCGCCTCGACGGCGTCTCTCGTCGGCGTGACGGGCACCCTCAGCTGGCCGCGCGAGATCCGCTGCCCAGCTCTTATCCCGATTTCGTAGGCGTCCTGCGGCGTGCGGCCGGTTCCGAACAACCACACGCCCCTGTTTCTCAGCGTCAGCGCGTAGGGATGATCGCCGAACGTGCCGGCTCTGAGGTCGCGTCGCGCCTGTTCGAACACGACTCTCGTGTCGAAGATGACCGACACGAGCACGAAGTTTTCTCTGTTGTAGGTTTCCTTGTCGCCTATGACGCCGATGAAGTGGTTCTCGCCCTGGACCTTCTCCACGGCGCGCAGGGCCCCGACCGTCGCGGCGCCGCCCAGCGTGAAGATCATCTGCGCCCCCCTCCTCTGCAGGCGCAGCGCGGCGTCGTACACCTGTCTCTCGGTCGCGGTGCCGTCTTCGCCGACCTGCTCGTAGTAGAACCTGACTCTCGGATCGATGCTGCGAGCGCCGGCGATGTAGCCGCCGGCCATTCTGTTCCACGTCGCCACGTCCCAGGCGGAGCCGTCCGCGATCACGATGATCCCGAGTCTTCTCGTGTAGGCGGATCTCGCCGCGACGACCCCCGCGATGTAGCCGCCCTCCTTGTCCTCGACGGTGATTTCGCCGACGAGGCCGTCGGGCGGGTCGCTGCGTTCGCCCCACACGAGCTCCGGCACGCCGGTCCTCTCGGCGACCGCTTCGGCCGCGTCCGCGTAGCGGCTGTCGTGGGCGAAGACGAGCTGGTTGCCTTCCTGCGAGACCTGTTCGAGCACCGCCCTGACGTCGTCCGTCTGCGAGGCGTCGGCCTTGTCGACTCTCACGCCGAGCTTTCTCGGCCATTCTTCAAGGACTTCCTGCGCCTGCAGCGTCCAGTCCGGTTCGTTGTCGCTGTACGGCGCGACGAACGCGACCTTCCTCACGTCGGTGCCCTCGTCGCCGCTGCTGCCGCATCCCGCCACGCCGGTCACGAGCGCCGCGATCACGACGAGCGCTGTCCATCGTGCCCTAACCACCCCTTGCTCCTCTCCCCGAGCAGGTCGTTCCCCCAAGCGACCGGATTCTCGCCGAAATCGAAGGCGCCGTGCGCCGCTTCGCGAGCTCAGCCGTGCTGCGAGGCGGGTGCGGCGTCGGTGTAACCGCGCGGATGCGCCTGCGCGAACGCCCACGCGTCGGCGACCATCTCGACGAGCGCCGGCTTGCGCGGCTCCCAGCCGAGCTCCGCGCGGATGCGGCCGCTGGCGGCGACCAGCTGCGGCGGGTCGCCGGGACGGCGCGGTGCCGCTCTGGCCGGGATCGCGAGGCCGGTCACCTCGCGTGCGGCGTCGATCACCTCGCGCACTGAGAAGCCGTTGCCGTTGCCGAGGTTGAAGATGCGGTGCTCGCCCGCGCGTGCGCCGTCGAGCGCGAGCAGGTGGGCGCTCGCGAGGTCCTCGATGTGGATGTAGTCGCGCACGGCCGTGCCGTCCGGCGTCGGGTAGTCGGTGCCGAAGATCTGCACCTCCGGCTGGAGCCCCTGCGCCGCACGCAGCACGTTCGGGATGATGTGCGTCTCCGGCTCGTGGTCCTCGCCGAGGCAGCCGCTCGCGCCGGCGACGTTGAAGTAGCGCAGGCTGACGGCGCCGAGCCCGTGCGCACGACACTCGTCGGAGATCATCCCGTCGACCGCGAGCTTGGAGGCGCCGTAGGCGTTGACCGGCCGCGTCGGCGTCGTCTCGTCCATCGGAACGATTTCGGGCTCGCCGTAGACCGCGCAGGTTGAGGAGAACACCAGCCGCTTCACGCCTGCGGCGCGCAGCGCGTCGAGCAGGTTGAGCGAGCCGACGACGTTGTTGCGGTAGTACCGCTCCGGGTTGGCGACCGACTCCGCGACGAGCGCGAAGGCGGCGAAGTGGAGCGCACCGTCGAAGCCCTCTGCGACCGTCTCGTTGAGGCGCTCGACGTCGAGCAGGTCGACCTCGGCGAGTCGCGCTCCGTCGGGCACGGCCGCGCGGTGGCCGCGGCTGAGGTTGTCGAGCACGACGACCTCATGACCGGCGTCGAGCAGTTGCTGGGCGACGATCGATCCGATGTAGCCGGCGCCGCCGGTGACGAGGAGCTTCACGGGCGCGGAGTAAAGCAGACGCCCGGGCGGGCGCCGCGGCGCCCGCGGCAGCGTGTCAGCGGCCGAGCCGCAGCCAGTCGGTGAACTCCGACCAGGTGCTCGTCGTCCGGAAGCCGGCCTCGCCCCATGCGTGGCGCGTCCGCGCCGCCCACGCCGGATCCCATCCGCGCATGCGCGCCCACCCCCAGCTCAGGAGCGCCAGCAGCACGAGCGCGCCGAGCGCGATCAGCGCGATCACGAGCGGGGTGCGATCGCGCTCGCTGGCGGCGGCCGGGGCGGTCTCGGTGGTGACGACGGGAGCTGGCGCGGCCGTCGTCGGCGTGGTCGGCGTGGTCGCCGTCGGGATTGCGGGAGCGGTCTGCGTGATCGCGGGCGGCGTCGTGACCGGAGGCGTCGTGGTCGTCGGCACGTTGCCCGGCACCGCGCCACCGGTCGTGCCTTCGTCCGCGTTGGCACCTCTGCAGTCGCCGCGCGTGTGCGCGGCGATGCCCTGCACCATCGCGGCGCGCAGCGCCGGCACGACGTTGCGGATGTTCGGCGGGATCCCTCTCACGGCCGCCTTCAGCTCCGCCTCCGTGAACGCGCACGGGTCGAGGTGACCGCCCGCGCGCGCGTATGCCTCGGCGACCTTGTCGTAGGCCTTGTCGGCCATTGCCGAGGCAGCCGGCACGAGCGCGAGCACAAGCGTCAGGCACAGACAGAGACGGGCGCGCATAGGCGCGCAATCGTACTACCCTGAGCGGGTTGGCTCGCCGCGATGCAGCTCCCGCGAAATCGCCGAAAGTCCCTGCAAAGTAACACCTTCTTGCGATCCATCCGATTCGTGTGAGACGGTCCTCGACCCCGTCTTGGGGGCGTTGGAGGGCGTCAAAAGGCGCGAAATAGCGGGAAGCAGAAGGAGCAGGCAGGCATGAGCGACACCTCGCAGACCCCCACCACGATCGACGCCCCGACCGGCGAAGCGCTGCGCCTGAAGCGCTTCTTCACCGAGCCTGGCGTCCATCCGTTCGACACGGTCGAGTGGGAGTCGCGAGACGCGCGCATCGGCCATGGCGACAAGGTCTCGTTCGAGCAGACGGACGTCGAGTTCCCGACGTCGTGGTCGCAGAACGCGACGAACATCGTCGCGCAGAAGTACTTCCGCGGACAGATCGACTCGCCCGAGCGCGAGCGTTCCGTCAGACAGATGGTCGGGCGCGTCGCCGGCACGATCGCCGACTGGGGACGCCAGCGCGGCTATTTCTCTTCCTCAGAGGACGGCGACACGTTCGAGGCCGAGCTGACGCACATCCTGCTGCGCCAGCTCGCCGCGTTCAACTCGCCGGTCTGGTTCAACGTCGGCTTCGAAGAGCAGCCGCAGTGCTCCGCCTGCTTCATCCTCTCCGTCGAGGACACGATGGAGTCGATCCTCGACTGGAACACCAAGGAGGGCATGATCTTCCGCGGCGGCTCCGGCTCCGGCATCAACCTCTCGAACATCCGCGGCTCGATGGAGCCGCTCGCGAAGGGCGGCACCGCCTCCGGCCCCGTCTCCTTCATGCGCGGCGCCGACTCCTGGGCCGGCACGATCAAGTCCGGCGGCAAGACGCGGCGCGCGGCGAAGATGGTCGTGCTCGACGTCGACCACCCGAACATCCAGGAGTTCATCTGGTGTAAGGCCAAGGAGGAGGACAAGGCCGCGGCGCTGCGTGACGCCGGCTTCGACATGTCGATCGACGGCGACGGCTTCACCTCGATCCAGTACCAGAACGCCAACAACTCGGTGCGCGTCTCGGACAAGTTCATGCGCGCCGTCGAGGCGGGCGGCGAGTGGCGCCTGATCTCGCGCACGACGAGAGCGCCGATCGGCGATGCGCTCGACGCGCGCGCGCTGATGAACGAGATCGCGGAGGCGGCCTGGCGCTGCGCCGACCCGGGCGTCCAGTACGACACGACGATCAACCAGTGGCACACGTGCCCGAACAGCGGGCGCATCAACGCGTCGAACCCGTGCTCGGAGTACATGCACGTCGACGACTCGGCCTGCAATCTCGCGTCGCTGAACCTGATGAAGTTCCGCCGGCCCGACGGCACGTTCGACGTCGCCGCCTACGAGCACGCGGTCGACATCGTGTTCCTCGCGCAGGAGATCGTCGTCGGCGCCTCGAGCTACCCGACGCCGGGGATCGCGAAGAACGCGAACGCGTTCCGCCAGCTCGGCCTCGGCTACGCGAACCTCGGCGCGTTCCTGATGAGCAACGGCATGCCGTACGACTCCGACGCGGGCCGCGGCACGGCGGCGGCGATCACCGCGCTGATGACCGGTCGCGCGTACCGCCGCTCGGCCGAGATCGCCGCGGCCGTCGGCACGTACGAGCGCTACGCGGAGAACCGCGAGCCGCACGAGAACGTGATGCGGATGCACCGCGACGCCTCGTACGCGATCCCGGACACGACGTGCGAGGACGACGAGCTGCTCGCGGCGGCGCGGCGCTCGTGGGACGAGGCGGTCGCGCTCGGCGAGCAGCACGGCTATCGCAACGCGCAGGCGACTGTCCTCGCTCCGACGGGCACGATCTCGTTCCTGATGGACTGCGACACGACGGGCGTCGAGCCGGACTTCTCGCTCGTCAAGTTCAAGGAGTTGGTAGGCGGCGGGCAGATGACGATCGTCAACCGAACAGTGCCGCTGGCGCTGCAGGAACTCGGATATCAGGACCAGCAGATCGAGCAGATCGAGGCCTACGTCAACGAGCACGGCACGATCGTCGGCGCGCCCGGACTGGCGGACGAGCACCTGCCGGTGTTCGACGTGGCGGTCGGCGAGCGCGCGATCTCGCACATGGGCCACATCAAGATGATGGGCGCGGTGCAGCCGTTCATCTCGGGCGCGATCTCGAAGACGGTCAACCTGCCTGAGAGCGCGACGGTCGAGGACATCGCCGACGCGTACCTGCAGGCGTGGCACCTCGGCGTGAAGGCGCTCGCGATCTACCGCGACGGCTCGAAGACCGCGCAGGCGCTGCGCACCGACGCGCAGAAGGGCGCGGACGCCACGAAGGGTGGCACCACGCAGGAGGCGATCGACGCGGCCGTCGCCGCGGCGCTCGCCAAGGCCGCGACCGCGCCGGCCCGCAGAAAGATGCCGCGGGAGCGCCAGTCGCTCACGCACAAGTTCGCCGTCGGCGGGCACGAGGGCTACATCACCGCCGGGCTCTACGAGGACGGCAGCGTCGGCGAGATCTTCCTGACCGATATCGGCAAGGAGGGCTCGACGCTGCGCGGCATGATGAACTCGTTCGCGACGGCGATCTCGATCGCGCTGCAGTACGGCGTGCCGCTCGAGACGCTCGTGCGCAAGTTCAGCTACATGCGCTTCGAGCCCGAGGGCATGACGATGAACACCGAGATCCCGTTCGCGAAGTCGTTGCCCGACTACATCATGCGCTGGCTCGCCTCCCGCTTTCTCGACGCGGAGATCCAGGAGGAGCTCGGGATCATGACGAGAGCGGTGCGCGCCAAGAAGCTGGCCCAGGACACGGCGACGTCGCTCGCCAGCGACACGGCCGGGCCCGCGGCCGCGGCGCCGAGCGGGGGCGACGGCGGCGCGCGCGTCGCGCCGACCGCCGCGCTGACGGACACCCCGCCTGTCGTGCCGGCGAGGATGGCCGGCCTGGACCTCGGCCCGGCGTGCAGCCAGTGCGGCGGCATGATGCAGCGCACCGGCTCCTGCTACACCTGCTCGAGCTGCGGCAACAACACCGGCTGCGGCTGATCCGCGCCGACATCGCCGCAGGACCCGACCGCCCCGCACCTCCGGGGCGGTTGCCGTTCAGGGGCTACGGCAGCTCGAGCTCGCCCTCGACGACCGCGTGCGCGACGTCGACGACGCGGCGGCGCTCGGTGCGGGCGTGCGTGCGCAGGCGCTCGAAGGCGGTGCGGTCGTCGACGCCGTGGCGCTCCATCAGGATCCCCTTCGCGCGCTCGATCGTCGCCCGTCGCTCGAGCGCACCCTCGAGCTGGCCGACCTTCGCCTCCAGGCGCTCGATCTCGGCGTGGCGGCGCAGCGCCACCTCGATCGCGCTCTGCACGGCGTCCGGTCCGCTCGGCTTCGCCTGCGCGTCGATGCCGTGGTCGGCGGCGCGCGCCGCGAACTCCGGGTCGTCCCGCACCGTGAGCGCGATCACCGGCCCCGAGGCGTAGGCGCAGATCTCCTCGATCAGCGCGAGCGCGTGGTCGTCGTCGCGGTGCAGGACCACCATCGACAGCTCGGGGTCGTCGGCGACGACCTTCTCGGCCACGTCCGAGACCTCGACCGCGTACGCGCAGACGGTGTGGCCGAGCTCGTGCAACAGTGCGGCGAGACGGTCGAGCGCATCCTGGTCCTCGTCGGCGACGAGGATGCGCAGGCCCTCCGCCGTCACGCGTCGTCTCCTGGCGGTGACCCCGCGCAAGCGGGTCGCGGCGCGCTACGATCGGGTGCGCGCTGTCGACGCTGATCGTCGGCGCAGGCTTCGCGCCCCAGACCCCCGGCGCACCAAGCGACAGACGCCGGGAGGAACGGATCGTGGTCGAGGGTGAGATTCACAGCGAGGACGATCGGGGACATCCGCGCTTGCCAGTCTATCCGCGGAGTTCTGCGGTGAGACACGCGGAAGCGCGAGGGAGTGCCGGCATGCCAACTGTCGCGAGCGCGCCGCCGAAGCGCACGCCGGCGGAGCGCGCCGCGATGGTCGAGCGCCACCTCGGGCTCGCGCGCCATCTCGCGCTGCGCTACAGCGACAGCGGCGAGCCGCTCGACGACCTGTTCCAGGTCGCGTCGCTCGGACTCGTGAACGCGGTCGACCGCTTCGACCCGTCGCGCGGGATCGCCTTCACGACGTTCGCGGTGCCGACGATCCTCGGCGAGCTGAAGCGTCACTTCCGCGACCGTGGCTGGGCGATCCACGTCCCGCGCGACCTCAAGGAGGCGGCGCTGCGCGTGAGACGCGCGATCGCCGAGCACCACGGCAGCCGCCCGCCGACCCCCGCCGAGCTGGCCGAGGCGACTGGGCTCTCGCTCGAGGGGGTCCTCGAGGCGCTCGACGTCGCGGGTGTGCAGCGCACGCTCTCGCTCGACGCGCCGGCCAGCAGCGACGAACAAGGCGGTGCCACGCTCGTCGACCTGCTCGGCGCCGACGACGCCGAGCTCTCGCGTGCGACCGACCGCACGCTGCTGGAGGCGCTGATGCGCACCGTCACCCCGCGCGAGCGCGAGATCCTGCGGCTGCGCTTCGCCGAGGACCTGACGCAGTCGCAGATCGGCGAGCGCATCGGCGTCTCGCAGATGCAGGTCTCGCGCATCCTGCGCGCGGCGCTCACGCGCATGCGCGCCGCCGCGCGAATGCCCGGCGACGCGCCCGCCAGAGCCGGCGAGGCGTAGTCGCTCGCGCCGTCGCTACGCTCGAAGCATCCACTCCTTCGAAGGGACGGTGCATGCGCATGACGAGCAAGCCGAAGGTGACGAAGAGCGAGACCGAGTGGCGAGCGGAGCTCTCACCCGAGCAGTACGCGGTGCTGCGCGAGAAGGCGACCGAGCGGCCGTTCACCGGCGAGTATGCGGACGAGAAGGCGCCGGGCACGTATCGCTGCGCCGGCTGCGGCGCGCCGCTGTTCGACGCCGAGACGAAGTTCGACTCCGGCACCGGCTGGCCGAGCTTCACGGCCCCGATGGACGACGACACCGTCGACACCGAGCGCGACAAGAGCCTCCTCATGGAGCGCACGGAGGTGCTGTGCTCGAGCTGCGGCGGCCACCTCGGTCACGTCTTCGACGACGGCCCCGGTCCGACCGGCAAGCGCTACTGCATCAACTCCTGCGCGCTGGACCTGAAGAGATCCGCGTAGCCCGCCCCACGGCGAGCCGGCGGCGGCTCGACCGTGCTGGTATGATTGTTAGCAACGCTAACTAGCTAAGCTAACGATCATCGCACGAGCATCACGACCTTCTTCCGCTTCCCCATCGCACCCCGAGCTCGCCGCACAGCTGCGGCTGGCGATCGTGCGGATGGCACGGCGGCTGCGTCAGGAGGCGGGCACCGAGGGAGCCACCTCACCGACGCTGATGGCGGCGCTCGCGACCGTCGAGCGGGAGGGCCCGCTGACGCCAAGCGCGCTGGCGCAGCTCGAAGGCATCCAGCGGCCGACCGTCGCGCGCGTGGTGGCGCGCCTGGAGGAGGAGAGGCTGGTGACGCGCACGACCGACCAGAGCGACCGGCGCGTCGCCCACGTCGCGATCACGCCGGCTGGGAGCGCACTGCTGGCGCGCGTCCGCTCGCGCAAGAACGAGTACCTCGCGCGACGACTGCGCCAGCTGACGCCGGACGAGCGGGAGACGCTCGGCGAGGCGGCGGCGATCCTCGAGCGGCTGCTCGCGGAGTAGCCCGCGGGAGCGCACGCCTCGCGCGGGCGCTGCGCCCCGCCCTGCGCTCGTTCGCGGTCCCGAACTACCGTCGCTACTTCGTCGGCCAGCTCGTGTCGCTGAGCGGCACGTGGATGCAGACGGTCGCCGAGATGTGGCTCGTGCTGCAGCTGACGCACAGCGGCGTCGCGGTCGGCGTCGCGGCGGCGCTGCAGTTCGCGCCGATGCTGCTGATCGGCGCGTGGGGCGGACTGATCGCCGACCGCTTCGACAAGCGCCGGCTGCTGTTGGTGACGCAGACGGCGATGGCGCTGCCGGCGCTTGCGCTGCTCGCGCTCACCGCGACCGGCTCGATCGAGCTGTGGACGCTGCTCGCGCTGATCTGCGCGCGCGGCGCGGTGAACGCGGTCGACAACCCGGCGCGCCAGGCGTTCGTCGCCGAGCTGGTCGGGCCCGACCGGCTCGTGAACGCGGTGAGCCTCGGCAGCGCGCTGATCAACGGCGCGCGCACGATCGGGCCGGCGCTCGCCGGCATTGTGATCGCGACCGCCGGCGTCGAGTTGTGCTTCGCGCTCAACGCCCTCTCGTTCGGCGCGATGCTGTACGCGCTGCGCGCTATGGATCCGGCCGCGCTGCGCCGCATCCGTCCGGCCGCGCGCAGACGCGGGCAGCTCCGTGGCGCGCTGCGCTACGTGCGTGCGACGCCCGAGCTGTGGATCCCGCTCGCGCTGATGGCGATCGTCGGCACCTTCACGTTCAACTTCCAGACGCTGCTGCCGCTGCTGGCCACGTTCGGCTTCGCCGGCGGCGCGAGCGCCTATGCGGCGCTGACGACCGCGATGGGCCTCGGCGCGATCGCCGGCGCGATCGCGAACAGCGCGCGCTCGCGCGTGGGCCCGGCGGTGCTGGCGGGCGCCTCGGCGGCCTTCGGCGCGCTCGTCGTCGCCGCGGCCCTGGCGCCGAGCACGGCGTTCGCGGCGGTGGCGCTGGTGCCGGTCGGCGCCGCCTCGGTCGTGTTCGCGGCGAGCGTCAACTCGTTTCTCCAGCTCGCCGTCGCACCGCAGATGCGCGGCCGCGTGATGGCGCTCTACTCGGTCGTCTTCCTCGGCTCGACGCCGATCGGCGGACCGCTGATGGGCTGGATCGCCGGCGCCGCCGGCCCGCGTGCGGCGCTCGCGCTCGGCGGGCTGGTCGCGGTCGGTGCGGCTGTCTGGGCACGCGCGGCATTCGCGGCCCATGGTCTCGCCGCCGGCGCGCCTGGCGGGTTGCGCAAGTACGCGGTCACGAACGTGAGCGCGACGATGCCGATGAACAGCAACATCGGGCCGGAGTCGTTGAACAGCGAGCCGGAGATTGCGGCGGCGAGCCCGCCGCCGAGCGCGGCGCGCCAGACTGCGTCGCCGCGGATCGTCGCGTAGACGCGGTCACGGTGGACGAGCGCGTAGGCGACCGCGAGCGCGCACAGCAAGGTCAGCAGCGGCGCGAAGCCGTTCGAGACGATCGACCACGCCAGCTCGTAGCGGCGCTGGAACGTGTTGAGCTGGTCGGACGCGCTGCCGTGCAGGACGGTGCGCGTGAAGTGGCCGTCGCCGCTCGTGGCGAGGTCGAGCACGGCGAGCGCGACGAGGCCGGCGAGCGGGGCGAGGATCGCCAACGCGAGCGCCCGCCTGGTCACGCCGCCGGGCAGCAGCAGCAGCGTCGCGACGGCGGCGCCGCCGGCGATCGTGAAGATGCCGCCGACGTCCGCGCCGAGCTGACCCGAGCCGACGACCGCAGCGAGCGCGATCCCTCCGAGCGCGAACGCGAGTGCGTTGCCGCGCGTGCGCCCGCGGTTGCGCAGGAGCGCGGCGAGGCCGACGAGCAGCACGATCGTCAGCGCGATCTCCAGCTCGTTGCCGAGCCCGTAGAAGCGCGAGCCCGAGCGCGGGCTCGGGCCCAGCAGCGAGCGGATAACGAGGTGCGAGTGATTCGCCAGGTCGACCGTGTAGGCGACGAGCGCGACGCACGTCGGCACCGCCGGACCGCGCGGCCATGGAACCAGCCGGTCGGTCGCCAGCGCGAGCGCGAACGAGCCGCCGGCGATCAGGAACAGCTCGGCCTGCTCGCTCGGCGCCAGCGCGGCGCTCAGCAGCAGCAGCGCCGGCAGCCACAGCAGCGCGAGCCCGCCGATGCGCAGGCCGAAGCGCACGCCCTGGCGGTCGCGCAGGATCCCCGCCAGCAGCACGACGCCGAGCCACGTCAGCAGGAACGTCTCGAGCGCGGGGATGCGGCGCGAGCCGACCGCCGACAGGCGCTCGTCGAGCGCGCGCAGCGCATCGGCGTCGCGCGCGCCGGCGATGCGGATCGGCTGCCCGCGGACCGCGTCCGGGACCGGCCGGCCGAGGTGGCGCAGGATCGTCGGCAGCACGTCGATCGCGGCGACGACACCGTCGATGTGCGTCGTGGCGGAGGTGAAGCCGGCATCCGCGGGGCCGAGCCCGGCGATCCCCGCCCACAGCAGCTGCGGGCCGGTGAACGGCGGCGGATCCTCCATCGCGATCAGCAGCTCGCCAGGTCGGCGCGCGGCGATCAGCTGGTCGAGCTGGCGGTCGCCGTCGTAGCCCGGCGGCAGCAGCGCGACGACGAGCCGGTTGCGCCGCAGCAGCGTCCGCGCCCGCACGGCGACGTCGTCGCCGCGGCCGAGCGAGACGCTGCGCACGACGCCCGCGCGCGTGGCGGCGACGAGCGCCTGCTGGTTGCTCTCCCCGACGATGCCGGCATAGCCAGCGCGGCCTGGGATCGAGCTGGCGAGCAGCCCGGGGACGATGTCGGCCGGGGCGCTCTCGGCGCGCGAGACGGCGGCGAGCCAGTTGACGATCAGGCCCGTCGGGACGGCGTCGAGCCGCACGGGATCCGGGGGCGGGATCGCCAGCAGGCTCATTTCAGGCGGCTCGGGCGGGCTGTAGGTGCCGCGTGAGGTGCGCGTGCCGGCACTGATGTCGAGCAGCGCCTGCTGCGGGCTGTAGCCCGACTGCGTCGCGCTCACCATGCCCAGCGCCAGCTCGGGATGGCCGTCGATCAGCGCCGCGACGCTCGGGCGCAGCACGCCGGGCGGCGGCTGCTCGAGGTCGACCGGCAGGAGTGCGATGAGCGCGGTCGGGCGCGGCGCCGCCCGCTCGGCCGCGGAGGCGCCGGCCGGTACGGCGAGCAGCCCGGGAACGAGCACGGCGGTCAGCGCGAGCAGGCGCCGCAAACCGGCGGGGGACGGCATCCGCTCAGCTTAAGGGGCTGGACGGCTAGCGCGACAGCGCCGGAGCGCGGTCCTCGGCGATGGCCGGCTCGCCCGGCGGCGGCTGGTCGCGGCTGCCGCGCGGCGCGAGCCGCCCGGCGACGCCGACGCACCACAGCAGCGCGATCCAGGTGATGGTCGCGAGCGTCACATGAACCCACACGATGTCGGCGGGCAGCGCGAGCTCGTACTGCACGGTGCCGACGAGCCCCTGCGCGGCCATCAGGATGCCGACGACCATCAGGGCGTCGGCGAGATCGTGGTTCTCAGGCCGGCGCCTGGCGAGGAACCAGGCGAGGATCACGCCGAGGCCGAGCGTCACCGCGAGCGTGGCGTGGCGGTGGATCACCCACTCGAGCGTCTGGCCGGGGCCCTTGAAGTCGAGTCGATGGATCAGGTCGCCGTCGCTGCCGCCCGCGTGCGGACCGGAGGCGGTCGCGGCGGTGCCGACGAACAGCACGACCGCACCGAGCAGCGCGAGGAAGCGCACGAGCCAGACGGTGACGCGGTCGGCGCGCGGGGGACGCGGGCGCGCCGGCGGATCCGGGGCTCTCGCGCGGAACACGAGCGCGACGGCGCCGATCAGGATCACCATCGAGAGGCCGAAGTGCGCCATCACGAAGCCGGGCGCGAGGTGGTTCTTGACGGTGAAGCCGCCGAGGATCCCCTGCGCGAGCGCCCCGAGCGGCAGCAGCGAAGCGGTCCAGACGATGTCCTTGCGCCGCGGCGCGCGCAGGAACGCGGCGACCCATGCGCCGAGCACCACGAGTCCGACGGTCGCCGAGAAGACGCGGTTGCCGTACTCGATCACCGAATGGAACGACAGCGGCGGCACCGCTCTGCCGTAGCAGCGCGGCCAGTCCGGGCAGCCGAGGCCCGAGTCGGTCAAGCGCACCGCCGCGCCGGTCAGCACGATCGCCGTCAGCGCGCCGAGCGCGACGTAGGCGATCGTCAGGTAGCGCCGGGGGGTGATGACGGGCAGGCGGGCGCGCACTGCCAGGAAGGATGACGGACGCGCGAGGCGGGCGCGGCGACCGGTACCGTTCAGCACGATGACACGAGCCTCCGGAGCGCCACCCGCCGTCAGCGTGGCCGGCGTCTCGAAGACCTTTCGCGTCCCGAATGAGCGGGTCCACACGCTCAAGGAGCGCGTCCTGCATCCCTTCCGCCGCAGCGGCTTCGACGAGTTCGTCGCGCTCGACGACGTCTCGTTCGACGTCGCCCACGGCGAGTTCCTCGGGGTCGTGGGGCGCAACGGCTCCGGCAAGAGCACGTTGCTGAAGTGCATGGCGGGGATCTACCGGTCGGACCGCGGCGCGATCTACGTCGACGGGCGGCTGTCGGCGTTCATCGAGCTGGGCGTCGGCTTCAACCCGGACCTGCCGGCGCGCGACAACGTGCTGATCAACGGCACGATGCTCGGGCTCTCCCCGCGCGAGGCGAAGCGACGCTTCGACAGCGTGATCGACTTCGCCGAGCTGCGCGAGTTCGAGCACCTGAAGATCAAGAACTACTCCTCCGGGATGCTCGTGCGGCTGGCGTTCGCGGTGATGATCCACGTCGACGCCGACATCCTGCTGGTCGACGAGGTGCTCGCCGTCGGCGACGCCGCCTTCCAGCAGAAGTGCTTCGACGAGTTCTACCGCCTGCGCGACGAGGGTCGCACGATGATCCTCGTGACGCATGACATGGGTGCGGTCGAGCGCTTCTGCGACCGCGCCGTGCTGCTGGAGAAGGGCGTGAAGATCCGCGAGGGCGACTCGCACCGCGTCGGCATGGAGTACCTGGAGGTGAACTTCGGCCGCCGCGAGGGCGCCAGCGAAGGCGCCCAGGAGGGCGCAGCCGCGCGCGCCGGTAACGGGCGCGCGGAGATCCGCGAGGCGTGGTTCGAGGACGAGCGGGGCAACGTCGCGAGCTCGCTCGAGACCGGGCAGCCGTGCGCGTTCGCCGCGCGCGTGCGCTTCGCGGCGGAGGTCGTCGACCCGCTCTTCGGCGTGACGCTGGAGAACGGCAACCACGACAACGTGCTGTCCGCTTCCACGCTCTGGAGCAACCCGCGCACCGGGCGCTTCGAGGCCGGCGACGAGGTCGTCTACCGCGTGCGCTTCACGAACCTCTTCTCGCCCGGTCGCTACGACGCCACGCCCGCCGTCGCGCTGCGCGGCAGCGGCGCCTCGTGGCTCGACCGCCGCGAGCGGCTGTGCTCGATCGTCGTCGCCGGCACGCAGGCGACCGACGCGATCGTGCAGCTGCCGTACGAGATCGCGCTCGAGCGCGCGCCCGAGCCGGTGGCGCAGCGGGAGGCATTGCGATGAACGTCGAGGCGCCGCAGGCGGCCCCGCTCGGCGCGCCGATCAAGGGCCCCGCCGCGATCGGCGTCGACGCGCGCCGCTTCTTCAACCTCACGCGCACACTCGCCTTCACCGAGTTCAAGCTGCGCTTCTTCGGCTCCGCGCTCGGCTATCTGTGGCAGCTGATGCGCCCGCTGCTGCTGTTCGGTGTGCTGTACGTCGTCTTCACGAGCGTGCTGCGCTTCGAGAGCGCCGCCGAGTTCTACCCGGTGGCGCTGCTGGCGGGGATCGTCATGTTCGTGTTCCTGTCGGAGAGCACCGGCGGCGCGGTCACGAGCCTCGTCGACCGCGAGAACCTGGTGCGCAAGGTGCAGTTCCCGCGTCTCGTCGTGCCGCTGTCGGTTGTGCTGACGGGGCTCATGAACCTCGCGCTGAACATCGTCGTGGTGCTCGTGTTCCTGCTGATCTCCGGCGGCTCGGTGCGCTGGGGCTGGCTCGAGATCCCGTTCCTGGTGACGGCGCTGGCGCTGTTCGCGGTCGGCCTCTCGACGCTGCTGTCGGCGCTCTACGTGCGCTACCGCGACATCAAGCCGGTGTGGGAGGTGCTGCTGCAGATGCTCTTCTACGGCACGCCGATCTTCTACACGCTCGACGTGATCCCGAACGAGACGCTCCAGCGCCTGCTGCTGATCAACCCGCTCGCGGTCGTCCTCCAGCAGTTCCGCCATGCGGTGATCGACCCGAGCCACCCGAGCGCCGTCAGAGCGGCGGGCGGCTGGGCGCTGCTGCTCGCGCCGGCGGCGATCCTGATCGGGCTGCTCGTGTACGGCTACTGGTACTTCGACCGCGAGGCGCCGCGGATCGCGGAGGATCTCTGAGCGTTCAAGCGTAAGCGCCCCGCGGTCGAACGGCGATCCTTAACATGGCGCGTCGTGGTCGCGCCGAGAGTTGGAGAGCAGCGCGTCGTCGTCCTCGGGTTTCACCGCAGCGGCACGTCGATGGTGACGCGCATGCTGAACCTGCTCGGCGTCGAGCTTGGCGACGAGAGCGCGCTGCTGCCGCCCGTCGATCGCGACAACGTGCGCGGCTACTGGGAGCCGCGCTGGATGAACGAGCTCAACGAAGAGGTCCTGGCGACGCTCGGGTCAGGCACGTTCGAGCCGTTCGAGCCGCCGCCCGGGTGGGAGCGCTCGCCGCAGCTCGAGCCGCTGCGCGAGCGAGCGCGAGCGCTGATCGCGCAACACTTCGGCGACGCGACGCGCTGGGGGTGGAAGGACCCCCGCACGTCGTTGACGCTGCCGTTTTGGCGCGAGGTCGTCGACGCGCCGCTGCGCTGCGTCGTGTGCCTGCGCAGCCCAGCGGACGCGGTCGCGTCGGCGCTCAGACGCGGCGTCGTCGACCTCCATCGCTGGACGTACGCCGAGCGCTGGTTCGACTACACGGCGCTGGCGCTCGCGCACACGGAGCCGGCTGAGCGACTGCTCGTCTTCTACGAGGACGTGCTGCGGGATCCGGCCGGCGAGGCGGCGCGTCTCGCCGCGTTTCTGGACGTCGGCGCGCCCGCGCCGCGGTTGGAGGAGGTCGTGGCGAGCATCGACCCCGAGCAGCGGCACCATGTGACGAGCCCCTGGGACGTCGCGGTCGATCCGGGGCTGCCGCTCGAGGTGCGCCTGCTGTACCTGCTGCTGCGCGCGAGCCGCAGCCTCGAGCAGGCCCCGGCGCCAAAGCCGGGCGCCGGCGCGCTGCACGAGGCGCTGGAGCGCGTTGGCGCCGAGCTGCGGGAGGCGCGCCGCGAGCGGGACCGCGCCGAGCACGAGCAGCGCCAAACGGTCGTGGAGCTGGAGCGCCTGCAGGTCGCGCTGGCGGAGCTGGGCGAGCAGCGACAGGCCGACACACGCGCCCACGACGCGGCCCTCGCCGCCTATGCGGGGGCGCTTGCTGCGCGCGACGCGCGCATCGGCGAGCTCGACGCCGCGATCGCGACCTACGCCGGCTCGCGCAGCTGGAAGCTCACGCGCCCGCTGCGCGCAGTCGGAGCGCTGGTGCGCACGCGGCGCTGAACGCGGCGTCAGTCCGGCAGCCGGCGCGCGATCACGCGGTAGGCCGACGCGAGGCGATGCACATAGCGGTCGGAGCGCAACGACATGCGCTTGAGCGCAGGCAGGATTGTCCAGCGCCCCAGGCGGCCGCGCCAGCCCGGCACCTCCGCCAGCCACTCCATCGCAATCCAGCCGAGCGTCGTGTAGACGGAGTGGACGCCGTCCGCTTCGACGACCTCGAAGCCGTGTACGCGCACGAACTCCTGCAGGCCGTCGATCGTGTAGCGCTGGAAGTCCGTCGGGTCGAGGTGCTCCGGCTGCATGAACGGCACCACGAGATAGAGGATCCCGCCGGGCCGTAGGACGCGCCGGAACTCCGCGAGCGCCTCGTGCGGGTTGCGCACGTGCTCGAGCACGGCGTTGCAGATGATCGTGTCGAAGCTCCCGTCGTCGACCGGGATCTCGTGCAGCGGGGCGACGATGTCGATATCGCGCGAGTGCAGCCCGTCGGCGATGTCGAGGTTGACGAGCTCGCCGTCGACGAGGTGGCGAATGTCGCGGTCGCCGGCGCCCGCGTTGAGTACGCGTCCCGTGAGCCAGCGGCGGTGCACGCCGATCTCGTCCTCGAGCGTCGGGAAGAAGTCGCCGGTCGCGATTCTTGGTTCGAAAGCTCGAAAACGATCAAGCAGCATCGGCATGTTC
Source organism: uncultured Actinomycetes bacterium (assembly GCA_963770165.1). GTDB lineage: Bacteria > Actinomycetota > Thermoleophilia > Solirubrobacterales > Solirubrobacteraceae > Conexibacter. Next base: position 278,035 of record CAVYOK010000003.1, read on the forward strand.
TGACTCCGTTCGACCCCGAGACGGCCGTCCGAGAGTTGGACGGCTACGATGCCGCCGAGCATATGGCATCCCTCGTTTCCGACAGGGGCGGAGCGCAAGGGGCCGCGAGTGCGCTCGCCGCTGCCCCAAATCTGCTGCTCGCCGTCCGCCGCATCGCAGAGCTGCTCGCGCTGCGACAGGTCGCAGCCGTCGGACCAATGCGACTCGAGCTTGAGGGATTGCCGGGCGTCGTCGCCTCCGATCGCCTCGACGAGACGGTCGAGCAGGCGCTCCGCGACGGCCTCGTCGTCGTCTCCGAGCCGCTGCCGTGGACGACGCTGGAGGCCGCGCGCGCAGTCGTCGCGGTCGACCCCGACCCACGCGGCTCGGCGCTCGACGCGCTCGCGGAGATCGAGGCGCGGGCGCGGGTCGCCGGCTGGCACGTCGCGCACGCCGGCCTGCTGCACACCGCGGGCTCCGGCGCGCTGGCAGTGCGTCGCGAGTGCCCGCTCGTCGTCGCGTGCAAGCCGGACGACGGCATGCTCGTGCGCGCGCTCGCGACCGGGCCGCTGAGCCTGGCGCTCGACCCGGCGGCCGCGGCGCCGCGCGGCGCCTCGCGCGGCGCGCGCGTCCTGATCGCCTCCTACGAGGTCGCCGGGCCGACCGGCAACGGCGGGATCGGGACGGCATACCACTCGCTCGCTCACGTGCTCGCGGACGCCGGCCACGAGGTGTCGCTGCTGTTCACCGGCTGGCTCGACCCGGCGCGGGCGGACGAGCAGGACGAGTGGCGCCGCCGCTTCGCCGAGCAGGGCATCGAGTTCGCGTTCCTCGGCACGCCCTGGGACCTGCCGATCCGCAGCCCGCATCACGCGGTGCGCCGCGCCTACGAGCTGCACCGCTGGCTCGCGGAGGCGCACGCCGCGAAGCCGTTCGACGTCGTGCACGTCCCCGAGTGCATCGGGCACGGCGCGCTCGCGCTGACCGCGAAGGCGCTCGGGCTCGCGTACCGGGACGTCGAGTTCGTCGTCGGCACGCACTCCTCGACGCGCTGGGTCGCCGAGTGCAACCGCGAGCCGATCGAGCAGGTCGACATGCTCGTGACGGAGCACCTCGAGCGGCTCAGCGTCGAGCGCGCGGACGTCGTGCTGAGCCCGACGGCCTACCTCGTCGACTACATGCGCGACCGCGGCTGGACGCTGCCGGAGCGCACGTTCGTGCAGCCGCTCGCGCGCCCGCGCTCCGTGCGCCGCGCTGCCGAGGCGGAGCGCCCCAGCGCGGCGGCCGAGGCACGCCGCGAGCTCGTGTTCTTCGGCCGGCTCGAGACGCGCAAGGGCCTCGAGGCGTTCTGCGACGCGGTCGACCTGCTCGTGCGGGAGCCCGATTGCCCGTTCGAGCGCGTCACGTTCCTCGGGCGTCCCGAGCAGGTGATGGGCGAGGACGCGACCGCGTTCGTCACGCGCCGCGCCACCGCCTGGGGCGTGGCGTGGGAGATCCTGCCCGACCTCGGCCACGAGCAGGCGATCGCGTACCTGCGCACGCATGCCTGCGTGATTGCGATTCCGTCGCTCGTCGACAACTCGCCCAACACCGTGATCGAGGCGGTCGCGCTCGGCGTCCCGTTCGTGGCGTCGCGCTCCGGCGGGACGGCCGAGCTGATCGCCGCCGACGATCTCGCGGCCTCGACGTTCGACGGATGGCGCGCGAGCAGCTCGCTGGAGCCGCCGACGTTCACCGCTCGCGAGGCGCCGTTCGACGCGGCCGCGCTCGCGTCTACTCTGCGCAAGAAGGCGTCACAGCCGGCGGCGCCCGCGGCCGCGGCGGTCGACGACGACGCGTGCGACCGCGCGTACGATGCATGGCATCGCGCGATCGCGGCGCGGCGCGACGCCGCCGAGCGGCGCGCGGTCCCCGCGCCGACGCTGCCGACCGCCGCGGCGTGCGTCCTCGCGGCCACCGCGGACGGCGCCCGGCGCGTCGTCGCCGCGCTGCGCGGGGGGACGCGCGCGCCGGTGCAGACGGTCGTCCTCTGTGCCGAGCCGTTCGACGAACCGCTCGACGACGCCGAGGTGACGGTCGCTGGCGGCCGCGCAGCCGCCGCGGCGCGCGCGTGCATCGCTGCGGCGCTCGACGCCGACGTCGTGATCGCGCTGCGCGACAACGAGCAGCCCGATCCCGAGCTGGTGGAGCGTGTCTGCGCCGCGATGGCCGTCGGCGATGCGGACGTACTGTCGCTCGTCTGCCGCGACGGCGAGGCCGCGCGCGACGTCGGTGCGCCGGCGCGACTGCGGCGGACCGACGTCCCCGCTGATCTGCGCGCGTTCGTCCCTGTCGGCGGCCCGGCGGCGGCCGCCGTCGCCTACCCGGCACTGGCAGCCGGCCCCTACGCGATCCGCCGCAGCGCGCTCACGGCGCTGGGGGGCTATGCGAGCGACGCCTGGGGCGAGGCGGGCGACCGCGACTTGCTCGCGCGCGCGTCGCTGCGCGGACTGCGGATCGACGTGCTGCCGGATCCGCTCGCCACGACGGTCCGCGACGACCGCTGGAGCGCGATGCGCTCCAGCTACTGGGGCGACAGCGCGATTCCGGCACCGCACGGCGAGGAGCTCGTACGCATTCTGCGCCCGTACCGCGAGCAGCTCGGGTTGCCGCTCGCCGACCTGCCGGCGCTCGTTGTCGGAGGGCTGCGGGCCGCCGGCGCCGCAGCCGCCGAGCGCATGCGGCACGCCGACGAGCGGCAGGAGATCGTCGACGCCTATGAGAGCCGGATCAGAGAGTTCTCCGAGCTCGTCGCGCTCTACGAGCAGCGCATGGGCGAGCAGCGTGAGCTGATCGCGCGGTACGAGCGCGAGCGGCTGGCTGGCCCCACGTTGGCGGGCATGCTGCGAGCGCGTCTGTTGCGCGGACGCGTCGGACGAGTCGCGCGCCGCCTGCGCCGCGCGATCCGGCCGCCGGTGCGGACGCTGCCGGCGCGCGGGATCCGCTTCGCGCGCTGGCGACTCGAGCTGCTGCGGCGGCGCGTGCGATGAGCTGGAGCGAGCCGCTCGCGATCGCGGAGCGCATCGGCGCCCGTCTCGCGCTGCCGCTGTGGCGGCGGTCCGCGGACGCGTGCGCCCCCGGCGGCGTCCTGCTGCTCGATGCGGAGGCGCTCTCGGCTGCGTCGCTGGCGCACGTCGTCGCCCTGGTCGTCGTGGGCGCACCGGCAGACGCGACCGGCGCGGGCGTCGCCGCACTGCGAGCGACGGTCGAGGCGGCCGGCGCCGCGCCCGTGCTCGCCACGTTCGCGACGACGGTCGACGCAAACGGCGCCGCGCTCGAGCGGCCGCTCGTCGTGGCCTCCCGCCCAGGCGAGGAGCGCGTGGGAGCGCTGCTCGCGGCCGGCCCGCACGCGCTCGCGCTCGACCCGCACGTCGAGCCCGTCGGCGTGGACGCCGAGCCGGCGCGCGTGTGCGTCGTCTCGTTCGAGGTCGCGGGCATGACAGGCGGCGGCATCGGCACGGCGAGCACGTCGCTGGCGGAGTCGCTCGCGCGCGCGGGCCACGAGATGACGCTGCTGTTCACCGGCTGGCAGGAGGCCGATGCCGGCGAGCACAACGAGCGCTGGCGCGCGCACTACGCCGAGCGTGGTGTGCGGCTGGCGTTCGTGCGCAGACCGGGCACGAGCACGGTCAAGAGCCCACACTTCCCCGCGCGCAGCGCGTACGAGGTGTACGCATGGCTACGACGCGAGCAGCCGTTCGACGTCGTGCACCTGCCGGAGAACATGGGCCACGGCGCCTACGCGCAGCTTGCGAAGCGGCACGGCCCGCAGTTCGCCGCGACGACCTTCGTGATCGGGACGCACGGTCCGACGCGCTGGGCGGCGGAGGCGAACCGCGTGGCACTGACGCGCGAGGAGTTCCTCGTCAACGAGGCGCTCGAGCACATCAGCGTCGCATACGCCGACGTGCTGCTCGGCCCGAGCCGTTACCTGCACGACTACATGCGAACGCGCGGCTGGCAGCTGCCGGAGCGGGTCCACGTGCAGCCGTACGCGACGCCGAGCGCGGTGCGCGACGCCCCTGGCGCGGCGCCGGCCGGTCTGCCGGACGAGCTCGTCTTCTTTGGGCGGCTCGAGACCCGCAAGGGCGTGGCGCTGCTGTGCGATGCGCTCGACCTGCTGGCCGAGGACGCCGGCGCGTCGTCGTTCGAGGTCACGTTCCTCGGTCCGATCGCGCAGGTCCTCGGCCAGCCCGCCGACGAGTACATCGGCGCGCGCGCGGTGCGCTGGCCGTGGAGATGGCGGCTCCTCAGCGACCGCGACCAGGCGGGCGCGGCGGAGTACCTGCGCCGCCCGGGCGTGCTGGCGGTGATGCCCTCGCTCGTCGACAACGCCCCGAACACCGTCAGCGAGGCGGTCGCGCTCGGAATCCCGCTCGTCGCGGGACGCGCCGGCGGCACGGGCGAGCTCGTGGCCGCCGAGCAGCGCGACGACCACACGTTCGACCCTGTGCCGGGCGGCCGGCTGCCGCCGCCGCCGCTCGACGGAGCGGCGCCCGCCGCCGACCCGCGACCGCTGGCGGAGCTGCTGCGCCGACGGCTGACGACGCCGGTCGAAGCAGCGCGCCCGCCGGTCAACCCCGTCGCGGTCGATGCCGCCTACGACCGCTGGCACCGCGCCGTGCGCGCGGCCGCGCGGCGTGCCCAAGCGCCGCCTGTCGTGGCGCCGCTGCCCGCGCTGTCGGTCTGCCTGCTGTTCGACGGCGACGACGAGCTGCTCGCGGCGCAGCTCGGCGCGCTCGCCGGCACGGATGCGGAGGTCGTCGTGGCGGACCTGCGGAAGCAGGCCGGCGACGAGGTCGCGGTGCACGGAGCGCCGGTCGTGCGGCCGGCAGCGGCAGGTCACGGGGGCGCGGTCCGCGCGGCCGCGGTCGCCGCCACGCACGGCGAGCTGGTCGCGTTCGTCCCGCCCGGGGACGTCCCGCTCGAGGGCTTTGCCAACGCGCTGCGCCGCGCCGCAGCGGCGACCGGCGCCGACGTATACGGCTGCGCCGTGCTCGACGAGCTGGACGGCTCGCAGCCGGATGAGCCGCTCGTGCAGGCGTTCGTACCGCTGCCGGGCGCGCCACTCACCGGTCTCACCCATCCTGCATTCGCGGCCGGGCCGTACGCGATCCGCCGCGCCGCGCTCGAGCGGATCGGCGGCTTCGCGGCCGACGCGCGCAGCGACGAGGCCGACCACGAGCTGCTCAACCGCGCCGCCGCGCGCGGTCTGCGGCTGGAGGTGATCGCCGAGCCGCTCGCGGCCAAGCGCCGCCGCGACCGCTGGACGACGTTCCGCACCGTGTGGCCGCACGTCGCGGTCGAGCCGCCGTACGACGCCGAGCAGACGCTGCGCGTCCTGCGTCCGCTCGCAGCATCAGGTGCGCAGCAGACAGACCTGCTCGGGCTGCTCCACGGCGCGCGCGGCGACGCCGCCCGCCTAGAGCGCGAGCTGCACGATCAGCACGCCGCCTACGAGGCGCGCTCGCGCGAGCAGCAGCAGTGGATCGAGGACCTCGAGCGAGAGGCCGCCGGCCGTCGCGCCGAGCACGCGGCGTTCACCGCCGAGGTCCAGCAGCTGCGCCGGCAGGTCGATGAGATGTCGCAGAGCGCGGCGCAGCTCGCCGTCCGCACGGCACGCGAGGCGGGGCGCAAGCTGATGCGGCGGGCACGCGGCTGAGCAAGCCGCCCCCCCGACAGACTCAGCCGGCGCGCTCGAGCGCGGCGCGCGTGCCGGGCACATCGAACATCACCGTCGGCGCGTCAGCGTAGTTCGCCTCGACCTCCGCCAGCACCGCACCGGCGCGCTCGACGTCGCCGTGCATCCGCAGCAGGTTCGCCTGCGCCAGCAGCAGCGAGCCGCGGGCGGTGCCGGACGCGCCCGCGACCGCCTGCGCCATCAGCTCCTGCTGGCGCTCGCGCGCGACGCGCTTGTCGAGCGGCAGGAACGTCGCGAGTCGCTCGGCGGTGATCTCACCCGTGACCGCGTAGACGCGGCTGGCGGACACGTCGACGACATGCTCGACCGCGTCGGCGAGCAGTTCCATCGTGATATGGATCCAGGGCAGGAAGCCGTGCACGTAGTCCTGCTGCACGAGGACGCTGCGCCCCGCGACGAGCGAGGGCATGAAGTCCCGCAGCACCGCGTCGTTGACGGCCGTGTCCTTCAGCACGTCGAGGAAGAGGATCTCGATCGGCCCGCCCGACCAGCCGGCGGCGGTGATGTCGCCCGCATGGACGGCCGTCTCACGCCGCAGGTCGCCGAGCAGCTCGTCGAAGGCGACCTGGAAGCCGTCGCTCTCGCGAATCTCGGGCCAGCGCTCGAAGTAGCCGGCGTCGACCATGTACCGCTCGGCCTCGAAGCGATCGTAGGTGGCGATCGGCGGCTGTGGACCGCCGGCCGGCATCGCCGCGCGCGCCCGCAGGCCGCTCGCGAACGACGCGGTCGAGCCGCCAAGGAAGCAGCCGGCGTCGACGATTGCGCCCCAGCCCTCCCACACGTCACGCGCCATCCAGTGCAGCAGACGGCGCTCGTCGTGCGCCAGCATCGTCGGGTAGTGCTCGAGCAGCTCCGGCAGCTCGAGGTCCTGCCAAACGCCGGTGCGCAGTTCGCTCAGGTTCGCCATGCGCGGAGCCTAGTCGAGCGTCCCGGCGCGCCGCGTCCCGAACGCCCGCAGGTCCAGCAGCAGGTCGTGCACGAGCCGCGGGTACACGCGCGAGGCGCGAAACTCCTCGGCCTTCATGCGTCCGCGCACGCGCACGCGATGGTGGAGGTTGGGGAAGCGCCGCAGCAGCGCGATCGTGTCGTGCAGCGTCTCGGGGCTGCCGATCTCGAGGAAGTCGATCCCCGGCTCGAGCCCGTGCGTCGGGTGCAGCGGCTCGCTCAGCACGAGGTGGCCCGCCGCCAGGTGCAGCGACACGCGGTTCTCGAACGAGGGGTACGGCTCATTGTGGAGGTTGATGCCGACGTCGTGCTCGCGCATCAGCGCGTCGAGCCGCTCGGCGTCGACGCCGAAGGCGATGTGCAGCAGATCGAAGGCGTGCTTGGAGGGCTCGAGCAGCCGCTCGCGGTGCGCCGTCGAGCGGCCGACGAACATCACGCGCGGCGTTGCGGCGAGCGGTGCCGGCTCGGCGAAGAAGCGATCGTCGACCGGCAGTGGCAGCGAGCGCCACACCGGCAGCACGCCCTCGGCTGCCGGCACGACGTTGGGGTCGAACGCGACGATGCGGTCGAAGTTGTCCGCGTCCACGCGCTTCAGCGCACGCAGCCGCTGCGCAAGGTCGGGATGGTGGCCCTTCGCGTCGCGCGGGAGCGGCTCCGTGAGGAAGCCGACGGTCGCGGCGTCCAGCTCGGCAAACAGGCCGTGCGGCACGATCTCCGGCCGGAACACGAGCACGACGTGCGGCCGCCACTCGCGCACCGTCGCGAGCATCTGCTCGGCGTCGCCGTCCTGGCGAAACTCGACGAACTGCGTCGCCAGGCCGCCCGCGTCCCGCGTCAGCGCACAGGCCTCGAAGAACGTCGCCTGGCCCACGAACGCGAGCCGCAGCGGAGCGCCGAGCGACGGCGTCGGATAGGGCATCCGCCCGCGGGAGAGCATCAGGGACATCGGCCTGGATCGTACGAAGCGCGCCGGCCGGCCGGGGCGCCGGCCGTGACGCGGGGTAGATTACGGGGCCGTCCCCAACCCCCGCTCCTCCGCATGCCCGACTGGCAGCAGCGCATCACCCGAGAGACCGCTCCCGCGATCCGCGTCGAGCACGAATTGCGCTACGCGGCGGCCGCGCCGCTCGTGCACGCGAGCGCCGCCTGGTGCGACCTCGGCTGCGGCAACGGCCTCGCCGCGGCGGCCGGGCTCGGCAGGCCGTACGCCGGCACGGCGCTGCTCGTCGACGCCGACGAGTCGGCCGTCGAGCAGGCGCGCACGACGATCCCGGCACAGCAGCTCGAGCCGCTCGTCGCGGACCTCGCCGATGCCTCCGCGCTGGAGCGCGTGCGCGCGCAGCTGCTCGCCGCGGCGCCGGACGATCGCCGCTGCGTGACGTGCTTCGAGACGATCGAGCACCTCGCGACGTTCGCGCCGCTCGTGCGGCTGCTCGTCGAGCTGGCCGAGCAGGCGGACACGAGCGTCGTCGCGAGCGTTCCCAACGACGCCTTCTGGGCGCTCGAGAACCCGCACCACGCGACCACATGGGGCGAGGGCGCGGTCGAGGAGCTGCGCAGTCTGCTGCCCACCGACCACGTGCTCGTGCAGCAGCTTGCCCTGCAGGGGTCGGCGCTTGCCCGGCCCGGCACGGAGACGGAGGAGGTCGCCTCCGTGTGCGTCGCGGACGGCGTCCCGACGCACTTCCTGCTTGCCTTCGGACCAGACGCGGCGATGCTCGCGACCGCCCCGCGGATCGCGCAGACCGACCTCGGCGAACAGCGCCGCTGGGAGCGTCAGCGCGAGAGCGACCTGGCCTACTTCGAGGCGCGCGTCCGCGAGCTGGAGGGCGGCGGCACGAGCGAAGCGCCGTGAAGCTCGCCTTTCTGCTCCACGACCTGCAGCTGTCCGGCGGCGTCGGCGTCGTGGTCCAGCACGCGCGCGAGCTCGCGACCAGACACGACCACGACGTGACGCTCGTGCTGACGCACGCGCAGGAGCTGGAGCCGTGGGAGTTCGAGAGCCTCGCCCACCTGCACGTCGAGGGGCTCGCGGAGGCGCGCGCGGAGCATTTCGACATCGCCATCTCGACGTGGTGGGAGACGACCTTCTCGCTGTTCGAGCTGCAGGCCGACCGTTACGCCTCGTTCGTGCAGAGTCTCGAGGACCGCTTCTACCCCTATGGCGACCCGGCGCGAAACGTCGCCGCGCTCACGCAGGGACTGCCCGTCGCCGTCGTGACCGAGGCGCGCTGGATCGCCGACACGCTCGCGCAGCTGCGGCCGCAGGCGACCTGCCGTTTCGTCCGCAACGGCATCGACAAGGACGTCTTCGCCTCGCCGCGCGCACTCGACGTGCGCGGCGACGGACCGCTGCGGATCGTCGTCGAGGGCAACCCTGGCGTGTGGTTCAAGGGCGTGCGCGAGGCGGTCAGAGCGGTCGGGCACATGCGCGAGCCACGCCATCTGACCGTCGTCACCGGCACGCCGCGAGCGCTCGACAGCGACGTGCCGGACGCCATCGTCGGGCCGCTGTCGCAGCGCGAGATGGCGCAGCTGTACGCCGACAGCGACGTCGTGCTCAAGCTCTCGCGCGTCGAGGGCATGTACGGGCCGCCGCTGGAGGGCTTCCACATGGGGGCGACCGTCGTCACGACGCCTGTGACGGGGCACGAGGAGTACGTCGAGCATGGCTGGAACGGGCTCGTCGTCGACTGGGACGACGAGCGTGGCGCCGCACGCCAGCTCGACCTGCTCGCGCGCGACCGCCGGCTGCTGCACTTCCTGCGCACGAATGCGCTCGCGACGGCTCGCAGCTGGCCGTCGTGGGAGCAGGCGGGCACGTTCATGGCGGCCGCGCTCACGGCGATTCGGCACGCGCCCGCACCGGTCGCGGACGGCGCGCGTCAGCTGATGGCGGACGCGCGCGTCGAGCTGGAGCTGCATCGCGGCCACATCCACGAGCGCAACACGCTGCGCCGTTACGCACGCATCGCCGGGCTCGTGCGCCGGCTGCCGGGCGCGCAGCGCCTGCTGCGCGTGCGCCACCGGCCGGCGGTGCGCCGCCTCGTGCGCCCGCTCAGGCGCCGCCTGCTGGGGTAGGCGCTGCGGCCGCTCAGGTCGCGGTGCGGCGCAAGCCGAGGATGCTCAGCAGGAACGACGAGAAGAAGATCTGGATGCCGACGATCACGAGCGTCAGCGCGGCGATCGCGAGGCGCTCCTCGCCGAGCGAGCCGAAGCCGCGATCGATCCACTCGACGACGATCACGCCGACCATCGCGAGGCCCGCGAGCACGATCCCACCGCCGAGCAGCAGGCCGTGCTCGAGTCTGTAGCGACCGCGCATGCGGTCGAACCACGGATCGCGCTCGTTCATGAAGTACGTGCCGTAGGCGTGCGCGCAGAGGCCGAGCGCGACGACCTGCGTGCCGACGATCATCAGCAGAGCGCCGGCGATCAGCGCGTGGACGTCCCATTGGCGGCCGAAGACGTCGACGCGCGCCAGCACCATCGCGGCGACGAGCACGCCGAGCAGCGCCATCAGAGCCCCCGGCAAGATGAACAGGTGGTTCGGCGAGTGCACGAGCAGGAAGCGCAGGTGCCGCCAACCGTCGCGGAAGCTCGACAGCTTCGACTCGCCGCCGCGCGGGTGGTACTCGATCGGGAACTGACGGATGTCGAGCTGCTCCTTCGCCGCCCGGATCACCATCTCCGAGGCGAACTCCATCCCCGTCGTGCGCAGGTCGAGTTGCGGCAGCTTGTCGCGTCGCAGCGCGCGCATGCCGCAGTGCGCGTCGCTGACGCCGGTGCGGAACAGCACATTGAGGAAGCCTGACAGCAGCGGATTGCCCACATACCGATGCAGCCACGGCATCGCGCCCGGGTGGATGTTCTGCATGCGGTCGCCGATCACCATGTCGGCGCCATCCTCGAGCTCGGCGAGGAATCTCGGGATCTCGTCAAAGTCGTACGTGAGATCGGCGTCGCCCATCACGATGTATTCGCCGCGCGCGGCCGCGAAGCCGGCCAAGTAGGCGCTGCCGTAGCCGCGCCGCGGCTCATGCACTACGCGCGCGCCGGCGGTCTCGGCCAGCTCGCGGCTGCCGTCGTCGGAGTCGTTGTCGGCGACGACGACCTCGCCAGGGATGTTGTTGCGCACAAGCGCCTCGCGCGCCTTCGTGACGCATTCGACGATGTTCTCCGCCTCGTTGAGGCAGGGGATCACGACCGACACGCGCAGCGGCGTGGTCGGATCCGGGCGATCGGCGGTGAGCGTGTTCTCGAGCGTGCTCATGCGGGCGGGACGGGGCGTACGGGCGGGGCCGATTCCGCCTCCGTCGAGCTGCAACGCGCGCGCCAGGGGAAAGTCGCGCACTTTCGCGGTCGCGATGCTAGCGGACGGGCTCGACGCCGCCAGCGGTCCGACGCGATCGTCGGACATCGCGCACGCGCGCTACGCTCCCGCCCTCGCATGACTGCCGCTCAACGCCCCGAGCCAGCGACCGCCGCCGGCGGCCGCCTGAGCGCAGCGGCAACGCGGTCGATGCAGCGCCTGCGCGCGACGCCGCGGCCGCTCGTCCTGCTGCTCGCGACGGCCGCGGTCCTGTCGCTGGCGTGGGCGATCGTGCTGCCGCCGTTCCAGGGTCCGGACGAGTCCGAGCACTTTGCCTACGTCCAGCACCTCGCCGAGACCGGCGATGCTCCATCTCCAACGGCCTATGGCGGGGCGGGCAGCCACTCGACCGAGCAGCAGCGCGCGATGGACGGCCTCGGGCTGCGCCTCGCGATGGGCACGCCCGGAGCGCAGCCGTCGTGGAGCGAGGCGGACCAGGCGCCGTGGCGCGCGTTCGAGCGCACGCTGCCCGACGCCGCGCGCAAGGACGGGGACGGCGTCAATCCGATCGGCAAGAACCCTCCGCTGTACTACGCCTACGAGGCCGTCGCGTACCGCGTCAGCCCCTCCAGCTCGCTGTGGAGCCGCCTGCTCGCCGCGCGCGCCGCAAGCATCCTGCTGTTCCTGGCGACGGTCGCGCTGACGTGGGTCGCCGTCAGCGAGCTGACGCGCCGCGTGTGGGCGCGCACGCTGGCGACCGGCCTCGTCGCGCTGCAGCCACAGCTCGTCTCGCTGAGCGCGATCGTGAACGCAGACATCTTGCTCGTGACCGTCTGGACGGCGTTCCTCGCGCTCGCGATCCGCGCGCTCAAACGCGGTCCGTCCGCGCGCCGCGTGGTCGGCCTGTGCGCCCTCGCGGCCGCGTCCGCGCTCACGCACGGGCGCGGCATCGCGCTGCTGCCGGCGCTCGCCGTCGTGCTCGCCTGCACCTACTGGCACCACCGGCCGGCGCTGCGCGCGGCGCTGCGCTGGACGGGCGCCGGCCTCGCCCTGCTCGGCGTCGCGCTGGTCGCATTCCGCCTCTTCACCGCTGGCAACGGCTCCTCGCTGTACGGCGGCCAGACCGACTACATCCACCAGGGCGGCTTCAAGCTCAGCGAGTTCGCGTCGCTCGTGTGGCAGTTCTACCTGCCGCCGCTGCCGAACATGCAGGCGCCGCTCGGGCCGAGCTACGGCTACCGGCAGATGTACATCGAGACGTTCTTCGGCGCGTTCGGCTGGCTCGAGGTCCGCTACCCGCAGCGGATCTACAGCGCGATCCAGCTCGCAGCCGCCGGCGGACTGCTCGCGCTCTACACGGCCGCGGTCGTGCGCCGCCGCGAGCTTTGGCGCCAGCGCCACGTGGCGATCGGCGTCGCCGCGATCACGCTCGCGCTGATCGCGCTGCTGCACCTCGTCTCCTACCTGGCGCTGCTGGGCTCGCCGGATCCGCTGATCGTCGGCCGCTACCTGCTGCCGCTTGTCGCCGTGTTCGCCCTCGCGGCTGCGTTCGTGGCGACGTCGCTGCCGCGTCGACTCGGCCCGCTGCTCGCGGCGCTGCTGCTCGGCGCCGCCGTCGCGCTGCAGCTCGGCGGCCTCGGGATGGTCGCGCTGAGGTTCTATGCCTAGGGATCCGCAGCGCCGCGCCCTCGTCGCCGCCGGCGTCCTGCTGGCGGTCGTCGCGCTCGCGTTCCTCACGCAGATGCTGCCGCGCATCGAGCGCCAGCAGGCGGCGTCGGCCGGGACGCCGGTGCCGTTCGGCTCCCGGGCGCAGGCCGACCTCGTGCTCGCGGCGGGCGCGACGGCGTGCGAGCCGCGGATCGCGATCGACGACGACGCCGCGACGGCGACGATCGCCACGCGCCCGAGCAGCGGCCGCGCGACCGCGCCGCTGGAGCTGACGCTCTCCGGGTCGGGCTATCGCGCAAGCGCGACGGTGCCGGGCGGGACCACCGACGCGGCGGCGCGCACGGTCCCGATCGACCCACCGCCGCACGCGCTGATCGGCACGGCCTGCCTGCGCAATGTCGGCACGCGCCCGGTCGTGGTGTCCGGCAGCGGCGATCCGCGCGTGCTCACGCGCACGCGCGCGAGCGTCGACGGCACCGAGCGCGCGGCCGCCTTCATCCTCACGTTCCAGGAGCAGGGGCGCCGCGGCGTGCTGGCGAGCGTCCCGGACCTGATCGACCGCGCCGCGACGTTCAGCGCGGTCGGCCCGTGGCTGTACTGGCTGCTGCTGCCGTTGCTCGTCCTCGGCGTGCCGCTCGCCGTCGCGGGCGCGCTGCTGGTGGCGCTGCGCAGCCCCGACGCCGCCGATCCCGACGAGCGCTGACGTCGCGTGCGCATCTGCCTCGTCTACGACTGCCTGTTCCCCCATACCGTGGGCGGCGCCGAGCGCTGGTACCGCAACCTCGGCGAGCGGCTGGCGGCCGACGGGCACGAGGTCACCTACCTGACGCTGCGCCAATGGGACCGCGGCATCGACCCCGGCGTCGAGGGCGTCGACGTGCGCGTCGTCGGCCCCCGCATGGCGCTCTACGTCAGCGACGCGAGCGGCCGCCGGCGGATCCTGCCGCCGCTCGTATTCGGGCTCGGCGTGCTGTGGCACCTGCTGCTGCACGGCCGCCGCTACGACGCCGTCCACACCGCCTCGTTCCCGTACTTCTCGCTGCTCGCGGCGGCGGGCGCGAGGCCGCTGCACCGCTACGCGATCGTCGTCGACTGGCACGAGGTGTGGTCGCGCGCGTACTGGCGCGCGTACCTCGGCCGGCTCGGCGGTGCCGTCGGCGCCTTCGTGCAGCGGTGCTGCGCGCGCGTGCCGCAGCGCGCGTTCTGCTTCTCGCGCCTGCACGCGGCGCGGCTGCACGGCGAGGGGCTGCGCGGCGAGCCGACGGTGCTGACCGGCGAGTACGCCGGCCCGCTGGAGCGGCCGACGCCCGCGCCGGCGCGAGACGTCGTCGTGTTCGCCGGCCGCCACATCCCCGAGAAGCGCGTGCCGGCGCTGCTGCCGGCTTTGGCGCGCGTGCGCGAGACCGCCCCGGAGCTGCGCGCGGAGATCCTCGGCGACGGGCCCGAGCGCCCGCGCGTGCTCGCGGAGGTCGAGCGGCTCGGGCTCGCCGACGCGGTCGACGCGCCCGGCTTCGTCGAGCACGCGCGTGTGGAGGAGGCGCTGCGCACCGCGCTCTGCATGGTGCTGCCCTCGTCGCGCGAGGGCTACGGGCTCGTCGTCGTCGAGGCGGCCGCGCGCGGCACGCCGAGCGTCGTGATCGCCGGCGAGGACAACGCCGCGACCGAGCTCGTCGACGAGGGCGAGAACGGCTTCGTCGCCGCGAGCGCGTCGGCCGACGATCTGGCCGACGCGATCCTGCGCGTGCGCGCGGCGGGGCCGGCGCTGCGCGAGGCGACGGCGGAGTGGTTCGGGCGCAACGCCACGCGCCTGTCGCTGGAGCACTCGCTGGAGACGGTGCTGGCGGCGTACGAGCGCGGGACGGTGGCGGCATGAGCCGGCGACGCGTGCTGATCACCGGCGTGACCGGACAGGACGGCGGCTACCTCGCGGAGCGGCTGCTGGCGGACGGCGACGAGGTGATCGGGGCGGGGCGCGCGGCGGCAGGCGCGTCCGAGCAGGCGGGCGTCGAGCTGCTCGCCGGCCGCGTCCCGCTGCTGCGCATGGACCTGCTTGAGCCGGACTCGATCCGTCGCGCCGTGCAGGAGGCGGCGCCCGACGAGATCTACCACCTCGCCGCGCCGACGTTCGTGCCGGACTCGTGGGAGGACCCGAGCGAGGTGATGGGCGCGATCGCCGGCGGGACCGCGACGCTGCTGGCGGCGGCGGGCGCGCTCGACCACGAGGTGCGCGTGCTCGTCGCGAGCTCGAGCGAGGTCTTCGGCGACGCCGGCGTCTCGCCGCAGGACGAGTCCTCGCCGATGCGCCCACGCTCGCCCTATGGGGTCGCGAAGCTGGCGGCGCACGGCCTGGTCGGCACGCTGCGCGCGCACCACGGCCGCTTCCTCGTCTCGACGATCACGTACAACCACGAGTCGCCGCGCCGGCCGGAGCGCTTCCTGCCGCGCAAGGTCAGCGCCGGCGTGGCGGCGATCGCCGCCGGGCGGGCGGAGACGCTGACGCTCGGCTCGCTCGACGCGGTGCGCGACTGGTCGCACGCACGCGACGTCGTGGAAGGGATGGTGCTCGCGCTGCGCCACGACGAGCCGGGCGACTACGTGCTCGCCTCCGGCGTCGGGCGCACCGTCGAGCAGCTGGTCGACGCGGCGTTCGCGGCGGCCGGCGTCGAGCGGCGGCTGCCCGACGGCCGCGACCGCGTCGAGGTCGACCCGCGCTTCGTGCGCCCGCCGGAGCCGTGCCCGCCGGTCGGCGACCCGTCGCGCGCGCACACGGTGCTCGGGTGGGCGCCGCGCATGTCGTTCGAGCAGCTCGTGGCGGAGATGGTCGAAGCAGATCTGGCGCGGCTCGGCGCCGCGGCGCACTGACCGATGCGCGTCGCGCTCAACCTCGTCTTCCTCGTGCCAGGCGAGACGGGCGGGATGGAGGTCTACGCGCGCGAGCTGCTGCCACGCCTGGCGGCGATCGACGGGCTCGAGCCGGTCGCGATCGTCAACCGCACGGCGGCCGACGACCGCGACGCGCCGTGGGGTCCTGAGGGACCAGTGCGCTCGGTGCTCGCGCCGGTCGATGCGCGCGACCGCAAGCAATGGGTGTGGGGCGAGCAGCGTCACGTGCCGCGGCTTGCGCGACAGCTCGGCGCGGACCTGATCCACTCGCTCGCGTCGACCGGACCAGCTCGTTGGGTCGGCGGCCCGCCACGCGTCACCACGGTCCACGACCTCCACTACGCCGTCGTTCCGGACGCGCACTTCGGCGTGCGCGGACTCGGCATGCGCCTGCTCGTGCCGGCGGCGGTGAAGGCGTCGCGACGCGTGATCGCCGACTCGCGGGCGACGAAGGACGACGTCGCGCGCGTGATCGGCTTCCCGCCCGAGCGGATCGACGTCGTGCATCTCGCGACCACGCTGCCGCCGGCCGACGCGCCGGCGACATCTGCAGCAGAGCTGCGCGCGCGCCTGCGGCTGGGCGAGCGCCCGATCCTGCTCAGCCTCGCGGCGAAGCGCCCGCACAAGAACGTCGAAGGGCTGATCGACGCGCTCGCGGGCATCCCTGACGAGCGGCGCCCGCTGCTCGTCGTGCCCGGGTACGCGACCGAGCACGAGGCGGCGCTGCGCGCGCGCGCCGAGGCCGCCGGCGTCGGCGAGCAGGTGCGTTTCCCCGGCTGGCTGCCGCGCGCCGACGTCGAGGGGCTGTGGCGCGCCGCGACGGCGCACGTGTTCGCGTCGTTCTACGAGGGCTTCGGCCTGCCGGTGCTGGAGGCGATGGCGCGGGGCGTGCCGGGCGCGTGCTCGGACCGCGCGTCGATGCCGGAGGTCGCCGGCGACGCCGCGCTGCTGTTCGACCCCGCCGACCCGGCCGCGATCCGCGCGGCGATCGAGCGTCTGCTCGGCGACGCGGAGCTCCGCACGCGCCTGCGCGCCGCCGGCCTCGCCCGCGCCGCGCAGTTCTCGTGGGAGCGCTGCGCGCGTGAGACGGCCGCGGTCTACGAGCGCGCGGGCGTCGTCGGCGCGTGAGGCCGGCGCGCGACGGCACGCAGCAACTCGTGTCCGTGCGGATGGGTCGGCGAGACGCTGCGCAGCGCCCACGCACCGCGCAGCCGGTGCGCCAGCTGACGCGGGCGCAGCCGCTCTGCCCGCGTGAGGTAGGGCGCGATCGTCACGGTGCCGACCTCGACCACGGCGAGGCCGGCCCGCTCGAGTGCCTGCGCGAGGCTGCGGGGACCGAACTGGTTCACGTGCACGTCGGGCTCCAGCGACGGCCAGGCCCGCCCCAGGGACCGCGCGAGGTGGCCGGCGGCGTTCGGCACCTCGAGCGCGAGCACGCCGTCCGGGCGCAGCACGGCGCCGAGCAGCGTCAGCACGGCGACCGGATCGGGCACGTGCTCGAGCACGTGCCACATCGTCACGACGTCGAGCGAGCCGTCGACCAGCCCAGCCTGCTCGACGGTCGTCGCCCGCACCGGGACGCCGAGCGTCTCGCGCGCGAACGCCGCGAACTCAGGCGTCGGTTCGACGCCCTCGGCGTCGAACCCGCGGGCGAGCGCCTGCTCGACGAACGCCCCGCCGGCGGCACCGACATCGAGCAGGCGGCCGCCGTCGGCGTGCGGGGCGATGAAGTCGAGCCGCACACGCGCGTGGCGACGGCGCTCGCCCAAGGTTCGCGGATCGGAGTACTCGGCTCCGCGCGCCTCCGTGTACGCGCCGGACTCGTAGATCGCGTGCACGTCGCGTTCGCCACGGTCCTCGCGGAACGCGAAGCCGCAGCGCTCGCAGGTCAGGAACGGCAGCGGGGCGAGCAACTCGGACGGCCGGGCATGACCGCCGCAGAGACGGCACAAGGGCGACATCGCGGCGCAACGGTAGAGGACGCGGTCGACGGGCATCGCTACGGTGCCGGCATGCGCCGCCCCGCACGCACGCCATGGGCCTGAAGGACGCGGCCGTCAACGCCCGCTGGCGGCTCGCCGGTCACCGCCGGCCGCTGCCGGACCGCTTTACCGCGCCGCTGGCGGGGCTGCGCGGCATCGAGATCGGCGGCCCGAGCGACCGCTTCTGCGCCGGCGGGATCTGCCCCGTCTACCGGCGTCTCGCGAGCTGCGACGCCGTCCAGTGGCGCACCGACACCGCGTGGCACGCGCTCGACGCGCGCGAGCCGTTCGCGCCGGACGGCGCGCCGCTCGGGCGGCTGCACGTGATCGAGGGCGGCGAGCTGGTCGGGCTACCCGACTCCACGTGGGACGTCGTCCTGTCATCCCACGTGATCGAGCACTTCGCCAACCCGCTGGCGGAGCTGGCTGCGTGGCGGCGCGTGCTCGTACCACGCGGCTGGATCCTGCTCGTCGCGCCGCACCGAGCCGGCACGTTCGACCATCGCCGGCCCGTCACGCCGTTGGAGCACATCGTCGGGGACTTCGCGGCCGGGATCGGCGAGGACGACCTCACGCACCTCGACGAGACGCTGCGGCTCCACGACCGCTCCCGCGACGCCGACGACTCGCCGCGCGAGCAGTGGGAGGCGGCGCGACGCGACAACGTCGACACGCGCCTGCTCCACCATCACGTCTTCGACGGCGAGTCGCTCCTGCGCCTGCTCGATCGCGCCGGCGTCGAGATCCACGAGGCGGTCGTCCGCCATCCGCACGACACGTTCGTGCTCGGCCGCTTCGCCGGCGACGGCGAACGCCCCGACAACGCGGCGATGCTCGCCTCCGACGCGCCTTGGCGCCGGTCGAGCCCGTTCGGCGAGGATCGCCCGGCCTAGCGCGGCGAGAGCAGCTCCAGGTCGCAGCGCGTCATCAGCCGGATCAGCTCCTCGAAGCTCGTCTCGGGGACCCAACCGAGTCTCTCCTTCGCCTTCGTCGGGTCGCCGATCAGCAGGTCGACCTCGGCGGGGCGCAGGAACTGCGGGTCGATCTCGACGTATCTCTCCCAGTCGGAGAAGCCGGCTTCGTCGAACGCCACTTGCACGCACTCGCGCACCGTGTGCGTCTGGCCAGTCGCGATCACAAAGTCCTCGGGCTCGTCCTGCTGGAGCATCAGCCACATCGCTCGGACATAGTCCTTCGCGTAGCCCCAATCGCGCTGCGCGTCGAGGTTGCCGAGCGCGAGCTTGTCGCGCAGCCCGTGCTTGATCGCCGCCGCGTGCCACGTGATCTTGCGCGTGACGAACTCCAAGCCACGACGCTCCGATTCGTGGTTAAACAGGATCCCGCTGGTCGCGTGCAGGTTGTAGGACTCGCGGTAGTTGATCGTGATGAAGTGGCCGTAGACCTTCGCGACGCCGTAGGGCGAGCGCGGGTAGAGCGGCGTCTGCTCGTTCTGCGGGACCTCGCGTACCTTGCCGAACATCTCGGAGCTGGAGGCTTGGTAGAAGCGCGCCTCCGGGCACGTCTCGCGCAGCGCCTCGAGGATCCGCGTGACGCCGACGCCGGTGAAGTCGGCCGTCAGCGTCGGCTGGACCCACGACAGCGCTACGAACGACATCGCCGCGAGGTTGTAGACCTCGGCGGGCCGCGCCGCGCGCAGCGTGTCAACGAGCGAGCGCTGGTCCAGCAGATCGCCCTGGTGCAGGGTGATGCGATCGCGCAGGTGCTCGATGCGGTCGAACTTCTCGGTCGACGCCCGCCGCACCATCCCGTGCACCTCGTAGCCCTCGTCGAGCAGCAACTCCGCGAGGTAGGAGCCGTCCTGGCCGGTGATGCCGGTGATGAGTGCGCGCTTGGGGGATGACATAGCGCTGGAGCCTAGGGAATGAGCCCGACGCCGGCCGTCTGCCAACCTTCCGCCAGTGCACCCGGGCTCCACGTCCTCCGACCGGCCGCTGACGATCGGCATCGACGCGCGCGCGGCGGTCGAGGTGCCGGCGGGTCGCGGACGCCTCGTACGCGAGCTGCTGCTCGCGCTCGCGCGTCGCGACGAGCCGCATGCCTACCGCTGCTATGTGCGGACGCCGTGGAACGCCGAGCTCGACGAGCGCTTCGCGTGGCGGGAGATCGCGGCCGCCGACCCGTGGTGGCATGTGCGGACCGCGCTCGCGGTCAGTCGCGAATGCGACGTCTTCCTGTCGACCAACTCGTATCTGACGCTGTGGATGCTGCGCCGAGCGCCCGGCGTGCTCGTGATGTACGACATGGTCGCCTTCGAGCCGGCGATGGAGCCGAATCGCCGTTCGCGCCTGATCGAGCGCGCGACGCTCCCACCCGCGCTGCGCCACTCGGCGGCGATCCTCTGCATCTCGAAGGCGACGCAGCACGGGCTCGTGGCGCGCTATCCGCACGTGAGCTCGCGCACGGTCGTCGCGCCGCTCGGCGTCGCGTCCTCCCTGGAGGCGGCGGAGAATCGCCCGCAGGGACGCCTCCCCGAGCCGGGCTTCGTGCTCGCTGTCGGGACGCTCGAGCCGCGCAAGAACCTGCCCCGTCTCGTCGCCGCCTACCGCGCGCTGCCACAGGAGCTGCAGCGGGCGCACCCGCTCGCCGTCGTCGGCAAGCTCGGCTGGGACACCGGTGAGACGACTGCGGCGCTCGACTCGCTCGGCGACCGCTGCCTGCGCCTCGGCTACGTCTCCGACGCCCAGCTCGCCGAGCTCTACCGGCGCTGCGGCGCCTTCTGCTATCCGTCGCTCGGCGAGGGCTTTGGACTGCCGGTGCTGGAGGCGATGGCGGCCGGCGCGCCGGTGGTGACGTCGAACATCTCGTCGTTGCCCGAGGTCGGCGGCGACGCGGTCGAGTACGCCGACCCCACGAGCGTCCCGAGCATCGCTGCCGCGCTCGAGCGCGTCCTGCTATCCCCGCAGCGCCGCGTCGAGCTGAGCGCGCGTGGGCGGGAGCGCGCACGCGGCTTCACCTGGAACCGCTTCGCGGCGATCACGCTCGCGACGCTCGAGCGCGCCGCGGGCTGAGATCGGCGGCGGCGCCCCAAGCCATCCGCGCCAGCTCGGCGCGCCGCGCGGGATCCGCCTCCTCGAACTGGCGCGTGCGGTTGTCGCCGATGAGCAGGTTCGCCTGGCCTCCGGCGCGATAGGTCGCGCTCGCCGCCCAGTCCGGCGGGGCGTATCCGCGCCCGTCGCGGCCGACGACGCGCGGCTCGAGCCGCGCGTCCAGCAGCTGGCGCGTCAGGCCGCGCCAGCCGCTCTCGAGCTGATGCGCGGAGCTCTTGCCGCGTCCGATCGTCCAGTCGAGTGCCAGCGCGCGTTCGCGCTCGAGCGCGAACGCGTTCGTGCGCACGTGCGGGTTGGGGAACGGCGGGAACTGCCTGCGCCGCAGCGGCTTCAGCGGCCGCGGCGCGGCGCTGTAGGCCGACTCGTGCGACCCGGTGGCACCGACGATCCCCACGCCGGGCTCGGCGAGCGCCTCCATCAGCAGGGCGAGCCACCCGTCGGCCAGCGGCTCGCTGTGCGAGTTGAGGAAGCAGACGGCGTGTACCCCACGCGCGTGCTCGACGGCCGCACGATACGCCGCCAGATCCTGCACCGGCCGGCCGAGCACGAGCGCCTCGTGCGGCACGTCCGAGAGCTCGGCGCGCGCCGCGGCGAGCGCGTCGGCGTCGCCCGAGAAGCCGTTGAAGACGACGAGCAGCGCGTGATCGTGACCGGCCGGGCGGGCTCGATACGATCGCGCGAAGCGGCGCAGCGGCTCGAGTCCCAGCGGCGCCCACACGAGATGCACGACGCAGACCCGGGACACGGCGACATGATCTCACTCCGGTGACCGCACGGCCCGCCGTGCCGCTCGTCACGATCGCGATCCCGACCTACGAGCGCGCCGCGACGCTCGAGCGGACGCTGCGCTCGGCATGCGCGCAGACGCACCGCGCACTGGACATCGTCGTGTCCGACCAGGCCTCGCGCGACGGCACCCAACGGCTCGTACGCCGGATGGCCGGCGAGGATCGGCGCATCCGCTACCTGCGCCACGCCTCGAACGCCGGCGGCTCGACCGCGAACTTCAACGCGCTCGGTCAGCAGCTGCGGGGCGACTTCGCGATGCTGCTCGCCGACGACGACTGGCTCGATCCCGGCTACGTCGAGCGCTGCCTCGCGCTGCTGCTGACAGATCCCGGTCGCGCGGTCGTGTACGGCCGCGCCCGCTACTTCGACGGCGACCACCACGTCGCGGACGGCGTCGTCCACGACCACGCGCAGGCGACGACGGACGCCCGCGTCCGCGCTTACTTCCGCACGGTGGACGACAACGGGGTGATGTACGGACTGATGCGCGCCGAGACTCTTCGCCGTGCGCTGCCGATGCCGAACGCGATCGGCAACGACTGGCTGCTGATGGGCCGCGCGGCGGCGACGGGCGCCGTCGTGACGGTCGTCGACGTGCACGTCAACCGAGCGGTGGGCGGCACCAGCGCGAGCGCCGAAAAGATCGCGCGCACGTTCGGCGTCTCGCGTGCGCAGGCGCGCCTTCCGCAACTGACGATCGCCTGGCACGTGCTGGCCGACGTGGGCTGGCGGTGTCCCGTGTTCGACCGGCTGCGACACCGCCACCGCACCGCGCTCGCCGCGGCGTGGAGCGCCGTCGACTGGCGCGCGCTCGCGCATCACGCGCTGGCGCCCGCGATCGAGCACGCCGTGCGCGTCCGCGGCCTCGGCTGGATCGGTCGCCTGCATGCAGCAGCACGACAGCGCTGGGGCGGTCACGGCGTGCTGTCAACGCCCCCGGCGACCGAGAGCGACGCGGAAGACTAGCCGCTACCCGAGCGTGGCGCGGCGACGCAGCAGCGCTTCGAGCAGCTCCGTCGGGACCGCGCGCAGGAGCAGTGCCACGCCGGCGTAGACGAGCAACGCGACCGCCGTGGCGACCGCATCCGGCAGCGGCAGGAGGATGCAGAGCGCCCCCAGGCCGGCCGCGAGCGCGAGCTTCGGGACGTAGGCGAGCCTCGGTCGCAGCGCCGGGCGCGCCCGCACGAGCAGGCCGAACGCGGCGACCGCCAGCACGACCTCGCCGACGCTGGCGGCGACGGCGGCGCCGTTCGCCTCCCACGGCAGGATCAGCGCGACGCCGAGCACGAGCACAACGACCAGCGAGAGCGCGTTGACGAGCAGCAGCTCGCGCTGACGCTGCGCGACGATCAGGGCCGTCGTGCCGACGCCGGTCACGAACGCCCCGGCGATCGCCACCGACTGGATCCGCATCGGCGTCGCCGCCGCCTCGAACGCCTCGCCTCCGATCAGCAGCACGATCGGTCTCGCCCCGACGGCGAGCACGAGCCCGAGCCCGAGCCCGACCAGCAGCGCCGCCTCGCCCATTCGCTGCATGACGTACGCGAGCCGCTCCTCGTCGGCGACGTGCGCGTGGGCGAGGATCGGGAAGGCCGCCCCCATCATCAGCTGGGGAACCCCGAGCATGATCTCCGCGACGCGGAACGACGTCGCGAACAGGCCGGTCTGCTCGGCCGTGGCGAGCAGCGAGCAGAGGATGATCAGCGCCCGCACGTAGGTCGTGTTGACGAGCAGGCTGAGCGCGACCGGGAACGCCTCCCGGAGCAGCGGGCGCCACTCGCGCCAGGAGAAGCGCGGTGCCACCCAGCTGCCGCTCCCAAGGCACGCGAGCGCCACGACGATCGCGGCCGCCCCTCCGACGACGTAGACGAAGAAGAAGGGCAACAGCCCGGCGCCTGCGATCACGAGCAGGACGATGCCGGCGACGATCGCGAGCTGGCGCACGAAGTCGATCGCGGTCACCGCGCCGAGTCGCAGCTCGGCGCTGAGCGGCATCGCGAGCGCCGCCGCGACGACCGCGAGCACGACCCCGATCCCGGCGACGAGCGTCCCGGTCACGAGCGCGTCCGGATAGCCGGCGACGACCGCGAACAGCACGCCGAGCCCGAGCCCGAGCGGCGTGAGGACGAGGCGGATGCCGACGAGGTCGGCCAGCAGCGTGCGCCGGCGCTCGCCGTCGGCGTGCACGTAGACGCGCTGGCCGACGACCGTCAGCCCCGCGTCGGTCACGCCCTGGACGATCGTCACGATCGCGATCACCGTCGTGTACTGACCGAAGCGCTCGACGCCCAGGTGTCGCAGCAGGAAGACGGACGCGACCGCCGTGAGCAGCAGGCCGGCGCCGAAGCCCGCGACGCGCACGACGCCGCCGCGGATGGCCTTCCCGCCCGCGTCGGGAGACGTCAGGACGTGCTCGGCGGGCTCGGGCTCGAACGTGCTCATCTCAGGGGCCGCCGCAGGGGCGGCGTCGCAGCCGCAGGCTAGACTCTCGTTCCACCGAATGCCGGAACGGGGCCGGCGATCCGGTGGCAACAGCGCAACCATCGGGCGTTTGAGCCGTTCACGCTGACGGAAACCCTCGCCCGCGAGGCTGCGCCGCAATGTCGACCTCCTCCTTCGAAGCCATCGCTCCTCCACCGACCGCGCCCGCGGTGCAGCTGCCGCCGATCGACCAGGCGCCGGTCCTCGGCGTGCCGCTGGCCGTCACCGACTACGAGCGCACGCTCGACTGGGTCGACGCGGCTGTGGCGCTCGGCGCGCGCGAGTACCTGTGCGTCGCCGCGGTCCACACGGTGATGGAATCGCGCGAGGACGAGGCGCTCAGAGCCGCCGTCGACGAGGCCGCGTTCACCGTCCCCGACGGCCAGCCGCTCGTGTGGGCGCTCAGAGCGCTCGGCCACGAGATCGACGCGCGCGTCTACGGACCGGAGCTGATGGAGCGTGCGTGCGCCCGCGCCGCCGGCAGTGGCCGGCGCTTCTACCTCTACGGCGGACGTGACGAAGAGGCGCTCGCGCAGCTCGCCGCCAACCTGCTCGACCGTCATCCCGGCCTTCAGCTCGCCGGCGGCTGGTCGCCGCCGCACCGCCCGCTCGCGGATGCGGAGCTCGATGAGGTCGCGACGCGCGTCAACGCCGCCAGACCGGACGTCGTGTGGGTCGGGATCGGCGTGCCGAAGCAGGAGAAGTGGATGGCGGCGATGCGCGACCGGCTCGACGCGCCGGTGCTGATCGGCGTCGGCGCGGCGTTCGACTTCCACGCCGGTCTGGTCCCGCAGGCGCCCGCGTGGATGCAGCGGCGCGGGCTGGAGTGGCTGTTCCGCCTGCTGCAGGAGCCGCGCCGCCTGTGGAAGCGCTACGCGCGCCACAACCCGCGCTTCGTCGCCGGCTTCGCGAGGCAGTGGGCCGCGCACCGCCGCGGCCGCGGCCGCGGCCCGCGCTAGCCGAACCCGGCGCTCCGCGCGAACCCGGCTCCGCGCTCGTCGATCCGGTTATCCTGGGGATCTGCTAGCGCCTAATTCGTCAATTGGGGGAATGACGGGGCGGCGACGTGACGGGGTGGGCGGCCGTGTTCGGCTGCGCAGCCGTCCCGAGCTGCGGCTCGACCATGCGCTGCGACAGGGACGCGGCGCCAACAACTTCGACCTGCTGCGACTCGTCGGCGCGACGCTGGTGATCGTCGCCCACTCGATCGAGCTCACGATATTGAGGAGAGGCCCCCTCACGGTCATGGGCGAGGCCGTGGGCGAGATAGGGGTCGTCATCTTCTTCGCGATCAGCGGCTTACTCGTCGCGCGCAGCTGGGCGTACGACCCGAAGCCGCTGTCGTTCGCGATGAAGCGGGCGTTGCGCCTGATGCCGGCGCTGGTCGTCTCGCTGCTGCTGACGGCGCTGGTCCTCGGCCCGCTGACCACGACCCTCCCGCTGAGAACCTACCTCGAGGACCCGATGACGAAGGCGTACGTGCTGAGCAACGCGACGTTCCAGACCTTCGTCGAGCTCCCCGGCGTGTTCACCGAGACGCCCTTCAGGTATGTCGTGAACCAGCCTCTGTGGACGCTGCCGGTAGAGCTGAAGGCGTACTGCGTGGTGCTCGTGCTCGGCCTGGTCGGCGTGCTCGGCCTGTCCGGGCGCCGGCGCCTGCTGATGCCGGTCGTCGCGATCTTCTTCGCGCTGCTGGCGGTCGACTCCGTGCGCAACGCCATCCCCCTCGGCAACCGCATCGTCGCGACGATCGCCGACATCCAGGCGCCTCAGCAGCTCGTCGCCGCGGCGCACAGCGGGGTCTACAACGAGCTGCCGCGGCTGATGGCGGCGTTCGCGATCGGCGCGAGCCTGTTCGCGCTCGCCCGCTGGGTCTCGCTGCGCTGGAGCATCGCCGGCACGCTGGCCCTCGCCTGGGCCGTCGCGGCCGCGATCGGAGGCACGGACGTCGTGCCGCTCGCGACGGCGCTGGCCCTGCCGTACATCGTCGTGCTGCTGAACTACCGCACCAGCCATCTCGTGCGACTGCCGCGGCGCCTGGGCGACTACTCGTACGGCCTCTACATCTTCGCGTTCCCCGTGCAGCAGGCGGTCGTGCTGTGGCTCAAGCCGTCGAGCGGCCTGATCACGTTCGCCGTCGCCATGCCGATCGTGCTGGCGCTCGCCGTCCTCTCATGGCACTTCGTCGAGGCGCCGGCGCTGACGCTCAAGCAGCGCATCTGGCAGCCGCTCGAGCGCGCGGGCGCGGCAGCGGCGGCACGCCCGCTCAATCGCGCCGCGCTGCAGCCGGACGCGGCCGATTGAGCGCAACCTCCGTCGCCGTCGGACGTTGACGCCGGTGAGACGGATGTCCACCCCTGTTCGCAGCGATCGCGCCGCCGACGCTCGCCGCAGCCGCGGCGAGCGCTAGCCTGCGGGTCGAATGGGCGCCAGCGCAGACACCTTCGACGTCGCGGTCGTCGGTCTCGGCCGCGTCGGGCTGCCGCTCGCGCTGAGCTTCGCCGACCGCGGCCTGAGCGTGCTCGGGATCGATCGCGACGCCGAGCGACTCGAGGCGGTCGCGGCCGGGCGCATGCCGTTCCAGGAGACGGCCACCGACGAGCTGATCGCGAAGGTCCACAAGAGCGGTCGCCTGTCGGTCTCCGAGCGCGTCGCGGACGGGGCGCGTGCGGACGCGATCGTGCTGACGCTCGGCACGCCGTCGTTCTCCCACATCGAGATCGACATGCGCGACATCCGCTCCGCGCTGGACGACCTGCTGCCGCACCTGCGGCCCGGCCACACGATCGTGCTGCGCTCGACGATCGCGCCGGGCACGACCGACTTCGTCGCGGGCTACCTGGAGCGCCAGCGCGGTCTGCGCCCGGGCGTCGACGTGCACGTCGCGCACGTCCCCGAGCGGATCGCGACCGGCAAGTTCCTCGCCGAGATCGACACGCTGCCGTGCATCGTCGGGGCGGTCGAGTCGAGCGACGGCACGTCTGCCTCCTGTGAGCACGTCGCCCGCCTGTTCGAGGCGTTCGACGCGCCGATCGTGCAGACGACGCCGGTGCAGGCGGAGCTGGCGAAGATCTGGGCGAACATCCTGCGCTACACGCACTTCGCGCTGCCGAACCTCTTGATGATGGACTGCGAGCAGTACGGCGCGAACGTGTTCGAGGTGATCGACCTGATCAACCGCGACTACCCGCGCGGCGGGATCGCCCAGCCAGGCTTCACGGCCGGCACCTGCCTGCGCAAAGACTTCACGTTCAGCGAGGAGCGCTCGAACGCGCCCGGCATGCTGCTCGCCGTCTCGCGCGTGAACGAGTCGGTCCCGCACTTCCTCGTGCAGGGAATCAAGCGCCGCTCGCCCGAGGCGACCCTGAACGGCCGCAAGGTCGCCGTGCTCGGGCTCGCCTTCAAGGGCGACACCGACGACGAGCGCGACTCGCTCGCGCACAAGCTGGTCCGCCTGCTCGAGCGCGAGCTGGCCGACGTGGCGGTGCACGACCCGGTCGTCGCGTCGCCGACGCAGTCGTTGGAGGAGACGCTGCACGAGGCGAACGTCGTCGTCGTGGCGGCCAACCACGCGGCGTTCGAGCCGGGCGCGACGCGCGCGGCGATCGGCGCGCTCGCAGCTCCCGACTGCCTCGTCGTCGACCCGTGGAACCACCTCGGCTCCGGCCAGGTGTTCGCGTTCGCGGACGAGCTGATCCCGCTCGGCGTGGAGGTGCGGAGATCTTGACCCGCGTCCTGGTGACGGGCGGCGCCGGCACGATCGGCGCCGCGGTCGTGCGACGCCTGCTCGGCGACCCGCGCTACGACGTGCGCGTGGCGGACCAGCGCGAGGCGCCGCAGTGGATGCGCGAGAGCTGCGAGATCCACACCGGCGACCTGCGCGAGGTTGCGCAGGCGAAGCAGGCGATGGACGGCTGCCCGCTCGTGATCCACCTCGCGGCGATCGTCGGCGGGATCGGCAACTTCCACAAGCTGCCGCACACGCTCACGGAGATGAACAACGGCCTCTACAACGGGGTCTTCCGCGCCGCGCTGGACCTCGGCGTCGAGCGCTTCACGTACGTCTCGTCCTCGATGGTGTTCGAGCGCGCGACCGAGTTCCCGACGACCGAGGCGCACCTGCCCGACTGCCCGACGCCGCAGTCCGCCTACGGCTACTCGAAACTGACCGGCGAGGTCTACTGCCGCGCCGCGCACGACGAGCACGGCCTGCCGTACACGATTTGCCGCCCGTTCAACGCGTATGGACCGGGCGAGCTGCCGGACCCCGAGCCGGGCATCGCGCACATGGTCCCCGACGTGATCAAGAAGGTGCTTTCAGGTCAGAGGCCGCTGCAGATCTTCGGCGACGGGACGCAGACGCGCACGCTCACGCACATCGACGACATCGCGGACGGGATCGTCACCGCGACGTCCTCCCCGGCCGGACTCAACGAGGACTTCAACATCTCCGCGAGCGACGAGCTGACCGTCGCTGAGACGGCGCGCATCATCTGGGAGGCGTGCGGCGAGGACCCGGCCGCGTTCGCGCTCGAGCACCTGCCGACGTTCGAGGTCGACGTCGTGCGCCGCTGGCCGTCGGTCGCGAAGGCGAGAGAGCTGCTCGGCTGGGAGGCGCGGATCAGCGTGCGCGAGGGGATCGCGAGCACCGTCGCGTGGCTGCGCGAGCAGCAGCTCGCATCGGCGTGAGCGTCCCGCCCGCCTCGATCGTCGTCCCCACGCGCGACCGCGCCGGCTACCTCGACGTCGCGCTGCGCTCGCTCATGCCGCAGGCGGCCGACGCCGGCGCGGAGGTGATCGTCGTCGTCGACGGCCACGACCCGGACAGCGTGCTCGTCGCCCAGCGGCGCGGTGGGCACGTGATCGCGCACCCCGAGCCGCGCGGGCCGAACGCCGCGCGCAACGCCGGCTGGGAGGCTGCCGCGGGCGAGCTGGTGATCTTCGTCGACGACGACGTCGAGGCGCCGCGCACGTGGCTGCCGGCGCTGCTCGCCGCCGCGCGCGCGACGCCCGAGCGCGACGTGTTCGCCGGCCCGATCCGGGCCGAGATCGAGGGCGGCGGACCGCGCTCGTGCGGACGCGACACGCCGCCGATCACGACGCTCGACCACGGCGCGGCCGACGTCGACATCCCCGTCGGGTGGAGCGCGAACCTCGCGATCCGCAGAGCGGCGTTGGAGACCGTCGGGGGCTTCGACGAGGCGATCGCGGTCGGTGCCGGCGACGAGGAGGAGTGGCAGGAGCGCTACCGCTCGACCGGCGGGCGCGTGCGTTACGTCGCCGCCGCCGGCCTGGAGCACCGTCGCGTCGGCGCCGACGCGACGCTGCGCGCGCTCGCCCGCGCGCAGTACCACCGCGGCCGCGCCGCCCGCCGGCAGGACGCGCGCAAGGGCGTCGCGCCGTCGGTCGCGCGCGAGCTGCGGCTCGTCGCGGCGTGCGCCGGTCACACGCTGGCGCGCGCGTGCCCGAACGGCGTCACGCTCACCGCGCACGCGCTCGGCCGCGCGCGGGAGGCGTTGGCCTCTCGAGGCAGCGCCGTTACGCTGCAGCGCGATGGCTACACGGATCTCTTAGCGTGAGCTGCGCAACTGCACGACCGAGGTGCTGCGTCGCGTGGAACAGGGCGAGCGGGTGGAGATCACGGTCAACGGTCGTCCGGTGGCGGAGCTGGGTCCCATCGACCCGCGCCCGATGTTTGTCCCGACCGACGAGCTGCGACGCAAGTTCGCCGGCCTACTTTCGCCCGATGACCCGCTCGCCGAGGAGCTGGACCAAGCCGACACGCCGCCACGCGATCCGTTTGCGTGAGACGGAGCGTCCTTGACACTCGGTCGTGATCGGCATCGAGGTCATGCTCACGTGAGCGCCGGCCCTGATTCGCCCGCAGCCGCCGGCCCCACCGACTGGGCGTCCGGCGAGAGCGGGATCGTCGGCGGGATCCGCCTCGGCGTGCGCACGCGCGTCGAGGACGCGCTGCTCGACGCGCGCCGCTGGGCGACGCTCGAGCCGCTGCGACTCGCGCGCGCCTCAGGCGAGGCGCCGCCATGCCGGCGCGTGCTCGCGATCGGCGTCGAGCGCGAGGATCGCCCCAACCTGATGGCGCAGGCGCGTGCAGAGCTCACGCGCTCGCGCCACGACGTCGAGGTCGCGACGAGCGGCGTCGGCGGGCGCGGCAAGTTCGAGAACCTCAACGCGCTGCTCGCCGCGCACTCGCTCGCCGGACGCGACTGGCTGCTCGTGCTCGACGACGACGTCGCGCTGCCGCGCGGCTTCCTCGACCAGTTCCTGTTCCTCGCCGAGCGCTTCGAGCTGAGGCTCGCGCAGCCGGCGCACCGACGCCGCTCGCACGCCGCCTGGCGGGTGACGCGGCGCAGAGGCGGCAGCGTCGCGCGCGAGACGCGCTTCGTCGAGATCGGCCCCGTGTGCGCGTTCCACCGCGACACGTTCGCGACGCTGCTGCCCTACCCGCAGCTGCAGGCCGGCTGGGGGCTCGACTCGCACTGGGCGGCGCTCGCGCGCGAGCGCGGCTGGAAGATCGGCGTCGTCGACGCCACGCCGATCCGGCACGTCCTGCGGCCGATCGCCGACTCCTACCGCCGTGCCGACGCGATGGCCGAGGCGCGGGCGTTCCTCGCCGAGCGACGCTACGTGACCGCCGCCGAGGCGCAGCGCACGCTCGCGACGCACGCGCGTTGGTGATCGCCATGCGCGTCGCGATCGTCGCCGAGTACTACCCGCGCGCGGACGACCCCGTCCTCGGCGTGTGGGCGCACCGGCAGGCGCTCGCGGCACGCGACGCCGGCGCCGACGTGCGCGTGCTCGTGCTGGTGCGCCCGCTGCCGCCGCTCGCGGCGGTCAAGCGCGCCGACCTCACCGCCGCGCGCGCCGCCCTGCGCCAGCCGCGTCACGCGGCGCTCGACGGGATCGAGGTCGAGTACGTGCGCTATCTCTCGCCGCCGCGCCCGTGGAGCTACGCGACGTGGGGCGCGTGGGCGGCGCCGGCGCTGCGCCGCGCGCTGCGGCGGCTGCACGCGACCTTCCCCTTCGAGCTCGTGCATGCGCACTACGCGGTCCCCGCCGGCGACGCGGTGCGGCGCGCGCGGCCGGACGTGCCGCTGGTCGTGTCCGTACACGGCGGCGACGTGCTCGCGACCGCGCAACGCGGCGCCTACGCGCGCCGCACGGTGCAGCGCACGTTCGAGCACGCGCAGCTGGTGCTCGCCAACAGCGGGGGGACCGAGCGGCGTTGCCGGGCGCTCGGGGCGCGCGCGACAACCGTCGTTCACCTCGGCACGGACCTGACCGTGGCGCCGGCTGCGGCGGTCGACGGCGGCGCCACCGCGGATCGCGCGCCGACGCTCGTGACCGTCGGCCACCTCGTCGCGCGCAAGCGCCACGCCGACGCGATCGAGGCGCTCGCGCTGCTCGCCCCGCGGCACCCCGGCCTGCGCTACGAGATCGTCGGGGACGGGCCCGAGCGCGCCGCGCTCGAAGCGCTCACGAGCGCACGCGGCGTGCGCGAGCGCGTCGACTTCGCCGGCCAGCTCCCGCCGGCGCAAGCGCGCGCCCGCGCCGCGCAGGCCGACCTGTTCGTGCTGCCGAGCGTCGACGAGGCGTTCGGCGTCGCCTACGTCGAGGCGATGGCGGCCGGCGTGCCGGCGATCGGCTGCGAGCACGAGGATGGTCCCGACGAGATCGTCGCGGCGGGACGCGGGCTTGTGCAGGTCCCGCCGCGCGACCCGCACGCGCTTGCCGACGCGATCGACCGCCTTCTGCGCGACGAGCAGGCGCGCGCCCAGCTCGGCCGCGACGCGCGCGCGACGGTCGAGCGGTCGTTCACGTGGGAGCGCTGCGGCCAGGCGACCGCCGCCGCGTACGAGCGTGCGCTGTCCAGCCGTTTCCCGGCGCCGGACCGCGGGTAGCTGACCCGCAAGGCGCTCTTCTCGACCCAGCGCGCCTCGGGCCGGGGGAGCGCCTGCCGCCGCGCTGGCCTGGTCGGCGGGGGCCATCCCGGTCCCGGGCTCCCGCCGCCGGCGCGGCACCCCGCGAACCAGCTGCGGGACAGCGGCGAAGCAACTTTGTGGCCGACATTCCGTTTCCGCAGGCAGGCAGCGCAATCGTCGCCCCTTGCTAGCGTTCGCGCGCTCCGAGCCACCCATGCGCACCATCACGACCTTCACCACGCTCGTCGCCTGCGCGCTGCTGCTCGCACTCTCGACGACCGCGGCGTGGGCGAACGCCGCCGACGACCGCATCATCGCGGACTGTCAGGAGTCGCCGAACGGCGTGCTGCGCGCCAGCTACCCGCCGCAGCAGCTGCGCCACGCCCTCCACAACCTCCCAGGCGACATCCGCGAGTACACCGGATGCCCGGATGCGATCAGACAGGCGCTGCTCGCGAGCGTCGGCGGAGGTGGGGATGGCGGCGGCGGCAACGGCGGCGACGGGAGCGGAGGCGCCGGCGGCATCGGCGGGACCGATGGGAGCGATGGCGGCGGCAGCTCGGCCGGAGGCGGTGTGGGCGCTCCGGGCGAGATCCCGAACGCTCCGCCTCCGCCCGGCGCCGACCTTCCGCTCGACATGGCCGGCACCGCCGTCGCCCCGGGCGCACTGCCCGAGCTCGGACGCGACGCGCACCGGCTGCCGACCTCGCTGCTCGTCCTGCTCGTGCTGCTGGGCGTCGCGGCGCTCGTGCCGGCAGCCCTGACGATCGGACGCCGTGTCGTCGGCCATCGCGGCGCCTAGCGCCGCCGAGCGCGACGCGGCGTCCGAGCACGCGGGCATCGTCTCCAGCGTGCCGCGCCGCCTCATCCCGTCTCCCGACGCACTCGTCGCACTCGGGGTCGCCGCGCTGCTCGTCGCGATCGCGTTCCTCGCGCGCTCGGGCTCGGTGCTCTCGCGGTCCGCACCGGTCGAGATCGCGCTGACGCTGCTGGGCGCCGTCGCGGTCGCCGTCGCGATCCTCGCGCACGCTTCGCGCGGACGGCTGTGGGGCGGCGTGACGCTGCTGCTGTTCGCGGCGCTGGCCGCGTGGACGGCACTGTCGATCGCCTGGTCGGTGCAGCCGTCCGAGTCGTGGCAGGCCGCGAACCTGACGCTCGCCTACCTCGCCGTCTTCGCGGGCACGATCGCGCTCGCGCACGTCGCGCCGGGGCGCTGGAGCGGCGTGCTCGGCGGCGTCGTGCTCGCGGCGGTCGTGCTGTGCGGCTGGTCGCTGCTGGTGAAGGCGTTCCCCTCGATCAGCTCGCTCGACCTGTACGCGCGCCTGCGCGCGCCGTTCGACTACTGGAACGCCGTCGGTCTGATGGCGGCGCTCGGCGTCCCCGGCTGCCTGTGGCTCGGCGCGCGTCGCGACGGCCACGCCGCACTGTCGGCGCTGGCCGTCCCGGCGCTCGGGCTGCTGCTCGTCGCGCTGCTGCTGTCGTACGGGCGCGGGCCGCTGCTGGCGGCGTTCGTGGCGACCGCCTGCTGGTTCGCGATCGTCCCGCTGCGGCTGCGCGGGCTCGCGGTGCTGGCGACCGCCGGCGCCGGCACGGCCGTCGTGTGTGCGTGGGCGTTCGCGAACGACGCGCTCACACAGGACGGGACGCCGCTCGACGTGCGCACCGACGCCGGCCACTCGCTGGGCTTGCTGCTGCTCGCGCTGCTGGTCGTGCTGCTGCTGGCCGGGCTCGCGCTCAGCTTCGCGATGTCGCGCAGCGCGCTCTCGCCGCAGAGCCGCCGCATGGCCGGCGCCGCGGTGCTCGTCGCGCTCGCGCTCGTCCCGCTCGCGGGGATCGGCGCGCTGGCCGCCTCGGACCGTGGCCTGACCGGCTCGATCTCGCACGGCTGGAACGAGCTGACCGACCCGAACGCGCGACAGCCGGCGAACGACCCGAGCCGCCTCGCGTCGGTCGGCGGGGTGCGCGCGCGCTACTGGGACAACGGCTTCTCGATCTGGCGCAAGGCGCCGTGGCTCGGCGTCGGCGCCGACGGCTATGCGACGGCGCGCAAGCCGATCCAGCCTGACCGGCTGCGGGTCCGCCACGCCCACGGCTACGTGCCGCAGACGCTCGCCGACCTCGGCGCGATCGGCATGGGGATCAGCGTCGTGCTGCTGGTCGCGTGGTTGCTCGCCGCTTGGCGCGTGATACGGCCCCGCGATTCGGTGACGCCTGAGCGGATCGGCCTGATGACGCTTGCCGCGACCGCGCTCGCGTTCGGCGTGCACTCGGCCGTCGACTGGACCTGGTTCGTGCCCGGCACGGCCGTCGCCGGCCTGCTGTGCGCCGCCTGGGTCGCCGGCCGCGGCCCGCTCGACGAGCCGTCTGCACCCGCCGCACTGCCACGCGGACGCGTCGCCTGGAGCGCGGCACGCAGCCGGATCGCGCTTGCCGCCGTCGTGCTCGTCGCGGGGATAGCCGCCGCGTGGGCGATCTGGCAGCCACAGCGCGCGGTCGACGCGGGCGATGCCGCGCTCACGGCGCTGCTCGACGGCCACGTGCAGGAGGCGCGCGCCCACGCGAAGGACGCGGTGGCGATCGACCCGCTGTCGATCGACGCGCTCTTCACGCTCGCCGCCGTCGAGCGCGCGGCGAGTGCGCCACAGGGCGCGCGCGAAGCGCTCCAGCGTGCCGTCGAGCTGCAACCCGCGAACCCCGAGAGCTGGCTGCGGCTCGGCCAGTTCGAGCTCGACCAGGGCAACGTGCGACGGGCGTTGAGACTGCTGGGAGCGGCGATCTATCTCGACCCCAGAGGTCCCGAGGCGCAGACGGAATACGCGCGGGCACAGCAGCGCAACGCGCGTTAATCGAACCCCAGAGCGGCTGGCGAACCTCCGTAGGCGCTGAGGCGCGGCGGTCGGCGAGGCTCAGAACGCCCCGCGCCGCATCAGCACGGCGGGCACCGTCTTCAGCAGGATCACGAGATCGAGCGCGACCGACCAGCGTTCGAGGTAGAGGAAGTCGAGCCGCACGAGCTCGTCGAAGTCGAGCTCGGCGCGGCCCGAGACCTGCCACAGCCCGGTGATCCCGGGCAGAACGAGGTAGCGCTTCTTGTGCCACTCCTCCAGCTTCGCGAAGTCGCGCAGCGGCAGCGGGCGCGGACCGACGAGCGACATCTCGCCGCGCACGACGTTCACGAGCTGCGGCAGCTCGTCGAGCGAGAAGCGCCGCAGCAAGCGCCCGACCGGGGTCATGCGCGGGTCGTCTCTGATCTTGAAGAGCGCGCCGTCCATCTCGTTGAGCTCCTCGAGCTCGTCCTGGGCGTGCTCGGCGTCCGCGCGCATCGTGCGGAACTTGAAGCAGTCGAACGGCGCGCCGCCCATGCCGGGCCGCGCTGAGCGGTACAGCACGGGGCCGCGCGAGGTCAGCTTGACCGCGAGCGCGACCGTCGCCAACAGGGGTGACGCCAGCGCGAGCAGCAACGTCGCGCCGATCACGTCGAACGAGCGCTTGATCGCGAAGTCGACGCCCTCGAACACCGGCGGCCGCAGCGTGAACAGCGGCAGCGACTGACCCGGCACGAACTCGGCGCGCTGCGTGAGGATGCTCATCGTCGACGGCGCGACGTGGACCTCCACGCCGCGCTGGTGGCAGACGTCGACCAGCTCGACCGCCTGCTCCTGTGGGAAGTCGGGGTCGGCGATGATCACGTCCTGCACGCGGTGCTCGGCGAGGATCTCCGGCAGCTCGCGAAGCTCGCCGAGCGAGCGCAGGCCGTTGTCGGGGCGCGGCGTGAGCGACACGTAGCCGACGGGCTGGATCCCCCCGTGCGGGGAGTCCGCGAGCGCGTGCGCGACCTGGTCGAGATGACGGCCGCTGCCGACGAGCAGCGTGCGC
Source organism: uncultured Actinomycetes bacterium (assembly GCA_963770165.1). Classification (GTDB taxonomy): domain Bacteria; phylum Actinomycetota; class Thermoleophilia; order Solirubrobacterales; family Solirubrobacteraceae; genus Conexibacter. The sequence goes on from CAVYOK010000003.1 coordinate 313,701, forward strand.
CGCGCGTAGCCCGCGCGCGCGAGCAGCCAGCCCGTCACGAGCGTGTGCACCCAGCGCAGCGACGAGACGGTGACGACCGCGAGCGCGAGCGAGCCGTAGAAGATGTAGTAGCTGGAGAACGAGTGCCCGCTCGCGAGCGAGAACACGAGCGCCACGATCGTCACCTGGAACAGGCAACCGACGATGCGCGTGAGGCCGGGGCGCCGCGAGCGCTCGGCATAGAGGTCCGAGCGCGCGAACAGCAGCACGGTCAGGAGGTACCCGAAGGCGAGGAAGTCGCGCGTCTGGCCGGAGGCGAAATGCGCCGCCTGGTCGAGCCCGTAGCCGCCCTTCACGAGCGCCTTCAGCAACAGCGCCGCGAACAGGGCGGCCCACACCCCGGCGAAGTCGAGGATCAGCAGCGACAGGACGCGCAGCAGCCTGCGCAGCGTCGCCATCCGCAGCAGGAACGAAAGCGCCGGCGGGCGCTTGCGGCGCACGTCGCGGTCAGGGAGCACCGCCGGTGCGGTCTCATGCCGTCCGTCGAGATCGAGTGCGCCGTTCGCCACGTGGTCGATTGCCTCCAGCGCTTCAAACGAAAGCGCGCTGCCGTTGTTGCGGGGGTTTCGCGTCGACTACTTCGGCATGCCGACGAGCGCTTCCACGCCGGCCTGGTCGATCGTGCGGCGCAGGCCCTCGCGCAGTTCGACCTCCGGCTCCCAGCCGAGCACCTCGCGCGCAAGCGTGATGTCCGGCTGGCGCACCTGCGGATCGTCGGTGGGAAGCGCCTCGTAGACGATCTCGGAGCGGGAGCCGGTCACCGCGACGACGGCCTCGGCCAGTTCGAGCAGCGTGAACTCGTTCGGGTTCCCGACGTTCACGGGCTGGTGATATCCGGACTCGGCCAGCGCGATCATGCCGCGCACCAGGTCGGAGACGAAGCAGAACGAGCGCGTCTGCGAGCCGTCGCCGAAGACGGTGATCGGCCGGTCCTGCAGCGCCTGACGCAGGAACGTGGGGATCGCGCGCCCGTCGTGCGGGCGCATGCGCGGGCCGTACGTGTTGAAGATGCGGATGATCGCCGTGTCGACGCCCTGCTGGCGGTGGTAGGCCATCGTGAGCGCCTCGGCGTAGCGCTTGGCCTCGTCGTAGACGCCGCGCGGCCCGATCGGGTTGACGTGGCCCCAGTAGGACTCCGGCTGCGGGTGCACCTGCGGGTCGCCGTAGACCTCGCTCGTGGAAGCGAGTAGGAAGCGCGCGCGGTGCTGCTTCGCGAGCCCGAGCGTGTGATGCGTCCCGTAGGAGCCGACCTTGAGCGTGTGCAGCGGCAGCCGCAGGTAGTCGATCGGCGAGGCCGGCGAGGCGAGGTGGTAGACGAAGTCGACCGGCTCCTCGACGTGATAGGGCTCGATGATGTCGACGTTGAGGTGGACGAACTCGGGCTGGCGGATGTGCTCGATGTTGGCCAGCGAGCCGGTCTCGAGGTTGTCGACGCAGATGACGCGATGGCCGCGGCCCAGCAGCTCGTCGCACAGATGCGACCCGAGGAATCCCGCGCCCCCGGTCACGAGGCAGGTAGACATGGCTGCGCAGGATACCGGCGTACGCGGCCTTCACTACGATCGCGCTGCCGGGATGGCCGGCGGCGACGACAACGCGACCCAGAGGAGCACCATGGCAGCCACCCGCTTCGTCGAGCGTCTCAACGAGCAGATCGCGTACGAGTTCGCGGCCTCCCAGCAGTACATCGCGAACGCGGTGTACTACGACAGCGTGACGCTGCCTCGCCTCGCCGCGTTCTTCTACGGGCAGGCGCTCGAGGAGCGCAACCACGCGCTGATGATGGTCAGGTACCTGCTCGACGCGGACGCGGACGTGCGGATCCCCGGCGTGAACGCGCCTGAGACGACGTTCGCCGACGTCGTCGCGCCGGTGGCGCTGGCGCTCGAGCAGGAGCGGCGCGTGAGCGACCAGATCGCCTCGCTCGTCGGCCTGGCGCGCGAGGAGGGCGACTTCCAGAGCGAGCAGTTCATGCAGTGGTTCCTCAAGGAGCAGGTCGAGGAAGTCGCCTCGATGTCCGACTTGCTGACGGTCGTGGAGCGCGAGACGAACGACCCCATGCGGATCGAGGACTACCTCGTGCGCGAGCATCCCGGCGACGGCGGCGACGACCCCACTGCCCCGTCCACCGCCGGCGGCGCCGTCTGACGCGACCTCGCGCCCGGTCACGACTTCGAGGGACGCGAAGTAACCTCCAAGCCCTATGAGCGCCACCGAGGAACACCGCTTCGTCGCTCCGATCGTCGGCCCCGACGACCCGCGACGCTTCACCGACTCCGGGATCGAGATCAAGGGCCTCTACAAGGAGGGCGACGTCCCCGAGCCGCTCGAGCTCGGCGCGCCGGGCGCCTACCCCTACACGCGCGGCGTGCACGCCGACATGTACCGCAAGCAGCTGTGGACGATGCGCCAGTACGCCGGCTACGCGTCGGCGAAGGAGTCGAACGAGCGTTACAAGTACCTGCTCGCGCACGGCTCGACGGGCCTCTCGATGGCGTTCGACCTGCCGACCCAGCTCGGGCTCGACTCCGACGACTCGCGCTGCCTCGGCGAGGTCGGTCGCACCGGCGTCGCGATCGACACGATCGACGACATGCGCACCGCGTTCGACGGGATCCCGCTCGACCAGGTTTCGACGTCGATGACGATCAACGCGCCCGCCGCGGTGCTGCTGCTGCTCTACCAGCTCGTCGGCGAGGAGCAGGGCGTCGCACCGGAGCAGCTGCGCGGCACGACGCAGAACGACATCATCAAGGAGTACGCCGCGCGCGGGAACTTCATCTACCCGCCCGAGGGCTCGATGCGCCTCACGACGGACCTGTTCGCGTACTGCCGGGACAACGTTCCAAGATGGAACACGGTCTCGATCTCGGGCTACCACTTCCGTGAGAAGGGCTGCAGTGCCGTGCAGGAGGTCGCGTTCACGCTGTCGAGTGGGATTGCGTACGTGCAGGCTGCCGTGGATGCGGGCCTCGCGGTGGACGAGTTCGCGCCGCGCCTGGCGTTCTTCTTCAACGGCCACAACAACGTGTTTCAAGAGGTGGCCAAATTCCGTGCCGCCCGCAAGATGTGGGCGCGGATCATGCGAGACCGGTTCGGAGCGCAGGACGAGCGCTCCCTGAAGCTCCGCTTCCACACCCAGACCGGGGGAGTCACGCTCACGGCGCAGCAGCCGGAGAACAACATCGTGCGCGTCGCGCTGCAGGGCTTCGCGGCCGTCTGCGGCGGCACGCAGTCGCTGCACACGAACGGCTACGACGAGGCGCTCGCGCTCCCGACCGAGCGCGCCGCCAAGATCGCGCTGCGCACGCAGCAGATCATCGGCTACGAGTCGGGTGCGGCCGACACGGTCGACCCGTTCGCCGGCTCCTACTACGTCGAGGCGCTCACGAGCGAGATCGAGCAGCGCGCCAGCGAGCTGATCGCGAAGGTCGATGAGCTGGGCGGCTCTGTCAAAGCGATCGCGTTCATCAAGAACGAGATCGAGGAGTCGGCCTGGGGCTACCAGGAGCGCTACAAGCAGGAGCAGGACGTCGTCGTCGGCGTCAACCGCTTCGTCGACGATGCCCTCGAGGTGCCGGATCTGCTGCGCGTCGATCCGGAGTCGGAGCGCGAGCAGGTCGAGCGGCTCAAGGCCTTTAAAGCGAACCGCGACCAGGAGCTCGTGCAGCGGCGCCTGGAGGAGCTGCGCGCCGCCGCCCGCGGCAGCGACAACCTCCTGCCGCCGATCCGCCAAGCGCTCAAGGACCGCGCCTCGATGGGCGAGGTGTGCGGCGCGATGCGCGACGTGTTCGGCAGATATCAGCCGGACATCTAGTAGTGCTCCGTTAGGTTGAAGGAGTTTTGGGGGTGTGGCCGAATTCGGTAGTGGCGTTGCCGTCGACCGAGGAGGTCAGGATGGGCTCGGTGTCCGGGTTGTCCGAGCAGCAGCTTCAGCGTGTGCGGGGGCGGTTGGTGGCGTTCGCGGCCGAGATGTTCGAGCCGATGGCCAGGAGGGATCAGCGTCGTTGGGGGGAGGTGTATTTGCGGGGGTTGATGCTCGATGGCAAGCGCAAGAGCGTTGAGCCGATGGCTGCTCGTCTTGGGGATGGTGATGAGCAGTGCTTGCAGCAGTTCGTCAATCAGTCGCCGTGGCGGTGGGAGCCGGTTCGTGAGCGTCTGGCGGTTGCGATTAGCGAAGCGGTCGTGCCGCAGGCATGGGTCGTGGATGACACTGGCTTTCCGAAGTTCGGGCGTCGGTCTGTGGGAGTCGCGCGCCAGTACTCGGGCGCGTTGGGCAAGATCGGCAACTGCCAGATCGGGGTGTCGGTCAACGCGGTCACGGCGCAGGCGTCATGCCCGTTGGATTGGCGGCTGTATCTGCCCGCGGAGTGGGACGACGATCCGCGTCGGGTTGCCTGTCACGTGCCTGAGGAGGTGCGCCACGAGCCGAAGTGGAAGCTCGCGCTGGACATGATCGACGAGCTGGTCGGCTGGGGTCTTCAGCCGCCGCCGGTGATCGGTGACGCCGCCTATGGCGACATCACCGAGTTTCGCCTTGGGCTCGAGGAACGCGAGATCGGCTACGTGCTCGACGTCAAGGGCGCCACCTCGGCGCTGCCCGAAGACGCCCAGCCACTGCGCCCGGCCTACAAGGGCACAGGCCGTCCGCCCGCGCCGCGCTATCGCCGCCCGTTCACCTCGGTCGCTGCCCTGGCCGCCGTCGGCGGTCCGGAGCGCTGCGAGCAGGTCACATGGCGCGAGGGCACGCGCGGCCCGATGACCTCACGCTTCCTCGCGCTGCGGATCAGGCCAGCCAACCTCAAGCTGCGTCGCGCCGACCCCGACGGCGAGCTGCCCGTCCGCTGGCTGCTGGCCGAATGGCCCGAGGACAGAGACGCCCCGACCGACTACTGGATCTCCAACCTGCCGGCCAACACCCCGCTGGGGCGGCTCGTCGAGCTAGCGAAGCTGCGCTGGCGCGTCGAGCAGGACTACCGCGAGCTCAAGGACGCGCTCGGCCTCGATCACTTCGAGGGCCGCTCCTGGCCGGGCTGGCACCACCACGTCACCCTCGTCTCCGTCGCCCACGCATTCCTCACCAAGGAGCGGCTGCGACGCCCGCCACTGCGGGCGGCCGCCTGACCTCACTCTTCGAGGTCGCCAGCGAGCTCCAACAGCTCCTGGCCTGCTGGCACGGCACCTGCCCGACCTGCCGCAGACGGCTGCCGCCCAACACCCCATACCTCCACACCCCACCCTGACCTAACGGAGCACTACTAGGCGCTCTCAGCAAACACCGGCGTTTGAGGACGGGCGAGCCGGGCATGGCTCTCGCATCCCCCACGGAGGTGAGAGATGCGGCTCGCACGCGCGCATGTCCCGGTCGTCCTCGTCGTCTGCGCAGCAGGGCTGCTCGCATGGGCGACGCCAGCCGGCGCCCTGTCGGTCACGAACGTGACGGTGACGCCGAGAGGCAACGCGGGCGCGTTCCCGGCCAGCGGACCGGGTGCCGCGGGGGCTCACCCCGACCTCTTCACGAGATTCACCTTCAGCGGCTCCGGCAGATACTCGGCCGACACCGCGAGAGACCTGCAGGTGCACTTCGCGCCGGGCATCGTCGCGTACGTGAACCACGTGCAGCGCTGCAGCGCCGCGCAGTTCGCGGCCAGAAGCGGGGCAGCCGCCGCGTGTCCGGCGGGCTCCGCCGTCGGCACCGCGGTGACCGGCCTCACGACCGACAACGGGCTCGTCAACACGCTGCTCGGCGGCTCCGTGACGGGGACGATCTACAACATCGACCCGCCGGCCGGCTCGCCTGCCGCGCTCGGGATCGACATCGCCCCGCCGGCCGGGAACCCGCACATCAAGGTCGTCGCGGCGATCAGCGTCGACCCGCACGACCTCGGTCTGACCGCGTCGCTGAGACTGCCGCGCACCGCGCAGCTGGCGCCGCTCGGGCTGCCGCTGCTGACGGTGAACGTCCACACCGACTGGATCGAGCAGACGCTGTTCGGCTATGTGAACGGCAGATCGTTCTTCACGAACCCGACCGCGTGCATCCCTGCGGCGATCTCCGTCACGGCCAGCTCGTACAGCGGCGCGAGCGGATCCGGCAGAGGCTCCTACAGACCGGTCGACTGCGCGGGCGTGCCCTTCTCGACGAGACTCGCGATCGCCGTCACCCCGCCGATCAGCGACTGGACCTCGACCGTGACGACGAACGTGCAGCCGGGCGCGGCCGACATCCCGCGGGCGAACTCGCACGTGCGCTCGACGACCGTGACGCTGCCACGGAGCCTGCTGCTCAATCCAGCGCTGGCGGCGCGTCTCGATGCCTGCACCGACACGCAGTTCAGATTGAGAGACACCTCGGTCGCAGCGAGATGCCCGCCGTCCTCCGCGGTCGGCGACATCGACTTCGTCTCGCCGATCCTCGGCAGCTTCCCCGGCAGAGCGTTCTTCGGCAGCCAGACGCCGACCGACCGCCTGCGCCTGTTCCTCGACGTGCCGCTCTACGGCGCGCACATCAAGGTCTCGGCGCATGTGCATCCGAGCACGACGACAGGGCAGATCACGACCGTCTTCGACGAGCTGCCGCAGATCGCTTTCACCGACTTCACGCTCACGTTTAGAGGCGGCCCGCGCTCGGCGCTCGTCTCGCCGACGCAGTGCGGCGCCCACACGGCGACCGCGGTCACAACGCCGTGGTCCGGCACGACGCCGCAGAGATCGTCGGGCAGCTTCTCCGTCAGCTGGGACGGCAGAGGCGCTCCCTGCCAGCGGATCTTCCAGCCGTCGATGACCACCGCCACCTCGAACGACCGCGCCGGCGCCTCGCCTGACTTCACGTTGACCGCCACGCGTCCCGACCGCAACATCCCGGTCGGCCGGATGGCGTTCGACCTGCCCCCCGGGCTCGTCGGCAACCTCGCACTGAGAGGGCTCGTGCAGTGCGCGCTGCGGGCCGCCGCCAGAGCGGACTGCCCGAGATCGAGCCGCCTCGGTCCGGTCGTCTCGATCGACGGCTCCGGCACCGAGCCGCCGGCGCTGCCCGGCAGCATCTACCTGACGAGACCGAAGCAGCCGGGCGACCCCGCCGGCCTCTCGGTCGCGGTCCCGGCACAGCTCGGTCCGGTCGACGCAGGCGTCGTGATCGTCGGCGCGCGGCTGCAGCTGCGTCCCGACGGCGGGCTGCACGTCACGAGCGACCCGATCCCGTCGCTCGTCGAGGGCATCCCGCTCGCGATCCGCAGACTGACGGTCAGGGTCAACCGCGACGGCTTCATGCGCAACCCGACGAGCTGCGGCGAGAAGACCGCGTTCGGCCACTTCGACTCGCTCGGCGGCGAGCACGCCGAGATCAGTTCGAAGCTGACGTTCAGCGACTGCGACAGACTCGGCTTCGCCCCGCGCATCAAGGCGTTCATCGGCGCCAGACGCCGCATCCGAGCCGGCGCGCGTCCGCCCTTCACGACCGTCGTCACCGCGAGAGGCGACCACGCGACGATCCGCAGCGCGCACGTGCGCCTGCCGCGCGGCGTCGCGGCCAACGTGCGCTCGCTCAACGCCGCCTGCGCCCGCGAGCTGTTCGCGGCCGGCAGATGCCCCGAGCGGTCCCACATCGGCAACGCGGTCGCGCACAGCCCGCTGCTGCGCGACCCGGTCACCGGCCCGGTCCACCTCGTCAAGGCGCCCCCCGGGTCTTCGGGCCTGCCGCGTCTCGTCGTGCAGTTCCGCGACCCGATCGCGTTCCAGCTGGAGGGCGTCGTGAACATCGGCAAGCGCGGCGGGATCGGGACCACGTTCCCCGTCGTGCCGGACCTGCCGATCACGAGATTCACGCTGCGCTTCCGCGGCGGCGCGTACGGCCCGCTCGCGCTGACGAGGAACATCTGCCGCAGAGTGCTGCGCCTGCCGACGACGTTCTCTGGCCAGAACGGCAAAGCGGTCAAGCTGCGTCCGCGCATCGCGGTGCGCGGCTGCAGAAGATCGGGGAGACGCCGCTGAGGCCAACGCCGCTGCGCCACGCAGGACAGCGCGGAGACACCCGTGTTTGCCGCGTTGTCCGCTTGGGCACCCGCCTGACAGGAATCAGGAGGAGGAAGCATGAGGCCCATCCGTCGGCGGTCCTCGCTGGTCGCAGCGCTCGCCGCAATCGCCCTGGCCGCCGCCGCCGCGCCGGCGTCCGCAGTCATCGAGATCACCGACGTCGCGGTGGCACCGAGCACGACCGAGGCGGGCGGGCATCCCGACCTGTCGATCGTCACGAGCTTCACCGGCTCGAACGACCAGATCGGCGGTCCCGGGCCGGCCAACCCGGTCGCCGACTCGCCGAGCATCTACTCCGTTCACCTCGGCCCGGGCCTGATCGCGAATCCGCTCGCGGCGCCGACGTGTCCGCTTGCGACGTTCCAGGCCGACGCATGTCCGCCAGAGACGATCGTCGGCACGAGCCTCCAGAGAGTCCTCGTGCTCGCGGTCGGGAGAGAGTTCGACCTCCCCGGCTTCATCTACAACCTCGAGACGACGAGCCCCGGCCAGGCGGCCCTGCTCGGCGTGAGAACGCTCACGTCCAATCCGACACCCCCGCCCGCGACGCTCACCGCCTCGCTCGTCCCGTTCGCGGTCACGGTCTCCCCGGCCGACCTCGGCCTTGACGCCATCAACCTCGAGCCGCTGACGGCGGTCAGCAGAACCGCGGGGCCGATCCGCATCACCGCGCTCGGCTTGAGACTCAACGCGAGAGCAGTCGACGGCTTCTTCACGTCCAACCCCACCGCGTGCGTGCCCGTGACGGTGTCGGTGAGCGCGATCTCGAACGCCGGCGACAGAGCGTCCGCCGCGGTGACGCCGTACACGCCGACCGACTGCGGCACACTCGCGTTCGAGGCCGGGCTGGGGTTGGACCTCTCGACCACGCAGACCGACGTGCCGGTGCAAACAGGCGTGGTGCTGACGCGTCCGGACGACACCGCCGCGCCGCGCCGCCAGTCCGACGTGCTCGAGTCGACGGTCGTGCTGCCGGAGGGCATGACGGTCAACCCGGCGGTTGCGGCCGGTCTCGAGGCGTGCACCGACGAGCAGTTCGGCCTCGCGGACCGCTCGACGGCGGCCGCCTGCCCCGCCGCCTCGCGGATCGGGACGGTGAGACTCGTCACACCGCTGCTCCTGCGCACGTTCGAAGGGGCCGTCTACTACGGCACGAGAACCCCGACGGCGTTCAACCGGCTGTTCGTGGATGTGCCGATCCCCGGCGCACGGCTGAAGCTGACCGGCCGCGTGACGCTGAATGCGGCGAACGGTCAGGTCACGACCGTCTTCCAGGACCTCCCGCAGCTGCCGTTCACGTCGTTCGACCTGACGTTCCAGGGCGGCGACCGCTCCGTGCTCGCGAACCCGCAGACGTGCGGCGCGCACACCGCCACGGCGGACCTCGTGCCGTACGCGCGGCTGACCGACGCGACGCCGCCCGACGCGACGCCGAGCGCGACCTTCACGACCTCGTTCGACGGCGCCGGCGCGGCGTGCGCCGCGGCGTTCCGACCGTGGTTCACCACCACGCCGTCGAACCTGAGATCGGGTGGGAGAACGACGTTCACGTTGAAGTTCGGTCGCCCGGACCGCGACCGGCGGATCGGCAGCGTGACGTTCCGCCTGCCGAGAGGCCTGATCGGCGACCTCGCGCTCGACGGCCTCACGCAGTGCCCGCTGACCGACGCGGCCAACGGACAGTGCACGGCTTCGAGCCGGATCGGCAGCGCGACCGCGCAGGTCGGCACGGGGCCGGCGCCGGTGACGGTTCCCGGCGACGTGTTCCTGACGGCGCCCCGCGTCGAGGGCGACCCGGCCGGTCTGTCGGTCCGCATCACGGCGCGCATCGGGCCGGTCGACCTCGGCAACGTGATCGTGCCGGTGCGGCTGCTGCTGCGCTCCAACGGCGGGCTGAACGCGACTGCCGACATCCCGCAGTTCGAGGAGGGCGTGCCGATCTCGCCGCGGCTGACGACGGTCACGATCGACCGAGACGGCTTCATGCGCAACCCGACGAGCTGCGGCAGACGCCGTTCGAGCGGCGTGTTCGACGGCGTCGTCGGTGGGGGCGGCGGCACCGTGACGACGCACGCGCGCTTCGACCTGGTGAACTGCAGAGCGCTCGCGTTCTCGCCGCGATTCCGCATCGCGGTCGGCGCGAGAGGCAAGACGCGCGAGGGCTCGCATCCACCGCTCACGACGGTCGTCACGCAGCCGGCGGATCAGGCCGGCATCGCGCGCGTGCGGGTGCGGCTGCCGAGAGCGCTGCCGTCGAACTCGATCGGGCTCAACGAGGCCTGCTCGCAGGCCGAGTTCGACGCGGGCAGATGCGGCAGACGCGCGCGGATCGCCACCGCGCGGGCGGTCAGCCCGTTCGTGTCGAGATCGCTCAGCGGTCCCGTGTGGATCGTCAAGCAGGACAGTCGGCTGCCGAAGCTCGTCGTCCAGCTGCGCGGCCCGCTCGCGATCGACTTCGAGGGTCAGATCAAGATCGGCAGCAGAAACCGGATCACGACGATCTTCCCGACCGTGCCGGACCTGCCGGTGACGCGCTTCAGCCTGCGGTTCCACTCCGGCAGATTCGGGATCATCGCCGCGAACACGAACCTGTGCGCGAGAAAGCTGTTCGCCCCCCTGCAGTTCCGGGCTCAGAACGGCGAGCGGTCGGACCAGCGGCCGCAGATCAGGGTGCGCGGCTGCCGCGGATAGGAGCCGTCGAGGTGGTCGGGTAGCGTTCGCGGCATGAGCGCGCCCGACCATTTCGACTTCTACACGCTGGTGCTGTTCCTCCACGTCGCGGCGGCGGTGATCGCCTTCGGCGCGACGTTCGCCTTCCCGATCGTCGATCTGACGATCCGCCGCACCGATCTGCGCGCGCTGCCGGTCTGGCACGAGGCGCAGAACCAGATCGGCAACAAGCTGATCACGCCGTTCGCGACGCTGGTTCTGATCAGCGGCATCTACATGGCGGTCGATCGCTGGGACGACTTCGGCGGCGCGTGGTTCAGCGCCGCCGGCGTGATCGTGATCGTGCTGCTCGGCCTCGGTCACGGCTTCTTCGCGCCACAGTCGCGCAAGATGGCGGCCCAGGCGCGCGACGACCTCGCGGAGGGCGCAGCCGAACGCGGCCAGATGAGCGCGGCCTACGAGGCGATGGCAGCGCGCATGCGCCCTGTCGGCATCCTCGCCTCGCTGCTCGTGCTCGTGGCGCTGCTGCTCATGGTCTGGAAGCCGGGCGCCTGACCTCGCGGCGCCTCGCCGCGCCTGGCGGCGTCCTCGGCCGCTCGCGTACCGAGTACGCCACGCGGACCACCGGCTTTGCCGGCGGTGCCCCGTCCTTGCCAGCCACGGCGATCCGCTCGCGAGCTCTCAGACCCGCAGGACTGTCAGTCCCGCGACGCCGTCGACCGGGCCGAAGTCATCGTCCCGCGTCACGACCGGGAGCTCGTTCGCAAGTGCCGTTGCGGCGATCCACAGGTCGTTGACATTGAGTCGCCGGCCGGCGTCGGCGAGATGCACGCGAAGTCGCGCCCACGCGGCCGCGACCGCTTCGTCGACCGGGAGCACCTCGACGTCGCTGATCGCCTCGAGCGTCGCGAGCCGCCGAGCGCGCGTGTCGACGTCGCGGGCGGCGAGCACGCCGACGTGCAGCTCGGCGACGGTGACTGCGGAGACCGCGACCTCGACAGGCAGTCGCTCGGCGTCGAGGCGCCGGCCCGTCTCGTCGGCGATGAAGACGCTCGTGTCGAGTAAGCCGCGGCCGACGGCCGTCACGCGAGCGGCCCGAGCTCGTCGGTCGTGCCGCCTGCCAGCCGGGCGAGGTCCGCGCGCAGGCCGGGATCGGCCTGCGCCGCGGCGAGTCGCCGCACCAGCTCAGCGCGTGGAAGCCAGCGACGCCGCTCCGTAGGGAGCGGCACGAGCGCGGCGACGGGCCTGCCGCGCGTGGTGATGACGATCTCCTCGCCGTCCTCGATGCGCCGCAGCAGATCGGCGGTGTTGTTGCGCAGCTCGCGTGAGGCCACCTCGTGCTTCATGCGACGATCGTAGCACTTTTGTAGCCGCAAGCAGGACTCCGGCAGGACGGTGCCGAACCCCTCTCGCGATGCCCGCGATCCAGGCATCCCGCCGGCTGGTGAAGTCTCCGCCCGAGCTGTGGGCTGAGGTGAGCGACGCCGCGTCGCTCGCCCGCCACCTCGGGGAGGTCGGCGAGATCAGAATCACCCGGCTGGAGCCCGAGACGACGGTCGCCTGGGAGGGCGAGACAGCCAGCGGCACCGTCGCCCTCGCGCCGGCCGGGTGGGGAACTTCTGTGACGCTCACCGCCGAGCCGATCGCGGTCGCCGAGGCCGAGCCGACGGCGGCCGCGGAGCCGGTCGTGCCGGAGCTGGAGCCTATTGCCGCGGCCGAGCCGGAGCCCGAGCCCGAGCCTGAGCCGGCCGCCGAGCCCGAGACGATCGGCATCGAGGAGCCAACCGAGGTCCCGCCAGGACCCGCACGCCGCGGCTGGCTGGCACGCATGTTCAAACGCCGTACGGCCGAGCCCGAGCCCGTGCACGCCGATCGGGCGGGTGGCGCGGGTGAGACGATTTCCGCGGCCCCGCCCGCGGAATCGTCTTCACCGGCGACAGGACCCGCCCGCAGCAGCGCCGAGCCTGAGCCCGAGTCGCCAGCAGCCGAAGAGCCCGACCCGCTCGAAGCCGTCCTCACCCACGCCCTCGACTCGCTCGGCCAGGCCCACCACCGCCCGTTCTCGCGGGGATAGGCGCCCCTCCACGCATCGGGGTAACATCCGCGCCCGCATGGCGCGGCAAAAAGCACCGGAAACGTTCGACGAGAAGCTCGAGCAGCTGAGAGAGCTGCGCGAGGAGGCGATCCACTCCGCTTCCGCGGCCGCCGTCGAGAAGCAGCACGCGAAGGGCAAGTACACCGCGCGCGAGCGGATCGAGAAGCTGCTCGACCCCGGCTCGTTCCAGGAGCTGGACACGTTCGTGCGCCACCGCACCTACGACTTCGACATGCAGAAGAACCGCCCGTGGGGCGACGCGGTCGTGACCGGGCACGGCACGATCGACGGCCGCCGCGTGTGCGTCTTCAGCCAGGACTTCACCGTCGTCGGCGGCTCGCTCGGCGAGGTGATGGCCGAGAAGATGTGCAAGATCATGGACCTGGCAGCCAAGATCGGCTGCCCCGTGATCGGCATCAACGACTCGGGCGGCGCGCGCATCCAGGAGGGCGTCGTCTCGCTCGGCGCCTACGGCGACGTCTTCCTGCGCAACGTCAAGTGCAGCGGCGTGATCCCGCAGATCTCGCTGATCATGGGCCCCTGCGCCGGCGGCGCCGTCTACTCCCCCGCGATCACCGACTTCATCTTCATGGTGAAGGAGACCTCGCACATGTTCATCACCGGTCCCGACGTCATCAAGACCGTCACCGGTGAGGAGCCGACGTTCGAGGAGCTCGGCGGCGCGATGACGCACAACACGAAGTCGGGCGTCGCCCACTTCGCCTCCGAGGACGAGGATGCCTGCCTCGAGGACGCGCGCTACCTGTTCAGCTTCCTGCCGTCGAACAACCTCGAGCTGCCGCCGCGCGTGCATCCGACCGACGAGCCGGACCGCACGGACCCGGAGCTCGACACGGTCGTCCCGGACGCGCCGAACAAGCCGTACGACATGCGCGACGTGATCCGGCTGGTGGTGGATGATGGTGAATTCTTGGAGGTGCATGAGCACTTCGCGACCAACATCGTGTGCGGCTTCGCCCGGCTTGACGGTTATGCCATCGGCATCGTCGGCAACCAGCCGTCCTCGCTCGCGGGCGTGCTCGACATCGCCGCCGCCGAGAAGGGTGCTCGCTTCGTACGCACCTGCGACGCCTTCAACATCCCCCTCCTCACGCTCGTCGACGTCCCCGGCTTCCTGCCCGGCACCGCGCAGGAGTGGGGCGGCATCATCCGCCATGGCGCGAAGCTGCTGTACGCCTACGCCGAGGCGACCGTGCCGAAGATCACCGTCATCACGCGCAAGTCGTACGGCGGCGCGTACGACGTCATGGCCTCCAAGCACCTCGGCGCGGACTTCAACTTCGCGTGGCCGCAGGCGGAGATCGCGGTGATGGGGCCGGAGGGCGCCGTCAACATCATCTACCGCCGCGACATCGCCTCCTCGCCGACGCCGGAAGAGCGCCGCGCGAAGCTGATGGAGGACTACAAGGCGCGCTTCGCCAACCCCTACTCGGCGGCAGAGCGCGGCTACATCGACGACGTGATCGTTCCGCACGAGACGCGCCCCAAGCTGGTCGCCGCGCTCCACACGCTGCTGACGAAGCGCGAGCCGGGTCCGAAGCGCAAGCACGGCAACATCCCGCTCTAGCCTCGTGCCGCGCACGCTCGCGCAGCCGGTCGCGGAGGCGCGCGCGAGCGAGCGCCTCCCCGTCGCCCCGCTGCTCGCGCTGGCGACGCTGCTCGCCGCCGCGCTGCGGCTGCCGTTCATCGACGCGCAGTCGCTGTGGTTCGACGAGACGTACACGATCCAGGTAGTGCAGGGGTCGCTCGGCGAGCTGTGGGACCGCGTCGGCGCGACCGAGTCGACCCCCCCGCTGTTCTACGTGGCGACGTGGGCGTGGGTGCATCTCATCGGCAGCGACGGCGCGGCTGCAGTGCGGACGGTCTCTGCGCTCGCACTCGTCGCCGCGGTGCCGGTCGCGCATCTCGCGCTGCGCCGGCTCGTCGGCTGGCGCGCCGCGCTCGCGGTCGCGGCGCTGCTCGCCGTCTCGCCGCTGCTGAGCTGGTACGCGGTCGACGCGCGCGCCTACGGCCTGCTCGTCCTGGTCGCCTTGCTGAGCGTGTGGGCGCTCGCGGCGGCACTCGAAGCGTCCGAGCGCTGGCCGCCTCGCGCTGTGGGCGCTCGCCGGGGCGGCCGCGCTCTGGACGCACTGGTTCGCCGGCTTCCTCGTGCTCGCCGAGGCGCTCGCCCTGCTGTGGCTGCGCCGCGACACCTGGCGGGAAGTGCTGCTCGCCAGCGGCGCCGCGCTGCTCGCGCTGCTCCCGCTCGTCGGGCTGCTGCGCGAGCAGACCGGCGACGACCGCGCGGCCTTCATCGCCGACGCGACGCTCGTCGACCGCATCGAGCAGCTCGTGCGCCAGTTCGGCTCGGGCCAAAACGTCCCGCGCACGTGGCTGGAGGGAGCGCTGCTCGCGCTCGGGCTCGGCGCGGTCGCCGTCGGCATGTGGCTGACAACCCGCCGCGCGCTCGCACCTGCTCGTGATGCGCCTGCCGGCGATCTCGACGTGTCGCCGGTGCGCGACGCCGCGGGCGAGCGCCAGGCGAGGTCGCTCCTCCCGCGCGACGGCGCCCGCGCGCTGCTGGCGGTGACGCTGATCGCGCTGCTCGTGCCGCTCGCGCTCGGCGCGGTCGAGCTGTACGACCGCTTCAACGTGCGCAACATGCTGTACCTGTGGCCGCTCGCGGCGGCGCTCGCGGCTCCGGCGCTGCTGCGGCTGCGCGCCGTCCCGCTCGCGGCGCTGCTCGCGCTCGGCGCGACGGCGTCGCTGTGGGGCCAGCTCGACTGGCGCTACCAGAACACCGACTGGCGCAACGCGATCGCGCACGTGCGGGAGCGCGCGCCCCACCGCCCCGTCATCGCGATCGGCATCCTCGGCACCCCGGTCGCCGCGCACTACCTCGACCGCACCCCGGCGAACGCGCCGCTCAGGACCCGCCGCGCATGGCTCCTCGTCGAGCCGGCGCGCCGCCCCGGGCACCGCGAGCTGGAGCCGGTCGACGCGCCCCTCGTCGCGCAGCTGCTGGCCGCGTTTCCCCAGCACCACGAGACGCACGTGCGCGCCTTTCGGGTGATCGAGCTGCGGGCGCCGAGACCGGTCGCGCTCGACCCGGCGCAGATGCTTGACGCGGCGCTGCTCCCGGCCACCCGCTGAGCCGCGCCGCCGAGTCGCCACGCCACCCTCGTGTACGCTCGGGCGCCGGGTGATCTACCGCCTGCTCTACACGCTGCTCCTCTCGCGCATCGACGCAGAGCGTGTGCATCGCATCACCGCCCACGGCCTCGCGGCCCTCGTCCGAGTCCCGCCGCTCCGGCGCCTGCTGCGCACGCTGCTTGCGCCGCGCGACCCAGCGCTGCGCGTGCATGCGCTCGGGCTCGAGTTCCCCGGCCCGCTCGGCCTCGCCGCCGGCTTCGACAAGGACGCGGAGGGCTTCGAGGCGTACGCGACGCTCGGCTTCGGCTGCGTCGAGGTCGGCACGATCACCGTGGAGGCACAGCCGGGCAACCCACGTCCGCGCATCTTCCGCCTGACGCGCGAGCGCGCGCTCGTGAACCGGATGGGCTTCCCGAACGACGGCGCCGCCGCCGCCGAGACGCGCCTGGCGCGGCGCGACCGCACGGCGACCGGCGGTGCGGTCGTCGGCGTCAACGTCGGCAGGACGAGAGCCGCCGAGGACGCCGACGCCGATTACCGCGAGAGCGTGCGCCGGCTCGCGCCGCACGCCGACTACCTCGTGCTCAACGTCTCCTCGCCGAACACGACCGGCCTGCGCGACATGCAGGCGGTCGATCGGCTCGCGGAGCTGATCGCCGCGGTGCGGGCCGAGCTCGGCGGCGTCGCGGGGCCGCCGCCGCTGCTCGTGAAGATCGCACCCGACCTGTCCGACGACGACGTCGACGCGATCGCCGACCTCGCGCTGCGCGAGCGCCTCGACGGGCTGATCGCGACGAACACGACGATCGACCGCGGCGCGCTGCGCGACCCGGCCGCGCCGGACGTACCCGCCGAGGGCGGCATCTCCGGCGCGCCGCTCAAGCCCCGCGCGCTCGCCGTGCTGCGGCGCCTGCATGCACGCACGGACGGTCAGCTGACGCTGGTCTCGGTCGGCGGGATCGAGACGGCCGACGACGCGTGGGAGCGCCTGCGTGCAGGAGCCACGCTCGTGCAGGCCTACACCGGCTTCGTCTACGGCGGACCGCTGTGGCCGCGGCGCATCAACCGCGGGCTCGCACGACGTGTGCGCGAGGCGGGTCTGGCGAGCATCGGAGAGGCCGTCGGCACGGGTGCGCCACGCACCACCGACTACCCTCTCCCTCGATGACGACCGACGTCTCCGACCTCACCCCAGCCGAGGCCGCCGCGCGCCTGCGCGAGGAGGAGGACTGGCAGGTCGTCGACGTGCGCACGCCTGACGAGCGCCCCGACGGAGTGATCGAGGGCGACGTGCTGATCCCGCTCGACGAGCTGAGCGCGCGCGCCGGCGAGATCGACCCGGCGCGACCCTCGCTGATCTACTGCCGCAGCGGCTCGCGCTCGGCGATGGCCGTCGCCGCGCTGCGCGCCGCCGGCTACGACGCGCACAACCTCGCCGGCGGCATGATCGCGTGGCTCGAGGCGGGCCTGCCGGTCGCAGGCGACTGACACACCGGCGCCGCAGTTCGCCAGTCCGCCGCAGGATCGTCGCATTCGCATGTGGTCTCGCGACGAGAGCACCCGCGACGCTGCGCGGATGCACATCCCAATCCACGCTCATCAGGAAGAAATCGGCGCTAATCTTCCTCTCACGATGGCGCTCAACATCAAGGACCCCACCGCCGACCGCCTCGTCCGCGAGCTCGCCGAGACGACCGGGGAGAGCATCACGACGGCCGTCACGATCGCCGTACGGGAGCGGCTCGAGCGGATCGGCCGCATGGCGCCGCCCGAGGTGCGCCTCCAACGGATCCGGGCGATCGCCAAGCGGGCAGCCGCTCGACCTGTGATCGACCACCGCACCGACGACGAGCTTTTCGGCTGGGACGAAGACGGGCTGCCGACGTGATGGTCATCGACACGTCGGCGCTCGTCGCGATCCTGCGCGAGGAGCCGGAGGGCCTCGCGTTCGAGAAGCGGCTTGCCCTCGCGAACGACCCGTTGATCTCCGCCGCAACGCTGTTCGAGTGCTCCATGGTCCAGGCGAAGCTCCGTCACGGGCTCGAGGACCTTGACGACTTCATGCTGGCGACCGGCATCCGCATCGCCGCCGTCGACGTCGCCCAGGCCCATGCCGCACGCGACGCCTGGCTGCGCTTCGGCAAGGGATGCTCGCCGGCCGGCCTCAACTTCGGCGACTGCTTCAGCTACGCGCTCGCCAAGACCACCGGCCGCCGGCTGCTGTTCAAGGGCGACGACTTCGCGCAGACGGACGTCACGCCGGCGACCTCCTAAACCCCCAAAACAGACCCGGGTTTGCTACCTTTGGCGCTCGCGTGGCCGCGCCGCGCGTGTCGTCTCATCCGTCCGCCCCGCGAAGGAGGCACGCAGCGCATGGAGCCGACCTCGGTTCAGGAGCAGAGCAGATCAGCCGGAAAGACCGGCTCGCTCGACAACCCCGAGGTCGTCCAGGGCGTCCCGGGGCACGTGATCCCGATCCTCGAGCGCGAGTTCGACGACTTCGACACCGAGGCGTCGAGATTCCTGCGCGGCGACATGGACGAGCTGCAGTTCATCGGCTTCCGCCTCAGACAGGGCGTCTACGGCCAGCGTCAGCCCGACGTCCAGATGTGCCGCATCAAGCTGCCGTGGGGCGGCGTCACGCCCGAGCAGATGGAGGCGCTCGCGGACGTGACGGAGGAGTTCGCGCCGCTCAGAAAGGCGCACATCACGACGCGGCAGAACATCCAGATCCACCACATCCCGCTGATGCAGATGGCGCAGCTGATCCGCAGAATCAGCGCCGTCGGCCTCTCCAGCCGCGAGGGCTGCGGCAACACCGTCCGCAACGTGACCGCCGACCCGTGGGCAGGCGTCTGCGACGACGAGATCTTCGACCCGACTCCCTACGCGGGCGCGTACGTGCGCTACTTCGTGCGTCACCCCACGACGCAGCTGATGCCGCGCAAGGTCAAGACCGCCTTCACCGGCTCCGACGCCGACCGCGCGATCACCGGCATCCACGACATCGCCTACCTGTCGCGCGTCAAGGATGGCGTCAAGGGCTTCGAGGTGCGTGTCGGCGGCGGCACCTCGATCATGCCGCGGATCGCACCGACGCTCTACGAGTTCGTCGAGGCCGACAACGGCGACTACCTCAAGGTCGCCGAGGCCGTCTTCCGCATCTTCGACCGCCAGGAGTGGCTGCGCGTCAACCGCGCGCGGGCCCGCATCAAGGTGTTCGTCGACAAGTTCGGGATCGACGAGCTGCGCAGCCAGGTCGAGGAGGAGCTCAAGGGCGACTGGGTCGCCGAGCGCGACTTCGACCCGCAGCCGCGGCTCTTCATCCACGACGAGGAGGCGCACGCGCCCGCCGTGCTGGCGTCGTACGGCTCGCCGAACGGCGACCTCAGCGAGTTCGAGGCGTTCCGTGCCGCGAACGTGACGGCGCAGAAGCAGGCCGGGTTCTCAACCGTGCAGGTGAAGGTGACACGCGGTGATCTCAGTCCTGTGCAGTTCCGCGGCCTCGCCGCGATCATGCGCGACTTCAGCGGCGGCTATGCACGCACGACGGTGCACCAGAACTTCCTGCTGCGCTGGGTGCGCGACGAGGCGGTCTACGACGTGTGGACGCGCCTGAAGGCACTCGACCTCGGCGACGCCGGCGCGGACGAGATCACCGACGTCGTCTCGTGCCCCGGCACGGACTCCTGCAAGCTCGGCATCACGAGCTCGATGGGGCTCAACGCCGCCGTCAAGGAGCGCCTCGACGCGATGGACATCCAGGATCCGCTCACGAAGCGCATCCACATCAAGATGTCCGGCTGCCCGAACGGCTGCAGCCAGCACCACATCGCCAACATCGGCTTCTACGGCGCCTCGATCAGAGTCGGCGACAAGACGATCCCCGCCTCGATCCCGCACATCGGCGGCACGTACGAGGGCGGCAGAGTCGGCTACGGCGCGCGCCTGAAGGCGCGCATCCCGAGCAAGCGCGTGCCGGAGGCCGTCGAACGGTGGGTCCGCTTCTACGAGGCCGAGCGCCAGGACGGCGAGGAGTTCAACGCGTTCGCCGAGCGCGTCGGCACCGCGGCGTTCGAGGAGCGCGTGAAGGACCTCGCGATGCCCGCCGAGTTCAACCTCGAGAACATGAACCTGTTCATGGACTGGACGAAGTCCGTGCCGTTCGAGGTCGTGCGAGGAGAGGGCGAGTGCGCGGTCTAACCGCGTCGTAGGGCCCGCTGGCGCACTCTCGCGCCTTCGCTCAAGGGCGTGCCGGGCGCCTGGCGCCTGCTGGCGGTGAGCGAGGAGGGCCCGCGCGCGCAGATCGCGCTCGGGGACGACGCGCTGCGTCCGAGCGACCGCGCGATGATGCGACTCGCGCGGCGATTCCCCGGCACCGTGCGCACCATGACGCGCCTCGCCGCGCGGCGCAGCTGAGCCGCCCGCCGACGGGTACCCTTGCTCGCGATGAACCGCCGTCCGCAGCTGACGATCGTCGCGCCGTCGGCCTCCCCGGAGGAGGCGGCCGCGGTGGTCGCGGCGCTCGAGCGCTTCATGCGTGAGACGGCGCCGGTCGTCGTCGCCGAGTCGCAGCGGGTCGACCGCTGGACGCGCACGGCCCTGCTCGAAGGCATCGCGCGCGAGGACGAGCTGCCCGCCGCTTGGGGCGACCCCCACCCGTGGGGACGCTGAGCCCCGCGGCAGCCGCTCGACCGACCTGCGCTGTCATCTTCGACTGCGACGGCGTGCTCGTCGACAGCGAGGTGCTCGCGGGACCGATCCTCGCCGAGCTGCTGACCGACCTCGGGCTCCCGACGACGCAGGCCGACGTCGACCACGACTTCAAGGGCCGCTCGTGGGAGCACGGGCTCACCCGCATCGAGGCCCGGCTCGGTCGCGCTCCCTGGCCGGACCTCCGCGAGCGCTACCGCGAGCGGCTGTTCGCGGCGTTTGAAGACCGCCTGCAACCCATCCCTGGCATCGACGCCGCACTTGACGCGCTCGCCGCCGCTGGCGTCCCGTGGTGCGTCGCCTCCAGCGGCGACCACGAGCGCATTCGTCGCGGACTGCGCGGCGGTGGGCTGCTCGACCGCTTCCCGGACGCGGCGATCTTCAGCGTCGACGACGTGGCGCACGGAAAGCCTGCCCCCGATCTGTTTCTGCACGCGGCCTCCAGCATGGGCTTCGATCCGCGGACCACCGTCGTAGTGGAGGACAGCACGGCAGGCGTGGAGGCCGGCGTCGCGGCCGGCATGCGGGTGCTCGGCTATGCGGCTCCGGGGATCGAACCGCAGCCGCTCCGCGCAGCGGGCGCGGCGACGTTCGAGGACATGGGTCGACTGCCGATCATCCTGGGCGTGCGCGCCGCAGAAAAAGCATAAACCCGCTCGGGATTTGCTATTTTTGTTGCCCTCATGAGCACCATCGCGCCCATCGACCCGCAGCTGACCGACGGCTCGGAGGCGCTGGCGGCGGAAGAAGTGATCGCACGGATGGTCGAGCGCTTCCATCCCCGCCTGCTGCTCGCGTCCTCGTTCCAGCAGGAGGAGTCGGTGATGATCGACCTGCTGATGCAGGTCGAGCCGACCGCGCGGATATTCACGCTCGACACGAGCGTTCTCTTCCCTGAGACCTACGAGACGTGGAGGAGGATGGAGCAGCGCTACGGGATCGAGATCGAGGCCGCCTCCGGCATCTCGCTGGCGGAGCAGGCCACGCAGTTCGGCGACGAGCTGTGGGCGCGCGAGCCCGACCGCTGCTGCGCGATCCGCAAGGTCACGCCGCTGCGCGAGATCCTCTCCGGCGTCGACGGCTGGATCGTCGGCGTCCGCCGCGACCAGGCGCCCACGCGCGCGACCACGCCGAAGATCGGCTGGGACGAGAAGCACGGCATCTGGAAGGCCGCCCCGCTCGCCGACTGGTCGGACAGAGACGTGTGGCGCTACATCCACGAGCACGACCTCCCCTACAACCCCCTCCACGACCGCGGCTACGCCTCGATCGGCTGCACGCACTGCACGGTGCCGGCAGCCGACCGCAGCGGGCGCTGGGCCGGCAGCGACAAGCTCGAGTGCGGCCTGCACGGCTGACGGGCGGAACCGGGGAGCAACCGCACAATGGATTGGCCGCTCCTCATCCTGTTCGGCTTCTGCGTCGGGGTCCTCGTCGGGATGACCGGCATCGGCGGCGGCTCGCTGATGACGCCGCTGCTGATCCTCGTGCTGGGCACGGCCCCGGCCACCGCGATCGGCACCGACCTCGCCTATGCGGCCGTCACCAAGACGGTCGGGGGCTGGCGCCACTGGCGGCGCGGCAGCGTCGACATGGGGATCGCGCTGTGGCTCGCGGTCGGATCGATCCCGGGCGCACTCGGCGGGGTGCAGGCCTTGAACATGCTGGAGAAGGCGCTCGGCGGAGACGAGTTCGACACGATGCTGCTCGTGATCGTCGGCGCTGCGCTGCTGGTCACCGGCATGGCGGTGCTCGCCCGGGCGCTGTTCCTCAACGTCGACTCCGAGCGCCACACCGTCCAGCTCGACCGCCGGCACAAGATCGCGGCCGTCCTCATCGGCATCTCCGTCGGCTTCGTGCTGGGGCTGACGTCGGCCGGCAGCGGCGCGCTGATCGCCGTCGGCCTGATCCTCGTCTTCCGCCTGACCCCCCTGCGCGTCGTCGGCACCGACGTCTTCCACGCCGCGCTGCTGCTGTGGGTCGCGGCCTTCGCGCACGTCGTCAGTGGCAACGTCGACTTCGGGCTGGCGGCGAACATCCTGATCGGCTCGGTGCCCGGCGTGTGGATCGGCTCCAACCTCGCCTTCCGCCTGCCGGAGAACGCGCTGCGGCCGACGCTGGCTATCGTGCTGCTTGCCGCCGGGCTCGCGCTGCTGCGCAAGGCCGGCGCCGAGTATCCGATCTCTGTCATCTTCCTGGTCCCCCTCGCGGTTGCGATCGCGGCGGCGGCCACCCACCGAATCCGCGTTCGTGCCGAGCGTACGCGCGCCCGAGCACTCGCACCCGAATCCGCATGAGCCACGAGCTGTCACACCTCGACGCCCTCGAGGCGGAGGCGATCCACATCATGCGCGAGGTCGCCGCCGAGCTCGAGCGGCCCGTGCTGCTGTTCTCCGGCGGCAAGGACTCGATCGTCCTGCTGCGCCTCGCCGAGAAGGCGTTCCGCCCGGCGCGCTTCCCGTTCCCGGTGATGCACGTCGACACCGGCCACAACTTCCCAGAGGTGATCGAGTTCCGCGACCGCCTGATCGGGCAGATCGGCGAGCGGCTGATCGTCGCCTCCGTGCAGGAGTCGATCGACAAGGGCCGCGCGGTCGAGGAGAGAGGCCCGCGCGCCTCGCGCAACCGCCTGCAGACCGTCACGCTGCTCGACGCGATCGCGGAGCACGGCTTCGACGCCGCGTTCGGCGGCGCGCGCCGCGACGAGGAGCGCGCCCGCGCGAAGGAGCGCATCTTCTCCTTCCGCGACGACTTCGGCCAGTGGGACCCGAAGGCGCAGCGGCCGGAGCTGTGGCAGCTCTACAACGGCCGCGTGCGCAAGGGCGAGCACGTGCGCGTGTTCCCGATATCGAACTGGACCGAGCTCGACGTGTGGCAGTACATCGAGCGCGAGCGGCTGGAGCTGCCGCCGATCTACTTCGCGCACGAGCGCGAGGTGTTCGCGCGCGACGGGATGCTCTACGCCGCCAGCGAGTTCGTCGAGCTGATCGACGGTGAGGAAGTCTTCACGGAGACGGTGCGCTACCGCACCGTCGGCGACATGACCTGCACCGGCGCGGTCGCCTCGACAGCCGCGACGCTGGAGACGGTCGTCGCCGAGATCGCGGCGACGAACATCACCGAGCGCGGCCAGACGCGCGCGGACGACCGCGTCACGGAAGCGGCGATGGAGGATCGCAAGCGGGAGGGGTACTTCTAGATGTCGGCCACCTACGAGTCGAATGGCAACAGCCGCCATGCCGACCAGCGGATCGCCGACACCGAGCTGCTGCGCTTCGCGACGGCCGGGTCGGTCGACGACGGCAAGTCGACGCTGATCGGGCGCCTGCTGCACGACGCGAAGTCGATCCTCGCGGACCAGCTCGCGCATGTGAAGGAGACGAGCGAGCGTCGCGGCGACGGCGAGCTGAACCTCGCGCTGCTGACCGACGGCCTGCGCGCCGAGCGCGAGCAGGGCATCACGATCGACGTCGCCTACCGCTCGTTCCAGACCGACAAGCGCCGCTTCATCATCGCCGACTGCCCCGGCCACGAGCAGTACACGCGCAACATGGTCACGGGCGCCTCGACGGCCGACCTCGCGCTGGTGCTGGTCGACGCGCGCAACGGACTCGTGCGCCAGTCGCGCCGCCACGCCGCGATCTCCGCGCTGTTGCGCACCCCGCACCTCGTCGTCGCGATCAACAAGATGGACCTCGTCGACTACGACCAGTCGGTCTACGACGCGATCGTCGCGGACTTCAGGAGCTGGTCGAACGGCTTGGAGTTCGCCGAGGCGATGTTCATCCCGATCAGCGCGCTGAAGGGCGACAACGTCGTCGAGCGCTCGACCCGCATGGACTGGTACGAGGGACCCACGCTGCTGCACCACCTCGAGACCGTCGAGATCGCCGGCGACAGGAACCTCGACGACTGGCGCTTCCCGGTGCAGTGGGTGATCCGCCCGCAGAACGACGAGCGCCACCACGACTACCGCGGGTACGCGGGCCAGGTCGCCGCGGGCGTGCTGACGCCGGGCAAGGAGGTCGTCGTGCTGCCGTCGGGGCGGACGACGAAGCTCGCCGCGATCGAGACGATGGACGGGCCGCTGCGGGAGGCGTTCCCGCCGCAGTCGGTGACGCTGCTGCTGGAGGACGACCTCGACGTCTCGCGCGGCGACCTGATCGCGCGCGCCGGCGAGGCGAATCCGCCGAGCGTGGCGCGCGAGCTGGAAGCCGTCGTCTGCTGGATGAGCGACACGCCGCTGAAGCCGGGCGCCCGCTACGCGCTCAAGCACACCACGCGCGCGGTGCGCGCGGTCGTCGACGCGATCGACTGGCACCTCGACGTCGAAACGCTCGAGCGCCGAGGGAACGACCACGGGCTCGCGCTCAACGAGATCGGGCACGTGAGACTGCGGCTGAGCGGGCCGCTCGTGTTCGACCCGTACACGCGCAACCGCGAGACGGGCTCGTTCATCTTGATCGACGAGGCGACGAACGACACCGTCGGCGCCGGCCTGATCGCGACGCTGGAGGGGTAGGCGACGCCCACGGGCGCGCACACCGACGCGCTCACGCTCGCCGCCGACGCGGCGAGCGCGCCGCGAGCCGGTCGCGACCGCGTGCCGGCCGCCGCCGCGTCGCCCCCGTTCCGCCGCCTGCTCCGCGCGCTGCCGCTCGCCGTCTGGGCTGCCGGCTCGATCGTCGTCGTCGCGATCTTCGGGCTGCCGTACACGCGCGACTGGGTGTTCGCGTGGGTGCTGCTCGGCGCGCTCGCCGTCTCGCTCGGCGACCTCGGCGGCTGGCTGCGCGGCGTCGTCGTCGAGTGGCTGCCGTTCTTCCTCGTGCTGACCGCGTACGACCTCGCGCGCGGCGGCGCCGACGGCTGGCTCGCGCCGACGCACTTCCTGCCGCAGGCCGACGTGGACGCGTTCCTGTTCGGCGGCGCCATCCCCACGGTGTGGCTGCAGGAGCACCTCCACCAGCCGGGTCACGTGCGGTGGTTCGAGCTGCTCGCGTTCCTCGTCTACGTCTCGCACTTCTTCGTGACGCCATTGCTGGCGGGCTGGCTGTGGGTGCGCGACCGCTGGCGCTTCCGCCGCTTCGCCGCCACGCTCGCGCTGCTGACGCTGCTCGGCTGCGTCACGTTCGTCGCCTTCCCGGCCGCACCGCCGTGGATGGCGAGCGAGCACGGCCTGATCGGGCCGACCACGCGCCTGGTCCCGCAGCTGTGGACGTGGATCGGCGTCGGCGCCGAGACCGGCTTCGTCGGCACCGGCTACCGCTACGCGAACGAGGTCGCCGCGGTGCCGTCGCTGCACGCCGCGCTCGCGCTGGTGGTCGCGCTCGCCGTCTGGCCGCGGCGCTGGTGGGCGCGGGCGCTCGTCGGCGCCTATCCGCTCGCGATGGCGCTCGCGATCGTCTACGCCGGCGAGCACTACGTCAGCGACGTGCTGCTCGGCTGGGTCTACGGGGTCGCGAGCTTCACCGCGGTCCGGTGGACCGCCGCATGGCTCGCTGCGCGGGGCCTCCGCGCCAGCCGCGCGACGGATAGGTGAAGCGTCACGTTATTCTTCCGCCGCCGATGTTCTCGAAGGTTCTGATCGCCAACCGCGGCGAGATCGCGGTCCGTGTCATCCGCGCGTGTGAGGAGCTGGGCGTCGCGTCCGTCGCCGTCTACTCCGAGCTGGATCGCGACGCGATCCATGTCAGACGCGCCGACGAGGCGTATCTCATCGGGGCGGGACCGGCTTCCGAGTCCTACCTCGTCATCGACAAGATCCTCGACGTCGCGAAGAGATCCGGCGCCCAGGCTATTCACCCCGGCTACGGCTTTCTCGCCGAGAACGCGACGTTCGCGACGGCATGCGAGGACGCGGGGATCGTCTTCATCGGCCCGCCCGCGAGCGCGATCGAGGCGATGGGCTCGAAGACGGCCGCGCGCGAGCTGATGCAGAAGGCGGGCGTCCCGATCGTGCCGGGCACGACCGAGCCGGTCGCCGACGTGAGAGCAGCGCGCAAGGTCATCAAGGACACGATCGGCTTCCCGGTCGCGGTGAAGGCGGCGGGCGGCGGCGGCGGCAAGGGCTTCCGCGTCGCGCTGACCGAGGATGAGCTGGAGGGCGCGTTTGAGGGCGCCTCGCGCGAGGGCGAGAAGTTCTTCTCCGACCCGACCGTCTACCTGGAGCGGTATCTGCCGGATCCGCGCCACGTCGAGGTGCAGGTGCTGGCCGACAGACACGGCAACGTGGTCCACCTCGGCGAGCGCGACTGCTCGGTGCAGCGCCGCCACCAGAAGCTGATCGAGGAGTCGCCCGCGCCGGCGGTGAACGAGGCGCTGCGCGCGCACATCGGCAGAGTCGCGACCGATGCCGCCGCCGCCGTGGACTACGTCGGCGCCGGCACGATCGAGGGCCTGCTGCAGGACGGCGAGTACTTCTTCCTGGAGATGAACACGCGCGTCCAGGTCGAGCACTGCGTGACCGAGATGACGACCGGCATCGACATCGTCAAGGAGGGCATGCGCGCCGCCGCCGGCGAGCCGCTGTCGGTCAAGCAGGAGGACGTCGTCCTGCGCGGCCACGCGATCGAGTGCCGCATCAACGCCGAGGACGCGTCGAAGAACTTCGCGCCCGCGCCGGGCAGGATCGGCGCCTACGTCGAGCCGAGCGGGCCGGGCGTGCGCGTCGACTCGGGCGTCGGCCCGGGCGGCGAGGTCTCGCCGATGTACGACCCGATGGTCGCGAAGCTGATCGTCTGGGACTCCGACCGCGCTGCCGCGACGAGACGCATGCTGCGCGCGCTGGAGGAGTTCGAGATCACCGAGCTGAAGACGCTGATCCCGTTCCACAAGGCGCTGCTGGCGACGAGACAGTGGGCGAACGCGGAGACGTGCCGCGACCTCGTCGAGGACAAGAGATGGCTGAGAGCGCTCGCGTTCCCCGCCGCCACACCCGCGGAGTCCGACGACGAGGCCGAGAAGGTCGAGCAGACCTATACGGTCGAGGTCTCGGGCCGCCGCTTCGATGTGAGAGTGATCGGTGCGCCCTTCGCCGGCGGCTTCGTGATGAACGGTGCCGCGCCGGCGGCTGCGGGCGCCGCCCCGCGCAAGCCGCGTGAGCGTAAGAAGGGCGGCTCCGCCGTCGGCGGCGACACGCTCCCCTCGCCGCTGCAGGGCAACATGTGGAGAGTGAAGGTGAGACAGGGCGACACGGTCGAGGAGGGCCAGCTGCTCTGCATCATCGAGGCGATGAAGATGGAGAACGAGATCACCGCCCACAAGGCGGGCGTCGTCGCCGAGCTCCCCATCGCCGAGGGCGCCGCGATCGCCGCAGGCGACCCGATCGCGACGATCACGTCGCCGGCCAGCTAGCACCACCGGCGCACGCACGCCCCGCCCGCACTACCGTCGCCGACGGTGGAGGGCACACTGCTCACGAGCGTGCTGCTGCCGGGCGCGCTCGCGATCATCATGATCGCGCTCGGGCTGGAGCTGACGACGGCCGACTTCCGCCGCATCGTCGTGCAGCCGCGCGGGGTCGGGATCGGGCTGCTCAACCTCGTCGTCCTCTCGCCGGCGCTCGCGTTCGCCGTCGCGCAACTGTTCGGCCTCCCGGCCGGGCTGGCCGTCGGGCTCGTGCTGCTGGGCGCCTCGCCCGGAGGCACGATGGCGAACGTGCTCACCCATCTCGCCCGCGGCGACACCGCGCTGTCGGTCACCATCACGGCGATCAGCAGCCTCGCCGCGGCGATCACCGTCCCGCTCTACCTGGAGCTCGCGTCGCGCCACTTCGACGCGCAGGCGCTCGTCGGCGACATCGCGATGGGCTCGATCGTCGCGCGCGTGTTCCTCGTCACGGTCATCCCCGTGGGCGTGGGGATGGCCCTGCGGCACCGCTGGCCCGACCGCGTGGCCGCGGCACGCCCGCGCACCGCGAAGATCGCTGGAGCGGTGTTCGCGCTCGTCGTCGTCGGCGCGATCGCGTCCGAGCACGACACGGTTCTCGACAACCTCAGCGGCGTCCTCGGCGCGGTCGTCGCGCTGAACCTGGCCGCGCTCGCGATCAGCTTCACGGTCTCCAAGCTGGCCCGTCTCGGTGACCGCCAGGCGACCGCGATCGCGCTCGAGCTGGGCATCCACAACGCGGCGCTCGCGATCGCGGTCGGCGGCGCGCTGGCGACCGAGCTGACGATCCCCGCCGCCGTCTACGGCTCCGTCATGTTCGTGAGCGGCGGTCTCTTCGCCCGCCTGATGCACAGCCGCAACGCGCTGGCTCGCTCCTAACGGCCGGCGGGCAGCAGCGACACGTTGTACTCGTGCAGCTTGCGGTTGCCGCCGTCGCGACGCGCGAGCGGCAGCGGCGCGGACGGCGGGTCGTCGCCGGCGAGCGCCTCGACGTAGGCGACGTCCTCGCGCAGGATCGCGGCGGCGCGCGCGCCGTCGAGCGGCTCGCCGTGACCCGGCACGACCGTGTCGGCCTGCTCGACGAGCGGCGCGAGTCGCCGCAGCGTCGCGAGGTAGCCGTCGAGCGAGGAGGACGGCGACAGCTCGGGGATCGCGGCTGGCGAGAGGTAGTCGCCGCACACGAGCACCTTCGCCCACGGGATCCAGATCGCGCTGCCGTCGCTCGTGTGGCCGTCGGCGGGGTGCAGCTCCAGCTCACGCTCCCCCAGCGCGCAGTAGCCCGGCACCGGCAGCGCCTGCACGCCCGGCAGCGACAGCGGCCCGGGGCGGTCGATCAGGTACTGCTCGTCGAACTCGCGCAGCTCGCGCTGGGCGGCGCCCGGCTCGGCCGTCAGCCGCGCTGCCGTCGTCTCGCCGCAGCCGATCGAGGCGTGCGGGAAGGCGTAGCGGCCGAGCAGGTGGTCCCAGTCGGCGTGCGTGACCAGCAGGCCGGAGACCGTGAAGCCGGCCTGGTCGAGCAGGGCAGGCAGCGCCTCCAGCTCCTCCGGCAGGATCGGCGAGTCGATCAGGAAGGCCTCGTCACCCGCGCGGACGGCCGTGCACGTCGTCTTCCAGATCGCGCCGATCGCGACCACGACGTCCTCGTGAACGGCGATCGCGCGCATGCGACGGCGCCGGCGGGCCGGGCTAGAAGCCCAGCGCTCTGATCGCCTCGCGCAGGCTGGAGACCTCGATGTCCGGTCTCTTCTGACCCGACTCGAGCTGCGCTCTGGCGCGGTTCACCCACACCACCGGGATCCTCGCCTTCAGGCACGGCTCGACGTCGTGGTGGTAGCTGGAGGTGACGTGGACCCAGCCTCTCTTGCCGCCGACGCGCCGCTCGCACTCCTTGAAGTGCGCGGGATCGGGCTTGTACGAGCGCACCTGCTGGGCGGTCACGACGAGATCGAAGTCGTGCGGTATGTGGCGGCGCGTGAGGCCGAGCAGCTTGTCGTCGATGTTCGCGATCAGGCCGAGGCTGGTGCCGGCCTTCGCGAGTCTCTGCAGCACCGGGTTCGCCTCTCTGAACGCCGGCCAGCGCTGCACCGAGTCCGGCAGGAAGCCGCTGCGCGACGGTTCGAGCGGCCACCCGATGTCCTCGGCGATCTGGACGGCGGTGCGGCGCAGCACCTCGGCGTAGAGCTCGTAGGAACCGGCCTGGATCTGCTGCTGGATCGAGTGGAACAGCGGGATCACCGCGTCCCGCTCCATCGCGAAGCCGTCGCGCTCGGCCTCTCTGGTGAAGGCGTCGAACGCGCCGCTGTCCCAGTCGATCAGGGTCCCGTAGACGTCGAAAGTGACGAACGTGACGTTTCTCGGAATCGGCATCGGCCGCGCATTATGCCTTTATGGCCGGCAATCGCGCGCCGCGACCTGGACACGGCCAGGCTACGACACCTTCCTCGTATCTCGGCTATCGTGCCGCGCCGCGATGGATCTGCTCGAGTATCAGGGCAAGCAGCTTTTCGCCCGCCACGGAATCCCGGTGCCGTCCGGCAAGCCAGCGTCCACCGTCGCCGACGCCGTCGCCGCTGCCGACGAGATCGGCTATCCCTGCGTCGTCAAGGCGCAGGTTCTGATCGGCGGCCGCGGCAAGGCCGGCGGCGTCAAGGTCGCGAAGGACAGAGCCGAGGCGGAGCAGCATGCCGAGGCGATCCTCGGGATGGACATCAAGGGCTTCACCGTCCACGAGGTGTGGATCGAGGCCGCATCCGACATCGCCGCCGAGTACTACACCTCGATCGTGTTCGACCGCTCGGCGAAGGCCCCGCTCGTGATGCTCTCGACGAAGGGCGGCATGGACATCGAGGCGGTCGCCGAGGAGACGCCCGAGGCGCTGGTGAGAATCCACGTCGACCCGCTGCTCGGCTTCCAGGACTTCCACGGCCGCCGGCTCGCGTTCGAGGCCGGCGTCGACGCCGACGTCGTGCGCCCGGTCGGCGCGCTGCTGTCAAAGCTGTACGACGCGTTCGTCGCCGAGGAGGCGGTGCTTGTCGAGGTCAACCCGCTGATCGTCACGGGGGACCGCGACGTGACCGCGCTCGACGCGAAGGTCACGCTCGACGGCAACGCCCTGTATCGGCATCCTGAGAACGCGGCGCTGCGGAATCCTTCGCAGGAAGACGAGCAGGAGCAGATGGCGCATGAGCGCGGTCTGACCTACGTCAAGCTCGACGGTGACATCGGCATCCTCGGCAACGGCGCGGGGCTTGTCATGTCCACCCTGGACGTGGTTGCACGGGCCGGCGGCGCGCCCGCGAACTTCCTCGACGCGGGTGGCGGCTCCAAGGCCGACGCGATCGTCTCCGCCGTCGAGGTGATCCTCTCCGACACGAAGGTCAGAGCCGTGCTGTTCAACATCTTCGGCGGCATCACCCGCTGCGACGAGGTCGCGAAGGGCCTGATCGAGGCGTTCGACGTGGTGAAGCCGACGGTGCCGTTCGTCGTGCGCCTCGACGGCACGAATGACGTCGAGGGCCGCAGACTGCTCGCCGACGCGAGCCTGCCGAACGTCCACACCGCGTCGACGATGAACGAGGCGGCCGAGAAGGTCGTCGAGCTGGCTGCCGGCTCGGGGGTGGCGGCATGAGCGTGCTGGTCGACAAGGACACGCGCCTCGTCGTGACCGGCCTGACCGGCCGCGAGGGCACGTTCCACGCGCTCAACAACCGCACCTACGGCACGAACGTCGTCGCCGGCGTGACGCCCGGCAAGCGCGGCCAGGACGTCGAGGGGATCCCGGTCTTCGACACCGTCCACTCGGCCGTCGCGGAGACGGGCGCGAATACGGCGATGATCTTCGTCCCGCCGCGCTTCGCCGCCGACTCGATCCTCGAGGCGCTCGACGCCGGCATCAGACTGGTCGTGGCGATCACCGAGGGGATCCCGGCGCACGACGAGCTGCGCGTCTACACGCAGCTCAAGCGCACGCCGGGCGCGCGCCTCGTCGGGCCGAACTGCCCCGGCATCCTCTCGCCCGGCAAGGCGAACGTGGGGATCATCCCGGCGTCGTTCTTCAAGGAGGGCAACGTCGGCGTCGTCTCGCGCTCCGGCACGCTCACCTACCAGATCGGCAACGAGCTGGCCCAGCGCGGCTTCGGCAACAGCTCGATCGTCGGCATCGGCGGCGACCCGGTCCCCGGCTCGTCGTTCATCGACATCATCGAGCTGTTCGAGCAGGACCCGCAGACCGAGCTGATCGTGATGAGCGGCGAGATCGGCGGCTCCGCCGAGGAGGAGGCCGCGGAGCACATCGCGGCCAACGTGAGCAAGCCTGTCGTCGGCTACATCGCGGGCTTCACGGCGCCTCCGGGCAAGACGATGGGCCACGCCGGCGCGATCGTCTCCGGCACCGCCGGCACCGCGAGAGCGAAGGCCGAGGCGCTCGAGGCGAAGGGCATCCGCGTCGGCCGCACGCCGACCGAGACAGCCGAGATCGCGATGGAGATCCTGTCGGCCTGACGGCCGGCAGCGCTCCTCCAGTCGGCTGATCGCGCCCGCGGCGACGGCTCGCGGGCGCTTTCCGTACCCTGCGTCACATGGCTTCCGAACCCGCTCCGATCTCCTTCGCCCGCGGCGCGCCGTCGCTCGACATCGTCGACGTCGACGGCCTGCGCACCGCCGCCGACCGCGCCTTCCAGACCGATCCCGCCGGCACGACCGCGTACGGGACGTCGATCGGCTACAGACCGCTGCGCGCCTGGATCGCGGACAAGCACGGCGTTGCGCCGGAGCAGGTGATCGTCACGAACGGCTCGATGCAGGCGGATGCGTTCCTGTTCGAGGCGCTCGTGGAGGAGGGTGACATCGTCGTGGTCGAGAAGCCGACCTACGACCGCACGCTGCTGTCGCTGCGCTCGCGCGGCGCGGACCTGCGGCCGGTCGAGCTGCAGGAGGACGGGATCGACGTGGCCGGCGTCGAGGCGCTGATCGCCGACGGCGCGAAGCCGCAGCTCGCGCACGTCATCCCCAACTTCCAGAACCCCGCCGGCTACACGCTGTCGGCGGAGAAGCGGCGCGCGCTCGTCGCGCTCGCGGCCGAGTCCGGCATGACGATCTTCGAGGACGACCCGTACGTCGAGCTGCGCTTCGGCGGCGACGCGCTGCCGACGATGCTGTCGCTCGACCAGGCCGATCGCGTCGTGTACGCCTCGTCGTTCTCGAAGACGGTCTGCCCCGGCATCCGCGTCGGCTACCTCGTCGGCCCGGAGAAGCTGATCGCGCGGATCGCGAAGCTCGCGACGAACACGTACATCTCGCCGAACATGGTCGCCCAGTCGATCGTCAACGAGTTCGTGCGCGCGGAGGACGGCGGCGCGTTCGAGCGCTCGGTCGCGACCGTGAAGGCCGCCCTCGCCGAGCGCGCCGCGGCGCTCGTCGCCGCGCTGCGCCGCGAGCTGCCCGAGGCGCGCTTCGTCGAGCCGCAGGGCGGCTACTTCCTGTGGGTCGAGCTGCCCGAGGGGACCGACGGCGACGCGCTGTTCGCCGCCGCCGCCGAGCGCGGCGTGCAGATCGTCAAGGGCACCGACTTCCTGCTGGAGGGCGGCGAAAACGCGTTCCGGCTCGCGTACTCCGGCGTGACGGTTCCGCAGATCGAGGAGGGTGTCGCCCGCCTCGCGGACGCGGTGCGCTCGCTCGGCGTGGCCGCGTAGAGCGCAGCGACCGGCGCGCCGCCGGCCGCCGGCGCGCGAACATGAGCCGATGCAGCCCGACCACGAGCTCGCCGTCGTCGGCGGCGGCTTCTCCGGCATCGGCACCGCGATCGCGCTCGACCGCGCGGGCATCCATGACTGGGTGCTGCTGGAGGAGGGCGACGGCGTCGGCGGGGCGTGGCACTGGAACACGTACCCGGGGGTCGGCGTCGACATCCCGTCGTTCAGCTACCAGTTCTCGTACGAGCAGCGCAGCGACTGGTCGCGCGTCTATGCGCCGGGCGACGAGCTGAAGGCGTACGCCGAGCACTGCGTCGACCGCTACGGGCTGCGCGCGCGGATCCGGCTCGGCACGAAGGTGACCGGCGCGACGTTCGACGAGCGCGCGCACGTGTGGCGGCTCGCGACCGCACGCGGCGAGGCGATCACAGCGCGCCACATTGTCGACGCGACCGGCGTCTTCACGCAGCCCCAGGCGCCCGACATCCCGGGCCTCGACACGTTCGCGGGCGCGACGATGCACACGGCGCGCTGGGACCACGACGAGCCGCTGCGGGGGCGCCGCGTGGCGATCGTCGGCACCGGCGCCTCAGCGGTCCAGGTGATCCCGACGATCGCGCCCGAGGTCGAGCGGCTGACCGTGCTGCAGCGCACGCCGATCTGGTGCCTGCCCAAGCTCGACCGGCCACTCGGCCCACGGCTGCACGGGCTGCTGCGCCGCGTGCCGGGCGCGAAGCTCGCCACGCGCATCGCCAGCCAGACGTTCGTGGAGGCGACGTTCCCGCTGCCGGCGCACTTCCACGGCGTCGTGCCGATCGCGAAGGCGGGCGAGCGCCAGGGGCTCGCGCATCTGCGCAGGCAGGTGCACGATGCGGAGGTGCGCGAGCGGCTGACGCCGCGCTACGGCCTCGGCTGCAAGCGGCCTGCCTTCTCCAACACGTACCTGGCGACGTTCAACCGGGCGAACGTCGAGCTCGTGACGGATCCGATCGCCGCGGTCGAGCCGTCTGGGCCGCGCACCGGCGACGGCCGCCTGCACGAGGTCGACGTGCTGGTCCTCGCGACCGGCTTCAAGGTCTTCGACCGCGGCAACATGCCGCCCTTCCCGGTCCGCGGGCGCGAGGGCGTCGACCTCGAGCAGTGGTGGGACGTCAACCGCTACCAGGCCTACCAGGGCGTGAGCGTGCCGGGCTTCCCGAACTGGTTCATGATCCTCGGCCCCTACGGCTACAACGGCGCCAGCTACTTCACGCTGATCGAGGCCCAGGCGCGCCACATCGTGCGCTGCCTGCAGCGGGCCCGCAGCGACTCCGCGACCGCCGTCGAGGTGACGCCCGAGGCGAACCGCCGCTACTTCGAGCAGATGCTGTCGCGGCGCGGGCGCCAGGTCTTCTTCCAGGGAAGCTGCGACGCGGCCAACAGCTACTACTTCGACCGCCGCGGCGACGCGCCGTTCCGCGCCGCGACGACCGCCGAGGTCGCGTGGCGCAGCGGCCACTTCGCGCTCGACGACTACCGCTTCACGCGCGCGGGCTGATCAGCGGCCACAGCCGCTGAGATCTGGCGGATGCCGGCGCCCGCCAGAGAAGGACGCAGCCGGCGTGGCGTGCAATCGCACGCGAGCCGGCGAGGACGCCCTCTGGCGGGATGCCGGCGCCGCCAGATCTCAGCGGCCGTAGCGGCCGCCGAGGACCAGCTGTCTCGGCAGCGCGGTGCGCGGCGGGGGGCTCGGCTCGGCCGTGACGGAGACCGTTTCGGCGACGCTGCGCGTGACGACGTGCTCGCTGCCGTTCGAGGCGACCGTGATGTGCTCGTCGTCGGCGGCGGCGATCGTGCCGTCGAGGCCCGGTTCGAGCCCGGAGTCCTTGAGGTAGTGGAGCAGATCCTCGGCCTCGTTCTCGAAGCGCAGGACTCTGACTCTCGCCCCCAGCGCGCAATCGGCGAGCGGCACGCCGACGATGCGTTCGCCGACATGGATCGGATGGCCGTGAGGGCACGTCTTCGCATTGCCGATCGCGGCCCTCACGTATGCCTCGAAGCGCGGCGACATCGCGTGCTCCATGCGCTCCGCCTCCTCATGCACGTCGTCCCACGGCACGCCGACGACGTCGGTCAGGAAGCGCTCGATCAGGCGGTGACGGCTCGTGATCTCCTCGGCGTGGCGGCGGCCGTGCTCGGTGAACGCGATCACGCGGTCCTCGCCGCGCGTGATGTAGCCGTCTCTCTCGAGGCGCCCGATCATCTCGTGGACGGTCGGGGCGGACAGCTGCATGGCGCGCGCGAGGTTGGCGCCGGTCATCGGCAGGCCGGCCTCGTAGAGCCAGAAGAGCATCTGGAGGTACTCCTCCTCGGCAACCGTGGCGTGGTCGTGCGACACGCCGCTGATCGTAGTCAATTTCGCCGCGCCGCTACGATCGGCGGCGCCATGGCGCTTCCGCTCGAGCCCCCGATAACCCCGCAGCTCGCGCGCTCGCGCACGTCGCTGCCGGACGGCGGCGGCTGGGCCTACGAGCCGAAGTGGGACGGCTTCCGCGCGCTCGCGTTCGTCGACGGGGACGAGCTGGCGCTGCAGTCGCGCGGCGGCAGACCGCTCGGGCGCTACTTCCCCGAGCTGACCTTCCCGCGCGGTCGCTACGTGCTCGACGGCGAGATCGTGATCGACGGCGAGGGCGGACTGCAGGACTTCGACGCCTTGTCGAACCGCATCCACCCGGCCGCCTCGCGGATCGCGCTGCTGTCCAGAGAGACGCCCGCGCGCTTCCTCGCGTTCGACCTGCTCGCGAAGGACGACCAGCTGCTGCTGGAGCTGTCGTTCGCCGAGCGGCGCGCGGCGCTGGAGGCGTTCCCGTTCGCGGATCCGGTGGAGCTGACGCCGTGCGTGCGCTCAGCCGCGGAGGCGGAGAGATGGCTGCGCTCGGCGGAGGGCGTGATCGCGAAGCAGCTCGACGCGCCGTACCGGCCGGGCGCGCGCGAGGGGATGGTGAAGATCAAGCGCGTGCGCACGATCGACGCGGTCGTGATCGGCTGGCGGCCGGGCAAGGAGGAGCGCACGGTCGGGTCGCTGATCCTCGGGCTCTACGACGAGGACGGCGAGCTGCGCACCGTCGGCCACACCTCCGGCTTGAAGGCGGCCGAGAGACGGGAGCTGGTCGACAGACTGGCGCCGTATGCGACCGGCGAGCGCGGCAGCGCCGACCCGAGCCGCTGGAAGAGCGACAAGGAGCTCGAGTGGGTCGCGCTGCGGCCCGAGCTGGTCATCGAGATCGCGTTCGACCACGTCAGCGGTCGGCGCATCCGGCACGGCTCGAAGCTCATCCGCTGGCGCGACGACAAGCCGCCGCGCGAGTGCCAGGTGGAGCAGCTGCTCGACTGAGCGCGACTCGTGGTACGGAACACGTAAAGTTTTTTCACTCGACGGCGATCGAGGGCAACACTCTGACATTGGAAGAGGTGCGCCGCCTGCTCGACGCGGCGGCCTTGCGCGACGACGCCACCGGCGGCGACGGCGCGAGCAGCTGAAGGCCGCTGCCGCACGCCGGGCAGCGGGCGAGGTTGCGGACCTGCGCGTAGGTCCAGCGCGCGCCGCAGGCGACGCAGCGGTACGCGGCCGGGTCAGGCATCCGGTCTCACCAGGCCGCGCGCGGCCGCCCAGTGGCTCGCCTCATGGCGCGAGGACAGCTGCAGCTTGCGCAGGACCGCGCCGACGTGCGTCTCGACCGTGCGCGGGCTGATGCCGAGCCGCAGGCCGATCTGCTTGTACGGGTAGCCGCGCGCGAGGTGGTGGAGCACCTCGCGCTCACGCGGCGTCAGCTGCTCCAGGTCGTCGTCGGCCGGCGCAGTCGACGGCGGCGCGCTGAACGCCTGCAGTACGAACGCCGCCAGACGCGGGCTGAAATACGCGTCGCCGTTCCGAACGCGCTCGATCGCGGCCACCAGCGCGGCCGTCTCGATCGTCTTCGTGACATAGCCGCGCGCGCCGGCGCGCACCATCGGCACGACGTCCTCGGCCGCGTCGGAGACCGACAGCGCGAGGAACGCCGGCGCGTCGTCCGCGTCCTGGAACGCCTCCAGCACGACGAGGCCGCCGCCATCGGGGAGGTGCACGTCGAGCAGGACGACGTCCGGCTTCGTCGCGGCGATCGCGCCGATCGCCGCGGCCGGTGTCGCCGCCTCGCCGACGACCTCACACGTGCCCGCCAGCTCCGCCCGCACGCCGGCGCGGAACAGCTGGTGGTCGTCGACGAGCACGACGCGCGGGCGGCTCATCGCTGGCTCTCCGTAGCGGCGGGCGGGCGCAGGGCGACCTCGGTCCCCTCCCCAGGGCGGCTCTCGACCGCGGCGCTGCCGCCGGCGCCGGCCATCCGCCCGACGATCGCGTCGCGCACGCCGCGGCGCTCGGGCGCAACCGCGTCGGGGTCGAAGCCGGGGCCGTCGTCGCGCACGTACACCGCCGCGCCCGGGCCATCCAGCTCCGCGAAGACGACGATCGCCGCCCCGGGTGCATGCCGTGCGGCGTTGCGCAGCGCCTCGCGCGCGGCGCCGACGAGCGCGTCGCCGGCCCGGTCGAGCGCACGGTCGCCGAGCACCGTCACCTCGACGTCGACCCCCTCTTCGCGCTCTACCTCCTCGACGACGTGGTGCAGCGCGCCCGCGAGCGTATCCATGCGCTCCTCCGGCCGCCCAGCCATCCAGGCGCGCAGGGCGCGCTCCTGCTGGCGCGCAAGGCGCGCTACGGCAGCGGGGTCGTTCGCTTGGCGCTGCACAAGCGAGAGCGTTTGCAGGACGGAGTCGTGCAGGTGCGCGGCAAAACGCTGGCGCTCGTCCTCGCGCGCCTGCGCGAGGCGTTCGCGATCGTCCCGCGCCGCGGCGCCGACGAGCACCGGCAGCCCGACCAGCACCAGCACGCCGAGCGAGACGACGAGCACGAGCGCGACCGAGAGGATCCCAGCGCCTACCAGATACGGCCACATGATGCCGAGCGTGAGCAGCGCGGCCCAGCTCACGAGCAGCGTGCCGACGACCGCGCGCCACGGCAGCCCGCGCACCCGCGCCGTCGCCGTCAGCTGCTGCCAGGGCGTGCGCGCAACGCGCGTTGCGGCGCGGCTCGCACGCTGCTGCAAGTCGCTGGCGACGAGCACGAGCCCGCACAGCGCGAGCAGCACGGCGAGCGCGAACAGCGCGACGCCGCTGTGCCGGGGCACCTGCGCGAGGCGCAGCAGCACAAGCGCGGCGAGGCCGATGAGGGGCGCAAGCACGAGCACCCGTCCGCCGCCTTCGCGCAGTGCCCGCACGGCGCCCGGGCCGAGCACGACGGCGATCAGCGACAGCCCGCCGAGCGCGAGTGCGACGGCCGCGATGCGCGCGCTGCCGGAGTCCGCCGTCAGCGCGAGCACGAGCGCGGCGTGCAGCACGATGCCGGTCAGCGCCGTCGCGCGCCACGTCGGGTCGCGCCAGCGCTGCAGCCCGGCCGCGCGGATCGCGCTCACCGGTGCGCCTTCCGCGCGCACGCACCCGCCGTGAGGGCGGCCACCCGCCGGTCGAAGCGCTTCAGCTGTTGGCGCCAGATGCGCGACTTGCGAGGACCGAGCGGGGGCGGCGGTTGCACGCTCATCGGCCAGTCCGAGTCATACAGCGGCCCGACCGAGGCGGGATAATCGCGCACCCACAGCTCTCCGTCGACGGACGTGAAGTCGATCTTGACGATCGGCGCACGCGGATCATTGCTCGCCCGCAGCCAGCGCCCGCTGCCGCCCGGATGCCGGGTGCCGTAGAGGCTCACGCTCGTCCCGCCGGCGCCCTCCTCCCACCGCCGCGCCAACCCGCGAACGAAGTTGAGGCCGGGCGTGTCGGTCCGGTAGCGGACGTCGAGGTTGAAGCAGCGGTCGCGCGGGAGCGCGACGACGGTGCGGCCGACGCCCGTCTCGAGCCGCAGCGCCACCTCCTGGTCCGGATCGGCCTCCAGCTGGCGCAGGTCGACGAGCAGGTCACCGAGTCCGGTGTGGTACCCGCCGCTGGGGATCTCCCGCGGCGTGTGAGGGGTGGCAAGCACCACGCCGGACTGGGGCGCGATCCGAACGCCGGTGGCAGCGACTGCGACCGCCGACAGCGCGACCGCCGCGAGCGGCAGCAGCACCCATGCCGGCCGCACGATGGGCCAGGCGACGAGTGTGCCGGCGAGGAACACCGCGAGCGCCACGACGACCGCCCAGCCGAAGCCGAACAGGGTCGCGAGGCCGGCCGCGAGCGCGAGCATGGTGAGTCCGGCACAGGCCGCTGCGAGCAGCGCCAGCGACGCGAGCGCGCGCATGAGCGATGGGCTGTCGTCGGCGTCGTCGACCGGCAGCACGAGCCAGCATGCGACGTAGGCGAGCGCGCCGAGGCCGGCGAGCACCGCGGCGACTGCGAACAGGGCGCGCACCTGCGTCACCGGTATCCCCCAGCGTTGCGCGATCCCGCTGCAGACGCCGGCGAGCCAGCGGCCGTCGCGCGTGCGGCGCAGCGGTTGCGGGAGGTCGGCGCCCGGATCGCTCATGCCGCAAGTGTGGGCATCCGCGACCGCGCTGGCAATTCGGGATCTCCCGGATCGCCTACGGGATCGCACTGAGGTGGCAGGATGCGGGAGTGACCGCCTCCACGACGCGCGCGCCGATCCTCGTCGCCCCTGCCCCCTTCGACGGGACGTTGCGCGCGCCGCAGGTGGCCGCCGCGCTCGCGCGCGGGCTGGAGGCAGGCGGCTGGCCGGTCGACCCGTGCCCGGTCGCCGACGGCGGCGGCGGACTGCTCGAAGTGCTGTTGCCGGCGCTCGGCGGCGAGACCGCCTCCGTGACGGTCGGCGGGCGAGCGATCGGGATAGGCCTGATCGAGGACGGCGGGACGGCGCTCGTAGAGCTGCGCGCGGCGCTCGACGCGACGGCGGATGCCGAGACGTCGAGCGCGCCGGTCGGCGAGCTGCTGCTGGCGGCCGACGCGACGGGCGCCGCGGTCGTGCTCGCCGGCGCCGGCGATCTGATCGCGAGCGACGGCGGGGCGGGCGCGGTCGAGGCGATCGTGGCCGGCGGCGGGCTGCGCGCGCGGCTCGTGCTGCTGTGCGACGTGCGCACGTCGGTCGAGCGCGTCGCGGAGGCGCTCGCCGGAGCCGGCGAGCTGGAGCGCGCGGCGGCCGAGCAGCTGGGCGCCCGGCTCGAAGCGCTCGCGAACAGGCTGCCGCGTGACCCGCGCGGCGTCGCGTATGGCGGCGCGGGCGGCGGGCTCGCCGGTGCGCTGTGGGCCGCGTGCGGCGCGCGCCTGGAGGGCGGCGCGCCGTTCGTGCTCGAGCAGCTCGACTTCGACGCGCGCATGCGCGCCGCGCACGCGGTGATCGTCGGCGAGGGCCGGCTCGACCTCGGCACGCTCGCCGGCAAGGCGCCCGGCGAGATCGCCACGCGCGCGCGGCAGACCGGCGTGCCGTGCTTCGCCGCCGTCGGCGCGCGCACGCTCGACGCCTTCGGCGCCCGCATCCTCGATCTGCAGACGGTGCTGGAAGCGGGCGACGAGGACGCGCTGGAAGCGGCCGGGCGGCGGCTGGCCACGTTGGTGTAGCGTCGCGCCGCCGATGCCCCCGCTCCCCCGCCGTCCGCTCCCGCTCCCCCCGCAGCTGCGCCGCGCCGTGGTCGTCGGCGCCGGCTCGTTCGGGACCGCGGTGGCGGTGCTGCTCGCGCGGGGCGGGATGCGCACGACGCTGCAGACGCGCACGCGCGCGCAGAGCGACGTGCTGATCGAGGCGCGCGAGAACGCGGAGTACCTGCCCGGCGTCGAGCTGCCGCGCGAGCTGCGGATCGAGTCGGTCGCGAACGGGCTCGCGCGCGCGGAGCTCGTCTTCCTGGCGGTCCCCTCGCTGGGCCTGGGCGACGTGATCGCTGGCCTCGACCAAGCCGGCCTCGCGCGCCGCGCGGCGATCGTCTCGCTCGCGAAGGGACTCGTGCCGCCCGACGGCAGCCCGCCGACCACGCTGCTGCGCGCGCGCTTCGGCGCCGAGCGGGTCGCCTGCATCGGCGGGCCGGCGCACGCGCAGGAGATGGTGCGCGACGGTGCCGGGCTCGTGGCGGCATCGAGCGACGAGGCGCTCGCCGGTCAGCTCGCCGCGATGTTCATCCGCGCGGGCGTCGTCTGCGAGCAGTCGAACGACCCGGTCGGCGTGGAGCTGGCGGGCGCGGCCAAGAACGCCGCCGCGCTGGCGGCCGGCGCGACCGAGGCGCAGGGGCTGAACGCGGCGGGCGCCGCCGCCGGCCACATCTTCGCCGAGGTGTGGCGCTACGCCGAACGGCTCGGCGCGCGGCCGGAGTCGATGATCGGGCTCGCCGGGACCGGCGACCTCGTCGCGACCGCGCTCGCGCCGCAGAGCCGCAACCGCCGCGCCGGCGAGCTGCTCGCGCAGGGCGTGCCGGCGACAGAGATTCCCGGCCGGATCGGGCAGGCGGTCGAGTCGCTCGAGTCGGTTCCGCTGCTGGCGCGCGCGCTGGCCGGCGCAGGGATCGAAGCGCCCGTCAACGACGCGCTGCGACGCCTGATCGCCGGCGAGCTTCCGCTCGACGAGTGGGTCGCGCTCGTGCGCACGACCCTTCCGCCGCCCGCGCGCTGGCGCGAGCAGGTGCGTCACGGGGGCTGGCAGCGCGGCTGGGACCGCATGCGCGCCTGGTTCGGCAGCGGGCGCGACGCTCGCGCCTGAGCGCTACGTGCGCTCGGCGAGCGTCGTGACGACGGCCTCGTAGACGCCGGCGCCGTAGGTGCCTTCGGCGATGCGCACATTCGCGCGGCCGGTGATCGCGTCCCGCAGCGTCGGGTCCTTCTGCACCGCGTTCGCGACGAACCAGAACGTTCCGACCGCGGCGGCGGCGCCGAGGTCCTCGCGCGAGTCGCCGACCGCGATGCACTCCGCGGGCATGTAGCCGCGGATCTGCATGTGGCGCGCGACCGCGCCGGCCTTCGAGGCCGCGCGCGGGACGAGATGGTAGGCGCGCACGAACGGCAGCTCCGCGAGGTCGGCCGAGCGCGAGCGCACGACACCGTTGTCGACGAGCCGCAGGTGGCCATGACCGTGCTGCTCCAGCAGCGCGTCCGCCTCCTCGGCCTCGACGAGCCCGCGGAACAGATGCGAGACGTCGCGGTTCACGTGCCAGGGCTCGTGGTACTCCAGCCGCCCGACGTACTCCGAGAGCAGCAGCGCCGGGGCGCCGCACGCCTCGATCTGGTCGTGGATCGAGACGCCCTCCTCGGTCGGCTCCAGCCCGCCCGTGAGCCACTCCAGCTCGCCGTCGACGACGAGCCCGGAGCCGGCCTCGAAGATGTAGGCGCCCTGGCCGATCAGGCGCGCGTCCTCCATCACCTGCGCCTGCCGGCGGCCGGAGAAGATCACGACCTCGACGTCGGCGCGGTGGCACGCCTGCAGCGCGCGCACGGCGTCGAGGCTGAAGCCGCCGTCGGCGTCGCGCAGCAGCGACGCGCCGGGGCCGAGCAGGGTGCCGTCGAGGTCGACGTAGACGCAGCGCATGCAGCGCCGAAGTGTGAAGCATGGCCTACGGTGGCGCGGCTCGGGGCCGGCATCGCGCTACTGCTCGCCGCAGTCGCAGCGCTGTTCGCGCACCGTGCGGGATTGCGGCTCGTGCGCACGCACGACTGAGCGCGCCGGTCCACCCGTCGCGCGTACCATCGACGCGATGGCCGTCGCCCCCCAGACCGAGCCGTGGAGCGCGTTGCTGGAGCGTGGGCGGGCGGACGAGCGGCTCGTGCACGAGTCGAGCGTTCCGCCGCGTGCCGGCCATGCGGTGCCGATCCCCGGCGAGCTGCATCACGAGCTGCGCGCGGCGTTGGAGCGCGTAGGGATCGCGGCACTGCACACGCATCAGCACGATGCGCTGATGGCGGCGATGGACGGACCCTTGATCGTCACCACCGGCACCGCCTCCGGCAAGTCGCTGTGCTTCAACCTGCCGACGCTGCAGCAGCTGCTGGTCGACCCGCGCGCGCGTGCCTTGTACCTCTATCCGACGAAGGCGCTCGCGCAGGATCAGGCGCGCGCCTTGGCGGCGCTGAGACTGCCGCGTGTCCGCCCGGCGATCTACGACGGCGACACGCCGCAGAGCGAGCGCCGCGCGATCCGCGCGAGAGCGAACGTCGTCCTCACGAACCCCGACATGCTGCACGTCGGGATCCTCCCCAACCACCGCGGGTGGGGCGACTTCCTCGCGAACCTCGCGGTCGTCGTGGTGGACGAGGCGCATGTCTACCGCGGCGTGTTCGGCTCGCACATGGGCAACGTGCTGCGGCGGCTGCGGCGGATCGCCGCCGCGTACGGGACGGAGCCGCGCTTCCTGCTCGCGAGCGCGACGGTCGCGAACCCGCTGGAGCTGGCGCAGCGGCTGACGGGCCTCGATGACATCGCGCTGATCGACCGCGACGGCGCGCCCGCCGCCGAGCGCACGGTCGCGATGTGGAACCCGCCGATGCTCGACGAGGCGCTGGGCGTGCGCGCGAGCGCCTTGAGCGAGGCGGCCGACCTGTTCGCCGACCTCGTGAAGGCCGGCGCGCGCACGATCTGCTTCATCAAGTCGCGCAAGGCGGTCGAGCTGATCCTGCGCCACGCGAGCGCGCGGCTGCAGAGCGGCGACCGCGCCGACCTGGCCGACCGCATCGCGCCCTACCGCGCCGGCTACACCTCGCAGCAGCGGCGCGAGCTGGAGGAGCGGCTCACGCGCGGGGACCTGCTGGGCGTCGTCGCGACCGACGCCCTGGAGCTCGGCATCGACATCGGCGAGCTCGACGCGGCGATCTGCGTGACGTTCCCGGGCACGGTCGCCTCGCTGCGGCAGATGTGGGGGCGCGCGGGCCGGCGCGCACGCGGGCTGGCGGTGTACGTGGCGGGCGAGGACGCGCTGGATCAGTTCTTCTGCCGCCATCCGGACGAGTTCCTCGGGCGGCCGGTCGAGGCGGCGATCCTCGACCACGAGTCCGAGCAGATCC
Organism: uncultured Actinomycetes bacterium; assembly: GCA_963770165.1. Taxonomy (GTDB): domain Bacteria; phylum Actinomycetota; class Thermoleophilia; order Solirubrobacterales; family Solirubrobacteraceae; genus Conexibacter. Next base: position 358,473 of record CAVYOK010000003.1, read on the forward strand.
ACGCCGCGCATCTGCTGTGCGCCGCGCACGAGGGGCCGCTGGCGTCGGGCGAGGCGGACGTGCTCGGCGGCGGCTGGCGCCTCGCGGCGGAGCGGCTCGTGAGCGCCGGCCTGCTGGTCGAGCGCCGCGGCGCGTTCCAGCTGCGCGCGCCGGAGGACTATCCGGCCGCGCGCGTGCCGCTGCGCTCGTCGTCCGCGGACGTGTTCAGCCTGATCGACGTCGCGTCGGGCGAGATGATCGGCACGCTGGAGGCGGCGCGCGCGTTCTCGACCGTGCATGAGGGCGCCGTGTACCTGCACCTCGGGCGCGCATTCGAGGTCGTGCAGCTCGACCTGCACGAGCGGCGAGCCCTGCTGCAGCCGTTCCACGGCGACTGGTTCACGCAGCCCAAGCGCGAGACGAGCACCGCGATCGAGCGGCTGGTCGAGCGGCGCGAGACGATGGGCGTGACGCTGTCGTTCGGCAACGTCGTCGTGACCGAGGTCGTGACCGGCTACCAGCGCAAGGCTTTGGCGGACCACGAGCAGATCGACTTCCAGTCTTTGGATCTGCCGGAGACGGCGTTCAGCACGCAGGCGCTGTGGTACGAGCTGGACTCGCTGTCGGCGCTCGGCGACGACGCGGCGTTCGGGATCGAGCGCCTGCTCGGCGCGCTGCACGCGACCGAGCACGCGCAGATCGCCGTGCTGCCGCTGCTGGCGATGTGCGACCGCTGGGACATCGGCGGGCTGTCGACGAACGCGCATCCGCAGACCGGCCGCCCGACGATCTTCATCTACGACGGGCATCCCGGCGGCGTCGGCATCACGCGCGCCGGCTACCGCGGCTTCGAGCGGCTCGTCGGCGACGCGCACCGGCTGATCGCCGAGTGCAGCTGCAAGCGCGGCTGCCCGTCATGCGTGCAGTCGCCGAAGTGCGGCAACCTCAACGAGCCGCTCTCGAAGCAGGGCGCGAAGGCGCTGCTGGCGCGGCTGCTGGGGAGCTGACGCGCCGTCCGTGGTTGACGCCGCGACGCTTGTGTAGGCTGCCAGCCGTGGACGCGCCAGGCCGTCGGCCGAAGATCCAGCGGGCGATGGCCGGCCTCGGCGCGGCGACCGGCGTGCTACTGGCATGCGCCGCGAGCGCCGTCGGCGCTCAGAACGTCGCGCCCGCGCGCTACTCGCCCGGGCCGGCAAGCGCGTCGCTGCGCGGCCTCGTCGACGCGATGGGCTCCAACGCGAGCAACGCCGCGGCCGCGCGCCATGCTTACCTGCGCAAGCTCGACAGCCATCTGCAGGAGCTCGCCGCCGACCGCCTGGAGCGGCGCGACCTCACCGAGACCGCGGACGACGAGCAGCTCGCGCTGAGCGGCGACGAGCGGCGCGTTCGGGTCGACGTCTACGTCAAGGGCGACATGGGCACCGCGCTCGACGCGCTGAGCGCACAGGGGATGCACGTCACCGCGGTCAGCGACCGCAAGCCGCAGCAGATCGTCGAGGGGATGCTGCCCGTGAGCGCGCTGACGTCTGTCGCGGGGCTCGGATCGACGCGGGCGGTGCTCGCGGTCCAGGGCTTCGGGACCAACACCGGCAGCGTGCTGTCCGAGGGCGATGCCGCGCACCGCGGGCCGCAGGCGCGTGCGCTCGGCGCGAGCGGTGCCGGGGTGACGGTCGGCGTCATCTCCGACTCGATCAACCGCGCCGGCGGCGGCGTCGCGGGCTCGCAGTCGAGCGGCAACCTCCCGGGCCCTGCCAGCTCGCCCCCCGGCCAGGTGCAGGTGCTGCTCGACGGCAGTCCCGGCAGCAGCGACGAGGGTCGGGCGATGGCCGAGATCATCTTCGACGGGGCGCCCGGGATCCGGAACATGCTGTTCACCACCGGGCAGGGCGCCGCCACGCGAGCAGCCGGGATCGACAACCTCGTGAGAGCGGGCGCGAAGGTGATCGCCGACGACACCTTCCAGATCACCGAGCCCTTCTTCCAGGACGGCATCATCGCGCAGGCTGTCGACCGCGCGAAGGCGGCGGGCGTGACCTACCTCGTCTCCGCCGGCAACCGTGCGCGCCAGAGCTGGGAGGGCACCTACGCGCCAACGACCGATCCGCGCGGCGTCTCCCCGAGCGCCAACGACTTCGACACAGGGCCCGCGGCGGACGCGGTGCAGACGATCGGGACGTTCACAAACCGCACCATGTTCATCGAGCTGCAGTGGGACGAGCCGTTCACCCAGGCCAGCACCGACCTCGCCATCGACGTCTTCGCGATCAATGCCGGAACGCCCTCGTACGCGTTCACCGCGGACACCGACAACATCGCGACCGGCATCCCTCACGAGTTCACGTCGATCACCGTCACCGGAACGGCCACCGTCGGCATCAGCATCCGCCGAAAGTCCGGCACACGCACACCGTTCATGAAGTACATCGTCGGCGGCACGCAGACGTTCACGATCGCCGAGCACGACACGTCTTCCAACGCGATCGATCCGGACGCGTCATCGGCGCGCGGCGCGCTGACAGTCGCCGCCTCGCCCTTCGGCACCCCCGCCATCCCCGAGGCGTTCAGCTCGCGCGGGCCCGCGTTCAAGCTGTTCGACGTGAACGGCAACCGGCTCGCCGCCCCCGAGGTGCGCGCGAAGCCGGACCTCGCCGCCGCCGACGGCGTCGCGACCAGCGTCGCGGGCTTCAACCCGTTCTTCGGCACGAGCGCCGCCGCGCCCAGCGCCGCCGGCGTCGCGGCCCTGATCCTGTCAGCGAGACCGGACCTGTCCGTCGACGCCGTGGCGGCGATCCTGAAGGACCCGGCCCGCACGATCGACTGCACGTTGACGCCCGGGCTGCCGGACACCGATTGCGGCTTCGGCTTCGTGCTCGCCGACGGGGCCGTCAGCGCCGCGCTGGACGCCACGCCGCCCGCGGTCACACCATCGGTCTCGCCCGCGCCCGACGGCGCGAACGGCTGGTACAAGGGCGCTGTTCCCGCCGTCACCTGGGCCGTCACTGACACGGGCTCTCCGGTCATGAGCAGGAGCGGCTGCGATCCCAGCTCGGTCGCGAGCGACACGCCATCCGCCACGTTCAGCTGCTCCGGCACGAGCGTCGGCGGCACGACGACGCAGTCGGTGACGCTCAAGCGCGACAGCTCGCCGCCGACGGCCCCGAGATCCGCGGGGATCGCCGCACGGCGCTACTCGGTGGGGCGCGCACCGCGCGCGAGAAACGTCAGATGCACGGCGAGCGACCCGACGTCGGGCGTGACCAGCTGCGTCGTCAGCGGCTACAGCACGCGCAGAGGCAGACACACGATCACCGCCACGGCGACGAACGCGGCCGGGCTGACATCGAAGACAAGACTGTCCTACTCGGTGCTCCCGCCGCCCGCGATCTCAGGGCTGAGAGCGCCGAGAGGCAGACTCGCGCTCGCGAACGTCCTGAGCAACGGCGTCGGCGTCACGCTCAAGGCTGCCGGTAGAAGAACGCGCGTGAGAGCGACGCTGAGCGTCGGCCGTCGCGTCGTCGCCACGCTCGAGCGCACCGTGAGAGCTGGGAGAGTGAGCCTCCGCCTCGCCCTCTCCGCCAGAGGCCGCTCGCTGCTGCAGGGAGCGTCGGGCCCCTTGAAGCTCAAGGTCACCGGCAGCGCTCGCGGCCGTGCGACGACGACGTTGACGGCGAGCGTCAAGCTGCGCTGAGCCGCGACGCGCGAGGGTCGCGCTCGCGCCAGCGCGTGTCGGCGTGCGGACCGCGACCCGCGGCAATGCACAGGTTCGCTGACCGAAGCTGCGCAACCCTGGTTGCACGTTCGGGTTCGGTGAGATTGTCTGCCGACCCTGGAGGGGATGGCACGATCCCGTCGCGCCATACCTCTCCTCCTCATAGCTCTCGGGGTCGCGGCGCCGGCGCTGCCGGCCAGTGCGGCAGCGGCGAATGCCGGCGGCGCGGCCCCGGGGGGTGAGGTGGCGAGCCCCGCTCCGGTGAGCGGCGACGCGGTCGGCGGCGCGGCGCCCGGCATCACGCCGCCCCGCAGCGCGAGAAGCTCCGTCGTCGGCGGCGCGCTGCCCGGGCACAAGCCGGCACGGCGTGCGGTCGTGCCCAGACGCGGCGCCAGAGGACCGGTCGCGAGAAGACCGAGCCTGCCGCCGGCGCCTCAGGCGCCGACGATCGCCGGCACGTTCCCGGTGCAGGGTCCGTTCTCGTTCGGCGGTGAGGACGCGCGCTTCGGCGCCAGACGGCCAGGCCACATCCACCAGGGTCAGGACATCGTCTCCGCGAGCGGCACGCCGCTCGTCACGCCGGTCGCCGGCACCGTGGTCTGGAAGGCGAACCAGCCGGGCGGCGCGGGGATCTACCTCGTCGTGCGCGGCGCCGACGCCGGCATCGCGCGCGACTACGTGTTCATGCACATCAAGCGCGGGACGGTGCTCGTCGCGCCCGGCGACGCGGTGTCCCCCGGGCAGCAGCTCGCGCAGGTCGGCTCGACCGGCTCCTCCACGGGCCCGCACCTTCACTTCGAGATCTGGATCGGCGGCTGGTACGCGAGAGGCGGCGCCCCGATGGACCCGCTGCCGCAGCTGCAGCGCTGGGCCGGGCTCAGCTAGCGCGCGGGCCCGATCGGCTCGCATGCATGCGTCGGTTCGATCGCGCTACTTCATCCGGCGTTCACCTGCACACGGCAGACTGACCGGATGGGCAGCGGCCTCGGCATCCCCCACCCGACTCCCGCGACGACCCGTCCCGGAACGGGGGACGGGTCGCGCTTCGCGGCGCTCGGGGTCCTGATCCTGGCGAGTCTTGGCGTGTTCGCGCTCGAGCTCGTGACCGCACCGTTCAGCGGTGCCCTCGACGGCACGCTTGTGGAGCATGGCGGGCTGTACGGGCCAGCTGTCGACGGGGGTGATTGGTGGCGCGTGATCACGGCCGGCTTCCTGCACGCGAGCACCGCGCACCTGCTCGGGAACCTGATCGCGCTCGTCGTGCTGGGCGGCGTGCTGACGCTCGCGGTCGGGCCGTTGCGGATGGTGCTGATCTACCTGACCGCCCTGATCGGCGCGTCGCTGTCGGTGCTCGCGTTCGAACCGAACGCGCTGACCGTCGGCGCCTCCGGAGCCATCTTCGGGCTCGCCGGCGGGGCGTTCGTGGTCGGCCTGCGGCGGCGGCAGGCGCTGCTGTTGCTGTTCGCGGGCGCGTGGACCGTGTACACGCTCAGCAGCACGCTGTTCGTCGCGGGCATCTCGCAGGCGGGCCACCTCGGCGGGCTGGCGGCCGGCGGCGCATGCGGTTGGCTGCTCGTGGGCGAGCGCGCGCAGCTGCGCGACGCGGGCGCGGCACTGGTGCTCGTCTCGCTGCTGCTGGTCGCGCTGTTCTGCTTCGCGCTGGTGGTGTAGCGGCGTCAGCTCTCGACGCTGCGCGTGAGTGCGAGCTGCTGCACGATCGCGCCGCCGGCGAGCAGCGCGATCATCGCCTTGCTGGCCTTCGGGACCGCCCTGCCGGCGGCGAACGTGGCGACGAGGTCGGTCGCGTCCGCGAGCGTCGCGGCGAGCAGCCACGGCTTGAGCGGGCTGCCGGTGCGTTGCGCACCGAGCGTGCCGAGGGCGAGCGCCATGTCGCGCGCGCCGACCGCACGGAACGGGACGGCGGCGCTCGGGCGCTTCGCGTCCTCGCCGATCCAGCCCGTTCCCACCTGCGAATGCGGCTTGGCGACGAGCAGCGCCCCGATCGCGAAGCGACCGGCGGCGAGGCCGAGGAGCGTGGTGCGTGGATTCATCGTCAGTCGATCCTAGTCGGCGGCCCTGGAACTGCGCGCCGGTTCGCGGTTAGGCTCGGTCTCCCGCCCGGAGAGATCGTCTTGGAGGCAAGCATGTCGTTCAGCTCCTACGAGGAGGCGCGCGCGCAGCACAGCTGGCATGTGCCTGAGCGCTACAACATCGCGCAGGACGTGTGCGACAAGCACCCGTCGGACAAGCTCGCGATGGTGTGGGAGCGGTTTGACGGCGCGCGGCGGGAGCTCGCATGGGGCGAGCTGCAGGCGCTTGCGAACCAGGCCGCATGGGCGCTGCGGGACGCCGGCGTGTCGCGCGGCGATCGCGTGGCGGTCGTGCTGCCGCCGACCCCGGAGACGGCGGCGGTGTTCTTCGGGACGTGGAAGCTCGGCGCGCTGCTGCTGTCGATGAGCGTTCTGTACGGCGACGAGGGGATCCGGCACCGGCTGCGCGACTCCGAGCCGGCAGTGCTGGTGACGGACGCGGCGAACGCCGGGCGCTTCGCGGACGCGGGCGTGCGGGTGCTGGTGCTGGTGCTCGACGGCGACGGCGGTTCCACGGGCGGCCTGCTCGCGGGGGCGCCTGCAGATCCCATCTTCACCGACACGGCGGCGGACGACCCGGCGCAGCTCTACTACACGTCCGGCACGACGGGGCTGGCGAAGGGGATCGTGCATGCGCATCGGTACCTGCTCGCGCACGAGGAGTTCGTGTACTGCCACGAGGTGGCCGAGGGCGAGCGTTTCCACGGGATGGGCGAGTGGGCGTGGGCGGCGGGGATCGCGCCGCTGCTGGGGCCGTGGCGGCTGGGGGCGGTGCAGTATGTGTTCCAGCGACGCGGCGGCTTCGACCCGCACGAGCAGCTGGCGTTCCTGTCGCGCAACGAGGTGACGAACGTGTTCACGACGCCGACGGCGATGCGCTCGATGATGACCATCTCGGATGCCGGTACGCGGTACCCGTGCTCGTTCCGGCGCGTGTGCTCCGCGGGGGAGCCGTTGAACCCGGAGGCTATCCGCTGGTTCCGCGAGCAGTACGGCGTGACGGTGTTGGATTTCTACGGGCTGACCGAGTCATATCCGCTGGTCGCGAACTACCCGTTCATGGAGGTGCGCGAGGGGTCGATGGGGCGGCCGATGCCGGGCTGGGACGTGGCGGTGCTCGACGAGGACGAGCAGCCGGTGGCCGTTGGCGAGCGCGGAGAGATCTGCCTGCGCGCGCGGTCGAATCCGCATTACCCGTTGGGGTACTGGCGCAACGAGGAGGCGGCGCGCGAGACGTTCGGCGGCGCGTGGTTCCACACGCAGGACGCCGCGTCGATGGATGCGGACGGCTACTACTGGTACGAGGGTCGCGCCGACGACGTGATCATCTCGGCGGGGTACCGGATTGGGCCGTTCGAGGTCGAGTCGGCGTGCCTGGAGCATCCGGCGGTGCGCGAGGCCGCGGTGGTCGCGTCGCCGGACGAGCGGCGCGGAGCGGTGGTGAAGGCGTTCGTCGTGCTGGCGGACGGGCATGCGGGGTCGGATGCGTTGGCCGACGAGATCAAGGGCTTCGTGCGCGAGCACCTGTCGGCGTACGCGTACCCGCGGCTGGTCGATTTCGTCGACGAGCTGCCGAAGACGCTGACGGGCAAGATCCGCCGGATCGAGCTGCGTCAGGCGGAGGCCGAGCGGGTCCGCGCAGACGGCGGCGGCGGATAGGCGGGCCACCCGCTATGGTCGGCGCGCGATGAGCGTCGTGAAGATCAACGCGATCACCGTGCCGCGCGATCGCTTCGACGAGTTCGAGCGGCGGTTCGCGTCGCGGGCGGGACGCGTCGAGACGGCGGAGGGGTTCGAGGGGTTCGAGCTGCTGCGGCCGAACGACGACCGCGAGGTGTGCCTCGTGGTGACGCGCTGGCGCTCCGAGGAGGACTTTCGCGCATGGGTCGCCGGGCCGGACTTCGCCGCCGGACACGCTCAGCATCGGGCCGACGGCCCGGTCGGGACGGCCAGCGAGGTGTGGTCGTTCGACGTGCTCGAGCGGATCGGGGCGGACGCCGTCGCCTGAGCCGCGCGGGCCGCCGATGGGCGAGCCCACAGCGCTTCTGCCGGCAGTGCGGACCCGGTACCATCGCCGTCGCGGCGAGATAGCTCAGTTGGTAGAGCACACGACTGAAAATCGTGGTGTCCCCGGTTCGAGTCCGGGTCTCGCCATTCCCTGAAAGCGCTGCTAACGAGGCTGTTGCACAAACCCTGCTGATCGGCGGGGTTTGTGCTGTCCGGGGGGTTTAAGACGATGCGGTGGTCGGCGTCGTTGGAGGGGTCATGTCACAGAACTTCTTGTCGTGTGATCGCGAGCAGGAGCTGTTGTTGCCGCCGAGTTTGCGGGAGTGGCTGGCGGAGGACCATCTCGCGTGGTTCGTGCTCGACGCGGTGCAGGTGATGGATTTGGGCGACTTCTACGGCGCTTATCGCACGGATGGGTGGGGGCGCGCGGCGCACGAGCCGGGGATGATGGTCGTGTTGTTGCTCTACGCCTATGCGGTCGGGGAGCGGTCCTCGCGAGCGATCGAGCGGCGTTGTCATGAGGACGTCGCGTTTCGGGTGATCTGCGCCAACCGGATCCCGGATCACACGACGATCGCGCGCTTCCGGGTCCGGCACGAGCGAGCGCTCGCGGAGACGTTCACGAGCGTGTTGGCGCTCTGTGCCAAGGCGGGGTTGGTGTCGGTCGGGACGGTCGCGCTCGATGGCACCCTGATCGCCGGCAACGCCTCACGCGCCGCCACACGCACGCATGCCGCGATCCGTGAAGAGGTCGAGCAGATCCTCGCCGAGGCCGGGCAGGCCGACGCGGCCGAGGACGCCGCGCATGGCGAGGCACGCGGTGACGAGCTGCCCGAGCAGCTTGCCGATCGCCGCTCGCGAATCGAGCGGCTGCGACGCTGCCGCGAGCGGCTCGAGGCCGAGCAGTCCCAGGCGCACGCGGCCCACGAGGAGAACCTGCGCTGGCGCGCGCAATGGGAGACCGAGAACGGCCGCAAACTCGGCGGTCGCAAACCCACGCCGCCGGATCCCGACGCGCTCGCCGCGCGCAAGATCAACACCACCGACCCCGACACGCGGTTGCTCTGCCGCCGCGGCAAGACACCGGTGCAGGGCTACAACGCCCAAGCCGTCGCGAGCCCCGAGCAGATCATTCTCGCGGCCGACATCACCCAGCAGTCCAACGACTCCGGCCAGTTGGAGCCGATGATCACCACCGTCGTCGACGAGCTGCAGAGCGCCGGCATCACCGGGCCGCTCGACGTCGTTCTCGCCGACGGCGGCTACTGGAACTCCAGACAGATCACAAACCTGCGCGGCCAGGGGATGCAGCCGATCGTCCCGACCAAGGCCGCCACCCGCACCCAGCCACGCACGCTCTCAGCCCGCCAAGGACCCGAGGCCGAGCGCATCGAGCAGCTGCTGCAAACCCCCGACGGCGCCGCGCTCTACCGACGCCGACAACAACTCATCGAGCCGGTCTTCGCCAACACCAAGTTCCTGCGAGGCATCGACCGCTTCCAACGCCGCGGCCTGGCCGCCTGCAAAGCCGAATGGAAGCTCATCGCCGCCACCCACAACCTCCTCAAGCTCTGGCGCGCCACCAAACCAGCCCTCACCGGCTGACAACGCCAGACGAGAGCAACCCGAACCCTCCGCCACCGCGCACCGCACACGACGCAACGCTCCGAAACGACAAACCCCGCCGATCAGCAGGGTTTGTGCAACAGCCTCTAACCAGCGCTTTTTTCTTGCCCGGATCTGGCGCGGAAACGAGCGCCGACGCGACATCTTTAGGTTCCGTGGCCAATTCGTGGCCAAAACCCTTGGCCCTGGAGCGCGTCGGGCGGTCAGGATGGTGGCGTTCGGGCTTCCCCGGGGCCGTTCCTCGGACCTAGCGTGCAGCCGGACAGCAACAAGGTTGGCCGGGAGCGGCGCACACCGCCCCCGGCCCAGCACCGAAAGGAACGGCCCTTCCGATGCCGGAGCGGATTCTTCCCGACCCAGGGTCGGGCCACCAGTCACGCCCACCAGCAGGCAGGCACGCGTCGCCGACGCGTCCTCGATGGAGACGCAACCCCGACCTGCACGCGCTCGGCAGAGCGGTCCTGGAGCTGCGCGCTCGTCGCGGCCTCTCACAGGAGGAGTTGGGCGCCGAGTGCGGTCTGCATCGCAACTACGTCGGCGCGATCGAGCGCGGCGAGATCAACCCGACCTTCCGCGTGCTGCGCAAGCTCACCACCGGCCTCCAGATCCCGCTCGCCGAGCTCGTCGCCGTCTACGAGCGCCAGCTCGAGTCCGTGGCTCATCAGCCGTCCCCGGTCCTCCCCGGACAGATGACCGGTAGGCACAACAGCAGACCGCCACCTAGCGTCTGCGCCGCGGGTAGCCGGCTCACGGGCTCAGCGGACAGGACCCCTCCCCCAACGGGGAACCCCCACCCCGCGTCCTCGTCCGCTGAGCCCCCGCGCCGCTCCCTGCTGTTGTCGGCGCGATCCAGAACCCAAGGCAAGACCCGTGCCGCGTAGCCGCCCCTCCACCCAACCCCGGCGAGCGTTCGGGCCGCACAACTTTAAGCCGAGACACGGCTGGCCCGAGAACCGCACGCCGTGGTGGTGCGACAACTGCCGCGGCTACGTGTGCGCGCTGCGCGACAAGTCGCGGACGCTCAAGGGCCGGCACGAGCCGATCGTGCCCGAGGACCTGTCCGACCGCGTGCAGGAGGTGCGCGGCTGGCGCACGCGCATCGACCGACCGGGACGACCGTCCGAGGACTACCTGCTGCGCAAGCTCCTGTACTGCGAGCGCTGCGGCGCACGGATGCAGGGCACCCGCGGCGGTCGCGAGCAGCACCGCCGCTACCAATGCGGCACACGCACCGCGGCAGCGACCGCACGCAGACCATCGTCCAAGCCAAGCCGCTCGAGGATCAGCCCGTCGAGTAGCTGCGCGACTTCCAGCCCGACAGCGAGCTGCGCGGCATGGTCATCGACGCGATCAACGCCGCTGCATGCGAGCAGGGCGTGATCGAAGAGCACTTGTCCCCTGCGCTACCACGTCGGCCAGAGTGTGGGAACGCTCCGCGCATCAACCAGCCACACGGGTTTGCATGTCGCGGTCAAGAGCCCGCGACAACCGCCGCTCACATCAGGCAGGGCGTGCGACGTCGGTGCACAACCCGACGACGAGATCGGCGTCGCTGCCGGTCCAGCCGTCCCCGGTCGCCTGGGATCCGTAGAGCGCGGCGAAGCTCACATTGGCTCGGTCCACAGCAAACGGCGAAGCTGCGACAGCATCGGCCGCTGGCGTCGGCTAACGGCCGGCTTCGCCGAAGGGGTCGGCCTCGTTCGAGGCCGACCCCTTCGGCGTTTCCCCCTGTTGGCTTCTCAGCGTCTGCGGTGTCTTCTGTGGCTTCGGCCGCAACCGGCGACTCTGAGGGCCTGCTCGACGTGGCGGATCTTGCCGTTGTGGCCGATGTAGTCGACTTCTGCCTTCTGTCGTCTGCTGGCTCTGGAGCAGAGGTTTCTGACGGCCCCGATGGACGCCGTGTTGCGGCCGCCGAGCAGCCTCAGCGTGAACGATCTGATCGGCACGTCGGGTGCGGTCGCGAACGTGGTACGCAGGCGCTTGCCATCCGGGATCGTGATCTGACCGACAAGGTTGAAGTCGACCTCGCCACGCAGCGCGATGAACAGGTCCGGGATCGGATGGCCGTTTCTGACGAAGAACGCGGTCCCGCGCAACGGATCTCTGAGCAGCGGCGTGTCTGCGGTCGCGGTGCCAGCCTTCGCATGCGCGCATCTGGCGAGGTCGGTCTCGAACTCCGCACGCGTGCACGCGTCGTTGATCGTGTTCAACCGCCCGTTGACCGTGGTTGGGAGCGTGACCCGCACGAACCGGATGTTTGTCTGGTTGCGCTGCGGCATCGTGAGCCGTGTCGTGAACGGGCTTGTCTGGTTTCTTCTGGTGTGGCCTCTGCCGCCGACGCGCATGACCATTCTCGGCTTGAAGCCGAGGCTGGCGCACTCGACTGCCTGGAAGCGGTCAGCGACGTTCGCTCTGGTGCCTTCGGTGGAGGTGAGCGTGCCGGTGATCCGCTTCTCGGTGCAGCTGGTTGGGTTCAGGAAGAACCCGGGCTTATTCACGCTCACGCACTGATCGGCGCTTGCGATCCTGCCCGTGAGTCCTCTCGGCAGGTTGACCGTGAGGCCGCTGAAGGCCTGGTCGTCGTCCTCGCGCGTGAAGCGCAACAAGAACGAGGACGAGGACCCGGCGGAGTTGCTCTCAGTCCCGGCGCTGAAGCCGGGCGAGAACTTCGGCGGGCACGGTCTGCCCTTGGCGTTCTCAGACACCGCGAAGGTGCTGTCGGTCGAGACGACTCTGCCGTTCCAGCCCGTGAACTCCGCATGTGTGGTGTAGGTGCCGCAGCGGTTCGGGATCGTCAGCGCCGCCCGGCCCCCGCCGAAGAACTCGACATGGAGTCTGTCAAACGGCAGCTGAGGGTTATCGTCAAACGTAGCCCGAATCTGACCCGTACTCGGGTCAAGCACAACAGACCCAGGCAACTTGATAACCACACCACGAGCACTCGCAACAATATAAACAGCGACAAGCGAGTTGAACGGATTAGCGAAGGGAGTCGCCAGATACACATGGCCAGTCACTTTATCATCGATCAACGGAGTGTCGATCGTGACCGTTCCAAGCTTGGACGCATCCGGACACGCCGGCGGCTCGGTCGTCTCAAGCGCGATCTGACCAGGACTGCACGCAGCCAAGCCGTCCGCTGAGGAGGGGTTCACGCGCACGCCTGCGGGCAGGGTCACGACGGCTTTTCTGAGGTCGGACTGGGCGGTTGAGCTGACGCACCGATCACAAGCGACAGCAACCGCACCCGCCTCTGAAAGCAAGAACGTAGGAAGGCTAATAGGCTACATCACCAGGACGGCCGTCAGGCGCCCATGCAGGAACGGCGAAGCCTGGGCAGCGAACGGCACCGAAGCACACCCAAGGCTAGGCACACTCGCCAACACCCTCCCATGGCACCTCACCTACGAGGGCTTCCAGGGCACACTACCAAACATAACGTCAATCCACTTCTTACTCAGAGGCGCAAGGTTTAAGATACATGGCCCCTTCAACACCATTGGCCTCTACGGCGACGCCAACGACAACATCACCGCCCGCACGAACCGCAACGTCGTCACCGGGGTCATCACAGAACTCGAACCTGTTGAAGGCAGACACACCATAAGGCTCGTCAACTGCCTTGAAGGTTTCTGCCCGGGAAGCGGCACCTTTAGCAATAGGAGGCCCGGCCAGGTATTCCTACTAGGCACCACCACACGGATCACGATCACCCTAATATAAGGCTCTGACGACAGACGTAACATGTGGGGCCGTCCAGACAGACGGCCCCACACATATTCAGACACGAGCGCTCAAGCACCGCGCCCATGACCCAGCTACTTCTGCCAGGGCGCCTACATAAATCCTGGCGCAAACCTGCTGGGGCACCGTGCAGCAGGGCCTCAACTATGCCGAGGTCCATACGGGGGAACGCGCAGGGTGTTCGGCCATCATGAGCGGAAGCAACGCGCTTGAGCTCGACGCGATCCGCGCCGCGCACGAGGCGCTGCAGCTCGACCCTTCGTTTCAGCGACGGAGTGTGTGGAACCTCGATTACCAGCGCTCATTCATCGACACGGTCTTGCGCGATTACCCCTGCCCGCCGATCTTCCTTGAGGAGGACACAGAGCCGGGACGGCCGACAATCTGGAACGTGATCGATGGAAAGCAGCGGATCACCGCCCTGATCTCGTTGGTCTAGTTCGCAACCGCCGCGCCGGTATGAGCGCGCCAGTCAGAAGTTACAACTATCGGAGCGAACAAGCGAACCGCAGCGGGTGCGCACGAGAAGGCCGGACGCCGCTAGGTATGCACGCCGCCCGGCCTTCCACAGTTCGCCCTCCGGCTAACTTAGTTCTGGAACAGGGCGGCCGTGTCGTCCCCGTCCCCGTCCCAATCTGCCGTTATGGGCGTAAATCTGCCACCGTCCCCATAGAAGAAGTAGAGGTCCGCCGCACCCGTGCTGTTGGAGTTTCGCAGACCCCAGGAGCTGTCTCCGGAGCCGTAGAGGCCAATGGTGTCTGTCCCGTCGCCGTTCCAGTCACCTGCCAGCGGCATGGCGGAGATGAGGCCGTATACGAATGTGTAGTCCGCCGCCCCTTCGGAATTCGAATTCCGAAGATAGAAGGTGCGGTTGCTCGGGCGGTAAACACCTATCGAAGCCCTGCCGTCACCATTCCAGTCTCCGGCCAGCGGTACGTCACCTCTCGTCCCGAACGCGAATGTGTGCTCCGGCGCGTCGTTAGCGTTCGTGTAGTTGAGGTAGAACGTACTGGTGTTCGGCCGGTAGAGACCTATCGTGTCGTCACCGTCTCTGTCCCAGTCGCCAGCGATCGGAAGGTCTTCGGTGTTCCCGTACGCGAATTCATAGTCAGCGGCCCCAGGACCGTTCCTGTTGAGAAGATAGAACGAACCGTTTGGCGGATAGTAGCCGCCGACCGTCTCGACACCGTCGTTATTCCAATCGCCGACGACGGCTCGGCCGCCGGTGACTATACCGTACCGAAACGTGCTGCTTGGAGGTCCTTCTGAGTTTTCCGCGCGCAGATGGTAGAGAGAAGTGGTGTACCCATACATCGCCTGAACGCCGAGTATGTCGTCGATTTCGAGATAGCGGCGCGTTCCGTAGTAGGTACCGTGCATCAGCACATCTCTGTCTTCTGAATCGTCGAGTCCGAGAGAATGGCCGATCTCATGTGCCGTGACGGTGACCAAGTCGATGGGCTGCGCTGCTTCCGACCGTGTGCTTGTGGTCCAGGTCTCAGCGTCGTCGAAGTGGACGTCCCCGTCAGTCGGAAAGAATGTGTGAGCGAGTATCCTATTTGTGCCGTCGAACGGAAAGCCGTCGCCATGTTCCCCGGTCACCCAAGAGATGCGGATGTCGGCGGCCGAAGGAGTTCTTGTGTTCTCGGTGAAGGTCACTGCCGAGACATTGCTCCACAGCGCCATGCCGTCTCGGACGGCCTGTTTCTCCGCTTCGCCCGCGATGTCTGAGGTGCCATTGATAAAACCGTACGTGAGATCTGGATCGGACCATTCAGACACTATGTTGAACTGAGGCGTGATCATTGTCGGGTCGTCGTACGGCAGTCCTCTCGCTCTTCTCGGCGTGCCATAGGCAGGCGCCACCGAGATCGCCAGCATAAGAAGGCCTATGGCAGTCGCTAAGAGCACAAGCCGCTTGGCCCCGTCGTCGGTCCACGACATATTGTTCCCCCTGCCCTTGCGGGCGTCTCCCGCTTCCTACCGGACGATACCCCAGCTTCAGGGGTGTTGGGGCGCCAGAACGAAGCTTGCACAACCGCGGTGACGTACGTGTCCGCCGTACCGGCTCAGGCAGCGACGGAGCCCTTCTACTCGCCGGCAGCGCGCTTCGTTGCGCTGTTGCCACGCTGTCCAGTCCGCGATGACGCCTTCGATCTGAGCGCGGTGCATCTGCTCGCGCCCGTGCGGTCGAGTAAGGCTAGCTGAGGGTGCCGTCGACGTGGAGGGGGGCGGAGTCTGCGCCAGCACTCCAGGAACGCTGCGGTGTTGCTGAATGCGCCGTGCGCAGGATGGGTGTCGCACAGGATGCGAAGACTGTCCATGGTGCGGATCTGGCTATGCGACGAGGACCATCCAAACCCAAGGTGTAGACCGTAGGCCCGCTATCAGCGAACCTCGCAAGCGTCTCGAGCGCTCTGCCACGCGACGCGGACGTTCGAGGGCGACGGTCTCCGCCTCGCCCTCGAACAGATCTACCTCCTGCTTTTAGGGCGCAGCGTGTGAGCTCACGCTGCGCGTTACGCGTACTTCTGAGACTGCGGCAGCGCTGGAAGACTCCATTCCCTCGTGCCGTACCCGACAGCCATGCAGAAACCTGCAGAGGGGCATGACACGCTGAACAGCCCCGACGTGGTGGTCGGCTCCGTGACGGGCTGGATCGTCCACGCGAGACCGTTCCACATCTCTACGAGGTTCTGTCCCACGACGCCTTCGACCGCAAAACCCACCGCCACGCAGAAGGTCCTGCTCGCGCAGGACACCCCTTCGAACTGTATGGATTCGGCTTCGGCAGGATCCGGGGTCAGGAAGAATTCCCATTCCCTGCCATCCCAAGACTCCGCAAGCGAAAAAGCGCCCCTTTCGAAATATGCGCCGGCAGTCACACAGTACGACGTGCTGACGCACGACACGTCTCTGAGGAGGGTCTGAAAACCTTCTTCAGGGTCAAGCGGTTCCTCTATTTCCCACGCCCTCCCATTCCACGACTGGGCCATCGTCAGCGCGACTCTTTCCACCTCGAACGAGCCCGCGGCGATGCAGTAGCTCGATGTCGGGCAGGAAACAGCCTGCAACTCGTGTTCCAGCGCTTCAGGCAGGTCGATTGTTCTCTGAGATGACCAGGCCAATCCATTCCATGACTGTCCGAGCGTAAGCCGTCTCCCCCTGGCTTCCGCAAACGAGCCAACGGCCATGCAGAACGCTTCGGACGTGCAGTCGAGGCCGTGCAGCCTGGGCGCTGTCCCTGTGGGATTCGGCGTCGTGGATACCGACCACGAGGAGCCGTTCCACACCTCAGCCAGCGTCTTTCGCACTCCCGACCTTTCGACGTAGGAGCCAACAGCCATACACCATCTTTCCGATATACAGGACACGGCTTCCAATTCGCTGTACCTAGCTCCACTCGGGTGCACTGGCGCCATCGCCGACCACGCCGTGCCGTTCCACGTCACGGCAGCCGCCTGGTACCTGATGCTCGGATCGGCGTAGCCGACCGCCACACAGAATCTTTCCGAGACGCACGAGACACTGAAGAGATAGGTTTCCGTCGCTCCGCTAGGAAGCGGAACTCTCGCTTCCCTCCACGAGAGCGCCACCGCCGGCGTGCTACTGACGGCCACGAGCAAAGCTGCGACGAACACTAACCGTGCAACGCTGGCGCGTCCTGCTAACGCAGTCATCTTCCCCCCTTCGACCGAGCCGAAAGACTCGAACGCCTCTCTCTTCTAACCCGGCCCTGCCGCGACTATCCGCCACCTGCGCACGAGCGGTCAAGGATCTGGGCGCACTTGCAACATCTGCTCAGATGGCCGGACGAGCGACCTGGCAACAAGAGCGACGGCACACCCAGCGACGCCGACGAGCGCGATTCCAGCGCGGAACCATCAGCGGGAGGCCGACCGCGGTGGGCGGCATCGCGGCGAAGATCGGGGGCCTACCAGCGCTCCCCGCGCCCTCGCCTGAACTCAGCCAAGACGCCTGAGCAACGGAGAAGGACGGAGGCAGAGCGGGCAGCAATGCAGCGGCGGCGGGGCACGCAGCAATCCTCGGTGAGTTTGCCTGACACGTCCACCGGCAGCAGGCGGAGCGTGTGACCAAGGGCGAGCACTGGTAATAAGGCCCCTTATCGGGTATGGCGCAAGCCCACTACCCACTTTTGCTAAAATGAAGCTGACGCGGGGGCAGCGCCATCGAGGGGGAGTGATGCTGAAGCGCCGGGGACGCTTGCGGGACTTGCCCGCGACGTTGATGAGCATCGCAGCGGTCTTGTTGCCTTTTACCGCTACGTCAAGTGCGACGTCGACGCTCACGCCTAACATTACGCAGGAACATCAGGCTAGAAGTACGCATTTGAAGCATCGCACCGATCCCGAACCGGGAGGGCTGGGTATCTTTTCAACTACCTACGGAAGATGGGATCATATCCATCTGACGTATGGATTTGAGAACGGCACCGCGGATATTGCTGGGGAAGAAGCTGAGCAACAGGCTGTGCGTGATGGGATGAAGCTGTGGGCTGATGCGACGCCAGTCACTTTCAGCGAGGTGGCGTCAGAAGCCGCTGAGATCAGAATCAGGTGGGCCACGGGATCTCATGGAGACGAAATAGTCTTCAACCCAGAAATTTTCGCTCACAGTACGTATATTCCGAATGGGGATATACATTTTAACGATGAAGTTAGATGGACAACGGGCACGACCTCTAGGGAAGGGGAACCTGTCGACTTGGTAACGATCGCAGGGCACGAGGTCGGACATTCACTTGGAATGCTCCATCCGTCGTGCGGTCCGTTTCTCGAAAGGTGCAGCACTGCGGAGAGAGCCGCGCTGATGTGGTATTTCCCCCACGAAAGAGGTAGTCGCCGTGCTCTGGGCTCCGACGACCTTTCCGGGATCCAGTCGCTCTA
This sequence comes from uncultured Actinomycetes bacterium, assembly GCA_963770165.1. Lineage (GTDB taxonomy): Bacteria > Actinomycetota > Thermoleophilia > Solirubrobacterales > Solirubrobacteraceae > Conexibacter. Next base: position 376,535 of record CAVYOK010000003.1, read on the forward strand.
TGGAAGAAATCCCGGGCGGCGGTATCTACTTCGCAACGCAAACTCTGCCGGCATCCCCGAAGTAGTGTTCACACACGGCAGTAGAGGGGATCTGCCAGTTGCGGGTGATTGGAACGGTGATGGGACAGATACCATCGGATACTACCGCAGAGGTACATTCTATCTCCGAAATAGCAACTCATCTGGCGGAGCAGACATATCGTTTGCCTTCGGGAACTCAGAAGGCGACCTTCCTATTGCCGGCGACTGGAACGAGGATAGGAGAGACACAATAGGGGTGTACCGGCCGAGCAACGGCTCCTTTTACTTGAAGGACACCAATGCATCTGGTGTAGCCGATTACTCGTTCGCGTACGGGAACAACGAGGACTTGCCCGTGGCGGGTGATTGGAATAATAGCGGCACCGACACGATAGGTCTTTACCGCCCCAGCACAGGATGGTTCTACCTCAACAACACAAATGCAAACGATACGCCTGAGCATTCGTTCGCATATGGGAATGGCGGGCAGGGAGATCTTCCAGTAGCGGGGGACTGGGACGAGAACGGGTACGACTCCGTCGGTATCGTCCGCCCGACTAACGGCGTCTGGTATCTCGACAACGAGATTCCTGGAAATCAGCCCGTTTCGTACGTGTTCCCATATGGAAACGTCGGTCCGCGGATACCGATCGCCGGAGATTGGAACAACAGCGGCACCGACACACCCGGAACTGTTCAGGACTAGCGACGCCCTCAGCAGCATCGGGCCGGGAGCGGTGCACCACCTCGGCACGAGGCGTCACCTGACGGCCACGCGACGAGATCGACGCCGCGCACAAGTAAGAGAAAGACGACGGAGCCGCGGAGAGACCGACCGGGCTCGTGAGTGGTCGGGCGCACTACTCGCTAGCTCCGTTGAAATCGAGCTTGTAGTCGATGTAGGCAATGTCCACCCACCGGCGACATCGCGGGCAAGCGCATCGCGAAGTCGACCGCGCTGGCGGCGCCGTCGCCGACCACTGCGTCGGCGGCGTCCACGCTCGGCAATCCGGGCATCAATGGAGCGGCGGCGCAGGCACGCGCCCAGACATGGGAAGGCGTCTCGACAGTTTGCTCGACCACGAACCGTCTCGCGGCGGTCGCGGCTCAGTCGGACCGGAGCCTTGATCCCCACCGCTCAAATAGCCTTGGGCGCCGTGTTCGCGGACTGGTCGGATGTGACGACGGCGTTCATGGTGGTGGTGGCCAGCAACCTCGTGGTCAACCTGCTCGTCGGGGCGCGGGAGGCTGCACTGGTCGTCCACGGCCTCGCGGCGCGATTCGGTTGGCGACCGGGAAAGCCGCCGGAGCACGCCAAGGACCTGTTCCAGGACGACGGTCTGAAGATTCGCGTACGGGGAGATCCGAAGAGCAGCGGATGCCTCCACTCAGCCCCTCAACCCCGCCAAACCAGCAAGACCCCACATTTCACCCGGCGCAACCGGCCCACATTTCAACCGACCTTGACACGCTGAGCGGCGTCCGCGCAAGGAGACTCCGACCCGGCGCACCGATGCTCGGTCAGTCGGTGCCAGTCAGAACGCCGCGGACATCGTGGAGATCGGCCAGCAGGCGAAGGTCGGCCGGCGCCTCGCGCGTGATGCGGCGCAGCTCTGCCGCCGGCACCCACGGGCTGCGACGCTGGGGGCGTGCGGGACGATGTCGGCCACCGGCTTACCGTCGATGGTCAGCGTCAGACGCTCGCCTGCCCGGATGGTAGCGACGACCGCGTTCGTCCCTTCACGCAGCTCACGGATGGAAACCTCGCGCGGCATCGGAGCACCGCAGCGCGGGACCGCGATCCCGAGCCGCGGGGCAGCCGGAGGGTTTTGGCCACGGGCCGCTGCTTCGTGGCCAAAACCCTGCCGAAACCGCCCGTATCTGCACGTATCTCGGCCGCCCGAGGCGCTTCCCGCCGTGCCACATCTGTGCTGCAAATCGCCAGTATGACCATGGCGCTTCGAGGTGCCTGAAAATCGTGGTGTCCCCGGTTCGAGTCCGGGTCTCGCCATCACCTGAAAGCGCTGCTAAACAGCGCTTTTTCTTTGCTCTGCCACGGCGCGAAAATGAGCGCCGACGCGACATCTTTTAGGTTCCGTGGCCAATTCGTGGCCAAAACCCCCGGCCCTGGAGCGGCTGGGGCGGTCAGGATCGTGCCGTCGCGCCTTCTCGGGGAGCGCCGCCTGGCCATAGCGTGCAGCGCGACAGGAGCAAGGTTGGCCGGGAGCGGCGGGCACCGCCCCCGGCCAGCACCGAAAGGACAGGAGCCTTCCGATGCCGCAGACGATTCTTCCCGACCACCGGTCGGACCACCAGTCGCGCGCACAAGCTGGCAAGCGCTCGTCGCCGACCTGCCCGCGCTGGAGGCGCACACGCGAGCTGCACGCGCTCGGCAGAGCGATCCTCGAGCTGCGCGCCCGGCGCGGCCTCTCCCAAGAGCAGCTCGGCGCCGAGAGCGGCCTGCATCGCAACTACATCGGCGCCATGGAGCGCGGCGAGATCAACCCCACCTTCCAGGTGCTGCTCAAGCTCACCACCGGCCTGCGCATCCCGCTCGCCGAGCTCATCGACGTCTACGAGCGCCAGCACGAGGCCCTGCTCCCAGCTGCCACCGACCAGCCCCGGACACATGACCGGTAGGCGCAACAACCCTCCACCACCTAGCGTCAGCGACGCGGGCAGCCGGCTCAAAGGCTCAGCGGACAGGACCCTCCCCCAACGGGGAACCCCCATCCCCGCGTCCTCGTCCGCTGAGCCCCCGCACCCGAGAACCAACAGGGCGCCCGGCGCGAGCACCAGACCTCCTAGCCGTCAGGCGGCTGGGCGACCCCGGATACCATGCGTGTCATGGAGATCGAGGTCCACCAGCGTGGCGGCGTGCTCGGGCTGGATCGCCGCTACTTGGTGAAGGACGGAACGATCGAGGTCATCGACAAGGGCCGCAGCCGCGGCTCGAAGGACCTCGACCCGGCCCAGGCGGCCAAGATCGACGAGTTGGCCCAGCACGCCGCGGACAGCGAGTCGCCCAGGGCGGCGAGCCTGCTGCCCAGCGACGGGATGCAGACCGAGATCGCGATCCTCGGAGACACCGGCAGCAAGAGGGTGCTCGAGGTAGGCACGGGCGACAACGCTCCCGCGGTTGTGTGGGACCTCATCGGCGAGGTCAGCCGGGCTTCCGGCGCGTGACGCGCTGAAGCTCGCGCTCACGGCGCCCGCGAGTCGAACTCCTGGTCGATGACGCCCTTGTTGGCGTCCCCGTTGAGCGTCACATCGACAGCGTGCAGCGCGGTGCGCGCGTCCTCGAACGTGCTCGTGTTGTCGAGGAAGTCGAGGCTCTCGACGACGAGCCGGTCGCACGCGGCCTGGCCGATGGCCGAGCGGATCGCCCACAGCACCGACGCCCAGACCGCGCCGGTCACGTGCTCCTCGCCGACGAACGCGGGTGGGAACTGCAACGCGTCGCCGCAATTGCGGGCGCCGTGCGGCTCATCGGCGACGTAGTCCCCGAAACGGGGATCGTCCAGCAGCGACGCCGTGAAGTAGTCGCTGAACCCCTCACTCAGACCACGCGCCTGGGTGTCGCCCACCATCGACCGGCCGAGCGGGCAGATCGCGTCGGTGATTGCGTTGCCGAACTCATGGATGACCATCGATGCCGACCGCGCGCTGGATCGGCTGCCGAACAGCCCGAAGCGGAGCTCCCCGGTGCTCGGCATGTAGTAGGCGTTGTTCGGCGATCCGGGGTCGTTGACCAGGACCCGCACCGGCGTGAACGGCGCGGCCGCCATGAGCCCGGCGCTCGTGATCGCCCGGAAGTACTCGGTGGCGCGCCAGACGTGGTGGTAGACCTGCGGCTCGTCGAACTCGACGTCGGTCGGGTCGGCTCTGAAGTCGCGATCGGGACGGTCTATCCGCGCGCCGGCGGCCTGGGAGACGTCGATCGACGGCCCGCGCAGGAGGTTGCCGGGCGCGTCCAGCTCCAGCAGGGTCATCTCGGTCCGCGTCGTCGACTGCATCGGATCGATCGCATAGACCTCGGCCCGGCCCTCGTCCAATGACGCCGACGACGCGATGTTGTGCGACAACAGCAGCGACAGATCGTCGGCCTTCAGGTAGACGCGCACGTCGGCCGCGTGCTCGGGCACCACGAAGGCGATCTCATAGGCCCAGATCGCGCCGTCGCCCTGCGGGAAGACGACCTGCTCGACGCGCGCGTCGCGCAGGTCGTCGAGGTCGAAGCGCTCGGCGCACGTCTCCAGCGCCTCGCGGCTCTCCAGCTCCGGCGCTGCGCCCGGGTCGCGAGCAGCGAGGTCGCCGAGCGGCCGCCCGGTGACGGCGTACACGCCCGCGTCGTCATGGTGGGTGCGCAGGTCGCCGCCGACAAGCCGCGCGCCGCGCACGATCTGCTCGAACTGCTGGTGGGTGCCGGTCGCGGTGCGCCGGGCTCCTGTGCGGCGCGTCCCGACGACGCCGGCGAACGCGCCCGAACGCGGCGCACCGGCGAGGTCGGCGCTGATCGCCGCAGGGTCCTCACGCAAGGGCTCGGATGCCGCGAGGAAGAACCCGTCGCGAGCGATCCGGCGGAACGAGCCCGTCGCCGCCTCGACGGTGGCGCCGAACGCGGACGAGATCCCCGGGGTCCCGAGCAGCGGATCGAGGTCCGTCTGCACCTGGTAGTAGCGGCCCCATCCGCCGGGGGCGGACAGGACCGGGACCGCCGGGGGGGCTCGAGCTGCTCACGGTGCCTTCCTGAGCGCCGCGGGACGAACGTCGGATCCCGTCTCGGCGTCGGCTCGTGCCGCCCGCTTGGCGCGGTGCTGGATCCACCACGCACTGAACGCGGCGGCGAGCGGCGGCAGCCCGAAGAGCATCGTCTCCTCCACGGGCATCCCCATGATGTGCGCCACAACGAAGGACACGTCACTCATGGCGCTGGAGACCCTCCAGCAGCGCGGACCGCCGCAGGGTGCGGGGCGGGGGATCGTCGCTGTGGCGCACCGCGACGAACGACGCGGTGTAACCCGCCGGCGACGACGGCCCGTGCGCGTTGACGCGAATCACACTCCCCAGCAGCGACGGGACCTGGTCGACGCCGTCGGGCCACCCATAGCCGGCGACGCCGCGGTAGTCGTAGCGCCAGCCCGCGGTCGGCGTCCCGTCGATGCCGAGGCCGACGATCGAGAAGCCCGGCGGATCGCCCGGCAGCATCTCGCCCTCGAGGGTAAGCGCGTAACCGGTTCCCATGCCGAGCGCGCCGCCGAAGTGGTCGCCGTCGCCCGCCGCGAAGTCGAAGACGCCCTCGCCGAAGATCAGCCCGAGGGCGGCCTGCGGGTCGCCGTCGACGAGCGCCGACGTGTTGCGATAGCTCCGATAGGTCCATCTGCCTTGCAGCATCCGCTCTTCTCCTCGACACCCGGCAGCCGCCATCGCCGTGAGTTAGTGTTGCTCAACCAACCACTTTTCTGCCCGACAGGGGGAGCATCTCATGCCCGCCACGCCCGGCGTGCGTCGATCGCTTATCGAGATCCAAGCGGAGTACGAGCGCGGCGACAAGGAGACGCTGGAGACGTTGATGCGCGCGTGGCGGGGCATAAAGGAGCTGCCCGCGGACGACCTGCGCTCGTTCTTCGTGCTCGGCGGCTACCACGGGGAGCCCTTTCGCGACCAGGGCGCGACCGACCCGAGGTGGTGGGGCGGCTACTGCGAGCACGGCACGGTGCTCTTCCCGACGTGGCACCGGGCGTACCTGTACGCGTTGGAGCAGGCGCTCCAGAGCATCCCGGGCTGCGATGGCGTGATGCTGCCGTTCTGGGACGAGACGAGCGCCGACTCGCTCGCGAACGGCCTGCCGGGCGCGCTGACCTGGAAGGACTTCGAGCTCGACGGCGAGACCATCCCCAATCCGCTGCGGTCGTTCGTGCTGCCTGTGGAGATCGTCGACGCGGTGCAGGGCGACGACGTGATTAACAGCAAGCCGGCCGGGTACGAGACGGTCCGCTATCCGCTGTCCGGACTGGTCGGGACGGCCGCCGAACGCGCCGCGACGGCCGCGCACAACGCCCGATTTTCCGACTACGACGAGAACGTTAAGGCGCTTAACGGGAACGTCGTCACGTGGCTCAACGGCAATCCGGTCGTCAACGGCAGACAGCTCAACGCCGGCTTCGTCCACCAGAAGTTCGTGCGCTGCCTCGACGCGCCGACCTACACCGTGTTCTCCAACATGACCTCGGCGAGAGCCTCCAACGCGGCCCACCCCGGCCAAGGCGTCTTCCCGCTCGAGAGCCCGCACAACAGCATCCACGTGGCGATCGGCGGCTTCGACGTCCCGGGAGTGGGCGACTTCTCTCCTATTTCCGGCGCCAACGGGGACATGGGCGAGAACGACACGGCCGGCCTCGACCCCGTCTTCTACTTCCACCACTGCTTCATCGACTACGCCTTCTGGATCTGGCAGCGCCGGCACCAGAGCACCGAGTCGCTCACGATCGACACGAGCGACCCCGGCGCCGGGTACTCGTCGACCTATCCACCGCCTGCCGGCCGCAGACCCGACGAGCGCCTCGACGTCAACAGCGCTCTGCACCCGTTCACCGCGCCCGACGGCAGGCCGATGACCTCGGCCGACGTCGCCGACATCACCAAGCTCGGCTACACCTACGGCCCCGGCTCGCTCGACCCGTACGCGAACGTGCAGCAGGCGGCTTTCGCCGCGGACGACGCGACCGCCGACGCGACCCGCTCCGTCCACGTCGACGGCCTCGACCGGAGCAGCCTGCGCGGCTCCTTCGTCATCTCCGCCTTCGCCGAGATCGACGGTGAGATGCAGCCCATCGGCCACGAGGCGATCCTCAGCCGCTGGCAGGTCGAGGGCTGCGCCAACTGCATGTCGCGCCTCGACGTCAGCGCCGACTTCCCGCTGCCGGCCGCCGCGCGAGCGACGACCGAGGGCACGACGGACGGGGTGCACGTCCGCGTGACCACGCGTCAGGAGCTGCTGAGCTCGCGCGAGAGCGGGGCGTTCGCAGCGGCGGAGGCGGTCGAACCGTCCTTCACGGTCGAGATCCGCTGATCGGGCCGGCGCGAGTAGCTCAGTCCGGGCGCAGCAGGCCGTCCTCGAGCTGCCCGATCCGCCAGCGCACCACGTCGTCGTCGGACGTCGCCTCGTCGAACGCGCGGAGGTGGTCGGGGTGGACGATCGCGCCACGCGCCTCCCACCCCTCCGAAACCCAGCCTTGCGCGAGCGCCACGTTGAGCTGCTTCCGCATCTTGCGCGGGTGGTCAGGGTGAGTTCTCCCGTGCTTTGCGTCGAGCGCCCACCAGATGCGGCGCTCGCTGTCGGTCACCGCGACGTCGATGTCGATGCCCCCTTCCGGCGGTGACAGCCGGAAACCCACGACCGTCAACCGCGCATGATGTTCCTCCAAGGCGACGCAGTACGCGTGCAGCACGCGCTCCCACGCCGTTCCGACCGCATATCTCGCCAGTCCCTCGCGGTCGTCGGGGCGTCTGTGGTAGCGCCCGACCGACTCGCAGAAGGCGGCCACGTCGCCGTCGCCGAGCGCCAGCTCGACCCACGGCGGCACGTGGCGGCGCTGTCGCTCCAGCTCGGCGCGCAGCAGCTCCGCGCCCACGTCCTCCAGGCGCGGAGCCGGCCGGCGGGCGTGCTTGCGCGCCGGCGGGCGTGCGATGCCGAGCTGGTCCAGCAGCCGCTCGATGACAGCCGGCTCGTGCACGTCGAGGCAGGCCTGGCTTGCGAGCTCTTCCAGCCGCCAGCCGCGCCCGAACGACAGCGCGTCGCTGCGCGCCACGGCCCAGCGGCGGTCCCGCACCGCCAGCAGCCCGCAGCCGCGCGGCAGCGGCGCGGAGCCGTTCGCGTTCGCGCGCTCGCGTACGACGCACTGCACGCCGCGCCGCCGCGCGTCGTCGAGCGCCTCGCGCAGCCAGCGCGGCCAGCGCTTCAGCGGCGCGTCGGCGACGAACACGACCTGCTCCTCCGCCAGGCCGATCGCTGCCAGCAGCCGGTCCTCCAGCGTGGCGGGGTCGAGCAGCAGCGGGTACGCCTGCTCGTCCGTCGCTCCCAGCGCGGCACACAGCCGCTCGCGCGCCTCGCGCGCCGCGTCGAGCGTCAGGCGCTGCGGGTCGAGCCCCCCGTCGCGCAGCAGCATGGCGCGCGCGACCTGCGTCAGCGCGGGATCGTGCACGCCGCCCCACAGCACCTCAAGCGCCGGCCCATGCGTGTCGGCCCATGCGACGAGCGTCGTGTCCGACAGCAGCATGAGGAGCTGGTCGCGACCTGGTTTGCGCACCGGCCCGTCGAGGCCCGGAAGGTCCAGGTCGAGCTCGTGCACCTCGTCGACGGCGATCCGCGCACGCGCCGAGCCGGTGCGCCCGGCCGCGCGTGCGAAGCGCTCGCGCGGCAGCTCGTCCACCTTCGGCGGGTGCACCTCGAGCAACGGGTTCGCCGCTCCGTGGAAGGTGGGGCGCTCGAGCTCGAGGCCCTGCACCGTCGAGAGCACCGTCTCGTGCACCGGATCGACCCACACGCGCAGCGTGCGGCGGTGCGCGCCGGCGGTGCCGTCGAGCTGGCCCCGAAGCGCGGCGACCTGCTCGAGCCGCAGGCCCAGCAGCGCGGCGACATGCTCCGTCGAGCCGCCAACCGCCTGCAGGCGCTCGACGGCGCGGTGCGCGGCCGTGTCGAGGTCGCGGCAGACGAGCTCGACCTGCATGCGGTACACGGGCGCGCCGATCGGCGCGGCGGCGAGCACGCCGGTCATCGGCGGCTTCCCGATCGGCAGGCGTCGATGTCGTAGCGCTTGTCGCGCATGCGGCTGCCTCTCTCGCAGCGGTCGTCCACGTACTCGACGACGCGGCGCAGCGGCTCCCCGAGCGTGCCGTCGCGCGCCTGCGGCATCGAGGTCAGCACGATCACCATGCTGCGTGCGCGGCTGAGCGCGACGTTGATGCGGTTGCGTGTCTTCATGAAGCCCGGTCTCTCGGTGCGCACGAGCGAGAGGATCACGACCTCCGCCTCGTCGCCCTGGAAGCTGTCGACGATCCGGATCCGCACTTTCAAGTGCGGCGTCTCGAGCGAGTCGAGCGTCTCGTGCAGCAGCCGCAACTGCGCGCGGTAGGCGGTGAGGACGGCGACGTCGAGCAGGGGTGCTCTGTCGGCGTCCGGCATGGCGGCGGCCGCGTCCTCGAGCTTGAGCAGCTCCGGGATGACCTTCTGCGCCTCGCGCTGATTCAGGAAGCTTCTGCGGTTGCCGCCGCGTCCCGGGGGCGGTCGTCTCTCCACCCCGGCGACATCGACGAACAGCACGTGCGGCGCGAGCGGCCGTTGCCGCGTTCCCAGCGCGAGCACGCGCGGGTCGCGTCTCTCGTCGGCGTGCCCGTTCTTGAGGTTGCCGTCGTAGAAGCAGTCGCTGATCAGGTCGCCGATGCCGGTCGCCATGCGGTACTGCGTGCGCAGCGTCAGCTCCAGCGTCGGATGCTCCGTGCGCAGCCGCCGCGCCAGGTAGGTGAACAGCGTCTCGGGCGCGTACTCCTCCGGCTGCTCGTCCTCCTCCTCGAGTCGCTCGCGCGCCTCGCCGAGGTCGCGGAACAGCGCGATCGCCTCCTCGCGCAGTCTCGCGTCGGCGATCGCGTCGGGGCGGCCATGGGCGCGCCGCAGCACCTTGTCGAGCGCGGCGTCGGGCGTCGGCGGGAGCTGGCGACTGTCGCCCACGAGCACCGTCTTCTCGGCCAGCAGCATCGGCATCAGCGCCTCGGTCGGCGAGGCCTTGCCGGCCTCCTCGAGGATCGCCAGCCCGTAGGTGCCGCGGCGGACGTCGCGGTCGGCGCTGACGCCGAAGCAGGTGCCGGCGACCAGCCGCGCGTCGCGCAGGCGGCGCTCGCGCGTGGGCTGCAGGCCGTCGGTGCCGAGGTACTCGCGCTGGATCTCCAGCATCGCCGCGGTAGCTGCTGCGTCCCGGGCACCAACGCTCGCCTGCGCGTGGGCGAAGCGCCCATAGTGCTCGGCGCGCCGGCGCACCGGGGGCGTCCACGGCTCCGGCGCGTCGAGCCAGAAGCGTCTCGCCTCCGCGGCGATCTTTCTGTACGTGTTCTCGCTCGCGATTCGCACCAGCGGCAGGTCTGGATCGAGGCGGTGCACGCGTCGCAGCAGGTTGTCGGTCGCCTGGTTGGTCTGCGAGGCGACGAGCACCGTGTCGCCCGGGTGCTCGCGCAGGTGGCGCAGCACCAGCTCGGCGATGAAGGTTGTCTTGCCGGTGCCGGGCGGGCCTTGGACGACCAGCAGGTCGCGCGCGCGGAAGGCCCGCTCGACCGCGTCTCTCTGGCTCGCGTCGAGGTTCTCCTGGATCGCCGTCGGGTCGATCTCGACCGTCTCGTCTAGGCGCGCGGTCCAGGGGTTGAGGAGTTGCGCCTCGAGGTTCGGGTTGCGCGCGAGCCCACGGTTGAAGTCGCGGATCGTGTGCTCCTCGCGGTCGAGGATCACGCTCGTCGCGTCGGGATCGAGCAGCAGGCGGCGCCGGTCTCCGCGCAGTCTGTCGGCGTAGTCGCGCAGGTGGTCGAGACGGCCCGAGCTCGGCTCGCAGCGCAGCGCGCCGTCGGCCACGTCCACCACTCTCAGCTCGACCCGCTCGAGCCCGTGCAACACGTAGACCACGCCCTTCGGGATGATCGCGTCCTCGTCGGCGAGCGCGAAGGCCAGCAACTCGTCCTCCTGCTCGACCGCCCCGTAGGCGACCGGTCCGCCGTAGACCTCGGCGATGCGACGACGCAGCGTCACCGCCCGCTCCCACAGATCGATCGTGCCGCGATCGGTGCGGTCGCGGCGGATGCACAGCTGCACGCGCGTCCAACGCTCCGCCAGCTCCTTCCACTCCTTCCACGAGTGCTCGTCGAACTGCACGCCGAGCGCGAGGCGGTCGACGTAGCGGTCTCCGGCGAGCCGCTCGCGCAGGTCTTCGTCGGTGAGGCGGCGGCCGCCGGTCAGCATCACCCCGTTGGCGTCGTAGCCTCTGGAGTCGCGGCAGTGGCACTGCGCCAGCTTCGACGGACAGATGCACCAGCCGTCGGGCAACTCGTAGCCGGGAAGCCGGGTCGTGTAGGAGAACTCCCGTCCGATCAGCCGCACGTACTCCTGGCCGCCGGAGAACCTCCGTCGCTGAGACTCGGAGCCGGCTGCGAGCGTCCAGCCGTCCACGAGGTCGGCGATCACCACGCCATTGGCGGCGTCCGGGGCGAGCTGCGGCGCGACGATCTCGCGCACCGTGTCGGTGACGATCAGCGAGAAGATCATCGCCCGACGAGCTCAGCGTCCAGCGACGCGGCGGCGAGCAGCGCCTGTGCGGCGCCCCGCATCGCGCCACCTTCGCCACGCCTTACGACGCACGCGAACGCCCCAGGCAGCTCGAACGCCTCGCCGCCGAGCCGTCGCGCGGCTTCGTCGAGCGACTGACTCAGATGGAACAGCTGCCCGTGCCACGCCGGCTCGCCGAAGAGGCCGACGAACGCCTCGCGCGTCTCGTCCGCGACGCAGACGGTCATGCGCTCGGTCGGCTGCCCTTGCGCCTCGCGCAACGCCTCGAGCTGTTCGGCCTCCCGAGTCCCACCGAGCAGCGTGAGGGGCTGGCGCCGCCGTCGGTTGCGAGCCACGTCGCGCGCGGCAAGCGAGGCTGCGAGCGCGTGGGAGAGCCGCTCCACCACGGCGCTCAGGCCGCTGTCGTCGTAGATCGCGTCGGCATACCGCACGACGACCGCGCGGTCGCCGACGAGCGCCGCGGAGCGGTCGAGCGATTGCTCGCCGTCTCCGTTCGCGGCGGCGCGCACGAGCGTCACCGTGCCGTTATCCGCGTGCTGCAGCGGCTCGCGCAGCTCGGCCGGCAGCTGGCGGGCGCGCAGCAGCTCGACGGCGGCGGCGCGGCGCGGCAGCAGCTCGCGCAGCGCCCGTGCGGCGACGTCCTCGTCGAGCACCTCGGCACCGGCGAGCTGGGCGAGCAAGAGGACCGCGTCGTCGACCTCGCGCGCGACCGCGACGGCCTCTGCGAGCGCCTCGTCGAAGCGCGCCGCGCGCGCCTGCTCGCGTGCGACCAATTGCTCGTAGTCGGCTCGCTTGACGCCGAAGAGGGCACGCCGCGGCAGGTGCGGATCGCTCATCGCGCGACCCGCCGTTCGTCCGACGTCGGCGTACGGGTGGGAAGCCTGCCCATCATCCAACCGGATATCGGCGAATGACGGGGCGCGCATGAGAGGCGGTGGACCCGACCCGGCGGGCCGGAAACGGGTTCCTCGCGTGCCGCTTGTCCATAGGATGGCGCGATGGGCCCGTCGCTCGTCCGCGTCGCGGGGCTCGCACTGGGGGTGCTGCTGGCCGTCGCGCCGGCCGCCGCCGCGAGCGCCCCGCGCTGCTTCGGCACGCCGGCGACGATCATCGTCCGCGGTGCGCACGCCACCGGCACCGCGCACCGTGACGTGATCGTCGTGATCGCACGCGGCGGCGCGCGCGTGAACGCCGGCGGCGGCGACGACCTCATCTGCGGGGGCAGGGGCGCGGACCGCCTGAGCGGCGGCGCCGGCCGCGACCGGCTGCGCGGCGCCGGCAGCGACATCCTGTGCGGCGGCGCCGGCCGCGACGCGTTCAGCACGCGCGGCCGACGCGTCGTGCTCGACGCGAGGATCGGCGAGCTGGTCAACGGCCACCGCAGGGTCTCCGAGGCGACGATCCGGCCGCGCGACACGACCCGCACCGCCAAGGTGCGTGACGTGACCTCCGTGCGTGGGAATCCGGGTGGCCGACAGACGGTCGTGCTCGGCCGCGACGCGCCGCCGCCGCCCGTCGGCGCCGTGCTGGTGGTTCCGGCTGGCGGCGACCGCCTGCCGGGCGGCCTGCTCGGCCGGGTGACCGCCGTGCGCCGGCGCGTCGGCGGCAGCGCCGAGGTGACGACGACGCCCGCGACGCTCGACGAGGCGTACGCCACGTTCCGCGTGCGGTGGAATGGCACGCTCGGTGACCTGGCGGCGGAGGGTGGCGCCACGCGGGGCGCCCGCGCGAGCGCGAACGTCCAGCGCGCGCTGTTCACCTGCACCGGTGACGGCAGCGTGACGCACACGCTCGACCTCGACCTGTCCAGCTTCCAGGTGTCGGGTGATCTGGACGTCGACCGGCTGTCCCCGTACATCAACGTGTCCGTGATCGGCCGGCCGCGACTGACGCTCGGGTTCGAGCCGTCCGGCTCGATCCGCTGCACCGCCAGCTTCCGCTCGGTTCCCGCCGTCTATGGGCCGCTGCTGATCTCCTTCCGGCCGTCGCTCGTGCTGACAGCCGACGGGCGCGTGCGCTTCGTGTACACCTGGGAGCCGCTGTTCAGCTACGAGTTCACGCGCGGGCGCGGCCTCAACCGCGACGATCGCACGTTCGTGAGCAAGGGAGATCTCGACGTGAGCGGCCAAGCGCATGCGGGCGCACGTCTCGCGCTCGCCGTGACGATCTCCGTCGGCGAGCGCATCGGCGTCGGCGGCTCGCTCGCGCCGCACGTCGACGCCACCGCGACGGCGCAGGCGACGCCACCGCGCGCCTGCCTGACGGCCACCGCCGCCGTCGGCTACGGCCTCTACGCGTTCGCCGACGTGTTCGTCAAGCACTGGACGTGGACGATCGCGCAGGGCGACTTCCTCGAGCGCCGGCTCGTCGACCGCTGCACGGGTTCGTCGTCCGGCGGTGGCGGTGGCGGCACGGCGCCGCCCACCCCGCCTGCACCGCCCGCGCCGCCACCTGCAACGCCGAGAAGCGGCGTAGGCTCGATCGTGCCCGGCCACGACATCGGCGGCGTCGAGCTGGGCGATACCGAGACGCAGATCGCGGCCGCGATGGGCCAACCGGACGCGACCGGCACGAGCCCGACCGGCAACCTCATCTGGTACTACCTCGACGGCGCCGATCGCGTGCGGATCGGCATCACGTTCGCCGCCTCCCAGGCGGTGCACGTCTACACCGCATCGGCGGAGATGCGGACCGCGGAGGGCATCGGCCCCGGCTCGACGCTCACAGCCGTGCGCGCCGCCTACCCCGGCATAACGTGCGCCTTCGAGAGCACGACGTACGTGTGCAAGTTGACCACGGCCGACCAGCCCCACGAGACGGTCTTCCCGTTCGCTTCGAATGACCCGTCGCAGATACTCGACGCGGTCGCGATCCAGGGCGCGCCGGTCTAAGGAGCGTTCGGCGACGCCGCCTGGCCGCCTCAACAACCGTGAGCGGGTTGGGTAACCCCGAGGACCCGTCGCCTCAAGCAGGCAAGGCGGTATTCGCAGACCGCTTGAGTCGTTGTCCGAAAGAGCCTGGGCGCGACACCGGGGATCGTGTACAGGCGCCTCCCAAGCGAAACCGAACTGTAACGCACGTTCTTCGGGAATTCGGGGCCACATTGCGCCAGTTCCTTGGTTCTCGCACAGTGCGAGCGCGAGCAAACGCATCGAACCGCCGGTAGCGGGTCAGTTTGAGCTTGGAGGCGCCGGAGACGCGTTGGCGCGTTCGCATCGTCCCGTCCCCGTGCCACTCTGGAGGCGGTAGGCTGGACGCTTCGGCAGGGGGGAGCGTCGTCGCGGGATATGGCCTGCTGACAGGGCTACATCGGCTGGGGGCCCGTCACCGATGGCTGACCAGTACTTCAAGGGCCGGCGCGTCAGCGCGTCGGTCTACAGCATCCTGATGGAGGCCGAGCGGCGCCAGCAAAAACACCACCTGAGAGTCGACGGGAAAGTCGGACCGAAGACCGCATCTGCGCTGCGCCGCCGCTACGGCTGGCGCGTGTGGTCGAGACGACGCAGACACAAGTGCTGATCCCCGAGAGGCCAAACCCTGCCGAATCCGGCCGTAACTGCACGTAGCTCAGCCGGTGCAGCGCTTTCGCCGCCGCCTCATCTGTGCTGCATCTCGCGCGGTATGACCATGGCCGTTCGAGGTGCCTGAGCAACCACGGGCGGTCCTCCGCCGGTGAGTGCTGTCGGCGCGAGGGCCATGGCTGCCTCGTGAGTTGGCTCGCCTCGAGCTGAGCGGGCGGACACGGCGCGGGGCCGGCATCAACGATGCACAAGAAAGTTGTGCTAGTCGGGGGGATCGGAGACGATGCCAGCATGGCGGAGAGGCCGACCAGCGGATCGACAGCGCGCGGGCCGAGCGACCCGAGCATCGTGATCGCCGGCGGGGGCATCGCGGGCCTGTACGCCGCCTACCTGCTCGGCCGGCTGGGCTACGACGTGCAGCTGTTCGAGCTCAGCGAAGACCGCTGGGGCGGGCGCATCGACTCCCGCACCTTCAGACGCGACGACTCGCCCGACTTCATCGCGGAGTTCGGGCCGATGCGCTTCGAGCCCGACCTCCAGGTGCGCCTGCGCCGGCTGTGCTTCCACGTCAGCATCGCATTCGACCCGTTCTCACCTACCACGGCGCCGAGCAGCACTACGCACTACGACCTCACCGAGACCGAGCAGTCGCTCAGATCGGTCGCGGACCTGCTCAAGTGGGCGGTCCTGCGGATGTTCTTCGCGGGCGAGATCCGGGACGAGCTGGATCGCATCAGAGCGAGCGGACACAGAGGCAGAGGAAGAGGAAGAGACACGAACGTCGGCCCGCGACAGCTCGTCGCGCTCCAGCGGCACATGGACAGCAGATTGTTCTGCGACGTCCGTCGGGACGGCGACGGGCTCCGCATCACCGCGCTTCCCGACGAGACGATCCAGAGGAACATGGATACCTTGCGCGCGAGAGCCAGGCTTCGCGGTGAGGGGGACGGCATCCCACTCGCCGAGGTCGGGCTGTGGAACGCGCTCTCGGAGGTCATCAGCCCTGGGGCGATCGCGCGCATCCGCGACAACGGAACCTTCTACCACCTCATCGGCCAGAACCCCAGCGCGCTGGAGTGGGGCATCTTCTGGCTGCGACAGGCCTCGGTCATGGGGGCGCTGTCGCAGTTCAGCCGCGGCACCGCGCCGGAGGGCGTCTTCACGCTCGTGAGCAGACTCATCGAGAGGATCCGCGCCGAATGCCCGTCGGTCCGTCTGTCGCTCGGGCACGAGGTCGTACGCGTCGAGCACGGCAAGCGCCCGGACGAGGTCGTCGTGCGCGTCACCTGCCACGACAGCAGACACGGCACCACGTACAGCTTCAACCAGCGCGCCGACCACGTCATCCTCGCGCTGCCGCAACAGCCGCTTCGGCAGCTCAACGAGCACTTCCCAATCGACGTGCGGGCCCGGCTCGAGCGCGTCGCCCCGCTGCCGCTGCTCAAGGCCTTCCTCGTGAAGCGAGAGCCCTGGTGGCGGCACCACCTCAAGGCGCAGACGTTCGCGTGGCTGGTCCCGACGCGCGAGCTGCACTTCTTCCGGCACGACGCCGACAACTGCCCCGTGCCTCGGGACGCGCTCGCGGAGTGTGCATGCAAGCCGGGAACGAGCTCCGTCGCAATCGACGACGGCATGATCATGCTCTACACGGACCACCCGGCGATCGCCTACTGGCAGGCGCTCATGACAGCGGAGCAGCGGGGCAGAACGACCTGGAGGTCGTCCGACGACAGATGGTCGGCGCTCGAGGAGGTGCAGTCCGATCGGAACGGCCTCCTCGCCACGCTCATCCGGCGACTCCTGCTGATCCCCGACCCCGGTCTCGCGGAGCGGATCGCGCTCAAGAAGACTGACTTCCTGAAGAAACTGAGGGCCCGCGATGCCGCACTCGCCAGCCGGATCGGCACCACGTCCACTGCCCTCGACCTGGCGGAGAAGATCTACCTCAACACCGAAGAGAGAGCGGACCAAACAACTGTGAAGGAGGCCTTTGCGGCGGCCAGAGTCGACGTCGACGTCGACTGGCGCGACTGGCTGGATCTCGCGATCAGATACGCGAAGGTCGAGCCCGAGCTCGAAGGTGCGATCACGAGACTCGCGGAAGACGTCCTCGCCTACGGCATCCGCGACTGGTCCGCCCCGCCGTTCGGCGGGGCCGCGCATGTGTGGCTGCCGCTCGAGCGTACGCTCGCGTCGTCGAGCGAGGCGCCGTCCGCCGAGACGAAGCCCTCCGAGGCCGGGCCGTCCGAGGCCAGACTGCCCCCGGGCGACCCGCTCATCGCGTTCAGCCTGCGCGGCCGCGCTGACGACGAGTACGTCGAGAACGTCCACGTCTGCGGCGAGGCCTACTCGACCTTCCAGGGCTTCATCGAGGGCGCGCTGCGCACGGCCGAGCAGGTCGTGGCGTCGATCGCCGGCGGCGACCCGGCGAGCTGGGTCTTCTCGATGGATCCGGCGTCGCCGTTGGAGGACGCCTGGGTCGAGAAGCAGCCCGCCTGCCTCGCCAGCTACTGGGACGAGCTCGCGAGACCCCAGCGCTGAGCCGGGCTCACGCTATCTAGCGCTCCCGCCGCACCTGCCCGAGCCCTCCCACTCTGCACTCGGCCGCACGGTAGGGTCGCGCCGTGGAAGTCGCCGCAGCCGTGCATGTATCTACCGCGGCTCTTGGCATCGGTGTTGCCGTCGTCGCAGCTACCGCCGCGCTCTCCTCGGCGGTGAGCAGCCGCCGTAGCGCGCTGACTGCCCGCGCTCAGTTGCGGAGTTCGCTGCGCCCCATTCTGGTGGTCGCTGACGGAGTCGATCCGTTCTACGAGCAGTGGGACGAGGCGCGCAGCCTGCTCTCTGGGAACTTGCTGCAGGTCAACAATGTTGGCGTCAGCCCAGCGCTGAGTGTCTGTGCCACGGCGGTGCTGACCTACTACGGCTACTTCTCCTGCTCCGGCGAGAGCAGACCCCAAAACGTCGCGGCCGGCGCTAGCCACGAGCTGCGCATCGTCCAGAACCAGCCGTACGGGCCAAGCCAAGCCAGCGACTGGAACGTACGAGTCACCTACGAAGACGCGAGCGGCTTCCGCCATTGGATCGCAGTGGACTACACCTACCGCTCGCATACGACGGTAGAGCGAGGCACGGGAAGGCCTCCGCACCGGCTTCGGCTCATAGAGGCCCGGCCTGGGACGGCGGCCCACCTACGGTCACGTACTCCTTCGTTGAGCGCATCCGGCTGCGCCTGACCAGAGCGTTCGGCGAGATCTCAGACTGGTGGCGGCTACACGAAGTGGAGTCGCCGAAGCCAGGAGCTTGGCCGCGAGCGCGCGCCGCGTACCCAACGATTCGCAGAATCGCCACCTACCGGCCCGAAGAGCGCGAGAACGACCGTCCAGTCGAGCGTGGAATCGTAGCTCGCTTGCGAAAGTTCCGAAGCCGCAAGCCCACCGACGCGGCCTGACAGCGTTAGCAAGTGCTGACCGAAAGGGCGCGGTCGGAATCACTAGATCTCAAGCACGGGAGCCTGGCGCAGAAGCCTTCCGTAATACCTGTTATCGGGCACGACGTTAGGCGGTCAAAGCTCCCCGCTCAATCCTCGCCGAGTTTCTGCGACGCACCGAGAGGCTGGAAGGAAGCGTGCCGGGTTCACCAGGTGAGAATCTCGTCTTGCGACTCAAGTGGACCTCTTTTGCGAATTGGATCCGGCACGGGCATTCGCTGGACGATCCTGTCCAGCACCTTTCGGTTCTGCCAGTAGGAGAAGTGGTCGGCCTCGACCGTGAGCGTGTCGGCGCACTCGCCGCGGGCGGAATCCTCCGACACCACAAGGTCGTTTGGTTGCCCGCCGAACGCGGTCTTCGCGATCCCGCGCAGGAAACCAACGGTGTTGGCCTCGACCGGGCCGGCAGGGTCAATCGCCCCGGCGACAGTCGTCGTCTCGGTGGGAGGGCGGTGCGCGAACGCCGCGAGGTAGTCGGAGCCGGGATCCATCGCGGCAATCCCGCGCGGGAGACGACCACGAATGAGCAGGCCGGCGACGTAGGTGGTCAGATCGATCCCGACAGCGCCGCTGCCCAGCCGCACCATGCCGAGCAGCGCGCGGGCTCCAAGCAGTGCAGTCCCGCTGGGCCCGACGTGCGGCGAGCCCTTGAAAGGCGTCCCGAGCGTCACGACATGCACGCGTGGGGGCGACCCGGCTTGTGCGACAAGCTCCGCGGCGTGGCGGGCGACCAGCCCGCCCCGAGAGTGGCCGACCAGCAGCATGTCGCGCGCGCCGAGATCGGCGAGCCGGTGCGCGAGATCCCGAGCGTTGTCGGCGACCGCGAGCCACGTGTCATGCTCGAAACGAACCACGGGCGTCGGGCCGGCGCGCAAGCGGAGCGCAGCGGCAAGCGGCACGGCGCTGGCCATCGTTCCGTGGACCGCGACGACGGCCGCGTCGAGCTTCAACGCCGAGCTGGCGCCGAGGTCAGGACAGTCCGAGGCGGTGTCAGTATCCGCCAACTCGGCCCCCGGCCGGCGCTTCTTGAAGGTGAGATCGCCGCTCTCACGGCGCAACAGCCTGTGCGCCGCGAAGACGACCCGGGCGACGAGCACCGTCCCACGAAGCGGGGCAAGCGTGATGCGATGCCACCCCCTCCGCGCCAGGTCTGACACGCCGTCAACTTCCAGCGTGTTCTCACCCTGGTAGGCACGCCAGAGGAGCATCGCTCGTCCAGGCCGCCGGACGGGGGCCGTGACACGCGCCAAGGCATCATCGAACTCGCGCGTCTGGAAGCCATCGTCCGGCGTGTAACGCACCGAAACCGCCTCCGCGTAGGGCGGAAGCGCGACGATCATCGCGTCGCTCGTGAAGACAAGGGCACCAGCGACTGAGTTCTCGATGTGCAGCGACACATCCGGCGTGCCATTGAACGTCGGCTCCCCGACGGCCAAGCGCACGATGTCGGGCTCGAGCTCGTCGAGGAAGGCTTGGTTGGCTTGAAACGCACCGAAGCCATCCGGGCGAGCGGGCGCGAGCGGCGACGGGATAGGGCCAATGAATCCACCGGTGTTCCCGCGCCCGAGAACATCCGAGGCAACCGCCTCTCGCATGACGCGGGCGAGAAGCGCAGGACCCGGTGCGTCCTCGCCCCACGCCTCCCGCGCGTACTGCTCCAACCTCTTAACATCAGCGAGAACGTCCCCGGCGCCCGCCGCTTCTGACGCCCGATCCGCCCCATGCGCGCCGAGAAGTGTCAGGGGGCGAGTGCTTCGGCGCTGCCCATCAACAGTCGCCACCACGTCGAACATGTCGCGTCTCCTTCCTCAGACGTAATAATCACGACGAGCTGCACTATCCGCGCCGCTCGTCCCCTGTCACGACGGCTGGCGCACGGGCGCGTATCGCGCACCAGCGTGCGCCGCTCAGGCCGCGACCGAAGGCCGTGCGCTTGGTCTCGGCGGGGTTGGCCGCTTGGCATCAGGGGTCGGCGGCGGCGCAGAGAGGAGCTCTTGGTGCGCTGGTACGCGCGCAAGATCACACAGCCGACATCGAGCGGTTTGCACCTCGGACGAGATGTCCGCGCGCCACCGCGAGCTGCTCATCGCCGAGTACGATCGGCGCTCCGTAAGTCCTCTTATCGAGCGGAGCGGCTGACGAAGACTAAGCCCGCAGCCTGGCCGGGCTATCAGCCGGGCCCGAGCTATTTGTTCTTCTGCTCCGGGTTCCCTTCCCAGAGCTTCACGGGGTATCTCGGGCGGAAGCCGCACGGACACCCCGCGTCGTAGTGGACGTCGCCGTACCTGCGCGGGTGAAGGCGACGAGACAGCCCTTCCCCGCCGCCCCTCCCTCCTCGATTGCCTCGTATCCTCCGGCATGCGGCAGCGTCCCCTCGTCGCGCCACGAGCACACCCACCGGCTCACTAGACGCGTACCACGCTCACCGCGTCGAACGCCGAGAAGTCGGCGTCTTGGGTCGCGACCGCCACGCCGTGCCTCAGCGCGGTCGCGGCGATCCAGGCGTCGTGGCGGCGAATGCGGCGACCGGCCTCCAGCTCGGCGGCAGCGATGCGCGCGAAGCAGCTCGCGGTCTCAGCGTCGACCGGCAGAAGCGGGTAGGTCGCGCGGACCTGAGCGAGGGTCGCAAGACGGCGGGCGCGGGTGTCGGTGTCCTTCGCGCGCAGGACGCCGAGCTCGAGCTCAGCAGCGGTCACGACCGAGACCGCGATCTCGTCGGGCAGCTCGCCGAGCTCCCGGCCGGCCTCCTGGGCGATGAAGACCGACGTGTCGGCGATCGCGCGGGTCACTCGTCCTCGACCAGCGCGCCGCGGACCTCCGCGAGGTCGTCGAGCAGGCCCGCGTCCACGGGGGCTTCGCGCACGATGCGACGCAGCTCCGACGCAGCCACCCACGGGCTGCGGCGCTCGACGTGCGGGACGATGTCGGCGACCGGCTCGCGGTTGACCGTCAGCGTCAGCTCCTCGCCGGCGCGCACCGCCGCCACCACCGCGGCGGTGCTGTTACGGAGGTCGCGGACGGACACCTCGTGCGCCATGTGCACGAGTGTAGCGCGCACGTGCTACGGCGCCTAGGCCGACGCGAGGGTTTTGGCCACGAAGACCCGGTCGGTGGCCAAACCCCGCCGGAACCACCCGTATCTGCGCGTATCTCGGCCGCCGAGGCGCTGACCGCAGTGCCACATCCGCGCTGCAAATCGCCAGGTATCACCTGCACCATTCGAGCCGCCTGAAAATCGTGGTGTCCCCGGTTCGAGTCCGGGTCTCGCCATCGGGGGGAAGCGCCTGCAAAGGCGCTTTTCTCTCGATCACACAACGAGCTGTTGGCGACCGCCCAGGGCCGTCGCTGACGGCGGGCGTCAGACCCTCGCCGGGTCCTCCATCCTGGCCGGCGCGCCCGTGTGGCGATCCGCCCAGTCAAGCGCGTAGTCGGCCACCGCTTCCCAGCCGGGCGCGCCGGCCGTGAAGTGGGGGCGGCCCGCGAATTCCTTGTAGTCCACCACGGCTTGCGACTTGCCGAGGCGCGTCGCGGCCTCCCTGCTCACCGAGGCCGGGACCGTGTGGTCCTGGTCGTTTCCGACCACGAGCAGCGGCGGGCGGTCGTCCTTGTGGAAGTCGACCTTGGTGACGGCGCGCGGATTGAAGTTGGCGAACGCCGCCTGGAAGAGCACTCGGCCGGGGCCGGGAATCGGATAGCGCGCGTAGGCCGCCTCGGCGTCCGCGTCGTTCATCGTGTTCGTGAAGGCAAAGCGGAACTGCTTCGGAGTGAGCGCGACGGTCTTGTTCCTGTTGGCCGGGTTGCGGAGCGCCGTGAAGACGGTGCGAAGCTCCGCGGGCGGCAGGCGCAGCACGCCCTTCACCGGCGCCGGCGACAGGGCGACGGCGGCCGCGCCGAGGCCGCGGTCGAGCAGCAGCTCGGTCACGAGCCCGCCGAAGGAGTGCCCCATGATCACCGGCGGGGTGCCGAGGCCGCGGACGATTCGGTCGTAGTGGTCGACGATCTCGGCGACGCCGAGCCCGTTCAGGACGGACGGGTCGCGGCGGATCTCCTCGACCTCGCCGTCCATGCGCGGCCAGGCCGGCGCGAGCACCTCGTGTCCGCGCTCCTCGAAGCGCGCCTTCCAGCCCTCCCAGCTGCGCGGTGTGAGCCAGAGACCGTGGATCAGGACGATGGGCGGAGGCATTGGGGAGCTCCTTGGAGGTCGTGGGGATCGCGCCGCGCCTCGCCCGGGGACGGACGCGGCGCGGCATGGTGGGGGCGTCAGGCGGTGTGGAGCGCCTGACGCAGGGTGGCGACGGCCTGGGCCACCGCGGCGCGCGTCGCGCGCGTCTGGCTGAGGGGGTTGAGCATCATGAAGTCGTGCGTGATGCCGTCGTAGC
Source organism: uncultured Actinomycetes bacterium (assembly GCA_963770165.1). Taxonomy (GTDB): domain Bacteria; phylum Actinomycetota; class Thermoleophilia; order Solirubrobacterales; family Solirubrobacteraceae; genus Conexibacter. The sequence goes on from CAVYOK010000003.1 coordinate 399,266, forward strand.
GCACGGTGGTGACCGACACGCCCGCGGCGCGCAGGCGGCTCGCGTACGCCTCGCCCTCGTCGCGCAGGACGTCGGCCTCGTCGACGATCAGCAGCGCCGGCGGAAGCGCGGCGAGCTGCGCGTCGCTTGCCCGCAGAGGGGAGGCGAACGCCTCCGAGCGCCGCTCGAGGTCCGGGCAGTAGCAGTCCCAGAACCAGGCCATCGCCTTGGCGGTCAGGAAGTAGCCCTCCGCGAACTGCGCGTAGGAGCCGGTGTCCATCGCCGCGTCGGTGACCGGGTAGTACATGGACTGGTGCACGAAGCGCACGTCGCCGCGCTCCTGCGCCATGAGCGTGATCGCGGCGGTCATGCCGCCGCCGACCGAGTCGCCGGCGATCGTCATCCGCTCCGGGTCGAGCCCATGCGCGGCGCCCTCGCGGACGATCCATCGGGCGGTCGCGTAGCCCTGCTCGATCGCGACCGGGTAACGGGCCTCGGGCGACCGGTCGTACTCCACGAACGCGAGCGCGGCGCCGGCGCCGCAGGCCAGCTCGCGCACGAGTCGGTCGTGCGTGCCGGCGTTCCCGAGCACCCAGCCACCGCCGTGCATGTACAGGATCACGGGCAGCGCGCCCTCGGCGCCGGCCGGACGAACGATGCGCACCCGGACGTCGCCGACGTCGGCCGAGACGGTGATCCAGCGCTCGTCCACGGGCAGCTTGTCGATCGGCGCCGCCTGGACGTCGTCGAGCACCTTGCGGGCCTCATCGGGAGTCAGCTCGTACAGGAACGGCGGATTCGCAGTCGCCTCGACGAACGCCTGCGACGCGGGCTCGAGCACGACTGGGGTGTACGCGTTCGTTGCCGACATGGTGACGTCCTCCTGGTCGTTGCTGGAGGTCTACCCAGACGCGCCTTCGGGCGTCGATCGGATTGGCGTCAGCGAAGACCGGGACACCCCTCCCCCAAACAGGGAACCCCCACCCCGCGTCTTGCGCCGCTGAGGCCCCCGCGCAGCGCCGACCTTGCTACTCACCGACCGCGGCGCAACAGAACCGCCAAGCCCGCGACGAGGTCTGGCCGCACCGCCGCTCTTCTTTCCGGTCTGTTATTTTCTGGGAGACCGCAAGACGTGCGGGCGCGGGGCGCAAGGCGGGGGATCTTTCGCTGGAGCAGACGGTCTTGCGTCCTGTCCGATCGGCGCTCACGCGACGAAAGGGGGCAACGACCGACACACGCTTCACCGCGCTCAGAGCCCGTACCCGCGCCCCGAGACTGCTCGCGCACACCGGCTCCAACCCTCTTAGGGACACCGCGGCCTGAAACCATCCTGCCGGCCAAAGCCGGCGCACAACACCACATCAAGGAAGTGTGTGATGCGCACATCCATAAGGCTGTGCTTCACAGCGCTCACAGCCGCACTCCTGCTCTCAAGCGCCGTCGCAACCACATCAGCCAGGAACCTCTCCTTCAGCATCCAGAACTGGAGAGTCGTCTGGTCAGAACTCCAGTTCGCCACCAATGTCATCACGATAACGTGCAGGGTCACCCTCGAAGGCACCTTCCACAACAGGACCCTCATCAAGAGCCCGAGGGCCCTAATAGGCTACGTCACCGCCGCGGCAGTCACGCGCCCATGCACGGGCGGCGAAGCCTGGACCGCAAACGGCAGGGAATCACACCCAAGGCTAGGCACCCTCGCCAACACCCTCCCATGGCACCTCACCTACGAGGGATTCGTAGGAACACTACCAAACATAACTGAGATACATCTCTTATTCAGGGGCGTCAAATTTAAGATACATTCAGTCTTCAACACCCTCGGCCTGTACGGCGACGCCAACGACAACATAACCGGCCGTGCGGTCCTCGGAGGCGGGGGCATCATCACGACACTCGAACCTATCTCAGGCAGAAACGCCTTGAGGCTCGTTGACTGCCTAGGCGGGATCTGTCCGGGAAGCGGCGCCTTGACCAATGTGAGGCCCGGCCAAGTATTCAATCCCGCACGCCTCAGGGTCACGCTAATATAAGTCTGACGACACACGTAACATGTGGGCCGTCTAAACAGACGGCCCCACATGCACAATCAAACACGGTTGCTTTCAGCATCGCGCCCTAGGAGCCGACGACGACGCGCGCGAGGTCGTCCGTCCAGCCCTACGGCAGCGTCAGCACGTGGGCGCTCGTCGGATCGACGCGGCCCTCGAGCACGTCGAGATAGGCGCCGCGGACCGCGTCGAAGCCCTCGCCGCGGATCGGCTCCAGCCAGCCGGCGGCCCACGCGCAGAAGGGGTGCCAGGCGTCCGCGACCCGGCTCTCCAAACCGGCGCGGCCCCAGTCGGCAGCGCGTCTCGTGACGCGGTCAGGCGCGAAGAAGAAGCTCGGCTGCGGCCCCGGCAGCTCACCTTCGCCGGCTCCGGCGCCCAGCGACTCCCAGTGCGTCATCCCGACCATCATGCTGTGGAGGAGCCGGTCGCCCCAGTGCTCGTGCACCGCGCGGCGGACCGCGCCGTCGCCAGCGAAGTCGACGAACGTCGCGGGCTTGCGGTCGAGCACGTCGATCGCGTCATAGGCGACGGCGCGGTCGTAGATCCCGAGCCGCTCGACGAACGCGACATTGCGGGCGGAGGTGAGACCGATCAGCTCGACGTTCTCACGCTGAGCCAGCAGGAACGCCGCCGCGATCGCCGTCTTGCTGGAGGCGCTGGCAAGGACAACCGGGCCACGTGCGGTCAACCCCTCGTCCGCGAGCTGATCGTCGATCAGGAACGAGGTGAAGAAGAGCGGCCGCAGCAGCATCTGCATCGCCTCGGTGTCGGGGCGGTAGAACGGGTCGCCCGTGGTCGCGAGGTAGCGGTGGTAAGCCGACGGGAGCTTCGTCCGGTGTGGCGAACCGTCCACGAAGCCGTCCACGTCGGCGCGCACGGGCGTGACGACGAGATGCGACGAGGACGGCAGGTACCCGTAGAGGCGCGTGCCGGTCTCGACCCCGTCCGCCTCGCTGTGCTCGACCTCGGCGAAGCCCCACGTCGGCAAGCGACCCCAACCGACAGGCGCGGGGAAGAAGTCCCAGTACCGCATTGCCTCGCCGAAGACCGCGTACGTGACGTTGTTGGCCGTCATCCCGAACGCGCGGACGCGCAGCAGCGCCTGCCCCGCTTCGATCGCGAGCGCGTCGCCCTCCACGACGCGACACTCGCGCAGGTCGTCGCGCTTGACCAGGAGATCGGTCATGCGCGAATGCTCTCACGCGCCGACACTTAACACGGCTTATCGAGCGCGCGGCTGCCAGACGCGTCGCTTGCCCCAAACAAGGATCAGCCGGTGCGCAGCCGCCCGACACCGGGCACGAACCGACCGACGCGCGGCGTAGATCAGCGCCTGTGTCTGCGTCGTCTCGACCACACGCGCCAGCCGTAGCGGCGGCGCAGCGCAGCTGCGGTCTTCGGTCCGACTTTTCCGTCGACTCTCAGGTGGTGTTTTTGCTGGAAGGCGATGACGGCTCTGTGCAGCGCAGGGCCGTAGGTGCCGATGTCCTTTGCCGGTTGCCCGTGCCAGAGCCCGGCGCGACGCAGCCAGATCTGAACGGCAATTACGTCGGGCGACTTGCTACCCGGCAGCAACGGCGACTGCCGGAGCCGGTCGAGGATCGTTGGCCTGTGCTCGTAGGCCTGCCCGAGCGCGATCACCTGGCGCTCGTCGTGGTCCTGCGTGTGCCACGGCTCTGTCGAGACGGTCAGCGCCCAGCCCTCGCCGAGACCCTTCTCCCGAGCCATCGCTGCGATCGTCTCGCGGACTGCCGCGATCCCGGCGCCAACGAACTGGTCGATGTCACAGGCGTGGTTCTCGCGGCCCTCCCACACGTGTGGCGCGTCCGGGCTGTATTCCGCTGCGCCGTGCGGGTTTGTGATCGCGTTGTAGAGGCCCTGCTCACGGATGAGGCGCTCCTGGTCGGCGCGCGTGCGGCGACCCGAGTTCAAAGCAACACCGCCGCGATCGGACAGGCGCCGCTCGGCCTCCATCAGGATGCTGTAGACCGAGGCGCTGACGCGCCGGCCCCTGAAGTACTGGTCAGCCATCGGTGACGGCCCCCTGCCGATGCAGCCCCGTCAGCAGGCCATATCCCGCGACGGCGCTTCCCCCTGTCAAACGCCTCCAGCCTACCGCCTCCAGAGTGGCACGGGGACGGGACGCTGCGAACGCGCCAAAGCGTCTCCGGCGCCGCCGCCCGGGCACATGACCGGAGGCGCCGCCCACCCACCACCTAGCGTCTGGTGTGTCGGTGCGAGCCCGGCTCCGGCTCAGCGGACAGACCCCACCCGGCGTCTCGTCGAGCCCCACACTGTGGCCAGCCAGCGCTCCTTAATACCGCCTATCGGACGCGCCGACCACGACAAGTAATGGCGCCTACGCGCCAAAGCCCCGACTGTCGCGATACCGATCCCCGCTAAACCGGGAATCGCTGCACGCTCGGAATTCGTAAGCATCCGCTCATCGCTCGTGGGATCCATGCCACAGGTCCTCCGGGTTTGGACTCCGACATCACGGCTGAGCCGTACGGCGTACTTTGCTAGCTTCGCCAACGGGATACGGACATGCAGCTCGTCCGAGGCAAGGGGTGTCGCCCGGGCGCGTGGGCGACGGTAGATCGGGTGCGTATCCGTATTCCTAATTGTCAATCGAACCCCAAGCGGGAGGTTCATACATGCATACCGTTCCGGTTGCACGGAAGATGTTTCTGAGCGCGCTGGTAGCGCTCGCGTTGCTCGCTGGCGCTCTGTTCGTCGCCACTCCGAACGCGTCGGCCGACAGATCCCAGTGCTCAAGCAACACTGTTTGCGCCTGGTCGAACTCCGGATACATAGGCAACTTCTCCTTCTGGGCCGCCTCAGACAGAGGTTGCCACAATCACGAATCGAACCCCAGGCTTCGCTCCGTGTGGAACCGCACGAACAACACCATATCGATCCCTGGAAAGGGCATAAACGTTGGTCCCGGCGGTTCGATATCCCTTGAAGGCGGGGCGAATGAAATAACGGGAGTGATATGCATCTGACGCTGATGCGTTGAGCCCCTGACGCATCTAGACGCAAATCACGCAGGTCATCTGCCGCAGTGGGAAGAGCTCCGGCACATGCCGGAGCTCCTCCTGCGGCTCTCGGCCGCACGATAAGGGCTGGTTGAGGTCTAATTGTCCGACCCGTTGCGAGAGACATCTGCACTTGATGCTGAAGGCACTCACGGCAGCGCGCAGTCGATCGCGCTGGCGGCGCCATGTGTCATGTCTTGACGAGGCGGGTTGCGGCGGCTTTCCACGATGCTGCGACTCGGCTGCCGGGTAGGAGGTCGAGCGCGTCGACGGCTGCCTCGCTGATCTCGGCGACGAGCGGCTGGCCGGCGTTGAGGCCGAGACGGACGCGGCCGCCAACGGTGGTGATGGTGGCGATCTCGACGGTGAGGCGGTTGCGTGCCGAGCCGGTGTGCGGGCTGTCGAGCGGTTCGATCTCGATCTCCCAGGGGTACACGCTCGCGGCGACGGCGCCTTCTGCGAGGTCGGTGCTGCTGAGCTGGCCGCCGCCGTCGAGGTCCACGATGGTCAGGCCGTTGGAGGCGGGATGTGCGGTGCCGGTGAGCACGACGGCGCCGGTGAAGTCGGCGACGAACGCGGACGCCGGTGTCGCCGCCAGCTCGCGCGGCGTGCCGTGCTGGACGACGCGGCCGACGTCGATGACGGCGACGTGATCGCCGAGCACCGCTGCCTCGCCGAAGTCGTGGGTGACCAGGACGGTTGGAACCAGGGCCGCGGCGAGCACGGCGGCGAGCTCGCGCGCACTCGACGCGCGCGTGCGCGCGTCGAGTGCGGAAAGCGGCTCGTCGAGCAGCAGCGCGCGCGGCTCACGGGCGAGGGCGCGTGCGACGGCGACACGCTGGCGCTCCCCGCCTGAGAGCGTGCGTGGGTTTGCGCTCGCGCGCGCAAGCAGCCCGAAGCGGTCGAGCAGTGCTTCGGCTCGCTGTCGGCGCTCGCGACGGGAGAGGTGGCGCAGGCCGTAGGCGACGTTCTGCCAGGCGTTGAGGTGCTCGAACAGCGCGTAGTCCTGGAAGACGTAGCCGCACCCGCGCTTCTCAGGCGCGACGTCGATGGCGCGTGCGGTGTCCAGCCATGTGTGTCCTGCGCAGCCGACAAGCCCGTGCCGCGGGCGCAGGAGCCCCGCGATGATCCTCAACACCGTCGACTTGCCCGCACCGGAGGGGCCCGCGAGTGCGAGGCACTGACCCGGTTGGGCGTCGAGGTCGATGTCAAGGTCGAAGTCGCCGAGCCGGGTTTGCGCTTCAACGTGAAGCATCGCCGAGCGCTCCCCGTCCGGTGACGAGCTTGACCGACAGCAACAGCGCGAACGACACGCACACCAGCACCGCCGAGAGCGCGAGCGCGCCGGGGAAGTCGACCGCGAAGCGGTCGTAGATCGCGAGCGGCACGGTCTGGGTGATGCCGCGAAACGAGCCCGCGAACATCAGCGTGGCGCCGAACTCGCCGAGTGCGCGACCCCACGCCAGCGCCGCGCCGGCGAGCAGGCCCGACCGTGCTGTGGGGATCACGACCCGCAGGAACGTGCCCGCCTCACCGGCGCCGAGCGTCCGCGATGCCTGCATGACGGCGGGGGGCACAGCCGAGAATGCCGCCTCGGCCTGGCGCAGGTAGAACGGCGAGGCGACGAACACGAGCGCGACGATCACGCCGGCCGTCTGCAACACGAGCTGAATCCCGGCGTCCTGCAACGCGCCGCCGAGGAGGCCGTTCGGGCCGAGCGCCGCCAACAGTCCGATGCCCGCAGCGGCCGGGGGCAGCACAAGCGGCAGCTCGATCAGCGTCTGCACGATCGCGCGGCCGCGAAAGGCACGAGTCGCCATCAGGTATGCCGCCGGCGTGCCGAAGACGACGATGATCGCGAGCGCGATCGTCGTCGTCTTGAGGCTCAGCCACAGCGCATCCTGCGCGACGGGGTCTTTGAGGCTGTCGAGCAACTGGCCTGGGCTGGTGTCCGCGAAGGTCGCCACGATCGGCAACGTCAGGAACACCAGCGCGCAGGCCAGCGCGACGGTCAGCAGCGCGCGGAAGGCACGCGACCCGCTCACTTCGACGGCGGCTCGAATCCGGCGTCGAGCAGCGCGCGCTGGCCGTCTCCCTCGAGCAGCCCGGCGATGAACTCCTTCGCCTCGGCCGGGTGCGCGGCGCCCTTGACGACGGCGACGGCGTAGGACGCCGACGGTCTGAGCGCTTCGGGCAGACCGATCGCCTTCAACGCCCCTTTCGTCGCCGTGACGTCGGTGATGTAGACGAACCCGGCATCGACAGCGCCCTGCATGAGCTTGCCGACGATCCCCTTCACGTCGGGCTCCTCAGAGCGAACGTTGGCGAGGACCTTGGCGCTCGCGGCCTTGGGCAGGTTGTCGAGCACGCCGAGCGTGTAGGAGCCGATCGGCACCGACGCCGACCCCACCGCGATCTTCACGCCGGACTGCTCGAGATCGTCAAGCGATCTGATCTTCGTGGAGTCAGCCGGCACAGCGATCACGAGCCGGTTGCCTGCGAACACGGTCGGCTTCTCGACCAGACCATCCGCATAGAGCTCATCCGGCAGTCTCGTGCTCGCGGCGGCGTACACGTCAGGCTTGACGCCCTGCTGGATCTGCGCGGCCAGCTCGTCAGAGCCCGCGAACGAGAACTTCACCTTGCCGCCGTCGAACTGCTCGGCGTAGTCGGTGAACGCCGTCTGAAGCGAGGACGCCCCCGACACCACCAGCTGGCCGCTGACGGCCGTCTTGTCGTCGCTGCTGCCACAGCCCGCGAGCGCGACCGCCAGCATCGCGACTGCCGCCGCGATCGCCCAAACCCGTCTCATGCACTTCCTCGCTGTGTGCCGCCTTGCGCGAGGTCGTAGCCCCCAACCAAGTCCAAGCGTGCGGTGAACGCCGTCGAGCGCAGAACGTTGCCCAACGCCTCCGCTGCTGGATGCGCCTGCCAGCGCGCGTCCACCCACAGCTCGGCGACGTGCTCCTCCAGCTCGTCGAATGCCAACCCGAGCTGCACCGCCGCCGGCTCCATCGTCACCCCCGCACCAGCACCATCCGCGACCCGCCGCGCAACGTCGAGATGGCCGGACGCGACTGGGCCAGGCAGCCGCTCGCCCCCAGCCTCGGCGACCGCGGCCACAAACGCTCTCTGACTCGATGCGCTGGCCTCCCGCTGCACGACGCGCACTCTGCGCTCGCACAACTCCGCGATCGATCGGACACGACGCCCACGACTCGCGACCCCCACCCGCCAGCGCGCGAGATGCAGCCGCCGCACGCCGCGCGGCGGCGACGGCAGACGATCAGCCCGGTCGTGAACCAGCGCGCCGTGCGCGCGTCCGTCGCGCATCGCCTCCAGCGCCGTCCCCGTCGAGCCCGACAACGCAATCAGACGCCGCGGCCCGCTCGCGGGAAGCAACGCCGCCAACGAACCAAGCGCGGGATCACAGCCGACCACCACGAACCCGTCGAGGTCCGCACCCGGCAAGAGCCTCGGCTGACCGTCCTGCAGGACCGCGTTGGCCTCCGGCCAGCCCGCGAACGCCAGCCCGGCGGAGGCGCCGGCGTACACCACGCGATCACCCACGCGAGCCGCCAAAACCGCACTCCCATCCGGCAGACGCTGCCCAACCACCAGCACCGGCTCCGCCGATCCCGCCCCGAACAACTCTTCGACGGATCTACCGACGACCCGTGCGATCGCCAACGCCGCATCAACGCCCGGTCGATGCGTGCCAGCCTCGATCGCCGAAACAGCCTGGCGGCTGATCCCAGCCGCGGCCGCCACCGCCGCCTGAGACAACCCAGCGGCGACGCGCGCCTCTCGAACCCGACCCTCACCCGCGATCATGCCAGGATCCTAGAGAAGCAGACAGGAACCTGGCATCGTGGGCATCGCGCCTAAAGATCGGTCGGAGAGCGCTGACGCGCCCGGCGCGTGATGGCGGCACGGACCGGGTAGCTGCTCGCCGTATGCGCGTGGTCATCACGGGAGCGACGGGCAACGTCGGCACGAGCTTGCTCGCCGCGCTCGCCGAGGAGCCGACGATCGAGGAGATCGTCGCGGTCGCTCGTCGCCCGGCGACGTTCGGCGACAGCCGCGTGCGGATGGTCACGGCCGACGTCGCGTACGCCGACCTCGAGCCGGTGCTCGCCGGCGCCGACGCGGTCGTGCATCTCGCCTGGCTGATCCAGCCGGCGCGGGACGAGCGTGTGTTGCATGCGACCAACGTCGAGGGCACCCGCCGCGTCTTCGACGCCGCGGTGCGAGCGCACGTCGGCACGATCGTGCACGCGTCCTCCGTCGGGGCCTACGCGCCCGGCCCGAAGGATCGCGCCGTCGACGAGTCGTGGCCGACGACCGGCGTGCCGACGCTCTTCTACTCGCGTCACAAGGCCGAGGCCGAGCGGATGCTCGACCGCCTCGAGCTCGACCATCCCGACATGCGCGTCGTGCGCCTGCGGCCGGGGCTCATCTTCAAGCGGGCGGCGGCCACCGGGATCCGACGGCTGTTCCTCGGCCCGCTGCTTCCCGGTCAACTCGTGCGCCCGAGCCTCGTCCCGTTCGTCCCGGACACCCCGCGACTGCGCTTCCAGGCCGTGCACTCGCTCGACGTCGGCGACGCCTATCGTCGCGCGCTGCTGTCCGATGCGCGCGGGGCGTTCAACGTCGCGGCCGACCCCGTCCTCGACCCGGTCGCGCTGGCGGAGCTGCTCGACGCGCGACGGCTGCCGGTGCGACCCGGCTTGCTGCGGAACGCCGCGAAGCTGTCGTGGCAGATGCGGCTGCAGCCGTCGCCGCCCGGGTGGATCGACCTCGCGCTGGGGGTCCCGATCATGGACAGCGGCCGCGCCGCTCGCGAGCTCGGCTGGACGCCGCGCAAGACCGCGGTCGAGGCGCTGCGCGAGCTGCTCGACGGCCTGCGCGACCGGGCGGACTTCCCCACCCCGCCGCTCGCCGCCGCGAGCAGTGGGCCGCTGCGAATCCATGAGCTCCGCACCGGCGTCGGAGCCCACGTATGAGATCGAGCGATCGCGTCGCGCGCATCACGCCGTACCGCGACGGGCCCTACCTGCTGCGAGGCCCGTTCGAGCTGTGCGACCAAGACGGCAGCCCGATCGCGACCGGGCGCTCGACCGTCGCCCTGTGCCGCTGCGGGCGCTCGCAGATGCGCCCGTTCTGCGACGGCACGCACAAGCTGATCGGCTTTCAGGCTGCGAGCGGGGCGGAGCGGTCGCTCGGGGCCGACGGCGCCTGACCGCCGCGCGGCCGCTCGGCGCGCGCCGCCGCGCGCCGGCGCAGCGTGCGCGGCAGGTGCGCGGCGACCGGGATCGCGCGCTCGCGATACAGCACCCCGCCGTGACGCAGCCGCTGCAGCAGCGCGAGCCAGATGCAGACGCCGCGCTCGAGCACCCATACGGGCGCGAGCAGCGAGCAGCTCGCCGGGAACACATCGCGGCCGGCGCCGCGCCGGCGCCCCCGCTCCGCGAGCGCCACGATGCCGAGCATGCCGAGCGCGGGCGCTAGCGGCCGGCGCCGCGCGAGCGCAAGCGTGAGCAGAGGGACGACCGCCAGCCAGCACGCCAGTCGCAGCGGCAGCGCGAGCTCGTCGTAGGCCTGGCGGACGCGCTGGCTCCAGAAGCCGGCGGCCGTCGGAGGGCGCCGCGGGACGTGCAGGTCCAGCGGGGTCGCGACCCGTCCGCCGTGAGCGCGCACGGTGCGGATCAGCTCCAGGTTCTCGAACATCACGTCGCCGTCGTAGCCGCCCATCGCGAGGAAGCGCGCGCGGCGCACGGCGAGCGTGCCCGGGTAGTCGGCGCCGAGCGAGCGGTTCAGCAGCGTGCGCGCCGTGTCCCAGCGGGCGTGCCAGGGCAGTGGCTCGAACACGTTCTGCGGCCGCACGAGGTCGTGCGTCTCCAGCAGCGCGGCAACACGCGCGAGCTGCGCCCGCCCGTAGCGGACGTCGTCGTCCGCCAGCACGACGCGCTCGCAGCGCGCCCGCTCGACGCCGGTGTGGATGCCGGCGACCTTGCCGTTCAGGCAGCGGTGCACGGGATCGGGCGAGAGCTGGCGCACGCCGGCCGGCCACGCGGCCGCGTTGCCGGCGAACAGCTCGGGAGCCGAGCCGTCGACGACGATCACGTCCTCGGCCCACGCGACGAGCTCGCGCAGGTAGGCCGCCAGCTCGGCGCGCGGCCCGGCGTCCGCCGTGCGCAGTGGGAGCACGTAGGAGATCGGCAACGGGGCGCTCACGTCGGCGGCCACAGCGACGGCTCGTCGCGCTCCCACGCGGCCAGCAGATGCGCGGCCCAGCGCCCTTCGAGCGCGAGCAGCGCGTGGGCGCCGAGCAGGACGTCCGCCGCCAGCTCCGGCTCCGCGGCGACCAGTCCGCCGGCGAGGTCCCAGGCCGCGATCTGCTCGTGCACCGCGTCGGCCAGGACATGCTCGTCGAAGAAGTCGGTCGCGTCGTCGCCGTAGCCCAGCCGCCGCAGGCCGTTCCCGTAGCGGCGGCTCGGCAGCGACGAGGTCATCTCGAACGCGGCGAGGTGCCCGACGATCGCGCCGCGCAGGCGCCGATGCAGCCCCAACAGCGACATCAGGTTCACGGTCGCGAACGTGACGGCGGGCAGCTGGGAGAGGTAGGCGCCGTAGGTCGCGTCGAGCCCGAGCGCACGCATCGCCTTCGCGAACAGCACGGCGTGGATGCGGTCGGCCCGGCCGCCGCCGTACTCGTCGGCCTGCACCTCCACGAGCGCGGCCTTCGGCGCGCCGGCTAGGCGCGGGATCGCCCACGAGTGCGGATCCGCCTCCTTGAGCTGGTACGCCGAGCGGTGCACGAGCAGCTCGCGCACCTGCTCCGGGCTCGCGCGCGTCTCGACCCAGCGCGACAGCGACGGCCCGTCGTCTGCGGCGACGATCCGCTGCAGCGCGCTTCCCACGTCCGCCAGCTCGCCTTCCGTGGGCGCGGGCACGGCCGCCCGCACCGCCGCCTCGAACGGCCGCTCGAGCGCGGCGCGAAACGCGAGCAGACCGGGATCCCACTCCCATGCGGGATCGACGCCGACCAGCTCGCTGTAGTGCAGCTCGTAGCAGAGGTACAGCGCGAGCTGGAGGTCCTCGTCGCCGATCGGGTCGAGCGACGCGACTTCGACCGCCGGCCATGGCGCGTCGCGATCCGTCGCCGCCGTCAGGCGCTCGATCAGCGTCCGCGACAGCGGTCCGCGCGCCGGCGGGATCGCCACGCGGCGCACGGTCTGCAGGCGGTCGATGGGCAGGATCGTCTTTGCCATTTCGCTCGTGGCGTCCGCTCCGTCGTTCCCGCACGGTCCGCTGGCAAACGAGATCGGGGGCACGCACGTCAGCGAACCCGCGCTGCCGTCATCACCTGGACGGCCTCGTAGGAGCGGACGGTTGCGCGTAGGATCGGGCGCGCGCATGTCCGAGCAAGCGTGCCTTGAGATCGTTCTCGCCGGGTGGGTCGATGCGCTGCGCCGCCGCGATCTCGACACGCTCGCCGGCCACCTGCACCCCGCCGTCGTCTGGAACGGGATGCGTCCCGGCCTCGCCTGTGGTGATCGCGAGGCGGTGCTGGAGAACCTGCGCCATGCGGAGATCCCGCCGATCGACGGGATCGAGCTGCGCGCGGTCGCCAACAAGGTCCTGTTCGGGGCGCGCAGCCCCGACTTCGACGAGCGCTTCGGCGTCCAGCTCGACGGCGCGGTCTACGACGTCTTCACGATCCGCGAGGGCCTGATCGTCTCGATCGAGGAGTTCGGTCAGCGCGACGCCGCGCTCGCCGAGCTGCATTGGCCCGACCCCCACCTGACCGACGAGGCGGCGCCGGAGCAGCCGGTGAGGCCGCCGGCCGGCGCCGTCGACGGGCTGATCCCGTTCGTGCACGTCGCGGACGTGCAGCGCTCGATCGACTTCTACGCCCTGCTGGGCTTCGACGTCGAGGACACCCACCACCACGGCGACCAGCTCGACTTCGCCGCCCTGCGCAACGGCGACGGCCGCCTCATGCTCGCGCGCGCGAGCGCACCGATCCACCCGGGCGAGCAGGCCGTCCTGTTCTACCTCTACAGCCCCGACCTCGACGGGCTGCGCGAGCACCTGATCGCCCACCGCGCCCGACCCGGGCAGATCCTCGACGGCACGCCCGGCCCCAAGCGCGAGCTGCGCATCTACGACCCCGACGGCTACTGCCTCATGGTCGCCGAGCGCGACCATCCGCCGCGCGCGATTCAGCGCACGACGTCGTAGCTGTCCTGGACGAGCTCGGCACCAGCATCGCGAAGGTCGAAAGATCGCTGATCAGCCGCCGACGTAGTCGGCGAGGTGCTGGCCGGTGAGCGTGGAGCGTGCGGCGACGAGGTCGGCGGGCGCTCCCTCGAAAACGATCCGGCCGCCGTCGTGGCCGGCGCCGGGGCCGAGGTCGACGATCCAGTCGGCGTGCGCCATGACCGCCTGGTGGTGCTCGATGACGATGACCGACTTGCCGGCGTCGACGAGCCGGTCGAGCAGGCCGAGCAGCTGCGCGACGTCGGCGAGGTGAAGGCCGGTGGTCGGCTCGTCGAGGACGTAGACGGCGGGTGGGTGGGATGGGCTAACCATTTGGGTGGCCAGCTTGAGCCGTTGCCGCTCGCCGCCCGACAGCGTGGTGAGCGGCTGGCCGAGGCTGAGGTAGCCGAGCCCGACGTCGGCGAGCCGGTCGAGGATCTTGTGGGCGGCCGGCGTGCGGGCCTCACCGTCGTCGAAGAACTCCTCCGCCTCCGCCACCGACATCGCCAGCACCTCGCTGATGTCCTTGCCGCCGAACGCGTACTCCAGCACCGACGCCTGGAAGCGCTTCCCCTCGCACTCCTCGCAGGTCGACTCGACGGTCGCCATCACGCCCAGCTCCGTGTAGATGACGCCAGCGCCGTTGCAGGCAGGACATGCACCCTCCGAGTTAGAGCTGAACAGGGCAGGCTTCACGTCGTTGGCTCTCGCGAACGCCTTGCGGATCGGGTCGAGCAGCCCGCTGTACGTCGCCGGGTTGCTGCGTCGCGAGCCGCGGATCGCGCTCTGGTCGACCACCACCACGCCGTCGCGGCCGGCGACCGAGCCGTTGATCAGCGAGCTCTTGCCGGAGCCGGCGACGCCCGTGACCACGCAGAGGACACCGAGCGGGATGTCGACGTCCACGTCCTGGAGGTTGTGCGTCGACGCGCCGCGAACCTCCAGCGTGCCGGACGGCGAGCGCACCGACTCCTTGAGGGTCGCCCGGTCGTCGAGATGGCGGCCGGTCGTGGTGTCGCTCGCTCGCAGCCCCTCGACGGTGCCCTCGAAGACCACCTCGCCGCCGGCAATGCCGGCGCCGGGGCCGAGGTCGACCACGTGGTCGGCGATCGCGATCGCCTCCGGCTTGTGCTCCACGACGAGCACGGTGTTGCCCTTGTCCCGCAGCTGCAGCAGCAGGTCGTTCATCCGCTCGATGTCGTGGGGATGCAGGCCGATCGTGGGCTCGTCGAAGACGTAGGTGACGTCGGTGAGCGACGAGCCGAGGTGGCGGATCATCTTGGTGCGCTGCGCCTCGCCCCCGGACAGCGTGCCCGACGGCCGGTCGAGCGAGAGGTAGCCCAACCCGATCTCCGCGAACGAGTCGAGCAGGTGCTGCAGCCCCGTGAGCAGCGGCGCCACCGACGGCTCGTCGAGGCCACGGACCCAGTCGGCCAGGTCGCTGATCTGCATCGCGCACGCGTCGGCGATGTTGATCCCCTCGATCTTCGACGAGCGCGCCTCCTTGCTGAGCCGCGTGCCGTCGCACTCGGGGCAGGTCGTGAACGTGACCGCCCGCTCCACGAAGGCGCGGATGTGCGGCTGCAGCGCGTCGACGTCCTTGGACAGCATCGACTTCTGGATCTTCGGGATCACCCCCTCGTACGTCAGGTTGATCCCCTCGACCTTGACTCTGGTCGGCTCCTTGTAGAGCAGGTCGTGCAGCTCGCGCTTGTTGTACTTGCGGATCGGCTTGTCCGGGTCGAAGAAGCCGCAGCCGCGGAAGATGCGGCCGTACCAGCCGTCCATCGTGTAGCCGGGGATCGTGAGCGCGCCCTCGTTGAGCGACTTGCTGTCGTCGAACAGGGCAGTCAGGTCGAAGTCGTTGACCGAGCCCATGCCCTCGCAGCGCGGGCACATGCCGCCGAGACGGGTGAAGGTCGCTCTCACGGTCTTCGTTCTGTCGCCACGCTCGACGGTGATCCCGCCGCTCGCTCTGACCGAGGGCACGTTGAACGAGTAGGCGTTCGGCGAGCCGATGTGCGGCTGCCCGAGCCGGCTGAAGAGGATCCGCAGCATCGCGTTCGCGTCGGTTGCGGTGCCGACGGTGGAACGCGGATTCCCGCCCGCCCCGGCGCCCATCCGCTCCTGGTCGACGATGATCGCGGTCGTCAGCCCGTCGAGCACGTCGACCTCGGGCCGCGCCAGCGTCGGCATGAAGCCCTGCACGAAGGCGCTGTAGGTCTCGTTGATCAGCCGCTGCGACTCCGCGGCGATCGTGCCGAACACGAGCGAGCTCTTGCCGGAGCCGGAGACGCCGGTGAACGCGGTCAGCCGACGCTTCGGGAGCTCGACGCTGACACCTTTCAGGTTGTTCACGCGCGCCCCGTGCACTCGGATCAGGTCGTGGCTGTCGGCGGCGCGCGGCTCAGGCGACACGGCGGTCATACTAGGCCGCGATGGATCTCGACGAGCTGCGGCGCCTGCGGCGCGCCCGCGACCGGATGGATCGCGAGTACGCCCGGCCGCTCGACGTCGCCGCCCTGGCCCGCACGGCGCTGATGTCGACCGCGCACTTCAGCCGCCGCTTCCGCGAGGCGTACGGCGAGACGCCGCACTCGTACCTGATGACGCGACGCATCGAGCGGGCCGCGGCGCTGCTGCGGCGCGGCGACGTGAGCGTCACGGACGCCTGCTTCGCGGTCGGCTGCACGAGCCTCGGCTCCTTCTCCGCGCGCTTCACGCAGGTCGTCGGCGAGACGCCGAGCGCGTACCGCGCCCGTGACCACCGCGAGCTCGAGCTCGTGCCGGGGTGCCAGGCGATGCTGCTGACGCGCCCGTGCAAGCCCGCCCGCCGATCGAGCAGTTTCGGAGAAGCGTCCGAGCCCGCGCTGACCTAGGGTCGTTCCCATGACCGTTTCCATCAGCGCAGTCCATGTCCTCGTCGACGACGTCGACGCCGCCCTCGCCTTCTATCGCGACACCCTCGGGCTGACCGTGCGCAACGAGGTCGCGCGCGACAGATTCCGCTGGGTCACGCTCGCGAGCGACCGCCAGCCCGAGATCCAGATCGTGCTGTCCCAGCCGCACGCCGGGCGCTCGCAGGAGGACGGCGACGCGATCGCCGCGCTGCTCGCGAAGGGCGAGCTGCGGCCCCTCCACTTCAGCACCGACGACCTCGACGCGACGTTCGAGAAGCTCGCCGGCGCGCCCGGCGCCGAGGTGCTGCAGGAGCCCGTCAGCCAGCCGTGGGGCGTCCGCGACGCCGCCGTGCGCGACCCCGCGGGCAACTTCCTGCGCATCGAGCAGACCCGGTAGCGGCGTCGACGACGGTGCCGCCGTGCTCCCCGCGCGTCATGCAGCCCGCTCGTAGATCAGCACGAGGACGCCGTCGCCGACGATCTTCGACTCCTTCAGCTGCAGTCTGCGTCGGTCGGGCGTCTCCTCGAACGCCTTCTTGCCCGTCCCCAGGATCACCGGGAAGACCATCAGGTTGACCTGGTCGACCAGGTCGCTCGCGATCAGCTCCTGCACCAGCCGGTGACTGCCGGGCACCTGCAGCTCGCCGTCGAACTCCTGCTTGAGCCTGCGCACCTGCGCCGTCGCATCGCCGCCGTCGAGCACCGTCGTGTTGCTCCACTCCGGGTCCTTCAGCGTGCTCGAGACGACGAACTTCGGCATCGCGTTGAACTTCTCCGCGAACTCGCCCTCACGCTGCGGCCAGGCGCCCGCGAAGCTCTCGTACGTGCGCCGGCCGATCAACAGCGCATCGGCCTGCATCGTCTCATCCAGCTTGAACTGGTTGCCGTCCTCACCACGATCGAACTCGAACGTCCACCCCGGGTACTTGAAGTCCGGCTCTCCGCCCGGCGCCTCCATCACCCCGTCCAACGACACGAACTCCGTCACGACGATCCGAGCTGCCATCCGTCGACCTCCTTCGCTTTGACCGGTTCCGCGCAGTCCCTGTGAGGGTCTTACCAGGCGCGCCCTCGCGCCGGATTCCTGTGCATTGGTTTCGGCGGCGCGGTCTCCTGCGAAACCACGGACATCAGGGGATCGCCAGGCCGCATCCAGGCTGGGAGGGCCATCGACGCGACGTCGGCGCGGCTGTCAGGGGTCGATGGCCTGCGGGCGCTGGCCGCGACAGCCGTGCTCGTGCAGCACGTGTGGCGCTTCTCCGACCCGAACGGCTTCTCGCCGCACTGGGGCGTCGCCACCACTGCCGTCCTTCCGCACCTGAGAATCGGCCTGACGCTCTTCTTCGTCCTCTCCGGCTTCTTGCTCTACCGGCCGTTCGTCGCAGCGCTCTACGACAAGCGTCCGCGCCCGTCGTTCCGCGCCTACCTCGAGGCGCGTGCACTTCGCATCCTCCCTGCCTACTGGGTCATCCTGCTCGCAGCGGCGTTGATCCTCCAGTCCGCGCTCGTGCGGGTGTCGGTCAGCGAGGAGCGGTACACCCGACTGGACGATCCGGAGCGGCTTCTCGCCGCCGCGTTGTTCGTCCAGAACTACGTCCCGGGTTGGCTGCAGACGGGCATCGGGACCGCCTGGTCGCTCAACGTGGAGGTCGTCTTCTACCTCATGCTGCCGCTGCTCGTCCTGCTCGGCGCGGCGCTTGCCGACCGCGCCTCGACAACGCGTGGGCGATGGCTCGGGTTGATCGCGCCAGCGGCGCTCCTGGTCCCGGTGTCAATAGTCGGCAAGGGCCTCGCTGGCACGGTCGAGCCCGTCGGCCCGGCACCCGGCTTCGACGGCGACTGGTACTCGGTGATCGAACGCAGCTTCCTGTATCACGCCGACCTGTTCGCCGCCGGTCTCGCGCTCGCGATCGTCGCCGTCGCCGTGGAGCGCCGCCCGCACCTCCTGCCGACAGGCTGGAGCCTCGCGGCGCTGCTCGCGATTCCCCTCCTTCTGTTGGGGGCGCTGCGCACGACGGTGCTGTACGGCGAGCTCAGCGCGCTCGCGTGCGCCCTGCTGGTCGCGCTCGTCGTGCTCCCGGCGCCGTCGCCGGAGCGTCCCCGACGGCTCACCCGACTGTTCGCCTCGCGCGCGATGGCGACGGTCGGCGTCGCCGCCTACAGCGTCTTCCTGTGGCACGGTCCGGTCATCGACTTCCTTCGCGAGC
Source organism: uncultured Actinomycetes bacterium (assembly GCA_963770165.1). Taxonomy (GTDB): domain Bacteria; phylum Actinomycetota; class Thermoleophilia; order Solirubrobacterales; family Solirubrobacteraceae; genus Conexibacter. The sequence continues at coordinate 417,709 of CAVYOK010000003.1, forward strand.
AAGGGCTCACCGTCTCCGGCTCGTCCGGATTCGCCGTGAACCTCACGTTCGTCGTTGCCGTGACGGGCGTCTTGTCACTGCTCACCTATCGCTACGTCGAGCGCCCGGCGCTCCGGCTCAAAGCCCGCCGGCGAGACCGCCGCTACGTGAGGCTGGCCAAAGGTGGCGCTCCCGATCCCGCTCGCCTCCCCTGAGCAACGCGGGATCGGAAGACGCCGTGCACGTGCCTCAGCTCGAGATCGCCACCTGGAGGTTCCGGGCGTGCGACTAGGCGCCCGGTCGTGGATGGCTGCGGATGAGCTGAGGCGCGTGGGCCACGACGGTCGGGCCCGCCGGTACGTCCGACCGTCGCTCGGGTGGCCGTGTCGTGCAGTGGGATGCCGCCCATCGCACCAACCTGGGTCGGGGGTGGGACGCGGTGGTGTGAGTAGCTGGGCGACATCGCGATCCATCGTGCCGACGTCATCCGCGCTCGCCTAGACCAGAGCCAGAATGTTCCTTTTCCGTCTATTTCTGGAACGGAAACTGGATCCTCGGACTTGCGCCGTACGGTGTCCCGGATGTATGGTCAGACGATCCTCAGCGGACAGGGGTTTCACACCTTTGATCAGCGGGAGTGAGGGATGGGGAGAGCGAACATGGATCTTGCTCGAGGCCGGTCCCGTGCACTGCGCGGCGCGACCCTCGCGCTGATCGTCGAGCGGAGCGGACACGGCTACGAGCTCGCGCACCGTCTCAACCGCCGCCTCGGCCCCACCTGGCGAATCGACCCGAGACAGATCTACCCGATCCTCGACGAGCTGGCGAGCGCTGGGCTCGCAACCGGCGTCGAGGAAGCGAACCCCGACCGTCCGCGACAGCCGCGGATCGTCTATCACGCCACCGAGCAGGCGCCCGAGATGCTGCGACGTTGGATGCGCAGCCCGGTCGAGAAGGAGCCCGTGCGGCCCGACGTGCTGGCGCGGATCTGCTGTGCCAGGCTCAGCGACGCCGCCGAGCTGCTCAACGCGCTCGACGAATACGAGCGCGAGCTGCTGCTCTTGCTCGAGGCCAACGACGACGTCGGTCCGTCCGTGCAGTCCTGGAACGCGCTCGTGCTGTCGGTGGTGCGGGCCCACACCGATGCGCACCTGCAGGCGGAGTTCCGCTGGCTTGCCGAGGCACGACGACGCATCCGCGAGTTCGTCGCGACCGGATGAGCTCGTGACTTCGCTGCTCGCCTTCGAGGAGGTCACCAAGCGCGCCGCCGACGCCGGCGGTCGGGCCGTCCCGATCCTCGACGCGGTCTCGTTCGAGGTCGACCACGGTGAGTCCGTGGGCATCTGGGGCATGCGTCGCTCCGGCAAGTCGACGCTGTTGCGGATCGCGGCCGGCATCGAGCGGCCGGACACCGGCGCCGTGCGGTTCGCGGGACGCGACCTCACGCGGATGTCGCGCGGCGAGATCGCGCAGCTCCTGCGCAGGAGCATCGGCCTCGCGGCGGGGGATCGGCACTCGACCCGCAACGAGCTCGTCGTCGATCACGTCGCGCTGCCGGCGCTCAGCCTCGGAGCGACGTTGAGCGACGCGCAGATCGCCGCGCGCGAGGTGCTCGAGCGCGTCGGCGCCGGCAGCCGGGCGGATACGCGCATGGCGGACCTGTCGGCAGGCGAGCGCATACGCGTCGCGATCGCCCGTGCGCTCGTGCGCAGCCCGCTGCTGCTGCTGGTCGACGAGCCGGGGGCGACGCCCAGCCCCGCCGATCGCGACGAGGTCTACGCGCTACTGCGATCGCTGGCCAGGGATCCGGCGCTCACGCTGATCGTCGTATCCGAGGACGTCGCGGCGATACGAACCGCGGGTCGCGCGATGTCGCTCGGCGACGGCGAGCTGCGATCCTCCGACCGCGGCGGACAGGTCCTTCGATTCCCGGGGCAGCGCGCGAGCCCCGCGTGACCGACGTTGCTCGAGCTGCGGCAGGTCGTCAAGCACTATCCAGCCGCCGGCGAGGTCGTGCGCGCGATCGACGGCGTCTCGCTCAGCGTGGAGGGCGGTGAGTTCGTCGCCGTCTTCGGGCCGAGCGGCTCGGGCAAGACGACGCTGCTGCTGCTCGCGGCGGCGCTGCTGAGACCCGACCGCGGGTCCGCGCGCTTCGAAGGCCGCGACCTCGGGCGCCTCTCGTCGCGCGAGGCCGCGCGCTACCGGCGCAGCGACGTCGGCTTCGTCTTCCAATCGTTCCACCTGATGCCGGCCGCGTCAGCGCTCGACAACGCCGCGCTGAAGCTGATGTCCGAAGGGCTCTCGCTCGCCGTGGCGCAGAAGCGCGCGCAACCGTGGCTGGAACGCGTGGGCCTCGCCACCCGTGTCGCGCACACCCCGCGCCAGCTGTCGAAAGGCGAGTGCCAGCGCGTCGCGATCGCGCGGGCGCTCGCGAACGATCCCCGCCTGCTGCTCGCCGACGAGCCGACCGGCAACCTCGACTCGCGCCGCAGCCGCGAGATCCTGAAGTTGATGCGGACGCTGTGCGACGAGCGCAGCATGCCCGTCCTGCTCGTCACGCACGACCGTGAGGCGCTGCCGTTCGTCGACCGCGTCTTCACGCTGCGCGACGGCGGGCTCAGCTCGGGGCTGGACGCCGACGTCGCCCCGGCGGCGCGCACATGAGGCCGAAGCTCTTCGGCGTGCGCGTCGGGGCGCTCGGCCGCTTCTACCGCTGGCGGCTGCGCGAGCACGGGACGCAGGAGGCGCTCGCCGCGGCCGGGATCGCGATCGGCGTCGCACTCGTCTTCGGCGTGCTGATCGCGAACACGAGCCTGACCGCGTCAGCCAGACAGATCGTCTCAGGCCTGCAGGGCAAGGCGCGCCTGCAGCTCGTCGCGCGCTCGGCGGACGGCTTTCCCGCGAGCGTCGCCGAGCGGGCGGCGCAGGCGCCCGGCGTCCTGCGGGCGGCGCCGACGCTGCGCGGAAACGTCGCGCTCGTGGCGGCGAACGGCAGACGCGTGTCGATCCAGCTGTTCGGCGTCACGCCGGCGCTCGCCGAGCTCGGCGGCAAGCAGATCCGCGACTTCGGCCCGGGCGGGCTGCGGCTGTCCGATGGGATCGTCCTGCCGGCGGGCACGGCGGCGGCGATCGGCGTCCACGGCGGTGAGCGCGTGACGCTGCTCGCCGGCGGCCGCGTCCGGAGCGTGCTCGTCGGCACCGTCCTCGGCGCCGACACGATCGGCTTGCTGGCGCAGAGCCCAGTCGGGATCGCGCCGCTCGAAGTCGTGCAGGAGCTGCTCGACAAGCGCGGGCGCATCTCGAGCCTGCTCGTGCAGCCGCGGCCCGGCGGGGACGAGCAGGCCGCGCGCGAGCTGCGACGGATCGCGGCCGGCCGGCTGTCGGTGCGGGAAGCCGCCGACGAGCTGCGGCTGCTCGCCCTGACCGCCCGACCGAACGACCAGGCGTCGACGCTGTTCGCGGCGCTCAGCGCGATGGTCGGCGTGCTGCTCGCGCTCAACGCGATGCTGCTGACGATCCCCGAGCGCCGCCGCTTCGTCGCCGAGCTGAGCACGCAGGGCTTCGAGCCCAGGCAGGTGCTCGCGATCCTCGCCTTCGAGGCGGTCCTGCTCGGAACGACCGCGTCGCTCCTCGGCCTGCTGCTCGGCAACGTGCTGTCACGGACGCTGTTCGACCAGGTGCCCACGTACCTCGCGTTCGCCTTCCCGATCGGCACGCAGCGCGTGATCACGAGCGAGACCGTCGCGCTGGCGGTCGGCGGCGGCCTGCTCGCCACCTTCGCGGCGACGCTGCTGCCCGCGCTCGACCTGCGGTCCGGCCGTCCGTTCGACGCCGTCTTCCGCGAGACGGGCGGCAGCGACGCCGGCGAGGGGATGCCGGCGCGAACGGCGCGGGCGATCCTCGCGGTGGCCGTCGCGATCGCCGTCGCGGCGACGGCGATGGCGCTCGCCCGGCCGGGGCTGACGATGCAGGCGGGCATCGCGCTGGCGCTCGTCTGCGTCGGCCTCATCCCGGCCGCGTTCCTCGGCGTCGCGTACTTGCTCGCCCACCTCAGCCGGCACATCCCGGGCAGCATGCTGCCGATCGCGGTGATGGAGCTGCGCGCGACGACGACGCGCTCGATCGCGCTCGCCGGCGTCGGCGCGCTGGCCGTCTTCGGCAGCGTCTCGATGCAGGGCGGCCATCACGACCTCGTGCGCGGGCTCGACCAGAGCTTCGGGCAGTACCTGGCGACGGCGGACCTGTGGGTCACCACCGGCGGCGACGACCTGACGACCGAGAGCTTCGACGCGGCCGGCCTGCCGCAGCGGATCGCGCGCGCTCCCGGGGTCGCGGCGGTGCGCGCGTACCACGGCGGGCTGCTGGACGTGGACAACCGGCGGGTGTGGATCATCGCCCGGCCGGGTGCGGACCGGCCCTTGATCCCTCCCAGCCAGCTGCGCGAGGGACGCCTGGAGCTCGCCACCGCACGCCTGCGAGCAGGGGGCTGGGCGTCCGTCTCCGACGTGCTCGCCCGCCACAAGCAGCTGCACGTCGGCGATCGCTTCACGCTGCCGACGCCGACCGGCGCCCTGCGGCTGCGCGTCGCCGCGATCACGACGAACCTCGGCTGGCCGCCCGGCGGCATCATCCTCAACGCGGCCGACTACCGCCGCGCCTGGGGCACCGTCCGCCCGGCCGCGCTCGAGGTCGATCTGCGCCCGGGCGTGCGGCCGGCCGACGGCCAGCGGGCGGTCGCGCAGGCGCTCGGGCCGCGCTCCGGCCTGCGCGTCCAGACGCTGGCCGAGCGCAGAGCGCAGTACGGACGGCTCGCACGCCAGGGCCTCACCGGCCTCAAGCAGATCTCGACGCTGCTGGTGATCACCGCGGCGCTCGCGGTCGCCGCGGCGCTCGGCGCAGCGGTCTGGCAGCGCCGCGCGCGCTTCGCCGCGCTCAAGGTGCAGGGATTCGACGAATGGCAGCTGTGGCGCGCGCTGCTGCTGGAGGGCACGATCGTCCTCACGATCGGCTGCGCCGTCGGCGCTGCGCTCGGCGTCTACGGCCATGCGCTCCTGAATCGCTACCTGCAGCAGACAACCGGGTTCCCGGCACCGTTCTCGCTCGCCGGCATCGAGCTGCTGACGACGCTCGGCCTCATCGCCGGCATCGCGCTGCTCGTCGTCGGACTGCCCGGCTGGATGGCGGCGCGGGTGCCGGCGCACCCCCAGCTTCACGAGCAATAGTCGCCCCGTCGCGGTCCAACTCCGGCAAGCTATCGCCATGGGCCCGTTCGCCTGGCGTCGTTTCAGGCTGACCGTCGCCGTCTTGGACACCGTCCTTCGCTACTGGATCACGGTGTATCCGCTCGTGCGGTGGCATACGCGCCGCTGGCGCCGTCGCGCCGCCGCGATCCCGGATCCGGTGCTGCGCCGGATCGCGCTCGACACGCATCGCGCCGAGGGCGGGAACCTCGAGGGAGCGGCGGCCTTCGCCGCGTACGCGCCGCTGCGCCGCCGCGCCTCGGTGGTGCGCGCGAGCGTCGCGTTCCAGGCGACGTACGACTACGTCGACTCGCTCGCGGAGCAGCCGAGCTCTGCGCCGTTCGCGAACGGGCGCGCCCTGCACGAAGCGCTCCGCGTCGCGCTCCGCCCCAGCTCCCCGCACGGCGCGTACTACCGGCATCACCGGCGCACCGACGACGGTGGCTATCTGCGCCAGCTTGTCGACGCCTGCCGGACGGCGCTGAGCGAGTTGCCCTGCCACCGCGTGATCGAATCCCATCTCACAGACGCCGCCGAGCGGATGATCGCGTACCAGGCGCACGTTCACAGCCGCGGGCACGAGGACCGCGGGCTCGCCACCTGGGCCCGTGCGCACACGCCGCCGGAGAGCAGGCTGCTGTGGTGGGAGGCGGCGGCCGCGTCCGCCTCGTCGCTCGGGGCGTTCGCGCTCGTCACCGCCGCCGCCGATCCGCGGCTGTCGGTCGCGGAGGCCGACGCGATCGACCGCGCGTACTTCCCGTGGGCGGGCGCGCTCCATGTGCTGCTCGACAGCCTCGTCGACCAACCGGCCGACGCGTCGTCCGGGCATTGCAGCCTCGTCGCGCTGTACTCACGGCCCGAGGAGGCCGCTGCGCGGCTCGGCGCGATCGCGACGACCGCGTTCGCGTCGGCGCATACGCTCAGACGGGGTACCCGGCACGCGGCGATCCTCGCCGCGATGAGCGCCCACTACCTGTCCGCGCCGACGGCCCATCTGCCCGCTGCGGTGCTCGCGCGCGAACGCGTGCTGGCGGCGTGCGGTGGGCTCGCCGGTTCCGCGCTCGCGATGATGCATGGTCGCCGCAGGCTGCGCAGGGCCGTGCAGACCCTGACCGTCAGGCCCGCTCGAGCACCACAACCGGGATCTTGCGGTCGGTGCGCTGCTGATACGCGTCGTAGTCGGGCCACACCGCGGTCATCGCGCGCCACAGCTCGGGCTGCTCCTCCGGCGTGGCGTCACGGGCGCGAGCTCTGAAGACGTCGCCTTTGACCTGCACCTCGACGTCGGGGTCGGCCTGGAGGTTGAGGTACCACGCCGGCGCTTCGTCGGTGCCGCCCTTCGACGCGACGATCAGGTAGTCGTCGCCGTGCGGCTGGAAGATCAGCGGCGTGGTGCGCTCGGTGCCGCTTCTGCGCCCTCTCGTCGTCAGCAGGAGGATCGTCGTCCCGCGCAGCCAGCGGTAGCCCTCCTCGCCGTCGGTCGCGCGGTAGCGCTCCACGTGCTCCTGCCCGAACAGCGGACGATCCCCGTCTTCGCTCATGCCGTCGAAGCTACCCGCTCCGGCGCACTCCATGTCGCAGCACACGCACGAAACAGACCGCTCAGCGCACCGGGCGCAGGAACGCCTGCGTGCGCAGGACGATGCGCGTCTCGGTGACGGCCGCGCCGGCCTGCCGCAGCCCGCGCACGGTGTGGTCGAGGTCGTCGGCGTCGACGCAGGCGGCGCGCAGCTGGTAGTCGAAGCGGCCGGTGACGAAGCTGACCTCGCGGATCGACGGCAGCTCGCCGGCGGCCGCCTCGAAGTCCTCCGGCTTGGCGGTCGACAGCAGCCGCACGTCGATCAGCGCGTCGAGCCCGCGCCCGACGTGGCCGTAGTCGACGAGCGCGGTGAACCCGGTGACGATGCCCGCGTCGACGAGCCGGCGCACGCGCGGCGCGACCGCGTGTGGGGAGAGGCCCGCGAGGGCACCCAGCTCCTTGAACGTCGCGCGTCCATTTCGGATCAGCTCGCCGAGGATGATGCGGTCGACATCATCCATGGCAGTGGATATCACAGATGAACTCATCGTCTGCTGACAGTATCGCAGTACGAGGCGATCATGGCGGTCATGACCATCATCGGCGTTCCCACTGAGATCAAGACGGACGAGTACCGCGTCGCACTGACCCCCTCCGGCGTGCGCGAGCTGACGGATCGGGGCCACGAGGTGCTCGTGCAGGCGAACGCCGGCGTCGGTTCCGCGATCCCCGACGAGCACTACGTCGCGCAGGGCGCGCGCATCGTCCGGGATGCGACGACGGTGTTTGCGGAGGCCGAGCTGATCGTCAAGGTGAAGGAGCCGCAGCCGAGCGAGGTCGCGCTGCTGCAGCCTCGCCACACGCTCTTCACCTACCTGCACCTCGCCGCCGCGCCCGAGCTGACTCGCGGCCTCATGACCAGCGGCGCGACCTGCATCGCGTACGAGACGGTCACCGACGCGCGCAACCGCCTGCCCCTGCTCGCGCCGATGAGCGAGGTCGCCGGCAAGATCGCGACGCAGGCCGGCGCGTTCATGCTGGAGAAGCCGCTCGGCGGGCGCGGCCTGCTGCTCGGCGGCGTCCCCGGCGTCGCCGCCGGCCGCGTGATGGTGATCGGCGGCGGCGTCGTCGGCCAGAACGCGGCCGAGATCGCGATCGGGCTCGGCGCCGAGGTCTACGTCTTCGACCGCTCGATCGACCGCCTGCGCGAGCTGGAGGTGCTGCTCAACGGCGGCGCCTCGACCTGCTACGCCTCGACGCTGGAGATCGAGCAGCGGCTGCCGGAAGTCGACCTCGTGATCGGCGCGGTGCTGATCCACGGCGCGAAGGCGCCGCACGTGATCGCGCGCGAGCAGCTCAAGCTGATGAAGCCGGGCGCCGTGCTCGTCGACGTCTCGATCGACCAGGGCGGCTGCTTCGAGACGAGCAGACCGACGACCCACACCGACCCGACCTACGTCGTCGACGGCATCACGCACTACTGCGTCGCGAACATGCCCGGCGCGGTCCCGATCACCTCGACCTACGCGCTCACGAACGCGACGATGCCGTACGTGATCAAGCTCGCCGACCAGGGCGCCGCCGCGCTGAACGCCGATCCCGGCTTCCTCGCCGGCCTCAACGTCGCCGCCGGCAACGTCACGTACGCGCCCGTCGCCGAGGTCGTCGGCGTGGAGGCCGCCCCGCCGGCCGAGACGCTGGCAGGGCTGGCGGCCGTCTGACGCACCTTTTGGAAGTGGGCGGCTGATCGCCTCCACGACCGCTCGCAGGCTAGCGGCCACGCGTCAACGCGGCGTGCCGACCGCTAGCGCGAGCGCATACGGGTATAGCGGCGGAAAGGCCTCGTTGTGACGGAGAGGAGTGGTTGCTGTGCCTCGCTCACCTGTGCACTGGCTGTCGGACCATATGCGGACCGGTCTTCGGGAGCTGCCGTCCAACGCGGCCTGGCTCGTCTCCCGGGTCGCCCAGCCGGCCGACAAAGCCGGCTCTGCCGCCGGCTCGGCGGCCAACTCCGCGGCGACAGGGGTGCGGGAGCGCGGTCGGCGGGTCCGCGTCGCGGTGAGCGACGGAGGCGATCCTGTCGGCGTGCAGCTCGAGCGCGCCCGCGAGGCGGCCGTGCGGGCCCATGAGGCCGAGGAGCGCGCCGTCGCGGCCGCGCAGGAGTCGAAGGAGCGCGCGAGCGTCGCGCAGCGGGTGAGCGAGCGAGCTCGCGAGCGCATGACCGAGGTCCAGCGGGAGACGAGACGGCGCGTCGACCAGCGCGTAGCGGCGGCGCAGAGAGCGGCCCAGGAGTCGGTCAGACGCGCGCGCCAGGAGGTCGAGAGCGAGGCCGAGGCTCAGCGCCAGCAGGTCCACGAAGAGGTCGAGGCCGAGGTCGAGGAAGCGGAGCGTGAGGCCGAGGAGGCGCAGCGGGAGGCCGAGGAGCAGGTCTCCGACGCGACCGAGAAGCTGTCCGAGGCGAAGCTGCTGGCGGACCAGGCGAACGAGACCGCACGCGCTGTCGCAGAGGAGGCGCGCCGTCAGGCACAAGAGCTCGCCAGAGAGGCCGAGCAGCAGGTCGACGAGGCACAGTCGCGCATCGCCTCCGCCGAGCGGCTGCGTGAGAACGCGGCGGCCGAGAACCCGCGGTCGAACGCGGGCGAGCCGCGCCGCGCGTCAACGCGCAGACGCCGTGCAAGCGGCGCCAGAGCGGCGACTCGGCGAGCGTGACGACAACGAGCGCATTGACGGCCTGCTTCGCGCACGAGACGAGAGGACAACCGCCATGCAACTGATCGACCGCATCAATCCGTCCAAGCGAAAGGGCGCGCCGCAGCGGCTCGTCGAGAGCGTCGAGGACGCGATCTCGAAGCCGATCGGACGGAAGGTCAAGCTGCCGGACCCTCCCTCCGGCAAGACGGTGCGCACCGGCTTGCTCGCGTTGGGTGGCGCGATGGGCGTCACCGCGGCGAGCGCCGGGGTGTCATCGCTGCGACGGCGCGCCCAGGCATCGCAGGACGGTTCGTGAGACGTTCCGGCCTGGTCGCCTTCGCGGCCGGGTGGCTGTTGGGGCGGCGACGCCGCGGCAACGCGCCTCAGCAAGGACACGCCGTGACACTGCGCGGGCAGCCGGACAGCAGGCGGCGGCCGTCGGACGGCATCGTCGCGGAGGCGTCGATCATCGCGCGGCTGTTGCGCCTGCGCTTGCTGACGCTGCACGCGACGGTCGTGGTTTCGCCCGCGGTCGTGACGAAGTCTTCAACGCGGGAGCCTTCGGCCCGGCGGCCGCATGCCGCCGCGACGCGGACGTTCGACGGTCCTGCCCAGACATACGACGCGACGCCCGCGAGACCGGTCGGCCGTCGGCTGGCGCAGGCGGCGCGCACGGTCGACGAGAGCGCCGCGACGCTGGCGGCGACGCGGCGCGGCTAGCGACTCGCCGATCTCAGTCGTCGTCGCGGTCGCGGCTGAGCGCGTCCTTGACCTTGTCGGCGGCGTCGCCGACCTTGTCCTTGACCGTGCCAGCCGCCTCGTCGACCTTGCCCTCGCGGCGCAGGTCGTCGTCGTCCGTCAGATCTCCGGCCGCCTGCTTGATGCGGCCCTTCGCGGTGTCGACGTCGCCATCGCCCATCGTGTCGCTCCCCTCGGATCGGGTGGTCCCTGTCGGGAGGAGACGGTCCCCGGGGCGTCGGCGCTCCAAACGCGGGTAGGACCGTCGGCATGGCGAGATTCGGCTACACGATGATGTGCGAGCAGTCGCGGCCCGACCAGCTCGTGCGCGACCTGCAAGCGGCCGAGCAAGCCGGCTTCGACTTCTCGGTGATCAGCGACCACTACGCGCCGTGGCTCGACAGCCAGGGCCACTCGGGCTACGCGTGGTCGATCCTCGGCGCGGCGGCGCAGGCCACCGACGCGATCCCGCTGATGACGTATGTGACCTGCCCGACGCTGCGTTACCACCCGGCGGTCGTGGCACAGAAGGCGGCGACGATGCAGATCCTCTCCGGCGGGCGCTTCCGGCTCGGGCTGGGCGCGGGCGAGAACCTCAACGAGCACGTCGTCGGGCAGCGCTGGCCGATGGTCGGCGAGCGGCACGAGCTGCTCGAAGAGGCAGTCGAGATCATCGCCGCGTTGTTCGACGGCGACGGGACGGTGAACCACCGCGGCCGCCACTTCGAGGTCGAGTCGGCGGTGCTGTATGACCTGCCGGAGAAGCGCGTGCCGATCGGGATCGCCGTGTCCGGGCAGGACTCGTGCCGGCTCGCGGGCGCGCACGCCGACGCGATGGTCGCGGTGCAGCCGGAGGCGGAGCTCGGCGAGCTGTTCGACAAGGCCGGCGGCGCGGGCAAGCCGCGCATCGGCCAGGTCGCGATCTGCTGGGACCCGGATCGCGACGAGGCCGTGCGGCGCGCACACGAGCAGTTCCGCTGGTTCGGGCTCGGCTGGAAGGTCAACGCGGACCTGCCGAGCCCGAGCGCGTTCGACGCCGCGACGAGATTCGTGACGCCGCAGGATGTCGCCGACGGGCTCGCCTGCGGGCCGGACCTGCAGGCCCATGTCGACGCGGTCAAGGCGTACCTCGACGCCGGCTTCGACGAGGTCGCGCTCGTGCAGATCGGCGCCGACACGCAGGCCCTCTTCTGCGCGTGGGCCGAGCGGGAGCTGCTGCCGGCGTTGCGGGAGCTGTAGCGCGCCCCCGCCGCAACTCCACCGCCGGGGCGTGTGTTTCGATGCAGCGATGGTCGCGGACGGGCAGGGCGGCGACGCCGAACGAGGCATCACGCGGCGCGAAGCGCTGCGCAGAGGCGCGGGCGCCTGCGCCGGCGGCGCGGCGATGCTTGGGCTGCTCGGCCCTGTCGCCGAGCAGGCGGTCGCGGAGCAGCTGCGGCGCTACGGCGGAGCGGCGCTCGATCCGAGCGCGCAGAACGCGATCCTGATCGTCACCGACTCGACGCGCGCTGACTACCTCGGCGCGTACGGCAGCCGCCGCGGCCTGACGCCGAACCTCGACGCGCTCGCGCGCGACGGGCTCACGTTCACGCGCGCGCATCCGGAGTCGATGCCGACCGGCCCGGCGCGCAACGCGCTGCTGACCGGCAGACGCCGCTTCCCGTACCGCGACTGGCAGCCCGAGCCGTTCCTGCCGAAGAACCCCGGCTGGAGCTCGATCCCCAGCGGCGAGCCGACGCTGCTCGACCTGCTCGACCGCAACGGCGTCACGACCGCGTACGTCACCGACAACCCGTTCCTGATCGGCCCGCGCTACGCGCGCATCCGGCGCCGCACGGACCACTTCGTCGGCTTCGAGGGTCAGACCGCGGTGTACTCGGCGAGACACCGCGACCCGGTGCCCGTATCGCAGGTGCAGCGCTTCCTGCCGCCGTCGCTGCGCGGCGGCAGCGGCGCCGAGGCCGCGCTCGCGCTGTACCTCGCGTACGCGCCGCGGAACATGGCGGAGGACGAGTACTTCACGGCGAGAGTCTTCAAGGCGGCGATCGACCTGATCGACGTCCTGCGCGCGCACCAGCCGTTCCTGCTCGTGGTCGACGGCTTCGACCCGCACGAGCCGTGGGACCCGCCGCCGGCGTGGGCGAGAAGATTCGCGGGCGACAACCCGCTCGACTACGAGCCGCTGCATCCGTTCAACGCGCCGATCAGCGCGATGAGCCAGCTGGGCCTCTCCCCCGCGGTCGCTCAGCGCGTGCAGGGACTGTACGCGGCGGAGCTCGCCTTCACCGATCACTGGATCGGCAACCTGCTCGGGAAGGTCGAGAGCGCAGGGCTGACGGACTCGACCGCCGTCATGTACACGAGCGACCACGGCATCTTCCTCGGCGAGCACGGGCTCATCGGCAAGAGCGGGCGGCACATCCACCGGGAGATCCACCACACGCCGTTCATCGTGCGCCACCCGGAGCGCAAGCTGGCCGGGCGCCGCAACGGCTACTTCGCCTCGACGAACGACCTCGCGCCGACGCTGCTGGGCTTCCTCGGCATAAGACCGAGCCGGCGGATGGACGGCGAGGACCTGACGGCCGTCTTCGACCGCGAGCGCAGGGGCGAGATCGCGCAGCGCAGATGGATGACCGCGTCCTACGACGACTACGTCATGTGCCACGACGGCCGCTGGCTGCTGTTCATGCGCACAGACGGCTTCGACAAGCACCTGTACGACACGAAGCGCGACCGCGGCGAGACGCGCAACCTCGCCGCCGCCCGCCCGGACGTCGTGCGCCGGCTGACCGGCGCGCTCAAGCGCGACGCCGGCGGCCCGCTGCCGCGCTTCACCCGCACCGGCGTGCGCTGAGCGCGCGGGCGGTAGCGTCGCCCGCATGAGCGAGCCGACGACGATGACGTACGACGTGACCGGCCGCGTGGCGCGGATCACGCTGAACCGGCCCGAGCGCGGGAACGGGCTGACGCGCACGCTGATCGAGGAGCTCGCGGCGTGCGTCGAGCGCGCGGACCTCGACCCGGCGATCCACGTGATCCTGCTGGCGGGCAACGGCAAGGGCTTCTGCGGCGGCTACGACCTCGTGGACAGCGCCGAGGGGATGGCGGACGGCGACTCTCGCGACGGCACGCCCGCCCGCGCCGCGCCGCCACCGGGGTCCCCGCTCGACCATGCCGTCATCGCTCGCAACCACGATCCGTCGGGCACGTGGGACCCGCTGGTCGACCACGCGATGATGAGCCGCAACGTGCGCGCGTTCATGACGCTGTTCCACGCGTCCACGCCGGTCGTCTGCAAAGTGCACGGCTTCTGCGTCGCAGGCGGCACCGACCTTGCGCTCTGCAGCGACCTCCTCGTCATCGCCGCAGACGCGAAGATCGGCTACCCGCCGGCACGCGTGTGGGGCTCGCCGACGACGTCTCTGTGGGCGCACCGACTCGGGCCGCAGCGCGCCAAGCGGCTGCTGTTCACGGGCGACTGCCTGTCTGGGTCCGAGGCGCTCGAGTGGGGCCTCGCGATCGAGGCGCCGGAGCCGGCGATGCTCGACGAGCGCACCGAGATCCTCGTCGAGCGGATCGCGCGCCTGCCGCTCAACCAGCTGCAGATGATGAAGCTGCTCGTGAACCAGTCGCTCTACGCGCAGGGGCTGCACACGACACAGCTGCTCGGCACGCTGTTCGACGGCATCGCGCGCCACACCGCCGAGGGCTACGCCTTCCAGCAGCGCGCTGCACACGACGGCTTCCGCACCGCGGTGCGCGAGCGCGACGAGCCGTTCGGCGACGCCGGCGCCTCGACGTTCAAGGGCTGACGGGCTCGGTCACCAGCGCCCGCGCCCGCGCCGCCTTGACGGCGGCCTTCAACGCCTGCAGGTCGTAGGCGCCGTGGTGGCGCTTGCCGTTGACGAAGAACGTCGGCGTGCCGGCGACGCCGGAGAGGTCGGCGCTCTCGACGTCGCGCGCGACGCGACCGGCGTGCTCGCCCTCGCGCAGGTCGCGGCGGAAGCGCTCGGCGTCGAGCCCGAGCTGCTCCGCGTACGCCACCAGCCGCTTCGGCTCGAGCGCGTCCTGGTGCTCGAACAGCAGCGCGCGGTACTCCCAGAAGTGGTCCTGCTGGGCCGCCGCCTCGGACGCCTCGGCCGCGACCTCGGCACGCGGGTGCACGTCGGGCAGCGGCAGGTGTCGCCACACGTAGCGCAGGTCGCCGTCGCCGGCGAGCAGCTCGCGCACAAGCGGCTCCGCCTGACCGCAGTATGGGCACTCGAAGTCGCCGTACTCGACAAGCGTCACCGACGCGTCCGCCGGTCCGCGCACGTGGTCGAACTCCGGGTCGACCGACAGCGCGAGGTCCTCCAGCTCGTCCGCGTCGCCGATCAGCAGCCGCAGGCGCCGCCGGCGCGGGAGCCGCGCGATCGCGCGGAAGATGGTCCACGAGACGAGCGGCGCGAGCAGCACGGTCAGCAGCACGCCGAGCGTCGCCTCGCGCAGCTGCGCGCCGTCGAACGCGCGCTCGGCGATCAGCAGCGCAACGGTGAAGCCGACGCCGGCCGCCGCGCCGGTCCCGGCCAGCGCGCCCCAGCCGATCGGCAGCGGCAGCGCGCCGCGACCCATCCGCTGCACGAGCCACGCGGCCGCGAGGATCCCGACCGGCTTGCCGACCACGTACCCGAGCACGATCCCGAGCGTCACCGGCGAGCGCAGCGCGTCGCCGAGGAAGCCGCCGCCGAGCGGGATCCCCGCGTTGGCGAGCGCGAACAGCGGCACGATCACGTACGACGACCACGGGTGGAAGCGGTGCTGCAGGCGCTCGTTCGGCGACAGCGCCTGCTCGACGCTCGTGCGCGCGACCCGCGCGAGCTCCGCCGTCGGCTGCTCGCGGAAGGCGCGGAAGCGGTCCGTCGCCTGCTCGAGGTCCTCGCGCGCCGCCGGCCGCGCAACGGTCAGCAGCCCCATCAGCAGGCCGACGACGACGGGGTCGATCCCGGATCTCCACGTCGCGACCCACAGCGCGACGCCGAGCAGCGCGTAGACCCAGCCGCGCCGCACGCCCGCCGCGCGCACGACCAGCACACACGCGAGCAGCGCGCCCGCCACCACCAAAGCCCCCGCCGCCAGCTCGGTCGAGTAGACGAGCGCGATCACGCCCAGCGCGACGAGGTCATCGACGACGAGCAGCGTCACGAGCAGCGCGCGCATCCGGCCCGACACGCTCGGACCGACCAGCGCGAGGATCCCGATCGCGAACGCGGTGTCCGTCGACAGCGCGACGCCCCAGCCGTCGGCTGCGTCAGAGCCGGCGTTGAGCGCGAGGAAGATGCCGACCGTCGCGCCCATCCCGCCGAGCGCGGCGGCGGCCGGCAGCAGCAGCCGTCGCCGCTCGCGCAGCTCGCCGAGGTCGAGCTCGCGCCGCGCCTCCAAGCCGACGACGAGGAAGAAGATCGCCATCAGCCCGTCGTTGACCCAATGGCGCAGGTTCGCGGCGAGCGTCCAGTCGCCCAGCCGGATCGTCAGCTCGCTCTCCCACACGCGCTCGTACGAGCCGTGGTCGACGTTCGCCCACACGAGCGCCGCGAGCGCCGCCGCCAACAGCACCACCGCGCCGCCCGTCTCGGTGCGCAGGTAGTCGCGCAGCGGCGTCCCGAGACCGCGCGCTCGTGCGGTCGTGCGGGTGAGATGACCCGTCCCCGCCGCTCCCGACTCCTCGCGTGCGCTCATCGCGCTTGGCGCAGCGCGCCGAGGCGTGCGGCTATTGAAAAGGCTGAAAACGCTCGAGCCTCGTCGAGAATCTTATTCAAGAAAATCGTGAGATATGAAAATATGTCTGAGATCCCGTCGCGCTATTGACGCGAGTTTGCACTCCCGGACTGTCCGATGGAGTTGTTAAAGAAAAGGACGATTTCCTTGTAATAGGATCGACATGGCTTCGCTTCCTTCCCAAAGATCCTCGCGCGCCGGGCGCTTCGTGACCCAGTCGAGCGGCTACAGCGCCTTCATCCCGGCGCCGCTGCCGCCCGATCCGCCGCTCGACCTCGAGAGCGAGCTGCTCTCCCTGCTCTCTCAAGCCGACGTCGCGCTCGGCCGTCTGGACGGCGTCGTGAAGGTCATCCCGGATCCCGACTTCTTCGTCTCCATGTACGTGCGTCGCGAGGCGGTGCTCAGCTCGCAGATCGAGGGGACGCAGAGCACGCTCGAGGACCTCCTCGGCGTCGAGCTCGAACCCGAGGCCTCGGCATCCGACAGCTACTCGGACGTCGGCGAGATCGTCAACTACGTCCGTGCGATGAACCACGGGCTGAGACGCCTCGACGGTCTGCCGCTCTCTCTGCGGCTGTTGCGGGAGATCCACGCAGAGCTGCTGCGGGACGGACGCGGGGCGCACCGAACGCCTGGCGAATTCCGCACGAGCCAGAACTGGATCGGGCCAGCCAGAGCGACCCTCCAGCAAGCCACCTTCGTCCCGCCGCCGGTCCCTGACATGCACATCGCGCTCGACGACTTCGAGCGCTTCTTTCACCGCGATGAGCGCCAGCCGGTGCTGATCGAGGCAGCGATCGCACACGCACAGTTCGAGACGATCCATCCGTTCCTGGACGGCAACGGCCGCGTGGGTCGGCTTCTGATCACGTTCCTGCTGGTACATCGTGGCGTCCTGCGCGCCCCGCTGCTGTACCTGAGCCACTACCTCAAGCTGCATCGGACCGAGTACTACGATCGACTCACCGCCGTCCGCGTGCGCGGTGACTGGGAGGGATGGCTGCGCTTCTTCCTCGAAGGCGTGGCAACGACCGCCGAGGAGGCGGCCGAGACCGCCGAGCGCATCTTCGAGCTGCGCGAGAGTCATCGCGCGCTCGTGATGGAGGAGGCTGGGGCCCCCGGGCTGAGACTCCTGTCCGCGCTCTTCGATCGCCCCCTCGTCAACGTCAACTACCTCACACGCGTGCTGGAGGTCTCGTTCCCGACGGCGAATCGACTCGTCGCCCGTTTCGAAGAGATCGGCCTGCTCCGCGAGGTGACAGGCCAGAGACGCTCCCGCCGGTTCCGCTATGACCCCTATCTCGCCTTGTTCGACGAGCCCGATCCGAGAGACGGCAGTCAGGAGCCCGTCCAAGTGACCACTGTCACCGGTGCCGCCAGCGGCTGAGCGGCAGCGCAAGCCACAGCAGCAGGAACACGAGGCCGGAGCCGGCGCCGGTGGCGATCGCCATCGGCGTGCTGAAGATGAAGTCGGCGATCAGCACCATCACGGCCGTCATCGCGAGCGCGAGCACGCCGGTGCCCGCGATCACGAGACGGTTCGAGATGAAGACGATCGCCTTCTTCTCTCTCGCGCGGAAGTTGAGGCGGTGGAGCGCGGTCGGGGCGATCAGGAAGGCGGTCGCCAGCAGCGACAGCGCGAGCGCGACGAAGTAGGTGTCGCGCTGGAAGCTCGTCGTGTCGGCGAAGCGCTGCTGAAACGGAACGGCGAGCAGGAATGCGAACAGCACCTGCACGCCCGGCAGCGCGACGCGCACCTCGTTGAGCAGCTCCATCAGATTGCGATCGAGCCGCTCCTCCTCCGTCTCGTGCCGTCCGTGCTCTGCCATCGGCGAGAGCAGCCTACCCGCGCGTGGGCCTACACCGACACGCGCGTCTCGGCGGGCTCCTCGGCCGCGCTCGCCTCCACCTGCGTCACCGCGGCACGGCTGCGCGCGCGACGGCGCGGGCGCTTGACGCGCACCTCCTGCGCCAGGAAGTACGAGCCGATCACGAACGCGGCGGCGGCCACCTGCGCGCCGATCGTCTCCCACGTCGGGTAGACGCCGAACCACAGGCCGGCCCAGTACGGAGGCGCGATGTCGATCGGCGTGATCGGCAGCCAGCCGGTGCCCTGCAGCGTGCGCGCGGTCTGCCCGACCATCACGACGAGCACGAAGCCGATCATCACGCCGGTGACGATCAGCATCGTCTTGTACGGCAGCTTGCGCTGCAGCGCGAACGTCAGCACCGCCACGGCGAGCGTCATCGCGAGGCCGAGCCCAGCGCCCTCCAGCACGGTCGCGGTGCCCGCGCTCAGCTCCAGCGACTGCAGGAAGAGGACGGTCTCGAACCCCTCGCGGTACACGCTGGAGAGGCCCAGCAGCGCGAGCCCGAGCACCTGCGCGGAGATGAACCCGACTCGGTCGAATCGCTCCAGCCGCTTGCGCTGGCGGTGGAACTTGCCGATCCACTCGCTCCAGTAGACCTTGTGGAAGAACCAGTTCGTGATCAGCAGCAGCACCGCGATCGCGACGAGCCCGACGACCGCCTCCAGCTTCTCGCCGTACTGCTCCAGCGACGTGAGCAGCGTCTGCGCGAGCACCCACGTGATCACGGACGCGAGCAGCCCGAGGCCGGCGCCGATCAGCACCGGCCGGCGCATGCGGCGCCGCACGCCCACGAACGAGGCGGTGATCGCGGCCAGGATCAGTACCGCCTCGAGGCCCTCGCGGAAGACGAGGATCGCCGAGTTGACGACGACCTGCGCCTCGTTCGCGCTGTCACCAAGCGTCGCGGCCGCATCACCGAGCTGCTCGTCCAGCACGATGCGCGTCGCGTGCACCTCGCGCCGCGGGGCGCGCTCGCCGATCAGCTTCGCGAGGCCCGGCTGGTCGGCGTCGCCGAACCACACGAGCCCCTCGATCGACAGCGCGAGCCCGGGATCGAACGCCTTCAGGCGCCGCTCGGGACCGAACTCGAAGAACGCGTACGCCTCCAGCCGCGCCTGCTCGGCCTGCTGATACTGCCCGGCGCCGACGGCCGCCTCCATGCGGTCGAGCGTGAGCGCGATCAGGTCGTAGTCGGACTCGTCGGTCGGCTCCTGCCACGCCTTCGGCATCGTCGCCGCGAGCGCGTCCTCGATCCGCTGCGCACGCGCGTCGATCTCGTCGGCGGTCGCCACGCCCTCGCTTCTGCGCGTCGCCTGCTCCACGAGCGCGCCGAGCTGCGCGAGCTGGTCGGCGACCGCCTCCGTGCGGGCCGCGTCGCGCTTGGCGAGCAGCGACTCGAGGTCGGCGAACGCCGCCTGCGAGCCGGTCTGGAACGCGGCCGCCTCCTGGATCTCGAAGTCGAGCGTGACGCGGTCGTCATTCGTGCCGCGGCCGTACTCGACCGGCACGAGCGCGAGGAAGCGCAGCAGCTGCTGGGCGCGGCGCGCCGCCTCCTCGTCGGTGAAGGGCGCGGCGGTGAAGCCCTCCAGCGCCGCCAGCGCCGCGGCATGCGCCCGCGCGAACGCGGCCCGGTCGCCACCGTGCGCGGCCGCGGCGAGCGCGCCGAACGCCTCGCGCGCGTCGGCGAGCGCGTCGGCGCCTCTGTCCTGCCGGTAGCGCGCGGCGAGGATCTCGAAGTAGCCGGCGGCCTGCGCGGCCGCCTCCGCGCGCCGCTCCGGCAGCGCGCGCTCGTTGCCGCGCGCGGCGTCGTCGAGCAGCTCGCGCAGGCGTGCCTGATAGGCGTCGAGCAGGTCCTTCGCGACGACGGTCCGTGCCGCGGCCGGCGCCGCTCTGCCGCGCTCGAGCGCGCGCAGCGCGAGCGTCGCGTCCGCGCCGGGACGCGTGAAGCGGGTCGCGGTGCGGAACTCGCGCAGCAGCAGCCACGCGCGCGCCTCCGCCACGTCGCCGGCGGCGACGGCCGCCAGCGTCGCCGCGTAGGCGTGCGCGAACAGCGCCGCGCGCACCTGCCCGCGCGCCGCCGCGAGTGCGACGCGGTCGCCGTGTGCGGCGGCGCGCCGAGCGGCGGCGAGGCCGGCGCCGAGCCGGGCTGACGCCTCGGCATGGCTCGCCCCGCCGCCACGCGAGCGGCCGCTCTCTGCTCGGTCGCGCACGCTCGGAACCAGCTCGCGGGCATGGATACGCGCATGCCGCACGAGCCGGGCCGCCTGCTCCGGCGTGCCGAGGATCAGCTCGGACTGCGCCGCGAACAAGCTTCCGTTGACCGCCTCCGCCAATCGCCACGGCTGCGACAGCAGCTCGTGCGCGCCCGCGCCGCTCGCGCCGCCGGCCAGCGACAGCGCGACGAGCGCGAGCGCGACGATCAGGCGACGGACACGGTGAGTCATGCGGGCATTGCCCTGGTCAGCTCTCCAGCGTGATGCCGAGCTGGCCGGCCGCCTGCGAGATCTGGCCGGCGATCGCCTCGGCGCGATCCTGTGCGTCGCCGCCGAGCGTGTCGGCGTCCCGGGCGGTGAATCTGCGGCCCGCGGCCTCCTGGTGCTCGAGCTTCTGCGCGAAGCGGTGCAGCGCCTTCAGCGACGCGCCCGTCTGCGCGGCCTGCTGCTCGTCGACCTCGGCGATCTGCGGCTCGACGCTGTCGTAGACGAGCACGAGGCCACCGAGGATGTCGCCGATGTCGCCGAGGCGCGAGGAGGTCACGAAAGCGGTCTCGGTCGCCTTGTCGCCCGCGACGAAGCGCGAGCTCTTCCAGCTCTCGAAGTACTCCGACATCGTCGGCGTCATCACGACGAGCGCGGTGAAGACGTCCTGCGGCTCGGGCTCCCACGCTCTCGCGGCCTCGTCCAGCTCGCCGGCGGTTGTGTTGAAGTCGCGCGCGGCTGCGACGAGGAAGTCCGCATCGGGGACCGACTCGCCGAACTCGACCGTGCCGTCACCGTCGAGGTCGGCTCTGACGCCTCTCGCCTGGAATCTCGGCTCGGTGCCGTAGGTCGCCGTCTCGATCAGGAAGTTGAAGTTGCCCGGCTGTCTGTAGGTCTTGCCGGCGGGCGTCTCGATCGAGAACGGCACCGCGCTCTCGGGGTCGCTGCCGTCGGAGCCGGCGTCGATGATCACGTCGTAGTCGGCCAGCTCGGGTACGCCGGCGACGACGCCCTCCATCTCCTCGTAAGCCGGGTTGGCGGCGTGGAAGTCCCGCTGCAGTCTCTTGACGAGCTGCTGCACGGCGACGCGTCGGTCAGCAAGCAGCGCCGCGTAGTCGAAGTCGGCCTGCTCGGCGAGCTCGTAGTACGCCTCGGCGTCGCGCTGGAGCTCGGCCGTGTTCGTCCGCAGCCGCTCGGTGTGGTCGAGCAGGTAGTCCTTGACGGGCGCGAGGTCGGCCGTGGCCGCCGCGTTCGTGCTGGACGTGGTCGCGGGGGTATCGTCGTCGCTGCCGCAGGCGGACGTCGCGAGGGCGGCGCCGAGCGCCAGCGCTACTGCGAACGCCCGCCGAGGGAACCGGCGCTGCGTCATGGTGACTCCTGGTGTGGTCGCTGGCGGCGGATAGAACTTAGGCCGCCCTAAATGGTGCTTCGGGCAGCCTAACAGCTTGACCGTGCGACGACGTCCGCGACGTCGGCTGGAATTCGGCGCGTGGAGGACCGCGTCGGCCGCCTGGAGGACTACGAGCGCCGCTTCCGCCGTGCCGGCCTGCCGCTGCTGAGCGAGGACTTCTCGGCGCGCTCCGACGTCTTCAACCGCGCCTTCCCGCTGCTCGCGCTGGTGCTGCTGGCGGAGCTGCTCGCCGCACTCGACGTCGACTGGTCGCCGCTCGCCAACGCCGCCGCGCTGATCGGCGCGCTCGCCGTCACGCTGCTCGCCGTCACGCTCGTGAACCGCCTGCGCGGGCGGCGCGCGCTCGCGATCCCGGAGGACGTCGGGACGGTCGAGCTGGCGCTGTTCGTCGTCGTGCCGGCGGCCGTGCAGGCCGCGGTGCACGGCGGCTGGGGCCCCGTCGTGCTGGCCGGCAACCTCGCGTTGCTCGGGCTCGTCGCGCTCGCGTTCGGCTTCGGCCTCGGCGCGATCGTCGTGTGGTCGGCGCGGCGCCTCGGCCGGCAGCTGGCGCGCTCGCTGCCGCTGCTCGCGCGCGCGGTCCCGCTGCTGCTGTTCTTCTCGCTGGTCCTGTTCGTCAACACCGAGATGTGGCAGGTGTTCGGCAAGCAGACCGGCGCGACGCTGATCGCGATCGGGCTGCTGCTCGCGCTCGTCGCGACGACGTTCCTGACGGCGCGGCTGCCGCGTGAGGTCGACCGCCTCGAGCGCGACGTGGGCGACGGCTCCGCCCCGCCACTGCGGCAGCTCCAGCGCGCGAATGTCGGGCTCGTGCTGCTGATCAGCCACGGGCTGCAGATCGTCGTCGTGACGCTCGCGATCGGCGCCTTCTTCGTCGTGTTCGGGACGATCGCGATCGATGCCGGCGTCACGAGCGCGTGGCTCGACACGCCCGGCCACGCGCTGTTCGACGTGACCGTGCTCGACGTGCCGCTGCGCCCGACGACGGAGCTGCTGCGCGTCGCCGGCGCGATCGCCGCGCTGTCGGGCGTGTACTACGCGATCTCGGTCCTGACCGACGCTGCCTACCGCGAGGAGTTCCTCGACGAGATCACCGCGCAGATGCGCGAGACATTCACTGCGCGCGCGGAATACCTGGAGCTCAGGGCGTCAGCCCATGCTCCAGCGCGCCCTTGACGGACGCGTCGAGCGCGTTGATGCGCGCCAGCGCGAGCGCCTCGGGCGAGCCGAAGCGCCGCCCCGGCGCGCTGTCCGGCCCGTGGTGGCAGAGCACGCAGTGCAGCAGCGCCAGACGGCGCGCCTCCGGCAGCACGTCGTGCGGGATCCGCGCCATCCGCGCCTCCAACATCCGCTGGCCGATCTGCACATGGCCGAGCAGCCGTCCCTCCTCGCTGACCCCGAACTCCGCCCCGTACGTGAACTCGCGCGTCTTGCCGAGATCGTGCACGAGCGCAGCCGCGATCAGCAGGTCCGAGTCGAGCTTGACGTGCAGCAGGCACGTCTCCTGCGCGAGCGTCGCGACCGCGACGGTGTGCTCGAGCAGCCCGCCGAGGTATGCATGGTGGCCGGCGCGCGTGCACGGCGCGCGGCGCCAGGCGGCGCGCAGCTCGGCGTCGCCGAGCAGATCCGCGAGCAGCGCTCTCAAGCCGGCGTCGTACACCTCCCGCGCGAGGTGCTCGAGGAAGCCGTCGAGCTCGTCCAGGTCGCGGTAGGCATGTGGGAGGAAGCTCGCGGGGTCGATCTGCGCGGCGTCGGCTCTCGCGATCGCGCGCACGTCGATCTGCAGCTCGTCGCGGAAGCGCTCCACCCGGCCGGCGACGCGCACGAGGTCGCCGCGCTCGAAGCGGCCGGCGAGCAGGTCCGCATCGCGGAACGCACGCGCCTGCACCGAGCCGGTGCGATCGCGCAGCTCCAGCGCGAGATACGGCGTCCCGGCTCTGCTCAGCAGACGGTCCTTGCGCACGCACGCGAAGACGCCGTCGACGTCCTCGGCGGGCCGGAGCGCGCTGACCGTCGGGAGTGGATTCACATGCCCATGATGTACGGTGAGGCGGATGCAGCCACTGCAGTGGGAACGCCGCCCCGACGGGCTTCGTGCCCCGGCGATCGTATGCGCGTTCAAGGGCTGGAACGACGCCGGCGACGCCGCCTCGACGGCGGTCCAGTTCGTCGGCACGTCGCTCGGCGCGACGCGCTTCGCGTCGATCGACCCCGAGGAGTTCTACGACTTTCAGTCGACGCGGCCGCAGGTGCGCGTCGACGAGCAGGGCGTGCGCGAGATCACGTGGCCGGTCGTCGAGATCTACGAGGCACGCGTGCCGCGGGCGCCGCGCGACCTCGTGCTGATCGTCGGCCACGAGCCGTCCTACCGCTGGCGGACGTTCTGCCAGCTGGTCGTGGACCTCGCCGAGGCGCTCGGTGCGCAGCTCGTGGTCTCGCTCGGCGCGCTGCTGGCGGACGTCGCGCACACGCGTCCGATCGCGGTGACGGGGATCGCGTCCGATCGCTCGCTCGTCGACCGCCTCGAGGTGCTGTCGTCCTCGTACGAGGGACCGACCGGCATCGTCGGCGCGCTGCAGTCGGCGAGCACGAATGCCGGCCTGCCTGCCGCGAGCCTGTGGGCGGCGGTGCCGCACTACATCGCGTCCGCGCCGAATCCGAAGGCGGCGCTCGCGCTCGTGCGCAAGCTCGAAGGGCTCGTCGGCGTGACGGTCGACGCGTCCGAGCTGGAGCAGGCGTCGCAGGACTACGAGCGCCAGGTGAACCTGGCCGTGCAGAGCGATCCGGACGTGCAGGCATTCGTCGAGCGGCTCGAGCGCGCCGCCGACGAGGAGGACCCGCCGCTCGACCCCCGCGACCTTCCCTCCGGCGACCGCCTCGCCAGCGAGTTCCAGCGCTTCCTCAAGCAGCGGGGCGAGGGCTAGGCCGCGAGCTCAGCGCTCAGCCGCCGGGCACACCAGCCGGTAGTCGCAGATCGAGCAGGCGGCGTAGGACGGGGTCGGCTCGAAGCCCTGGGAGAGGATCCCCTCGCCGACCTCGGCGGCGACCTCCTCGATCCAGTCGCGCCCGCCGGCCTCCGGCACCGGAACCTTCGCGTCGTCGAGCACGTAGTAGTACGCGCCGCGCGCCTCGGGCAGCTCCCACGCCTCGCACGCGGCCACCGCGTAGAGCGAGAGCTGCACGTCCTGCTCCAGCTGCGCGGGCGTCTTCGGCGGGCCGGTCTTGTAGTCGATCAGCTCCCATCCGCCCTCGGGCAGCCGGTCCACCCGGTCGACGCGCCCACGCAGCACGTGCGGGCCGAGCTGGAACGAGAACGAGCGCTCGAAGTACATCGGCTGCGACTCCTCCGCCGCGAAGCGCTCGCAGTAGCGCGTGAGCGCCTCGGTCGCCTTCCCGCGCAGCTGGATCTCCTGCTCGGAGCCGCCGAAGCCGCCGCGTCGCCAGGCGGCGTCAAGCAGCCCCATCATCCCTTCGACCGTCCGCGGCTCGTCACCGACGTGGAAGCGCTCGAGCACCTGGTGCACGGCGATCCCGAAGCGCTGGTTGAGCGTCGGCTCCTGTGGGATGCGGAAGACGCGCGCGAACTTGTACTTGAGCGGGCAGGTCCGGTAGGTGTCGATGTCCGACGCGCTCAGCACGAGCCCGTCGCCGCGGCGCGGCAGGAACGGCTCCAGCGAGGGCTCCTCGCGCGCAGCGATCACGGCGGCGCGCCGGCGCGTGTCGCGGTCGGCGCCGAGCAGGTAGTCGTCCAGCGACGAGGACTGGAAGATCTCGCGCTGCTCGGGCGCGATCGCCTGGGCGATGCGTGCGTTCACCTCGTCGATGGCGTCCGGCAGCGGCTGGTCTCTCGCACGCTCGATCAGGCCCGCCAGCTTCACGACCTCGAGGTAGCGCACGACCGCGTGCGAGACGTCGAGGTCGGTGTCGAAGCGCAGCTCGCCGAGCGATGAGCCGGTGCGCTTGATCGTCTCCAGCAGCTCGTCGCGCAGGATCCGGTACGTCGAGTGCAGCGACTCGTCCGGGCCGAACAGCTCCTCCGCGCGCTCCTCCCAGTCCGCGCCGAGCGCGATCCGCGCCTCCTCCGCGAACGGCGACGGCGGCTGCGCCGCGCCGCGGTCGCTCGCCTGCGGGTGCACGAGCACGAGCCGGCGCCGCGCGCGCGTCATCGCGACGTGCAGCAGCCGCCGCATCTCCGCTACGTGCGCGGCGTCGTCGTCCTGCGGCAGCGCCTCCTTCATCAGCACCGGCGCGATCGGCTCGAGCGTGCGCGTGTGCGCGCCGGGCATGCGCGCGGCGTGCAGCCCGAGCACGTAGACGTGGTCGAACTCCAGCCCCTGCGCCGCGTGCATCGCCAGCACGTGCACGCCGCGCACCGCGCCGGGCGGCGGATCGTCCTCCTCGCGCAGACCGGCCTCGGCGGCGGCCGCGATCGCGCGCGCGAACTCGCGCGGCGTCGCCTGCGGCCGGCGGGCGACGAAGGCGGTCGCCAGCTCGCCGAAGCGCGCGAGGCCCTGCAGCCGTTCGACCACCTCCGCCTGCGCGGTGAACAGCTGCTGGCGGCGCAACCCGAGCCGCTCGATCAGACGGTGCACGAACAGGTCGGGACGGAGCGTGTCGAGCGCTCTCGCAGCCGAGCTGTGCAGCGACAGGAACGTGCGGATGCGGTCGCGCGTCTCCGGCGGGATCTGCGGCGACTCCAGTGCGGCGGCGAGCGCGGCCACCATGTCGAGCTTGCGCCGACGCGCGATCTGCGTGCAGCGCGCGAGGTCGATCGCCTGCAGCTCGATCGGCGGCCGCGCGAGCGCGCGCACGACCGCCGGCGCGTCGCCGGGGTCGGTCAGCAGCCGCAGCCACGCCAACAGGTCGCGCACCTCGGCGCGCTGGAAGAAGGCCGCGTCGCCGACGAGCCGGTGACGCACCGCGCGCTCCTCCAGTGCGACCGCGACCGACTGGCCCTCGCGGCCGATCGAGCGCACGAGCACCGCGATCCGCTCGGGCGCGACCCCCTCGCGGCCGATCAGCCGCTCGACGTCGGCGGCGACGCTCTGCGCCTGCGCACGCTCGTTCGCGGCGCGCCAGAAGGCGACCTCGCCGGAACCGGTCCCGGCCCCCGGGACCGACTGTGCCGGATCCAGCCGCTTCTCGATCCGATCCTCCAACGGCGCGACGACCGCGGCGGCCGCCTGCAGCGCACGCGGCGGGCAACGGAAGCTCTGCTCCAGCGCGACGACGGTCGCGTCGGGCAGCTCGGCCTGGAAGTCGCGCAGGTTCTTCGCCGCGGCGGAGCGGAAGCGGTGGATCGCCTGGTCGTCGTCGCCGGCGGCGAACAGGTTGCCGTGCTCGGCGGCGAGCAGTCGCAGCAGCAGGCCGTGCGCAAAGTTCGGCTCCTGCACGTCGTCGACGAGCACGTGCCGGTAGCGCTCGGCGACCTGCGCGCGCACGTGCGGGTGCTCGCGCAGCAGCGCGAGCGCGCGGATCACGAGATCGCCGCCGTCGAGCGCGCCGGCCGCGGCGAGCATGCGGTCGTGCGCGCGGTAGATCTCCGCGAACTCGCGCTCGCGCGTCGCGCGCGCTCGCGCGGCGTCGTCGGCGTCGGCAGCGTCGCCCGAGCCGACGAGCTGCTCCGCCCACGCGGCGTAGTCCTCCGCCGAGATCAGCTCGTCCTTGAGGCGGTCGATCCGCCGTACGAAGCTCGCGATCAGTGCGGCCGGGTTGCCGCGGAAGTCGTGCGAGCGGATCGTCAGCTCGTCGATCCGCTCGAGCAGCATCGCGACCCGGTCCGCGCGGCTGATCGCGACCGCGAACGGGTCGACCCCAGCGGCCAGCGCGTGCTCGCGCAGGAGCCGTGCGCACAGGTCGTGGACGGTGGTGACCGCAAGCGCCTCGTACGCACGCGCGATCGTCTCCTCGACCTGACGGCGCAGCGCGTCGGCCGCGCGCTCGGAGCGCGCCAGCAACAGGATCGCCTCGGGCGCCTCGCCCTGCTCGACGAGCCACGCGAAGCGCGCGAGCAGCGTGCGCGTCTTGCCGGAGCCCGCGCCGCCGACGATCAGCAGCGGCCCGCCGGCGTGCGCGGCCGCGGCGTGCTGCGCGGGGGAGAGGCCGTCGAGGGCGGCGGGCACCCTGCAAGGATATGCCGCGGATGCAGCCCACCGGTACTGCCCTCGATGCGGACTGGCTCGGCGCCTGCCGCGGCGCTGTCGAGGGGCTGCGCGACGTGCTGCGCGCGCATCCGCGCACGCGCCAGCGCGCCGTCGAGACGGGCGACCGCGGGGAGGGCGGCGACCGCACGCTGGTGATCGACGAAGGCGCCGAGCATGCGGTGTTCGCACAGCTCGACGCGCTGCACGCCGCAGGCCATCGCTTCACGGCGGTGAGCGAGGAGCGCGGCGA
Source organism: uncultured Actinomycetes bacterium (assembly GCA_963770165.1). Lineage (GTDB taxonomy): Bacteria > Actinomycetota > Thermoleophilia > Solirubrobacterales > Solirubrobacteraceae > Conexibacter. Next base: position 445,503 of record CAVYOK010000003.1, read on the forward strand.
GATCGACTACGGCGATGACGACATCCGCGTCGTGATCGACCCGATCGACGGGTCGCTCAACGCGAAGCGGCTGCTGCCGCACTACGCGCTCTCGATCGCCGTCGCCGACGGGCCGTCGATGGCCGACGTCGCGTTCGCGTACGTGTACGACTTCGGCGCGGGCGAGGAGTGGACCGCGACGCGCGGAGAGGGCGCTCGCCTCGACGGCGTGCCGCTCGACCCCTCGCTGCCCGAGCGCCGCGCGGCCGACGGCCGGCTCGAGCTGCTGGGGATCGAGCAGGCTGATCCGCGCCACATCGCGGCCGCCACCGAGCTGCACGAGCTGTCCCGCCGCCTGCGCGTGATCGGAGCGATCGCCGTGACGCTCTGCCAGGTCGCGGCGGCGCGGCTGGACGGGATGGTCTCGCTGCTCAACTGCCGCGCGGTCGATGCGGCCGCCGCGCAGCTGATCGTGCGCGAAGCCGGGGGGTTCGTCGCGTTCCCCAGATGTGACGAGCCGCTCGCGGCGCCGCTCGACGTCGCCGCGCGCTCGCCGGTTGTCGCCGCCCGCTCGGCCGACACGCTGGCCGCGCTCGCGCGCGTGCCGATCGTCTGAGGACTCCCACCGGACCCCACCCGCCCAGCCGGCGAGCCGCCGCTGCCATAGTGAGAGGACGATGGTCGATTGGTTCCTCGCACAGCGGCTCGCGCGCTATGTCGCCGGCGAGCCCGACACGCAGCCTCCGAGCGTGGACCTGCGCGCGCTCGCGATCGACAGCGCCGAGCGCGTCGTCGCGTACACCGGCCTCACGCCGGCGCGCGCGCTGCCGCCCGCGGAGGGGATCGGGCGCGCCGAGTGGATCGCCGCGAACGTCGGCTCGATGAGGGCTCTGCTCGACCCGCCGCTGTCGAGAGTCGGACAGGGGCTCGGCCCCACGCGGCACGCGGTGCGGCTCGGCGCCGGGGTCGTGCTGACGGCCGAGGTCGGCGTGGTGCTCGGATTCCTCGCGCAGCGGGTGCTGGGCCAGTACGAGCTCGTGCTGCTCGACACGACGCCTGAGGACCGTCCGCCGCGGCTGCTGTTCGTGCTGCCGAACCTCGGCGCCGCCGGCCGCGCGTTCGGCGCCGAGGAGCGCGAGTTCCTGCACTGGGTCGCGCTGCACGAGGTGACGCACGCGGTCCAGTTCGCCGGCGTGCCGTGGCTGCAGGCGCACATGGCGGCGATGGTGCGCGAGCTGCTCTCGCACGCCGAGGTGCGGATAGACGCAAGAAGGGCGCTGCGGATCCCGGGCACCGACGACCTCAAGCGACTCGCCGCGGCGGTGCGCAGCGGCGACGTGATCTCGCTCGTGGCGAGCGAGCAGGAGCGCGCGACGCTCGAGCGGATGCAGGCGACGATGGCGGTGCTCGAGGGTCACGCCGAGCACGTGATGGACACGGTCGGCGCGCCGCTGCTGCCGTCGCTGCCGCAGCTGCGCGCGGCGCTCGAGGCCCGCCGCAGGTCGCAGTCGGCGCCGGCGCGCCTGCTGGCGCGGCTGCTCGGGCTGGAGATGAAGCTGCGCCAGTACGAGCAGGGCAAGCGCTTCTGCGACACGGTCGTGCGCGAGGCTGGCGTGTCGGCGCTGAACCGCGTGTGGAGCGGCCCCGAGCTGCTGCCGTCCACGACGGAGCTGGACGCACCGCTCCAGTGGCTGGAGCGAACGAGCGTTCCCCGTCGCCTGAGCGCTTGAGCCCGTCGTAGCGGGAATTTCTCCGCGATATGCCGCTTCGGGGTGTAACCATCAGGCGGCGACGGCGTACAAACAGGTGTTCGCGCGTGTCATGTTGACGACACGCTCACCACTAAGATCCGTCAAGGAGCTGGGAACACCAGATGGCCGAGAGCACCACCGCAGCCACGCCCAAGAAGAGAGCGCCGGCGAAGCGCAAGCCGGCCGCGAAGACAGCGAAGACGCGTACGAGCACGCCCAAGACGACCGCTCGCTCGACCTCCACTCGCCCCGCGACGCGCGCCGCCCGCGCGCAGCAGCTGGCCGAGCGCACCGTGCTGATCCCCGTCGGCGCCGCGCTCGAAGCGCGCGACCGCGTCGCCGGCACCGTGCAGGAGCTCGTCACCACCACGCGCTCGCGCGCCGCGCTGGAGCGGCAGCTGAGACGCTTCGAGCGCCGCGGCGGGAGCGTTCGCACGCAGCTCGAGCGCGAGGTGCGTCGCACGCGCACGCAGCTCGAGCGCCGCACGCACACCGCGCGCCGCGGCTTCGAGCGCCAGCGCACGCAGGTGCGCAAGAACCTCGACCTCAACGTCGAGAGCCTGACCACCCGGGTCGAGAAAGTGGTTCAAAATGGCTTCGACGCGGGCATGAAGCTCGTCAACGGGGTTCAGGAGCGCCTGCCCAAGGTCGTCTGACACACCAACACTTCCCCCGATCGGCGCTTGCGGAGGGCGCCGACCGGGTCGGGTTCGCCGGCCCATATCTCTCGCCGGCGAATGCAGCACCCTCTCCTCCCTCAACCGCCGGGGCGCCCAGGATGGGCGTCCCGTCGGTCTTTAATCCGGCCGGCCCGGCGTCCGCTCCGCGGCCTTCGCGAAGCGCCTGCCACAATGGGACGCATGCCGACCCAAGACCAGATCCGCGAGGCGCTGCGCGCCGTCATCGACCCCGAGCTGCGTCGCGACATCGTCGAGCTCGGCATGGTCCGCTCGATCGACGTCCACGCGGGCGGCGGCGTCGACGTCACCGTCTCGCTCACGACGCCCGGCTGCCCGATTCGCAGCCATTTCCAGACCGGCGTCGCGAGCGCGGTCCGCGCGCTGGACGGCGTGACGGGCGTGAACGTGAGCTTCGACGTGCTGAGCGAGCAGGAGAAGGGCGCGCTGCGGCAGCAGCTCGGCCGCGCCGGCGGGCTGCCGACCGGCGCGCTGGCGCAGGTCGCCAACGTGATCTGCGTCGGCTCGGGCAAGGGCGGCGTCGGCAAGTCGTCGGTGACGGCGAACCTGGCGGCCGCCTTGGCGGCCGAGGGCAAGCGCGTCGGCGTGCTCGACGCGGACGTGTGGGGCTACTCGCAGCCGCGCATGTTCGGCCTCGGCGCCACGCGCCCGAAGGTGAACGAGCAGCGCAAGATCGTGCCGCCGGAGGCGCACGACGGCATCAAGGTGATGTCGATCGGCTTCTTCATGGAAGAGGACGCCGCGGTCGTGTGGCGTGGGCCGATGCTGCACAAGGCGCTGACGCAGTTCCTCGAGGACGTCGACTGGGGCGCGCTCGACTACCTGCTCGTCGACCTCCCGCCCGGAACCGGCGACGTCTCGATGACGCTCGCGCAGCTGCTTCCGGAGGCGAAGTTCCTGATCGTCACGACGCCCCAGCCGGTCGCGCAGAAGGTCGCGCGCCGCTCGGCCGAGATGGCGCACAAGGTGAGACTGGAGATCGCCGGGATCGTCGAGAACATGTCCGGCTTCGTGACGCCGGACGGCGAGCGCTACGCGATCTTCGGCGAGGGCGGCGGCCAGCTGCTGGCCGATGAGCTCGACGTGCCGCTGCTCGGCAAGGTGCCGCTGACGATGCCGCTGCGCGAGCAGGCCGACGCCGGCACGCCGCTCGTGTTCGCCGACCCCGACGACCCCGCCGCGCAGGCGATCCGTCAGACCGCCCGCGGCGTGATCGCGCTGACCCCGGTCGAGCTGCCGGTCATGGCGGCTGCCGCACCGGCGGCGCCGGCAGAGGTCAAGCCGGTCGGCATGTCGCTCCCGATGGCCCTGAGCTGACGACGCCGTACAGCGTCTTTAAGTTCCGATCCGCACATGCCGAATCGGAGCGGCATGCGAATCCTCTCGTCGCTCCGTGCGCTGCTCCCGCAGGGGCACACGCTGCCGTACGCCGCCTGGCGTCGCCGCCACCACGCGATGGTGGGCCTGCTGTTCGCCGAGGCGCTCGGGCTGACGGCGTTCAGCGCCGCCCAGGGCTTCGGGCTGCTCCACAGCCTCGGGCACACGGCCACCCTGTTCCCGATCGGGATCGCCGCACTGATGTTGGAGCGCCGGCGGCGCGTCGCGTCGACGCTCGTCTCGCTCGGGCTCATCACCGCGTGCGCGCTGCTCGTGCACGTCTGGCACGGTGCGATCGAGGCGCACTTCCTCTTCTTCGTCACGATCGTTGTGCTCGCGCTGTACGAGGATTGGATTCCGTTCCTCGTCGCAGTCGCCTACGTCGTTGTCCACCACGGCGTCGCGGGCGCGCTGCACCCCAACGGCGTCTACAACCATCCCGACGCGGTGGCGCACCCGTGGAAATGGGCGGCGATCCACGGCGCGTTCGTCGCCGCGGCAGGAATCGCAAGCGTCATCGCCTGGCGCCTCAACGAGACCGTCCGCGCCGAGGCGCAGGCCTCCTACCGGCGCGCGCGCCGGAGCGAGGAGCGCTTCAAGGGCGCGTTCGAGGGCGCCCCGATCGGCATGGTCCTGTTCAGCTTCGCCGACGAGTCGCCGGGAGAGGTGCTGCAGGTCAACCGTGCGATGTGCGAGATCACGGGACGCACGCGCGAGGAGCTGCGCGCGAGCGCGTTTCGCGACGTCGTCCATCCCGACGACGCGGAGGAGGGCGTGGAAGCGGTGCGGCGCCTCGCACGGGGCGAGGAGGAGCACACGCAGTTCGACATGCGCTACGTCCACGCCGACGGGCGCATCGTGTGGGTGGCGGCGAGCTTGTCGCTCATCCACGGGGAGTCCGGCGACCCCGACTATGCGATCGCGCAGGTGCAGGACATCACGGCCCGCAAGCTGGTGGCCGAGGAGCTGACACACCAGGCGCTCCACGACCCGCTCACCGGGCTCGCGAATCGCCGCAGCCTCGTCGCGGACCTCGAGCATGAGATCACGCAGGCGACGAGCGCTCGGCCGCTGCTGCTGGCGCTCTTCGACCTCGACGGCTTCAAGACCTACAACGACACGTTCGGCCACCCGGCCGGCGACGCGCTGCTGACGCGCCTCGCGAGACGGCTCGAGCGCGCGCTCGGCGACGCCGCGAAGGCGTACCGCGTCGGCGGCGACGAGTTCTGCGTGCTCAGCACGGCGGAGGACCCGCACGCGTTGCCCGAGCTCGCCGCCGAGGCGCTGGCGGAGCAGGGCGAGGGCTTCACCGTGACGGCCTCGCACGGCTCCGTGCTGCTGCCGATCGAAGCGAGCACGCCGACCGAGGCACTGCGCGAAGCAGACCGCCGGATGTACGCCCGCAAGAGCTCGGACAGCCGCAGCTCTGCCGGCCGCCAGAGCGCCGACGTGCTGCTGCGAATCCTGTCCGAGCGCAGCCCGGCTCTCGGCGTGCATCTCGACGAGGTGACCGGACTCTGCAACGCGGTCGCCGACCGACTGAACATGCCGGATGCGGACCGGGCGCCGCTCTTGCAGGCAGCGTCGCTTCACGACGTCGGCAAGGCTGCGATCCCCGACGACATCCTCAACAAGCCGGGACCGCTGAACGATGAGGAATGGGCGTTCATGCGCCGGCACACGGTGATCGGCGAGCGCATCCTGTCAGCGGCGCCGGCCCTCTCGCGCGCCGCCAAGCTCGTGCGCTGGAGTCACGAGCGCTTCGACGGCAAGGGGTACCCCGACAAGCTGGCGGGCAAAGCGATCCCGCTCGCCTCGCGCATCATCGCCGTGTGCGACGCATACGACGCGATCGTCTCCGAGCGGCCCTACAAGCCGCCGGCCGAGCCGGCCGCCGCGCGCGCCGAGCTGCGCCGCTGCGCAGGAGCGCAGTTCGACCCCGAGGTCGTCGAGGTCTTCTGCGCGGTGCTCGAGGAGCGCGAGCGGAACGCCGCCTCAGCGTCCGTCACGCACTGACGTCCTCAGCAGCTCAGCTTCTGCCGGCGTAGTACTGCGTGTTGATGTCCGCGTACTTCGCCCACTCCTCCGGGAGCTGGTCCTCGGCGAAGCAAGCGTCGACCGGGCAGGCCTCGACGCAGGCGTCGCAGTCGATGCACTCCTCCGGGTCGATGTAGAGCATCTCGACGGCGTCGTAGTCGGGCTCGTCCGGCGTCGGGTGGATGCAGTCGACCGGGCAGACCTCGACGCACGAGTTGTCCTTCGTCCCGATGCAGGGCTCTGCGATCACGTAGGCCATGGTGGAGTCGTTCCTTCTTGATGCGGATCCGGGGCTGGCGAGAATTGTAGGGGCCGCCTCAGGCGGCAGCGGTCAGCTCCGGCCGGCGCGTCGCCCACGGACGCGCCGCCTCCAGCTGCGCGCCGAGCGCGAGCAGCGTGGCCTCGTCGGCGGGGCGGCCAAAGAAGTGGATGCCGACCGGGAGGCCGTCCTCGCCGTGCGCGAACGGCAGCGAGATCGCGGGCTGTCCGGTGACGTTCGCGATCGCGCAGTAGGGCGTGAACTCGCCGGCGCGGGTGAACGTCTCGGCCGGATCCTCGCCGTCGCCGAACAGCTCGCCGATCGGCCGTGGGCGCAGCGCGAGCGACGGCGTCAGCACGACGTCGTAGTCGCTCATCGCCGTCACGAAGCCGCGCGCGAGCGCCTGCAGCTGGGCCTGCGCGGCGAGGTAGTGCGCGGCGCCGAGCTGCCCGGAGCGCTCCCACAGGTACCACGACAGCCGCTCCATGTCCTCCGGCGCAGGCTCCCGCCCAGCGATGGTGGAGGCGAACACGATCGTCGACGCGACAGCTGGCCCGAACGCGGCCGAGAACAGCTCGAACACACCGGGGATCTGCCACGGCGCGCTGTCGAGCTCCTCGACCTCGTGGCCCAGCTCCTGCAGCAGCGCGATGGCGTCCCGCACCGCGCGCGCGGCGATCGGGTCGACCTCGCCCTCGACGAGCGGTGTCGCGAGCGTGAAGCCGACGCGCAGCGGGGTGAGCGAGCCCGCCTCCCCGCGCGCGACCGCGTCGGCGTAGGGCTCGGCCGGCGGCGGCGCCCATGTCGCGTCGCCCAGCTCGGGCCCGGCGAGCAGGTCGAGCAGCTGCGCGCTCTCGGCCGTCGTGCGCGTCAGCACGCCGTCGGTCACGAGGAACGAGTCGCCGAGCGCGGGGGCGAGCGAGATGCGCCCGCGCGCGGGCTTCAGGCCGACGAGGCCGCAGCAGGCGGCGGGGATGCGGATCGAGCCACCGCCGTCGTTGCCGTGGGCGAGCGGCACCATGCCCGCGGCGACCGCGGCCGCCGCGCCGCCGGACGAGCCGCCGGGCGTACGCGAGAGGTCCCACGGGTTGCGCGTCGGGCCGTTGCGGCGCGACTCGGTCGAGGGCAGGATCCCGTACTCCGGCAGCGCGGTCTTGCCGACGATCACGAAGCCGGCCGCCCGCAGGCGCCCGACGAAGGCCGCGTCGAACGGGGCGGCGAAGTCGCCGAACAGGTCGGCGCAGAACGTGAGCGGCATGCCGGCGACCGGCTGGTTGTCCTTGATCGCGATCGGCACGCCGGCGAACGGACGCTCGTCGCCGGCCTGGATCGCGTCGGCGGCCGCCAGCGCCCCGTCGGCGTCGACGTGCGTGAAGGCGTTGACCTGGCCGTCGAGCGCCTCGATCCGCTCGAGCGAGGCGGAGACCAGCTCGTGGGCGGTGATCTCGCCGTCGCGGACGAGCGCGGCGAGCTCGTCTGCGGGGCGGAAGAGGAGGTCGTGCACGGTGGGCTCCCTGGTCGCGGTATCGCGGGCTGGTCTTGGCTGCGCAGCCAATCGTAGGGACCGCCGCGCCGCCGCGCGACGGATCGTGCCACCCTGGGAGGCGACCCATCGAGATCCCTTTCGCCCTCCGGTGACCGCGAGCGGTCCACCTGCGGGCGACGTGACCACTGGAGCCCGCCCATGAGCGCGACCACGACCGACGTGCAGTCCGGCCTCGAGGGCGTCGTCGCCTTTGCCACCGAGATCGCCGAGCCCGATCGCGCCGGCGGCGCGCTGCGCTATCGCGGCGTCGACATCGAGGAGCTCGTCGGCCTGGTGCCGTTCGAGCAGGTGTGGGGCCTGCTCGTCGACGGCGCCTACCTCCCCGGCCTGCCGCCGGCCGAGCCGCATGCCCTCACCGTGCGCTCGGGCGACCCGCGCGTCGACGTGCAGAGCGCGCTCGCGATGCTCGCGCCCGAGTGGGGCTTCGGCCAGCTGATCGACATCTCCGACGAGCAGGCGCGCGAGCAGCTCGCACGCGCGTCGGTGATGGCGCTGTCGTTCGTGGCGCAGTCGGCGCGCGGCGCCGGCAAGCCGCCGGTGCCGCAGGCGGAGGTCGACAAGGCCACCTCGATCCCCGAGCGCTTCCTGATGCGCTGGCGCGGCGAGATCGATCCGGACCACGCGAAGGCGATCGACGCCTACTGGATCTCCGCCGCCGAGCACGGCATGAACGCCTCCACGTTCACCGCGCGCGTCGTCGCCTCGACCGGCGCGGACGTGGCGGCGGCGCTGAGCGCGGCCGTCGGCGCGCTCTCCGGCCCGCTGCACGGAGGCGCGCCCTCGCGCGTGCTGAAGATGCTCGACGAGGTCGAGGCCTCGGGCGACGCGGTGAAGTGGGTCAGCGACGCGCTCGACCGCGGCGAGCGGCTGATGGGCTTCGGCCACCGCGTCTACCGCGCCGAGGACCCGCGCGCCCGCGTACTGCGCCGCACCGCCCGCGAGCTCGGCTCCGCGCGGGTAGAGGTGGCTGAAGCGCTCGAGCAGGCGGCGCTCGCCGAGCTGCAGGCGCGCAAGCCCGACCGTGTGCTGGCGACGAACGTCGAGTTCTGGTCGGCCGTCGTGCTCGACTACGCGGAGGTGCCGTCGGAGCTGTTCACGCCGCTGTTCACGTGCGCGCGCACCGCCGGCTGGTCGGCGCACATCCTGGAGCAGAAGCGCGAGGGCCGGCTGATCCGCCCGAGCGCGAAGTACGTCGGCCCGGCGTCGCGGCTGCGCGACGCGGTCTGAGCCGGCCGCGGCGCCCCGCTCACGGTGCCGCCTGCGCCTCGGCCAGGCGTCGGACGAGCGCGTCGCGCTGCTCTGTGAGTCCCGCAACGTCGAGCAGGCGGGCGTGGCCTTGCCGCCTGCCCTCCGCGGCGAGCGGCGGAAGAGATCGGCGACATGCTGATCCTCACCGGCAAGACGATCTCCTCCGCACTCCGCCCGCCGTACCCGTACGGCGGCGAGCTCGTGGCCCAGTTCCTCTTCGCGCTGCGACTGTGCTGGTTCCCGCTGCTCGTGACGATGGTCTGCGTCGGCTACGCCGTGCCGGGCATGCAGGCGGCGAACTTCCTCGTGCTGATCGGCGCGCTCGACCGGCTCGGCGCCCTCTTCGTGCTCGCCTCGATCCGCGAGCTCGGGCCGTTCATCAGCTCGCTCGTCGTCGCGGGGGTGGCCGGCACGGCGATCACGGCAGATCTCGGGGCACGCAAGATCCGCGAGGAGCTCGACGCGTTGCAGGTGCTCGGCGTCGATCCGGTCAAGAACCTCGTCGTGCCGCGCTTCCTCGCGCTGATGCTGATCACGGGGCTGTTCGACATCTACGCGCTGCTCGCCGGCGTGCTCGGCGGCGTGCTCGCGACGCTCGCGAGCGGCGCCGGCATCGCGCCGTTCTTCGCGACCTTCCTGACGAACGCCTCGACGACCGACCTGTGGGCGTCGGTGCTCAAGAGCACGCTGTTCGGCGCGATCATCGCGATCGTCAGCTGCTACAAGGGCATGACCGCCTCTGGCGGCGCCGAGGGCGTCGGGCGCGCCGTGAACGACGGCATCGTCGTCACCTTTCTCGCGATCGGCGCCTTCAACTACGTCTTCACCCAGACGCTGCTCGCGACGCACCCCGAGCTCAGCGTGATCCGTTAACGGGCGAAGGCCCGGTGGGGGAACCGAGCCTTCGCGGGGTACATCAGGGGGAGATCGAAGGATCTCCGATGCGCCGGACGGAAGTCCGGCGCGCTGGCTACATCATGCCCCCCATGCCGCCCATGTCGGGCATGCCGCCACCGCCGCCGCCATCCTTCTCGGGCACCTCGGCGACGATCGCCTCCGTCGTGAGGATGTTCTTCGCGATCGAGGCGGCGTTCTGAAGCGCGGAGCGCGTCACCATCGCGGGGTCGATGACGCCCGCGGCGACGAGATCGACGATCTCGCCCGTGGCGGCGTTGAGGCCCTGGCCCTTTCTCGCCTTGCGCACGTCGTTGACGACGACCGAGCCCTCCAGCCCCGCGTTGTGCGCGATCTGGCGCAGCGGCTCCTCGAGCGAGCGGAGGATGATTCTCGCGCCCGTCACCTCGTCGTCCTCGAGCCCGTCGAACTTGATCGCGTCCGCGGCCTGCAGCAGCGCGACGCCGCCGCCTGGCACGATGCCCTCCTCGAGGGCGGCGCGCGTGGCCTGGAGCGCGTCCTCGACGCGGTGCTTCTTCTCCTTCATCTCCGTCTCGGTCGCCGCGCCGACCTTCACGACGGCGACGCCGCCGGAGAGCTTGGCGAGGCGCTCCTGGAGCTTCTCGCGGTCGAAGTCCGAGTCGGTCGTCTCGATCTCCGACTTGATCTGCTTGATGCGGCCCTTGATCGCGTCCGGGTCGCCGGCGCCGTCGATGATCGTCGTCGTGTCCTTCGCGACGACGACGCGGCGCGCGCGGCCGAGCTGCGAGAGCTGCGTGTTCTCGAGCTTGAGGCCCATCTCCTCGGTGATCACCTCGCCGCCCGTGAGGATCGCGATGTCCTCGAGCATGCGCTTGCGGCGATCGCCGAAGCCCGGCGCCTTGACGGCGACGGCGGTGAAGGTGCCGCGCAGCTTGTTCACGACGAGCGTCGCGAGCGACTCGCCCTCGACGTCCTCGGCGATGATCAGCAGCGGCTTGCCCGACTGGATGACGGCCTCGAGCACCGGCAGCACGTCGCGGACCGAGCCGATCTTCGAGTTCGCGATCAGGACGTAGGGATCGTCGAGGACGGCCTCCATGCGGTCCTGGTCGGTGACCATGTACGGCGAGATGTAGCCCTTGTCGAACTGCATGCCCTCGGTGAACTCGAGGTCCATGCCGAACGTCTGGCCCTCCTCGACGTTCACGACGCCGTCCTTGCCGACCTTCTCGATCGCGTCGGCGATCACGTCGCCGATCTCCTCGTCGCCGGCTGAGATCGTCGCGACGCGCGAGATCTGCTCCTTGCCCGAGATCTCCTTCGACTGCTTGCCGATCGACTCGACGACCTGCTCGACGGCCTTCTCGATGCCGCGCTTGAGCGCGAGCGGGTTCGCGCCTGCGGCGACGTTCTTGAGGCCGGTGCGGACGATCGACTGGGCGAGTACCGTGGCGGTCGTCGTGCCGTCGCCGGCGACGTCGTTCGTCGCGGTGGCGACCTCGCGCACGAGCTGCGCGCCCTGGTTCTGGAAGACGTCCTCGACCTCGATCTCGCGGGCGATCGTGACGCCGTCGTTCGTGATCGTCGGGGCGCCGAACTTCTTGTCGAGGACGACGTAGCGGCCCTTCGGGCCGAGCGTCACCTTGACGGCGTTGGCGACGGCGTCGACGCCGGCCTCGAGGGCCTTGCGCGCCTCCGCGTCGTACTTGAGCTCCTTGTGTGCCATGTCTGCTGTGTCTCCTCGTGACGCCTAGGACTGGACCTTGGCGAGCACGTCCGACTCGCGCAGGACCAGCAGGTCCTCGCCGTCGACCTTGATCTCGGTGCCGCCGTACTTGCTGTACAGAACCTCGTCGCCCTCCGCGACGTCGAGCGGGACGCGCTTCTCGCCGTCCTCGTCCCACTTGCCGTCGCCGACGGCGATGACCTTCCCCTTCTGGGGCTTCTCCTTGGCAGTGTCGGGGAGCACGAGACCGGACGCGGTCGTCTCCTCCTCCTCGATTGCCCGCACGATCAGACGATCGCCGAGGGGCTTGAGCTTCATGTGATGCAACCTCCGGGTGGAAGTGGTGCGTACCTGTCTTTGGCACTCACCCCATGGGAGTGCCAACCAGACTGCGACTATAGCTCAGTGCTGGCACTCATGCCAGGCGAGTGCCAGCAGTCGCGAGAGGCGCTAATTCTGCGCGCCGCCGATACCGTGCATGCGGTCGCGGATCGGGTTGCTCGGCTCCACGATCTGCGAGAAGCGCACGACGGTCACGACGTCGTCGAGGTCGACCGGGCGGTCGTAGATCTGCTGCAGGAAGCTCATCAGCTCTTCGACGCGCCGGAACTCCGGGTTGTCGTGCTCGATGTCGCGCGGGGACAGCTCCCGCATCCGCTTCACTTCGACCGAGTCGATCACCGCTTGGAAGATCCGTTCGCGCGGCGAGTACTGGTAGCCGATCGTCACGAGCACGCAGTCGTTCTTGCGGTACTTGTGCGACTTGTCGCCGAGCCGGATCGTGGCGGTCTTGCGGCCGCGCCTCAGCTGGTCGGCGAACACGGCCGAGTAGAAGTTGAGGACCCGCACGGGCGGTCAGCCTACCGGTCGGCGGCGATTGCGGACAGGGCGCGCTCCGCCATCTCGCGCTCGCCGTCGTAGCTCAGCGCCTCGACCGCCTCGGTCAGCGGCATCCAGCGCGCCTCCTCGACCTCGTCGTCGTGGTCGTCGAGCGAGCCGCCGAGATAAACGAACAGGTAGAAGGTGACGCGCTTGAAGATGCGCTTTCCGCTGCGTTGGTAGTAGTAGCGCACGTCGCCGAGCTTCTCGACAAGCTCGGCCTCCACGCCGGTCTCCTCGCGCACCTCGCGCAGCGCCGTCTGGTCGGGCGTCTCGCCCGGGTCGACGTGTCCCTTCGGCAACGCGAGCACCTTCTGGCCCTGGGCGCCGCGGCGCGTCGGCACGATCACGATCGTCTCGTTGTCTCTCACGACGACGCCGCCGGCCGAGCGCTCCTGCTCGTCGCCGCGCTTCGCGCCGCCGCTGCGCGAGGCCTTCGCGCGCGCCTTCGGCGCTCTAGAAGACATACCGCTCGAGCGCGGACGGGTCGTGCACGACGAGCTTCCCGCGCCCCTGCTCGATCACGCCGGCGCGCTCCAGCACGGCGAGGAAGCGGCTCGCCGACTCGCGCGACGAGCCGGCCAGCTTCGCCACGTCGGCCTGGGTCGCGACGACGAGCACCTCGCGCTCGCCGGCCCCCTCCTCCTGTGCCTCCGCGACGAGCTGCGTCAGGACCGTCGCGACGCGACTCTGGACCGTCTGGAACGACTGGCTGGCGATCCGCTCGTTGGCGGCGCGCAGGCGGCGGCCGAGCGAGACGACGACGCCCACGGCGATTCCCGGGTGCTCGCGCATCAGGCGGCGCATGTCGGCGCCGAGGATCGCGACCGCGTCGACCGCGTCGAGCGTCTCGATCGTCGCCGAGCGCTTCTCGTCCTCGAACATCGCCAGCTCGCCGAAGATGTCGCCGGGTCCGAAGTTCGCGAGCGTGATCGCGCGCCCGTCTGCGTGCTCGCGGATCGCGCGCGCATGCCCCGTCTTGACGACGTAGCAGGTGTCGCTCTGGTCGCCCTCGCGGAAGACGACCTGGCCCGGCTCGTAGCTGCGCGGAACGGCGACTTCGGCGACGTGCGTCAGCTCGTCGGGCCCGAGCGCCTCGAACGTCGGGACGCGTGTGAGCAGCGCGATCGTGTCGTCGGTGCTCGTCGCTGCCACATGGCAGATGTATCAGACCGCATCGAGGGCTTGCTCGCGGCGGCGCCTGCGAACCCCCCGTGTGAGCGGCCAAGCCAGTGCGGCGAGCAGCGCGACCGGCAGGAGCGCGGCGGCGGCGATCACGACGACGCCGGCCGCGACCTCCAGCACGCGCAGCGCGTCGCGGGCGGCGTCGCCGATGCCGAACGCGCCGTCGTCGGCGGGAATCGCATCACCAGCCGCGCCGCCATGGATGCGGACGCTCACGCGGCTGTAGTCGACGCGGCGGTCGAGCCCGCGCTGTGCTCGCTCGGCGTTCGCCATCGTGCGCTCGAGCTCGTCGAGGCGCGCGCGCAGGCGCAGCGTCTCGTCCTCGGTGTCGGCGCCGGCCAGGGCGCGGATCACGCCGGCGCGCTCGGCGCGCGCGTTCGCGAGCCGGCGCCGGATCGAGACATACGCCTGGTTGACGTCGCGCGTCTCGTCGCTGCGGCTGAGGACGGACGCGTCGGGCAGCCGTGACAGCGCCGCGAGCGCGGGCTGCAGCCGATCGGCCGGGACGCGCAGCTCGAACCAAGCCTGGCCGCCCCGCGTAGCGGTCTGGACGGTGGACTGATCGACGATCGCGTCGAAGCGTGCGACGACGCCGAGGACGCCCTGCGCGACGTCATCGACCTGCTCGGTGTCGGTTCCGAGCTCCAGGACGGCGGCGCGCTCGACCTTGCGGGCGGAGTCGAAGCCTCCGGGAGCTGGGGCGGGCTCGGCGGCGCGCTGGAGCGCCTTGTCGGCTGACGCCCGATCGGTGAGGGTGGCGCCGCTGTCCTGCGCCGCCGCGCGCTCCGGAGCGGCGGTGCCACCGCCCGCGCTGGCGGCCGTGTCGCCGGCGCTCGGCGGCGGGGCGGTCGCGCCGCTGCCGAGGCGCGTGCCGTCGCCGCTGCCGAGCGCCACGACGAGCGCGACGAGGCCGACCGCGAGCGCGGTCGCCGCGGCGGGCAAGAAGGGGCGCTGGAGCAGCGCGGACCAGCGGCGACTGCCGGTCGGCGACGCGGCGCGCGAACGCGCACGCGGCGGGAATCTCGCCGCCACGCGCGCATCCAGCTCGGCCGCGAACGCCTCGCGCGGGCGCGGGCGCTCATCGAGCAGCAGCGTGCTCAGCTCGTCGTCATGCATCACAGGCCTTCCTCAGCTTCGCCATCGTGCGGTGCAGCAAGGTCCCGGCGTTCGACTCGCTGACGCCGAGCACACGTGCGATCTCGGCGTTCGCGAGGCCGGCGTGGAACTTGAGCGCCACCAGCTCGCGCTCGCGTGGCGCGAGCGCGTCGAGTGCCGTGCGCAATGCCGCGCGGCGCAGCGCGTCGTCGGCCATGTCGTCGTCGCCGACCAGGCCGCCGGCCGCGGCCGGGTCCTCCGGGTCGACGGCGAGCCGCGCGTGGCGTCTGCGGCGGCGCAGCTCGTCGAGCGCGGCGTTGCGCGCGATCCCGAACAGCCAGGCGCGCTGGTTCCCGCGCGCGCGGTCGAACGAGCGCCGGCGACGGTAGGCGCGCTCGAATGCGAGCGCGGTCACGTCCTCCGCGGCGGCGCAGTCGCGCAGCAGCGTCGCGACGTACGCGTAGACGTCGTCGCGGCTGGAGCGGTAGAGCGCCTCGAAGCGCTCCCAGCTGGCATCGCTCGCGGTCGGCGCCGTCGCGGTCATCGTGGCGTTCACGTCCCTACTACGACGCTCGGCGCGATCCATCACACGCGGAGCGGCAAGCGGCTCGTACGGGAGCCTACGCGGCCGCGGTTGCGCTGCCGAACAAGCGGGGATCGTTCGTGATGATCCCGGTCACTCCGAGTGCTTCGAGCGCGCGGATGCGCGGCACCTCGTCGACCGTCCACACGTACAGCTCCCCGCGCGCGCCGTGCACCGCTTCGACGAGCCGTCGCGTCACGAGCCGCCAGTGCACCATCAGTGCGTCGCAGCGCCCGGCGCGCAGTGCGTCGGCCGCGCGACCGGGCAAAATCCGCTGCGCGACGAGGACCGCCGCCAGCGCGGGCGCGACGTAGAGCTTCGACTGCGTGTAGTCGCGTCGCGCACGGGGGACCGACCAGCCGAGCCGCAGCGCCGGCTCAAGCTCCCGAATGCGCGCGAGGCTCCGCGGATACGTGGATGAGACAAGCGAGCGCTCGACGAGCCCGTGCTCACGCAGGGCAGTGACGACGCGCTCCTCGTAGCCGGGGATCTTCAGGTCGACGTCGAACTCCAGCGACGCGAACGCCGGCGAGATGAGGTGCGCGAGCCCCTCGGCGAGCGACAGCGGCGTGCGCTCGCGAGCGTCCGTGTAGTCGTGCGCGAGCAGCAGCTCGCCGTGCGCCGGGTCCGGTCGGCCGTCGGAGCCGAGCGCCGGCAGCACGTCGAACTCGATCATGTCGACGCCGTGCGAGAGCGCCGCGTCGAAGCTCTCGCGCGTGTTGCCCGGCTCGATCAGGTCTGCCCCCTTGTGGCCGACGCGGCGCAGCGCCGCTGCCCGTGGTCTCAACGCTGGCATTCCGGGCACCAGAAGGTCGTGCGGTTGTCGTCGCCCTGGCCGCGCGCGCGGATCGTCGTGCCGCAGCGCGGGCAGGGTCGGCCGGCGCGGTCGTAGACGTGGCGATCCTCGACGGTGCGCGGCCCGGCCGGCGTCGTCGCGGCGGCGTGCAGCATGCGCGGACGCACGTCCGCGATCACGGCGAGCGCCTCCTCGTCGGCGACGTCGCGCAGCTTGCGCCACGGATCGAGCCGCGCCCCCCAACAGCCCTCGGCCTTCCAGATGTTCCCGAGGCCGGCGACGATCCGCTGGTCGAGCAGCGCGTCGCCGATCCCGCGCGTCGGGTCGTCGGCGCGCAGGTGCGCGACGAAGCGGTCGGCGTCGAACTGCTCGGCCAGCACGTCCGGGCCGAGCGCGGCGAGCCGCTGGTCGAAACGGCTGCGGCCCTCCGTCATCAGCTCCAGCACCGGCCCGTCGAACTCGACGACGTCGTGGCCGCGCGAGCGGATCACGAGCCAGGCGCGGCGAGCGGCTCGCCGCCAGCGCGCGCCGTGCCGATACACGGCCCATGCGCCCGTCATGCGCAGGTGCGAGTGCAGCACGAGGTCGCCTTCGAAGCGCAGGAACAGGTGCTTGCCGTGGGTGTCGACGCGCGTCACCGTGCGGCCCAGGAGCCGCTCAGGCCAGCGGTCGCGCGCATGACGCGCCTGCGGCGTGACGATCTCGTCCGGCACGGCGCCTTCGAGCACCGGGCGGATGCGCTTCGCCGCTCGCAGAATCGTGTCGCCCTCGGGCATGGGAACTAGGGTAGGGCGCCCCGGGTGCCCGCGTGCCCCCTTCCTCCCGAGATCTTCACGGTCGCTCAGGCGATCGCGTCCGCGCCGGAGGGCGACGCATCATCAACACGACGCGGGAGGAACGACCGACCTGGTCGGCCACGCGTCAGGCCGGCTCGACCGGCACGTCGGCCGGCAGCGGGACCTCTTGCGGCGATGCGCCCTCGGTCGCGTCCCAGGAGGGATAGGCGACGCCGTCGCGGCCGCTGTGGTCGGTCGCCCCACCGAGCGCGAGCAGGACGACGCGCTGCGGCCGGCGGTTCAGGAGCTGGCGCCGCACCGCCGGCGCCACGCGAGCGAGGGCGCCGCGGCCGAGCAGATGCTCCTCGCCCTCGATCAGCAGGGACAGCTCGCCGTCGAGCACGAGGTAGACCTCCTCCTGGTGCTCGTGGCGGTGGATGCGGCCAGCGTGGCCGGGCTGCAGCAGCATCAGGTTCAAGCCGAACGTCGAGACGCCCAGCTCACGTCGCAGCGGCTGGAAGCGCTCGCTCGAGTCGAGGTCGATCTGCGTGAAGCTGACGCCGTCCTCCATCGGCGGCGATCCTAGCCGCCTCGTCAGGCGCTCAGCGTCAGCCGGCGCGGGCCGGCGCGGAAGCCGACGTCGGCGAGCGCCGCCTCCCACGGCGTGCCCATCACCGGCTCGCCGTCGACCTTCTCGAGCGCGATGCGTCTGATGCGGCCGGCTCTCGCGTGCTCCGCGAGCGCGTGCAGCGCGGCCGCGATGCGCGGGTCGTCGTGCTCCACGAGCGACTGCAGCGCTCTGCCGCCGCGCTCCAGATAGAGGACCGGCACGGAGCCGGCGAGCACGACGAGCGCGCCCGGCGTGCGCGACAGGCGGCGGGCTGCGCCTCTGCGCTCGTCGCCGTCACGCTTGGGCCACGGCAGCGCCGCGCCGTAAGGCTGCGCAGGGTCGGTCGCGGCGAGCACGAGCGGCTCCGCCTCCTCGGGTGCCTTCTGCGCGCGCAGCCGCTCGACCGCGCCGGGCAGCGCGAACTGCGCGCCGCCGAGCCCCTCGACGAAGTAGCCGCGGCGCGCGACGCCGAGCGTCTCCAGCTGGGAGAGCTCCGGATAGATCGCGGAGAAGCCGCCGGGCACGCCCTCCGCCAGCGCCAGCTCGCGGGTGAGGATCCCGTAGCGCTCCAGCAGCAGCTCGGCGAGCGCGCGGCGCCGCGCGGACGGATCGACCGGCTGGGCGGGAACGTCGAACAGGGGCGCGGTGAGGCTCCAACGTCCCTGCACCTGCGCATGCGCTCCGCCGCGGCGTGAGCTGAAGCGCCGACCGGTACGCGGCGTGCGCGAGGCTGCCCGCTGCGCCCGTGCGAGCGTGAGGCGCGGGGCGCGCAGCGGCGCGAACGCGTCGTTCGTCACCTCGCCGGTCCACGCGAGGTCCCACAACGCCTCCTGCAGCTCCTCGGGCGCGAGCTCGACGTCGATCAGCAGATCCGTGAAGAAGCAGGACCCGCCCGCGAGCCGCGCGCGCACCGCCTCGTGTGCCGGCTCGCTCGGCGGGTCGCCTCTCTGCGGCGGCGGACCTATCAGCGGAGCGTCCTCGCGGAAGTACAGGGCGACGCGCCCGCTGTTGCGACCGAGCGCGCCCGCGCCGACCCACACGAGCTCGCCGCTCGCGCACAGCGCGTCCATCCATGTCGCGGAGTAGGCGCCGACGCGGCGCGGCAGCACCTCGCGCTCCCACGTCTCGGGCGTCAAGGCGAGCCCCTGGAGTGGGACGAGCTGCTCGCGCAGGCGGTCGACTCCCGCACCGCCGGCGGGATGCTTGTCGACCCCCTGCCAGCTCGGCAGGAAGGCGGCGAACGCGCGCTGGTCGGCCGGCTCGATCTCCTTGCGCAGGACCGCGAGCGACGCGCGTCGCAGGCGGCGCAGCACGTCCGCGTCGCACCACTCGCGCTCCGTGCCGCCGGGGCGCAGCTCGCCGCGCACAAGCTCGCCGGCACGCTCCAGCACTGCCAGAGCTGGCGTCACGTCCAGGCCGTAGCGCACGCGCGGGTCGGCGGTCGGGAACGGGCCATGCGTCTGCGCGTAGCGACGCATGAGGCGCACGAGCGCGTCCGGGACGTCGTCGAGGAACGCCTGCGGCAGCCCGCCTGGCGGCACGATCCCCAGCGCGTCGCGGTAGAGGCCGGCGTCGGCCGCGTCGATCCAGCGCCGCTCGCCGCCGAAGCGCACGAGCACGGCGCGCCGCTCGCGCTCCAGCTCGGCGAGCAGGACGTCCGCGTCGATCCCGTCGTGCACGCGCTGCGCCGCCTCCGCGGCGGTGAGGTCCCCGACGCGCCGCAGCACGTCGTGCAGCTCGTCGCGCGTGGCGGCGCGCGTGCGCTCGGAGCGGTGCTGGAGGTCGTCCTCCACCAGCGCCAAGGCAGCGGCGTCGATCAGCTCGCGCAGCTCCTCCTGCCCGAGCAGCTCGCGCAGCAGGTCGCGGTCGAGCGAGAGCGCGGCCGCGCGCCGCTCGGCGTTCGGCGTGTCGCCCTCGTACATGTACGTCGCGACGTAGTCGAACAGCAGCGAGGAGGCGAACGGCGATGCCGTCGCCGTCTCGACCTCGACGACGGAGATCTCGCGGCGGTGCAGCTGCGTGAGCAGATCGCGCAGGCCCGGCAGGTCGAGCACGTCGCGCAGGCACTCGCGGTAGGTCTCCAAGATGATCGGAAACTCGCCGTAGCGCTTGGCGGCCTCCAGCAACGTCTGGGACTTCAGCCGCTGCTGCCACAACGGGGTTCGCCTTCCGGGGTACGCGCGGGGGATCAGCAGCGAGCGGCCGGCGTTCTCGCGGAAGCGCGCGCCGAACAGCGCGGAGCCGGACAGCTCCGCGACGACCGCGTCCTCCAGCTCGTCCGGCTCGATCAGCGCGATGTCCGCGCCCGGCGGCTCATCCGCGTCGGGCAGGTGGACAATGATCCCGTCGTCGCTCCAGATCGCGTCCGCCTCGAGGCCGAGCCGGTCGCGGATGCGCGCGGAGAGCGCGAGCCCCCAGGCGGCGTGGATGCGGCCCCCGTACGGCGAGAGGACGCACAGCCGCCAGTCGCCGATCTCGTCGCGGAAGCGCTCGATCACGATCGTCGTGTCGGACGGGATCACGCGCGTCGCCTGCTGCTGCTCGCGCAGGAAGTCGAGCAGGTTGCGCGCGGCCAGCTCGTCGAGGTCGTAGTCGGCGGCGAGCTGCTCGGCGGATCTGTCGACGGCGGTGCGCGCGAATCTGCCGATCGCCTCGCCCAGCTCCTTCGGGCGACCGACGCCGTCGCCCTTCCAGAACGGGATCGCGCCCGGCGCGCCCGGCGCCGGCGTGACGACCACGCGGTCGCGGCCGATCTCCTCGATGCGCCAGGACGAGGCGCCGAGCAGGAACGTCTGGCCCGGACGCGCCTCGTAGACCATCTCCTCGTCGAGCTCGCCGACGCGACGGCCGTCGGGCAGCGTGACCATGTAGAGGCCGCGGTCGGGGATCGTGCCGGCGTTCGTGACGGCCAGCGCGCGGGCGCCTCTGCGCGGGCGGATCGCGCCGGCGACGCGGTCCCACACGATGCGCGGGCGCAGCTCGGCGAACTCGGACGACGGGTAGCGGCCGTCGAGCATGTCGAGCACGTTCTCCAGCTGCGTGCGGGACAGCTCGGCGTAGGTGTGCGTACGCGTGACAAGCGCGTGCAGGTCGTCGACGGAGACCGGCTCGTCGTCGTCTTGTGCGGCCGCCGCGATAGCCACGACCTGCTGCGCGAGCACGTCGAGCGGGTTGCGCGGGACGACGGTCGGCTCGATCGCGCCGTCGCGCATGCGTCTCGCGACGACCGCGCACTCCAGCAGGTCGGCCCGGAACTTCGGGAAGATGCGGCCCTTCGAGACGTCGCCGACGTTGTGGCCGGCGCGGCCGATCCGCTGCAGCCCGGCCGCGACCGACTTCGGCGACTCGACCTGCAGCACGAGGTCGACTGCCCCCATGTCGATGCCCAGCTCCAAGCTCGACGTAGCCACGATGCAGGGGATCTCGCCCGCCTTCAGCAGCTCCTCGACGACGAGCCGCTCCTCGCGCGCGAGCGAGCCGTGGTGGGCGCGCGCGATCTCGACGGGAGCGGTGCTCGCTGCGCCGTCGCTGGGCGCGCTGCCATCATCGCGCTCGGCTTGCGCCGCCTCCTCCCGCTGCTCATTCGCCAGCTCGTTCAGCCGCAGTGCGATCCGCTCGGCCGAGCGGCGGTTGTTGACGAACAAGATCGTCGAGCGGTGCTCCTGCACGAGCCGCAGCAGCTCGGGGTAGATCGCCGGCCAGATCGAGCGGCGCGTCGCCTCACCCCCGTTGAGGGGGTCAAGCGCGGCGGCGTTCTCGGCCGCGTCGGGCTCGACCATCGATTCGACCGGCACGTGGATCTTGAGGTCGAGCGGCTTGCGCACACCCGTGTCGACGATGCGGCATCTGCGCTGTGGACCGACCATGAAGCGGCCGACCTCCTCCAACGGGTTCTGGGTCGCCGAGAGCCCGATCCGCTGGACCTCGCGACCGCCGTTGTGTGCCTGTGCGAGCGCGTCGAGCCGCTCGAGCGTGAGCGCGAGGTGCGCGCCGCGCTTCGTGCCAGCGACGGCGTGGATCTCGTCGACGATGACCCACTCGGCGCCCTTCAGGATCTCCCGGGCTCGGCTCGTGAGCATCAGGTAGAGCGACTCCGGCGTCGTGATCAGCACATCGGGCGGCTCCCGCAGCATCTGCTGGCGCTCTCTCTGCGGCGTGTCGCCGGTGCGGATCGCGACGCGCAGGTCAGCGCCGATCCCGGTGAGCGGCGCACGCAGGTTGCGCTCGATGTCGTACGAGAGCGCTTTGAGCGGGGAGACGTAGACGAGGCGCGTGCGGCGAGTGGTGGCGTCGCCCGCAGGCGGCCGGTTCCGGTCGCCGGAGGGGGAAAGCCCATGCTTGTCGACCGCGAGCCGATCCAAGGCCCACAGGAACGCCGCGAGCGTCTTGCCGGAGCCCGTCGGCGCCGAAATCAGCACGTGCTCCCCAGTCGCGATCGCCGGCCACGCCTGCGCCTGCGCCTCCGTCGGCGCATCGAACGCGCGCACGAACCACTCGCTCGTCTGCGCCGCGAACGCGTCGAGCGGTGAGGAAGCAGGGGAAGAACGCACCATCGGGTCAACCGAGCGTAGCGGCGCAGTGGCGGAATCTCTGCCACTTTTAGGCTGAATCGTGGCGGAGTATGGTTGTACGGGTGAAGACGACCGTAGATATTGCTGAAACTGTGTTGAGAGAAGCCAAGCTGATCGCCGCCCGCGAGGGCACGACCCTCAAAGCGCTCGTCGAGGAGGGACTGCGGCACGTCATCGACGAGCGCGGGAAGCAGAAGACCGGGTTCAGACTCAGAGATTGCCGCTACGGCAGCGGCGGTGGCGTAGAAGGCATCGACATCAACGACTGGATGTCGATGAAGCACCTGACGCGGGGCGCAGGTTCGTGATCGCCGTCGACTCGAACCTGCTCATCTACGCGCATCGCTTCGGCAACGACTGGAACGAGAGCGCCTACGAGCTGCTGCGAGAGCTGTCGGAAGGCGTGCGGCCGTGGGCGCTTCCGTATCCCTGCGTCCACGAATTCCTGCGCAACGTCACAGATCCGCGCATCTACGAGGACCCGACTGCGCTCGATGCTGCCCTCCAGCAGGTGATCGCTTGGTCGAGCGTTCCGAGCATGCGCCTGATCGGCGAGAGCGGGCGTCACCTCGACCTCCTGTCCGCCCTCGCGACGACCGGACGCATTCGCGGCGCGATGATTCACGACGCTCGCATCGCCGCGATCTGCCTCGAGCACGGCGTGACCGAGCTATGGACCGCAGATCGCGACTTCGGCCGCTTCCCCTCGCTCAAGACCCGCAACCCGCTCGTCGGCTGAGGCGGCCGGGAGAGGCAGCACGTCGCGACCGGCGGGCGCCGGACGCCGCGGCGGCGGGCCGGCGCCCTCGGCGCGTCAGCGTGCGTCTGGCGGGACGGGGCCAGCGACGTCGGGGGCGTCGAATGCGACCCGCGCCGCGAACGAGCGCACGATCGCCGTGCTGTAGACCTGCGCGTCGAGCACCGTCCCGGCGCGCGAGCCGGGGATCTGCGGATCCGGCTGCGTCAGAACCGTGCGCGTCGCGAGCAGCTGGCCGCCGCGCGCGCCGATCACCGCCTGTGTCCGCCAGCCGTCGTGAGCGGGCAGCTCGAGCGTCGTAGCGATCTCGCTGCCGACGACCTCTCGGGTGGGAGTGCTGCGGTGGCCGGGTCCGCGGCGGTCGCGGTGGTGGAGGTGGGCATGCCTCCTATTGCCGCCGCCGCCTGCGCCGGTTCACGCGAGCCCCGCCAGCTCGCGCGCTCGCAGGAAGACCGCGTCCATCATCGGCTCGGTGAGGCGGCCGGTGAACGTGTTCTGCTGGCTCGGGTGGTAGCAGCCGAGCAGCGTCATGGCTCCGGACGACGGCAGCTCGGCGCCGTGGCCGAAGCGCGGCCTGGGGCGCGGGACCGGCTCGCCGAGTGCGGCGCGGGCACGCAGCGCCGCGTCCCAGGCGAAGGCGCCGAGGCAGACGATCGCGCGCAGCTTCCGCAGCAGCTCCAGCTCGCGCAAGAGGTATGGGAAGCAGTTGTCGCGCTCGGCCGGCAGCGGCTTGTTCGCCGGCGGGGCGCAGCGCACCGCCGCCGTGACGTAGGCGCCGCGCAGCTCCAGTCCGTCGTCGCGCGAGAACGAGCGCGGCTGGTTCGCGAGGCCGCAGCGCCACATCGACGCGAACAGCCAGTCGCCCGAGCGGTCGCCGGTGAAGACGCGCCCTGTGCGGTTGCCGCCGTGCGCCGCCGGCGCCAGCCCAAGCACCAGCACGCGCGCGCCCGAGTCGCCGAAGCCGGTGAGCGGCCGGCCCCAGTACGTCTGATCGGCGAACGCCGCGCGCTTCTCGACGGCGACCCGCTCGCGCCAGTCGACGAGCCGCGGACATCTGCGGCAGGCGACGACCTCGGCGTCCAGCTCGGCGAGCGCGGCGGGCACAGGGTCGACGGAGCGGCGACGAGCGGCGGGCACGTGGCCCGCGAGCCTACGCGTCGGCCGCGTGCAGCGGCGGAGGCTCCAGCCCGAGCAGGCCGAACGCGAACCGCTCGATCACCGGTTGCAGGTCGGCGGAGTGCTCCGGCTCGCCGAGGCGCAGCTGGCGCGAGACGAGCTCGGCGATCGCGCCGACGACCGCGAACGCGTCGAGCGGATCCTTGAAGCGCGGCAGGACGCCCTCCTGCGCGTGCGTCTCGTTCTCGTTGAACAGCACCTGCGCGAAGCTGGCGACGATCTCGTCGCGCCGGCGCATCGCCGCGGGGCCGGCGCCGATGATCTCGACGAGCAGCGTCTGCGCCTCGTTCGGGTACTCGTCGATCACGACGAGGAACTCGCGCATCCCCTCGCGCATGCGCGCGACGGGGTCCTCGCCGGCACCGGCGACCGCGCCGAGGATGCGGCTGAGGACCACCTGATAGGCCGCGTCGAACAGCGCGAGGATGCATTCCTCCTTGTTCGCGAAGTGCTCGTAGAAGGTCGCCTTCGACATGCCGGCGGCGCGGCTGATCGATTCCGCGCTCGCGTCGGCGTAGCCGGTCGTCGCGAACACGGAGGCGGCAGCGTCGAAGAGGCGCTCGCGCTGTTGCGCGAGGCGCACTTCAAGCGGCGGGGCGTGACGGCCGCGCGGCACCGGGGGGCGGGTGGGGATGCGATCCGAGCTGGCCATCGCGGTTATCACCCGTGAGTGTAACTCTGTCACCGTCCTGACGGTGACTCGTGCAAACGCAGCATTTCCAGCGCATTTGAGCTGAGCGGCGTCACCGGTGCCACAGCGAGCCGCGACGACGTCCGTGTCGTCGGCTGTGACGCGACCGCCAACCGCTCGGCACGCAGCGCTCCGCGGCCGCTTCCGCGCGCTCGGCGGCGGCAAACGCGACGTGCAGGACGCCGTCGACGCAGGACTCGCGCCAGCGCGCGTCCGGTCTCCTGCGGGTCTTGCGACGAGTACGCATGGCGGGAGTGTTCCCCCGGTACGGCGTATCAGTCACCCGACCGGTGCATAACTGCACAGCTTCCACGCGCCTTCTCCGTGCGAGCCGCCATCTATCCGAGCGCGCGACCGTACTGGCGCTCGTAGTACTCGCGGTAGTCGCCCGAGCGGATCGGCTCCCACCACCACGCGTTCTCGCGATACCAGCGCACCGTCTGCTCCAGCCCCTCGGCGAAATGCACCTGGGGCTGCCAGCCGAGCGCCTTCAGCTTCTCCGAGGCGAGCGAGTAGCGTCGGTCGTGGCCCGGCCGGTCGGTCACGTACTCGATCAGCGACTCGTCGTTGCCGGTCGACGCGACGATCCGCTTGACGACCTCGATGTTCGGGCACTCGTCCGGACCACCGACGTTGTAGACCTCACCGGCCGCGCCGTGGGCGAGCGCGTGCCCGATCCCGCGACCGAAGTCCTCGACATAGAGCCAGTTGCGCACCTGCATGCCGTCCCCGTAGACCGGCAGCTTGTCGGCGTGCAAGGCGTTGAGCACCATCAGCGGGATCAGCTTCTCCGGGTACTGGTAGGGCCCGTAGTTGTTCGAGCCGCGACAAATCAGCGTCTCGAGGCCGTACGTGTGGAAGTAGCTGGCGGCGAGCAGATCGCCGCCGGTCTTCGTCGCGCTGTAGACCGACGAGGGCACGAGCGGCGACTCCTCCGTAAAGGAGCCCTCCTCGATCGAGCCGTAGACCTCGTCGGTCGAGACCTGCACGTAGCGCACGCCCGCGGCCCGGGCCGCCTCCAGCAGCACGAATGTGCCCTGCAGGTTCGTGTCGACGAACGCCTGCGGTCCGGCGATCGAGCGGTCGACGTGCGTCTCGGCGGCGAAGTTGACGACCGCGTCGACACCCTCGATCGCGTCCGCGACGGCGTCCGGGTCCTCGATCGCGCCGTGCACGAAGCGGATCTGGTCGAGCGTGTCGTGCAGGTTCTCCTTGCGACCGGCGTACGTGAGCTTGTCGAGCACCACGACCTCGTCGCCGTGGTCGCGCACGCGCAAGCGGACGAAGTTCGAGCCGATGAAGCCGGCTCCCCCACAGACCAACAGCTTCATGCGTGGACCCCCCGCTGTGCGAGATACGTGGCGAGACCCTCCTGCCACGATGGCAGCTGGGGTGCGTCGTCGCGCTCGCTGGCGAGCGCGCTGAAGGCCGGCCGCGGCGCCGGGCGCGGCATCTCCGCGGTCGTACATGGCAGCACGCGGCAGGCGATCCCGGCTTGCCGGAACGTCTCCGCAGCCAGGTCGTACCACGTGCATTGGCCGCCGCCGGCGACGTGGAGGATCCCCTGCACCTCCTCCTCGCGCGCGAGCGCCAGCAGCGCGGGCGCGAGATGCGCGGTCGCGGTCGGGCAGCCGATCTGGTCGTCGACGACCGTCACCTCCTCGCGCTCGGCGCCGAGTGCGAGCATCGACGCGACGAAGTTGCGACCGCCGACCCCGAACAGCCATGACGAGCGCACGATCGCGTGCGAGCCGCCGGCGGCCGCGACCGCCTCCTCTCCGGCAAGCTTCGACGCCCCGTAGACGCTGCGCGGGCCGGGCACGTCGGACTCGACGTAGGCGGGCTCGTCGGGCGAGCGGTCGCCGTCAAAGACGTAGTCGGTCGAGACGTGCACAAGCCGCGCGCCGACGTGGGCCGCCGCCTGCGCGATGTGCTCCGCGCCGAGCGCGTTGACGGCATCGGCGCCGTCCGGGTCGGACTCGGCGCCGTCCACGTCGGTCCAGGCCGCGCAGTTGATCACCGCGTCGAGCGGCTCGTCCGACAGCGCGGCGGCGACGGCGCGCTCGTCGGTGACGTCGAGGTCGCCGCGCGCGAGCGCGAGCACGTCGTCTCCCGCCGCCTCCGCGGCGCGTACGACCTCGTGGCCGAGCATTCCGCCGGCACCGGTGACGAGGACCTTCATCCCTACAGGATGCCGATTTCCGAGTTGTCGCCGACCATGAAGCGGTAGGCGCGCGGCTGGCGGTCGTCGCGACGGATCGCGACGTTGCGGCCCAGCAGCGAGGACTCCATGCGTCCGGCGAGGTTGCAGACGGACGAGCCGGCGAGCAGGATCGAGTGCTCGACCTCGGCGTTTTCGATCGCGCAGCCTTCCGCGATCGCCGTGTACGGACCGACGTAGCAGTCCGTCAGCGTGGCGCCAGCCCCGATGATCGCCGGCCCGCGCACCGTCGAGCGCACGAGCCGCGCGCCCGTTTCCACGATCACGCGCCCCTCGACCTGCGACTCGATCAGCTCGCCGTCGATCCGCTGCTCGACGTTCTCAAGGATCAGCCGGTTTGCCTCCAGCATGTCCTCGAGTCTGCCGGTGTCCTTCCACCAGCCGCTGACGATGTGCGGCTCCACGCGGCGGCCCTGGTCGACGAGGTACTGGATCGCGTCGGTGATCTCGAGCTCGCCGCGCGCGGACGGTTCGATCGCCCGCGCCGCTTCGTGGATCTCCGGCGTGAACATGTAGACGCCCACGAGCGCAAGGTTCGTCGCGGGCTCCTTCGGCTTCTCGACAAGGCGCTTGACCGCCTGGCCGCCGTTCAGCTCGGCGACGCCGTAGTTCTCGGGGTCGGGGACGGGTGTGAGCAGGATCAGCGCTTCGGGCTCGTTCGTTCTGAACGCCCGCACCAGCTCGTCTATCCCGCCCTGCAGCAGGTTGTCGCCGAGGTACATCACGAACGGCGCGTCGCGCAGGAACGGCTCGGCCGTGAGGACGGCGTGCGCGAGCCCGAGCGGCTCGTCCTGGAGGATGTAGGTGATCTCGACGCCGAACTGCGAGCCGTCGCCCGCGACCGCCTTGATCTCCTCGCCCGTTTCGGGCGCGATGATGATCCCGATCTCCTTGATGCCGGCGGCGGCCATCGCCTCGATGCCGTAGAACAGCACCGGCTTGTTGGCGACGGGCACGAGCTGCTTCGCGCTCGTGTGCGTGATCGGGCGCAGGCGCGTGCCCTTGCCCCCCGACAAGATGAGCCCCCGGAGCTGCTCCATGGTGGTTCAGCGTACCTGGGCCTGCTGCAGCGTGCTTCCGACGCTCGCGCTGAACGTGCGCCGGTACGCGGTCGGCGTCGTGGCGGTCACACGGCGGAAGTGCTGACGCAGGATCGCCGCGGAGCCGAAGCCGCAGCGGCGCGCGACCGCCTCGATCGGCAGGTCGCTGCCCTCGAGCATCCGGCGCGCGTGGTCGACGCGCTGCGCGTGCAGCCACTTGAGCGGAGTCGTGCCGGTCTCCTGCCGGAAGCGGCGGTTGAACGTGCGCTCGCTCGTGCAGGCGTGGCGGGCGAGCGCGGCCATCGTGAGCGGACGATCGAGGTGCTCGAGCGCGTACGCTCGGGTCGACTCCAGGCTGCCGTCGTCGGTGGTCGGTACGGCACGCTCGATGAACTGCGCCTGTCCGCCGGCGCGGTGCGGAGCGACGACCGTGTGACGGGCCGCCTCGTTCGCCGCCTCGGTGCCGTGATCGCGTCGCAGGAGATGCAGGCACAGGTCGATGCCGGCGGCGACGCCGGCGGAGGTGAGCAGGTCGCCGTCGTCGACGTAGAGGACGTCGGCATCCAGGCGCGCGGCCGGATACAGCTCGGCGAGGCGCCGCGCGTAGCGCCAGTGGGTCGTGACGCGGCGGCCGTCGAGCAGGCCCGCGGCGCCCAGCGCGAAGGCGCCGGTGCAGATCGAGGCGACGCGGGCGCCGCGGGCGCGGGCGGCTTGGAGCGCGCGCAGCACGGACGCCGGTGGAGGCCAGGCACGCGGCGCGAAGCCGGGCACGAACACGGTGTCCGCCACGGCGACCCCGTCGAGCCCACGGGGCGCGACGACGGGAAAGCCGCTGGTCGTCTCGATCGCTCCGCGCTCTGCTCCGCACAGCGTGAGCTCGTAGTGCCGGCACAGCACCTGGAACGGCGTCGCGAGGTCGAAGGCGACGACGTCCGGCAGGGCGAGAACGGCGATGCGGTGCGCCATGTCCGGAATCATACGGACATTGTCATTCTTGCCACTGGCGGATGCGGCCGCGCGGCGCGAGGATCCTCCGTATGCAGATCGACATCCTCATCTTCGACGGCTTCGACGACCTCGACGCGCTCGGCCCGAACGAGCTGCTGCGCCACGCCGCACGCGCCGGCGCGCCGTTCGAAGTCGCGCTCGTGACACTCGGCGAGGCCGAGTGCGTCGTCACGGCACTCGGCACGACGCTCGTGCCCGAGCGGGCGCTCGGGCAGCGGCCCGACCTCGTGCTCGTGCCCGGCGGCGGCCTGCTCGACGGCAGTCCGACGGGCGTGCTGGCGGAGATCGAGCGCGGCGCGATCCCGGCGGCGCTGGCGCGCCTGCACGGTGAGGGCGTCGCGGTCGCGTCCGTTTGCACGGGCGCGCTGCTGCTGGCTGCCGCGGGTCTGCTCGCAGGACGTCCCGCGACGACCAACCGCCTCGCGCTCGGCCGCCTGCGCGAGACGGGCGCCGAGGTGATCGACGAGCGCGTCGTCGACGACGGTGACATCCTCACGTCGCAGGGCGTGACCGCGGGGATGGACCTCGCGCTGTGGCTCGTCGAGCGCGAGCGCGGATCGGACTTCGCGAACGCGCTCGCGCGCGGGGTGGAGTACGAGCGGACGGGTCGCGTGTGGAGGCGCGAGCAGGCGACCGCCTGACCGTCCTAGTACGTGCCGCCGAGCTTTGCGTGGTCCCACGTGACGGGCGGCTCGTCGGTTGCGGCGACCATCCGCAGCGCGACGCGCTTGGGTGCCTGCGCGGCGATCATCGCGAGCACCGGCTCGGGCAGCGGGTCCATGCCCGTGTAGCGCTTGAACAGCTCCTCGCCGAAGGCGGAGACGGTGGACAGTTCGCGGTGCAGCTCCACGCGCGCCTTCACCATCACGCCGCGCAGCTGCTCGTACGACTCCCCGGCCTCCACCTGCCACGTCGCGCGCGGATCGCGCTCGAGGTTCTTGACCTTCTGCGATCTCGCGTACGTCCACGCCCACGGCTCGCCGTCGCGCACGATGAACCAGAGCGGCATCAGGTGCGGCCAGCCATCGTGCCCGACCGTCGCGAGGATGAGCGTGCGCTGCTCGTCGAGGAACGCCGCCAGCTCGACGTCGGTCATGCGGATCTGGTCGCGGCGGCTCACGCCCGCGCAGGCTACGCGGCCGCCAGATGCGCGGCGGCGGTCCGTACGGCCGCGCGCGCGTCCTCGGGCTCGAGCACCGCCGCGTCGCCGGCCTCCTTGAGCACCTCGCGCACGAGCCAGGCGACGCCCGCGAAGCTCAGCTCGACGATCACCGAGCCGTCCTCGAGCTCCTCGACCACCGTGCGCTCCTCGCGCGCCCAGCGCGCGCGCTCCGGCGAGATCCACAGGCGCGCGCGACGCGAGGCCGGCACCTCGCCGGTGCGCGGCCAGCCGTCGACGTCGGCGGCCGGGTCGACCTCGGGGCGCGGCTCGAAGCGCTCCTTCGTCACGGTCGCGGCCTTGATGCGGTCGAGGCGGAAGTGGCGGACCGCCTGCTTGGCCGGGTCGTAGGAGGCGACGTACCAGCCCTCGCGCCCGTTGATCAGCGCGTAGGGCTCCACCGTGCGCGCGGAGAACTCGCCCTCGTTCTCCTTGAAGTAGTCGATCGCCAGCAGTCGCTGGTCGGCGATCGCGCGCGAGACCGTCGCCGCCACCTGCGAGTCGTCGCCGCTGGCGGTCGCCACCTGGAGCCCCTCGCGGATCGGGTCCTCGCCGAGCGCGTCGACGACCTTCTTGCGCACCGACGCGAGCGAGCCCTCGGGGATGTGCTCGCCGATCAGGTCGATCGCCGCGATCAGCGCCTTCGCCTCGACCGGCAGCAGCCGCGCCGGACGCGCGAACGAGTCACCATAGGCCTCGGGGTCGACCATGATCATCCCGTCCTCCTGCACCTCGGCATAGAGGACGTAGGAGCCGGCGCCGAAGTTGACGACGTTCAGCACGCCGATGTCCTCCTCCAGCTCCTGCTCGGAGACCTGCAGCGCCTCGCGCACCTCGACCGCCGAAAGGCGGCGGCTCTCGCGGCCGGCCCGGATGAGGATCGAGGCGAGCGTCACGAGCCGCGCGAAGCGCTCCGGCCGGATCGCGGCGGACTCGCGGCCGCGGCCGCTTCCGTTCGACTCCGCCTCGGCGCCCACGTCGCCGGCGACGGTCGCGACCGGCGCCGCCAGCTCCAGCTCGCCCTCGTGGCGCTCGACCAGCAGCCCGAGCCGCTTCTCGAGCTCCTCCACCAGCTCCGACGGAGCGACGAGGCGCGCGTACTCGCCGAGCCCGAGCACCCACGCGACGAGCTGGCGCGCGTCGGCGTACTCGGTCGTGAAGAGGCGGTCTCCCGATCCGTCGTCGGCTGCCGTCATCTCGCCGTAGCGGCCGAAGTGGCGCTCGATCTGCCAGCCGATCGTCTCGCCGATGCGCACCTCGGCGGTCCCGACCGGTTCGCCGAACTGCCACTGGATGCGGTTCGCGTAGGCGCGCGGGTCGAAGTCCTCAGGGCGCTGGAAGTCGTGCTCGGCCTTCGACGCGTACGCGACCTTGCCGCGGATGCGCGAGAGGCGGAAGACGCGGATCGCGTCGCGCTCGTGCGCGCGCCCGACGAGGTAGAACTGCCCGCCCTGGAACAGCAGCTGGTAGGGATCGACCTTGCGCGCGCCGAGCTCGTCGCGCTGCATCGTGTAGTAGTCGAAGACGATCGTCTTGCGGCGGAAGATCGCGGTCTCGATCTTCGCGAGCCGCTGGGACAGCTCGTGCCCGCCGGCTGAGGCGGTGATGCCGAGCGCGATCGAGCGCTGCTCGGGCGCCTGCAGCGGGTTCGTGCGGCCCCACGAGATCTGCTGCAGCGCGAGCCGCAGCGGCTCGGCGTAGGCGAACTCGCCGTCGAGCAGCGACAGCGCGGTCTGCAGGCCGGCCAGCTCGGCGTCGGTGAACTCGATCGCCGGCAGGTGGAAGTTCTCCGGCGGCAGCGAGTAGTTCTCCTGCTCGGCGAGCCCCTCGACCGGCTTGTCGACCGACAGCTGGATTCCGAGCGCCTCAAGCTCGGAGCGGTCGGCGTAGAAGCGGCGCGCGAACGCGTCCTCGTTCATCGCGCTGTAGCCCTCGACGTCGCGTCGAATCTCGGGAGCGGTGACGGGGCGCCGCTCGGCCATCAGGTAGCTGATGAGCGAGAGCTGACGGATGAGCTTCTCGGTGTCCTTCGCCATGGGGGTCGGGACACCTTAGTCAGCGGGCCTTCACGGGCTCCCCGCCGTGTCCGGGGGCCGTCCGCAATTTGCGGAGTTTGTCGGGAAGCGGGCGGACGCTCGGTCGGTACGGTTGTGGCATGCCGACCGATCGCAGCGCGCTCGTGACGGGCGGGACCGGCGGTCTCGGCGCGGCGGTCACCGGACGCCTGCTCGACGACGGCTGGCGCGTCGTCGTCCCGTGGGTCGCCGAGCGGGAGCTCGAGCGCGTGCAGCGACGCGACGGCCTGGAGCTCGTGGAGGCGGACCTGTTCGAGCCGGATGCGGTCGGCCGCGCGGTCGCGCTGGCGGCCGGCGCCGACGGCGCGCCGCTGCACGCGGTCGTGAACCTCGTCGGCGGCTTCGCGCAGGGCGCGCGTGTGGCGGAGGAGCCGATCGTGCGGTTCGAGGCGCAGCTGCGACTCAACCTGCGCCCGACCTACCTCGTCACGCAGGCGGCGCTGCCGCACCTCGTCGCCGCCGGGGGCGGATCGATCGTGTGCGTCGGCACTCGCGCGGCGCTGCAGCCGTTCCCGGGCGCGGCGGGCTACGTGACGGCGAAGGCGGGCGTGATCGCGTTCGCGCAGGCGGTCGCGGTCGAGTACCGCGACGAGGGCGTGCGCTGCAACGCGCTGCTGCCGAGCGTGATCGACACGCCCGCGAACCGCGCCGCGATGCCGAACGCCGACTGGTCGAAGTGGGTCGCCCCGGCGCAGCTGGCAGCGACGATCGCCTTTCTCTGCTCAGACGACGGAGCCGCCACGAGCGGCGCCGCGATCCCCGTCTACGGCCGCGCCTGAGGCGGCACGGTCTGCGCGCAGCGCCTCGCCCAGCTCGGCGCGCGAGCGGATGCACAGCTTGAAGTAGGCGTTGCGCAGATGGAACTCGACCGTCTTCGTCGAGACGAACAGCGCCTGCGCGATCTCGCGGTTCGTCAGCCCCTGCTGGGCCAGCTCGGCGACGCGCCGCTCGCTGGGCGTGAGCGCGTCCGCGCCGCGGACGGCCGGCCGCCGCGGCCGTGCGCCCGCCGCCACGAGCGCGGCGCGAGCGGTGGCCGCGAGGCCATCCGCGCCCGCGTGGTGGGCGATGTCGAGCCCGGTGCGCAGCGTCTCGCGCGCGGTCGTCCGCTGACCGGCGGCATGCTGCGCACTGCCGAGGTCGACGAGCGTGCGGCCCAGCTCGAGCTGCGCCGGTGAGCGCTCGAGCGCCGTGACCGCCTGTTCCAGCAGGGGGAGACGCTCGTGCTCCTCGGCGACGAGGCCGGCGGCGCGCAGCGCCGTCCCGACCGCGCGCGCGGAGCCGAAGGCGCGCGCGAGCTCGAGCTCCTCGTCGGCGAGCGCGCGCGCCCGCTCGACATGGCCGCACCGATGCGCGGCGATCGCCGCCTCCGAGCGCCATGGCAGCACGCCCGGGTTCGGCGCCGGGACGGCCAGCTGCCGGCGGCCGCACTCGCGCAGGTCGTCGAGCGCGCTCGCCGCGTCGTCCTGCGCGAGCGCGAGACGGCCACGCGCGAACAGCGCCCAGTTGTAGGTGAAGTGCGCGTCCTGCTCCTCGTCGGGCTGGCCGACCAGCGCGTGCGCCTGCTTGAACTCGCCGCGGTCGATGTGCGCAAGCGCCATCCAGCCGTGGGCGAACGGCTTCACGAGCACCATCAGCGGCACCCGCTCCAGGCCGCCTTCGAGGTCGCCGAGCGCGGCTGTGAGATCGCCGCGCAGATAGCGCGAGGCGCCGCGCACCGCCGACATGACCGCGAAGCCGATCACGGAGCCGCGACGGCGGGCGTCCTCGAGGCCGGCGCTCGTCGCCTGCTCGACCTCTTCGAGCGCGTCGCAGAACAGCAGCGTCGCGACCGAGCCGGCCCACGCGACGCCGTCGGCGGTCGCCTCGCGCAGCAGCTCGCCGTCCGCGTGCGCGAGGCGGATCAGCTCGACGACCTCGAGCGCGGGTGCGTTGCCCTGCATCGCATGCTCGAGCGCCCGCTGCGCAAGCAGCTCGCGCTGCGCCGGCGTCGTCGCCTCGGTCGAGCCCGCGAGCAGCTCGCGGAAGCGCGTCTGCGCGGTCTCGCGCGTGCGGAAGTCGAGCCGTGCGGCGCCGAGGTACCCGGCCGTCAGCTGCTCCTCGAGCACCGGATCGGCACCGTCGAGCACGCGCAGGCCTTCGTCGAACGCGCTCGCCGCGCCGGCGTTGTCGCCCGCCGTGTACAGCGCCTGGCCGAGCTGCGCGAGCGCACGTGCGCGCGCCTCCGGCTGCTCGAGCAGCGCGACCGCGGTGCGCAGCCGCTGGACGGCGCTGGGCAGTCCGGCGAGCGCCTCGGCACGGCCGAGGTCGACGAGCAGCTCGGCGCGCTCGGCCTGCGCCGGAGACTCGTCGAGCGCCCGCAGCAGGTAGCTCGCGGCAGTCTCCGGCACGCCACCGGCGAGCGCCCGTCTGGCCGCGGTGTGCAGGCAGGTCACGACCCACGGAGCGCCGACCGGCAGCGTCTCGAGCAGATGCGCCGCGGCACGCTCGTCGACATCGCTCCCACCACCGCGCAGCAGCTCGGCGGCCGCGAGGTGCAGCTGGCCGCGTTCCGCGGTCGGGATCCCGAGGTAGACCGCTTGGCGCACGATCGGGTGGACGAAGCCGAGCTCGGGCGCCGAGCGCAGCACGTCGGCGCCGGCGAGCTCGTCCGCGGCGACGGCGGCGTCGACCGCTTCGAGTCTCGCGAGCGTGGCGGCGTGCACGAGCGGAACGCCGTCGCCGAGCACCGCGACGGCGTGCGCCAGCGCCGGTGCCCCGGAGGACAGACGCCGGATGCGAGCGTCGACCGCCTGCGCGATCGTCAGCGGCCCGAGCGCCTCGACCTCCTGCACCCGCTCGGCGCCGACTGCGGGTTCGCCGGCGGCGCGCAGCTCGTTGAGCAGCTCGCGCAGGAAGAACGGGTTGCCGTTCGTGACGCGCGCGCAGGCCGCGCAGAAGTCGCCGTCCGCGTCCGGCAGCGACCGCCGCACGATCGTGGCGATCGCGTGCTCGCTGAGCGGACCGAGCTCGAAGCGGCGCGTGAGCGGATGGGTCGCGAGCGCACTGAGCGCGTCGCCGCTGCCGGCGCCCGCGGCGGGGCGCGGGCGCGCGGTCGCGACGATCACGAGCGGCAGGTCCTCGATCCGCTGGGCGATGAACAGCAGCGCGTGCAACGAGGCTTCGTCGGCGCTGTGCGCGTCGTCGACCGCCAGCAGCAGCGGCCGGCGCTCGGCGATGTTGGCGACGAGCCAGTGCAGCCCGTGCAGCAGCGAGAAGTCGGGCGCGCGGCTCTCGCCGCCCACCACCTCACCCGACAGCAGCGGCTCCGCGTGGGCCGCCGCGCCGGCGAGCACGCGTCTGCGCTCGCGCGGAGACGCAGCCGACAGGTAGGGCTCGAACAGCTGCAGCGCGACGCCGAACGGGAACTGGCGCTCGAGCTCCCCGCCACGTGCGCGCAACACGGTCACGCCGCTCGCCTGCGCGCGCTGGATCGCGTGCGCGAGCAGCAGCGTCTTGCCGATCCCGCCCGCTCCCTCGAGCAGCACGACGCGGCCGGCTCCGGCGGACGCGGCCGCGATCGTCTCGTCGAGCGCGGTCAGCTCGCGAGCCCGCTCGAGCGGCACTTCGATGCGGGGAGGACGCACGCGCGAGCGTGCAGAGCTGCCGGGCGCGTGGTTGCCGGTTTGCGTGCCGGATGGGCCCCCCGCAGAGCTCACGGCGCCAGCCTACCGTGCGTGCTCGCGTCCGTGGGAACGCCTGCTTTCCGGCAATCGGCGCATCGCGAAAGGCGCGGAGCTAGCTTCTCGTGCGCCTCGCCGCGGATGGGCAGCGCGGACCTACCTACTACGAGTCGGCCGATCCGGCAGCGATCCGGATCGAGCGGCCGGGTCCCGCGGGCATCTCCGTTCCACGCCTGCACGCGCGCGAGCAGCGGCTTCGGAACCCTCAGGCCCGAAGCGACGGCAGAGAGGGGGTTCGCCACAGCGGGCCCCCTCTCGCGCCGTGTGCTTGACTCGACGCCGATGCCGTCGGACGAGCTGCCGGTCCTGCCGTTTTCCTCCGTTGCCGCGTGGGAGGCATGGCTTGAGCGCGAGCACGCGAGTGCCCCGGGCGTGTGGCTGAAGATCGCCAAGAAGGCCACGGGGATCGCAACTGTGACCCACGCCGAAGCGCTCGACGTCGCGCTCTGCTTCGGCTGGATCGATGGGCAGCGGCTCCCCTTCGACGCGACCTGGTTCCTGCAGCGCTTCACGCCGCGCAAACGCGGCAGCCGCTGGTCGAAGATCAACACAGAGCACGTCGAGCGACTGGTCGCCGCCGGCCGCATGCGCCGGGCCGGCCTCGCGCAGGTCGAGGCGGCGAGAGCAGACGGCCGCTGGGCGGCCGCGTACGACGGTCAGCGCACCGCCACGGTCCCGACCGACCTGCAGGCTGCGCTCGACGCGAACCCCGCTGCGGCGGCCTTCTTCGCCACGCTCAGAGGCGCGAACCGCTACGCGATCCTCTACCGCGTGCAGGACGCGAAGCGGCCGCAGACGCGCGCCAGACGGATCGACAGATTCGTATCGATGCTCGCGCGCGGCGAGACGCTGCACTGAGCCCTCGACGCGCACGGATCGCCGCGGCTACAGCAGCGACTTGACCGTCTCGGCGACGTGCTCGGGCGTCATGCCCAGCTCTCGCATCACGACCTCGCCGGGAGCGGAGGCGCCGAAGCGCTCGATCGAGACCGACGCGTCGACCCACTGCGCCCAGCCCATCGCGATGCCGGCCTCGACCGAGACCTTCGGCTGGTCGGGCGGCAGCACCGCGGCGCGGTACGCCTCGTCCTGGGCTGCGAATAGCTCCCAGCTCGGCATCGCGACGACGCGCGCCTTCATGCCCTCGCCCGCGAGCAGATCGCGCGCCGCGAGCGCAAGCGAGACCTCGGAGCCGGTGCCGACGAGCGTCGCGACGGCGTCCTCCTCCTCGACCAGCACGTAAGCGCCGCGCACGAGCTCCTCAGCCTGCCCGGCACCGCCGGAACGGTCGAGCACCGGCAGGTTCTGGCGGCTGAGCACGAGCACGCACGGACCGTCGATCTCCTCGACCATCACGCGCCAGGCAACCGCCGTCTCGTTCGCGTCGCTCGGACGGATCAGCGTGAGGCCCGGGATCGCGCGCAGCGCGGCGAGGTGCTCGACCGGCTGGTGCGTCGGGCCGTCCTCGCCGAGCGCGACCGAGTCGTGCGAGTAGATCCACATGACCGGGATGCTCATGAGCGCCGACAGGCGGATCGCAGGGCGCATGTAGTCGGCGAACTGCAGGAACGTCGCGCCGTAGGGCTTGACGATCCCGCCGTGCAGGCACATGCCGTTGACCGCGGCCCCCATCGCGTGCTCGCGGATTCCCCAGAAGACGTTGCGGCAGGCCCGCTCGCGGCTGTAGGCGTCGTCGGCCTTGATGCCCGTCTTGACGGACTCGTTGAGGTCCGCCGACCCGCCGACCATGGTGGGCAGGTAGGGCGCGATCGCCTGCAGGACCTCGCCCGACGCCGCGCGCGTGGCGAGCTTCTTGCCGGCCTCGTAGCGCGGCAGCGCGGCGCCGATGCCCGGCAGCGGCCGGCCGGCCCACGCCGCGTCCCATTCCTTCGCGAGCTGCGGGTTCGCGTCCTGCCAGGCGCGGAAGCGATGCTCCCATTCGCGCTGCTCGCGCGCGCCGCGCTCGATCGTGCCGAACCGCGCATAGACGCCGTCGGGCACGAAGAAGTGCTTGTCCGGATCCCAGCCGAACGCCTCCTTCGTGGCGCGCACCTCGTCCTCGCCAAGCGCTGCGCCATGGGCGGCGGCCGTGCCGGCCTTGTTGGGCGAGCCGTACGCGATCGTCGAGCGCACGCGGATCAGCGACGGGCGCTCGTCCTCCGCGATCGCGGCCGCGATCGCGGCGCGCAGCGCGTCGAGGTCGTTCGCATCCTCGACCGCTTCGGCGTGCCAGCCGTAGGCGCGAAAGCGGGCCTCGACGTCCTCGGTGTCGAACGAGAGCGCCGTGTCGCCGTCGATCGAGATGTGGTTGTCGTCGTAGAGGAAGATCAGGCGACCGAGACCCAGGTGGCCGGCGATCGATGCCGCCTCGGCGCTCACGCCCTCCATCAGGTCGCCGTCAGAGCAGATGCCGAAGATGCGGTGGTCCTGCACCTCGGCCCCGAAGCGCTCACGCAGGAAGCGCTCGGCGAGCGCCATCCCGACCGCGTTCGCGAAGCCCTGCCCGAGCGGGCCCGACGTCGTCTCGACGCCAGGCGTGTGGTGCACCTCGGGGTGGCCGGGCGTGCGCGACTCCCACTGGCGGAACGCCTTCAGGTCGTCGAGCGTGACGTCGTAGCCCGACAGGTGCAGCGCGGCGTAGAGCAGCATCGAGCCGTGGCCGGCCGACAGGACGAAGCGGTCGCGGTCCTGCCAGTGCGGGTCGCGCGGGTTGTGCCGCATGACCTCCTTGAAGAGCACGTAGGCGGCGGGAGCCATGCCCATCGGCATGCCCGGGTGGCCGCTGTTCGCCTGCTGCACCGCGTCCATCGCGAGGGTGC
This sequence comes from uncultured Actinomycetes bacterium, assembly GCA_963770165.1. GTDB lineage: Bacteria > Actinomycetota > Thermoleophilia > Solirubrobacterales > Solirubrobacteraceae > Conexibacter. The sequence continues at coordinate 484,160 of CAVYOK010000003.1, forward strand.
GGATCGTGTCGACGGCCAGTCGGTCGTCGACCTGCGTGGTGGTCTGGGGCTCAGTCGTAGCCATGTGACGCTCTTGGGTCGCGGGTGGAGGCGGCGGACGGACGGCAGGTTAGGGCCTATCCCGTCAGGAGCGCGAGTCGGAGGGGGCCGCACGACGCCCGTCTCACACCAGCCGTACACCGTCACAATGCGAACATCGCGGCGGGGTTGTGTCGCACGCGCGACTGGATTTGCGGTTCACTTCGTCGTACGACACCGGAAACGGTGTCCCGTGAGAGAGGGGATGGGCGATGACCGAGGCGGTGCGAGCGCCCGAGGAGCGCTTCGCGGACCTGGCGGACTTCCCGTACGTGCCGCGGTGGCGCGAGCTCGACGGGCTGCGCCTCGCGCACGTCGACGAGGGCGACGGACCGCCCGTCCTGCTCGTGCACGGGGAGCCGACTTGGTCCTACCTGTGGCGTCACCTGATCCCGCCGCTGCGCGACGCCGGCTTTCGCTGCATCGCGCCGGACCATGCCGGCTTCGGCCGCTCCGACAAGCCGACCGACCTCGGCTGGTACTCGTACGATCGCCACACCGCCCTGCTGGCGGACCTCGTCGAACGGCTCGACCTGCGCGGCGCGACCGTCGTCGTGCACGACTGGGGCGGACCGATCGGCCTGCGCGTCGCGGTGGAGCAGCCGGAGCGGATCGACCGCATCGTCGTGATGGACACCGGCCTGTTCACCGGGCACCAGAGAATGAGCGACGCGTGGACGATGTTCCGCGACTTCGTCGAGCGCACCGAGGACCTGCCGATCGGCATGCTCGTGCGCGGCGCCTGCCACCGCGACCCCGGCGACGCGGTGATCGCGGCGTACGAGGCGCCGTTCGCCGACGGCGCCTCGAAAGCGGGCGCGCGCGCGTTCCCGCTGATGATCCCGCGCACGCCCGAGCAGCCGGGCGCCGCCGCTGGGCAGCGCGTGCTCGACGCGCTCGCCGACGACCCGCGGCCGAAGCTCGTGCTGTGGGCCGACAGCGACCCGATCATCCCGCTCAGAACCGGGGAGCGCTTCGCCGCCGCGATCGGCACCGAGATCGCGCACGTGATCCCGGACGCCGGCCACTTCCTGCAGGAGGACCAGGGACCGCTGATCGGGCGCCTGGTCGCGGAGTGGCTCGCATGAGCGCGTTCGACACCGAAGACATCGGGCTCGCGCAGCAACCGCCGCCGGTCACCGATCCCGGCTTCGCGCTGCGCTTCTTCGACGCCGGCAATCGGCTCTCGGCTGTGCGCGCGCTCAAGCCGATCATGCTCGACCAGCTGCGGCTGCACCGCGGCCAGCGCGTGCTCGAGCTCGGCTGCGGCGCCGGCGACGACGCCCGCACGATCGGCCGGCGCGTCGGCCCGAACGGGCACGTGCTGGGGATCGACGCCTCCCCGCTGATCGTCGCCGAGGCGGGGCGGCGCTCCCAGGGCCGCAACCTGCCCGTCGAGTTCCGCGTCGGCGACGCGCGCGCGCTCGAGCTGCCGGACGCCGCGGTCGACCGCTGCCGCGCCGAGCGGCTGCTGATGCATGCGGAGGGCGACCCGGCGGCGATCGTCGCCGAGATGACGCGCGTGCTGCGGCCAGGCGGCCGGCTCGTGCTGTTCGAGGTCGACTGGGACACCTTCGCGATCGACGGCGCCGAGCTGGAGCTGACGCGGCGGATCGTGCGCAGCTACAGCGACGGCGTCGCGAACGGTTGCGTCGGCCGCACGCTGCCGCGGCTGGCGCGCGACGTCGGCCTCGAGGACGTCGTCACGATCCCGCACGCGATCGACGTCCCGTTCGACCTGTTCGGCTGGGTCCTGTCGGGCCATCTCGACGCGGCGATCGCGGCCGGCTCGTTCACGCCCGAGGAGCTGATCGCATGGTGGGACGCGATCGACGAGGCGCACGCACGCGGGCGCTTCTACGCCGCGATCCTCGGCTTCGTGGTGGCGGGGACGAAGCCCGCCGACTAGACGGGGACCCACCTCCGGCGGCGCGTCAGCCGGCCAGCGCGACGGCGTGGTCGACGCCGAGCCGCTCGCGCTCGAGCGTCACGCGCGGCGTGCCGGCCGCATGCGCCCGCGCGATCTCGGAGCGGTACCCTCGGAGAACGATGGCGTTCTTCACCCACGAGGGTCAGCGGATCGCATACACGGTCTACGGCGACGGGCCGCGCGTGACGGTCCTGCTGCCCGGGCTGCTGCTGTCGCAGCGGATGCAGGAGCCGCTCGCGCGCGCGCTCGCCGAGCGCGGCGAGCGGGTGGTGCTGATGGACCCGCTCGGGCACGGCAGATCCGACCGTCCGCGCGACATGTGGCGCTACTCGATGACGACGTTCGGGCGCCAGACGATCGCGCTGCTCGACGAGCTGGAGGTCGAGCAGGCGGTGATCGGCGGCACCTCGCTCGGCGCGAACGTGACGCTGGAGGTCGCCTCCGCCGCGCCGGAGCGCGTGCGCGGGATGGTGCTGGAGATGCCGGTACTCGACAACGCGCTGCTCGGCTGCGCGATCGCCTTCACGCCGCTGCTCGTCGCGCTGACGTTCGGCGAGCCGGTCATGAAGGGCGTGCAGGCGGTGGCGCGCCGGCTGCCGCGACGGCCGCTCCCGCTCGTGGCGGAGATCATGGTCGACTGGGTCGCGCAGGACCCGGGCCCGAGCGCGGCCGTGCTGCAGGGGCTGTTCTTCGGGCGGATCGCGCCGCACCGCAGCGAGCGGCGCACGTTCGAGGCGCCGGCGCTCGTGATCGGCCACCCGCGCGACCCGGTCCATCCGTTCTCGGACGCCGACATGCTGGCGGCGGAGCTGCCGAACGGGCGGCTGCTGAACGCCGACTCGATCCTCGAGCTGCGCACGAGGCCGGAGCGGCTGACGGACGAGATCGCCGCCTTCGTCGACGCCTGCTGGGGCATGCGGACGGCGAGCTCCGCGCGCAGCAGAGCGACGCGCAGACGCGCGACCCGCTCGCGCACCCGCGCGGCCACCGCATAGTTCGGCGTCGTACGGTGTTCGGATGCGCATGATGCGCATCCCCCCGGTCGCCGTCGTCCTCGTGCTCGCTGCATTCGCCGCGGGCTCGCCCGCACGCGCGGCCGGTGCGCCGCCCGCGAGCTTCGCCATCGCAGTGCCGGCGGAGGCCGGAGCAGAGGGGCACTGGCGCACGCCGGCGTTGCACGCGGCGCGCGCGTTCGAGCTGGTCGGCGCCGAGTGGCGCGGCGCCGGCGCGGGGGTGGAGCTGCGCGTGCGGCGCGCGAGCGGTCGCTGGAGCCGCTGGGCGCGCGTGGTCGCAGGCGAGCCGGTCTGGAGCGGGCGCGCGGTTGCCGTGCAGTTGCAGGGGGCGCGGCCGGTGCGGGGGCTGCACGTGCGCGCAGTGACGGTGGGGCGAGCGCCGGCGGCAGCACGCCTGCCGCGTGCGGGCGAGGCCGCGGCGAACGGACGGCCGCCGATCGTGCCGCGCAGCGCCTGGGACCCGCGCAACCGCTGCCGCCCGCGCGTGCAGGCGCGCTACGGACGCGTGGACTTCGCCGTCATCCACCACACCGAGTCGCTGTCCGCATACTCGCCCGGGCGGTCAGCCGCGCTCGTGCTCGGGATCTGCCTCTTCCACCGCGACGGGAACGAGTGGAACGACCTCGGCTACGACTACCTCGTCGACCGCTTCGGCCGGGTGTTCGAGGGACGCGCAGGCGGCGTCGAGCAGCCGGTGATCGGTGCGCATTCCGGCGGCTGGAACACGATGTCGACCGGCGTGGCGATGATCGGCAGCTATACGCTCGCGACGCCGCCGCCCGCCGCGCTGGGAGCGCTCGAGCGGCTGCTCGCGTGGCGGCTCTCGCTCGCGGGCGTGCCGGCGCAGGGGAGCGTGGCCGAGCGCTCGATCGGCGGCGAGCCAGGGGTGAACGCGCATCCGCGCGGCTCGCTCGTGCGCTTCCAGCGCATCTCCGGGCACCGCGACGCGGACCTCACCGACTGCCCCGGCGGCGCGCTCTACGCATTGCTGCCGCAGATCCGCCGCGCCGTCGCGGCGCGCATGCCGGCGGCGCGCGACCTGCTCACGCTCGGCCCGGTCGGGGCGCCGATCGAGCAGGCGCCGTGGCTGCTGACCGGACGGCTCGCGCTGGCGCGCGGGCGGCGGCCGGCTGGGTTTCCCGTGCGCGTCGAGCAGCGCGGCGCGGACGGCCTCTGGCGGGAGGTCGCGCTGACGCGCACCGGCGTGGACGGGATCTGGAGCGCCACGCCGACGCTGCTCGTCAACGGTCCCCTGCGCGCGATCTCGACGCTGCCGGATGGGCGCGAGCTGGTATCCGGCGCCGCGGATGCGCAGGCGCGCGCCCGGGTGCGGCTTTTGGCGGCGCGCGCCCGGCTGCGCCCCGGAGGGACGCTGCAGCTGTCGGGGCTGACGTCGCCGCCGAAGGCGCGGGTGCGCGTGCTGGCCGAGCGGCGCACGTCGCCGCACGCCTGGCGCCCCGTGGCCGTGCTCGGTGTCGGGAGCGACGCGACCGGCCGCTTCGCCGCAAGCGTGCGGATGGGCGGCGCCGGCGTCTATCGCGTGATCGCGTCGACGCGCGCGGACGCGCTCAACGCGGCGGGCTTCTCGCGAACGCTGCGCGTGCGCGTGTCGAGACGCGGCTGAGGTCGCTATCGGCGACCGGTGCGAAACGTGGCCAAGCCGGAGTGCGGCGCCCCGTGGTGACGGACACGCGGCAGCAGATCGTCGGGCGGACGACCGACCGCCAGTTGTCTCACCGGAACGAACGAGGCGAGCCGACGGTCCTCGCCTGCATCCCACTCCACCGCGACGCGCGCACCGAACAGCGTCAGGTTGACCACCTCCGCCAGCGCCGCTGACGGCGCGAGCACGCCGCGGAAGCCATGGTCGCGCAGCCGTGCGCCCTCCGCGCGACAGCGCTCGTGATCCTCGTCGACCAGCGCCTCGGGTGGGAAGCCAGCGGCTTCCGCCTTCTCGAACGTCGCATAGTCCGCGACGCGCGTCTCGCGCACGTGGAGCGCCCACAGCGGCATGTTCACCAGCCGCACCTCCGCAACCGTCGTGAGGTCCTCCGTTCGGATCAGCTCCGACCAGGCGCCCTCCGGGCTGAGACTCAGGTATTGGGTCGGTGCCTCGCGGGTGCGGTTCCAGCGCTGCGCGGTTGAGTTTGGACGCGCCCAGAGGGGCGTGTCGTAGTCCGACCAGCGATACGCGATCTCGTCAACCGCGATTCCCTGCGGAAGTCTCGTTCTACGAGCCATGCTGGGCTCGTCCAGCGTGTGCGAGCGAGAGCACCTCGTGCTCACGCGTCGGATCATCGAGCACATCGAGCACACTTGCGCCCTGCAACCCCGGGCGGGGGCGCTCCAGCCATGCGACAACGCCCTCGGGCGTCCACCCACGGCGCAGCAGCTCGACGAGCCGTGCAACGAGCAGCATCCGGCGCGAAGGATCGATCGGTCTGCCGGCCGCGAGCATGCGCTGCAGCGTGCGGTCAGACGTCCCCAGCAGACGCGCGAGCTCTCTGCGTCTAACGCGCGGAAGCGCCTGCTCGAGGCCTTCGATCAGCACCGCTGCGTCGTGCTCGCCCAGCACATGCTGGTCGAGCGCATCGCGAATCACGTGTCGGATCGCCTCGAGCCGCAGCAGCGCCTGCTCGTAGGAGTCGAGCGGACGTCTCGGGTCGTGCGCGAGCACACTCTGCGCGATCGCGAGCAAGTCGCCACGAATCTCGGCGACCGCCTCGGGATCGAGACTCGGCGGCACCGCGTGATCGATGGCCTCCGACAGCTGACGCACGGTCGCCGCCAGACGCTCGTAGAAGTCCCCATCCGCGACCGGAACCTCGTCGAGCGCGCGACTCACGCGCGCCCGCCAGAGGTCGACGACCTCGTTGAACTGCTCCAGCTCGGTCCGCTCCGCGATAGCCGCCATCGAACAGTCACCTTTCCTTGTCGTGGCAGTGTCGCACCTATCCGACAGAGTAGCGTCAGAAGCCGGACGGAGCGGCACTAGGCGCGCGGTACCGGCGGGCCGGGCGGCGCGACGATGTCCCGCCCGGTCGGGCGCATCTGCTCGTCGAGCTCGAGCTGCCAGTAGTAGCGCGTGAAGTGGCGGCCGGCGACGTACTCGCCGACGTGCGGCTCGATCCGCTCCCCGCTCGCCATCCGCACGATCAGCTCCGGGTACGTGCGGCCCGGCAGCGCGGCGTACGTCGGCGCCGGGAAGGCGCCGCCGAAGCGCGTGTTGACGTCGGTGATGCCGAGCCCGATCTCGCGGTCGCGGAACGCCTGCACCGTGCACGCCCCGCGCACGCCAAGCGCCTCGACGACGCGGCGGCCGAGCTCCACCAGCTCGGGATCGGCGAGCGGCGCGCCCTTGATCGACTCGCCGCCGCGCGACTCGAGCATCGTGCGCGGGATCACGTTGAGGCAGCGACCGTCGAGGTCGGACAGGCAGTCCATCGAGAACTCGGGCCCGTCCATCGCGCGCTGCACCATCGTCGGCTCCTTCACGTATCTGACGAAGAAGTCGGCCTCGTCGGCGTCGTGCGCCAGGTGGATCGAGCGCGCGCCCGATCCGCGCCGCGGTTTCACCATCACGGGGTAGGAGTCCGGCTGCTCGCCGGGCAGGACGGTCGGCGGCGACGGCAGGCCGTGCCGCAGCAGCAGGTGGTGCGTCTCGTACTTGTCGTACGTCGCGCGCGCGATCTCGGGGTCGGGCGTGAAGGCCGGCAGAACGCCGTCGGCGCGCGCCTGCGCGAGCACCTCGATGTCGAGGTCGGTGAGCGGGACGACGGCCCCGACGTCGTGCCGGGCGCAGAGCTTGGCGAGAAACGGGACGTACTCCGGGTCATCGATCCGCGGCGGAGCGACGCGGTGGTGGGCGGCGTACTGGGCGGGCGCGAGCGGGCTCGGGTCGGCGGCGATCACCGTCGTGTGCTGCGCGAACGCGGAGACGATGTCATAGCGCTTGCCGACGCCGGTGAGGAGGACGGCGCGACGGCCGGCCGTCGCAGGCGGCGCGGGTGTGGGCCGATCGCTCACTTGCCCCAGCCTCCCGTCTCGCCCTTGTAGAGGCCGTCGCCGCGCAGGACCATCCACACCGTCCGCGCGAGGATCTTCAGGTCGAGCGCGAGCGAGCAGTGCTCGACGTACCAGAGGTCGAGCTCGATCCGCTCGCTCCACGGCAGCGACGCGCGGCCGTTGACCTGGGCCCAGCCGGTGATGCCCGGCTTGACCCTCAGGCGACCGCGCTGGCGCTCGGTGTACTGGTCGACCTGGACCTGGACCGTCGGGCGCGGACCGACGATCGACATCTCTCCGCGCACCACGTTCCACAAGTTCGGCAGCTCGTCCAGCGACGTGCGCCGCAGGAACGAGCCGATGCGCGTGATGCGATCGTCGCCCTCCTGGATCGCGAGGCCGGCGCCGGTGAACTCCGCGCCTCTGACCATCGTGCGCAGCTTGTAGATCTCGAACGGCCTGCCGTCCCGACCGACGCGCCGCTGACGGTAGATCGGATGCCCGGGCGACTCGAGCCGGATCGCAAGCGCCGCGAGCGCGACCAGCGGAGCGCTCAACAGCGCGCTCGCGCCGCCGAGCAGCAGGTCGATCGCCCGCCTGAGCGCGCGCGTCACCGCGTGCCCTCCGCCGGCGACCAGCCGGCCTCGGTCCCGTGGCGCAGCCAGTCCCACAGCCCCGCCGCGAGCGCGGCTTGCGTAAGCACGTAATACCGCGCGACGAGCGGCAGGCGGGCCGGGATCCAGCGCGCGAGCACGGCCGCGGCGACGAGCAGGCACTGCAGCGCCATCGTGACGACGTAGACCCAGCTCGTCGTCAGCAGCAGCAGGTTCGCCATCAGCGCGAGCAGGTGCACGAACGGCATCGCATACCGCAGCACGCGGTGCGAGAGGATCATCAGCGCGTAGAGCGGGCCGTAGCCCTTCGGCGACAGCAGGCCGCCGGTGAGGACGATCGGCCAGCCGTGGCCCATCATGCGCCGCTTGCGCGCGAACTCGCCCTCGATCGAGGGGACCATCTTCTCGCTCGCCTTCGCGTCCGGCGCGTAAAGCGCCTTCCAGCCGCGCTTGACCATGTTGAACGGGAACGACAGGTCGTGGCCCATGATCGGGTCGACCTCGATGTAGGCGTCTCTGCGCGTCGCGTAGATCGCGCCGTTGCCGCCGGTGACCGAGCGCAGTCGCGACTCGCGCGCACGCAGCGCCATCTCGTAGCGCCAGTAGAGCCCCTCCTGGTTGGTCCCGCCGTCGTCGTTGACGAACGTGACGTTCCCACACACGTAACCGACCGCCGAGTCGGTTGCGAACGGAGCAACCAGGCGGCGCAAGGCGTCCGGCGCCCAGAAGGCGTTCGCGTCGGAGAAGGCGGTGATCGCGCCGCGCGCCCGGCGGACGGCCGCGTCCTGCGCGCGGATCTTGCCGCCGCGCGGCAGCTCCAGCACGACGTCGGCGCCGGCCTCGCGCGCCCGCCGCGGCGTCGCGTCGGGCGAGCCGTCGCAGGCGACGATCAGCTCCAGCTTGTCGGCCGGGTAGTCGAGCGCGCGCATATTCACGACCTTCTGTGCGATCACCGCCTCCTCCTTGTAGGCGGCGACGATGAGCGAGACGGATGGGAGCTGCGCGGCGTCATCCGCGTCGGCGACCGGGACGGCGCGCGGCGCGCGGCTCATCCGCGTCAGCAGCGCGAGCAGCAGGCCGTAGCCGAGCTGCGTGTAGACGATCAGGGCGGCGCAGCACCAGAAGACGATCGCGACGACGAGCACGGCGGGGGATGATTCCAACAAACCCGCCCACCCATCGCCGACGAGTCGCGACGCGGTGGCGGGGTAGCCTCGCCCCCATGAGCTACACGATCAAGAACCTGGCGTCGGTCGACGACTCGGCGCCGAAGTTCGGCTACGCCGAGGTCGGCGAGGCGCACTTCGCAGGCCGCGCGCTGGAGGCGGAGAGAACCGGCGTCGCCTACCACGTGCTGCGTCCGAACAGACGGCAGGGCTTCGCACACCGGCACGACGAGGCCGAGGAGGTGGCGGTAATCATCTCCGGCGGCGGGCGCGTGAAGCTGGACGACGAGGTCTGCGACATCCGCGCGCTCGACGCGATCCGCTTGGCGCCGAACGTCACGCGCCAGTTCGAGGCCGGCCCGGAGGGGATGTCGTACGTCGTGATCGGCCCGCATCACGACAGAGACGGCGAGCTGATCTACGAGGGCTTCTGGGACGACTAGCGCCGCAGCGTCTCGTACAGCGCGAGGTGCTGCGCGGCGATCGCGTCCCACGAGTAGGTGGTCGCGGCCGCCGTGCGGGCGGCGGCTCCGAGGCGCTCGCGCGCGGCCGGGTCGGCGAGTAGGCGCGCAAGCGCGTCGTGCAGGGCGGCCGCGTCCCCGGGCGGGACGAGCTCCGCTGCGCCGCTCGCGGCGACCTCGGGGAAGCCGCCGACCGCGCTCAGCAGCAGCGGCGTGCCGAACGCGAGCGCGGTGAACAGCACGCCCGACTGGTCGATCTCGCGGTAGGGCAGCACGACGAGGTCGGCGCGACGGAAGAACGCCGGCAGCTCGCGGTCGGCGACGAAGCGCGGCACGATGCGCACGTTCGCCGGCGCCGCCGCGCGCAGCGGGCCGAGGTCCATCTTGGGCAGCCCGACGACCCACAGCTCGGCGTCCTCGATCCCCCTCCACGCCTCCAGCAGCACGTCGATCCCCTTGTACGGGCGCAGCAGGCCGAAGCACAGGACGACGGGCTTGTCGGTGGCGGCCAGCTCGGGCGGAAGTGGAGCGGGATCGCGCAGCTGCGCGAGGTGCGCGAACGCGCCGTGCGGGATCACGTGCACGCGCCGCGGGTCGATTCCCAGCTCCTCCCGCAGCCGACCAGCCCCGTGCTCGGAGTGCACGACGACCGCATCGACGCGCTCGTACAGGCGCCGCTGCGCGTCGAGCTGGCCCGGTCGCGGCTCGCGCGGCAGCACGTCGTGGGCGGTCAGCGCGAGCGGCCGCGAGCGGGGTAGGAGGTGGACGTCGAGCGGCTGCACGGTCAGCCACTGGAAGTGCGCGACGTCGGCCGCGCGCGCATGCCGGGCGTATCGCAGCATGTCCGGCACGTGCTGCGCGAGCTTCGCCGCGCGGCGCGTGCGCGAGCCGGCGGCGCCCGGTGCCCAGCGGTAAAAGCGCTCGTCGACCGCGTAGCCCTCCGCGCGCGGGACGTCGCCGTAGGCGAAGCGGCTCGTGACCAGCTCCACTCGCGCGCCAGTTCGCGCGAGCGCACCCGCCAGCGCGTGGTCGTACGGCGGCGTGAAGGCGGACGGGTCGACGAGCTGGACGCTGAGCGGTGAGGCGGCCATCTGCGGCATGATCCCCGACCTCCCCGTCATGAGCGTCGAGGTCTCCTACTGCATCGTCAACACCGAGCAGCGCGTGCTGCTCGAGCGCTGCCTCGACGCGATCGCGCGCGAGCAGGCGACGCTGCCGTTCGAGACCGAGGTGCTCGTGCTCGACAACGCCTCGCACGACGGCTCCATCGGGATGGCGAGAGCGCACCCGGTCGTGACCGAGCTGATCCGCCGCCCGCAGCGGCGCGGCAAGGCGGAGAACGACAGCGCGCTGATGCAGCGCGCCCGCGGGCGCTGGTGCCTGCTGCTGAACGAGGACTCCGAGCTGCTGCCGGGCGCGACCGCGGCGCTGCATGCGGCCGCCGCGGAGCATCCGGACGTCGGCGCCGCCGGCGCGAAGCTGCTGCGTCCCGACGGCCGCCAGCAGCCCTCGGCCTGGCGCTTCCCGACACCGTCGACCGCGCTCGCCGGCGCGCTCTTCCTGCACAAGTGGCTGACGGTCGAGAGCAAGGGCGCGGAGGTGCGCGACGTCGACTGGGCGCAATCGGCCGCGCTGCTCGTGCGGCGCGAGGCCGCCCAGCGGATCGGCTGGATGGATCCGGCGTTCTTCGTCTACTCCGACGAGGTCGACTTCTGCAAGCGCCTGCGCGACGCGGGCTGGCGCGTGCTGTACGTACCGCAGGCGGAGGCGACCCACCACGAGCAGCTGTCGACCGGCAACGTGCCGACGCGGCGGATCGTGGAGCTGTCGCGCAACCGCGAGCGCTACATGCGCAAGCACCACTCGGCGCTGGCGGCGCTGATCGTGCGCTGGCTGACGGCGTGGACGTACGCGGTCCGCGCGGCGGGGGCGAACGTACTGCCCGGCCACGACCCGGCGCGCTACTGGCAGCACGTGCGCGCGACGCTGCACCCCGAGCGAGGCGAGGGCCTGCGCGAGGCGGCCGCGGACTGGAACCGGGGCACGCGGCTCTAGGCGGGGGCGTCGCCGGCGGTCCGGCGGGCGTCGGGGGGCGCGCGGGCGGGGCGCGCGGGCGGGGGCGGCGCAGGCGCGTGACGAGCGTGCGGATGAGCGCACGCTCCTCGGGGCGGTAGAAGCCGGTGAGGCCGAGCACGACGGGCAGCAGCAGGGCGAGCGCGGCGCGGCTGATGAAGCCGGCGGCGCCTGCCGTGGGCAGCAGCAGCTCGCCCGCGCCCGACAGGCCACCGAGCACGAGCGCGAGCTGGGCGATGCGGCGCCATTCGAAGGCGATCTCGAACAGGCTGCGCGTCAGCAGGCGCATCACGACGAGCATCGCGACGTAGGCGCCAGCCAGCGCGAGGCCGGCGCCGGCGATCCCGAGCCCCGGCGTCAGCACGACCAGCAGCACCACGTTGACCGCCAGACCGACGGCAGCCGCGGGGAAGTTGCGCGTCGTCACCTCGGCACGTCCGGCGATCACGACGAAGATCACGAACAGGCCGTAGAGCGACCAGCCGAGTGCGAGCCACGGCAGCGCCTTGTGCGCGTCGAAGTAGGCGGGCGCCGCCAGCAGTCTCGTGAACCAGCGCCCGAGCAGCAGCAGGCCGGCGACGGCCCAGCCGGTGACGAGCAGGTAGTACGTGGCGACGAACGCGTAGAAGCGGCTCGCCTCTCTGTCGTCCTCGATCGAGTAGGCGAGCGGCGGCCAGCTGTACTGGAAGGCGCGCGCGACGAAGCCGGTGACGCCGGCGAGCTTGATCGCGATCGAGTAGACGCCGGCGGTCGCGGCGCCGTAGCGGTGGAACAGGTACCAGCGGTCGACGAGGTTGAGCGCGTAGACGGACGCGTCGGCCGGGACGGTCGGCAGCCCGAAGCGCAGCAGCCGCGTGAGCGAGTGGAGTCTCGGGTGGTCGGCGCCGCCGCGGCGCGGCAGCAGACGATGCGCCATCGAGAGCCACAGGCCGAGCAGCACGACGGTCGAGGCGGCGTAGTTGCCGAGCAGCAGGCCGCGCGCCTGCTGGTCCTCGAAGACGACGAGCCAGACGGTGAGCGCGATCGTCAGCAGCACGTTGCTGACCGAGGAGATCGCGTACGCGCGGGCGCGCTCGTCGACGCGCAGGAGCGCGTAGGCGAGCTCGAGGTTCGTGAACGTCCACAGGCCGAGCACGGCGATGCGGAAGACGGTCGCGTCCTCCTGGTCGAGCACGAGGCGCGAGAGCGGCTCGGCGAACGCGACGAGCGGGATCGCGCAGAGCGTCGTGGCGACGAGCAGGAAGCCGGTCGAGCGACGTGCGAGCGCGTCCTGGCGCGCGCGCTCCCCGTCGGCGTAGTGGTAGCGCACGAGCGACTCGCCGACCCCGAGGCGGATGAGGATCGACAGCAGCACGATGCCGGTCATCAGCAGCTCGGCGACGCCGTACTGCGACTCGGTCACGTGCCGCGTGTAGACCGGCAGCAACGCGACCGCGAAGACCTTCGAGACGATGTCGCCGACCTGGTAGGCCGCGGTCGTCTTCAGCAGCCGCTGGAGGAGGGCGCGCATGCGCGCGGGACGCTACCCATCGCGGCGGGTGGCCGGCGGGCCGCTGCCACAATGAGGATGTGGAGTCGCTGAAGGGAAAGCTGCTGCTCGCCTCGCCCGGTCTCGAGGACCCGAACTTCGCGCGCACGGTCGTGCTGATCGCCGAGCACACCGAGGAAGGCGCGATGGGGCTCGTGCTGAACCGCCCGGCTGACGTGACGGTCGGCGAGAGCGCGCCCGAGCTGGAGGAGCTCGTCGACGCCGCCGAGCCGATCTACGTCGGCGGGCCGGTGCAGCCGACCGCGGTGATCGTGCTCGCCGCCTTCACCGAGCCGGCCGCCGCTGGGCTGATGATCAGCGACGACATCGGCTTCCTGTCGGCGCAGCTCGACATCGCCGAGTCGGCCGCCGTGACGAAGCGCACGCGCGTGTTCGCCGGCCACGCCGGCTGGGGTCCGGGCCAGCTCGACGAGGAGATGGAGCGCGAGGACTGGATCGTCGAGACGCCGCGCCCCGACGAGCTGTTCGCGTCCGACCCTGACGCGCTCTGGAGCCGCGTGCTCACGCGCAAGGGCGGCACGTTTGCGCTTGTCGCGCGCATGCCGCTCGATCCGTCGCTCAACTGAGAGCGCGCGAGGAGCGTCCAGATCCGCCGCACGAGCGCGTCGGCGTCGGGGTCGCCGGCCTCGGCCTTGGCGACGAGCTGCGGCAGGCCGGTGTGGATCGCGAAGCCGTCGCCGAGCGTCCAGGCGGCGATCACGGGGACGCCCGCCTCTGCGCCCGCCTGGCCGTCGAGTCTCGCGCCCGGCATCACGCCGGCGAGCGTCTCGAAGCGCTCGTAGCCGGCGAACGCGCCGCTCGTGCCCTCGAACAGCCCGAGCGTCCCCTCCTCGTACGTCGTGATCGTCGCCGGCACGGTCGCGCTCGCGCGTGCGAGCGGCTGGCGCGGCCGGGCGCCGAGCGCGTCGGTCGGCTGCGGCGCGGACGACGCGCGCAGCGTGCCGCCGTCGAGCCGGACCGTGCGGCGCAGCGCGTCGACGCCGGGCGACCAGACCTGACCGCCGTCGCGCACCCAGCGGCGCAGCTTCGCGCGCAGCCGCGGCGTGACCCAGCGCGGGTTGCCGGCCAGTACGACGCCGCGGTGCGTGCCGAGCGGCGGGCCTTTGCCGCTCGCCAGCGCGACGTCCGTCGTGAGGTCGTAGCGCAGCAGGTTGTCGTCGAGGAAGCGCAGCAGCGCGCCCTCGCCCTGCGCGACCCCCGCCGGCATGCCGTGCGCGAACGGGCGCGTCAGCAGCGCGCTGGCGCGCGGTCCGGCGTCGAGCACGTTCGGGAGCCCGTCGCCGTCGTCGTCGACCGCGTTGCGGCCCTGCCACGTGAGTGCCGGCAGCACGACGAGCACCGCGCGCGCCTTCGGCGAGCGCACCACGAGCGGAACAGTGGTGCGGTGGCCGTCGCGACGCGTCGCGAGCGTCAGCTCGTACAGGCCGGACTGGCCGCGCGGGACGCGCACGCGCAAGCGCGCGCCGTCGCCCGCGCCGCGCGCAAGCACCTCCGAGTCGCCGTGGCGCCGCAGTGCCCACGCGTACTCGCGCCCACGTGCGTCGACGAACACGACGGCGACCTTGCCGGCCTCGACCGGCACCAGCGGCGGCGCGGCGGCAAGCCGACGGATCGTCACGCCGGCATGGCCGGGCAGCGGCGCGCGCGACGCACCGGCGCTCGCGCCGCGAATCGGTCCCCGCCCGCCCAGCCGCCGGGGGAACGTACCCACGTTGCCCGAGCGGTCGGCGACGAGCAATCCCATCAGGTAGGTGCCGGGCGGCGCCGGGCGACCGTCGAGCGTGCCGTCCCAGCTGGCGGTGCGCCCGCCGAACGGGACGTGCAGCTGCCCGACGCGCCGCGGCGGCGAGACGTCGGTGCGGTAGATCAGCACGCGGGCGCTGCGACCCTCCAGCCCCTTCAGGTGGATCGTGACCGCGGCGACGTCGCGCTGCGGCAGGAACGCCGGCCCGTCCCCGGCGTGCGGCGCGACGTCCGTCACGAGCGGCCGCGGCGATCTCGTGTCGACGCGGATCGCCTGCGCGAGGTCGATCGTGCGGCCCTGGTGGATCAACGCGACGCGGACTCTGTAGGAGCCGTCGCGCACGACGGCGCCGCCGTCCGCGCGACCGTTCCAGAACAGCACGAGGCGCTTGCGCTTCGGCAGGTAGCGCCCGTCGACGAGCCGCCGCACGATGCGGCCCTCGTTGTCGACGATCGAGACGCTCACGTCGTCGCCGTCATCGATCCAGAACGAGATGCGCGCTCTGTTCACGCGCGCATCCGGCGTCGGCGAGAAGACGCTGAAGATGTGCGGCCGCACGACGAGCGGCGGCGAGCTCTTGAGCTTCTGCGTGACGACGAACGCGCCGAGCGTCGCGAGCACGAGCATGCCGAACGCGATGCGGGCGAGGCGCGTCACCGCAGCGCTGCCTCCTCGACCGGCACGAGCGCGACGTTCGGGACCTCGAACGAGTGGAAGGCGGCGAGCCCGCGCGGGTCGCGCGCGCACAGCACCGTGCGGATCGAGCCGCCGTGGCAGACGACCAGCGCCGTGGACTCGTCGCCCGCAGGCGATCCGCTTGCGGTCGACGAAGGGCGAAACCCGTCTTCGTCGAGCGCCGCCTCGACGTCGCGCAGGCACAGGAGCACCCGCGCCTGCTGCTGCGCGAGCGTCTCGCCGCCGGGGAAGCGGAAGCCAATCTCGGCGTTCGGCGACCGCCACGCCGCGTAGAGCTCGGGCTCGCGCGCTGCGACCTCCTCGAACAGGTAGCCCTCCCACTCGCCGCGCCAGCCCTCGCGCAGGCGCGCGTCGAGGCGCGGCCGCAGGCCGATCCGCTCGCCGACGATCTCCGCCGTCTCGCGTGCACGACTGAGATCGCTGGACCAGAGGGAGGAGACCGGGCGATCGAGCGCCGCGGCGCGTTCCGCCAGCTCGCGCGCCTGCTCGCGCCCGCGCGCGTTGAGGGGCGTGTCGCGCTGGCCTTGGAAGCGCAGCGGCGGGACGTTGTCGTCGGTCTCGCCGTGGCGGGCGAGCAGGATCACCGGGGCGCGCGCTCTCCCGGCGCGGACTGCGCGGCGACGGTGGTGGGGGGCGGCGGCGGGTGGGCGGGCACGGTATCCGCCCGCAAGCCGAGCCGCAGCGTCTCGAGCGACAGCACGTCGCGCGGCGCGATGTTGCCGAGGTTGACCTCGTGGCCGAAGCGCTGCAGGAACCACACCTGCTGCTCCTTGCGCGGCGCCTCGAACAGCAGCCGCTCGACCGGGATCGCGTGGGCGATCTCGTCGATCAGCCCCATCCGCACCTCGCCGTCGGGACGGTAGATGCCGGCGGTGCCGTTCTCGCGCGCCTCCGCGATCACCTTCCACGCGCCCGCGGCCAGCTCCGACTCGATCTGCTCGACCCACACGTACGGGGCCATGATGTGCGCCGCGTCCTTGCTGCCGACCTCGGACAGGACGGTGAAGCCCTCCCCCACGAGCCGCTCGATCAGCGCAAGCTTGCGCTCGTGCGGCAGCTCGATCGCACCGTCCGAGATCTCGACGTGCGTCAGTCCCAGCTCGCCCAGCCAGCCGACGAGCTCGTCGACTCTGTCCTGCGCGATCGCCAGCTCGGTGAGCGTGCCGCCGAGCACGACGGGGATCGCGTGCGCGCGGTAGCGGGCGAGCTTGGCGTCGAGGTTCTCCGTGACGATCGCCGTCCCCCAGCCGAGCTTGACGAGGTCGACCGCCGCGCCGGCGACCTCGACGAGCGACTCGACCTCCGCGACCGACAGGCCGCTGTCGAGCACATGGGTGATCCCACGCTCGCGCGGCTTCATGCTGCGCTGCGGGAGGTCGAGGAACGGCGGGGTCACGGGCGGTCAGGGGCGGAGCGGACGGGGCTACTCCCAGTCGGCGCCGACCGTGACGACGACGGTTGCGGTGCAGGCGCCGCCCTGCCCGCACGCCTGCTCCGTGTCGGCATCGATCGGCCCGACCGCGTCGGAGGGCAGGCCGAGCGACTCCGCGACCTCCTGCGCCTCCCGCTCGCGACCGCCGAAGTAGGAGACTACGGTCACCGAACGACCCTGGTCGGATGCGTTCGTGACCGCTCCTTGCACGAAGCCGTCGGCGACGAGGCGGGACGCGACGGTCCGCGCGAGCCCCGCCGTGGTCGTGCCGTTGAGAACCGCGACGGTGACTCTGCCGTGCGCGGGCGCAGCCGTGGTGCCGGAGCTCCCGGTCGTCTGCTGTGCGGGCGTGCCGTTGGAGACGGCCGGCGCCTGCGACGGCGACTCCGATCCGCCGCTCGTGAGGACGATCACGGCGACCGCCGCGAGCGCGACGAAACCGAGCCCGGCGAGCAGCAACGTCAGGCGGCGGCGGCCGTGCGGCGCGTCGGTCGGACCGTCGCCGTTGCCCGGACCCCGCGGGGGGGCGGTGCGCGGAGTGGCGGTGGCGGGGCCGCGCGCGCGCAGCGGCGCGGCGGGGACCGGCCGCTGACCGGGGCGAGCGGCCGGACGCGCGGCCGGACGTCTGCCACCGCCGGCGCGCACCGGCGGCGCGGGACGGCGCACCGGCGGGACGGGCGGGAACGTGTCGCTGTGGCCGTTGGTGCCGGCGGGAGCGGCAGGAGCGGGCCGCGGGGCGGGCGCCGGTCTGGGTTGCGTCGGGCCCTGTGCAGCCGCGGTCGCGGGCGCGGGCGTCTCGGTGGCAGGCGCGGCGGTCGGGGCGCCCGCGGCGGCAGCCGGCATCGCGGCCGGCACGGCTGGCGGCGGCGACGACGACGCGGCGGCAGGCGGCGGCGCGGGCGCTGGGCTCGGCACCGCCGGCGCCGGCAGGGCGGTGGGCGCAGGCGCCGCCGCGGGTGCCGCTCCCGGCGGCTGCTTCGGCAGCGGGAGGAGCACGGTCGCGGAGCCGAGCGCGGGACCGCCGACGCCGACCGCGGCGGCAGGCAGCAGCGGCAGGCGCGTCGGCGAGCTTGTGCGTGCGAGCACCGGTGCGCCCGCTCTCGCGCCAGCCGGACGAGCAGCAGCCCCTCCCACGCGCTGCGCGGCGACCGCTCTGGCGCTCGGCGCCATCGTGCGCTGCGAGCTGCTCGCGCGGCGCGCCAGCTCGAGCGCGGCAGCGAGCCGTCTCTCCAGCTCGCCGATGCGGTCGTGTGCCTGCGCGCCCCACTCGCGCAGCCGCTTCAGCTCGCGCGCCTGTGCGAACAGCAGCAGCGCGAACAGCGCGAGGCCGATCGCGGACGCGAAGCCGACGTAGGCGCCGACCTTGTCGACGAAGTCTTGGACTGAGAGATCTGCGAAGGTCACGGCCAAGGGGAAGCCGGCGCGGGGTTACGCGTCAGACGAGGGTACTTGGGCGACCGGATCGGCGGGGCGAGGGCGGGCGGGATCGGACGCCATCCGCACCGCCGACAGCTCGCTCACCTTCGCGGCCAACGCGGCCGCGTCGTCCTCGAGCACGAACAGGTTGACCTCGTCGAACGTGCGCTCGACCCAGGCGGGGTCGAGGCGCGGACGCTCCGCGCGCAGGATCTTCTCGGCCGGCGTCGGCTGCGGACGCTCATACGGATTGAACAGCTCCTCATGCAGCTTCTCGCCGGGCTTCGCGCCGACGACCTCGATCGCGATGTCCGTGTCGGGCTCGAAGCCGGAGAGGCGGATCATCGCCTTCGCCAGCTCGACGATCTGCACCGGCTCGCCCATCTCCAGCACGAACACCTCCCCCGAGCGCTCGCTCAACGAGCCGGAGCGGATGATCAGCTGGACCGCCTCGGGGATCGTCATGAAGTAGCGCTGCATGCGCGCGTCGGTCACGGTGACGGGGCCGCCGGCCGCGATCTGGCGGCGGAAGATCGGCACGACCGAGCCGGACGAGCCGAGCACGTTGCCGAAGCGCACCGTCGCGAAGCGCGTGCCGGGATGGCGCTCGGCGGCCGCTTCGAGCGCCCACTCGGCGAGCGCCTTCGAGGCGCCCATCACGGTCGCCGGACTGACCGCCTTGTCGGTCGAGACGAGCACGAAGGTCTTCACGCCCGCCTCGCCCGCGATGCGCGCGACGAGCCGCGTCGCGAGCGCATTGTTGCGGACGGCCTCGACCGGGTTCAGCTCCATCATGCCGACGTGCTTGTAGGCGGCGGCGTGGAAGACGATCGCCGGCCGGTGCTCGGCGAGCACCTCCCGCATGCGCTCCTCCTCCTTGCAGTCCGCCAGCACCGGGACGGCGGTGCGCACGTGGCGCTCGTCCTCCAGCTCGCGCAGGATCTCGAACAGGTTGTCCTCGGCGTGGTCGACGAGCACGAGCTTGCGCGGGCCGACGCGCGCGATCTGGCGGCACAGCTCGCCGCCGATCGAGCCGCCCGCGCCGGTGACGAGCACGACCTGGCCCGAGAGGTAGGCGCCGACGCGGTCGAGCTCCATGCGCACCGGCTCGCGGCCGAGCACGTCCTCGACCTGCAGCTCGCGCAGCTGGCGCATCACTCTGATGCCGCCGGTGCCGGTCGCGCCGTCCTGCAGCAGCTCGAAGACGGTCGGCAGCGTGCGCACCGGGATCCCGCGCGGGCGACAGGCGGCGACGACACGGCCGCGCAGCGTGCCGGGGGCCGACGGGATCGCGACGATCACCTCGTCGGGCTCGGCGGTGTCGAGGACGCGCGAGAGATCGTCATCGCTCGTGGTTCCCAGCACCTTCAAATGGTGCTCGTCCTTCATGCCGCGCTTGCGCGGGTCGTCGTCGAGGAAGCCGATCGGGCGCAGGCCGAGGTCGGGGTTGCGCACGAGCTCGCGCACGACGAGGCGTCCACCATCGCCGCCGCCGACGATCAGCACCGTGCGCGCGCCCTTGGCGGAGCGGAAGCCGCGCGCGCGGCCCTCGAACGCGAGGTGCGTCAGGAAGCGCACGCCGGCAGTCAGGAAGAGGGTGAGCAGGACCCACATCGCGACGACGCCGGTCGGCATGCCGACGGCGAGCTTGACGCCGTTGTGCGCTCTGATCTCGACCGGATGCGCGACCGCGATCAGACCGACGACGAGCACGGCGGAGACGATCACCGCGCGCAGGAGGGCCTCGTAGTCCCGCTGGCCGACGTAGGTCCACAGGCGCTGGTAGAGCCCGAAGACGGCGAACACCGCGACGCACAGCGGGACGACCCACAGGATCGTGTCGTCGCGCAGCAGGTCGTAGCGGGGGGGGATCCCGTTGTCGAAGCGCAGCTCGAACGCGAGCATGTACGCGAGCGCGACGAGCCCACCGTCCACGATCAGCTGCACGAGGGAGTGGCGGTGAACCGGAAACGCCCCGGAGCGGTACCACCGGCGCATTGCGCAGATTCTACGGCGCGCGCCCGGCTCGCCGCCACCCCGCCGCAGAAACGGCGCGAAGTCGTCTAGAGCCGTTGCGGGGCGTGGTCAGACGCTCCGGCCATGTGGTGGCCACCCCGTCTCGGCGAGCCGCTTCCGCGCGGTGCGGAGGCGGTCGGCGTGCACCACAAGCTGGAGACGTACTCGCTCGTGCTCGAGCACGGACGCGGCGGCGACAAGGCACTCGTCTTCGAACGCGCGCTCGGCATCACGCATCGAGAGGTCGACCATCTCGCTGCAGAGATCCTGCGCGGCCTGATGACACAACCCGTGACAAGCGTCGAGATGACGCCGTGGGGCCTCAGCTGCGGCGTCCGAATCCCAGTCCGCGGCGTCGGAATCCATGACAAGCGTGTCGTGCCCGTCACGACGGGCTGGGAGCTGCGCTACGTTGGCGATCGGCCGCGACTCGTGAGCGCATACATCAAGAAGAGGAGGTGATCTGATGGACGGCAAGAGACGCGAGGTCGAGGAGAACGACATCGTGCGCTTCCTCGCGCCGATCGGAAGATGGCCCGCCGGCGCCGAGGGCACGGTGATCAGCGGTGCTCGCGCCGACGTGATGCTGGTCGAGATCTCGGACGAGGACGGCTGCGCGCTGGACATGCTTTACGCGCCCGTCGAGCTGCTCGAGGTCACCTGGATACAGGGGATACGAGCAGTCGTGTGAAGTCGCGTGGGTCGCGGCGGATGCGGTCCGCGGCGGCGCCCGGTTGAGCGGCGCGCTTCGCGACCACGACCTCCGCAGGGTCGCGCAGGAGCTTGAGGCGACCCTCGGCGATCAGGCGCTCGTCGACCGCACCGAGTCTGCCCTCGAAGGAGGAGAAGACGGGCGTGCCGAGCGCGACGGCCTCGCGGTTCATCGTGCCGCCCGCGCTGATCACGAGGTCGGCGTACGCGATCAGCGACTGCGCGTCGATCGCGCGCTCCGGAATCGTGAACCCGCCGGCGGCGCTCAGCTCCGCGCGCTGCTCGGGGGTGCGCGGGAGCACGACCGTCTGCGCCCCCTCGGCGCGCAGCTTCGCCAGCACGGCGCCGAACGTGTCGTGCTCGAAGCGGTGGTAGAGCGAGACGGCCGGCGGGGTGCGCACGACGACGATCGGCTGTGCCGAGTCGAGTCTCAGCTCGTCCAACACCGCCGGGTCGGGCTCGAAGTGCGCGAGGTAGTACTCCTCCTTGAGCCCGACGTAGGGGTGGAACTTGCGCATCGGCGCGTAGCGCGCGAGGCGCGAGAGCGGGATCGCCTCCGGCACGACGACCGCCTGCGCGAGTCGGCAGTTGACCGTGTGCTGGACCGTCGCCCACTCGTAGTCGAACGTCGTCGAGCAGGGGATCCGCAGCAGCGCGGCGGCGATGGTGACGTCGTTGGAGCCGTGCCCGAGCGCGAGCTCGAACGGGCCATGTCGGCGCGCCCAGCGCACGAGCGCACCCGAGCGCTGCACCAGCCCCAGCCCCTTCGCCGCCAGCTTGCCGCCGCGGTGCTGGCCGAGCGCCGTGTGCTCGATGCCGAAGCGTTCGCACAGCGCGAGCGTCTGCGCGAAGTCGCGCGCGGTCACGTGCACGTCGTGGCCGTCGGCGCGCAACACGTCGATGACCGGCCGCATGACGAGCACGTGGGGCGAGTTGGTGAGGTCGATCCAGACGCGCATGGGTGGCTCAAGCTGCGAGCGCCGCGCGCACCGCGGCGGTCACCTCGTCGGCGGCGGCGCGGTCGAGCAGCGGATTCATCGGGATCGCGAGGTGCGTGCGGGCGAGCTCGTCCGTGACGGGCAGCGCGACGCCGGCGGGGACCCAGGCGGCGAGCGCGGCCTGGCGATGGAGCGGGACGTCGTAGTAGGAGCGAGCGCCGACGCCGGCGGCCGGAAGGGCCGTGGCGAGCGAGGCGGCGCGCTCGTGCCGCACGACGAACAGGTGCCACGCCGGCACGGCCCCGTCGGTCGGCGCGGGCAGCGCGACCAGCTCGCCGAGCCCGGCGGCGGCGTAGTGCGCGGCGGCGGCCCGACGACCGTCGGACCACGCGTCCAGCGACGGCAGCAGCACGCGCAGGATCGCGGCCTGCAGCTCGTCGAGGCGCGAGTTCCAGCCGATCCGCTCGTAGCTGACCTTGTCGCGCGAGCCGTGGAAGCGCAGCACGCGCGCGGCGTCGGCCACCGCGTCGTCGTCGGTCGCGATCGCGCCGCCGTCGCCGAAGCAGCCGAGGTTCTTCGAGGGGAAGAACGAGAACGTCGCGACCGTGCCGAGCGAGCCGGCGGGGCGGGAGTGGAGCCTCGCGCCGGCCGCCTGCGCCGCGTCCTCGACCACCGGCACGCCGAGCGCCGCGAGCTCCGGGATCGGCGCCGGATTGCCGAACAGGTCGACAGCGACCACCGCCCTCGTGCGCGGCGTGAGCGCGGCGCGCACCGTCTCGGCCGTGGCGCACATCGTGTCGGGGTCGACGTCGCAGAAGACGGGCGTCGCGCCGGTCGGGGGGATCGCCTCCGCGCTCGCGTAGAAGGTGAAGGCCGGCACGACGACCTCGTCGCCGGGACCGACGCCGAGCGCCTGCAGCGCGATCGTGATCGCGTCGGTCCCGTTCGCGACGCCCACGACATGCCGCACGCCGAGATACGCCGCGAGCTCCCGCTCGAACGCCGCGACCTCCGGCCCGAGGATGTAGGCGCCGCCGTCGACCACGCGCGCGATCGCCGCATCCAGGTCGGCGCGCAGGGGCGCGACCGGCGAGGCGGTGTCGAACAGGGGGACGGCCATCGGCGCGGGGAACCCTAGCCCTACTGACGGTTGGGCGGGAAGGCCCCGGGGCGGTACGGGAGCGGCCGAGCACACCCGCCGGTTAGGCTTCCCCGATGCTCGTCCTCGCCTCCATCACGGAGCCGCTGATCAACTTTGCCACCGACGTCGTGGAGAAGATGGGGCTGGCCGGGGTCTTCGTGCTGATGACGCTGGAGAGCGCGTGCATCCCGATCCCGTCGGAGGCGACGATGCTGTTCGCCGGCTTCAACGTCGCCAACGGCGAGTACTCGCTGCTGGCGGCCACGCTCGTCGGCTCGTTCGCGAACCTCGTCGGCTCGTGGATCGCCTACGCCGTCGGCTATTACGGTCGCGTCGAGCTGTTGGAGAAGCACGGTAGAAAGCTCCACATCAAGCCGAGCCAGCTGCAACAGGCCGACCGCTGGTTCGAGCGCTACGGCGACGCGGCGGTCTTCTTCACGCGCATGCTGCCGATCGTGCGCACGTTCATCTCGCTGCCCGCGGGCGTGGCGCGAATGCCCTTCGTGCGCTTCTCGATCCTCACGTTCGTCGGGTGCGTCCCGTGGGTCTTGATGCTCACGTTCATCGGCAAGCAGGCGGGCGCCAACTGGGAGGACTGGAAGGACAGCCTCCACTACTTCGACTACGCCGTCGCGGCGGCGATCGTGGGGATCGCGGCGTACTACTTCATCCGCTGGCGGCGCAACCGCGCTCGCGATCGCGTCGCCGCGTGAGCGACACCGCGCTGCCGCTGCGCGAGGCGCTCGCGCTCGGCGTGCTGCACGGCCCGGCCGAGCTGCTGCCGATCTCCTCCTCCGGCCACGTGGCGCTCGTGCCGTGGCTTTGCGGCTGGCGCTACCGCCGGCTCGATCCCGAGCTGCGCAAGGCGTTCGAGGTCGCGCTGCACGCCGGCACGGCGGCGGCGCTGCTGATCGGGCTGCGCGACGAGGTGGGCGAGACGGCGCGCGGGCTCGACCGGCGGCGGCTCACGCTGTTGGTGCTGTCGTTCGCGCCGGCGGGCGCGCTCGCGTTCGCGTTCGAGCGGCCGATCGAGCGTCGGCTCGGCACGCCCGCCACGACCGCCGCGGGGCTGGTCGCCGGCGCGCTCGCGATGGCAGCCGCCGACGGCAGGCCGCAGCAGCGCACGCGCGAGGCGGCCGGCTGGCGGGACGGGCTCGCGCTCGGCGTCGGCCAGGCGTGTGCGCTCGTACCGGGCGTCTCGCGCAACGGCGCGACGCTCGCCGCCGCGCGCTGGCGGCGCTTCACGCGCGAGGACGCGAACGTGCTCTCGCGCCATGCCGCGCTGCCGCTGATCCTCGCCGCGACGGGGCTGAAGGGCTGGCGGCTGTGGAGACGCGGCCTGCCGCGCGACGTGCACCTGGCGTTCGCGCTCGGCACGGCTGCCTCGTTCGCCTCGACGCTCGCGTCCACCTGGCTGATCAGGCAGGTCGAGCGCGACCGCTCGCTCGTGCCGTACGCGGCATACCGGCTGGGGCTCGCCGGACTCGTCGTGCGGCGGCTCAAGCGCACGCGCTGAGGCGCCGATCACCGGGGGGAACGAGCATGTCCCCCCAAGCTGACACTTCTCGGCCCCAACTGGTCCTGCGCGGCGAGCACGGCGGCGTGCACTCGCTCGCGCACGTCAACGACGGGCTTGGAGGCGCGCTCGCCGCGCGCGGGTACGAGCTCGTCAAGCGGGAGCCGCGCAGCGGGCAGCTGCCGCTCGCGGCGCCGACGATCACGCACTGCTGGCCGCCCGACTTCGCGCCCGGCAGCGAGGGCCCGACGATCGCGATCCTCCCGTGGGAGGTCGGCGCGCCGCCGCGCGCGTGGGTGCACCAGGTGCGCGAGCGCGTCGACCGCGTGTGGGTCCCGAGCGCGTTCGTGCGCGACGGCTATGTCGCGAGCGGCATGCCGCCGGGGATCGTCGACGTCGTGCCGAACGGCGTCGCCCTGAAGCGCTTCTCGCCGGACGGCCCGGCGCGCGACTTCGATGGGCTGGCTGAGGGTGGGCGGGCGGGGTCCGCCTGCACGTTCCTGTTCGTCGGCGGGACGATCTGGCGCAAGGGGATCGACGTCCTGCTGACCGCCTGGGCGCGCGCGTTCGGACCGGAGGACGACGTGCGGCTCGTTGTGAAGGACTTCGGCGTGGACAGCACCTACAACGGCCAGACGGCCGGCGATGACGTGCGTGCGCTCGCCGCGCGGACGGACGTCGCGCCGGTCACGTATGTGACCGAGGATCTGCCCCCCGCCGAGCTGCCGGCGCTCTATCGCGCCGCCGACGTGGTCGTGCTGCCGTACCGCGCCGAGGGCTTCTGCCTGCCTGCCCTCGAGGCGATGGCGTGCGGGGTGCCGGTGATTCACACCGCCGCCGGCCCGACGGGCGAGTTCTGCACGCCCGACGCCGGTTGGCCGCTGCGCTCGCGCCGTGTGACGTTCGAAGCGCGCACGTACGCCGGGCCGACGGCCGGGCCGGCGTGCGCGCTCGAGGTCGATCCCGCCGAGCTGGCAGCCGCGCTGCGCAGCGCCGCGGCGAGTCCGGACGAACGCGCGCGGCGGGGCGCACACGCCCGCAGAGCCGCCGAACGGATGAGCTGGGATCACGCGGCCGACGTCGCGGAGCGCCGGCTCGCCGAGCTGGCGCGCAACACGCCGCCGCGCTGGGCGCGTGCGGTCGTGCCGCCGCAGCTCGACGCGCGCGGCACCGCGGTCCTCTACGCGCCGGACTGGGAGCGGCCGCAGACGTGGCAGCCCGTGCTGCGCGCGTGGGCCGCGACGCTGTCGGCGGCGGACGACGCGACGCTCGTGCTGGTCGCGCCGGAGGGCGAGCACGACGCGCTGGCGCCGCTCGCGCTCGGCGCGCTGGAGGCGAGCGGCCGCACCGCCGACGCACTCCCGGACGTGCTGCTCGACGATCCGCCGGCCGACCGCGTCGACGGCCTCGTCGCGCGCTGCGACGCGGTGCTGCTCGACGCCGCCGCGCGGGTGGGCGGGGCCTCGGTTCCGGGCGCGGCCGACGCGGCGCACGAGCTGCTGACGCGCCGCGCGCTCCGGACGCTCGCGGCGGACCCCCCGGCGCTGGCGGCGTTCGCAGCGCAGCTGCGCGGTCCCGAGCGCGCCGCGGCGACCCGGCCGCTGGCGGCCTAGAGCTGACGCGGCGGTCGGTTCGAGGCGACTCTCCGGTCGCCTACCGCGCGGTCGCCCCCGAGAATGCGAGCGCTCCGACCGAGGGGGACGGCCGGAGCGCCCATGCCTCCGTCGCGCTGGCGGTGGGGGATCAGCGACGAGGGAAGCGGAGACGCGGGGCGGCCGAAGAGAATCCCTGCCGTACAGCGTCTCGGCGCTGACCTTACAGGAAAATCCCACTGACTGGTGGGATTTTCCACCACGATCGTGGCTGGTACGGCAGTGATCGGTTGGTCAGGGTCCCGCACTCATGCCAGACACCGATCCCCGACTCGTCGCGCTCGGCCGCGCGCTGCGCAAGGCGCGCCGCGACCGCGACCTGTCACAGGAGGCCATCGGACGGCGCGCCGGCATGCACCCCAACCACGTCGGCACGATCGAGCGCGGAACGAAGGACCTGCGCGCGACGACGCTGCTGCGGCTGATCGAGGCGCTCGAGATGTCGCCCGCCGAGCTGTTCGCCAACTACGGCGCGCCCGGCGAGGAGCCCACGCCCACGAGGCACCGCGACGCGGCCTAGCGGCGTCTACGCCGCCGGCGAGCGCTCGGGCAGCGTTGCCAGTCCGCTCGCGCGCGCGGCTCGGTGCAGTCGTACGTCCCACGTCGCGACGGTGAGCGTTGCGGAGGGGAGCAGCGACGCCGCCGCGAGGTGAAGCGCGTCGAGACTGCGCAGCTCACGCGACAGCGCCAGCTCCGCGGCGTGCTGTGCGAGCGCAGCATCGACCTCGATCACTCCGAACGCGTCCCACTCGCGTCGAACGACGTCCGCAGCCCGTCTGCCGACCGTGAGGCCGACGGCGCGCACTGTCTCGACGAAGCCGACGCGACACATGAACCACGCGGAATCCGCGGCCATCGCTCGGCGCACGAGCTCGCTGCCGTCTTCAGCCACGTAGCGCTTCACGAGCGCACTCGCGTCGAGGTACAGCATCAGCGCTCTTCGTCGCGTTCGCTCAGCACCAGCGCCGAAGCCGAGCGGCCATGCGCGAGCTTGGGAGCTCGCCGCGGATGGGTGCGGGACGGCAAGGTGAGGCGCCCTTCGGCCACGAGCGTGCGCAGATGGTCGTCGTGCACGGCGTCGGCGGGCACGATGTCGGCGACGGGTCGCCCGCGCACGGTCACGCGCAGCTGACCACCGCGTTCCACCTCGCGAAGCGCTTCGCTCAGATGGGCTTTCAGCTCGCGAACTCCGACCTCTCGCATGTGGTCACATTATCAGTCCCTGCAACCACATTTATCGGGTCTCGCGCAGCTCCCGCTTGAGCACCTTGCCGGTGGGGTTGCGCGGGATCGCGTCGAGGAAGACGACCTCGCGCGGGAGCTTGTAGCGCGCGAGGCGCTCGCGCAGGTACGCGAGCAGCTCGTCCTCGGTGACCGGCGCGGCGTCGTCGGTCTCGGCGTCGGTCCGGCGCACCGCGAAAGCGCGCAGGCGCTGGCCGAAGGCGGGATCGGCGACGCCGATCACGGCCGCGTCCGCGAGCCGCGGGTGGCCGGCGAGCACGTCCTCGACCTCCTGCGGGTACACGTTCTCGCCGCCGGACAGGATCATGTCGTCGTCGCGCCCGTCGACGAACAGGCGGCCGGCCGCGTCGAGGTGGCCGACGTCGCCGATCGACATCAGCCCGTTCACGACCTCGCGCGAGCCGCCGCCGGCGTAGCCGTCGAACACGAGCCGGCTGCCGACGAACACGCGTCCCACCGCACCCGGCGGCAGCGCGCGGCCGTCGTCGCCGAGCACCTTCAGCGTCGTGCCGCGCGGCGCGCGACCGACCGTCCCGGGGGCGGCGCGCAGGTCGGTCGGCCCGGCCCACGAGGCGAAGCCGGTCTCGGTCGAGCCGTAGAGGTTGAACAGGACGTCGCCGAACGCGTCCATGAACGCGGTCGCCACATCGGGCGCGAGCGGCGCTCCGGCGGACGCGGCGGCGCGCAGCGAGCTGGTGTCGCACGCGGCGCGCTCGGGCGCCGGCAGCCCGAGCATGCGCTGCAGCATCACCGGCACGCCGACAAGGTGCGTGACGCGATGCCGCTCGATCGCCGCGAGCGCCCACGAGGGGTCGAAGCGCCGCCGCAGCACGACCGGCGCGCCGACGAACAGCGCCAGGCCGAGGAACGCGAGGCCGAAGCCGTGGAAGACCGGCGGGCCGATCAGGATCGGGTCACCGGCGCGCGGCCTCAGCTGCTCCAGCAGCGTCGTGAGCGGGCCGAGCGCGGCCGCCGCCGACGGCTCGCGCGGCGCGCCCTTCGGCGCGCCGGTCGTGCCGGAGCTGAGGATCACGAGGCGGCCGGGAGTCGGCGGGGCGGCTGGCGTGGACGTGGAGCGACCGCGCTCGGCGAGGCGATCGAGCGTGGGGCGTGCGGGTGGGACCGAATCCGACTCGGCGTCGTGCCAGGCGAGGATGCGGGCGGGGCGGTCGGGACCGGAGAGCGCGTCGTCGAGCGCGGGCGCGAACTCCTCGTCGTGCACGATCGCGGCCAGGCGATGCGGCGCGAGCGCCTGTGCCAGCTGCGGCCCGGGGAAGTCGGTGTTGAGCAGCAGCAGGTCCGCGCCCAGGCGCGAGGCCGTCAGCATCGCCTCGACGAAGCCGCGGTGGTTGCGGCACATGACCGCCAGCGCGCGCTCCGGACCGACGCCGTGCTCGGCGCGCAGCGCGGCCGCGATCTGCTCGGCGCGCGCGTTCAGCTGCGCGAACGTGAGCGTCCCGCGCTCGTCGATCACGGCAAGGCCGTCGGGGTCGCGCGCGGCGGACACGGCGCAGCCGCCGGCTGCTCCCATTCCGAGCGTGCGCGCTGCGTGCAGCGCCTCCAGCGCGCGCCGCGGCGGCAGCGGCTTGAGCATGCCGGCGGCGGCGAACGCGCGCAGCGCGGGGAGCGCCAGGCCGGCGAGCGCGCGCGCCTCGTCGCGGCGCGATGAGGCGCTCACGAGGGGGCGCTCCCGTCGGCACGGGCAGCGGCGGGCGCTTCGGCCGCGGGCGCGGGCGCGGGCGAGCGATGCGACGTGAAGCGCTTCGCGTAGAGCCGCACGAGCCGGTCGCTCGCGCCGCGCGCGCCCGTGTCGATCAGCGCGGCGGTCGTCGCCCACCACGGCGCGATCGCGGGCGGTCGGTCGACGATCGCGTGGCACACGAGCCCGGCCGCCTCGTCGGGCGAGAGGCCGGGCACGAGCCTGAAGTCGTCGGTCGGCGCGCTCATCCGCGTGTGGACGAGCGCCATGTAGAGCGAGGTCGCTGTGATCCCGTCGTCGTGCGCCTCGGCCGCGAGCGAGCGCAGCCACACGTCGAAGGCCGTCTTCGACGCCTGGTAGGCGGACCAGCGCGGCGACGGCGGCAGCAGGACGCCGACCGTCGAGACGTTCACGACGTGCCCGCTGCCGCGCGCGCGCATCGCCGGCAGCAGCTCCAGCAGCAGGCGCACCGGTCCGAGGTAGTTGAGGTTCGCCGTGCGCGTGTAGTCGTGGAAGCGCTCGGAGGACTGCGCGACCGTTCGACGGATCGACTTGCCGGCGTTGTTGACGACGACGTCGGGTGGCCCGTGCTCGTCGAGGATCCGCCGCGCCAGCGCCGGCACCGCCTGCTCGGCGTCGCTGAGGTCGGCCGGCAGGGCGTGCACGTGTCCGCCGTCGGCGCGCAGCTGCTCGGCGAGCTGCTCCAGCAGGTCGGCGGAGCGCGCGACGAGCAGGACCGTCGCACCCGCGCGCGCGAGCCGGATCGCGGTCGCCCGGCCGATGCCGTGGGACGCACCGGTCACGAGGATCGTCTGTCTTGCGACGGCAGCGCGCAGCCGGGTGGCGCTCGGCGCCCCGCTCGGGTTGACGACACGCGACGCGACCCGTCGCGCGAGCCGCAGCGCGGCGTTATGGTCTTGACTCTTGTTCAAGAACGGTGAGACTAGTAGGGATTGGCGAAATCCGCGCGAGCGGCTGGCGGATGGGCGACCAAGCGGGGCGAGGACGCAGGGAGGCAGCAATAGCAGCGCTATTGCGCCGACTGAGGACGACGCATCCGCGCAGCGTCGACCGGCGCCAGACGCCGCGGGGGTTTCGCCAATCCCTACCGACGCGCCGCGCGACGTGCGCGTGGCGATCGTCGGCGGTGGCCTGAGCGGCATCGGCGCGACCGCGATGCTGCGCCGCGCCGGCATCGGCAGCATCGTCGTGCTCGAGCGCGCCGACGGGGTCGGCGGCACGTGGCGCGACAACACCTACCCCGGCTGCGCCTGCGACGTGCCGTCGGCGCTCTACTCGTTCAGCTTCGCGCCGAACCCGGCGTGGGGGCGGCTCTATGCCAGCCAGCCGGAGATCCAGGAGTACGCGCGGCGGGTCGCGCGCGAGCACGGCGTCGAGGAGCACGTCGTGACGGGTGCCGAGGTGCTGTCCGCGGCGTGGGACGAGGAGGCGCAGCGCTGGCGGATCGCGACGACACGCGGCGACTGGACCGCGCGCGCGCTGATCTCCGCGACCGGGCCGTGGAGCGAGCCCGTGCTGCCCGACGTGCCCGGCCTCGACGCGTTCGCGGGCACCGTCTTCCACTCCTCGCGCTGGGATCACGAGCACGACCTCGACGGCCGCGAGGTCGCCGTGATCGGCACGGGCGCCTCGGCCGTCCAGTTCGTGCCGCAGATCCAGCCGCGCGCAGGACGCGTGACCGTGTACCAGCGCACCGCGCAGTGGGTCCTGCCGAAGCTCGACCGGCGCGTCACAGCCGCGGAGCAGGCGCTCTACCGGCGCCTGCCGCTGACGCAGCGGGCGCTGCGCGAAGCGATGTACTACACATTCGAGCTGGCGGGCTTCGCCGAGCGCAACCCGCGCGCGATGAGCGGCTTCCAGCGGATCGCGCGACGGCATCTCGAGCGCTCGGTCGCGGACCAGCGGCTGCGCGCCGCGCTGACGCCCGACCACACGCTCGGCTGCAAGCGAATCCTCTTCTCGAACGACTGGTACCGAGCGCTGACGCAGCCGAACGTCGAGCTCGTGCCGCACGCCGTGACGGAGGTCCGCCCCGGCGGGCTCGTCGGCGCCGACGGCGTCGAGCGGCCGGCTGACACGCTGATCCTCGGCACCGGCTTCGGCATCACCGAGATGCCGATCGGCGCACGCGTGACGGGGCGCGACGGGCGCACGCTCGACGAGACGTGGGGCGGCAGCCCGACCGGCTATCTCGGCACGGTCATAAGCGGCTTTCCGAACTTCTTCATGGTGCTCGGCCCGAACGTCGGCAACGGCCACACGTCGGCGACGGTGCTGATCGAGCTGCAGGTGCAGTTCGCGATCGACGCGCTGAAAGCGATGGAGCGCGACGGGGTCGTGAGCGCGGACGTGCGCCCGGCCGTGCAGGACACGTTCAACGAAGAGGTCCAGCGGCGGCTGCGCGGGACGGTCTGGAACGCCGGCGGCTGTCGCAGCTACTACCTCGATCGCAACGGCCGCAACTCGACGATCTTCCCCGGCTCGACGTTGGAGCTGCGGCGGCGTGCGCGGTTCCGCGCGAGCGAGTACGCGCTCGTCCCGGCCGCCTGACCGCGGGCGCGCCGCGCCATCCGCGAGAATGGGCCGGTGACCGACTCCTACGCAGCCGCCGGCGTCGACATCGCGGAGGCGGACGCGGGCGTGCGTGCGCTCGTCGAGGTGCTGCGGACGATCGACCCCGGGCGGCCGTCCGCGTCGGTGCTCGGCTCCGGCCACTACGCGAACGTGCTGCGCGTCGCGCCGAACCTCGGGATCGCCGTGTGCGCGGACGGCGTCGGCTCGAAGGTGATCGTCGCGGAGCAGACCGGCCGCTACGACACGGTCGGGATCGACTGCATCGCGATGAACGTCAACGACGTGATCTGCGTCGGCGCCGAGCCGCTCGCGGTGCTCGACTACCTCGCGGTCGAGCAGGCCGATCCCGGCGTGCTGCGCGACATCGCGCTCGGCCTGAAGCGCGGCGCGGAGGATGCCGGCGTCGAGATTCCGGGCGGGGAGCTGGCGCAGCTGCCGGAGCTGATCAAGGGCCATCCGTCGCCGCACGGCTTCGATCTCACCGGCGCCTGCTTCGGCACGGTCGCGCTCGACGCGATCGTGACCGGCGAGGCGATCGCACCCGGTGACGCGCTGCTCGGCCTGCCGTCGAGCGGCGTGCACTCGAACGGCCTCACGCTCGCGCGCCGCGCGCTGCTGGAGGACGGCGGCCTCGCGCTCGACGACCGCCCCGACGAGCTCCGCGGCGCGTCCGTCGCCGACGTGCTGCTCGAGCCGACGGTCCTCTACGTGCGCGCGGTGCTCGAGCTGTTGCGCGGCGCGGTCCCCGTGCACGGGCTCGCGCACATCACCGGCGGCGGCGTGCTGAACCTGCTGCGGCTCGGGTCCGGCGTCGGCTACGAGCTCTCCGAGCCGCTGCCGGTCCCGCCGGTGTTCGAGCTGATCGCCCGCTGCGGCGCAGTCGAGGCGGCGGAGATGCAGAAAGTCTTCAACATGGGCTGCGGCTTCGTCGCGATCGTGCCGGCAGACGCCGCCGACGCGGCGGTCGCGCAGCTGAGCGCGCGCCATCCCGGGACCGCGCGGATCGGCGCGGTGACGGCCGATACCGGTCGCGTCGCGCTGCCGTCGCTGGGCCTGGCGGGCGACGCGAGCGGCCTCGCGCGCGCGTAGCGCACCGCGCCGCGAAGCCCTCTCGACGCAGGACTCCCGCCGCGCTCGTCGTACTCCGGCTGTTGGAGACGCGCCCCGTGTCTCCGTCACCGTCTCAGGAGGAGCATTCGATGAGCAGTGTGGAGTTCGTCGTCGTGGAGGAGCCCGAGCCGCGCGGAGTGCCGGCGTTCTATGCCGAGCTGGTCGGCACGTTCCTGCTCGTCTTCTTCATCTGCGGCTTCATCTCGGTCGCCCCGGCCGGCGGCTTCGACCTCGCGGGCCTCGCGCTCGCGCACGCCTTCATCCTCGCGGTGCTGATCTACTCGCTCGGCGGGACCTCGGGCGCACACTTCAACCCGGCCGTGACGTTCGCGCTGTGGTCGCTCAAGAAGATCTCGACGCCCAACGCGGTGGTCTACGTGATCTGCCAGTGCGTCGGCGGCATCCTCGGCGCGCTCGTCGTGCTGCTGCTGTTCAACGACGTCGGCGACGCGGTCAACTACGGCGCGACCGCGATCAACGGCGAGGTGCTGAACAACGGCTCCGTGTGGCTCGGACTGATTGCCGAGGCGCTCGGGACCTTCCTGCTGATGTACGCGATCATGGGTCTCGCGGTCAACCCGCGCGGCGAGGCGGCGCTCGCGGGCCTCGGGATCGGCGTGGCGCTCGGCGTCGCGGTGATCGTGTTCGGCCCGGCAACCGGCGCGGGCCTCAACCCTGCGCGCTGGCTCGGCCCGGCGGTCGCCTCGGGTGAGTTCGACGACTTCTGGATCTACATCGCCGGCCCGCTCGTCGGCGCGCTCGCCGCGGCGCTCGCGTACCGCGCGTTCATTCTCGACCCGCGCTGGCTGCCCGCGCAGGCGCCGAAGGACGAGCTGCCCGGTTAGCCGAGCCTGGTCGTTCCGACAAGCCGGACGCGGGTGCGACTCGCGTCCGGCTTCGACCGGCCGGTCACTCTCAGCCTGCGCGCCTGGATGCCGGCGAAGCGGCCGGTGCCGCCGGTGATGATCGCTCTGCCGCGCAGGCCCGGCCACGTCGTGCTGTCGAGGATCGCGACCGCGACCGCGCGACCGGAGATGGTGCCGCCCGGAAGCGTCGCGGTGAATCTCACGAGGACGCCCCTGGACGTGATGCGCGCCTCGGTCTCCATCGTCCCGTCGTACGTGCCGGTGACGGTGCCCTGCTGGAAGTAGTGCGTGTTGGTGACGCGTCTCGTGAGGACCAGGCTGGCGCGCTCGTCGATTGGTGTGATGGGCTCGGACGCGGCCGCGGGCGGGGCGGGCTCGTCGCCGGCGAGCGGCGGCGCGTCGCCGAGCGAGCCGTCGTCCGTGGGCGCGGCTGAGCCGCCGCTAGGGCGCGCAGCGGCGGGCGGCGCAGCGGGTCTCGGCACCGGCGTCGTCGTCGTGCGCGGCGGGGCCGGCGCGGTCGCCTTGGCGGGCGGAGCGCCGGAAGCCTGCGTCGGAGCGGGCGGCGGCGGCGGCGGCGCCGTCACGACGCTCGACTGCGCGACCGGCCCAGCGGTGTTGCCGCCTCCGCACGCGGTCAGCGCCAGCGTCAGCACGACGAGGAGGGTGAGGTGAGCGGGAGCCGGCGGCGTCTTCCGAGCCACCCGACGAGGGTACACCGAGATCGGGTGCGTCTACCGACCGTGCGGTGGTCAGATGGAATCAACCATCTAGTGTCCTGAGTCTTTAGTTCGCTGGTGGTTTTGGTAGTCTTTGTGGATGAGTTCGCGAGGACCGAGGCCGGTGGCGATTTCGCTCTCTGAGGCGGAGCGGGAGCAGTTGGAGCGTTGGGCGCGGCGGCCGAAGAGTGCGCAGGCGTTGGCGCTGCGTAGCCGGATCGTGCTGGCGTGCGCGGAGGGCGAGAACAACACGCGGCTGGCGCGGCGCCTGGGCGTGAGTGTGCCGACGGTGCGCAAGTGGCGCGGCCGGTTCGCCGAGCGTGGCCTGGATGGTCTCTCGGACGAGCCGCGACCGGGTCCGCCCCGGCGGGTCTCTGATGAGCAGGTCGAGGCATTGATCGTCAAGACATTGGAGAGCACGCCGCCTGATGCGACGCACTGGTCGACGCGGTCGATGGCCCGTCAGATCGGGGTCTCGCAGTCGACGGTCGCGCGGATCTGGCGTGCGTTCGGCCTCAAGCCGCACCGCGTCGAGACGTGGAAGCTCTCGAAGGACCCGTTGTTCGTCGAGAAGGTCCGTGATGTCGTCGGGCTCTATCTCGACCCGCCTGAGCGAGCGCTGGTGCTGTGCGTGGACGAGAAGTCCCAGATCCAGGCGTTGGACCGCACCGCCCCGATCCTGCCGCTGCTGCCCGGGGTTCCGCAGCGCGCCACGCACGACTACCGCCGCTATGGGACGAGCAGCCTCTACGCCGCGCTGGACATCGCCAGCGGCAAGGTGATCGGCTCGTTGCATGCACGCCATCGCGCGATCGAGTTCAAGCAGTTCCTGACCAAGCTCGATCGCGAGGTCCCACCAGATCTCGAGGTCCATCTGGTCCTCGACAACTCCTCCACGCACAAGACCCCGGCGATCAAGCGCTGGTTGCTCGCGCACCCGCGGTTCGTGCTGCATTTCACCCCGACCAGCAGCTCGTGGCTGAACCTCGTCGAGCGCTGGTTCGCCGAGCTCACCACGAAGAAGCTCCAGCGCTCGACCCATCGCAACGTCCGTCAGCTCAACGCCGACATCCGCGCCTGGATCGAGCACTGGAACCAACACCCGAGACCGTTCGCCTGGACCAAGACCACCGAGGAGATCCTCGACACCATCACCAACTACTGCAAACGAATCAACGACTCAGGACACTAGATTCTGGATCGCCGCCTCGCGGATCGCGATCGCGACCGCGTGCGCGCGGCTGGAGGCCTCGAGCTTGCGCATGACGTTGCGCATGTGCGTGCGGACCGTGTGGGGGCTGAGCGAGAGCGCCTCGGCAGTCGCCTCGGTCGAGCCGCCCTCCGCGACGAGCGCCAGCACACGCAGCTCGGAGCTCGACAGCGTCGACGTGCGCCGCTGGGCGGCCGGGAGGGGAAGCGGGAGGGGCTGCGCGGAGACGGGCGCCGGCGTGAGCGCATCGTCGTCGCGCTCCTCGAACCACAGGCCGCCCGTAGCGACCGAGCGCAGCGCCGCGGCCAGCTCGGCGATCGAGCGGCGCTTGGCGACGAGTCCGGCGGCGCCGGCGTTGACGGCGGCGGTCGAGTCCTCGCAATCGGCGTCGTGGGCGTAGAGCACGACGGCGCTGCGGATCCCACTGCGCACGAGCCGGCGCACGAGCGTGACCCCGGCGACGTCGGGCAGGTCGGCCGCGATCAACGCGACATCCGGCTCGTGGCGTACGACCAGCGCCTCCCCGCCGGCGCCGGTGGAGGCGCCGCCGAGCACGGAGAGCCCTTCGGGCGGCAGCAGCAGCGAGAGGCCTTCGCGCACCGGCGGATGCGGATCGACGATCACGACGCTCGTCAGCTCCGTTGCGAGCGGCGCGTCGAGCGCGGTTGCGGCAGGGGAGTCGTGCTGGAGCAGTGGCACCGGACCGGTTATTCGTCGCTGTTTAGTCAACTCATTCGGACGAAACCGAGTGCATCGGAAAAAACATGCATATTGCGGGAAACTCTGTCGGAGGAGTTGCCTTCGAGCGTCTGGATTCTCCCGTCCGGAAGGACCTGCTCGACGATGCCGATGTGCTCGTCCCACACGACCAGGTCGCCCGGGCGCGGCGCGGCGCCGGGGCCGTTCGGGATCGCGCGGCCGGCGCGCTGCGCCCACGCGTAGAGCGCGTCGACCGAGCCGAAGCCCTCGCCGTTGTCGCCAAGCGGCGTGCCCGCCTGGCGCGCGACCCATGAGACGAAGTACGCGCACCACGGGC
The DNA here is from genome assembly GCA_963770165.1 of uncultured Actinomycetes bacterium. Taxonomy (GTDB): domain Bacteria; phylum Actinomycetota; class Thermoleophilia; order Solirubrobacterales; family Solirubrobacteraceae; genus Conexibacter. Next base: position 520,785 of record CAVYOK010000003.1, read on the forward strand.
CGACGCCGCTGCCGGCGGTGGCGGTCCGGTACTGCGCGATGCGCGGCGAGTCGTTCGAGCCGGGCGGCTGCTCGGACTGGCCGAGCTCGGCGGCGGCGATCGTCGTCAGCGGCGAGCCGCTCGCGTTGCCGAGCAGATGCGCGAAGGAGGCGCTCGCGACGGGCGTCGCGGATGCGGTCCCGCCCGCCGCGGCGACGGCGGTCGGCACAGGAGAGGTCGCGACCGGTTGCGGCACGAGCGCTCGCTCGATCTGCTCGATGCGGGCGAGTGCGAGCGGGAGCGACATCACTCCCGGTCATCGGCCGAAGTTGGCGCGACTTGACTTTTTGGACGAAAGGAGGATGCGGTCGGCCTGCAGTCGGGGCGGGCGCCGAGACCGCCCGCCCCGTGCTGCGAGCTACGTGGTGCGGCGACTACCGGAGCAGGGACAGGACCTGCTGCGGCGCCTGCTGCGCCTGCGCGAGCATCGAGGTGCCCGCCTGAACCAGGATCTGGCTCTTCGTGAACTTGACCATCTCCGCGGCCATGTCGATGTCGCGGATGCGGCTCTCCGACGCGGTCAGGTTCTCCTGGTACGTGGCCAGGTTGTTGTAGGTGTGCTCGAGGCGGTTCTGCACCGCGCCGAACGTCGCGCGCTGCGCGGACACGGCCTCGATCGCCGCGTCGACGTCCGCGAGGACCGTCGAGGAGGTGATGTCGATCGTGCCGACCGCCGACCCGAGGCTCACCGTCGAGACGGAGATGACCTCGCCGTCGTTGGCGCCGACCTGGAACGTGATCGTCTGCGCCGAGTCGAGCAGGTGGATGTTGTTGAACTGCGCCGTGGTCCCGATGCGCTCGATCTCCTGCGTGAGCTGCGCGACCTCGGAGTTGATGGCGGCTCTGTCGCCCGTCGAGAGCGTGCCGTTCCCGTACTGCACGGCCAGCTCGCGGACGCGCTGGAGCATCGAGTGGACCTCGGTCAGCGAACCCTCAGCCGTCTGGACGAGCGAGATGCCGTCCTGGACGTTGCGGCCGGCCTGACCGAGACCGCCGATCTGACCGCGCAGCTTCTCGCTGATCGCGAGGCCGGCGGCGTCGTCGGCAGCGCGGTTGATGCGGAAGCCGGAGCTCAGGCGCTCCATCGATCTCGCGACTGCGCTGCTGGTGTGCACCAGGTTGCGGTGCGCGTTGAACGCCTCGACGTTCGTGTTGATGCGAAGGGACATGTATGCATCTCCTTGATGTCGTCCCAGGGCGACTCCATGTCACCCGTCATGCCGGTTCATCGGCACGTGCGCGCGAGACTTGAGCGCGCTTCGCCGCCAGTGCGCGCACCGCGCGCAACTCGGCGATCACGAGGTGGCGCCAGACGGCGACCGCGCACGCCCAGGTGGCGACGTAGGCGGCGATGCCGCCGAGGATCGCGCGCAGCAGCGCCTCGGCCGTCGGCACGCCCGCGCGCAGCGACAGCACGGCGACGAGCGCGAAGCCGGCGAGGCCGCCCCACGCCTTCGCGCGCGCGACCTGCGCGCCGGCGCGCGGATGGTTCGCGACGCTCGGAAGCGTCGTGTCGCCGGCGGGTCTCTCCGCAGCTCTCTTCTTCTCAGCCATGGCGGTCTCCTACAGCTCCGCGTCGCGCATGCGCTGCCGCGCGATCCGCTCCTGCTCGAACACGAAGCGCACGAGCTGGCGCCGCGCGTCGCCGTCGATCCGCTCGATCGCGATGCCGCGCTGGCCGTCGTCGCCGATGCGCGCCACGCGGCCCCGACCTTCGATCGGCGGCTCTCCCTCGTTCGCGTGCAGCCGGAAGGCGACCACGGCTCCGGCGTCGAGCGTGTCCGGCCCCGCGACGAGCAGCCCGTTGCCGCTGACGTTGACCGTCAGGGTGCCGCTCCAGTCGCCGGGCTTGTCGTCGCCGCCCACGCGCGCAAGCTCGACCGGGCGCACGGCGCCGACGCGGACGAAGTCGCGCCGCTGGACGACGTCGACGGCACCCTCGTGATGGAAGTGGATGAGGTCATGGGCGACGACCGTCCCGTTGCCCTCCAGCCGCACGAGCCCGCGCGCGGCGGGGAACTCGACCCACATCGGCGACGCGTCGCCGAGCGCGAGCGCCCTGCGGGCGTCGAGCATCAGCACGACCGCGATCTCGCGGGCGGTCACCTTCGACACGCGTCCGCGGTACTGCTGGCGGTCGGGCATCGTGATGACGACGTCCTGCCGCAGTTCGGGCAGCGGCGGCTTCGTCGGAGCCTTGGCGGCCATGGCGCTCATGGCAGCAGGCGCTCCGCGAGGGTCGTGGGGTCGGCGGGCGCGATGTCCGCGTCGCGCTGCACGTAGAGGATCGGCAGACGGGTCGTGCACGCGAGCTCCAGGACCGCGCCGACGCCGGGAGCGCGAGCATCGAGCAACAGCACGAGCGCCGTGGGGCTCAGCGGACTCAGGCGGTCGAGCAGCGCGCGGGCGCTCGGCAGATCCAGGTCGGCCGGGACGACGGCGACGAGCTCGTCGAGCTGGAGCGTTGCGACGCGCGCGGCGAGCGCGGCGACCTCGGTGCGCTCGGCGGCGACCGGCGGCAGGCCGACGGCGAGCACGGCGTCCGGGTGGCCGCGCTGCAGCAGGGTGTGCGCCGTGTCGAGCGCAGCGACCGCCCGCGCGTCGCGACCCGCCCGGCTGTACGCGCTCGCGAGCGCGTCGGCGCAGGCGGTCGAGCCCGCGCCGGCGAACGCGACGGCGAGGCCGCCGGCGCGGTGGGGCAGGCTCGTCGGCAGACGGCGCGCGAGGGCGCGACGCGCGGCTTCGCGGACGTCCCCGTCCGTGAACGGCAGCTCGTGCGCCTCGGCGTCGGCGAGGAGCTTCGCGGCGAAGGCGTGGCTCATGCCGCCGGCGGTCAGCTCGTGCGTCAGCGCGGGCGTCGGGGTCGGCGTGGGCGTCGGGGTCGGCGCCGGCGTGGGCGGTGGGGCGTCGAGGGCGGCGGGCTCGATCGGCACGGCCGCCGCCAGCAGGGCCGCGAAGCTGTCCGGCGTCGCAGACGTCTCGGGCTCCGGCACGGCCGGCTCATCGTCATACGTGTCGATGCGAGCGTGGCGCCTTGGGGGTGGGTGGGCGGGACCCGACATCGCGTCGACCTCGACGAAGCGCTGCTGGAAGAAGCCGCCGATGCCGCCGACGAGGCCGTCGCGCTGTCTCAGCACGATCGCGTCGGGGCCGAACTGCTCGCGGATCTGCGGCAGCAGCTCCTCGAGCGATCTGCCGCGGAAGGTGGCGACGTCGGTCGTCGTGTCGGGGGTCATCGTGCTCATCCGTCGATCACTCCAATCGTCTCCACGCTGATGCCGGGCGCGATCTCGTTGTAGGAGCAGACCGCGAGCTGCGGGATCGCCTGCTCCACGAGCCGTCGCAGGTGGCGGCGCACGCGCGCCGAGCAGAGCAGCACCGGCCGTGTGCCCTTCGCGACGCCATGCTCCACTTGAGTTCGCAGTGCGGACACCAAAGCCTGCGCACGCGTCGGCTCGATCGCGAGGAACTCGCCGTCGGTCGTTGCCGTGATCGCCGCCGCGAGCTCCTGCTCGACGGCCGGATCGAGCGCGATCGCGCGCAGCCGCAGGTCCGCGTCGACGTGCGGCGCGGTGATCGTGCGGCCGAGCGCCTGGCGCGCGTACTCGGCCAGCAGCGCCGGATCGCGCGTCACGCGCGCCTTGTCGCCGACCGCCTCGACGATCGCGCCGAGATCGCGGATCGAGACGCCCTCCGCCAGCAGCGCCTGCAGCACACGCTGCAGCTCGCCGAGCGTGAGCATGTCGGGCACGACCTCCTCGACCACGGCGGCGTTCGTCTCCTTCAGCTGCTCCAGCAGCTGTCTGACGTCCTGGCGGCTGAGCAGGTCGGCGGCGTGCGTGCGGATCGTCTCGGTCAGATGGGTCACGACGACCGACTCGCCGTCGACGACCGTGAAGCCGAGCGCCTCGGCCTCGGCGCGCTGCGCGTCGGCGACCCAGGTGGCCGGCAGGCCGAACGCCGGCTCGGTCGTCGGCACGCCGCCCGGCAGCGAGCCGACCGCGTCGCCCGGGTCCATCGCGAGCTGGTGGCCGGCCATCAGCCGGCCGCGCGCGACCTCCGTGCCGCGCACCTTCAAGACGTACTCGTGCGAGTCGAGCCCCAGCTCGTCGTGGATGCGGACGGGCGGGATCACCATGCCGAGGTCGGACGCGATCTGGCGGCGGATCACGGACACGCGCGAGAGCAGCGTGCCGCCGGCGCCTGCGTCGACGAGCGGGACGAGCCCGAAGCCGATCGCCAGCTCGAGCGGGTCGAGCGGAAGCGCCTCGAGCGCCGCGTCGCGCGGCGCCGGGACGGCGGTGCCCTCGGCGTCGGCGAGCGCCGCGGCGGCGGAATCGGCCCCCTCCCGCCCCTCGGGGGCAAGCGGTCCGCCGTCGCGCATCGCGTAGCCCAGGGCGAGGAACGCGCCGCCGATGAAGAGGAACGGCAGCTTCGGCAGGCCCGGCACGAGCGCGAACGCGCAGATGACCGCGCCGGCGACCATCGGCGCCTTGCGCTGCCCGGTGATCTGGTTCGCGATGTCGGAGCCGAGGTCCGTGTCGGAGGCGGCGCGCGTGACGATGATGCCGGTCGCGACGGAGATCAGCAGCGCCGGGATCTGCGCCGCGAGGCCGTCGCCGACGGTCAGCAGCGAGAAGTGCTGGATCGCCTCGGAGAACGGCATCCCCTGCTGCATCACGCCGACGACGATCCCGCCGATCAGGTTGATCAGCACGATCAGCACGGCCGCCATCGCGTCGCCCTTGACGAACTTCGAGGCACCGTCCATCGCGCCGTAGAAGTCCGCCTCACGGGAGATCTCGGTGCGCCGCTGGCGGGCCTCCTCGTCGGTGATCAGGCCGGCGTTGACGTCGGCGTCGATCGCCATCTGCTTGCCCGGCATCGCGTCGAGCGTGAAGCGCGCGCCAACCTCGGCGACGCGCCCGGCGCCGTTCGTGACGACGACGAACTGGATCACGATCAGGATCAGGAAGATCACGAGCCCGACGACGACGTTGCCGCCGATCACGAACTCGCCGAACGCCTGCACGACGTGGCCCGCGTCGCCGGTCGTGAGGATCAGACGCGTCACGGAGACGTTGATCGCCAGGCGGAACATCGTCGTCAGCAGCAGCAGCGACGGGAACGAGGCGAAGTCGAGCGCGCGGTTGAGGTAGAGCGTCGCGACGACGATCGCGAGGCCGATCGAGATGTTGAGCGTGATGAAGAGGTCGAGCAGCGCCGCCGGCAGCGGGATCACCAGCATCGTCACGATCAGGACGACGCCGACGGCCGCCAGCAGGTCGGTGTGCTGCATCAGCTTTCTGAGCGTGCCGGCAGACCCGGTCCCACCCGCCCCGCCGGGGGCTCTCGGTGCGGCGACGGCGCTCATCAGGCGGTCCTCCTGCGGGCGACGCGGTAGACGTAGGCGAGCACCTGCGCGACCGCCTGGTAGAGCTCCTCCGGCACGATCTGGCCGATCTCGATCGCCGCGTGCAGCGAGCGCGCGAGCGGTCTGTCCTCGATCACGGGCACCCCGTGCTCCTCGGCCAGTCTGCGGATCTGCAAGGCGATCAGGTCCTGGCCCTTCGCGACGCACTCCGGCGCCGGGCGCTTGCCGTCGTACTTCAAGGCGACGGCGAAGTGGGTCGGGTTGACGACGACGACATCGGCCTGCGGGACGGCAGCCATCATGCGGGCGCGCGCGGCCTGCAGCTGGCGGCGGCGCAGCGCGCCCTTGACCTCGGCCGGGAGCGAGTAGGACTTCATCTCCTCTCTCAGCTCCTCCTTGCTCATGCGCAAGGACTTCTCGTGGCGCCAGCGCTGGTAGCCGTAGTCGATCGCCGCGATCAGGAGGTAAGCGACCGCCGCGCGCTGCGCGATCGCGAACACCATCTTGGACAGCAGCGCGGCGAGCGCGGCCGGATTGGAGCCGACGGTGGCGGAGACCTCGGTCAACCGTGGGATCAGCGCGTGCGCGACGATCGCGCCGACGACGCCCACCTTCGCGATGTTCTTCGCCGTCTCGAACAGCAGTCTCGTGCCGAACACGTTTCTCGCGCCGTTGATCGGGTTGATGCGCTGCGGGTCGGGTCTCAGCGCCTGCGTGGCCGGCTTCAGGCCCGACTGCGCGACGTTCGCGAGCACGCCGGCGATCAGGCACACGGCCGCGACCGGGGCGACGCCGAGCGCGAGGCTGCGCAGGGTCGCCAGAAACAGCCCTTCCAGGCCGGCGCCCGTCATCAGCTGCTGCGGGTGGGCGACGTTCGCGAGCCCGCCGCGCAAAGCGCCCTCGGCGACCGCGACGGTGTGCGGGGCGAGCAGCGAGATCGCGAACAGGCCGGCGATCAGCACGACGGCGCCGTTGAGGTCGACCGACTTGGCGACCTGGCCTCTCTTGCGCGCCTCCTCGCGGCGCTTGGGAGTTGCTCTCTCGGTCTTGTCGTTGGCCATCGCGCTACGCGACCTTCATCGTCTGGAGCGCTTGGGCGACGCTCAGCTGCAGCTGGTCGGAGATCCAGCCCGATACGAACGGGAGCGAGGCGGCGACGACGAGCATGCCGACGATGACCTTCACCGGGAAGCCGACCGCGAAGACGTTCAGCTGCGGTACGACGCGCGTCACCACGCCGAACGCGACGTCGGTGATGACGACCGCCAGCAGCACCGGCGCCGCGACCTGCAGCGCGCTCGCGAAGATCGTCGTGAACGTCTCGACGACGCCCGCGCCGAGCGAGCTGATGTCGGGCGCGGCGGTGAGCGGCACCAGCTCGAACGTGCGCGCGAGCCCGCCGATCACCCAGCTCGCCCCGTCGATCGCGACGAAGATCGCGAGCGCGACGAGCCCGTACAGCTGGGCGAGGACGGCCGACTGGTTGCCGGTGAGCGGGTCGACGATCGAGCCGAAGGAGAAGCCGACGAGCATGTCGAGCAGCGCGCCGGCGCTCGAGACCGCCGCGAACAGCAGCCCGAGCGACAGCGCGAACGCGAGCCCGACGAGCAGCTCCTTGAAGACGAGCGCGAACAGCGCGAGCACGTCGTTGGGGATCTGCTGGCCGCGCAGCGCGATCGGCGTGATGCCGATCGCCAGCGCGCACGCGACGATCGTGCGCGCGCGCGGCGGGATCTGTCTGGCGCTGAACAGCGGCGCGAGCACGAACAGCGGGCTGATGCGCGCGAGCACGAGGATGAAGCCGGCGGTCTGGAGGCCGCCGAGCTGCGCGAGCACCTGCGTGAGTGGATCGCCACCGATGGCCGGCATCGCGATCAGCCTCCGCCGACCAGTGCGGGGATCGAGCGGTAGAGCTCCTCCGTGTAGCCGAGCAGCTGGCCGAGCATCCACGGCCCGGCGACGACGATCACGACGGCCGTCGCGACGATCTTCGGGATGAACGACAGCGACTGCTCCTGGATCTGCGTGACGGCCTGAAAGACCGACACGATCAGGCCGACCGCGAGGCCGACGAGCAGCAGCGGCCCGCCGACCTTCATCGCGAGCTCCATCGCCTGCTGCGACAGGTGGATGACGGTGTCCTGGTCCATCAGTTGAAGCTCTTGACGAGGGACTCGGTGACGAGCCCCCACCCGTCGACCAGGACGAACAGCAGGAGCTTGAACGGCAGCGAGATGAAGACGGGCGGCAGCATGATCATGCCCATCGACATCAGCGTGCTGGCGACGATCAGGTCGATCACGAGGAACGGCAGGAAGATCAGGAAGCCGATCTGGAACGCCGTCTTCAGCTCGCTGACGATGAAGGCGGGGATCAGCACTGTCGTCGGGATGTCTCTGCGCGTTCTCGGCTGCTCTCTCGTCTTCGAGAGGCGCACGAAGAGCGCGAGGTCGCCCTCGCGCGTCTGCTTGAACATGAACTCGCGCAGCGGCTCCTGCGCGCGGCCGATCGCCTGCTGCGGGTCGATCTTGTGCGCCTGGAGGGGATCCCAGGCGGTGTCCTTGATTGTGGTGAACGTCGGCGCCATCACGAACAGCGTCAGGAACAGGGCGATGCCGACGAGCACCTGGTTCGGCGGAGCGGTGGGCGTGCCGATCGCGGTGCGGATGAAGCCGAGGACGATGAGGATGCGCGTGAAGCCGGTGACGGTGAACAGCAGCGCCGGGACGAGCGTGAGCCCGCCGACGAGCAGCAGGATCTGAACCGCGTTGGCGCCGTCGCCTCTCATCCGCGCACCGTCCAGGCGCGCAGCTGGTCGAGCGCGTTTCTCGGAGCCGGCAGGGCGAGTTGCGGGCGAGCGGCGGGCTTCGGCAGCGCGAGCCGCGGCAGTCTGCGGGGCGTGCGGTTCGGGGCCTCCTCGGCCGGCAGGATCAGCAGGCCGTCCTCGTCGATCAGCCCGGCAGTGCGAGCCTCGTCCTCGCTGTAGGTACGGATCGGGACGACGCCGTGCTCGGCGACGCCGAGCAGGACGAGGTCGCGACCGGCGCGCACGAGGTGGACGGAGCGGTTCGGGCCAAGCGGGACGGACGCGAGGGTGGCGAGGCCGGCCCCGGTCGCGCGCGGCGCGCGGGAGGCCCTCACCTGTCTGAGCACCCACGCGACGCCGTAGATGACGCCGATCACGACCGCCAGCCCGACGATCGTGCGGACGATCGAGCCGCCTCCTCCGACGTGGTTGCCCTGGTCGCTCGCGCCGGTCAGGTCGACGGGCGTCGACTCGCCGGACGCGGGAGCGGATCTCGCGGCCGCGGCCAGTGCGCGCGCAGGGAAGGCGCCGAGCAGCAGCGCGACGGCAGCGACCGTCGCGGCCACCCGTGAGTGCAGGGAAGCCTTGATCATCGAGGACGACTCCGAGGGATGAGTCGTCCCGGGTAGTCGGCAGGGCGCGAGCGCCCTTTAGGCGGGTTTCGCGGGAAGCCGCTCGATCACGATCCGCACGCGCTCTGAGCAGCCTCCGGTGACGATGCCGTCGTGCCACTGTTCGAGCCACGTCTCCAGCCAGGCGTCCAGGTACGCGCGGTCGGGATGCTCCTCCAACACGACGCCTCGACCCACCGGTCGGACGTAGATCTCACCTTCGTAGCTGAGTCGATCCGAGGACTCCATCCGCTCCGACGGTACGGCCGGCGCAGCGGAGTGTCTACCGCAGCAAGCTGGGATCGCGGAACGAGCGCCGCGTCTATGCTCGCGGGCGATGACCTACACGAGCGACGAAGGGCACAGAGAGCTGCTGGGGGCGACGGCCGAGGCGGCCGACACGATTGCGGTGGTGCTCGCGGCACTCGGCGAGGCGTACGAGCTGGTCGACGACGACACGGCCGAGCGGCTCGAGGCGCAGCTGTTCGCACCGGCGCAGGCTGCCTACGGGCGCATGAAGAGAGGTCACGCGGACTTCGCCGCGCGTTGCGGGCTCCCGGCCGCGAGCTTCGCCGTCGCGGAGTCGCCGGGGATGCCGTCCGGGGGCGCGAGCGGCTATGTCGTGGCGGCGATCGAGGCGGCCGAGCACGCCGACGACATCCTGTCCGAGCTGCAGGACTCGATGCTCCCCGTCGAGGTCGGCGACCCCGAGTTGCGCGGCGTGCTCGCGGACGTGCGCACGCGGTTGGCCGAGGTGCCGGCCAGAGGGCACGAGCTGCTGCGCATGCTGGGGCGCTGATTCACAGCTCCCTGCTGTAGACAGCGGCCAGGCGGTGCTGAACTCTTCAGCCATGGTCGCTGCACTCCTCGATCCGGATTTCATACGAGGCGTCCGCGCTGGCGTGCGCGGCATCGTCATCTGGCGCTGTGAGCCACCGCAACCGCTCACGCGGCGGCGGTTCGGTTCGCTTGCGAGCGACTGCACGGCGCGTCATGGCGACATGCGCGCGTTCGGCTCGGATGTGCACGTGAGATTGCGGGATGTCGTTGCCGTGTGATGCCGCCGACGTCGCACGAGCCGACGAGGGCGAGGACGATCCCGACGTGATGCGGCGGACGAGCTGGACGCAGGGAAAGCGACTCGACGTCGGGCTGCGTCAGCCGAGCTACACGTCGCCGCTCCCGTCACCCGACGACCTCGACCGCTACGCGGCGCACCTGCCGGATGCCGCCGAGCGGCTCCTGGCTGCCGGCGAGCGTGAGCAGGCGCATCGCCACGAGATCGAGGACCGGCTCGCCGCGATGGACGAGCGTGCGCTGCCGCGCTTCTTCGCGGGCGAGCGGTTCGCCCACGCGGTGAGCCTGATCCTCGGGCTCGCGTACCTCGGAGCGATGGTGCTCGCGATCGTGCAGGGCTATCCGCTCGTGGGCGTCGGCGGCGCAACGTTCGGAGTCGCCGCGGTCATCTGGGCAGTGCGGCGCGACCCGTCCAACACTGCCGACCTGGCCGACCGCGAGTCAGCAGCGACATCGAGACTGGAAGCCTGACATCACCGCTCCCGCGCCGCGCACGTGGCTGCGGCGTTGTCGTGTCGTTAACGACACGACCCGCCTCGAAGGGCGGGTCGAGCGTGGGTGGTTAGCCCATAACCGGCTGACAACTGGTAGTTGGAGTGTATCGCCTTCCGCCACTCGCTTCGACCGGACGACACGGCGATGACCAAGGCGGTGGTGAGCCGCAGGCGCATGACGATGGCACCCGCCTCGTTCCGGTCGTCGGGTCGAGCAAGATCGGCGGAAGGAGGGAGACTCGAACTCCATTCGGGGGACCGCCCCGAACCAGCCAGTTGTCAACCGGTGACGCCACCTTGGCGCTTCTCCTTCCGTCCCGCGGGACTCTAGGAAGCGACGTTCGCGACGTCTACACAGCATGCATTTGATTCACGCGAAATGTCCCGCGCGGATGCCGCGACGCTTTGCGAGGCGGGCGAGCGGGGGCATGACGAGGCGCTGGAGGAGCTTGGGCGGCGCCGGCGGGAAGCTCATCTCGACCATCTCGCCGTAGGCCTCCAGCAGCACCGCGGCCTGCAGCCAGCCGGTGAGGCCCTTCGGGATGCCGAGCTTCGTGATGCGGCCCTTGCGGGACATGACGGCGGCGTCGGTGAGGAAGCCGGCAAGCGCCGGGTCCGGCGGCGTCGCGATGCAGCGCGAGTAGGCCTCGACGCTGCCGCGGTTGCGGTAGGCGTGGCGCGTGCCGGCCGGGACGACGACCGCCTCGCCTGCGCCGGCGCCGACCCATCTGCGACCGGCGAGGAACTCCATCCGCCCCTCGACGACGGTGAAGCGCTCCTCCATGCGCGGGTGCACGTGCGGCGGCACGCCGCCGCCCGGGTCGACCCACATCTCGCACAGCATCGCCGGGTCGCCATGCTCGTCGGTCGTGTCCGAGAAGCGGAGCCGGTGTCTGAAGACCGGGTCGTGGACGATCTGCGGATCTGCGCTGACGCTCATGCCGCCCTCCTGTCTAACCTAGTGATCGTTAGGCAGATTACCTAGGGAGCGTTAGGTTTGTCGAAGTCGGAGGTTCGGGCGCAGACCCGCACGCCGCGCAGACGCATGCCGGCCGCCGAGCGCCGCGACGTGATCGAGCGCGCTGCCACGCGGGTGTTCGCCGAGCACGGCTACGCCGGCGCGTCGATCGACGAGATCGCGCGACGCTCAGAGGTCTCAGCGCCCGTCGTCTACGACCACTTCGCGTCCAAGCTCGACCTCTTCACGCGCCTGCTGGAGCGCACGCGCGACGAGCTGCTCGCGATGTGGGTCGAGACCTTGGCCGGCGACGATCCGACCGACGTCCGCATGCGCCGCGCCTTCGACACGTGGGCGCGCTACGTCGAGCAGAACCGCTTCGCCTCGCGCATGTACTTCCTCGAGGCGACCGGCGACCCGGACGCGCGCGCGGCGCATCGTGCGATCCAGGCGCAGGGACGCGCCGCACTCGCGACGATCCTCGGTCGGGAGCCCGGTGCCGCGCGGCTCGCCGGCGGCGCTGACGCAGACGGACTGGAGATGGCCGCCGAGACGATCCGCGCCGGCCTCGCGGGCCTCGCGATCTGGTGGGACGAGCACCCGCACGTCACGCGCGAGCGGATCGTCGAGACGGCGATGAACGTCCTGTGGGTCGGATTCGAGCGGCTGCAGAGCGAGCTGCCGGCGGCGGACGCGCGCGGCGGCTAGCCTGCCGCGGCATGGGAGCCACCGCCGAGGACCTGCCGTCCGGGCACGCGTGCTTCGAGCCGGTCGCGCGGCTCGGCTACCTGTACGCGCCGTACCTGGCCGACGAGATGCACTGGTTCTGCAAGCCGCACCCGGCGCGGCGCACGCACCATCTCCACCTCGCGCCGGTCGCCTCGGCGCGCTACCGCGACGAGCTGGCGTTCCGCGATCGGCTGCGCGCCTACAGGCACGCCGCGCGCGAGTACGCCGCGCTCAAGCACGACCTCGCACACCACTTCGCGCACGACCGCGAGGCGTACACCGAGGCGAAGGGCGCGTTCGTGCGCCGCGTGCTGGACGCGCCGGCGGCGGCTGGCGGCCGCGCTTCGACGTGGTGATGGAGCGCACGCTGCGCGAGGCGGTCGCGCTCGACTTGTGGAGCGCGTGGGAGCAGATCCGATACCCCGCCCTCGTCGTGCGCTCCGGCGGGGACCACCTCACCGCCGGGGACGCGCGCGCGATGGCCGAGCGGCTGCCGGGCACACGCCTCGTCGAGCTGTCCGGCGCTGCGCACGACCTCCACCTCGACCGGCCCGCGGACTGGCGCGCCGCGCTCATGGCGTTCCTGGAGGACGTGGCGTGAGCGCCCGGCCGGCGCTCCTGTTCGACCTCGACGACACGCTCGTCGTCGAGGAGCCGGCAGCCGTCGCGGCGTTCGCGGCGACAGCCGAGTGGGCCGCGACGCAGCGCGAGCTCGACCCCGACGAGCTCGGCCCAGCTGCGCGGCGCTGTGCGCGCGAGCTGTGGTACGCGACTCCTGCCCACGCCTGGTGCCTGCGCGTCGGGATCAGCTCGTGGGAGGGGCTGTGGTGTCGCTTCGAGGGCGAGGCGGAGAGCACACGCTGGCTGCGCGGCTGGGCGCCGACCTACCGCCGCGACGCGTGGCGGCTCGCGCTGGCCGAGCAGAGCGTCGAGGACGCCGCGCTGGCAGCGGCGCTCGGCGAGCGCTTCGGGCGCGAGCGGCGTGCGCGGCACGAGACGTTCCCCGACGCGGCGCCCGCGCTCGCCGAGCTGGCGGCCGATCACGAGCTCGTGCTCGTGACGAACGGCGCCACGTGCCTGCAGCACGAGAAGCTCGCCGCGTCCGGTCTCGGCGACCGCTTCGGCGCGGTCGTCGTGTCGGCCGAGGTCGGGGTCGGCAAGCCGAACGCCGCGATCTTCCGGCACGCGCTCGCGTTGCTGAGCTGCGCGCCCAGCAACGCCGTGATGGTCGGCGACAGCCTCGCGCGCGACGTCGAGGGCGCCGTCGCGGCCGGCCTCGGCGCGGTCTGGCTCAACCGCACGGGCCGCGGCCGTCACGACGTAACCGGAGACGTTCCCGAGATCGCGACGCTGGCCGACCTCCCCGCCACCCTCGCGGCGCTGGAGCGGGCTTGAGCCGCCGGCGCTAACTCGGAAAACTTCTCCTGTTATCTCGGAAAATGCCTGCAAAACTCCACTTCAGCCGGCGGCTGGCGCCGGGGCCGCCTGACCGAGCGCCTTCTCGACCGCGCCGAGCAGCCTCTCGCGCTCGAACGGCTTGACGACGAAGTCCTTCGCGCCGGCCTTGACCGCCTCGAGCACCTTCGTCTCCTGGCCGAGCGCGGAGCAGATCACCACGCGCGCCGCCGGGTCGAGCTCGATCAGCTCGCGCAGCGTCGCGAGGCCGTCCTTCTCCGGCATCGTGATGTCGAGCGTCACGAGGTCCGGCTGCACGTCGCGGTACGCGGCGAGCGCCGCGTCGCCGTCGCCCGCCTCGCCGACCACCTCATGGCCGCCGGCAACAAGCGCGTCGGTCAGGACCTTGCGCATGAATGCTGCGTCGTCGACGACGAGCACGCGTGCCATCACACCGTCTCCTTCGGTTGGGTTCGTCCGGCCACTTCCTCCAAGCGCAGCGCCCACTCGCCCTCGTCGGTGAGGACGAGCCGGCCGCTCGCGAAGCGCAGGCCGTTCACGTACAGGTCGACGGGATCGTCGGCCTTGCGGTCCAGCTCCAGCACCGCGCCCGGCGGCAGCTGCGGCGCCGCGCCGAGCGAGACGCGCGTGCGGCCGAGCTCGGCCCACACGCGCACGCGGATGTCGCGCAGCGCCTCGTCCAGGGCACGCTCCTCGCCGGGCTCAACGCGCCGGGCGATGCCGAGCGCCGACAAGCCGGCGTCGCCGCTCAGCTGCTCGGCGCCCTGCTCGTCGAGCGCGCGCGTCATGCGCAGGACGAACGCGTTCGGGACGAGCTGCACGAGCCGGCACGGCTGTCCGCCGACGTGGAGGCCGGCGCTCACCGCATGCGGCGTCATCTCGAACGCCTCGCGCGCCGCGGCCGGCGCGTCGAGCAGGCGTGTGTCCGGCGGTGCGATCTCGACGTCCTCGCCGAGCACGACGCCGGTCGCGCTCGCGGCCGCGGCGAACATGCGGTTGGCGGCCTCGGCGACCGCGGACAGCTCCAGCTCGCCGAGCGCAGCCGCATCCGGCTCGTCTGCCTCCGCGCCCATCGCGACCGCGATCGACCGCGCGGCGGGGATGCTCATCAGCAGCACGTTGCCGCCGGTCACGCCGTCGACGTAGTGGACGCTGACGGCGACGACCGGGGTGGGGCCGTCCTCGAACGGGGGGCCGTCGAACGGGCTCTCGTCGGTCGGCACGACCGTCACGTCGCCGCGCTGCACGGGCTCCGCGCAGATCGCGTCGAGCGCCATCGCGACCGCCTCCGCGGTCGAGGCGCCGAGCCGCATGAGCGCGTCGGGGGCGTTCATGACCGCACCACCTGCACCGCGCGGCGCGTGCCGCTGCGGCCCGGCTGGGCGCGGTGGATCGGCACGTCCTCGGCGTAGATCCCGACGCCGGCCTCGGCCGGCGCGCCCAGGCGCACGAGGTCGCCCGGCTCGAGCGCGAGCACCTCGTCGATCGCCAGCTCGACGTGCGCGACCTCGGCGCGCAGGACGACCTCCGCGCCCGCGACGGCCCGCCGCACGGCGGCGGCGATGCGCGGGTCGGCTGCCTCGTTGCGCGTCTCGCGGCCGGCCAGCTCGTCGGCGACCGCATCGATCGCGGACCACGGCACGAGCAGCGCGAGCGTCGAGGAGTGGCGGTCGACGCGCGCCTCGAACGTGAGCGTCAGCGTCGGATCCGACACCGCGGTCACCTGCAGGCCCTCCATGTGCGTGTCGACGTCGCGCGCCTCCAGCGTCAGACCGGCGAGGTCCTGCCACACGAGCGACAGATGGTGGGTGAGCATCTCGAACAGGCGCCGCGTCAGCGCCCAGTCGATCTCGCTCAGCTTGCGCGCCTTCGGCGGGCGCTCGGGCATGCCGCCGAGCAGGTGCTCGATCGTCAGCAGCACCAGCGGCAGCTCGGCCGTCAGCAGCATCCGCGTTCCCACGGGAGACACCGCCAGCGCGGCGCCGACCGAGTCCTGCGGGAGCGCCGACTGCGCGCTCGACCACGGCAGCTGCGTCGTGTCGATCACCTCCAGCTCGAGCGGCACGCGCAGCTCGGCCGACAGGCGCGTCGCGGCCGTCGTGCAGAAGGCGTCGAGCGCGCGCACGATGCGGCGCTCGTGCTCGCTCGTGAACTTCGTCGGGCGCGCGAAGTCGACGCTGCGCAGGCGACGGTTGCGGCGCGGGTGCGGCGCGGCGCCGTGGTCGTCGGGCAGCTCGCCCTGCCGCGCCGCCTCGACGAGGGCCGCGACCTGATCGTTGGTGAGGAGCTCGCTCATGAGACTTCCACCAAGTCATCGGCATGGAAGTGCGGGTGCCACAGCGAGACCTCGACGCCGCCGGCCTCCTTCACGCTCACGCGCGCCTCGCCGACGCGCACGCGCACCGTCCGCCCGCGGTCGCCGCCGGTCGCGGCGGCGCGCACGGGAACCCCCAGCTCGGCGAGCGCGCCGCGCACGGCGGTCTCGTTGCGCACGCCGAGGTCGAGCCCGGCGACGCCCGTCTTCGCGCCCGTGAACATCTGCGCGCCGCCGGCCAGCACCGCGACCAGCCGCTCGCGCTGCGCGCCGAGCCGCTCGATGCAGGCGAGCAGCGTCGGCACGGCGCGGTCGGCGAACTTCGCCGGCGCGCTGTAGGCGGCGTTCGCCGTCGGCAGCATCACATGGGCGAGCCCCGCGACGACGCGCTCGCGGTCGACGAGCGCGACCCCGACGCAGGAGCCGAGGCCCATCGAGACGAGCTCGTCCTCCGGCGTCGCCGAGACGGCCAGCTCTCCCATGCGCACGACCTTCAC
The DNA here is from genome assembly GCA_963770165.1 of uncultured Actinomycetes bacterium. GTDB lineage: Bacteria > Actinomycetota > Thermoleophilia > Solirubrobacterales > Solirubrobacteraceae > Conexibacter. Next base: position 537,100 of record CAVYOK010000003.1, read on the forward strand.
GGTCGCTTACTCCCCGACCTCGAGACCGAGCCGGGCGAGCAGCTCGCCCGCGCCGATCACGGTGGGCAGCAGCAGGAACGACATCCCGCACGCCGCTTCCTCGACCGTCAGGCTCGCGTCGAGCACGAGCGCGATGTCGAGCTCGCCGACGGTCGCCGACAGGAGCGACGCGACGACCGCGCCGAGCATGTCATAGAGCACGTGCGGCGGCTGCGGATCGAGCGCGAGCCCGGTCATCTGCGCGAACGCGCCGACGGCGGAGGCGCCGAGCACGTTGCCGATCTCGCCGAGCGCGGAGTCGCCCAGCTCGCTGCGCGGCTCGACGCCGAGCAGCTCGCAGAGGTTCGCCGCGCAGCCGTAGGAGAACAGCAGCAGCACGACCAGCTCGGCGTCGTCGCGGTCGGCTACGCCGACGGGCAGCACGACGCTGGCGACCATCGCGTCGGGCTCGCCGACGGCGTCGAGCGCGTCCGCGAGCGGCAGCGCGAGCGCGCGCGGGACGGTCAGCTCGACCGGGCGGCCCAGCATCTGCGCGAGCGCGGTGGCGGCGGTGCCGGAGCCGATCGACGCCAGCTCGCGCAGCGCGTCGAGCTGCTGTTCGTCGTAGCGGGTGATCATGCGGGGACTCCTTCTGGTTGGCCGGGAGAGAGGGCGTCGCAGTCGAGCACGAGCGCCACCTGCCCGTCGGGCAGGACGGCGCCGGCGGCAGCGGACGCGCGCTGGCTGACGCCGCGCGGGAGACGGCGGGTGACCAGCTCACGCTGGCCTTCGAGCGACGAGACGGCGAGCGCGAGGCGGCGGCCGTTCGCGGCGCTAAGCACGACGGCGTAGTCCCGCTTCGCGCCGGCGTCGAGCAGGGGGAGAAGCTCCCCGTCGAGCGGCAGCAGCGGCGCACCGCGGACGGTGCGAACCTCGACCGCATCGAGCCGCACGGTGCGCACGACACGGTCGAGTGGGATCGCGTAAGGCAGCTCGTCGACGGTCACGAGCAGCGCCGCGATCGAGGCGAGCGTGAGCGGCAGGCGCAGCTGCGCACAGGCGCCCTGGCCGGGCACCGACGTCAGGGCGACCTCGCCGCCGAGCGCGCGCACGCTTTCGCGCACTGCGTCCATCCCGACGCCGCGGCCGGACAGGTCGGTCGTCGCGGACGCGGTCGAGAAGCCGGGCGCGAACAGCAGCTCCGCGGCACCGGCGGGGTCGAGCGCGGCCGCGGCCTCCGCGTCGAGCAGGCCGCGCGCGACCGCGACGCGGCCGACGAGCGCCGGGTCGATCCCGCGCCCGTCGTCGCGCACCGAGACGATCACATGGCCGCCGGCGTGGCGCGCCGACAGCTCCAGCACGCCGACCGGCGGCTTGCCGGCCGCGGTGCGCTCCGCGGGCGTCTCAAAGCCGTGGTCGAGCGCGTTGCGCACGAGGTGCACGAGCGGGTCGCCGAGCGCGTCGACGACGGTGCGGTCGAGCTCCGTGTCTGCCCCCTGCAGGCGCAGCTCGACCTGCTTGCCGAGGCGCGCGGCGAGGTCCCGCACGAGCCGCGGGAAGCGCAGGAAGACGGACTCGACCGGCACCATCCGCACCCTCGTGACCGTCTCCTGCAGCGCCTGTGAGGTGCGCGCGAGGCGCTGCATGGCCGGCCCCAGTGCGGGGACCGTATCGACGGCCTCGCCTGCGAGCGCCTCGACGGTCGTGCGGTGCTGGACCAGCTCGCCCATCAGGTGCAGCAGCTCGTCGAGCCGCTCGGCGTCGACGCGCACGCTCGCGCCGGCGCGCGGCGCGGCGACCGGCTCCGGCGGCGGCTTCGGCACGGTGCGCTCCTCGCGCACGCGCACGTCGGCCAGCTCCCCGACGGCACGGGCGCTCTCCTCCAGCGTGGACGCGTCGGCGTGGGTCGCGACCCACGCCTCGACGCGGTGCCCCGCGAAGCGCTCGACGAGGTCGGGCGCCGGCACGCCGCCGACCAGCTCGCCGTGCGCGCGCAGCGCCTCGAACAGCATGAACGCGCGCACCGCCGGCATCTGGCACTCCTCGGCGAGGTCCGCGGCGACGTGCAGCAGCGACTCGCCATCGACCGGCTGCCGCGTCAGATCCGGGAGGTCCGCGCCGCCCTCGCGCGCCAGCTCCTGCGACGGCGTGCGCTCGCGCGCGAGCCGCCGCAGCCGCTCGACGAGCGGGTCCGGGTCGAGCCGCGCGTCGCCGTCGAGCCCGTCGGCGATCTGCTCGACCGTCGTCTCGAGCGCGTCGAGGCACGCCGACAGGACGTCGATCGCGTCCGGCGACAGCCCGCCGGAGCGCTGGCGCAGCAGCTCGAAGACGTCCTCCATCGCGTGCGTGAGCGCCGCGATCGCGCCGAACCCCATCGCTCCGCTCATGCCCTTCAACGAGTGCGCGACGCGGAAGATCGTGTCCGCCGCCACCTGATCGTCGGGCGTCGCCTCGATCCGCACGATCGCGAGCCCGAGCTGCTGCAGGTGCTCGCGCGCCTCGGCGAGGAACGCCGGCAGGTACTCCTGCTGGTCGATCACCGCGCCACCCCCGCCTCGGCCGCGATCGCCGCCGGCAGCTCGTCGAGCGGGAGCACGACGTCCGCCAGCTTCGCCTCCTCGATCGCGCGCGGCATGCCGTAGACGGTGCAGGTCGACTCGGCCTCGACGAGCACGCGGCCGCCGCCGCGGCGCACCTGCGCGGCGCCCTCCAGCCCGTCGTTGCCCATGCCCGTCAGTACGACGAGCACGGTGCGATGGCCGAACGCGCGCACCGCGTCGAGGATCGTGATGTCCGCGCGCGGGCGCAGGCCGCCGATCTCGGGTGCGTCGCTGATCGCCGTCATGCCGGCGGTGGTGAGGCGCAGATGCGCGCCGCCCGGCGCGAGCAGCGCGACGCGCGGGTCGAGCAGGTCGCCGTCGCCGGCCTCGCGCACGCGCAGGCGCGCGGCCTTGTCGAGCCGCTGCGCGAGCGAGCCGGTGAAGCCGCTCGGCAGGTGCTGCACGATCACGGTGCCGGCGCCGAGCGGCGCGGGCAGCTTGGGGACGAGCTCGCCGAGGGCGCGCGGCCCGCCGGTCGAAGCGGCGATCACGACGACGCGGCGCGACGCGGAGGCGTAGTCGGATCTCACCCGCCCGGACATCTCACGCCGCCAGCTCTGCGCCGTCGAGCAGCAACACGAGCCGCTCGCCCACGCGCGCGATGCGACCGTCGCCGGAGGGCACCGGCTCGAGCTGAGCCTCGTCCACGCGCAGCACCTCGACGACGTCGTCGACGAGCACGCCGACCGGCTCGCCCGCGGTCTCGACGATCACGAGCTTCGCGGTCGGCGGAGGTGCGCCCTCCCGGGCGGCGACGCCGAGCCGCGTCGCGAGGTCGTGGACCGGCACCAGCCGCCCGCGCAGGCTGATCACGCCGCGCATCCACGGCACGTCGCTCGCGACCGGCCGCGGCTCGGTGAAGCGGACGATCTCGCGCACGTCCTCGATCGGCAGCCCGTACTCCTCGCTGCCGAGCGCGCAGACGACCAGCTGACGGATGCCGGTGGCGGCCGACATCGCGCTCAGGCCGCCTCGGCGGGACCGGAGTCTGCGGCGTCGGCAACCGCGCGCTCGCCCAGCACCTCGGTCACGCGCAGCGCGAACTCCTCGTCGATCACGACGACCTCGCCGCGCGCGATCGGCGTGCCGTTGACGAGCAGGTCGACCGGCTCGCCCGCGACGCGGTCGAGCACGACGATCGAGCCGGGGCGCAGCTCCAGCGTCGCGCCGACCGTCATGCGCGTGCGGCCGATCTCGACCGCCAGCTCGACCGGTACGTCGGACAGGCGGCCGAGGTCGGCCGTGCTGGCGACGACCTCCGCCGACGCGGTCGGACGCTCGAACGCCGGCAGCTCAACGTTGTCTTGGCTCATCTCGCTCACGCTCCTATTGGACGGCGACGTCGGGGAGCAGTACCTCATGGGTTCTCACGTCCGTGCGCGCGCGGATCTCTCTCAAGATCTCCTCCTTGACGTGCTCGCGACCTCTGCGGTCGATCAGCTCGTCGCCGCTCTGGCCGGTCAGCACGTCCGTCACGACGTCGCGCACGGCGGCCTCCTGCTCGAGCGTGCCGAAGCCCTCCGGCGGCTCGGGCGCGGCGCCGTGGCCGCCGGCGGCGGCGGCCGTCGGCTGCGAGTGGTCGAGCACGAGCGCGACGTTGACCTTCGCGTAGCGGCCGTCGCTCAGGTTCACGAGGAACTCCTTCGGCAGCACGTAGACGGCGCCGTCGATCTTGTGGTGGACCTCGGGCGCCGGCTTCGCCAGCACGAACTTGGCGGCCAGGCCGGCGACGAGCACGACCAGCAGCGGGATCAGGATCTTCTTTCTCTTCATGGGGCGATGCCTTCGGGCAGGTTGTGGATGCGCTGGAGCACGACCTCGACGCGGCGGTTGCGCGCGCGTCCGGCGGCGCTCCCGTTCGAGCCGAGCGGGTGCAGGTCGGCGTAGCCGGCGGCGGAGAAGCGTCTGCCCGGGAGGCGGCGGCCGATCAGCCAGCGCACGACCGCCGACGCGCGCGAGGTCGACAGCTCCCAGTTGGAGGCGAACTTCGACGTCGCGATCGGCACGTCGTCGGTGTGGCCCTCGACGACGATCGGGTGGACGCGGTCGACGCCGAGCAGCGTGCCGACCTCGCCCAGGAGGGGCAGCCCCTGCGGCTTCAGATCCGCGAGGCCGGAGTCGAACAGCACGTTGTCGGTCAGCAGCCGCACGACGAGGCCGCGGCGCGTGACGACCGTCTCGACCTGCGCCTTGAAGCCGTGCGCGACCGCGAACGCGTCGAGCATGCGCTTGAGCCGCTGCAGCTCGTCCTCCTCACGGCGCGCGGCGAGCGCGGCGCGCGCCACGGCGCTGTCGGGCTGGCCGATCGTCGGCGTGGCGGGCACCACTCTCGGCTGCGGCTGCAGCGTTCTGACGGAGACGCTGTTGGCCGTCTGCATGATCGCCTCGCCGCCGCTCATGACCTTGCCGGAGAAGGCGTCGCGCAGCGACTGCTGCAGCATCTTCACCTTCGAGACGTTCACCGAGCTGATCGCGAACAGCACGACGAACAGCGCCAGCAGCAGCGTGATCATGTCGGCGTACGTGAGCAGCCAGCGCTCCTCGTTCTCGTGGCCGGCGCCGTCGGTGTGACGGCGGCGGCGTCCGCGTGCGGAGGCGGCGGAGCTCATGGCTATGCGGCCTCCGCCACAGGCTCGGCCGCCGCCGGCTTGCTCGCCGCCGCCGGCTGCTCGTCGCCGTCGCCGCGTTCGGCGGGCGCGACGAACGAGCGCAGCTTGTCGCCGACGACGCGCGGGTTGTCGCCGGCCTGCACGGACAGGATCCCCTCGAGCGTGAGGATGCGCAGCTCCGCCTCCGCCGAGGAGAGCGCGCGCAGGCGCGCGCCGACCGGCAGGAAGATCACGTTCGCGGCGCCGACGCCGAGGAGCGTCGCGATGAACGCCGTCGAGATCGCCGGGCCAAGCGAGGACGGGTCCGAGAGGTTCTGGAGCACGTGCACGAGCCCCATCACCGTGCCGAGGATGCCCATCGTCGGCGCAAAGCCGCCGGCCTTCTCGAACGCGGTCGCGCCGGCTGCGTGGCGCGTCGTCATGCCGTCGATCTCCGCCTCCAGGATCTCGCGCACGAGCTCCGGGTCGGTGCCGTCGACGACGAGCTGCAGGCCCTTGCGCGTGAAGTCGTCGTCGATCTCGGCGAGCTGCGCGTCGAGCGCGAGGAGCCCCTCGCGGCGCGCCTGCTCGGCAAGCGAGACGATCAGCTCCACCCGCCCGCGCATGTCGAGCTCCGGTGGCCCGAACGTGAGCTTGTAGAGCGCCGGGATCTTCTTCATCGTCTCCATCCCGACGGAGGAGAGCGTCGCCCCAGCCGTGCCGACGAGCACGATGATGAGCGCCGGGATGTTGAAGAACGCCATCGGCTGCGTCCCCTCCATCATGGAGGCGAACAGCAGTCCGGCGATCCCAGCGCCGATCCCGATGGCGGTCGCAGCCTTCATCAGCCCGGGTGATCGGCGGGCGGCGGCGAACCTTCAATCGCGCGCAGCGCCGAGCGCCGGCTGCCGCTGAGCGCATCGGACAGGATGTCGGCGCGCCAGCAGCGGATCTCGCCGACGACGCGGTCGGGATCCTCGAGCACGACGATCTTCGACCCGCTCGCGAGCGTCACGACGGTGTCGGGCGTCGCCTCGACGGTGAGGATCATGTCCGGGTTCAGGTGGAACGGCTCGGCGTCGTGGCCGAGACGGTGCAGGACGATCACGGCGTCCTCCTAGATCGCGCGTGGGGGAGCGTGAGCAGGGCCGGCCGGCGGTCCCTCAACCACCGGCTGGCCCGCTCAGCCCCGCGGAAGATCACCGCTTCAGGTTCACCAGGTCCTGGAGCATCTCGTCCGCAGTCGAGATGACCCGGGAGTTCGCCTGGAACCCGCGCTGCGCGGTGATCATGGTCGTGAACTGGGTCGCGAGGTCGACGTTCGACATCTCCACCATGCCGGCGTTCGTCTGCCCGAAGCCGTTCGTGTTGGGGGTGCCGAGCGTCGGCGCGCCGGAGCTGGCCGAGGCGAGCCACAACGAGCCACCGGTGCGCTGCAGGCCGCCCTCGTTGGAGAACTTCGCGAGCGCGAGGTAGCCGGCCGTGACGCGCTGGCCGAACGTTCTCGATCTCGCGTCCTGGTCGATGTAGGAGACGGAACCGTCCTGGCCGATCGTCACGTCGGTCGAGCCGGGCGGGATCGTGAGGTACGTGTCGGTCGCGTTGGGCGCATACGTGAAGCCGCCCGCGCCGTCCGGCGTGGCGGTCGCGCCGAGGCCGATCAGGTAGTGGCCGTCCTGCGTCGTGAGCTGGCCGGCCGCGTTGACCGTCAGGTTGCCCGCGCGCGTGAACTGGAAGTCTCTCGGGACGGCTCTGCCGTCGCCGATGCCGACGCGCAGCCAGCCCGCGCCCTGGATGTAGACGTCGAGCGGGTTGCCAGTCGTCTGCGGCGCGCCACCCGTCATCAGGTTGTCGACCGAGCCGAGCTGCACACCGAGGCCGACCTGCAGCGCGTTCGAGCCGCCGGTGCTCTGGTTGGCGCCGGCGGCGCCGCGCTGGAGCTGGGCGAGCGAGTCCTGGAACGTCGTACGCGCCGACTTGTAGCCGATCGTGTTGACGTTCGCGAGGTCGTTCGCGGTCACGTCGAGCATCGTCTGGTTGACCTTCAGTCCGCTGATCGCGGAGAACATGCCTCGCATCATCGGGGCATCACGTCCTTTCGATGGTGGTGACGGCGACCGGTGGGATTCCGTCCACGCCGTCGATCGTGAGCGCCGGACCGGTGGTGGAGAAGGTCACGCGCTCGACGACGCCGGTTCTCGGCGTGCCGTCGGAGGCGGCGTACGTCACGGTCTTCCCGATCAGCGCGATCGCGTGCTGGTCGTAGTCGTTCGCGGCCGCGGCCTGCTGCGACTGCGTCAGGTTCGTCAGCTGCTCGAGGATCGAGAACTGCGTCATCTGGCCCATCTGCTCCGAGGGGTCGCTCGGCGACAGCGGGTCCTGGTGCTGCAGCTGGCCGATCAGCAGCTTGAGGAAGTCGTCCTTGCCGAGCAGGCCCTGCTGTCTCGGCTGGGCGGCCGGGGCGGTCGGACTGGCGGCGTCGATCGGGTTGACTGGCATGGGTCTCGGTCTCCTTCGCGCGACTCAGGCGAGCACGTCGACGAGCGCGCCGTTCGGAAGCTGGAGGGTGGTCGTCGTCTCGCCGTCGCCGGCGAGATCGGCGCCGACGATCGGCGCCGTCGCGTCGGCGTCCGCGGCGCCGCGACGGTTGCCGCGGTCGCCGTGTCCGAACGCGGCGTCGAAGGCGGCGCCGCGCCGGTTGGCGGTCTCGTCGCCGGAGGCGCCGATGTCGAGCCGCAGCAGCGTGAGGCCCTGCTGCTCGAGCGAGCGGCGCAGCTCGGCGCCGGCCTGCTGGAGCTGCTGCGCGGCGGACGCGTGCTCGGCGACGACGCGCGCGACGAGGCCGTCGGCGGTGTGGCGCAGGTGCACCTCGATCGTGCCGAGCTCGCGCGGCGTGAGGCTGATGCGCGCATGGCTGACGCCGCGCTCGGCGCCGTGGCGCAGCGCGAGGCGGACGGTCTCGACGGCGTGCTCGAGCCCGACCGGGCGTGCCGGGACGGCCGCGGCCTGGGCGGGGGCGCTCGTGTGCGCGACAGGCGACGGGCTGGCTGGCGCGGCACCGGACGCCGCCGGTGTGGCAGGCGCCGCCGCCTGCGTGGACAGCTGGCCATCGGCGCTGCTCTGCGCATGCGCGGCGGCACCCGCGACCGTCGCGGGCGACGGGGTCGGAGCCGGCTCGGCCGTCGCACTCGCGGCCTGCGCGCCCGGACGCGCGGTGGCGGCCTGCAGCACGTCGGCGAGGCGCGTGGCTCTGGCCACGACGGGAGTCGCGAAAGCGGCCGCGCCCATGCCTTCGCCTCTGCCCTCGGCGGCAGCGCCGCCCAAGCCGATCGGCAACGAGGGGGAGGAAGCGGCGGCGGGCGCAACCGGGGCGCCCTCCGCGCCAGGGACCGGCGGCCGCAGCGGCAGCGCAGTCGCATCAGCCGGGACGCCGATCGGGCGGGTGGCGCGGGTGAGGACGATTCCGCGAGCCTGCTCGCGGAACGCCTCACCCGGCGACAGGACCCGCCCGCTGAGCGGCTCGGGCTCAACCCCATCGGCGACCACGGCGCCGGCAACGGTCGGACCGGCCGCAACGGCCACATCGACCGGCACCGGCACAGCACCGAGCAGCGCCGCGAACGGCGACTCGGGCGTCGCCTCGGGTGCCTCTCTGCCCGCAGCCGCGGTCGGAGGAGCGGGCTGCTCCAGCAGCGCGCTGGGAATCTGCGTCATGGATGCGTGCTCCGGTAGGCGTTCGCGTAGCCCAGCACCTGCTGGACGTACGCCTGCGTCTCGGCGTAGGGCGGCACGCCGCCATAGCGGCTGACGGCGCCGGGCCCAGCGTTGTAGGCGGCGAGCGCGAGCGACGGGTCGCCGCCGAAGGCGTCGAGCTGTCGCTTCAGGTAGCGCGCGCCGCCGTCGATCGACTGTGCCGGGTCAAGCGGGTTCGTCACGCCGAGCGACGCTGCCGTGCCCGGCATCAGCTGGCACAGACCCTGCGCGCCGGCGGGGCTCCCCGCGTTCGGGTTGAAGCCGGACTCCTGCTGGATCAGGCCGTGCAGCAAGGCCGGGTCGAGCCCATAGCGCTGTGCGGCGGCCTGCACGAGGCCGTCGTACTGGCCGGTCGCCGATCCGCCCGCGCTCACGTTCGACCCGACGGCAGGCGCGCCGAACGCCGCCGCCGCGCTGGCCACCGGCTGCGCGCCGGGCCGGACGCAGGCGAGCGCATCGGCGAAGCTCGCGCCGCCGTTCGGTGCGGCGGCACCGCGCGCCTGCGCGATCAGCTGCTGCAGCTCCGCGATCCGCGCGAGCGCGGCCTGCGGACCGAGCGCAGCGGCGGCGTCCACGCTCACGACGCGCTCCGGCGGTGCTGGGTCAAGGCGATCTCGTCGAGCACGGCGCCCTCGGCGCGCGCGACGGCACGCGCGTGGTCGGCGCGGCGGCGCTCCTTGAGGCGCTCGAGCGCCTGCCGTTGCCGGGCAGCCTCGCGCAGCCCGTCGATGCGCGCGTCGACCTCGGCGTCATGGCGGTCGAGGTCGAGGCGGCCGGCTTCGCGCGCCTGCTCGATCCGCTCCAGGTAGGCCTGCGCGGCGAGCAGGTCGGCGGCGCTGGAGGAGCCGCCCGCGGCTGCCGCGCGCTGCGCGTTGAACGCGCCGGCGACCTCATCGCCGATCGCGCGCAACCGCTCGGCGCAGCTGGCCTGACGGTGCAGCGCCCCGGCGAGCTCCTGCTTGGCGAGGTCCTCGCCACGCTCGCGCAGCGCGCGCAAGCGCTCCAGGGGGAAGCGGAACGACGTCACGGCCCGGGTAGTCGGCCGGATCGGCGCGAACTGGAGGGATTAGACGGACGTTTGACCCGGCCCGCGCGGCTGGACCTACCAAACCGGCCGCCGGCGGGAGGAAGCCGACCGGATGGTCGGAAGGCCCGACGAGCGCCGCTATAGTGGCGCTTTCACGGGGGAACGGATCCGGGGGAGATCGCGTGGTCGTGCAGGACGTGCGTGCGCGGCGCGAGGCCGGCACGCCGGCGGAGGGCCGCAGCGCGGCGGTCGTCGCCGCATGGATCGCGGTCGTGCCGACGGCGGCGCTCGCGCTCGCCGCGATGCTGCTGATCGGCGCGCCGCTCGGCCGGCTGCTGGCGCCCGACGGCACCGCGCGCTTCTGGCCGGCGATCGCGTGGATGGTGAGGCCCGAGCCGACCGAGCACGCGCGCTACCTGATCGCGCTGATGGCGCCCGCGCTGCTCGCCGCGCTGACGCTCGCGCTTGCGCGCCGGCCGCTGCCGCTGCCGCCGGTCACGTCCGCACGCGTCGCCGTCGCGCTCGAAGGGCTCGCGGTGGCGGCGCTCGCCGCGTGCCTCGTGCTCCAGCGCACGGCGATCTTCCACAGGCCCTACGGGCGCACGCCGCATGTCGTCTACTTCACCGTCGCGACGCTCATCGCCGCGGCCGTGCTCGCGCTCGCGATCGTGGCGGTCTGCCGCCGCGCGGGCGCGCTGGAGCGGGTCCGCGCGTGGACGGCCGAGTCGTCCGGGCGCGCCGCCGGCGCCGCCGCGATCGCGCTCGTCGGCGTCGCGATCACCGTGCTGCCGGCGATCGCGACCGAAGCGTCGATCCTCTCCACGAGCGACGAATTCGTCTACCACGTGCGCTTCGTCTACGACGAGGCGGCGGCGGTCCTCGACGGGCGCTCGCCGCTCGGCGACTTCGCCGCGCAGTACGGGTCGCTGTGGGCATACGTGCTCGCGCTGCCGCTCGCGCTGCTCGGCGGGGCGCTCGGCGTCTTCACGGTCGAGCTGGCGACGCTCTCGGCGCTTGCGCTGCTCGCGCTGTACGCGCTGCTGCGGCGGGTCACGCGCAGCTCGCTGCTCGCGCTCGCGCTGTTCCTGCCGCTGCTCGCCACGAGCGCGTTCCGCCTCCACGACCCCTCGACGGCGCGCTTCTCGCTGATCAACTACTTCGGCACGATGCCGCTCCGCTATGCGGGGCCGTTCCTGCTCGCGTGGCTGCTGGCGCGCCACCTCGACGGGGAGCGCCCGCGCCGCGCCGTGACGCTGTTCGCGGCGGCCGGGCTCGTCGCGATCGACAACGCGAGCTTCGGCGGCCCGGCGCTCGTCGCCACCGTCGTCGCGCTGCTCTGCCGCGCGGACGCACCGCCGCTCGCGGCGCGCCTGCGCACGCTCGCGCGCGACCTCGCGCTCGGGCTCGCGCTCGCCGGCGCGGCGGTCACGCTGCTCCTGCTGGTGCGCACGGGCGAGCTGCCGGACCCGTCGCTGACGCTGCGCTACGCGCGGCTGTTCGCGGTCGACGGGTTCGGGATGTCGCCGCTGCACCCGCAACTGGGGATGAGCACGGTCGTCTACCTCACGTACGTGGCCGCGATCGGCACCGCGACCGTGCTCGCGTTGCGCCGCGGCGGCGACGCGCTGCTCGTCGGTCTGCTGCTGTGGAGCGGCGTGTTCGGGCTCGGCGCGGGCAGCTACTACGTCGGCCGCTCGATACCCGAGGTGCTCACGAACATGTTCCCGGCGTGGGCGCTGACGGTCGCGCTCCTGACCGTCGTGGCGGTGCGTGGGCTCGCGGCGCGCGGCGGGCGCCGTCCGCTCGCGACCGAGCTGGCGTGCCTGTTCGCGTTCGGGCTGCTCGTCTGCTCGCTCGCGCAGACGCCATCGCCGGCCGCGCAGGTGAGGCGCATCGCCGCCGACGGCCCCCGCTACCTGCGCCAGCCCGAGGCGCGCGCGTTCGTGGCGGCCCACGCGACCCGCGGCGAGCCCGTCGTGATGCTGACCGAGCTCGGGCACCTGATGGCGTACCGGCTCGGCGTCGACGACGTGACGCCCTACACGGGCAACGAGTCGATCCAGACCGAGGAACAGCTCGACGACGCGCTCGACGCGCTGCGGGCGGCCGGCGGGCACGACGTGTTCGTCTCGACCACCGCGCTGACGCCCGCGAGCATGCGTGCCGCGCTCGCCGCGAGGGGCTTGCGGCTCGCCGCGACCGCGCCCGACGCGCCGCTCGAGCTGTGGGTCACGAGCTGAGCGCCGCCGCGGCGCCGGCGGCCGCGGCCGCGCAGATCGCGCCCGCGACGGCCGCGAGGTCGGCGTCGCCGATCGCGTACGGCGGCATCGCGTAGACGAGGTCGCGGAAGGGGCGCAGCCACACGCCGCGCTCGACCGCGGCTGCCGTCGTGGTGGGGACGTCGATCGGGCGGTCGAGTTGGACGACCCCGATCGCGCCCTGCACGCGCACGTCGGCGACGCCCGGCAGCGCGGTCGCTGGTGCAAGCCCGGCGCGCAGGCCGGCTTCGATCCGAGCGACGTCCGCGCGCCAGTCGCGCTCCTCGAGCAGCGCCATGCTCGCAAGCGCGACGCTGCACGCGAGCGGGTTCGCCATGAACGTCGGGCCGTGCATCATCACTCCCGCCTCGCCATCGCAGATGCCCCGCGCGACGCGCGCACTGCAGAGCGCGGCCGCGAGCGTCATGTAGCCGCCGGTCAATGCCTTGCCGACGCACATCACGTCGGGCGCCACGCCGGCGTGGGCGGCCGCGAACAGCTCGCCGCCGGTGCGACCGAAGCCGGTCGCGATCTCGTCGAGGATCAGCAGCACGTCGTGCGCGTCGCACAGCTCGCGCAGCCGCCGCACGTACGCGGGCGCGTAGACGTGCATGCCCCCGGCTCCCTGCACGACCGGCTCCGCGATCGCGGCGGCCAGCTCGTCGGCGTGCAGCTCGAACAGCGCCGTCGTCTCCGCGTTCCACGCCGGGTCGACGACGTCGGCGTCGAAGCCGCCCGGCGGGCGCGGCGCGAACAGCTGCCGCGGCAGCGTCTCGCTCCACAGCTCGTGCATGCCGCCGACCGGGTCGCAGACGGCCATCGCGCCGAACGTGTCGCCGTGGTAGCCGCCGCGCAGCGCGAGCAGACGGTGCTTGCGCGGGCGGCCGCGCGCGCGCTGGTACTGCAGCGCCATCTTGATCGCGACCTCGACGCTGACCGAGCCGGAGTCGGCGAAGAAGACGTGCTCGAGCCCGTCGGGCGTCAGCTCGACGAGCCGCCGCGCCAGCTCGACGGCGGGCGCGTGCGTGAGCCCGCCGAACATCACGTGCGCCATGCGGGCGAGCTGCTGCTGCACAGCCGCGTCGAGGCGCGGATGCCGGTAGCCGTGGATCGCGCACCACCACGACGCCATCCCGTCGATCAGCTCGCGTCCGTCGGCGAGCCGCAGCCGCACGCCCTGCGCCGACTCGACCGGCAGCGGCGCGCTCGCCGCCGGCAGCGCGGCGTACGGGTGCCAGACGTGGTCGCGGTCGAACGCGAGCAGCGCGTCCGTCGAGCCGAGCGCGGCGCCCGCTCCGCCCGGCGCGCTCACTCGTCGCGCGGCGGCGGGCGGAAGACGATCTTCTTGACTTCGGCGACGGTCCCGCCGCTGAGCCGCAGCGCGGTCTGGATCCCCTCCTCGCCGAGCTCGCCGGCGACGAGCGCGCGGCGCAGTTCGTCGAGCGCGGCGCGCGCGTCCTCGTCGGCCTGCTCGCGACCGGCCTCCAGCAGGATCAGGTGGCGCGGTCGGCGCACCGCGTGCGCCATCCGCACCCAGCGCTCGCGCTCCTCGGCGCCGAGGCCGTCGAGCCCGAGCACGACCGACTCGCCCGCCGCGACGCGTCTGCCGAGGGCGGTGTCGAGCAGCTCGACCGCGCGCTCCTCCAGCTGCTCGGCCGGCACGCGGCCTCTGAGCAGCGCGCGCACCTTGTCGAGCGACAGGTAGGCGTTTCTGTCCTCCAGCACGCGGGCGGCGAAGCGGTCACGCTCCGCGGCGCTCGGCGCGGCGATCAGCAGGAGGCTGCCGGGCGAGTAGCGCAGCCGGTCGGACGGCGTCAGCGTCCGGCAGCGCGTCGAGACGTCGACGGGGCGTCTGGCGCCGCCGTCGCGGCGCGGCCGATCGGACGACCACCCGCCCCGCTCGTCGTCGGAGAACTTGACGCTGCGCGTGGGGGGATTGGTCGACATCCCTTCATCTTGCCGGATCGGGCTCTCATCGCGAATCCCGGACGGGACTAGACCCGCAGGTTCAGCGGCGGGATGGCGGTGGCGGCCACCGGCGCGGTGAGGCGATCCGGTGGGATGCCGACGGGCGCGGAGGCAGGTGGAACGGGCTCCGCGTCGACCGCCTCGTCGGCGCCGAGGCCGGCGTGCTCGGCGATGGCGGCCGCGATGTCGAGCAGCGCGCGGTCGGCGTCGGCGGCGCTCGTGCGCTCGTCGACCGCCTGGCGCAGGAAGCGCTCGACCGCCGGCCGCAGGGCGATCGCCGCGTCCACGAGCGGATCGGTCCCGCGTTGATAGGCGCCGATCGCGATCAGGTCCTCCTTCTCGCGGTAGGCCGCCAACAGCTGACGAACCGCCTGGCCGGCCGCGCGCACCTCGGGCGAGACGACCTCGCCGACCAACCGCGAGACCGACTGGAGCACGTCCACGGCCGGGTAGTGCGAGGCGTGCGCGAGCTCGCGCGTCAGCACGACGTGGCCGTCGAGGATCGAGCGGACCGCGTCCGCGATCGGCTCGTTCATGTCGTCGCCGTCGACGAGCACCGTGTAGAGCGCGGTGATCGAGCCGGTCGCGGCCGTGCCCGACCGCTCGAGCAGCCGCGGCAGCTGCGCGAACACGCTCGGCGTGTAGCCGCGCGTCGCCGGCGGCTCGCCGATCGCGAGGCCGACCTCGCGCTGCGCCATCGCGAAGCGCGTGACCGAGTCCATCATCAGCATCACGTCGTTGCCCTGATCGCGGAAGTGCTCCGCGATCGCGGTCGCCGTGAACGCCGCCTTGATGCGCACGAGCGCAGGCTGATCCGACGTCGCGACGATCACGATCGAGCGCTCCAGCGCGTCGCCGAGGTCGCGCTCGACGAACTCGCGCACCTCGCGTCCGCGCTCGCCGACCAAGGCGATCACGTTCACGTCGGCCGTCGTGGAGCGGGCGATCATGCCGAGCAGCGAGGACTTCCCGACGCCCGAGCCGGCGAAGATGCCGAGCCGCTGACCGCGACCGCACGGCACGAGGGCGTCCAAGGCGCGCACGCCGAGGTCGACGCGCTGTTCGATCCGCGGGCGCGACAGCGCGTCCGGCGGGGCGGCGGCGGTCGAGCGCGGGCGCCCGCCATGCGCGGGGTCGAGACCGTCGAGCGGGTTGCCCAGGCCGTCGATCACGCGCCCGAGCAGGTCGTCGCCGACGCGGATGCGGAACGGCGCGCCCGTCGCGCGCGCGGTCGTGCCGGGGCCGATCCCCTCCATCTCGCCGAGCGGCATCAGCAGCGTGCGCTGGCCGCGGAAGCCGACGACCTCCGCGGGGACCGGGTCGTGCCCGCGGTCGCCGTTGACGAGGCAGACCTCGCCGACCTCGGCCTGCAAGCCGGTCGCCTCGATCACGAGGCCGATCAGGTCGGACACGCGGCCGGAGCGGCGCGCGAGATCCGACCCGCGCACGAGCGCCGAGGCTCGCGCGAACGCGCTCATGCGGCGTCCGCCGGCTGGGAGCGGAGCGGGTCGGGTCCGAGCTCGTTCTCGACCAGCTCGCGCGCGCGCGCGAGCTGGGTCTCGATCGAGGCGTCGACCTGGCCCTCGTCGGTGCGCACGATCGCGCCGCCGCGCGCGAGCCGTCGCTCAGCCTGCACGTCGCAGTGCTCGATCCCGCCCAGCTCGCTTGCGAACGAGTCCGCCGCGGCCCGGACCAGCTCCAGGTCGTCCGGGTGCACGAGCACCGTCACCCGGCGTCGCTCGCTCAGCCGCCGCAGCGCGCCGCGCACGACGTCGAGCACGCGCTCGGGGTCGGCGTCCAGCGTCCCCGCGACGATCTTCTCCGCCAGCAGCACGGCCAGCTCCACGGCATCGCGCTCGACCGCGTCCGCGGTCGCTTCGCGCAGCGCGACGACCTCGGCGTGTGCGGCTTCCAACGCCGACAGCGCGGCCGCCAGCTGCGCGCGTCCCTCCGCCAGCCCGGCTTCGAGCCCGTCGGCGTGGCCCTCGGCGCGCGCGGTTGCGCGGATCGACTCGGCCTCCGCCTGCGCCGCCGCCAGCGGCGACTCGACGTCGCGCAGGGATACGGTCCCGCCCACCCGCGCCTCCAGCGGCTCGAACGAGAACTCGTCCATCAGACGACCGCGTCTCCGGCGCCGCGCCCGATGACCAAAGTGCCGGCGTCCTCCAGGCGGCGCACGACGCCGACGATGCGGCCCTGCGCCTCCTCGACGACGCGCTTCTTCTGCGGCGGCTGGAACTCCATCTCCTCGCGCAGCATCTGCGCACCGCGCTCGGACATGTTCGACAGCAGGCGCTCCTTGACCATCTCCTCGACGCCGCGCAGCGCGAGCGCCAGGTCTCTCTGGTCGACCTCGCGCAGCACGAGCTGGATCGAGCGGTCGTCGAGTCTCGCGATGTCCTCGAACACGAACAGCAGGCGGCGGACCTCCTCGCCCAGCTCGGAGTCCTGCTCGGCGATCGTGTCGAGCACGTTGCGCTCGGTCGGGCGGTCGGTGTGGTTGAGGATCTCGGCGAGCGACTTGACGCCGCCGGCGGCCGAGTACTCCTGCTGCACGACCGTCTCCAGCTTGCGCCGCATCACGTTCTCGATCTCGCGCACGACGTCCGGCGGCGTCTCGCCCATGCGCGCGATCCGCAGGGCGATGTCGGCCTGCTGCTCCTCGGGGAGGCACGAGAGCACCTGCGCGGCGAGCGTCGTGTGCAGGTTCGCGACGACGAGCGCGATCGTCTGCGGCGACTCGGAGCGCAGGAACGTGACGATGTGGTCGGCCGGCGTGCGGCGCAGGAACTCGAACGGCCGTCGCTCGATCACGGTCGACAGGCGACCGATGATCTCCTCCGCGCGGTCGCTGCCCAGAGAGCGCTCCAGCACCTCGCGCGCGTAGTCGACGCCGCCGGTCGCGAGCGAGTCGTACGCCTGCACGACCGCGGCCAGCTCCTCGAACACGAACGCGGAGGTGTCGGGGGCGATCTGGCCCGACTTCGCCATCTCGAGCGAGAGCGTCTCGATCTCGTCCTCGCGCAGGTGCTTGAAGACCTCGGCCGCCCGCTCGGGCCCGAGCGCGATCAGCAGCACAGCAGCCTTTTGGCGGCCGGCAAGGCGCGGGACGACTCTCTGCGGGAGGATGGGAACCCCGCCCGCCCGCGGCGTGACGTCCTCGACGTCGTCGGCGACGGTGGCGTCGACGGCACTCATGCGTTTCGCCCTCCGGCGATCGCAAGCGAGCCGCCTGCGGGCGACGTCACTTGTCGTCCTCCGCCATCCACGCGCGCATCTGCTGCGCGACGCGGTCGGGGTCGCGCGCGACGAGGTCCTCGACCTGCAGGCGCGCGGGCTGCTCGGGCGTGCGCAACGGGCGCACGTGCGTCGGGTGGTCGTCCGCCTCGAGGCGCTCGAGCTCGGCGAGCGTGCGCGGCGCCTCGATCTCGGACAGCCACGTCGGCGCGGCCGCGAGCGTCTCCGACTCGCGGCGCTTGAGCTGGCGCGTCACGAAGAGGAGGAAGCCCAGCGCGGCGAGCCCGACGAACCCGTACTTGAGGTAGCCGCCGTAGGTCGCGACCGGCGACGGCGCGGCGGCGACCGGCGGTCTCGCGAACGCGACCTGGCCGACGGTGAGCACGTCGCCACGCTCGGCGTCGATGCCGGCCGCGCTCGACACCGCCGCTTCGATCTGCGGGATCGCCGCGGCGGGAACCGATCTGTCGAGCAGCACGGACACCTGCTGCGCGTTGATCGAGCCGGGCGCGATTCTCGTGCGCGTGACGGTCTTGTCGACGCCGAACACGTCGTCGTTGCTGTCGCGTCTGTAGTCCGATCTGCCGGCGGCGCCGGTCTGCGCGTAGGCGGGCGCGTTCGCGCCGGTGCCGGAGCCCGCGGTGCCTCCGCTGCCGCCTCTGAGCGTCTCGCTCTCGCTCTTCGAGGTGAGCGGCACGCCTCTTCTGCCGTAGGTCAGCTCCTCGCGCGTCGCCTCGTTCGCGTCGAGGTCGGCGTGGACCTGCACCTGCGCCTTGTCGGGCCCGAGCGTGCGCGTGAGCATCGCCGTCAGCGTCGACGCCATCTGCTGGTTGTAACGCGCCTCGGCCGCCTGCTTGGCGAGCAGGCCGCCGTCGCCCGTGGCGGCTCCGGATCCGCTGCCGTTCGGCCACAACAGCTGGCCGCTGCCGTCGGTGATCGTGACCTTGTTGATCTGCAGGCCGGGGACGCTGTTGGCGACGAGCTGCGCGATCCCGCGCACCGAGCCCGGATCGATCGCGGTCGTGCCGGACAGCAGCACGGCGGCGGTCGCGGGAGCTGTTTCGTCGGAGAACAGCTGCGCCTCTCCGTCGGGCAGCACGAGCTGCACCGACGCCCCGCCGACACCGTCGACCTGCTCGACCGTCTTCGCGATCTCTCCCTCGAGCGCGCGCTGGTAGTTCACCTGCTGCTGGAAGTTCGAGGTGCCGAGCTTCTGTCTGTCGAGCAGCTCGTAGCCGGGCTGCGCGCTCGTGGCGCTCAGCCCCACGCCGGCGAGCGCGATCCGCGCCTCGGCCGTTCTGCCCTTCTCGACCGCGAGCGCGGTGCCGTTGTTCTGCAGCTCGTAGCCGATCCCCTTCGTGTCCAGCGCTGCCGTGACCTTGCCGGTCTGCGCCGGGTCGAGCCCCGTCATCAGCGTCGCGTACGAGGGCGCCGAGGCCATTCTCATCAGCAGGATCAGCACGACGAGCGTGCCGAGCGCGACGGCGCCGAGCACGATGCGGCCGCGCGGCGTGACGTTGGCGAGGAGTGCGCGAACGGGCATGCGGGTCCTTAGATCTGCGTATGGAAGATGTCGTTGATCGCCTCAGATCCCTTTGCGCGGATCTGGCCGGCGAGCTGCATCGCGAGCTGAGCCTTCTCGACCGCGGTCACGACGGAGACGATGTCGGTGGCGGTGCCGTTGGCGAGCGACTGCGAAGCGGTCGCGGCGCTCTCCTGCAGCTCCGTCAGGTTCGAGATCTGCTGCGAGAGGACGGCGCCGAAGCCGGCGGATCCGGTCTCGCCCGCGCCGGCCGCGTCAGCGGTCGGGGCGATCCCGCCGACCTGCCACTCCGGCCCGATCACCCCGAGCGCCCCGACAGGCGGCACGACCGTCATCTGAGCAGCTCCAGCGTCTTCGAGAACAGCTGCTTGGCGGTCTGCATCGCGGTCACGTTCGCCTCGTAGCTGCGCGAGGCGGAGATCAGGTCGACCATCTCGGTGACCGGGTTCACGTTCGGGAGCGTCACGTAGCCCTGCGCGTCGGCGTCCGGGTGGCCGGGGTCGTACACGCGGCGCGGCGGCGCCGAGTCCTCGACGATGCCGGCGACCTGCACGCCGTTCACCGGCGAGCTGCTCTTGCTCGCGAGGATCGAGTCGAAGCTCTGCCCGCTGGCCTCCTGCAGCACGACCTCGCGGCGGCGGTATGGCTGCCCGTTCGTGCCCTGCGTCGTCTGCGCGTTGGCGAGGTTGCCTGCCGTCACGTCCATGCGCAGGCGCTCGGCCGCGAGGCCGCTGCCGGCCACGTCGATCGCGTCGAACAGGCCCATCAGCGCACACCCATCGCGATCTGGAGGATGTTGGTCCGGGTGCCGGCGACGGACACGAGCGCCTGGTACTCGAGCGCGCTCTTCGCCAGCTCGGCGGCTTCCTGGTCGGCGTCGATCCCGCTGCCGTCGGCTCGCACGGTGCGCGCGCTGTCGGTCGTCGGCGAGAACGCGACCGTCTCGAGCTCCTCGCCCGTCCGCATCGCGCTCGCGAGCGTCGCGTGGAAGTCGACGTCCTTGCGCTGGTAGCCGGGCGTGTTGACGTTCGCCAGGTTGTCCGTCAGCAGCGTCTGCCGCAGCGAGGAGCCGCGCATGGAGGCCTCGAGCGAGAGCTGGGTGGTGTCGAACAGGCTCACTGCGCGGGTGGATCGGATGGGCGCGCGCGATCTTGAGCGCCGGGAGTGCGCTCAGCTGACGCGGTCGACGCGTGGCCGCGGCGGCGTCGCGGCGGCGTAGCCGCGTGCGGCCTGGCGGCCGCGGTCGAGGCCGGTCAGGTCGCGGCTGAGCTGGTCGCACAGGACCGTCAGCGCTGCGGTCACGCGCTGCTGCAGCTCGTGCGTGCGCAGCAGCGCCTCGCGTGCGGCGGCAGGCGGGTGCTCGGGCAGCGACGCGACGAGCGTGGTGCGCGTCTGCTGGAGCGCGACGAGCTCCCCGATGCGCGCGGGCTCGAAGGCGGTCACGAGCGCGAGCTCGCGCGCGGCCAGCTCGGCGAGCCGCTCGTACGGGGCCGTCTCGCTCACGCAGCTCACGCGGTGGCGGCCACCGCCTGCGGCGAGGCGGCAAGCTCCGCCCACGCCTCGCGCAGCTCGCCGAGCAGCCCGCCGACCTTGTCGAGCGCGTCGGCGTCCTGTCTCATGCGGCCCTCGGCCAGCGAGTGGAGACAGAAGGCGTAGATCGCCTCAAGTCTTTCGGCGATCTCGCCCTGGCTCATGTCGAGCGTCGCGAGCAGGTGCTCGACGATCCGCTCGGCGCGGCGCAGCCGCTCGTGCGCTGTCGGTACGTCGCCCTCGCGCATCGCCGTCGCGGCCTGGAAGAGGAAGCGTCCGGCGCCGTCGTAGAGCATCACGACGAGCCGCTCCGGCGGTGCGGTCAGCACCGCGCTCTCTCGATACGCCTGCGGCGAGGCCGCGAATCTCATGCTGCTCATGGCCCTTCCCGGATCGGATGCGGGTTTCGCCCTCCGGTCACCGCCAGCGGCGACCTGCGGGCGACGTCACTCCGGGTGATCGGACCCGGCGGCCCAGAGTTGAGCAGCGCTCAGCCGGCGTTGAGCGAGGCGAGCTGCCCCGACAGCCACGCGCTCTGCTGCTGGCTCTGCGACAGCGCGGACTCCATCGCGGCGAACTGCGCCCGCAGCGTGCGCTCGCGCAGCGCGAGGCGGTCGTCCATGTCGGCCATCGCGCGCTGAAGCCGCTTCAGCTCGGCGTCGGCGCCGACGATGCGCACGTCGATCGTGCCGCCGGTCGTGTCGGCGTCGTGCACGATTCTCTCGAAGTCGCGCACCCAGCCGCCGGCGTTCGCGGGCCCGGCCAACAGGTCGCGCACGCCCGCGAGGTTGTTGGCAAGCGCCGCGTCGAGCGTGTCGTCGTCGATCTGCAGCTTGCCGGCGAGCGCGTCTCTGGAGAGCGTCGCGGAGGCCGAGCCGGTCGAGACGCCGAGGTCGGCGAGGCTGCTCATGCCGGCCGGCAGTCCTCTCACCGACGTGTAGATCGCCTGGCGCATCTGGCTGAGGACCGCCGACAGCATCGTGTCGCCGTTGAGCATCCCCTTCTGCCGGTCGGCGTCGGTTCTCGCAGCCGGCACGCTTCTCTCGTCGAGCTTCGCGCGGATCGCGTCGATGGTCGAGTTGTAGACCTCGACGAACGCTCTCAGCTTGTCCTTGATCGCCGTGGTGTCGGCGGTCGGCGCGCCGACCGTGACCGATATGGCCCCGCCACCACCCCCACTCCCGCTGACGGTCGTGACGCCTCTGAGCGTGAGTCTCACGCCGGCGATCGCGTTCGTGACGTCGTTCGTCGCGGCCGAGCCGGCGACGCCGTCGACCGTGAAGAGCGCGTCGCGGCCCTGCTTCGCCTTCGCCGTGTCCTCCGTGAGCGAGCCGGTGCCGTCGCTGACGGCGATGAAGCCGGTGCCGCTGTCGCCGGTTCTGCGCGACGACAGTACGAGCGTGCCGCTGTCGGTCGCGGCCGCGTAGACGGTCGCGTCGGCGTCGGAGTTGATCGCGCTGACGAGGTCGGAGATCGACGCGCCCGCCGCGACGCTCGTGTCGTGGCCGTCGATCGTGATCGTGCCGGCGCTCGCGGGCGATCTGAACGCGTAGGTGCGCTGCGCCGCGTTCGCGAGCTGCGAGACCTCGACCTGGTAGCCGCCGACGCCTGCCCCCGCGCCCGCGACGATCGCCGCCGACAGGCGTGTCGCGTCGCTCGTGCCGACCGTCTGCCGCTGCGACCACAGCGTCACGGAGCGCAGGTCCTTCGCCGCCGCCTCGACCGCGCGCAGGCGCGACTGGAAGTCGGCGAGCGCCTGCTGACGCGCGGTGATGAGCGACGCCTTCTGATCGAGCTTGACGCGCGGCTGACGCTCGATCGCCAGCAGCTGGTCGACGATCGCGTTGGTGTCGAGCCCGGACGCGAGCCCGCCGATGTTCAGCAGCGGTGTGCTCATCGCGCCGATCTCAGTCCAGCGGCGCGCCGGTGGCGACGTCGAGCAGCTCGCTCGGCGGGATCGTGCGCAGCACGTTGCCGTCGAGGTCGCACACGTCCACGCGCACGCGACCGTGCCCGCCCTCGGCCGGCGGCGTGAAGCGCAGCTCGCGGCCCTGCTCGTGCAGCTCGCGCGCGGCACGGCCGGCGGCGTCCATCGCCTCCAGCACCTCGGGTGGCGGGCTGGCGGGGATCTGCCCCTGCGAGAGGGTCACGCTGTCCTCGGTCGCGGCCATGCGCGGCTCGCGCGGCACGCGATCCGGCGCGGTGCTGAAGCTGGGAGTTCCGATCGGTACGACGTCGAGGCTCATGTCGAGCTCCTCGTGGGTTGGTTCACCCGCCTCTATCGGCCGGTCGCGGTGGAACTTGAGGCGTGGGCGGAACGGGAGGCGCAGCCGGCCGGCCGGCCCCCCCGGCCTACGCCGCCAGCGGCTCGAGCCGCGCGAGCAGTCGCGTCGCACGTCGGTCCCCCGCGTCCAGCGCGCATGCCTCGCGCGCGAATTCGATCGCGTCCTCCGTCATCCCCTGCGCCGCGGCGACCTGCGCCAACCCGACGAGGCCGCGCACGTCGCGCGGGTCGGTCTGGCAGACGCCGAGCCACTCCTCCGCGGCGGAGGCGAGGAAGCCGCGCCGCAGGTACATGCCGGCGAGCAGCTCGCGCCGCTCCCGAGCGGGGATCGGGCACGCGTCCAGCAGCCCGACGAGCGCGCCGAAGGCGTCGACCTCCTGCACCCGCAGCAGCGCCTCCAGCGCCGTGGCGAGCGGGACGACGGCGTCGAGCGGGAGCGCCGCGTCGCCCGGCTGGGCCGAGCCCCCGGCCACGTCGCACCAGGCGGTGAAGCACGCCAGCTCACCGCTCGGCATGCCGGCGGCAGCGGCGCGGGCGAGCACCGCGCGGGCGATCTCCACATCTCTCTCGACGAGCAGCGCGAACAGCTCGCTGCGGCGGGCGGCGACTGCGTGCGGCTCCGCGTCGGCGACGTCGGCCGCCTCAACGACCGCGTCGGCCCAGCGCCGCTGCGACAGCAGCGCCTCCGCCAGCGCGACACGCGCCATGCCGCTGCCCGGCTGGTCCTCCAGCAGCAGGCGGTACTGCGCCTCGGCGGCCTCCGTGCGACCCGCCTCGTACAGGGCAGTCCCGAGCATGAAGCGCACCGTCGGCGTCAGCGCCGCCACGCGTGCCTCGACGCGCGCGACGACCTCGTCGTCCGCGACGCCGTCGGCCAGCAGCGCCGCCGCGAACGGCAGCACGAGCCCGAAGAAGCCGGGGAACCGCCCCAGGCACTCGTCCAGCAACCGCACCGCCTCTGCCGTCTCGCCGCGCGCGTGGTGGATCTCGGCGACCGCGATCGTCGGCAGGAACGTGCCCATTCCAACCGTTGCTGTGTATCTGCTGGGAGCGTCCCCCATCCGCAAGCACTCGCGATAGAGGCGCAGCGCGCCGTCGACGTCGCCGAGCGCCAGCGTGGCGGCCGCCTGCTCGAAGACGATGTCGGTGAAGCCCGGGTAGCGCGCGAGCCCCTCGGCGCCGCGCGCGATGCAGTCCTCGTGGCGGCCGCAGATGCGCAGCGCGCGCACGAGCCGCGAGGCGAGCGCCGGCATGAAGCCCCACGTGCGTCCCTGCGGGTCGTTCACGATCAGCTCCCACGCGCGCTCGAGCTCGGCCAGCGCGGCGTGCGCGTCGCCGACGGCGCCGTACTCGGAGCCGAGGTTGAAGTGGAGGAAGGGATCCGAGGCGCCGTTGTCACGCTGCTCGAGCAGCAGCTCGATGTTGCGGCGCGACTTCTCCTTTGCGTCGCGCACCGCGCCGAGGTAGCCGAAGTGCTCGATGCGGATGTCGGTCGCCTCGATCCGCTCGGCGATGTGCAGCGGCAGCGTGTTGGCGATCTGCTCATGCAGCGAGCCGCTGAAGCGGTACTCGGGCCGCGCGCGGAACACGCGCAGGGCAGTGTGGGTGGCGGCGGTGCCGTCGCCCAGCTCGCCCGTGTAGGAGATCTCCGTCAGGTAGAACGCCTCGCGCCAGGTCTTGCCGCGCAGCGCGCGCAGGCGCTCGACGTCCTCCTCGACGAGCACCTCGTCGGCGTCGAGGAACATCAGCCAGTCACCCGTGGCGGCATCGAACGAGACGTTGCGGGCGTCGGCGAACGAGCCGCTCCAGGCACGCTCGATCACCGTCGCGCCGAACTCGCGGGCGATCTCGATCGTGCGGTCGGTCGAGCCGGTGTCGACGATCACGATCTCGTCGACGGCGGGCGCCGCGGCGTCGAGGCAGCGCGGCAGCATCTCCTCCTCGTCCTTGACGATCATGCAGAGCGAGAGGCGCTGGCCCTCGGCCGGGCGTGCGCGGTCGGCGGCGCGGCGGGCGCGTCTGGCCAACTCCGTCAACGCGATGCTGGTCGCGCGCGGGAAGGCCGGCGCGACGCCCCCCTTGCGGCGACGCGCGACCTCGTCGAGGTTGCGCGCGACGTTCGGCAGCTCCGGGTCGAGCCCGCGCGCGGCGGCGAACAGCGCGGCCGCGGCGTCGAGGCTCCACAGCTCGTACAGCAGGACGCCCGCGTAGTTGAGCAGCACCGGCTCGCGCGGCTCCTCCTCCAGCAGCGTCACCGTCGCGCGCGCGGCGGCGAGGTAGATCGCCGGCACGCGGCCGCGATCCACGGCCTGGCCTGCGCGCAGGGCGGCCTCCACGAGCTTCGTGCGCGCGCCATAGCGTGCGTGCACGTCAGCGAGCTCGCCGGCTTGCGCGAACAGCGCGGCATAGCCGTCGAGGTCGTGACGATCGAGGCACGCCGCGGCCGATGCCGAGAGATCGGGCTGCGTCGCGGGCGAAGCGGTCGTGGGTGAGCCGGTGAGGCGGAGCGCCATGGAAGGGAACCTCCAGCAGGGAGCGGACAACCGGGGTAGTCGGCCGGCCGGTCCGAGTCCTGAGGAGGAAGGCGCGTGCGGCGCTCGCGCAGCCCGATCCGCTTTGCGACCCTGGGGATTTCTCCCTGCACACCCTCGGATTCGCGGCGAACCGCCACTGGTACCCGGGTGGCTCCAGAGCAAACTCCAAGGGTGCGTCGTTATGGCGACTGGCCACCTGATCTGGACGTTTGTTCTGGGTCTGTTACCCCATAGCGGCGATCTAGGCGCGTCCGCCCCCTTGCCGATACCTGCCCCGATCGTGGGGACCACCGACGGAGGGAAGGCAGAGAGATGCAACTCGACACGAAGCGCGCAGGGGGTCGGCTCACAGCCGACGAGGCGCTGGCGCTGTGGCAGCAGTACCGCGCGTCGGGCGATCGTCGCGTCCGCGACCGGCTCGTGCTGACGTTCGCGCCGATGGTCAAGTACATCGTCTACAAGAAGGTGCGCGAGATCCCGGCGCGCTGCGACGTCGAGGACTTCATCTCGTGCGGGCTCGAGGCGCTGATCCAGTCGATCGAGCGCTACGACCCGGAGAAGGGCGCGACGCTCGAGCAGTTCGCCTGGACGCGCATCCACGGCGCCGTGCTCGACGAGCTGCGCCGGCAGGACTGGGCGCCGCGCTCGCTGCGCCGCTGGGAGCGCGACATCAACACCGCGCGCGAGCAGTTCATCGGCGTGCACGGCCGCAAGCCGACGCGCGAGGAGCTGGCGACGGCGCTCGACACGACGCCCGAGGAGCTGCGCACGCGCGAGGACGAGATCCTCGCCTCCGACGTCACCTCGCTCAACACGCTCGTGCTGAGCGACGACGAGACGGCGATCGAGCGGATCGACACGCTCGTCAGCGACGACCGCTTCTCGGACCCGGAGCACCACACCGCGCGCGACCAGGCGAAGCTGCGCTTCCGCGCCGCGTTCGAGCGCCTGCCACAGCGCGAGCGACAGGTGGCCGTGCTGCTCTACGTCAAGAACCTCACGCTGCGCGAGATCGGCGAGATCCTCGGCGTCTCCGAGAGCCGCGTCTGCCAGATCCACGGTCAGCTGAAGAAGCTGCTGCGCGACGAGCTCGACTCCGACGCGCTGCTGTTCAGCGAGGTCGCCTGAGGCCGCGCGCCTCAGCGGCCTCGCGGTCCAGCTCTCTGAGCCAGGCGATCGCCGCGTCGACCGCGGCGCGCAAGGCCGGCGGCACGTACGGCGGAAGCTGCGAGCCTTCCTCTCGGGCCACGCCTCCGGCACCCGCCGCGTCAGCCATACACGTCCACCCGCTCCGGTCGCGCGACGAGCTCGACCTCGGCCGACCGTCCGGCGGCCGTCGCAAGCGCTGCACGCAGCGCATCGGCCCGCTCCCGTGCACGGGTGAGCGCCGGCCCCTCCGTCAGCGCGGCGCGCGCATGCACGAGCTGCTCGTCGAGCGCTACGCGCAGCTCCACCGCGCCGATCGCCGACCCCTCGAAGCGCACGTTCACGACCTGCGCACGTCCCTCCTCGCCGGCCTCCCCGTCCCCCAGGATCGTGACGGAATCGGCCGACGTCCCGGCGGGCGGCGCGAGCGGCGGCGGGGTCTGCGGCCCGGACGGCGGTCCCGGCGCGAGCGCGAGCACGGCGCGGTCGCCGCGCGCCTCCTGCACGACCAGCCGCAGCCGGTCCCCGGCCCGCACCTCCTCGGGCAGCTCGGCCGTCAGGTATGCGCCGGCGAGGTTGATGATCCCGTGCTG
Source organism: uncultured Actinomycetes bacterium (assembly GCA_963770165.1). Lineage (GTDB taxonomy): Bacteria > Actinomycetota > Thermoleophilia > Solirubrobacterales > Solirubrobacteraceae > Conexibacter. The sequence continues at coordinate 564,140 of CAVYOK010000003.1, forward strand.
CCCGTGACGCTCGACGACACGCGCCGCGAGCACCCGGCCCACCACGAGCGGCAGGTCCGGCGCGGTTGAGCGCAAGAGGACGAGGTCGACCGCGAACGGTCGCATCGGCAGGAGCCTGTCAGATCTGCCAGACGCCGCCGCGCAGCACCGGCACGCGCTCTCCGTCAGCCGTGAGGCCGGTCACCTCTACGTCGCCGTCGCCGATCATGAAGTCGATGTGGACCATGCTCGTGTTCGTGCGCTCGCGCTCCTCGTCGCCGACGGCGAACGCGAACGCCTGCCCGAGCGCGAGATGGCTGGCGGCGTTCTCGTCGAGCAGCGTGTCGTAGAAGACGGTGTCGAGCGGGCCGATGCGCCCGCTGCCGTCGACCAGCGCCACCTCGCCGAGACGGCAGGCGCCCTCGTCGTGTCTCGCCATCGACCGCAGCACGTCGGCGCCCTTGTCGGCCCGGATGTCGACCGCACGGCCGCGCTCGAAGCGGACGGCGAGGCCCTCGATCGTCGCGCCCGCGAGCTGCAGCGGCTTCGTCGCGCGCACGACGCCGTCCACGCGCGCCGGGTCGGGCGTCGTGAACACCTCCTCCGACGGGAGGTTCGGGACGTGGGCGATGCCGTCTCTCGTCTCGAAGCTCGCGCTCAGCCAGCGCGAGCTCGGCAGCAGGCCGACGGTCAGGTCGGTCCCCGGCCCCTCGAAGTGGAGCGCGTCGAAGCGCGCGGCGGTGAGGCGCGCGGCAGCGCCGCTCAGCGTGTCCATCCGCTCGCGCCAGGCGGCGACGGGATCGTCCTCGTCGAGCCGGCAGACGTGGACGATCTGTTGCCACAGTCTTGCCAGCGCCGCATCCGGGGGGAGGTCCGGATGCACCTGCTCAGCCCAGCCGGGCGTCGGGCAGGGGCCGATCGTCCAGTTCGTCGTCTGGTCGTTGAGCACCTTGCCGGCCTCGCGCAGCGTCTGCGCTCTGTCGGCGCCGATGCGCGCGGCGTCGAGGTCTTCCAGCAGCCTCGGAGCGGTCGGGCCGGTCAGCGCGATGCGCGCGCAGCGCTGGTCGCCGAGCGCGAGGATCCGCTCGCCGATCCAGCTCGGCACCGTCTCGAGCGCCCCGTCGCTGCCGTGCTCGATGCGCGCGCGGCGCACGAACGGGTCGGCGTAGGCGACGTCGACGTACGTCGCGCCGGCCGCGTACGCGCGCGCGGCGATCGCCCGCGTGAGCGGCTCCTTGCCGATCTCCGAGGAGACGGCGACGATCTGGCCCGGCTGGACGTTCGCGGCGAAGCCGACGAGCAGCTCGGCGAAGCGGTCGAGCGTGGCGTCGTCCACGCCCGCACTCGCCCCCGCCGCGCTCGTCTCGGGCATCACCCGGGGTACAGGTCGCAGGCCGCGGCTCTGATCCCAGCAGCCTGTCTTGCCCGCGCGGCCTCGATCTGTCTGCTCGTACGGTCGCCTCTTCTCGCCTCACCCGCCGGCCACTCGTCCTCGTCCGTGAGGAAGTCTCTCGGGTAGAGGCCGGGGCACAGCCGCGCGAGGTCGCGGTCGCTGTAGTCGTCGTGCGCCTTGATGAAGGCGACGCGGGCGCGCTTCTGCTCCGGCGTGAGTCTCGCCTCGGTGCCGTACTCGCAGCCGCCGAGCGCGATCGCGACGAGCAGTGCGACAAGGGGGGCGACTCGGCGGGCCATCGGGCTCGAACGCTATCGCGCCGGCCTGCGGCGCGCGGATCCCACATATATCTAGCTATTGGAAGTGGACTAGGTGACTGCTAGACTCGGAGGCATGGCGGAGTTCGGCATGCACGAGGCGAAGACCCATCTGTCACAGCTCGTCGAGCGCGCGCTCGCCGGCGAGGAGATCGTCGTCACCCGTCGGGGCAAGCCGGCGGTACGACTGACGCCGGTGGATCCGGCTGCCGACCGCGAGGCGCTGTTCGGCTGCATGGCCGGTGAGATCGAGTTCCTCGACGGCTGGGACGAGCTGCCGGACGACATCGCCGAGGCGTTCGGTGCCCGCTGACCGGGCGGGCGTGCTGCTCGACACGAACGCGATGATCTGGTTGCTCGCCGGCGACGAGCGAATGTCGCAGCGCGCCAGAGCAACGATCGCCGACATGGGCCGTCCGCTGATTGTCAGCGCTGTAAGCCTCTGGGAGGTCGCGATCAAGCGCTCGAGCGGGAAGCTGAGAGTCCCTCCGGACCTGCCGCGACGCCTCGCCGCGCTTCGTCAGGTTGAGCTGCTGCCGATCTCCCCGCTGCACGCGGAGGCGGTCGGCGAGCTGCCGTTGCACCATCGCGATCCGTTCGACCGCATGCTCGTGGCACAAGCGCTCGCCGAGAGACTGGCGATCGTCTCCTCCGATCCGGCGCTCGCGCAGTACGGCGTCGAGGTCGTGTGGTGACGTAGCCTTCCGCGCGTGGAACCGGACGTCGTCGAGATCCGCGTGCTCGGCTGCCTGATCGAGAAGCAGCGCACGACGCCGGACGCGTATCCGCTGTCGCTCAACGCGCTGCGGCTCGCCTGCAACCAGTCGACGAACCGCAGCCCGGTCGTCGACTACGACGAGGGCGTCATCAAGGACGCGCTGCAGCGCACCTACCGTCGCGGCTGGACGCGCCTGACGAGCGGGCACGGCTCGCGCGCAGCGAAATACCGCCACCTGCTCGACGAAGCGCTCGGCCTCGCGCCCGACGAGCTGGCGCTGCTCGGCGTGCTGATGCTGCGCGGGGCGCAGACGCCGGGCGAGCTGAAGCAGCGCAGCGAGCGCCTGCACCGCTTCGACGACCTCGCCGCCGATCGAGGGGACACTCGCGCGACTGATCGAGAGAGGCCACGCCGAGCAGCTCGCGCGCCAGCCGGGGCAGAAGGAGGAGCGGTACCGGCAGCTGCTCGGCGGTGTGGAAGCCGAGGTTGCGGGTGCTCTCGCCGAGCCCTCCACGGAGCTGCGGGCGGGTCCTGTCGCCGGTGAAGACGATTCCGCGGGCGGAGCCGCGGAAATCGTCTCACCCGCGCCACCCGCCCGATCGACGTCGCCGGTATTGGATCCGGCTGTCGACCGGCGCCTCGAGGCGCTCGAGCGCGAGGTGGCCGGGCTCCGCGCGGAGCTGTCGGCGCTGCGCGACGAGCTGGGCGCGTAGGCGACGCACCCTCAAGAACCACCCGCCCCGGCCGACCACTTGGGGCGAATGGAGCGCGGGCTGTACATCGCGGCGTCCGGCATGGTCGCCGAGCAGATGCGCCAGGACCAGATCGCGAACGACCTCGCGAACTCCTCGACGCCCGGCTACAAGGCCGACCGCGTCACGCAGAGAGCGTTCGGCGACCTGCTGCTGAGCAACACCGCGACCGGCCAGGCGGTCGGCGCGCTCACCCCGGGCGTCGCCGCCGACCGCATGGTCACCGACGTCTCCCCGCAGCCGGTGCGCGACACCGGCGAGCCGCTCGACCTCGCGATCGTCGGCGACGGCTGGTTCGCCGTGCAGACGCCGCAGGGCACGCGCTACACGCGCAACGGCCAGTTCGGCGCCGCCGCCGACGGCACGCTCACCGACCAGCTCGGCAACCGCGTGCTGGGTCGCAATGGGCAGCCGGTCAGGGTCGATGCGAGCGGTCGCGTGAACGCGCAGGAGGTCGGCGTCTTCGCGCTCGCCAACCCAGCCAAGCAGGGGGAGAACCTCTTCAGCGGCGCCGCCGCCGGTCAGGGGACGGGCACCGTCCGGACGGGCTCGCTCGAAGGCTCGGGCGTCGACCCGGCCCGCACGATGGTCGACATGATCGCCTCCTTCCGCGCCTTCGAGGCCGGCCAGAAGGTGATCCAGACGATCGACGAGTCGCTGCACAAGACCGCGACGCAGGTCGCCTCGCCGAACGGCGGCGCGTGATGCTCTCGGGCCTCTACTCGGCGGCCGCCGGCATGTACGCGCAGCAGCAGCGCATCGACGGCGTCGCGAACGATCTCGCGAACAGCTCGACGACCGGCTACAAGCACGTGCGCGTCGGCTTCCGCGACCTGCTCTACGACGCGCAGGGCGGCGCGGCCGGCCCGACCGTGCTCGCCGGCGCCGGCGCGGCCGCGGCCTTCGTCGGCCGCTCGCAGGAGCAGGGAGCGCTGCTCAGCACCGGCCAGCCGCTCGACGTCGCGCTCCAGGGTCCGGGCTTCCTGCAGGTCCGCCGGCCCGACGGCTCGCTCGCGCTCACGCGCGACGGCTCGCTGCGACTCGACGCGACCGGTCGCCTGACGACGAGCGACGGAAACATCGTCCAGCCGCAGATCACCGTTCCCAGAGGGACGACCCCCGACCAGCTGTCGATCGCCGCCGACGGCACCGTGCGCGTCGGCGACGGCAGAGCGCTTGGCCGCATCGAGCTCGTGACGGTCCGCGCGCCCGACGGCCTGCAAGCGCTGGGCGGCAACCTCTTCGCCGCGACGACCGCCAGCGGTCAGCCGACCGCCGCCGGTGCCGACACCGCCCTGCGCCAGGGGGCCCTGGAGGGCTCCAACGTGGACGTCGGCGACGCGATGGTCGACATGATCGACGCGCAGCGCAGCTTCCAGCTCGCCAGCAAGGCGATCCAGATGCAGGACCAGATGCTCGAGATCGCCAACCAGGTGAAGCGATGAGCCTGGCCGGCCTGCCGCCGATCGACCGATCGCTGCTGCCGGCGGACATCCGCTCCGCGGCGCCGGCACGGCAGGACGCCTACGAGGCCGGCCTCGGCTTCGAGCGCTTGCTCGTGCAGCAGTTGGCCGAATCCCTCACCGATTCCGCGAGAGACGCACTCGGCGGCGACTCGCCGTACGCGATGCTGCTGCCGGACGCGCTGACCGACGGCGTGATGGGCGGCAGCGGCCTCGGCCTCGCACGCCAGCTCGCCGACGCGATCGAGCCCGCCACGGCAAGCAACGCCGATCGGGCGGGTGGCGCGGGTGAGGACGATTCCGCGAGCCTGCTCGCGGAACGCCTGGGTGGGCGGGACGAGTTCGACCCGCCCGCAGCAGCGCCGGAGCCCAAGCCATGAGCGCCCTCGCGATCGCGCCGCCACAGGACCCCCGCCTCGCCGGCGATGTGCTCGCGCACCTCGAGGCGCAGCTGCAATCGACCCAGCGGCTGCTGCAGAGCGTGCTCGCGCAGGGCGTCGCGATCCGCGCGCAGGACGTCGACGCCGTCGTGCGCAAGGTCGCGGCCTTCCAAGCCGAGCTGGAGTGCCGCGCGCGCTTGGAGGAGGACCGCGCCCGTCTGCTCGCACGCGCGGGCGCGCTCCTCGACACCAGCCCGCAGGCCGTGACGCTCAGCAAGCTGACTGCGCTGATGCCGCCGGACGACGCCGCGCTCGCGACGGGCCGCAGCGCCGAGCTGCAGGGCATGCTCGCCGAGCTGACGCGCCAGCACGCGTGCAACCAGGCGTTGATGCGACAGGAGCTGGCATTCCTGGATCATCTGCTGCGGCTCGTCGATCCAGCGTCGCCGGTCGATGCCGGCGCCTACAACGCGAACGGGATCCGTCCGTCGCACGTCCCGCACACCGCCGTCCGCAGCGGCCCGCGCGCATTGGATCTGCAGGCATGACGTCAGCCTTCTTCGGCCTCCAGACCTCGCTCCGCGGCCTGCTCACGCAGCAGCAGGCGCTCGACGTCACCGGCCACAACATCGCGAACGCCAACACCGCCGGCTACTCGCGCCAGGAGGCGGTGCTGGAGCCGACGCGCCCCTACATCGTGCCGTCGAACAGCGTCAACACGGGCGCGGGTGCGCAGCTCGGCAGCGGCGTCGACGTCGCCGCGATCCGCCGCATCCGCGACGGGTTCCTCGACCTCCAACTCCGCGCGCAGCAGATGAGCCTCGGCGACGCGACCGCGCGCACCGGCTCGCTCGGCAACATCGAGGGCGCCTTCGCCGAGCCGACCGACGACGGCCTCGCCGCGCAGCTGTCGAGCTTCTGGGACGCGTGGAGCGACGTCGCGAACGCGCCCGAGAACGTCGGCGCGCGCGCCGCGCTCGTGACCACCGCGCAGACGCTCACCGCCGCGTTCAGAACGATCTCCGACCAGCTCACGACCGTCGCGCAGCAGGCGCAGGACGAGTTCGACGCGATCACGAGAGCCGGCGGCGACGTCGAGAACGTCGCGAGCGAGCTGGCCGGCCTCAACAGAGCGATCGGCGACGCCGTCTTCCGCGGCCAGCAGCCGAACGACCTGATGGACCGTCGCGACCAGCTCGTCGACAGGCTGTCGCAGCTCGCGCAGGTGTCGGTGACCGACACGGGCGACAGCCGCTGGAGAATCGACTTCGGGGGCGTGACGCTCGTCGACCCGAGCACCGCGACGGGCTACACCTGGCCGCAGACGCTCGGCAGAACGCCGGGCGGCAAGCTCGGGGCGCTGCTCGACCTCGCCTCGGCGACCGGCCCGGCGCTGACCTACCGCACGCAGCTCGACGGAGTCGCCGCCGACCTCGTGAGAGCCGTCAACGCGCTGCACACGTCCACCCCGTTCTTCGACATCGCCGGCACGACGGCGGCCACGCTCGCCGTGGTCGCGACTGCCGCCACCGTGCAGACCGGCAGCGGCAGAGCGTCCGGCGAGAACGACGTCGCGCAGGCGATCGCGAGACTGCGCGGCGGCTCGACCGACCAGCTCTACCAGGCGCTCGTCGCGCGGATCGGCACCGAGTCGCAGGCGGCCGTGCGCGCGCAGTCGACCGCGCAGTCGCTCGTCGACGCGATCGAGGATCGGCGCCAGAGCGTCGCCGGCGTCTCGCTCGACGAGGAGATGACGAACCTGATCCGCTTCCAGCGCGGCTACCAGGCGTCGGCGCGCACGATGACGACGATCGACGAGATGCTGGACACGCTCGTCAACCGCACCGGCCGGGTCGGGCTCTAGGAGGCTGGAGCGATGTCGATGCGCGTCACCACCCTGATGAGCTCCCGCGCGACGCTGCGCGACCTCAACGACGGCCTCAACCGCCTCACGAGACTGCAGGGACAGCTGTCCTCCGGCAAGCAGATCACGCGCCCGTCCGACGACCCGTACGGCACGAGCCGCGCGCTCGCGCTGCGCGGCGAGCTCGGCGGGCTCGACCAGTTCCGGCGCAACGTCGACGACGGCACCAGCTGGCTCAACACCTGCGACACGGCGCTCGGCACGATGTCCGACGTGCTCGGCCGCGTGCGCGAGCTGCTCGTGCAGGGCGCCAACGACACCGCCGGTCCGGCAGAGCGCGCCGCGATGGCCGGCGAGATCGACCAGCTGGCGGAGAGCCTCAAGCAGGAGGCGAACGTCCAGTACGGCGGCCGCTCCGTGTTCGCCGGCACCGCGACCGACACCGCCCCGTACGCGCTCGGCGGCGCCGACAGATACCAGGGCGACGCCGGCACGATCACGCGTGCGATCGGCCCCGGCGTCGAGCTGCCGATCAACACGGACGTCAGAGCGCTGCTCGGCGACGGCCAGGCGGCGAGAGACAACCTCCTGTTGAACACGCTGCGCGACATCTCCGACCACCTGCGCGGCGGCACGCCTGCCGACGCGAACGCGCTGCGCGGCACCGACCTGCAGCGGCTCGACGCGAGCGTCGACGTGCTCAACGGCATCCGCGCCGACGTCGGCGCGCGCACGAACCGCCTTGCCGTCGCCGGCGCCCGCCTGTCGGGGCTCGCGCTCAACGCGACGAGACTCCTGTCGGACGTCGAGGACGCCGACATGGCGCAGACGATCACGCAGTACACGACCCAACAGGCCGCCTACAGCGCCGCGCTGAAGGCCGGCGCGAACATCGTGCAGTCCTCGCTGCTCGACTTCCTCCACTGATCCCGACCCATACGCCAAGGAGCCCGCACCGTGTCAACGACGATCGACAGCACCCGCTTCGGCCGCATCGAGGTCGCGCCGGACAGCGCGATCGTGTTCCCCCACGGCCTCGCCGGCCTCGACAGCAGACGGTTCACGCTGATCGCGCGCGCCGAGGAGGACGCGTTCGTGTGGCTGCACTCGCTGGAGGACCCGGCGCTCGCGCTGCCGCTGGCCGACCCGCGCCGCTTCTTCAGCGGCTTCGCGCTCGAGCCGGCGCCCGCCGAGGACGCCGCGGTCTACGTGACGGTGCGCGCGAGCGAGCGGATCGAGGAGTTCACCGCGAACCTGCGCGCGCCGCTCGTGATCGCCGACGGCATCGGCCAGCAGGTGATCAACGAGGCACCGGGCGCGGAGCTGCGCGCGCCGCTGTTCGCGGAGCTGGCGGCGGCCGCTTCCGAGCAAGCCGCCTGATGTGAGACGCTCCCGGGCATGCTCATCATCACGCGGCGGCCCGGGGAGAGAATCGTGCTCGGTGACGACATCGTCGTCACCGTGATGGAGATCAGCGGGCAGACGGCCCGCATCGGCATCGCCGCGCCGAGAGAGCTGCCCGTCTACCGCGAAGAGATCTGGGAGGCGGTCAAGGCGGAGAACCAGGCCGCCGCGTCGGTCGACCCGGACGCGCTGCCGCCGGTGCCGCCCGCGAAGCCCGAGTAGCCCTGTCGTCCGGCCTCGGGCGAGCGTAGGCTGGGCCATGGTGCCCACGATCAAGGACACGCCGGCTCGATGTCGTAGGAGGGCGTCGTGAGCACGCTGCTCGGCACCACCTTGAACGGTCGCTACCGCCTGGAGGCCCGCATCGGCACGGGTGGGATGTCGTCGGTCTACCGCGCGAACGACGAGACGCTCGAGCGACCGGTCGCGATCAAGCTGATGAATCGCGAGATCGCGACCGACTCCGATCAGCTGGAGCGCTTCCGCCGCGAGGCGCGCGCGGTCGCCCAGCTGTCGCATCCGCACATCGTCGGCGTGATCGACTACGGCGAGGATCAGGGCCGCCCGTACATCGTGCTGGAGTACGTCGAGGGCGAGACGCTCAAGGAGCGCATCCGCCGCAACGGCGAGCTCGACGTCTCGGAGGCGATCGCGTACGCGATCGAGATCGCGCGCGCGCTCGGGTGCGCGCACGCGAGACACATCGTCCACCGCGACGTGAAGCCGCAGAACGTGCTGATCGACGAGGAGGGCAGCGCGAAGGTCACCGACTTCGGCATCGCGCGCTCGCTCGACGACGACGGCCTCACCGCCGACGGTCGCGTGCTGGGGACGACCGACTACGTCTCCCCCGAGCAGGCGCTCGGCCACGACGTGACCGGCCAGTCCGACCTCTACTCGCTCGGCATCGTGCTGTACGAGATGCTCACCGGCAGCGTTCCCTTCAGAGGCGAGAACCAGGTCGCGGTCGCGATGAAGCACGTGCGCGAGGAGCTGCCGGACGTCCAGACGCTGCGGCCGGAGGTGTCGGCCTCGCTCGCGGCGGTGGTCGATCGCGCGACGGCAAAGGACCTGCACGAGCGCTACCGCAGCGACGAGGAGCTGATCGCCGACCTCGAGGACGTGCTCGCGCTCGAGGCAGCGCGCTCGGGCAGCGCGACCGGCGAGGCGACGACGGTGCTGCGCACGTTGCCGAGCCGCGCGCGGCGGCGCGTCCCGCTGCGCGTGCGCTCGAGGCCCGTCTGGCTCGCGCTCGCGGCGCTGCTGACCGTCGCGGCGCTGGTGGCGGGGATCCTGCTGCTCGGCGACCGCACGCATCGCGGCACGGGGACCGAGGGCACGGCCGGCAACGGCGCGGCGCTTGCGCCGGTGGGCTTGCGGTCGGACGCGGTCCACGACTACGACCCGTTCGGCGACGAGGTGGAGCACGACGAGCAGACGGCGTTCGCGATCGACGGCAATCCCTCGACGGTGTGGACGACGGAGTCGTATACGACCGGCGAGCTGCAGAAGGACGGCGTGGGCCTCGCGCTCGACGCCTCGCCGGGCGCGGCGTTCCGCGAGCTGCGCGTACGCACGCCGACGCCGGGCTTCTCCGCCGAGGTCTACGTCACGAGCAGCGAAGCGCTCCCCGACGCGCTCGAGGACCCCGCCTGGAGGCTCGTCGCGACGGCACCGTCCGTGGACGGCAGACAGACGATCGACCTGGACACTGCGGGGCAGCGCTCACACTGGGTGCTGCTGTGGATCACGCGGCTCCCGCCGGACGAGGACCGCGTCGAGATCAGCGAGCTGTCGCTGTACCGCTGAGCGGCGCGCACGCACGCCGGGGCCCTCTCTGGAGCGGCGCTCGGCCGCGACCCCGGCATCGGCTCACATCACGCTACGTGCACGCGATCGTGTTGACCGGCGAGTAGGTGCCGTTCCCGCCTAGGATCGTGCCGCCGCTGCTGAGCGACGACCTTAGGATCGAGATGTTGCCCCTGCCGCTCGACACTAGCGTGCCGACGTTGCCGCTGCTCGTTATGAAGCCGTCGATCGAGAACGACGCGGCGACGAAGCCTAGGAGGCCCGTGCTCGATGACGGGCACCTTAGCGCCGTCTGAGCGGTGAGCGTCCACGGCAGTGACCTCGGCGAGACGGAGTGCCCGCCGGAGCAGCCGCTTATCCTCGCGCTCGTGATGCTGCCGCCGCTGCCCGGCAGGACTATCGGTCCGGTCGAGACCGATCCGCCGAGCGAGACGTCACAGGTGAATAGCCCGATGAAAGGCCCGCTGAAGCCGAGCCTTGTTATCGACGCGGATATGGCGCCGCCCGGGCTCGCCGTGACCGTCGCCGCGCTGGCGGCCGCCGTCGAGGCAGCGATCAGCGCCGTCGCGATCAACAGCGACGTGAGCGTCTTGCGCATGTCTTCCCCCTTTACTGCGTTGGCTTGGACGCAGGCGTCGACGCCAAGCGACCGTATTCTAGGTGAACGAGCCCGTTCAGGTCAATGTGGGCGCCCTCGTCGCGCTCAGACGCACCTTATTATCTGCACCTGCGTGTAGATCCCGCCCCTGCCTAGGATCACCACGCCGTTGCTGAGCCTCGCGAATAGCACCGCGAACGCGTTGCTGGCGCTGGCGAATAGGAGTCCGAGCGTTCCGCTGCCGGTGAGGATCCCGTCAAGCGTGAAGCGCGCCGGCACCGTGGCTAGGAGGCCGGTGCTTTCGGAAGGGCACCTTAGGGCCGTCTGGCCCGTCAGCGTCCACGGCAGGCCGCTCGCGACGGCCGTGTGACCGCCGCCGCATTCGCTCGTTCTCACTTCCGAGATTTCGCCGATCCTGCCCGCCAGCGTTATCGGACCTCTCGCCAGCGTCCCGGAGAGCGTGACGTCGCAGAGGAATAGCCCGATTCCGAGCCCTCCTTCGAAGCCCAGCCCTCTCACCACCGCGACTATGTTGCCGCCGGGTGAGATCGTGACCGTCGCAGCCGCTGCCGCCGTCGCGGACGCGCAGATGAGCGCCACCGTCCCGAGCAGCAGTCCGAGTGCCTTGCGCATGTCTTCCCCCTGTGTCGACCCCCTCCCGGCGTCGCGCCGGGCAAGCACAGCGTAAGCCGTTCGACCCTAGAACTGGTAGGCGCGCTCGCGAGCGTGGCGCTCAACCGCCAGCTCGACGAGGCGCGTGAGCAGCTGCTCGTACGGCACACCGCTCGCCGCGCACAACCTGCCGTAGACGCTCGTCTCGGTGAAGCCGGGCAGCGTGTTGAGCTCGTTCACGAGCACCGTCTCGCCGTCGACGAAGAAGTCGGCCCGCGCGAGGCCGGCGCAGCCGAGCAGCGCGAACGCCTCGCGCGCGAGCGCCTGCACGCGCTCCGCCACATGCGGCGGGATCCGTGCCGGCACGACGAGCCGCATGCCGCCCTCGGCGTACTTCGCGTCGTAGTCGTACCAGCCGTCCTCCCCGCCGGTGAGGACGATCTCGCCGGGCTGCGAGACGAACGGCTCGTCGTTCCCGAGCACCGCGCACTCGACCTCGATGCCCGGGGCCGCCGCCTCGGCGATCGCGAGCGGATCGTGCACGAACGCCGCGTCGAGCGCCGCGGGCAGCTCGTCCGCAACGGCCACGCGCACGATCCCGACGGAAGAGCCGAGCCGTGCAGGCTTCACGAACAGCGGCAGGCCGAGCGCCGCGAGCGAGCGCAGCACGGCCGCGCGATCGGCGAGCCAGCGGGCATGCCGCACGCCGCGGTACTCGACCTGCGGCAGGCCCGCTCGGGCGAGCAGGTCCTTCGCGACGACCTTGTCCATGCACGTCGCGGACGCGAGCACCCCGGAGCCGACGTACGGCACCTCGAGGCACTCGAGCAATCCCTGCACGCTGCCGTCCTCGCCGAACGGGCCGTGCAGCACCGGGAAGACCACGTCGACGTCGAGCAGGCCCCGCCCCGGCGTGAGCGACAGCTCCTCGCCGTCGCGGCGCCACGTGCCGTCCCGTCCGATCTCGATCGCGACGAGCTCGTGTCCGGCGCGCTCCAACGCGGACCGCACCGAGGCCGCCGAAGCGAGCGACACGTCGTGCTCGGACGAGCGCCCGCCGCCGAGGACGGCGATCCGCCGCGGCACGAACGTCATTCGCCCACCCCGTCCGGGGTCGTGGGAGTCGTCGGCGTCTGGCTCAGCTGCCCGACGAAGATCCGCACCGGCGCGCCCTCCTCGACCTCCGCGCCAGCGGCCGGGCGCTGGTCGAGCACGATCCCGTCCTGCGCCGGGTCGGTCACATCCCGATACGAGACGCGCGGCTCGAGGCCGGCGGCCGTCAGCGTGTCGCTCGCCTCCGGCGCGCCCAGGCCGAGCAGCTCGGGCACGAACACCGTCGGGATCGCTCTGGCGACGACGAGCGTGACGCTCGCGCCCGGGTCGACCTTCGTGCCGGCGGCCGGATCCTGGCTCAGCACGGTGCCCGGCGCCTCGTCGGCGGAGCCCTGCTCGACGACGGTGAACTGGAAGCCGCGGCTGCCGAGCGTCTGCTGCGCCTCGCGCTGCGTGAGCCCGACGACGTCCGGCACCGCCACCTGCTCCGGCCCGCTGGAGACGTACAGCGTCACGTCGGAGCCGCGGTCGACGGGGGTCCCGGCCGCCGGCGAGGTCTTGATCACGCGGCCCTCGGGCACCGCCTCGTCCGGTTGGTGCACGACGCGGTCGACGACCAGGCCTCTGTCGATCAGCGTCGCCGTCGCCTTCTGCTCGCCGAGCCCGTCGACCGGCGGCACCGCGACCTGCCCCGGGCCGTTGGAGACGGTGAGCGTGACGGTCGAGCCGTCCTGCGCCTGCTCGCCGCCGGCCGGGTCCTGCGCGAGCACCTGACCGGCCGGCCGGCCGCTCGTCACGCGGTCGACGGTCGTCTCGAAGCCCGCAGCGCGCAGCTCCGACGTCGCGGACGCCAGCTCCTGCCCGACGACGCGCGGCACCGTCACGTCGCCGGGCCGCGTCAACAGGACGATGCCGAGCACGACGGCCGCCAGCGCGAGTGCCGCGAGCAGCCATGCCCACCACGGTGGGCGGCGGCGCTCGGACGAGTCGGTGGCGGGATCGGCGTAGTACGGCGGCGTCTCGGCGGCCGCAGCCGCTCCCGCGGCGGCGCCCAGCGCAGCCGCCGCCAGCGCCTCGTCGCTCGGACCGTAGGGATCCGGCGGGATCGCCGCCGGCGCGAAGATCGCCGTCCGCTGCCCCGGCGCCTCCTCCGCCATCACCGCGTCGCGCGCGTCCTCCAGCGCCAGGATGAACGCGTCCGCGTCGGCCGGGCGCTGGGCGGGATCCTTCTCCAGCGCCCACAGCACGATCGCCTCGAGCGCGGGCGGGACCGACGGGTCGAACATGCTCGGCGCCGGCGGCGCCTCGGAGACGTGCTTCAGCGCGATCGTCACGGCCGAGTCGGCGTCGAACGGCACGTGCCCGGTCAGCAGCTCGAACAGGATCACGCCGACCGCGTAGAGGTCGGACGACTGGTCGACGGCGTGGCCCTGTGCCTGCTCGGGCGAGAGGTACTGCGCGGTGCCCATGATCGAGCCGGTCTCGGTCATGTCGGAGGCGCCCGCGCGTGCGATGCCGAAGTCGGTCACCTTCACGCGGTCCTCGTCGTCCACCATCACGTTGTGCGGCTTGAGGTCGCGGTGCACGATCCCGTGCCGGTGCGCGAAGCGGGCCGCCTTCAGGACCTGCACGGTGATGTCGATCGCGCGGATCGGGTCGAGCGGCGCCTCCTGGCGGATCACGTCCTTCAGCGAGCGGCCCGCCAGGTACTCCATCGCGATGTAGGAGGTGCCGTCCCACTCGCCGCGGTCGTAGACGCCGACGACGTTCGGGTGCTGAAGTCTCGCCGCCGACGACGCCTCGCGGCGGAAGCGCTCGACGAACTCGGCGTCCTCGGCGAAGCGGTGGTGCAGCAGCTTCAGCGCGACCTTGCGGCCGAGCTGCTGATCCTCGGCGCAGTAGACGTCCGCCATCCCTCCGGCGCCGAGCTTCGCGAGCACCTTGTAGCGGCCGTCGATCAGCGCGTCGGTGGGGATCTCGGGCATCAGCTGAGGAGGGATTCGAGGACCGCGCGGGCGATCGGGGCGGCAACGGTACCGCCGAAGCCGCCCTGGGAGCGCTCCACCGTCACGGCGATCGCGATGCGCGGGTTGTCGGCGGGTGCGAAGGCCACGAACGACGGCTGCGTGAGGTTGGCGCCCGTGACGCCGATCTCGGCCGTGCCGGTCTTGCCGGCGACCTCGATCCCGGGCAGCTGGACGGCGGTGCCGGTGCCCGACTCGACGACCGTTCGCATCATCTGGTTGACCGCCGTCGCCGTCTCCGGCGAGACCGGCGTGCCGGCTACCTCCGGCTCGATGCGGTCGACCGTTCGCCCGTCGGGGTCGACGATCCGGTCGACGAGGTGCGGCTTCATCAGCTTGCCGCCGTTGGCGATCGCCGAGACGACCATCGCCATCTGCAGCGGCGTGACGGCGAGCTTGTCCTGCCCGATCGCCATGCGGCCGACGTCGACCTGGTCGCTCGTGACGGGCAGCAGCCGGCCATTCAGCCGCTCGCCGCTCGCGAGCATCTCCTCGCTCGGGTAGTCGAGCGGCGGCTTGCCGTAGAAGCCGAATCTGCGCATGTAGTCGGCCATCGTCCGCTTGCCGAGCGCCTCGCCGATCTGGCCGAAGACCGTGTTGACGGAGTTCGTCATCGCCTGCGTGAGCGTGATCGAGCCGTAGCTCGTGCCGAGGTCGTTACGCAGCGGCACGCCCGAGATCGTCTTCGGCGAGCTGCCGTCGATCACCGAGTCCGGCGTGTACCTGCCGCTGTCGATCGCCGCCGCGGCGGTCAAGACCTTGAAGGTCGACCCCGGCGCGTAGCTCGACTGCGTCGCGCGGTCGAGCAGCGGCGCGCCCGAGCCCGCGGCGTTGAGTGCTCTGAAGACGCCCGGCTCGCCGAGCCGGTTCGGGTCGTAGCCCGGGGTGCTCGCCATCACCTTCACCGCGCCCGTGCGCGGGTCGAGCGCGACGACGGCGCCCGGGCTGCCGGTCGCGTCGAGCTGCTCGAGCGCGATCCGCTGCGCGTCCGGGTCGAGCGTCGTGAGGACGTTGTCGCCCTGCTCTCGCTTGCCCTGCAGCTGGTCGGCCAGCGAGCCGAGCTCGTCGCCCTGCCCGGACAGCTCGTCGTTGCGGTAGCGCTCGATCCCGGACAGCTGGTTGAGCGCGATGACCGCGTGGCCGACCGGGTGGCCGAACAGCGAGCCGGTCGGATACGCGCGCCGGTACGTGCCGCCGGGCCCACGCACGCTGCGCGCGAGCAGCGCGCCGTCGGCCGCCTTGATCGTCCCGCGCTTGACGTGCAGCTGCACGAGCAATGAGCGCTTGTTGAGCGCGTTGTCGCGCAGCGCCTTCGCCTCGAACACGGACCAGCGGGAGGTCCACACGACGAGGATCGCGAACAGCAGCACGACCGTCGCGAACAGGCGCATGATCGGCGAGCTCAAGAGCTCGCCTCCCGTCGCGCGCGGTCGCTCACGAGCAGCAGCAGCGCGAGCAGCACGAAGTTCGCCAGCAGCGACGAGCCGCCGTAGGAGATGAACGGCAGCGTCACGCCGGTCAGCGGGATCACGTTCGTGACGCCGCCGACGATCACGAACACCTGCAGCGCGAAGACCGCGCTCAGGCCGACGGCCAGCAGCGTCGAGAACGAGTCGCGCGCGAGCAGCGCGACCTTGAAGCCGCGCTGCACGAACAGCAGATAGGTCGTGATCACCGCGACGGCGCCGGCGAGCCCCAGCTCGTTGACGATCACCGCGTAGACGAGGTCGGTCTGCGGCGCCGGCAGCAGCGCGCCGCCGTTCGGCAGCACGAGGAACGCCTCGCCGAAGCCGCGGCCGAGCAGCCCGCCGTCGGCCTGCGCGAACAGCGAGTTGGCGATCTGGTAGCCCTCGAGCTCGTACCGACGCGCGTTCAGCGGGTCGAGCCACACGTCGACGCGGTCGGTCACGTGCGGGACGTGCGTGCCGAGATACCAGGCGCCGAGCCCGAACAGCAGCAGGCCGACGACGACGAACGACACGCGGCTCGTCGCGACGTACAGCAGCGCCAGGAACGCGCCGAAGAACATCAGCGAGCTGCCGAGGTCGCGGATCACGACCAGCAGCAGCATCGCGACCCCCCAGATCACGAGCAGCGGGCCGAAGTGCTTGAGCGGCGGCAGCGTGATCCCCGCGATCCGCCGCGCCCCCGCGACGAGCAGCTGCCGCGTGTCGCGCAGATAGGAGGCGAGGAATATGACGATCCCGATCTTCGCGAACTCCGTCGGCTGGAACACGAACACGCCCGGGATGCGCACGCCGAGGTACGCGCCGTTGACCTGCGCGCCGATTCCCGGCAGGCGCGGCAGGCACAGCAGCACGAGCGAGCCGGCCGCGATCAGGTAGCGGTACTGCTCCAGCTTGCGGTAGTCGCGCAGGAACACGATCGTCGCGACGAACAGCCCGAGCCCGGCGACGAACCACTGCGCCTGCTGGCGCGCGAGCGTGTCGTCGATGCGGTAGATCACGACGAGCCCAAAGCTCGCGAGCACCGCCACGAGCGGGAACAGGTACGGGTCGGCGTGCGGCAGCGCGATCCGCAGGAACACGTGCGCGGCCAGGCACAGCCCGAGGAAGATCGCCCCGTACGTGAGCGACAGGTCCGACAGCTGCTCCGAGCCCTGCTGGATGAAGACCGCCGCGAAGCCGGCCGTCACGAGCAGCGAGGCTGGGATCAAGCCGAGCAGCTCGCGGTTGCGGGCGCTCATCTGTCGAGCTGCCCGAGCTCGAGCGCGGAGATCAGGTCTCTCACGTCGTCGCGCGAGCGCAGGCGGTGGTCGAGCAGCCGCTCGCGCTGCCCGGCCGTCATGTCGCTCGCCGGCACGCCGGAGACGTAGTAGGACTCGTACAGGTGGATCCCGGCGGGCAGGTCCCATGGCAGGCCGCGATAGACGCTGACCATGCCGGTGTCGTTCGTGCCGACGAAGAAGACGGCGCGGGAGGCGAGCCAGCCGGCGGTGCCGAGCGCGCCGAGGACGATGATCGTGGCCGCTGTCGCGGCGAGGATCTTGACTTTGCGGGGCAGCGGTGCTTCCTGGCGCTCCTTGCTGCCTCGCGGCGGGACTCTTCGCGGAGCCCGAGCCGTGCTGCGGGCGGGTCCTGTCGCCGGTGAAGACGATTCCGCGGGCGGAGCCGCGGAAATCGTCTCACCCGCGCCACCCGCCCGATCGGCGCTCTTGGTTCCCGCGCCGAGCTCCTCCAGCCGCGCAAGCACGACCGTGATGTTGTCCCGTCCGCCTGCCTCGTTGGCTGCGTCCACGAGCTTTCGGCCCGCGTCTCTGAGGCTCGCGGCGGCGCTGAGGATCTCGCTCACCTCGTCCTCGTCGATCATCCCGGTCAGGCCGTCGCTGCACAGCAGCAGCACGTCGCCCGCGTGGACGCGGTGGGTGTGGAGGTCGATGTCGATGTCGGGTTCGGGGCCGAGCGCGCGCGTGATGATCGAGCGCTGCGGGTGTTCGGCCGCCTCCTGCTCGGTCAGCTCCCCGCGGCGCACGAGCTCCTCGACGAGCGTGTGGTCGCGCGTGAGGCGCGACAGCTCGCCGTCGCGCAGCAGGTACGCGCGGCTGTCGCCGACGTGCGCGAGCGTCAGCTCGTCGCCGTCGAGGTAGGCGGCCGTGAGCGTCGTGCCCATCCCGTTGAGCGCGCGGTCCTCCTGCGAGACGTCGTGGATGCGCTGGTTCGCCTCGCGCACGAGCGTCTCGAGCCGCTGTTCGGACGTGCCGTCGTCCGGCAGACCGGCGGCGAACGTCTCGGCCGCGAGCCGCGAGGCGACCTCGCCCGCCTGCGCGCCGCCCATCCCGTCGGCGACGACGAACAGCGGCGCGCGCACGAAGAAGCTGTCCTCGTTCGCCCTGCGCTGGCGGCCGGTGTCGGACTTCTCGAAGTGCTCGGCGACGGTCAGCATCGTCAATCCGCCAAGTACGTCAGCTCGCTGTCGCCGATGCGGATGCGGTCGCCGTGGTGCAGCGGCCGCGGCCCGTCGAGCGGCTCCTCGTTCAGGTACGTCCCGTTCGTCGAGCCGAGGTCCTCCAGCACGAGCACCGAGCCCTGGCGATCGATGCGCGCATGCCGCGTCGAGGCGAACGGGTCCTCGAGCCGGATCTCCACATCGCCGCGCCCGAGCGTCGCGCCGTGCTCGAGCGAGTAGGCGATCCCGTCGGGATGGCCGGCGGCGCGCTCGACCACGAGGCGCGGCTCGCCGTCCCTGTCGGCGCCCAGCACGACCGCCTCATCGGCGCGGTGCAGGCCGGTCGCGTCGGGATCGGGCGGCGCTGCCGGCGTCGCCGCGGGCGACGGCACGGCGCGGGAGGGCGGGACGGCATCCGAGCGCCGCAAGTCCTTCCACGCACTCCGCACGACCCACAGCAGGAACAGATAGAGGACAGCCAAGAAGGCCAGCTTCAACGCGACGGAGGCGGGCTCGAGCGTCGTCATCCGCTGATCCGGCTCCTCACTCCAGCTCGAACGTCAGCACGGTCGTGCCGAGCTCGATGCGGTCGCCGGGCCGCAGCGCGTGCGCCCGCTCGATGCGCGCGCCGTTCACCGCGACGCCGTTCGTGGAGCCGAGGTCGGCGACGAGCCAGCCGCCGCCGCGCGGACGCACCTCCGCATGCTGGCGCGAGATGTTCGGATCGTCGAGCACGACGTCGCACGAGCGCGAGCGGCCGATCGTCGCGCCACCCGCCCCGACGACGAGGCGCTTGCCGTTCGTCACCAGCAGGGCGCGCGCGTCGCGTGCGCGCGCGCGCTGCTCGAGCGGCTCCTGCAGCCGCTCGGCCGCGCTGTAGATCATCGTGTGGCCGGCATCGCCCTGGGACGGCTCGCGCGACGGATCCTCGCTCGGCTCGACCAGCCGCGCCTGGATGCCGAACTCGCCGAGGCGCAGCAGGTCGTCGGTGCGGAACTCGATCGCCGGCTTGCTCATCAGCGCGAAGCGCTCGCGACGAGCGTGCTCCAGCAGGTAGCCGGCCAGCTCGTCGCGCAGCTCGCGCTCGAAGCCGGCGAAGCGCTCGCGATCCTGCGGCGAGAGGTAGACGGCGTACTCGTTCGGCACGTACACGCGCGAGACCGAGTGCGACTGGTGCTCCTCCATCTCCCGCGCCAGCTTGCGCGCGATCTCGACCGGGCGCACCTCCGAGCGGAAGGCGCGGCTGAACGTCCCCTCGACGAGGCCCGCGATCTTGCTCTCGAGGCTGCGGAGGACAGTCATACGGTGGGCGGGGAAGCCGGCTGCCGCTCATGCTACGGAAGCATCGGCGGATCCGATGCCCGCGAACGGCGCGGCACATGCTCGCGATCGCCCCGAATCGCCCGCGCCGCGACGGCGATCAGCACGCTCGCGGCGGCCCCGAGCGCGACGCCGCGCGGGTCGGGATCGGGGACGACACCCGGTCCCAGCGCATGCCCGAGCGCCCCCGCGCCGGCCGCCAGCGCGGCGGCCCACAGCGTCGCGGCGACGAGGTCGAGCGCCGCATGGCGCCCCCGCACGAGCCACGGCAGGATCGCCGCACCGACGGCCCACAGGCCCGCGCACGCCAGCACGCCCGAGTCGAGCAGCGGCCGCAGCACCCGCGTCACCGCGTCGGCGGCGGAGCCCTCCCAGGCGCTGCTCTGCGTCATCCCGCTCGGCCGCCCGTACCAGAGCGTCTCGCCGACGACCGGCTCGGCGAGCGCGAGGAGCCAGAAGCCGAGCGCGCCCAGCGCTGCACGGCGCCACAGCGTGCGCGCCTGCCCCGCGAGCGCCGGATAGGCGCCGGCCAGCAGCGCGACGCCCATCAGGGGGGCGGCAAACGGGACCGACCATGCGCGCCCGCGCAGCGGCAGCAGCAGCGGTGGGGCGAGCAGCGCACAGGCGAGCGGCAGCGCGAGGCCGGGGGCGCCACCCGGCACGGCGTCGCCCGCGACCCAGCCGAGCAGCACCGCGGCCGTAGCGATCCAGCCGAGTCGCGGCAGCAGCCCGACGACCGCCGCGACCAGGGCCCCGGCCACCAACGGCGCGACGGGCGGCGGGCCGTCGCCGAGCGTCTGCAGGGCGAGCGTGACGAGGCCGCCGGCGGCGAGGCCCGGGAGAACGTGGCCGGAGACCAGCGGCGCCGATGGCGCGCCTGCCACCAACGCCCGACCCGCGCGGGCCCCGCCACCCCCCCGCCGGTCCTCGACAGCCCAGGCGTCGCCGGCGCCCAGCTCCGCAGCCACCTCGGCCAGCTCCTGCTCCCGGCTGCGCCGCCGCCAGCCACGGCGCGACGCGTCGCGGAGCTGCGTGACGGCCGTCGCCGCCCGCTCGATCGCCGGCGCCTCGATCGCGCCGGGCTCGTCGCCCAACTCCCGCAGCGTTCTTCTGAGCGCGCGGCTCAGCTGCGCCAGCGTGCCGCGCTCGCCGGGGCGCGGCAGCAATGCGCGGTCGATCGCGTCGCACAGCACGGGCGGCAGGTCGCGCCGCTGGCGGCACAGCGACGGCAGCGTCGCCCCGAGCTTGCGCGCGGTGGCGACGGCGCTGCCCGCGCGCACGGGGTTCACGCCGCTGAACGCCTCGTACAGCACGAGCGCGGTCGCATAGAGGTCCGCGGGCGCGCCGGCCTCGCGGCCCTCCGCCTGCTCCGGCGCCATGTAGGCGAGCGTGCCGACGACGTCGCCGGTGCGCGTGAGCACGTCGGTCCCGTCCTCCGCTCCCACGACCCGTGCGACGCCGAAGTCGGTCAGCTTCGCCGCCGGTGCGCCAGCGCCGCCGACGCCCGCGTCCGGCACCAGCACGTTCGAGGGCTTCACGTCGCGGTGCACGACGCCCTGGGCGTGCGCGTGCGCGAGCCCGGCGCACAGCGCGATCCCGATCTCCGCGACGTCGCGGTCGGACAGCGCGCCCTCCTGCAGCAGCCGCGCGAACGTGGCGCCGCGCACGAGCTCGGAGACGAGATACGTCGTGCCGTTCTCGGCGCCGGCCTCATAGAGCGTCACGATCGCCGGATGCGACAGGCGCGCCGCTGCTCTCGCCTCGCGCGTCGCACGGCCGGGGGCAGCATGCTCTCCAGCGATCCCCTTCACCGCGACGTCGCGCTCCAGGCGTTCGTCCCACGCGCGCCAGACGACCCCGAACGCGCCCGCGCCGAGCTGCTCCACGAGCCGGTAGCGCTCCAGCACGAGTGCAGTGCCATGCGCGCCCGCGCCGGCAGGCGCCGAGCCGCCGAGCCGCCGCGTCGGCGCGTCGTCGGGGGCACCGCCGCCGAAGGCGGTGGTCGGGAACCGATCCGTCGGCGCATCGGTGCGGCTCACCCTGCTGTGTTCCACGTCAAGCGAGCCCACCCTGCCGGCTGTCCGCCGCCTCGCCCAACAGTTGTCCAGCCGCCGAGGTGGTCATACTGCGCCTTTCACGTCCCCGCAAGGAGCACGATTCTGTCGTTCTTCGACGAGTCTGACGAGACCCGCAGGGCGCCCCGCCCGCGCCGTGCCGCCCCTTCTCGTGGGGGCGGCGCAGCCCGACCCCCGATGGACAACCAGACGCTGCTCGTGCGGCGCCTCGTGGCTGCCGGTGCGGTGGTGCTGGTCGTCGTGCTGCTGGTCGTGCTCGTGAAGGGCTGCGTCGACAACCGCCGCGAGGCGGCCCTGAAGGACTACAACCGCAGCGTTCGCACGCTTGTCGAGCATTCGAGAAGCGCGGTCGCCAAGCGCTTCTTCGACGCGCTCGGGACCGCCGGCGGCCAGGATCAGCAGCAGGTGCAGGAGACGATCAACCAGCTGCGCGTCGTCGCCGACGAGGACCTCTCCCAGGCGGAGCGGCTCGACTCGCCGGACGCGATGAAGGGCGCGCAGACGAACCTCGAGCTGGTGCTGTCGCTGCGGCGCGACGGCGTCGCGAGAGTCGCCGACGAGATCCAGACGGCGCTCGGCGGGACCGCCGGCGCGGGCACCGCCGTCGACGCGATCGCCGCCCAGATGCAGGCGTTCAACGCGTCCGATGTGCTCTACTCGCAGCGCGTCGCGCCGCTGCTCCTGAAGGGGCTCAAGGACGACGGGATCGCCGCCAGCTATGACGGCACCGCCGGCGAGCAGGTGCTTCCGTACGCGAGCTTCCTGCCGGAGAGCGGCTTCCTCAGCTGGATGAGCCCTGACTACATCGCGCAGCAGCTGGGAGCGGTGAGCTCCAGCAGCGGCAGACCGAGCGGCACGCCGTCGCCCGGCCTGCACGGCCATCAGCTCGACTCCGTGAACGTGAACGGCACCGACCTCACGACGACGGGCGCGAACCGCATCCCCGCGAGCCCACCGCCGACGTTCGTCGTGAACTTCACGAACGGCGGCGAGAGCGACGAGACGAACGTCAAGGTGACGGTCGAGATCGCCGGCAGCGGCCCGACGCTCAGAGCGCAGGCGATCGTGCCGAGCACCACCGCCGGTGCGGCGGCGACCGCGAACGTGACGCTCAAGCAGTCGCCCTCCACGAACGGCTCCTCGACGATCAGAGTGACGATCGGCCAGGTGCTCGGCGAGGAGACGACCGACAACAACACGGCGACGTACACCGCGCTGTTCGAAGGGTGATCCGCGGCGCCGGCCGCAGTGGGCGGCAGGCGCCGGACTCTTATCCTCTGCTGCCGTGGACGAGCTGACGAGCACCACCGGGATCGTCGCACTCGCCGCTGGCGCGCTCGCGCTCGTCGCGCTCGTGAGCGCGATCTCGCTCGCCGTGGCGCTGCGTCGCGTGCGCCGCGATCAGCGCGCGGTGCTGGGCGCGAGCGGCGCCGAGGACCTCGTCGCCCATGCCGCCGGGCTGGAGCGCGAGTTCCGCGTGCTGCACGAGTACGTCGAGGAGGCGGCTGCGCGCCTGCACGAGCGCATGACGGCCGCCGAGGCGCGGCTCGACGGGGCCGTCGCCTATCGCGCGCTCGTGCGCTACGACGCCTACGGCGAGATGTCGGGTCACCAGTCGACGTCGATCGCACTGCTCGACGCGCGCCGCGACGGCGTCGTGCTGTCGTCGATCCTCCACCGCGAGCAGGCGCGCCTGTACGCGAAGCGGGTCGAAGGCGGCGTCGGCGAGCTGGAGCTGTCGCCCGAGGAGCAGGAGGCGGTGCGGCTGGCGCTGGAGAACGGCCCGCTCGGGCGGGCGGGCTCCGAGTCTGCGCCCGCCGGCCGGCGGCGGCCGGCGGCCGGGGACGGGTCGTGACGCGCGTCGCCTACCTCGGCCCCGAGGGGACGAACTCGCACGAGGCGCTGCTCGCGGCCGCGGCGGCCGCCGAGCTCGCGTGCGAGCCGGTCTCGATGGGGACGATCTACGACTGCGTGATGGCGGTGCAGGAAGGCGCGGTGGAGCGCGCGTTCGTGCCGATCGAGAACGCGCTGGAGGGCTCGGTCAACGCCACGCTCGACGCGCTTGCCGTCGAGACCGACGACGTCGCGATCGTCGGCGAGCACGTGCATCCGATCCACACGTGCCTGATCGCGAAGGATCAGCTCGCGCTCGACGCCGTCGCGGCGGTCGTCTCGCACCCGCAGTCGATCGGCCAGTGCGCGCACTTCCTGCGCACCCGCCTGCCACGGGCGACGGTGCTCGCCGCCAGCTCGACGGCGGAGGCGGTGCGGCGCGTCGCCGAGGACGGCGGTGCCGCGGCCGCGCTCGGCAGCCGCACGGCGGCGGAGCTGTACGGCTGTGAGGTGCTGTGCGCGGACGTGGACGATGCCGCCGGCAACGAGACGCGCTTCGTGTGGCTCGCGCGCCGCGACGGCGACGAGGGGACCGACGCCGCGGGCTCCTCCTCGGGCCCGTTTAAAACCGCGATCGTCTTCTGGGGTGTCGGCGCGGAGGCCCCCGGCTGGCTCGTGCGCTGCCTGTCCGAGTTCGCGTCCCGCGGTGTGAATTTGACGCGCATCGAGTCGCGGCCGCGCAAGCAGGGCCTCGGCCGTTACATGTTCTTCGCCGACCTGGAGGGGGGAGTGTCCGAGGCACCGGTTGCCGAGGCGTTGGAGGCGCTGCGCGCGCACGTGGAGCACCTGCGGGTGCTCGGATCGTTCCCCGCCGCTTAGCGTTCGGCCCGCCAGCACACCGGCTTTCGGCCGCGCGCCCTCGCTCCGCAGCGGTCGAGCGAGACATAACCGCTCGCTACACTTCGGCCCACGGTTATGGCTGCCACTGCCTCTATACCACCAGCGCAAGTGCGGTCCGCGCCGCCTCTGGGGCACCAGCGGCGCGGACGTGAGTCTGGCCGGGTGCTCGTCCTCAACGCGACGTTCGAGCCGATCAATGTCTGTACGGTCCGACGGGCCGTCGTGCTGCTGCTCAAGGAGAAGGCCGAGGTGCTCGAGCACGCCGAGTACGTGCTGCACTCGGGCAGCAGCACCGTGCCGCGCCCGGTCGTGATCCGCCTCGTCAGCTACGTGCGCGTGCCGCGCGACACGCACCGCCGCAAGATCACGCGCCGCGCGGTCTTCGCGCGCGATAACTGGACGTGCCAGTACTGCGGCTCGCGCGGCCAGCTGACCGTCGACCACGTGATCCCGCGCTCGAAGGGCGGCGACTCCAGCTGGGAGAACATCGTCGCGTCGTGCGCGCCGTGCAACCGTCGCAAGGGGGACGCGCTGCCGCACCAGGCGGGGATGATCCCGAGGCGCACGCCGCGCACCCCCGGCCCGCACGTCTTCATCCAGGTCGCCAGCCCGCGCATCCCGTCCGCCTGGCGCACCTACCTCGCGGCCTGAGCCCGACCGGGACTGCCGCGACAGGAAAGGCGAAGGGCGCCCTCGACGAAAGGCGCCCTTCGCTACAACTCGGCTGGACAGAGACCCCGACCAGAGGGACAGCGCTCATGAGCGCCGGTGCCGGAGGGACCAGTACCGGCACTGGTCGAGGCGGTGTCTCGGTGTGGACTCCGCTACGCGGGGCCAGCCTTCCGACCTAGCGGCCGGACACCTCCAGGGTCCCGCAAGACAAGTCAGACAAGTTCGGACCACCTCCTTTCTCTGGTGATCCCAATGTAGCGAACCAGCACGACGGCGACGAGCGCTTCGCGTTAGACCTCGCCGTCGCCGTTCCCGTCGGCCGGCTCGTCGACCTCGGCGACGCCCTCCGGAGCATCGTCGGCAAGCCCTTCGGGCTGATGCGAGGCGCCGTTGCCCTCCGGCCCGAGCCCTTCGGCGCCAGCCTCGAGCGGCAGCTCGTCGGCGCCGTTGTCCGGCTCGCTCTCGACCACGAGCGCGATCGCGCGAACGCAGTCGTCCTCGCGCACGTTCATCACGCGCACGCCGGTGGCCGCGCGGCCCTGCTGCGAGATGCCGCGCACGCCCGTGCGCTGGACCATCCCGGACTGCGAGATGAAGACGAGCTCCTGGTGCTCGCGCACGACCAGCGCGCCGGCGAGGCCGCCCTTCGCCTCGGTCAGCTTGATCGTTCTGACGCCCATCGCGCCGCGGGAGGTCTTGCGGTACTGGTCGATGCGCGTGCGCTTGCCGTAGCCGGCGTCGGTGACGACGAGCAGGTCCTGGTCGTCGCGCGCGATGTCCATCGCGATCACCTCGCCTCTGCCGACGTTCATGCCGCGCACGCCGCTCGTGTCGCGGCCCATCGCACGCGCGTCCTCCTCGCTGAAGCGGACGGTCAGGCCGGCGCGCGAGACGATGATCACCTCGTCGCCCTCCTCGACCCGCCGCACGGCGACGAGCTCATCATCGTCTCTGATCGAGATCGCGATGATCCCGTCCGCTCTGATCGGCGTGTTGTATCTCTGCAGCTCGGTCTTCTTGACGGTGCCGTTGCGCGTCGCGAACAGCAGGTACGGCGCCTCGGAGAAGTCGCGCGTGGAGAGGACGGACTGCACGCGCTCGCCCTCGCGCAGCGGCAGGATGTTCACGAGCGCGCGGCCCTTCGCCGTGCGCTGCGCCTCCGGCAGCTCGTAGACCTTCGAGCGGTAGACCTTCCCGCGGTTCGTGAAGAACAGCAGGAAGTCGTGCGTCGAGGTCACGAACAGGTGCTCGATGTAGTCGCCGTCCTTCATGTCCATCCCGGTCACGCCGACGCCGCCGCGCCGCTGCTGGCGGTAGGTCGCGAGCGGCAGCGACTTGATGTAGCCGCTGTTCGTGATCGTGATGACCATCTGCTGGTCGGCGATCAGGTCCTCGATGTCGATCTCGCCCTCGGCGAACGAGATCTGCGTGCGGCGCTCGTCGCCGTAGGCGGCGGAGATCTCCTGCAGCTCCTCGCGGACGATCCCCATCACGCGCGCTTCGTCGCCGAGGATCGCGCGCAGCTCGGCGATCCGCTCGACGATGTCGGCGTGCTCCTGCTTGATCTTGTCGACCTCGAGCGCCGTCAGGCGGCCGAGCGTCATCTGCAGGATCGCCTCGGCCTGGCGCTCGCTCAGCTCGAAGCGGCTGACCAGCCGCACACGCGCCTGCTCGCGATCCGGCGATCTGCGGATCGTGTCGATCACCTCGTCGAGGTTCGCGAGCGCGATCAGCAGGCCCTCGAGGATGTGCGCGCGGTCCTCGGCGATCCGCAGCTCGTGCTTCGTGCGACGGACGATCACCTCGCGCTGGTGGTCGACGTAGCGGCCGATGACCTCGCGCAGCGACAGCGTCTTCGGCACGTTGTCGACGAGCGCGACCATGTTCACGCCGAACGTCGTCTGCATCGACGTGTGCTTGTAGAGCTTGTTGAGCACGACCTTCGGGAGCGCGTCGCGCTTGAGCTCGATCACGAGCCGCATGCCGCGCCGATCGGACTCGTCGCGCAGGTCGCTGATCTCGGGGATCTTCTTCTCGTGGACGAGGTCGGCGATCTTCTGGATCAGCCCGCCGTCGCCGCCCTTCTTCACCTGGTAGGGCAGCTCGGTGACGATGATCGCCTCCTTGCCCTGTGAGAGCGGCTCGATGTGCGCCTTCGCCTGCAGGCGGACCTTGCCGCGGCCCGTCTCGTAGGCGTCGCGGATCCCCTTCGTGCCGAGGATGATCCCGCCGGTCGGGAAGTCCGGGCCCGGCATGTGCCGCATCAGGCCCTCGACCGAGATCTCCGGGTCGTCGATGTAGGCGATCGTCGCCGCTACGGCCTCTCTCAGCGCGTGCGGCGGGATGTTCGTCGCCATGCCGACCGCGATGCCGGTCGAGCCGTTGACGAGCAGGTTCGGGAAGCGCGCCGGGAGCACGAGCGGCTCCTGGTTCTGCCCGTCGTAGTTGGGCCCGAAGTCGACGGTGTCGGCGTCGATGTCGCGCAGCATCTCCGTCGCGATGCGGGCGAGGCGCGCCTCCGTGTAGCGCATCGCGGCGGCAGGGTCATCGTCGACGGAGCCGAAGTTGCCCTGGCCGTCGACGAGCTGGTGGCGCATCGAGAAGTCCTGCGCCATGCGCACGAGCGTGTCGTAGATCGCCGAGTCGCCGTGCGGGTGGTACTTGCCCATCACGTCGCCGACGATGCGCGACGACTTCGCGCGCGGGCGGGTCGGCTGCAGGCCGGCCTCGTTCATCGCGAACAGAACCCGGCGATGGACGGGCTTCAGGCCGTCGCGCACGTCAGGCAGCGCGCGCCCGACGATGACGGACATCGCGTAATCGAGATACGCCGAGCGCATCTCCTCCTCGAGCGCTCGCAGCTCGAAGTTGCCGCCGCTCAATTGATCGGTCGCGCTCATCTCAGTTCAATCCGATCAGACGTCGAGGTTGGTCACGAGGCGGGCGTTCTCCTCGATGAAGTCCCGCCGCGGCTCCACCTGGTCGCCCATCAGCATCGAGAAGACCCGGTCGGCGGCGGTCGCGTCCTCCATCGTCACCTTCGCGAGCGTGCGCGAGGCGGGGTCCATCGTCGTCTCCCGCAGCTGCTCGGGGTTCATCTCGCCGAGGCCCTTGAAGCGGTTGATTCTCACCCCGCGGCCCGCGAGGTCCATCACGACCGTCCGCAGCTGCTCGAACGACAGCGCCTCGCCGCCGTGCTCGCCGAGCCGGATGTCGAACGGCGGCGTGCCGACCGTCTTCACGAGCTGGTCGTAGACGCGGATCAGCTGGCGGTACTCGTTCGCCTGCAGCAGCGCGCGCCGCACGTGACGCACGCGGGCGTGGCCGGTCTTCGCCTCGATCGAGCGCACGACGAGCTCGACCGGGTCCTCGGAGGCAAGCTCCATCGCGTAGGGGGCGCCGTCCGCAGTCGGGCGCTTCAGCAGCTCGACCAGCTTCGCCTCGTCGGTCACCGCCTCCTCGAGGATGCCGGCCTCCTCGAGGAAGTCGACGAAGTCGTGGCGTGACATCGCGCGCAGCGCCGAGGCCCAGCCGGCGTACTGCTTGAGCAGGCGCGTGTAGGTCTTCCAGCGCGTCTCGGTCAGCTTCGGCTGCGCATTGCCGGAGCGGTCGCGGATCTCGAACTTCTCGAGCTTGTCGGACAGCAGGATCTCCTCCAGCTCCGACTCTCTCTCGATGTAGCGCTCCGTCTTGCCCGCCTTCATGCGGTAGAGCGGCGGCTTCGCGATGTAGATGTAGCCGGCCTCGATCAGCTCCTGCATCTCGCGGAAGATCAGCGTGAGCGCGAGCGTGCGGATGTGGGCGCCGTCGACGTCGGCGTCCGTCATCAGGATGATCTTGTGGTAGCGCGCCTTCTCGATGTCGAACTCGTCGCGCACGCCGGTGCCGATCGCCGTGATCAGCGCCTGGATCTCGTTGTTCGCGAGCACCTTGTCGATGCGCGCCCGCTCGACGTTGAGGATCTTGCCGCGCAGCGGGAGCACCGCCTGCGTCGAGCGGTCGCGGCCCTGCTTGGCCGAGCCGCCGGCCGAGTCGCCCTCGACGATGAAGATCTCGGACAGGGCCGGGTCCTTCACCGAGCAGTCGGCAAGCTTGCCCGGCAGGCGCGAGTTCTCCAGCGCGGACTTGCGGCGCGTGAGGTCGCGCGCCTTGCGCGCCGCGTTGCGCGCCTGCGCCGCCTGGACCGCCTTTGAGATGACCGAGCGCGCATCCTGCGGGTTCTCCTCGAGGAACTCGTCGAGCCCGCGGTTCACGACCGACTCGACGAATCCCTGCATGCCGGGGTTGCCGAGCTTCGTCTTCGTCTGGCCCTCGAACTGCGGGTCGCT
Organism: uncultured Actinomycetes bacterium; assembly: GCA_963770165.1. Classification (GTDB taxonomy): domain Bacteria; phylum Actinomycetota; class Thermoleophilia; order Solirubrobacterales; family Solirubrobacteraceae; genus Conexibacter. The sequence goes on from CAVYOK010000003.1 coordinate 593,540, forward strand.
CAGCTTGGCGGAGATGACGGCGGTGAGCCCCTCGCGCACGTCCTCGCCGGCGAGGTTGTCGTCCTTCTCCTTCAGCAGGCCCTTCTCGCGCGCGTACTTGTTGAGCGTGCGCGTGAGCGCCGAGCGGAAGCCCGACAGGTGGGAGCCACCCTCGTGCGTGTTGATGTTGTTCGCGAACGAGAAGACCGACTCCTGGTAGGAGGCGTTCCACTGCATCGCGACCTCGACCGCGCCCTCCTCCGACTCGCCGGAGAAGTAGACGATCTTTCTCTGAACGGGGTCCTTGTTCTCGTTCAGATACCTGACGAAGTCCTCGATGCCGCCTTCGTACTGGAAGGAGACGTGTCTGCCCTCACCGCGCTCGTCGGTGAGCGAGATGCTCAGGCCGCGCGTCAGGAAGGCCGTCTCGCGCAGGCGCTCCTCGAGCGTCGTGAAGTCGTAGTCGAGCGTCTCCATGATCTCGTCGTCCGCGAGGAATGTGATCGCGGTGCCGGTCTCCTTCGTGGGCGCGCCCTTCTCCAGCGGCCCCTGCGGCTTGCCGCGCTCGTAGTCCTGCGTGAACGTGAAGCCGTCGCGCCGGACTTCGACGTGCAGTCTCTCCGACAGCGCGTTGACGACGGACACGCCCACTCCGTGCAAACCGCCCGAAACCTTGTAACCGCCCCCGTCACCGAACTTGCCCCCCGCGTGGAGGACAGTCAGCACGACCTCGACGGCCGGCTTTCTCTCCTTCTCCATGATCGCGACGGGGATTCCGCGGCCGTCGTCGACGACGGTGATCGAATTGTCCGGGTGGATCGTGACCGCGACCGCGGTGCAGTGGCCGGCGAGCGCCTCGTCGACCGAGTTGTCGACGACCTCGTAGACGAGGTGATGGAGGCCGCGGACCCCGGTGGAGCCGACGTACATCCCCGGCCGCTTGCGCACCGCCTCGAGCCCCTCGAGGACGGTGATGTCCTGGGCGTCGTACGAACGGTTCGGCTTGTCAGCCGAGGGTCTATCGCTGGCCAACGGTCCTCCGATGACGTTGCAACGCCCCGGTGCCGCGCCTGGGGAAGCGCGCCGGGGCGTCAAAGGCTTTATGTGCACAAGGATAGCACAAGCTGCCCATCCACCGACCTCCCTCGACGGGCAGAAAGTCCTGCAAAATCCAGGGAAAACTGGCCTGGATCATGTGTGCTCCCGAGGGCTGGTCACGCACCGGAGCCGGATGACCTCGCTCCCGTCGATTGCGGCGTTCAGCTGCTCGATCAGCAGTGGCGACATCAGGTCGAGCTCGTGCGCCCACACCGAGGCCGAGCAGGCGATGGTGACGACGCCGCCGCGCTCGGCCACCGGCGTCGCCTCGCGCGCGATCGCCTCGCCGGCCGCCGCGGGCCACGCCCGTTGGACGGCTGCCAGCAGCGTCGCCGGCGCGAGCGCCTCCTGCAGCGGCGCGAGCGCGCTCGCGAGCGGCCGGGGAGCGCGGCGGCTCATGCGGCCTCCACGAGCACTCTGCCGTCGGCGACCGACAGGCGCGTGACGTCGCCCTCGTCGCCGCCTGGCACGTGCTCGAGGTCGGTCGTCGTGATCACGCTCTGGCCGCGGCCGCGCAGCAACCCGACGAGGCGCGCGCGGCGGTCGCGGTCGAGCTCGCTCATCACGTCGTCGAGCAGCATCACCGGCGTCGCCTCGCGGGTGGCGGCGATCGCCTCGCGCTCGGCCAGCAGCAGCGCGAGCAGGCCGAGGCGCTGCTGGCCCTGCGAGCCGTAGGCTCGCAGCTCGCGGCCCTCGCGTGTCAGCAGCAGGTCGTCGCGGTGCGGGCCGTGGCCGGTGAAGCCGCGTTCGACGTCCTGCGTGCGCCGCTCGGCCAGCTCGGCGGCGAGCGCCTCCGCGTCTCGCGCCTTCGAGCGCGGGCGGTAGGCGACGGCCGGGTCGTCGTCCAAGCCGAGCTCCTCGGCGCGCGCGGCGAAGCGCTCGGCCACGAGCTCGATCGCCTGCGCACGGTCCGTCATCAGCGCGATCCCGTGCCGCGCCAGCTCACGATCCCAGGTCGACAGCGAGTCGAGCGACGCGCCGCCGCCGCGGATCCGCGCGACAAGCGCGTTGCGCTGAGCGAGCGCCTGGTTGTAGGCCCGCCGAGTCGCCACGCGCGCCGGCCACAGGGCCGCGACGAGGTGATCCATGTGCGCACGGCGCAGGGATGGCGTGCCCTTGACCAGCTCGAGTCGGTCGGGCAGGAAGACGCTCACCAGCGGACGGCCGGGGACGTCGAGCAGCCGCTCGACGTGCACGCCGTCCGCGAGCATCCGCTTCGGCTCGCCGGGGGTGAAGCCGACGCTCAACTCGTGCGGGCCGTCGGCGGCCTCGGTCGTCACCTCGACGCGCACGACCCGCTCCCCGAAGCGCACCAGCTCGCGCTCGTTCGTCGTACGCGCGGAGCGCCCGGTGCAGCCGAAGTAGAGCGCGTCGAGCAGGTTCGTCTTGCCGGTGCCGTTGCGCCCCGTCACGACCGTCACGCCGGGGCCCAGCTCGACGTCGGCTGCGGCGTAGCTGCGGAAGTTGCGCATCGAGAGGCGCACGATCCGCACGACCGCCTCGCTAGACGTTGAGGCGGATCGGCATGATGAGGTAGAGGAAGCCGGGGTCGTCCGCCGCCTGGATCAGCCCCGGCCGCAGCGGGCTGATCAGCTTCAGGACGATGTCGCCCGACTCGATGCCCTCGAGCCCGTCACGCAGGAACTCCGGGTTGAAGCCGATGTCGAACGGATCGCCCTGGAACGCCACCGGCATCGACTCGCGTGCCTCGCCGATGTCAGGCGTCTGTGAGGACACCGTCAGCTCCCCGGGCTGGAACGACAGCCGCAGCGGCGCGTTCTTCTGCGCCAGCAGGCTGATGCGGCGGACGACGTCCGTGATCTCTGCGCCCGAGAGCGTCAGCTCGTGCTCGTATGTCTCCGGCAGCAGCTGGCGGTAGTTGGGGAACTGACCCTCGATCAGGCGTGAGGACAGCACCACGCCGCCGATCGCGAACACGATCTGGTTCTGGCGCACGGCGACGGTCAGCTCCTCGCCCTCGAGCTGCTGCGCCAGCCGCGCCAGCTCCTGGAGCGCTCGCGCCGGCACGTTTGCCTCGAACGACTGCTGCAGCGGCTGCTCGAGCTGCGTCTCCTTGACGCTGAGGCGATAGGAGTCGGTCGCGACCATCCGCAGCTCGCGCTCGGAGGCCGACACGAGGATTCCGGTCAAGACCGGGCGCGTCTCGTCGCGCGAGGCCGAGTTCGCGACTTTCAGGACGGTCGAGACGAACGCCTGCGCCGGCACGCGCACGGCCCCGTCCTCCTCCGGCTCGGGGAAGGGTGGGAAGTCCTCGCTGCGCAGCGTGCGGATGTGGAAGGTCGCGTTGCCGGCCATGAGCTCCACGTCCTGCTCGGCTGCGCGCAGCTCGAGCGTCACCGTCGGTCCAGACAATGAGCGCACCACGTCGACCAGCAATCGAGCGGGCAGCACGATCGAGCCCTCGCGCTCGACCTGCGCCGGCAGTGGGACCCGCAGGCCGACCTCCATGTCGGTCGCGCGCAGCTCGACGCCGGAGCCGCCGGCCAGGACCTGGACGCCGGAAAGCGCTTGGATCGCACCGCGCGTGGAGGCGACGCGGCTGACGGTCTGCAGCTGGGCGAGCAGCTCTTCGCGCGCGGCTGACAGCTTCACGATGAGAACCTCATCTGGGAGAGAGTCGTTGTTATAGGGGGTGTCGAGATGTGCACAAGCCCGGCAAACGCCCGTCGTGGCGGGGTGGATGTATGCACAGGGCCTGTGGACACGAGCGTAGGAAGTCTCTCAGGCGGAGCGGTCGACATCGGAGCGCTGCAAGGCGGCGGTGAGGCTGCGCACGAGCTCGTGGGCGTCGGCGTCTCTCGCGATCCGCTCGCTCGCCCGCCGGCAGGCGTGCAGCACCGTCGTGTGGTTGCGGCCGCCGAATGCGCGGCCGATCGCAGGGAGCGTCGCGTCCGTCAGCTCGCGCGAGAGGTACATCGCGACTTGACGGGCCCATGCGACGCGCGCGGTGCGGTCGGCCGAGTTGAGCGCCTCGGGCGAGATGCCGAGCCGCTCGCAGGTGGCGGCCTGGATCTCCTCGACGGTGTTGACGCGGCCGCCCGGAGCGCTTGCTCCATCGGGGTAGAGGCCGTCGAGCACGTGCGTGACGAGCGCGCGGTCGATTGGGCGGCCGGTCAGCGAGTGGAACGCCACGACGCGGATCAGCGCGCCCTGCAGGGCGCGTACGTTGGTCGTCACCCGCTCGGCGATCGGCACGATCGCATCAGGGTCGTGGAGATGGATGCGGTCGTGGTGGACTCGCTTGCGCAGGATCGTCATGCGCGTCGCGAGGTCCGGCGGCCGCAGGTCCGCCACCAGACCGGACTCGAAGCGCTCCCGCAGGCGATCGGCGAGCGCATTCATGTCGCGCGGCATGCGGTCGCACGTGACGACGAGCTGGCTGCCGGTCTCGTAGAGCGCGTTGAACGTGTGGAAGAACTCCTCCTCCACCTTCGCCTTGCGCTCCAGGAACTGGACGTCGTCGATCAGCAGGATGTCCGTGTCGCGATAGCGGCGCTTGAACGCGTCGATCGAGCTGGACCGCAGCGCGCCGACGAACTCGTCGGTGAACGCCTCGAGCGTCGTGTAGCGGACGGCGATCCCGTCGCCGTACTCGTGCATGTAGTTGGCGATCGCGTGCAGCAGGTGCGTCTTGCCGAGCCCGGGCGGCCCATAGAGGAACAGCGGGTTGTAGGCCTGGCCGGGCAGCTCGGCGACGGCCAGCGACGCCGCGTGCGCGAGACGGTTCCCGTCGCCGATCACGAACTGGTCGAACGTGTACTTCGGGTTGAAGACGTCGGCCGGGCGGCCCGCAGGCGTGGGGGGGACGAGCGCGGGTGCGGCGCGCCCCGCAGCGCGCGGTGCGCCGGGCGCTGCCGACCGGGGCGCCTCGATCGGCACGATCGCGATCGTCGTCGCTTCTCCGAGGACGCTTGCCGCGCACGTCTGGAGCACCCGCGCGAAGCGGTCGGCGACCCACGTGCGGATCTCCTCCGGCGCGCCGACGAGCAGCACGTCGCCTTCGATCGCTCGCGCGCTCAGCGGCGCGAGCCAGAGGTGGTAGGTGGAGTCGGTGACCGCGCGCCGCAGCTCGGCTTGGATCTGTGACCAGGTGTGCTCGAGCGCTGATTGCACAGGGGTCGTCGACCGACTCCTCGTCGGGTTCGTGGCGGGAATGGAGGGGCCCTGCGACCCCCGGGGGCGGCGAATATACCAACGCCGCTTGGACGTGCTCGGCAACCTCGTCGACCGTCCGCTCCCGACTGCGCAAATCGCGAGAAAAAGGTCGCGAGGATCTGCGCCGGGTTCCTGCACATCCGTCGACGAGCTGTGGACAAGCTGTGGAAAGCGTGGTGGCAGGATCGCCAGAGATTGTCCGTGCGCCGGCGCGTATACTGGCCGTCCCCGACGGGAACGTTAGGGGTGCCGGAGCCGGCCACATGGCCGGCGGAGGCAGGCCCCGCGAGGAGTAGTCATGAAACGCACCTACCAGCCAAAGAAGCGCAAGCGTGCCCGCACCCACGGGTTCCGCGCCCGGATGCAGACGCGCGCGGGTCGTTCGACGCTCAAGCGTCGCCGCGACAAGGGCCGCAAGCGCCTCACCGTCTGATGAGCGGCCGCCCGGGCGTCGCAGCCCGGCGAAGCAAGCGCGGGCGGCTCTCCCGCAGCGCCGAGTTCGACCGGGTCTTCCGACAGGGACGCGCGCACGGGAACCGCGTCCTGGTCCTGTACGGCTTCCCTCGCGCGGACGCCACTCCGCCGGCTGAGCCTCGGCTCGGGCTGTCGGTCTCGCGCAGAGTCGGCGGCGCCGTCGAGCGCAACCACGTCAAGCGCCTCCTGCGCGAGGCGTTCGAGCAGGAGGCGGAGCGGCTGCCAGCGGGTCACGACGTCGTGATCGTCGCGCGCCCCGAGGCGCGCCTGGTCGCCGAACGCGAGGGCCTCGATGGGATTCGCGTCGCCCTCGCCGAGTTGATAGATCAGCTGCGCGCGCGAGTCGAGGGGGATCGCGCGAGATGAGCGCGCTGCGCGCCGTGGTGATCGCCCCGATTCGCGCCTATCAGCGCGTCGTCTCGCCGCTGCTGCCGCCACGCTGCAAGTACGAGCCGAGCTGCTCCCATTACGCCACGCAGGCGATTCAGGAGTACGGCATACTGCGCGGGCTGATCCTCGCGGGATGGCGGCTGCTGCGCTGCAATCCGTGGAGTCACGGGGGCTACGACCCTGTCCACGAGCAGCACCTCTTCCGTCCGCAGCGATCGACCGCGCCGAACGCCTGACGGGACTCGGTCGGTCCCCATCCACAGCCCCCAGCTCATGTTGATCCCCTTCGCCAATCCGCTTCAGCCGCTGATCGACGTGCTGGAGCAGATCCTCCTGTTCTTCCACGACACGATCGGGGTCGGCTGGGGCCTCGCGATCATCCTGCTGACGATCTCGGTGCGGCTCGTGCTGCTGCCGTTGACGCTCAAGCAGGTGACGTCGATGCAGCGTCTCGCGGTGCTCGCGCCGGAGATGAAGGCGATCCAGGAGAAGTACAAGGACGACAAGCAGCGCCAGCAGCAGGAGATGATGAAGTTCTACCGGGAGAACAGAGTCAACCCTCTGGCCTCCTGCCTCCCGCTGCTGTTTCAGCTGCCGTTCTTCATCGCGCTCTTCTACATGCTGCGCAGCGACCTGAAGGTCGACATGTGCCCGGGCATCGAGGGCTACGCGAGATCGGTCGGCGAGGGCGTCTCGGGCGTCACGTGCTCGCAGTTCAGCGACTCGGCGTATGCCGCGTCGCACCAGATCACGATCGCCGATCCGAGCTTCCTGTTCATCCCGGACCTGACGGCCAAAGCGACCGGCGCGGTGCTGATCGTGCTGATCGTGCTCTACGTCGTCAGCCAGCTGGCCTCCGGACTGCTGAGCGCCGCCACGATGGACAGAAACCAGCGGATGATCATGCTCGGCCTCCCGATCGTGTTCGTCCCGTTCATCGTCACCTTTCCGGCTGGCCTGCTCGTCTACTGGATCACGACCAATGTGTGGACCATCGTGCAGCAGCTGATCGTGCGCAAGACAGTCGGTGTGCCAGCAAGACCTGCGCTGGCCGGAGCCGGCGCCCCCGCGCCAGCAGGCGCAGCCGCCCTGAGCCGCGGCGCCGGTAGGACCCGTGAGGCCAGAAAGCCGCAACCGCAGGAACAGAGCGGCAACGGCGCCTCCGCGAGAGCGGGACCGCCGCCGTCGCGCAGAAAGAAGAAGCGGACCGGGCGTCGTCGATGAGCTCGCGAGACGAGAGCGAAGCCGCCGCGCGCGTGCGTCGCATGCTGGAGGAGATCGTCGACGCAGTCGGCGTGGAGGCCGGGATCGCGGTGACGGAGGACGCCGGTGGCATCCAGGCGGACCTCGACGGCGAGGACCTCGGCCTGCTGATCGGGCGCCACGGGCAGACGATCGACGCGATCCAGCACCTCGCCTACCGAATCGCCTACCGCGGAGAGGACGACCGCAAGCGCGTCACGGTCGACGCAGCGGGCTATCGCGAGCGACGCGCCGCCTTGCTGCAGCAGGACGCCGACGAAGCCGTCGAGGAAGTCCTGAAGACCGGCGAGCCAGTCGCGCTCGACGCGATGAACGCCGTCGAGCGGCGCGTTGTGCACGAGTACCTGCGCGACCGCGACGGCATCGAGACGTACAGCGAGGGCACCGAACCGGACCGGTACCTCGTCGTGGCGCCGGCCGCGCAGTAGGCGCCGCCGAGCGTTTCACGTGAAAACCGCGCGGCACCGTTTCACGTGAAAACAAACACCGAACTGTTATCGCTCACCGGGCGATACGGGTTGCCTGACGCCGCCGCCGGAGAGCTGGCCGTGCTGCTCGACGCGCTCGCGAGCGATCCGCACGCGCCGACGACGGTTCGCGAGCCCGAACGGGCCGTTCACGTGCATCTCGCCGACTCCCTCGTCGCGCTGGAGCTGGCCGATGTGCGTGCTGCGACGGCAATCGCCGATCTCGGCGCCGGCGCGGGATTCCCGGGGCTGCCGCTCGCGATTGCGCTGCCAGCGGCGTGCGTGACGCTGGTCGAGAGCATCGCGCGCAAGTGCGCCTTCATCCGCGCTGCGGCCGATGCGGCGGACCTGACGAACGTCGAGGTCGTCGCCGAGCGCGCGGAGGCGTGGAGCGCCGGCATCGGCTCGCGCGACCTTGTGACGGCCCGCGCGCTGGCCCCGCTGGCGGTGCTCGCCGAGTACGCCGCACCGCTGCTGCGTGAGGGGGGCGTGCTCGTGGCGTGGAAGGGCCGGCGCGACGCGCGGGAGGAGCGCGATGCCGCCGCCGCCGCGGACGAGCTGGGATTGGCCGCGGAGGCGATCCGTCCCGTGCGCCCCTATCCGGGCGCCGAGCACCGCCACCTGCACGTGCTGCGCAAGGTCGCGCCCACGCCCGACCGCTTCCCTCGCCGCCCCGGCATGGCGCGGAAACGCCCGCTCCGAGCGAAGAACCAGCCATCCCTCTGACCGTGTTCGTCGCTACCGTGGAGCCCGATGCCGGCCGATACCCGCAGCCGCCGATGAGCACCGTCTACGCGATCGCCAACCAGAAGGGTGGCGTCGGCAAGACGACGACGGCCGTGAACCTGGCGGCCTGCATCGCCGAGGCCGGCTACGAGACGCTGCTCATCGACATGGACGCACAGGCGAACGCGACGGTGGGGCTCGGCGTGCCGAAGGACCTCACGCCCAGCGTCTACGACGCCCTGTCCGGCGCCGCCCAGCTCGACGAGGCGATCCAGCAGACCGCGATCGAGCACCTCGCGATCGTCCCCGCGAGCCCGGACCTGGCCGGTGCGAACGTCGAGCTGCCGCGGATCGAGGGCTCGGAGCACCGCCTGCGCGACGCGCTCGCCCACGTCCGCGACCGCTACGCCTTCACGATCCTCGACTGCCCCCCGTCACTCGGTCCGCTGACGGTCAACGCGCTCGTCGCGGCCGACCGGGTGATCGTCCCGGTCCAAGCCGAGTACTTCGCGCTGGAGGGGCTTGCCGGCCTGCTCGACACGCTGTCGCTGATCCAGCGCGAGCTGAACCCGCGGCTGACGATCGCCGGAATGGTGCTGACGATGCACGACAGCCGCACGCGGCTTGCGCAGGACGTCGAGCAGGAGGTCCGCGCCCACTTCCCGCAGCTCGTGTTCGATACCGTCATCCCGCGCAACGTGCGGATCGGCGAGGCGCCGAGCTACGGGCAGCCGGTGATCCACCACGACCCGCACTGCGCGGGCTCCGACGCCTATTTCGAGCTGGCACGCGAGGTGGCCGCGCGTGGCTGAGAAGGCGCGCAAGCCGCCGCAGCGGGCCAGGCTGCGCAATGACGAGCTGCCGAAGCCCCACGGCAAGGCACGCGGCATGGGGAAGGGCCTCGCGGCGATTCTCGCCGCATCGCCGAAGGATGAGCCGGAGGAGCTGCGGCAGGTCGCGGTCGAGTTGATCGGCCCGAACCCGAGCCAGCCACGCCGCCATTTCGACGAGCAGGCGCTCACCGCCCTCGCGGCCTCGCTCGAGGAGCGCGGCGTGCTGCAGCCGGTGCTCGTCCGTCCGCTGCCGGGCGGCCGCTACGAGCTGATCGCCGGCGAGCGCCGCTGGCGCGCCGCCAAGCTTGCGCGGCTCGAGCAGATCCCGGCGATCGTGCGCCACCGCGACGACGCTGCCTCGCTCGAGCTCGCCGTGATCGAGAACATGGCGCGCGAGGACCTCAATCCGCTGGAGGAGGCGCGCGCCTGCCTGGCGCTCGTCGAGGAGCTCGGCCTCACGCGCGAGGACGTCGGCCGCCGCGTCGGCCGCGGCCGCGTCGCCGTCTCGAACCTGATCCGCCTGCTCGACCTGCCCGACGAGGCGCTCCAGCTGCTCGAGCGCGGCGAGCTGAGCGAGGGCCACGGCCGCGCGCTGCTGCTGGCGAAGGATCATGACGCGCGTCGGCGGCTCGCGCGCGCCGCGGCTGTCCACGGCTGGTCGGTGCGCGAGCTCGAGCGCCGCGCCCGCGCTGCGGAGGGGGCCGAGGCCGCGCGCCCGACACGCCGCCGCGGCACGCTGCACCCCGACCAGGCGGCCGCGGTCGAGCGCCTTTCCGACGCGTTCGAGACAGCCTTCGGTACGCAGGTCCAGGTGGCGCCGCAGGGCGACGGCTACCGCCTCCAGCTCGCGTTCGAGTCGCTCGACGATGCGCTCGAGCTGGCCGAGCGCCTCGGCGTGCGCGCACCCGCCTGACCGCCCGCCGAAGTCGCGCAGACGCCCCCGCCCGATCCCGCTAGAATCGCCTCTCGCGGGGCGATTAGCTCAGTCGGTTAGAGCGCTTCTCTGATAAGGAAGAGGTCCCTGGTTCGAGTCCAGGATCGCCCACTGAAGTTGTCGTCGCGCAAACGAGCGCGACGCGACGCAGCAGTCGCGGCGTCAGTCCAGATCGAACGCCGCGCGAATCGCGTCGCTGAGCGGCTGCTCTTGGCGGTCCAAGAGCACTCCGATCTGCTCACCCAACGCGCTCGTCGGGATCGTGGTGATGTTGTCGCAACTGATGACCGATGGTCCGGCGAGACCGTTGGCTCCATCGACAGCCACTTCGGTCGAGAGTCCACGGATGGTTGCGGTGATCGGCGCGATGGTCACGGCCGTCATATGCGGACGCACCAGCTCACGCGTAAGGATCAGCACCGGTCGAGCCTTGTCGAGCCGGGCGATGTGGATCGGCCGCATCAGGCAAGCTCAGACGGCAGTCCGAGCGCGTGATCGGCAAGGCCCGCAAGCTCGGGGTCCTGACCGGTTCGAGCGAGGATCTCGGCGTCGCGTGCAGCGATCGCACGCCGACGCTCGCGCTCAAGCGCACGGGTGACGACCGCTGCCCGGCTGGGCTCGGTCCCGGCGCCGACGATCTCGTCGACGAAGTCCACAAGCTCATCCGACAGTCGAACAGCGATCTGCTTGCTCATACCATCATGGTACCAGTCTGGTAGCACTCATGTCGCGAGCGGCGACGACACGACACCGAGGCGGTTTGCGCGACGCCAAGTTTCTATCCACTCAGCAAACGCCTCCCCTGGAGAAAGGTCCCGGCGCGACGCGCGCGCCGGCGTCAAGGCTCGGGACTCCGTTGCGGTTTCAAGAACTCCTGTGGAGACATCGAGCGCTTGTAGGGTCAGACGGTGACCTCAGACCGCGAAGATGTGCGCCGCAACGTCGAGCTCGAAGCCGTAGCACCACCGCAATCAGACCTCACCCACGAGCACGACCTGATCGCTGAGCTGCGCGAAGCGTTCGCGATCACCGATCAGCGGCTCGTCGCCCACGGCTACGCCAACCAGCTGCTCGACCAACCGGCGCGAAGCAGGCCCCTGATGTGAGGCGTGCACTGCTCTTCGATCTCGACACGACGACGTCGGCGATCGAGGGCGTATCCGTCCTGCTCGGGCGGGTGCGTATCTTCGCCAGCGTGGCTATGTGCCCGCGGGCTGGAAGAGCTCGATCGGGTTGCCGGCGGGGTCCTCGAGCAGGATCTGCTGGCCGCCGGGGCCGCTGACGATGTCGTTGCGGAACGTCAGGCCGGCGGCCCGCAGCCGCTCGACGTCGGCAGCGATGTCGTCGACGATGAAGTGGATGCGGTTCCAGCCGCCCGGGCTCCGGCGTGCGGCCGTCGGGCATCGGCCGCCCGGCCGAGCTCTTCGGCCCGCTGAGCAGCAGCCGCAGGTTGCCGCGCACGACGTCGGCGAACGCGGGCGCGGCGCTGGAGCGCAGCGTGAAGCCGAAGTGGGTGGTGTAGAAGTCGACGGCCTCCTCGACGTCGTCGACCATGTAGCGGACGTTCACGAGCTCGTCAGGCACGTTCGGTCACCTCCGACTGTTTGTGGTCTGTTCGATCGCCTCGATGAGAAAGCCGATGCGGGTGCACAGCTCGGTCGCGGTGCGCTCGAACGCGGGAAGGGTCTCCTCGTCGCTTCCGGGCTCGCGCGCGGGGTCGGGGATGCTCCAGTGGATCAGCTCGGGCCCTCCGGGAAACTCGGGGCAGACCTCGCGCACGCGGTCGCAGAGGCTGATCACGTAGTCGAAGCGCTCGGCGGCGAACTCGCTCAGGTGCTTGGAACGACGCCCGGCGAGATCGATGCCGCGCTCGCGCATCACCCGCACCGCGTTGGGATGCAGCGGCTTGGGATGGCTGCCCGCGCTCACCGCGCTCACCGCGCCGTCGGACAGCTGCTCGGCGAGCGCCTCGGCGATCTGCGAGCGCGCGCTGTTGCCGGTGCACAGGAACAGCACGCGCGCCAGCACGGAGCCGGGCGCGCGCCCGGCGCGTGGGCGCGGAGTCGGCGCCAGGCCCGGGTGCAGCGACACGCCGGCGCTGGACAGCAGCTCGCCGCAGCGCGCCAGGTCGAGGACGTAGTAGGTGTCGCGGCCGTCGGCGGCGCTGCGGCGCATCGAGACAAGGCCACCGTCGCGCAGCTGGCGCAGGTGGTAGGAGACCAGGCTCTGGCGCCGGCCCGCCAGCTCGCACAGCTCGCCCACGCGCCGATCGCTGCGCGCCAGCTCGCTCAACAGCCGCCACCGCAACGGATGCCCCGCCAGCCGCAGAAACGGCGGCGGCGACTTTTCGCGATCTCCCGCCGGGCCGATCATAGGCCGGGATAATACATCAATTTGCTTTGATGTGTCTACTCAGCCCCGACTGAGGCTCGGAGCACCGCACAGCCATCGCTCAGACGGACCGGCTCCCAACCTTCACCGCCCCCGTCTCGGTTAATGAACCGCGAAGTTCGCGCATGCTGCCTCTTGCAACACCTCGGCGCCCGCCGCGCTCACGCGATTCTCAGGCCAGATCTCCCCGTTCAATTCGTAGTGGCCGGGCGAGAGATCCCCGGGGACGAGGACGGGCCGCGTAGCGGTGCTGGTTCCCGTCGGGATCTCGACGCTGTCTCGATCGCCGTAGCCGGTTGACTGATCATTCCCTTCATCGTCATAGAGGCCGGCCCCCAATCCAACCCGCATGTCCTCCGAGGACGCAAATCGATACGTCAGCTGTATCGTCGCTCCCCGGCGAGGGGGACGGTCGAGCCTGCATCTGACGCTGAGAGAACGGGAGGGCGACGGGACAGACGACTGAGCCGACGTGGTCGTCTGGCCGTCGGACCCTGCGCCGAAGAGCACGACGTACGCGGCGTACACAGCGGCGAGCCCGCCCAAGACGCCCGCTGCGGCCGCCAACACCCGCTGCCACCCTTGCAGAAACTCCTCGAGGGCGTGCAGCGCGCGTGTGACGCGACGCTCGGAGCCGTCGTCCGCGCTTTCTCGATCTGCCATTCCCTTCCTCCTGATTGAAGCTGCTGGGTCGGCCTTCGGTAAACGTTATTGTGCCTGGACTCTGGATTCCAGAGCTTCGTCCCAGCCCACTGCCCGCAGGAGGCACCTCCCCCATGCAGCGTCTGCGTTCGTTCCGGCCGTCGCCCGGCCTCGTCGTCGCCATTGCCGCCGTGGTCCTGACAAGCGTGGGGTCCGCCACGGCCGCCCACCTGATTACGGGCGAGCAGATCAAGGACGGCTCGATTGCGTCGCGGGACATCAAGAACGGCTCCCTCACCAATGCCGACTTCAAGTCCGGACTGAGGACAGGACCTCGGGGCCCTGAGGGACCAGCTGGAGCAGCCGGCCCGCAGGGAGCTCGCGGCGATGACGGCGATGACGGACAGGACGGCGAGGACGGACAGGACGGAGCCGACGGGGAAGACGGGCAGGACGGGGCCGATGGGGAGGACGGCGCCGACGGCTTCGGCGGGCTCGCGCACGCACAGAGCGTCGACACGTTCGGTGATGGGACGGCCGACGTCACCGAGGCGCAATGCGCAACCTCCGACAGCTGGTACCCCACCGGGGGAAGCGCGTGGGCTGTCGACCACGCCACCGGCTCGACCGACCACCCGGAGGTGATCACCGCCCAGGGGATCGAGCTCGACGACGACGGCACCCCAATCGGCTACTTCGCCTCGGTCGACAATCCGGACTCCGGTGAGGTGGACGTGGTGGTGGACGTGATGTGCGCCTTGGCGTCCGAGGGCGTCGAACCGACAGGCCAGTCGCTTGCGCACACGAGGGACGACAGCCCGCGCGTCCACCGGTGGAGGAGCGGCAGGTCCGCTCAGACACTGACGGATCGACTCAGCGAGAGCTCTGAACGATGAAAACCATGCTCATCAAGCGCGCACCGGGGGCGATCTTCCTCGTCCTCGGCGCGGTGATCGGAGCGGTCGGGATCGTCGCGGCGGTGCGCGACCTCGGCGTCGGCTCCCGCGTGCTCCCGGCAGTCGGCGCCGGCGCGGTTGCGTACGGGCTCCTGAAAGTACGCGGCGGATCGCTTGGCTGGAGTGACGTGCTCAACGTGACGCTGAGCGTCGCGTGCGCCCTGCTCGCGACCTGGGCGTTCACCGACTCCGACTCGCCGAAGGCGGCTGGGACGAGCTCGGGCCGGCACGTGCGTCTCCTCGCGCCACCCCGCGGATTCACCTTCAGCGGCGACCACGTCAGCGGCGTGCGCGGGACTGTGAGCGGCCTGCGCCAAGGGGAGACGCTCTGGTTGATGGTGCAGGCGGCAGGTGACGACCGGCCCTATCTGATGTCCACTCCCTGCTCGATCGACAATGCCGGACGGTTCCGCTGTCCACCCGCCTACACCGGCCTCCCTCGATACACCAGGCATCGCTTCCGCGTACTGGTGCGCATCTTCGACAGCCCCACCACGGACCAGGTGATTGGGGACTGGGAGAAGGTCCTGACGGAGGGCGAGAGGTCATTGTCCTACGGCGGACTGCTCGGCCGCCCGGGCGCGAGCGTCGCCGTCTACCGGGCGGCGTAGCGCGGAACAACAAGCTGCACGCTCCGGACTTTGTCGTCCTCGAAGTCGCCAACGTGCTGTGGAAGCGTGTCCGGCGCGAGGAACTGCACGCCGAGGACGCCATGGCTGCCGTCGCGGACCTCTCCGCTGCGTCGATCCACTTCCACTCCATCGGCGGCGTGGTCGCACAGTCGCTCGCGCTTGCCCTCTCCCACGGATTCACCGCCTACGACGCGACGTACGTCGCGCTGGCAACCCGTGTCGGCGGGATCGTCATCACCAACGACGGCGGAATGCGCCAACGCGGCATCGAAGCCGGACTCGCAGTCGTCACGCCGCGCGAAGTCGCCTGAGCCCTTCGCGCAAGCCTTGCCGGGCGGCATGACCATCCGTCCGTGGTTTGCGCCTCCCCGCGCAGGTCATACTGCGACGGGCTGATGGCGATTCGCGCGGGTCGGCGAGCAAGAGAGGGAGGGAGAGATGCCGCTCTATCTGTCGAGGTTCAGCTACACGGCGGAGACTTGGGCCAGACTGATCGGCAACCCGGAGGACCGCCGCACGGCGGCTCAGTCGTACATCGAGTCGGTCGGTGGGAGGCTTCACGGGTTCTGGTACGCCTTCGGCGCACATGACGGCTACACCCTTTGGGAGGCGCCCGACAACGTGTCGATGGCAGCAGTTGCGCTGGCGATCGCGGGTGGCGGTGCGCTCAGCTCGCACGAGACGACAGTCCTGCTGAGCGTCGACGAGACGATGGATGCTCTGCGCCAGGCCGAGCAGGTCCAGTACCGCGCTCCCGGCCGGTAGCGGCGTCATCGCATCAGGCGCGAGAGGATCGCGCGGCTAGGTCGCTGAGGCGGACGCGACAGGCCGCTTGAAGTAGTCGCGCGCGAGTCCACCGCCCTCGACAGGCTCGAGCGACTCGTTCACGTAGCAGTACTCCCATGCGGACATCGGCGCCTCCCGTTTTGGCCGTACCCGTTCGAGACCGACGGCGCGTACTGATACCAGATAGTGGTGTGAGGGACCGCGGCCGTGGAGAGGCCGGTGGAGCCGAAACCCGGGCCTATACTTGGACCTCGCCAGCCAGCCCAGGAGTCGTTCGTGCAGGAGATGGTCATCTACGGCGTGAGCTTCGACATGGTCGGCAAGCAGCCGATCGTCTTGTTGAAGACCGTCGACAGCAACAAGTTCCTGCCGATCTGGATTGGGCATCCGGAGGCCGCGGCGATCCTCATGAAGCTGCAGGGCGCCACCACGCCGCGTCCGATGACGCACGACCTGCTGAGCGAAGTGCTCGGCGAGCTCGACGTCTCCTGCACCCGCGTGGCCGTCACCGAGCTGCGCGAGAACACCTTCTACGCGTCCATCACGCTCGCCGTCAACGGCAGAGAGATGGAGATCGACTCGCGCCCGAGCGACGCGCTCGCGCTCGCAGTGCGCGCCGGCGCGCCGATCTTCGCCGCGGAGGAAGTGATCGCCGAGTCCGCGATCGAGTTCGAGCACGAGGTCGAAGACACGGAGGAGGTCGTCGAGAAGTTCAAGGACTTCCTCGACCAGGTCACGCCGGAGGACTTCGCCGGCGACAGCTGAGCGGCGCCGTCAGACGGCTGCGCCGCGCGCCAGCGCGATCGCGAGGATGCGCTCGACAAGCTGGTCGAACGTGATCCCCGCCGCATCCGCCGCCTGCGGCAGCAGGCTCGTCTCCGTCAAGCCGGGCACGCTGTTCGCCTCCAGCACGAACAGCTCGCCGTCCTCGCGCAGCATCAGGTCCACCCGTGCGAAGCCGGCGCAGCCCAGCGCCTGGTACGCCTCGACGGCCAGCTCCTGCGTGCGCTCCGCCACTCCGTCCGGCAGCTCCGCCGGGCACACGAAGCGCGTGCGGCCGATTTCGTAGCGCGCCTCGAAGTCGTAGAAGTCGCGTCCCTCCGGGACCGCCTCAACGACCGGCAGGGCACGCGCAGCGCCGGCCTCGTCGACGATCGACACGGCGAGATCCCGCCCCGGCACGTAACGCTCCAGCAGGACCTTGCGGTCGTACGAGAAGGCCGACACGATCGCCGCCGGCACGTCCGCCCCCGCGCGCGCGAACTTGATCCCCAGCGCGGAGCCTTGAGCGGCCGGCTTCACGACCAGCGGGAAGTCGAGCTGGGACTCGATCGCCGGCAGCGCCTGCGCCGCGCCGAGCTCGCGGAAGGCCGTCTCGCTGAAGGCGTGGAAGTCGGGCGTCGGGATCCCGGCCGCACGCAGCAGGTGCTTCGTCAGCACCTTGTCCCAGCAGCGGATGCAAGCCGCGACGCCGGAGCCCGTGTACGGCAGCCCGAGCACGTCCAGCAGCTCCTGGATCGTCCCGTCCTCGCCGTCGCGCCCGTGCAACGCCACGAACACTGCGTCGGGCGCGACCTCGCCGAGGCGCGCCACCAGATCCGGCCCGGCGTCGATCGCGACCGCTCTGTGGCCCAGCCGCTGCAGCGCATCCTCGACGCGCGCGCCGGACTTCAACGACACCTGCCGCTCCAGCGAGCGGCCGCCTTGCAGCACCGCGACCGTGCTCATCTCATCGGTCGGCTTCGGCGGGGCGGGCGGGCGGGCGGGCGGGCCCGGTTCCCGGTCTGCGCCGCGGCATCTGCAGCACCTCGGCGAGCTCGTCGGTGTCGTGCGGAGCGTCGGGCGCGGGAACCTGATCCCGCCCGCCCGCCGGCGCCGCGCCGGTCAGCGTGCCGTACAGCCCGACCTGCTCGGCGACGACCGTGCCGATTCGCCGCACGCCCTCGCGGATCGCCGCCTCGTCGGAGCCGGAGAAGTTGAGCCGCATCGACGAGCCGCCGCGCCCGTCGAGGTACGCCGCCCGCCCCGGCACGAACGCCACGTTCTCGTCCAGCGCGCGCGCGAGCAGGTCGGTCGTGTCGATGTAGTCGGGCAGCGTCGCCCAGATGAACAGGCCGCCCTGCGGCTGCGTCCACGTCGCCTCGCGCGGGAAGTGGGCGGCGAGCGCCTCCAGCATCGCATCGCGCCGCGAGCGGTAGATCTCCAGCAGCGAGTTGACATATCCCCGCCAGTCGCCCGAGGCGAAGTACTCCGCCACGAACAGCTGCGTCATCGAGGAGCTGCACAGGTCGGCCGCCTGCTTGCCGAGGTTCATCTTCTGCAGCACCGGCCGCGGCGCCGCCGCCCAGCCGAGCCGGATGCCCGGCGAGAGGATCTTCGAGAAGGTGCCGAGGTAGATCACGAACTCGCCGCCGTCCATCGAGTAGAGCGTCGGCAGGGGCTCGCCCTCGTAGCGCAGCAGGCCGTACGGGTTGTCCTCCAGCACGAGCAGCTCGCGCTCGTGCGCGACCTGCACGAGGCGCTGCCGGCGTGGCAATGACATCGTCACGCCGCCGGGGTTCTGGAAGCTCGGGATCGTGTAGACGAACTTCGGGCGCCGGCCGTCGCGCTCGAGGCGGTCGAGCGTCTCCTCGAGCTCGTCGATCCGCATCCCGTCCTCGTCCATCTCGATCTGCACGACGTCCGCCTCGTAGGAGCAGAACGTCGGCACCGCGCCCGGGTAGGTCGGCGCCTCGGCGACGATCACGTCGCCGGGATCGACGAGCGTCTTGCAGACGAGGTCGATCACCTGCTGGCCGCCGGTCGTGACGAGCAGCTCGCCTTCGTCGACCGTCATCCCCTCGGCCTGCATCACCTCGGCGATGCAATGCGCCGCGGAGGCGAAGCCCTCGGTGGGGCCGTACTGGAGCGCTCTCGCGCAGGACTCCTCCGCTACGCGGGCCATCAGGGCGGCGTACGTGTCGGCCGGGAAGCTCGACGTGTCGGGCATCCCGCCGGCCAGCGAGATCACCTCGGCGCGCTCCGTCAGCGCCATCAGGTCGCGCATCGCGGAGGACTTCATGACCTTTGTGCGCTGTGCGAACAGCCCGGCGTAGCGCTGCAGATCGTGCGCCGTCGAGCGCGGCGGCGTCCGGCCGGTCATCGCGGCGGCTCGCAACGAACTGGCATGACGCGGTGTTCGCCGCGACGGCCCGGACGCCTGTCGCGCTCGGCTATCGTCATGCAGCCAAGCTACCGCACCGCATGACGCTCTTCCTCGCCATCTGCACCGGAATCGGCCTCGCGCTCGCCGTCGGGCTGCGTCCGTTCCTGCCCGCACTGCTCGCCTGCGCGCTCGCGCGCGGCGACGCCGGCATCGACTTCGAGCACACCGACGTCGCGTTCATGGAGCAGCCGGGCTTCCTGCTGGCGCTGCTGATCGGCGTGATCGTGCTGGTCGCGATGGAGCGCCGCCGGCCGCCCGAGGACGTCTCCAGCGGCCCGTTCGGCGCCGCGGTGGCCGGCATCGGCCTGGCGCTCGGCGCGCTGCTGTTCGGCGGCGCGCTCGCCGACGACGGCTACTCGTTCGGCGTCGGCCTGGCCGCCGGGATCGTGTGCGCGGCGCTCGCCGAGGCGGCCGCGCGCGGCTTCTTCGCGAGCACGCGCAGACGGCTCGATCGCGACGCGGCTGCCACGCTGCCGGTCTATGCCGAGGGTGCCGCCCTCGCGCTCGCCGGCCTGTCGGTGCTGGCACCGCCCGTCTCGCTCGTGGCGCTCGCGTTCCTGCTGTGGCTGCTCCTCCAACAGCGCCGCCGCGCTGGGCAGAAGTACGCGGGCCTGCGCATCTTGCGGTGACCGACGTCGCGCCGCGCAAGCTCGTCCTCACGGTCATCGACGGGCTCAAGCCCGCGATGCTGGAGCGCGCGGTGCAGCAGGGCCGCGCGCCGACCCTTCAGGCGATCATGGAACGCGGCGCCTATGTCGGCGACTGCGTCGCCGCGTTCCCCTCGGTGACGCCGGTCTGCGCCGCCTCGATCGCGACCGGCGTCGGGCCCGATCGGCACCGCATCCCCAGCATGAACTGGTACGACCGCGCCGAGCGGCGCTACGTCGAGTACGGCTCCAGCTTCGGCGCGAGCCGCCGCGCCGGCGTGCTGCGCTCGCTCACCGACACGGTCTACAACATGAACGGCCGTCACCTCGCGCCCGAGGTGCCGACGGTGTTCGAGCGGCTCGACGACGCCGGCCTGCGCACGGCCGGTACGACCTACCTCATCTACCGCGGCCGCCACCGCCACCAGCTCGCGAGCGAGACGGCGCTCGCGCGCATCGCCGGAGCGGTCTTCCGCGAGTCGGTGATGGGGCCGCGCGAGCTGTTCTACGCGGATCTGTTCGCGAGCCGGCGCACCGGCTGTCGCGGCCAGCTGGGGATGCCGGGCCAGCGCGACCAGCACTCCGGCTGCGTCGGCGCCCACCTCGTGGAGAACGACCTGTTCGACTTCCTGCTCTTCTCGCTGCCCGACAACGACGCCTTCTCGCACCGCAACGGCCCGCATGCCCAGGTCGCCTCGATCGCGGCCGCGGACCGCCAGCTCGAGCGGCTCGCGCTCGCCGGCGGCGGGCTCGACCGCTTCCTGGAGCAGCACGCGATGATCGTCCTGGCCGACCACTCGCACGCGGCCGTCGAGCGGCGCATCGACCTGGCGAGCGCGTTCGAGGAGTGGGACGTCGCGCAGCCGCGACCGAACGGTTCGCGCGCGCGACGCGAGCGCGCCGCGCGTGACGAGGATCCCGCCGCGGCGCTCGCCGCCGACAGCGGCGGGCAGATCGCGCTCGGGCTCGCGCAGCGCTCGGCGATGATCTACGTGCTCGACGAGGAGCGGCGCGCGAGGCTGACCGCGCGCGCCGCCCGCGAGGCCGGCACGGTCACAGGCGTCGATCTCGTGATGCGGCTGACCGCTCCCCGAGAAGGGTCGATCGTCGGTGAGCACGGAGAGCTGCGCTTCGCGCCCGGCGGCGACCTCGTCGACCTGCGCGGGCGACGCTGGAGCGTCGCCGGCGAGCTGGCGACGCTGAACGCCCACGTCGAGGACGGCCGCCTGCTGACGCCCGACTACCCCGACGCGCTCGGGCGCGTGTGGTCGGCGCTCACATGCCCGACCTCCGGCGACGTGCTGCTGAGCGCCGCGCCCGGCTTCGAGTTCGTCGACTGGGGCGGAGCCGACCACCTCGGCGGCGGCAGCCACGGATCGCTGCACAGAAGCGACTCGCTTGGGGCCCTGCTGTGGTGCGGGCTCGACGCGCATCCGACGCGCGCCGCGCGCGAGCAGTGGGCGCTGCAGGACATGGTCCCGCTCGTGACCGAGCACTTCGGGCTCGACGCCGCCTGACCCCCGGAATCGGCTTTCGCCCTCCGCTCACCGCAAGCGGCGACCTCCGGGCGACGTCACCGTGCCGGGTACCCTGTCCCGATGCGGGACGAGGCATCCGCCGTCGCGCTGCCGCTGCACCGCCGCGTGCGGCACGGCTTGCGCCACCCGGCCAACTGGCTCCAGCTCGTGCGCTTCGGGCTCGTGGGCGCGAGCGGCTACGTCGTCAACCTCGCGGTCTTCGCGGTGGCCGTTCACCTGCTCGAGGTCCATTACCGCGTCGCGCCAGTGCTCGCCTTCCTGGTGTCGGTCGCGAACAACTTCTGGTGGAACCGCCACTGGACGTTCGACGCGCGCGACGGCCACGCCGGCTTCCAGGCGGCGCGCTTCCTGACGATCAGCGTGCTCGCGTTCCTGTTCAGCTACGGGGTGTACCTGCTGCTCGTGGAACAGGCGGGCCTGCCGAAGGTGCCCGCGCAGGCGGTCGCGATCGTGACCGCGACCCCCCTGTCGTTTCTCGGCCAGAAGCTCTGGAGCTTCAGGGCATGATCCGCGCCGCGGCGCGGATCTCCGCCGCGGCGCTGCTGCTCGCGGCGCTCCTCGCGAACGGCGCCGTCGCCGCCCAAATGCCCGCGCCGACGCTTGCGCCCTCCCCCAGCTCGCCGCTGAGCGGCCAGGCGGCGGGCGGGAGCGCGAGCGGGACGACCGCGCCGACGACCGATCCGAACGCGCTCGCGACGCCGCCCAGCCCGTCGATCCCGCCGCCGGGCCGTCGGCTCACGTCGAAGCGCGCGATCGCGCTCGCCGAGCGCGTCCCGAAGATCGAACGCGTCAGACGCGAGCATCCCGGCTCCTACCCGACCGCTTACACCAAAGGGACGGCGCAGTGGCAGGTGTCGGTCTTCACCGCCAGAGACCGGCGCGAGGTCGGCCAGGTGACGATCGACGACGCGAGCGGCGCGGTGCTCGAGGCGTGGACGGGCTACCAGGTGCCGTGGACGATGGCGCGCGGCTACGACGGCGCGTTCGGCCGGCGCGTGAACGCCTGGTACGTGTGGATCCCGCTGTGCGTGATGTTCCTCGTGCCGTTTCTCGCCCCCGCCCGGCCGGGCGGGACCGGTTTGCGCCGCTTCCGCCCGAGCTGGCTCCACCTCGACCTGCTGGTGCTGCTCGGCTTCTCCGTCTCGCTCGCGTTCTTCAACGCCGCGCGCGTCGGCCTCTCGACGCCGCTGATCTACCCGCTGCTCGGCTATCTGCTGATCCGGATGCTCGTCGTCGCCAAGCGCGGCGGCCGGACTGAGCCCCTCCGCCTGCTCGTGCCGGTCTCATGGCTGGCGATCGGGCTCGTGTTCCTGATCGGCTTCCGCGTCGGTTTGAACGTCACCAACTCGAACGTGATCGACGTCGGCTACTCCGGCGTGATCGGCGCCGACCGGCTGATCGGCGGCCAACCGCTGTACGCGAGCGACTGGCCGAGAGACAACGCCTCGGGCGACACGTACGGACCCGTCAACTACTACGCGTACGTGCCGTTCGAGCAGATCTGGCCGTGGAGCGGGAAGTGGGACGACCTGCCGGCGGCGCATGCGGCGGCGGTCTTCTTCGACCTGCTGACGATCGGCATGCTGTTCCTGCTGGGACGGCGTATCCGCGGGCCGTCGCTCGGCATCGTGCTCGCGTACGCGTGGGCCGCCTTCCCGTTCACGCTGTACGCCTCGTCGACCAATTCGAACGACGCGCTCGTCGCGCTGCTGCTCGTCGCCGCGCTGCTGGTGGCGGGACGGCCGCTCGCGCGCGGCGCGACCGTCGCGCTCGCCGGGCTGACGAAGCTCGCGCCACTCGCGCTTGCGCCGCTGTTCGCCCGCACGCCGCGGGAGACGGGCCCGCCCGCCCGCCGCCCGGTCCGCCCGGCCGAGCCACCTGCGGCCGGGGCCGGTCTCGTTCGCCGCCTACGCGCTCGCGTTCGCGCTCACCGCGACGCTTGCGATGCTGCCGGTCGTCCTCGGAGGCGATCTGCGCACCTTCTGGGACCACACGATCGCGTTCCAGCACGACCGCGAGTCACCCTTCTCGATCTGGGGACTGTGGAGCGGCCTCGACGGGCTGCAGCTCGGCGTGCAGGCCGCGGCGGTGCTGCTCGCACTGGTCGTCGGCGTGTGGCCGCGTCGTCCCACGCTCACGCAGATGGCGGCCTGTGGCGCGGCCGTGCTGATCGCGCTCCAGCTCGGGCTCGACTACTGGTTCTTCCTCTACGTCGTGTGGTTCCTCCCGCTCGTGCTCGTCGCGCTGCTCGGGCGCCTCGGCGATCCGCAGGCGCAGGCGCGTGAACCGGGTGCGGCGCTTGCCGCGACCGGCTCAGCGGAAGCCGGGCGGGGCGGGGACGAGCAGCTGCTCGATCCCGTCGGCGCGCAGGGGCGCTGACGACGTTCGGATCACGACCGCGTTGAGCCACGGGTCGAGCTCGGACGGCTCGAACTTCACCGGCATCTGCGTGATCAGCGCCTCCAGCGCCTGCTCGCGCTTGACGCCGATCACGCCGCCGCGCGCGCCGGTCATCCCGACGTCGGTGATGTAGGCGGTGCCGTTCGGCAGCACGCGCGCGTCGGCGGTCGGCACGTGCGTGTGAGTGCCGACGACGGCGGTCGCGCGGCCGTCGAGGTGCCAGCCCATCGCGACCTTCTCGCTCGTCGCCTCGGCGTGCACGTCGACGACCACGTGGTCGACGCGCGCGCTCCGCGCGAGCAGCGCGTGCAGCGCCGCGTCGGCATGCGGGAAGGCCGGGTGGCCCGCCTTCATGTAGAGGTTGCCCGACAGGTTCACGACCCCGAGCCGCACGCCGTCGCGCTCCACGACGCACCAGCCGTGGCCGGGCTGGCTTCTGAGGAAGTTCGCCGGGCGCACGATCCGCTCGTGCGCGTCGAGGTAGCCGTAGATCTCGCGCTGGCGATACGTGTGGTTGCCGAGCGTGATCGCGTCGACGCCGGCGTCGAAGAACGCGTCGGCGATCTTCGGCGTGATGCCGACGCCGTTGGCGGCGTTCTCGCCGTTGACCACGACGAAGTCGATGTCGTGCTGCTCCACCAACCCGGGCAGCAGCGCGAGCAGCAGGCGGCGCCCGGTCGAGCCGACCACGTCGCCCACGAACAGGATCGCGACCGGCCGGCTCACGATGATTGACCCATGGCAGAGGACCAGTCGTCCGTCGAGCCTCCGCCGCCCGCCGAGCAGGCGCCGCTCGTCGTCCCACGCGGCGTCCAGCTCGTCCTGCTGCTCGTCGGACTGCTGGGTGCCTGGGCGGTCGCGCGCGCCGCCGGCCCGGTCCTGCTCATCTTCCTGATCGCCGGCGTCATCGCGCTGATCCTCAATCCGCTCGTGAAGCTGCTCGAGCGCCGCGGCTTCCCGCACGGCGTCGCGGTCTTCGCGGTGTATATCGGATTGCTCGCGGCGCTCGTCGGCGTCGCCGGCCTGCTCGCCAACCCGGTCGGCGACCAGGTGCAGAGCTTCCAGCAGGACGTGCCGCAGCTCGTCGACGACGCGACCCGCTCGCTCGACGACCTGCAGGAGTGGCTCGACGACAAGGGCATCGACATCCAGGTCAAGACCCAGGGCGAGACCGCCCTGGAGACGCTGGAGAGAAAGGTGCTGCGCGGCTCGGGCGACGTCGTCTCGTTCTCGCGCGAGGTCTTGCAGCGGCTCGTCGAGGCGTCGTTCGCGCTGATCCTGATCCTTGTGATCTCGATCTACATGCTCGTGTACGCGGGGGAGATCGGGAACGTCGTGCGCTCGCTGATGCCGCGCGGCGCCGGCACGCCTGACGACGACTTTCCGCTGCGCGTGCAGCGCGCCGTCTTCCACTACGTGCGCGGGCAGCTGCTGTTCAGCCTGATCATGGGGGCGACCGCCGCCGTCGCGTTGTGGATCTTCGGCGCGATCGGGATCTTCCCCGCGGCAAGCGCTACGCGCTGTTCTTCGGCGCCTTCTTCGGCTTGATGGAGCTGATCCCATACATCGGCCCGGTGCTCGGTGCGCTCCCGCCGATCCTCGTGGCGCTGTTCGACAATCCGATCAGCGCGATCTGGGTCGCGCTGCTGTTCCTCGCGATCCAGCAGTTGGAGGGCCACGTCGTCGCGCCGCAGGTGTTCGGCCACTCGCTGCGCGTCAACCCGCTGCTGATCATCTTCGCGCTGCTGTTCGGGGCCGAGCTGTACGGGATCGTCGGCGCGTTCGTCGCGCTGCCGGTGGCGGCGATCCTGCGCGAGACGGTCGTCTATCTGCGCCGCCACGTCGTGCTCGAGCGCTGGCCGACCGCCGCCGCGCCTTCCGCACCCCCCGATGGCCCGCCACCGTAGGCTAGGCGCGTGCCTGTACCGGTGGCGATGCAGAGGGTGACACCGGCCGCACTCGCCGCGTCCGGCTTGACGAAGCGCTACGGCGAGCGCGTCGCGCTGCGCGAGGTCGGCTTCGAGGCGGCGGCCGGCGAGCTCGTCGCGGTCATCGGTCCCAACGGCGCCGGCAAGACGACGCTGCTGTCGATCCTCGCCGGCATCCAGCGGCCCGACGCCGGCGCGGTCACCCGCTCGGCGCGCGAGATCGGCTGGGTCCCGCAGCAGCCGGCCGTCTACTCGAAGCTGTCGGTGGCGGAGAACCTGCGCCTGTTCGCACGGCTCGAGAAGGTCGCGAACGTGGGCGACGTCGTCACGCGCATGCTCGAGCAGACGGGCCTCGCCGCGCGTGCCGGCGACGAGCTGGGAACGCTGTCGGGCGGCAACCGCCAGCGCGTGAACATCGCAATCGGGCTGCTCGCCGAGCCGCCGGTGCTGCTGCTCGACGAGCCGTCCGCCTCGCTCGATCCGCGCCAGCGCGCGCGCCTGTGGGAGTTCGTCGGCGAGCAGGCGACGCGCGGCACGGCCGTGATCTTCTCGACGCATGACGTGCAGGAGGCCGAGCGCTACGCCGACCGCGTGCTCGTGCTGGCCGACGGCGAGCTGCTGTTCGCCGGCACCGCCGGCGAGCTCGCGGCGGCTGTGCAGCCGGCGGACGTCGAGGCCGCCGGCCCGCGCGACTTCGAGACGGCGTTCGTGCAGTTCCTGCGCGAGCGGGGCCACTGAGGAACGCCACCGATGCGCTGGCTGCTGCTCAAGGACCTGACGATCCTGCGCCGCTCGCCGCTGCTGGTGGCGCTGCTCGTGATCTACCCGATCGCGATCGCGCTGCTGATCGGCTTCGCGCTCTCGGGCGGACCGGGCAAGCCGACGATCGCGCTCGTCAACGAGATCCCCAGACAGCAGCGCAGCTTCGACGTCGCGGGCTCGACGCTCAACGCCGAGGAGTATCTGCCGGAGCTGCTCAAGTCGGTGAACGTGGTGAGAGCGCGGAGCCGCGTTGAGGCGCGCCAGCTCGTACGCGACGGCAAGGTGCTCGGCGCGCTGATCCTGCCCGCCGACATCACGCAGAAGCTCGCGACCGGACGCGAGCAGCCGACGATCGACGTGCTCTACAACGGCGAGGACGCCGTCAAGCAGCGCTTCGTCGAGTCGATCATCAGAGCGCGCATGGCGGACGCCAACGTGGCGCTCTCGCGCCGCTTCCAGGAAGCGACCGCCGGTTACCTGAGGCTGCTGCTCGACGGCGGCACGCTGAGCGTGCTCGGGCGCGAGCTCAACATCCTCGGCCTCCGGAACGCGCATACGATCACGACGGGCGCGATCGCCGAGCTGCCGCCGAGCTCGCCGCTCCGCACGTCGCTGGGCCAGGTCGCGCAGTTCGGGCAGATCGCGATCGACAACCTCGGCCGCTCCAGAGAGGTGCTGAAGTCGGTGGGCGAGCCGATCAGGGTGAGACAGACGATCGTCGGCGGCAGACGCACCCCGCTCGACACGTTCGCCGCCGCGATCTCAGTCACCGTCTCGCTGATGTTCTTGACCGTGCTGCTCGCCGCCGGCCTGCTCGCGTTGGAGCGCGAGGAGCACGCCTTCTCGCGCCTCGTGCGCGGACTCGTGACTCGCCTCGGCCTGCTGGCGGAGAAGATCTCGCTGGCGGCGCTGTGCGCGTTCGCCGTGACGCTCGCGATGCTGCTCGCGCTCGGCGGCTTCTTCATCGAGCTCGACTGGGGGCGCTTCCCTCAATGGGTATTGGCGCTTGCTACTGGCGCCATCGCATTCGCCGCACTCGGCGTCGCGATCGGCGGCCTCGCGCGCGAGGTGCGCGCCGCCTCGCTGCTCGCCTTCCTGCTGTCGCTCCCGATCGCGTTCCTCGCCCTGGTGCCGAGCGGGGCCGTGTCCGCCGGCCTGTACGACGTCGTGCGGGCAGTGTCGGCATGCTTCCCGTTCAAGGCGACGCTGCAGGCGCTCGACGCGGCACTCAACGGCGGAGAGGGATCCCACCCACCCCTGCTCGGGCCGCTGCTGCACCTCGCCGCGCTCGCCGTGGCCTATACCGCGCTGGCGCGCCTGGCCCTCGGCCGCCGCTTCGGCTGATCCACGCCCTCGCAGTAACCTGACCCTGCCATGCCCTTCCCCGCCACCCGTCTGCGCCGCCTGCGCCGCACCGGCGCGCTGCGCGGGCTCGTCCGCGAGACGCGGCTCGACGCCGGCGACCTGATCCTGCCGCTGTTCGTCACCCATGGCGCGGACCGGCGCGAGCCGATCTCCACGATGCCGGGGATCGCGCGGCTGAGCATCGAGCACGCCGTCGAGGAGGCCGCGCAGGCCGCTGCGCTCGGGATCCCCGCGGTGATGCTGTTCGGCATCCCGGCGCACAAGGATGACGAGGGCTCGGGCGCGTGGGACGACGAGGGCGTCGTGCAGCTCGCGATCCGCGCGATCAAGGAGCAGGTGCCCGAGCTGCTCGTGATCCCCGACCTGTGCCTGTGCGAGTACACCTCGCACGGGCATTGCGGGGTCGTACGCACCGACGACGGCACGGTCGACAATGACGCCACGCTGCCGCTGCTCGCCCGCACCGCCGTGTCGCAGGCGCGCGCGGGCGCCGACCTGATCGCCCCCAGCGACATGATGGACGGGCGCGTCGGCGCGATTCGCGCCGCGCTTGACGACGAGGGCTTCGCCGACCTGCCGATCCTCGCCTACTCCGCCAAGTTCGCGTCCGTCTTCTACGGCCCGTTCCGCGAGGCGGCCGACTCCAGCCCTGCCAGCGGCGACCGCCGCGGCTACCAGCTCGATCCCGCCAACGGCGACGAGGCGCTGCGGGAGGTGCTGCTCGACGTCGAGGAGGGCGCGGACCTCGTGATGGTCAAGCCCGCGCTGCCGTATCTCGACGTCGTGCGACGGGTCAAGGACGCGACTCGCATGCCCGTGGTGGCGTACAACGTCGGCGGCGAGTATGCGATGGTGAAGGCGGCAGCCGCGGCCGGCGCCCTCGACGAGCGGGCGACCGTGCTCGAGGTGCTCACGTCGATCCGCCGCGCCGGCGCCGACGCCGTCATCA
This sequence comes from uncultured Actinomycetes bacterium, assembly GCA_963770165.1. GTDB lineage: Bacteria > Actinomycetota > Thermoleophilia > Solirubrobacterales > Solirubrobacteraceae > Conexibacter. The sequence continues at coordinate 622,081 of CAVYOK010000003.1, forward strand.
CCTACCACGCGAAGGACGCCGCCAGATGGCTGTCAGAGATGGACTGACCGACCCGAGCACGGCCACGCCCAAGCTGCGCAGCCGCAAGCACGGCGCCGCGATCCCGCTGGAGGACCTGGACAGACGCCTGCTCAACCTGATGCAGGGCCGGTTCCCGATCGAGCCGCGCCCCTACAAGCGCGTCGCCGAGCTGGCGGGGATCGACGAGGAGGCGGTGATGGCGCGCGTCCAGCACCTGCTCGACCGGCGCATCATCCGCCAGGTCACGCCGATCTTCGACACGCGCGCGCTCGGCTACAGCTCGATGCTCGTCGCCGCCAAGGTCGACGCGGAGAACCCGCACCGCGCCGCGGGCGTCATCAACGCGCACCCCGGCGTCTCGCACAACTACCTGCGCAACCACGAGTTCAACCTGTGGTTCACGATCGCGACCGAGCCGGACTCGAAGCTCGGCCTCGAGGGCACGCTCGAGGTGCTCGCGCGCGAGGCCGGCGCGGAGTCCGTCCGCCAGCTGCCGACGCTCAAGCTGTTCAAGATCCGCATGGACCTCGAGATGGAGGGCACGACCGAGGACCTGGCGAGAGCGGCCGTCGCCGCCGACCCCGTCGAGCTCGACCCGCAGCCGTACGACGACTTCGACGTCGCCGTGATCCGCGCGCTGCAGGGCGACATGCCGGTCATCCCGGAGCCGTACGCGCCTGCGGCCAAGGAGCTGGGCATCGACCAGACGCGCTTCCTCGACCACCTCGCCGGCATGCAGGAACGCGGCCTGCTGCGCCGCGTCGCGGCGATCCTCTACCACCGCCGCGCCGGCTTCTCCGCCAACGGCATGGGCGTGTGGAAGGTCCCCGAGGAGCAGATCCTCGACGTCGGCCGGCGCATGGCCGCGGTCCGCGGCATCTCGCACTGCTACCAGCGGCCGACGTACGCCGACTGGCCCTACAGCGTCTTCACGATGGCCCACGGGCGCTCGAAGGAGGAGTGCGACGCGATCCTCGACTCGATCGCCGAGACGCACGGCATCACCGAGCGCGCGACGCTCTACTCCTCGACCGAGTTCAAGAAGATCCGCCTCCTCTACTTCACGGACGAGTTCAAGGCCTGGGAACGTGAGCACGCGGGCGTCTGACGCCCGCTCTGCCGAGCTCTTCGCTCGCGCCCAACAGCTCCTCCCAGGTGGCGTCAACTCTCCCGTTCGCGCGATGCGCGCGATCGGCCGCGACCCGCTGTTCGTCGCGCGCGGGGAGGGCTGCGAGCTGATCGACGTCGACGGCAATCGCTATCTCGACTACGTCTGCTCGTGGGGCCCGCTGATCCTCGGCCACGCGCACCCTGCCGTCGTCGAGGCGGTGTCGCGTGCGGCCGCCGAGGGCACGAGCTTCGGCGCTCCCACGCCCGGCGAGGTGGAGATCGCCCAGGCGATCGTGGACCGCGTTCCGTCCGTCGAGATGGTCCGCATGACGTCATCCGGCACCGAGGCGTCGATGAGCGCGCTGCGGCTCGCGCGGGCCGCGACCGGACGCGACAAGCTGCTCAAGTTCGCCGGCGCCTACCACGGCCACGTCGACGGGTTGCTGGCGGACGCCGGCTCGGGCTTGGCGACGCAGGGGATCCCGGCCAGCCCCGGGGTGCCTGAGGCGGCCGCGCAGCAGACGATCGTCGTGCCGTGGAACGACGAGCAGGCGCTCGTCACCGCGACCGGCGCGCACGAGCTGGCGGCGATCGTCGCCGAGCCGTACCCGGCGAACATGGGGCTGGTGCCGCCGAAGCCCGGGTTCCTCGAGCTGCTGCGCGAGCGCGCCGACGCGACCGGCGCGCTGTTGATCTTCGACGAGGTGATCAGCGGCTTCCGGATCGCCTCCGGCGGCGCGCAGGAGCGCAGCGGCGTGCTCCCCGACCTGACGATCATGGGCAAGGTGATCGGCGGCGGGCTGCCGGCCGCCGCCTACGGCGGGCGGCGCGAGCTGATGGAACGGATCGCGCCGGCCGGCGACGTCTACCAGGCCGGCACGCTGTCTGGGAACCCGCTCGCCGTCGCGGCCGGGCTCGCGACCCTGCGGCTGCTCGACGCGACCGCCTACGCGACGCTTGCGAGAACGACCGAGGAGCTGGCTGAGGGGCTGCGGAACGCGATCCGCGTCGGCGGCTGGTTCGGCAGAGCGCACGTCGCGAGCGTGCCGGGCCTGCTGACCGTCTTCTTCCGCCGCGACCGCGTGAAGGACTACGCCGACGCGTCCGCCTGCGACCGCGATGCGTACGCCGCCTGGTGCCGCGCGCTGCTCGCGCGGGGCGTCTACCCGCCTGCGTCGCAGTTCGAGGCGTGGTTCCCGTCGCTTGCGCATGACGAGGCCGCCGTCGAGCGCACGGTCGAGGCAGCCACCGACGCGTTCGCGGCGATCGCGTGAGTGGGATCGGACAGCTCGCCGCCGCGCTGCGAGACGAAGGGGGCCTGCTCGCGGGCGCGCTGCGCAGCGAGCCGTCCTTCGACGAGCCGCTGCTCGCGCCGATCCCGCCCGGCCCCTACGCGCTCACGCTGGCCGCGGTGCGCGAGGGCTACCTGCTGCACTACGCCGAGGGAAACGTCGTCGACGCCGCCGACGACCCGGACCTCGCGCTGCTCGGCGGCGATCGCCTCTACGCGCTCGCGCTCGCCGAGCTGGCTGCGCTCGGCGACCTCGCCGCGGTCGCCGCGCTCGCCGAGCTGATCTCCGACTGCGCCCGCGCGCACGCCGAAGGGGACCCGGAGCTGGCCGCGCCTGCGTGGGAGGATGCGGTGCGGACGATCGGCGCCCGCGGCTGAGCTGCGCCGCGTCGCGCTCACGCGCCGAAATGTGTGCGATTGCACACACGAACGGCCGCGGCCGTGCGACGCTTCATACACCGTTGGCGCTATGGTTCCCGGCCGCGGCCGGACCAGCTCACCCGCCTTCATCCCTGCAGAATCCTCACCGTGGCTGACGACAGATACAAGAAGAGCTCGCCCTACACGGCTGACCGCGGCATCCCCGGCGCGTTCGAGGGTGAGACTGTCACTCGCCGCCGCTTTATGGGCGCCAGCGTCCACACGCTCGGCGGCGTCGCCGTCGGCGCGTTCACGCTGCCGGCGCTCGGCTTCGCGCTCGGGCCCGTGTTCGAGCGCACGAAGCAGCCATGGCAGTCGGTCGGCCCGCTCGACGACTTCACGCAGGACACGTACGTCCCGCGCGTGATCCAGATCGTCTCCGGGATCGGCGAGGCCGGCAAGACATCCGTCTATGTGCGCCTCAGAAACCCGGAGATCGACACCGAGGACGGCCTCGAGTCCGCCGCGATCGTCATCTCGACGCGCTGCAACCACCTCGGCTGCCCCGTGCGCTTCACCGAGGCCTCCGGCAAGTTCATCTGCCCCTGCCACGGCGGCGTGTACGACTTCCGCGGGCTGCGCGAGGGCGGCCCGCCGGTGCGCCCGCTCGACCGCTTCTACACGAGAGTCGAGAACGGCGAGGTCATGGTCGGGCCGCGCTTCAGCGTCAACAGCGAGCTGCGGCGCTTCTCCCCGCGCGACCCCGGCGAGCCGCTCGACGGCATCGGGCAGTACTTGTACCCGGCGCGCTTCTCGACGCCGGAGAAGGCCGGGAGATAGCGATGCCCAGACTGAGGCTTCCCACTCCGCCGATCCCACCCGCGCTCAAGCCGCGGCCGAGCCGTCCGGGCACCGGGAACGGCAGAGTCGGCCCGCTCGACCAGGCCAGAGAGGCCGGCATCACCGTCGTCGACTGGATCGACGAGCGCACCTCCCTCTCCGGCGGCGTGCGCTGGATGCTCTTCCGCAAGGTCCCGAAGGGGACGAACTGGTTCTACACGCTCGGCTCGGCGGCGATGTTCGCCTTCCTGGCGCAGGCGGTGACCGGCGTCTTCCTGGCGATGTACTACGACCCGTCGCCGACGCGCGCGTACGAGTCGATCCGCTACATCACGAACGAGGCGTTCCTGGGCGAGTTCGTGCGCGGGATGCACAAGTGGGGATCGACCGTGATGGTGATCCTCGTCTTCCTGCACATGGGGCGCACGTTCTTCTTCGGCGCGTACAAGTACCCGCGCGAGCTGAACTGGGTGATCGGCGTCGTGCTGCTGATCCTCACGATGACGATGTCCTTCACCGGCTACCTGCTGCCGTTCGACCAGCGCTCCTACTGGGCCACGATCGTCGGCGTGAACATCAACGGCACCGGACCGCTGATCGGGCCGTACCTGTCCGACTTCCTGCGCGCCGGGCCGGAGTTCGGCGCCACGACGCTGTCGCGCTTCTACGCGATCCACATGCTGCTCGTGCCTGCGTTGATCGCCGTGCTGATCGGCGCTCATCTGTACCTCGTCACCAGACTCGGCACCACGGCGCCGCCGTGGCTCAAGGCCAAGCCGGACGAGAAGCTGACGGAGTCCGAGGTCTAGCGATGATTGCCCCCGCGACCCCCATCGCGCGATGAACCAGCGCGAGAAGGAGCAGTACCTCCGCGAGTACGCGATCCTGAAGGCGCAGGGGAAGCCGTTCTTCCCCTACGCGGTCGCGAAGGACTCCGCGATGGCGGCGATCGTCCTGCTCGTCATCATCGTGATGTCGATCGTCCTCGGCGCCGAGATGGGCCCGAAGGCCGATCCGACGACGACCACCTACGTGCCGCGCCCGGAGTGGTACTTCTTCTTCCTGTTCGAGCTGCTGCGCGTCATCAAGCCGCCGGAGTACGTCCCGCTCGCCACGATCGGCGTGCCGACGATCTGCATGATCCTGCTGTTCCTGCTGCCGTTCTACGACCGCAGCCCGGAGCGGCGGCCGGAGCGGCGGCCGATCGCGACCGCGGCCGGCGTCTTCACGATCGCGGCGATGGCGTTCCTCACGTACCTCGGCGCGAGCGCAGGCTCGCCGAACGAGATCGACATGGAGCCGCCGGCTGGCCTCAGAGGCGCCGCGCTGAGCGAGTGGAACCAGGGCAAGCTCGTGGCCGCGCAGTCCGGCTGCCTCGCCTGCCACAAGATCGGCGAGAACGGCAACGACGGTCCGGGCCCGCACCTCAGCGAGGTCGGCGCGGTGCTGCCGGAGTCGGCGATCGCGCAGACGCTGCGCAACCCGACCGCGCCGATGCCGTCGTTCCAGAGCCTCGCCGAGAACGAGCCGGAGAAGTTCCAGGCGCTCGTCTCGTTCCTCAGCCAGCTCAAGTAGCATCGCCGCCCGCATGACCGCGAACGGCGGCACGAGCAATGCGGTCCCGCCCGCCCCGGCGACCGGGACGCTGGAGGAGCCGCAGGTGCGCGCGATGTTCGACCGCATCGCGCGCGTCTACGACCGCATGAACTCTGTGATGACGGCGGGGATGCACCACCGCTGGCGCGAGCGCGCCGCCGATCTCGCGCAGCTGCATCCGGGCGCGCGCGCGCTCGACGTCGCTTGCGGCACCGGCGACCTCGCGCTGGAGCTGGCGCGCCGCGTCGGCCCGGGCGGGGAGGTCGTCGCGTGCGACTTCTCCGAGCAGATGCTGGAGCTCGCGCGCCAGAAGGCCGCCGGCAGACCCACCGTGCGCGTGGAGTGGGCGAACGCGCTCGAGCTGCCCTACAGAGACGACGAGTTCGCCGCAGCGACGGTCGGATTCGGCGTCCGCAACTTCTCCGATCTCGAGCGCGGGCTGTCCGAGCTGGTCCGCGTCGTGCGGCCCGGTGGGAAGGTCGTGATCCTGGAGATGACGACTCCCACGCGCCCGCCGCTGTCGACCTTCTTCGCGCTCTGGTTCGATCGCGTCGTGCCCCTGCTGGGACGGCTCGCCGGCGACGCCGACGCGTTCACCTACCTGCCCCGGTCGGTGCGCCGCTTCCCCGCACCGCATGAGCTGGCTGCCACCATGGAGCGATGCGGCCTCCGCTCGATCCGCTACGTGCTCACCGCCGGGGGGATCATCGCGATCCACGTCGGCGAGGTGGCGTGAGCGCCGCCGAACGCGACGCGACGAGCAGCAGCGCCGGGGCCGTCGAGGCGGTTCTGGCCGCCGGCGGCCCGCAGCTCGCCCAGCTGCTCGGCCGCACCGAGGAGCGGCTGGTGGCGCTCGCCGCCGGACATGGCCCGACGCTCGGGCGGCATGCGACCGCGACGATCTCGGCCGGCGGCAAGCGCCTGCGGCCGCTGCTCGTCTTCCTTGCCGCCGGTGACGTCGCCGACCCCGCGGCGCAGGAGCGGCTCGTGCGCGCCGCCGTCGCGGTCGAGCTGATCCACAGCGCGAGCCTCGTCCACGACGACGTGCTCGACGCGGCGGCGCTGCGCCGCGGCATGCCGACGGTCGTCGCCGCCGCCGGCCGCACCATAGCCACCGCGACCGGCGACCTGTTGTTCTCGCGCGCGTTCGCCGAGGTGGCGGCAGGCGGCGAGCTGGAAGACGTGCGCGCCCTGTCGGCCGCTGCGTCGGCGCTCGCGCGCGGCGAGCTGATCCAGCGGGCCGACGCATGGGACCCGACGATCCCGCTCGAGCGCTATCTGCACCGCTGCGAGCTGAAGACGGGCAGCCTGTTCGAGGCGGCCTGCCGGCTCGGCGCCCTCGCCGCGGGCGCCGACGTCTCGATCGCCGATGCGCTCGCGCTGTTCGGTCGCCGCATCGGGCTCGCCTTCCAGCTGCTCGACGATGTGCTCGACGTCTCCGGTCCCGTCAGTCGCACCGGCAAGGCGCGCGGCACCGACCTGCTCGACGGCACCGTCACGCTGCCGCTGATCCTCGCGCGCGAGCGCGAGCCGCTGCTCGCCGAGCTCGATGTGCGCGCGCTGCGCACGCCGGAGCAGGCCGAGGCCGTGTGCGAGCGGATCGCCGCGACGGACGCGCTCGCGGCTGCCAAGCAGCGCGCGCTCGCGGTCGTCGAGGAGGCTCGCGCGGGATTGCCGGAGCTCCCGCAGGCGCAGCGCCACGCGCTCGAGCTGGTCGCCGAGGGCGTCGTGGAGCGATATGCATAGCTCCGGCGGGCCATCCTGGCCCGCGTTCTGGTGCGGGAGCGCGAGCTCCGCGAGCGGCCTCCGGCCTCGCTCGACCGTCGCGCTGCGCGCGACTTAGAAGTCTTCCGGCAGGATCGCGTCGGCGCGCAGGGCGGTCAGGAAGCGCTCGACGTCGTCTTCCATGTTCGCGCGCATCAGCCGCAGGAGGTCGCGCACGAGCGCCTCGGTGCCGCGGTCGAGCTCCTCGTCGAAGCGCTCGACCGTCGTCTCGTCGAACACGTCCGCGTCCCACCATTCGCAGTTCGGACACTGGATCGTGACGGCCCACTCGCGCGGCCCGGCCTGCTCCCACGCGACGGGCGCGACGAGTGGCGAGGTGCACGCGGGACAGATGTGCAGGCCGGCGTCGACCGAAGTCTGCTGCGTCGTCGCGGCGATGTGGTCGGCGGGGTGTTGCATGGGGGCTCTGGCCACAGGATCGGCGTGCGCACGCGCGAACTTGAGCGAGCGTCCCTATGCGGACCGCCTGCGCTCGCTACGCTGTGCACACCCCAGCGGAGGCTTTCTCGTGTTCTCTTCCATCGGTCCTCTCGAGATCATCATCGTCGCCGTCGTCCTGCTGCTCATCTTCGGGCCCAAGCGGCTGCCCTCGCTCGGGCGCACGCTCGGCACCGAGATGCGCGATTTCAAGGAGTCGATCACCGGTCAGGACAAGCGCAAGGAGACGGACGCCACCGGCCGTCCGGCGCTCCCGCAGACACCGGCCGACGTCCCGCAGCAGTCGCAGACGGTGGACGCGGCGCCCGAGCAGCGCGCCTGACCACTGGACGACGGGCGGCCCGAAGGCGATGGCGACTGCGCTGAAGCCGATCGGGCACGAGGATCGGCTGACGATCGTCGATCACCTCGACGAGCTGCGCAGCCGGCTGATCGTCTGCGCCGTCATGCTCGCCGTCGCCTTCGGAATCTGCTTCTGGCAGAACGGCGCGCTGCTCAAGGCGCTCAACAAGCCACTCGGCGACAGCACGCCGACGGCCCAGGACAGCAGGGGCAACGGGCGCCTCGCGCGGGCGGGCGATGCGCTGCTCGTCGTGCAAAGAGGCTTCGTCGCGACGGCGGCGGCGTTCAAGGAGCTTGCCGACGCGGAGAACCTGACGCCGGCGCAGAGACGCGTGCTCGCCGCCGCCGCCACGCAGACGGCCGACGCCGCCAGAGCGCTGCCGGCCACGGTCCCGAAGCGCGTCCCGGTCACCCTCGGCGTCGGCGAGCCGTTCACCGTGACGCTGGGGATCGCGGCCTACTTCGCGCTGCTCTTCTCGCTGCCGCTGCTGCTCTACCAGGCGTACGCGTTCGTGCTGCCCGCGTTCAGCCCCCAGGAGCGTCGCGTCGCGCTCCCGCTGATGTGGATGATCCCCTTGCTGTTCCTCGGCGGCGTCGCCTTCGGCTACTGGCTCGTGCTGCCGCCGGCGATCTCATTCCTGCAGAACTTCAACGACGAGAGCTTCGACGTGCTGCTGCAGGCGAAGGAGTACTACCGCTTCGAGATGCTCGCGCTGCTCTCGACGGGCCTCGTGTTCCAGCTGCCGGTCGGCTTGCTCACGCTCAACGCGGCGGGCATCGTGAGCGCGCGCATGCTGCGCTCCAGCTGGCGCTACGCGATCGTCGCGATCGCCGTGGTGGCGGCGATCCTGCCCGGCGTCGACCCGGTCACGACCGTCATCTTGATGGTACCGCTGCTCCTGCTCTACCTCCTGAGTATCCTGCTCTTGACGATCGCCGACCGGCGGCGGGGGGACCGCGGCGAGCTTGCCGCGTTCGCGCCGCACGACAGCGACACGACCGAGGGAACCTGAGCCGATGCTGTTCGACCTGCAGAGCCGTGGACGCAAGAATTTCGTCAAGGTCCTCTACCTGAGCCTGGCGATCCTGATGGGCGGCGGGCTGATCCTGTTCGGAATCGGCACCGGCACCGGCGGCGGCGGCCTGGTCGACATCTTCACGGACGACAGCGCCAGCACGAGCTCCCAGGTCAGCGGCGCCGAGACGAGAGCCAACAGAGCGGTGAGACTGCGTCCGCGCGATCCGCAGGCATGGGCCGATCTCGCCCGCGCCCGCTACCAGACCGCCGGGCTCGGGGACAACTTCGACCGGACGGCGAACCAGGGTGCCGGCGCGTTCACGACCCAGGGCAGAGCGAAGCTCAGGACCGCCGCTGCCGCCTGGCAGAGATACCTGACGCTCGAGCGGGACGATCCGGACGTCACGCTCGCGCGCCTGATGGCGAACGTCTACGACCCGACCGGCATCGACGAGCCCGCGCAGGCAGCTCAGGCGATGGAGATCGTGACGGAGGAGCGGCCGATCGCCGCCAACTATGGTGCGCTCGCGCAGTACGCCTACCTCGCCGACCAGCTGCGCAAGGGCGATCTCGCTGCCGAGAGGGCGGTCAGGCTGGCGCCGGACGCTCAGCGCAGACTTGTCAGAACCCAGCTCGCGGCGTTCAAGAGGCAGGTGATCCTGCAGGCGGCCCAGGAGAGAGCGGGCGGAAGCTCATCGCCCCCGCCCGAGCCCGAGGGCGATGAGCAGGGCGTCGGCTGACGCGTTCACGCGGAGGGCCGGGCTTTCCGGAGCATGCAGATCCCGTCCTCAGCGGCTACCATCCCGTGTCGGTCCGCCCCAGGCGGCCGTTCCCCGGGCCGTTAGCTCAACTGGCAGAGCAGGGGACTCTTAATCCCAAGGTTGGAGGTTCGATTCCTCCACGGCCCATCCGCGAAACACCCGCAAACCACGGCGTTTCGTGCTGCCGCAGGACGAGCGAGGGCGACACGCCTGCGAACATTCTGCAAACGGGCGGCGCAGAGGCTCGGTCTGCGGGCGTCGCGGCTCATGCGATCAGCGCGGCGATCTGCTCGGCGGTGACGGCGTCGATCGCCGGGCTGGCGTGGGGTGTACGTGTCGAGCGTGATCGTGATGCTGGCGTGCCCAAGGCGCTCCTGCACGACCTTCGGATGCATGCCGGCCGAGAGCGCCAGCGTCGCGTGCGTGTGGCGCAGGTCGTGGAGCCGGATGCGCGGGAGCGCGGGCGCCTTGACGTGCGCGGCGAACAGCTTGGAGACGCGATCGGGGTGCAGCGGCCCGCCGTCCTGGGTGCAGAAGACGAGGCGCGGGTGTTCGGCGTCGCCGTACGTGTCGCCCGCCGCCTCGATCTCGACCGCCTGACGCTTCGCGTGCTCGCGCAGCACCTCGACGGTGCGCGTGTCCAGCTCGATCGTGCGCCAGCGGTCGGTCTTCGTCTCGGCGAACTGCGTCTTGTAGCCGATCGTCACGAGCGCCCGCCGGATCGTGACCCGCCCCGGTCGAGGTCGAGCGCGTCCCACGAGAGGCCAAGCGCCTCGCCCCGACGCATCCCGGTCGATGCGAGCAGGGGCCAGAGCGCATACAGGCGAATCGTCGGCGACGTGTGCCAGGAACGCCTTGAGCTGATCCTTGGTCCACGTCTTGATCGCGTCGCGGTTGCGGCGCTGAGCCGGCGGGTCGGCCTGCTCGGCGACGTTGCGGTGAACGAGGTTCCAACGCACGGCGTCTTGAAGCGCCTTGCGCACGATCGCGTGGACACGAGCGAGGTCGGGCCTGTATGGGACGCGAATCACAAGATCGCGAGCATCACGGGCGCAGCGGTCATCGTCCTGCACCACGCGCGTAAGAGCGCCGAGCCGTCGATGGACTCGATCCGTGGATCGTCGCGCGTAGCCGGTGATGTCGATCGGATGTTCGTTCTCCGCCGCGTGGAGCCGAGCGCGCTTGAGCTTTACGTGCGCGGGCGCGCACATCCAACGGGGTCAGCCCGAGGGACAAGCCCGGGCGTGAGGTGATGGCGGATCCGCGCGCGCATCCCACTGTTGCCGAGAAGTGGCGCATCTTGGCACCGGATCGGAGATCGTCCCGGCCCCGTGAACTCCGCGACCCCCTACGAGGCGCTCGGCCCGGATCGCTTCCAGCTCTTCGGGCAGGCGCTCATGAGCTTCGAGCACGAGGACCTGCAGACGTTTCCCCTCCACCAGGCGGACGGCGGACGCGACGCCACCGCCATGCTCGGACGCGACGGCTATCCACTGCTCGTCTACCAGTTCAAGTTCGCCGAGCGTCCCGATGCGATCGACGATCCCGCGGGCTGGCTCCAGAGCAAGGTCAACGAGGAGCGCCCGAAGATCGAGCGCCTCGCCGAAGGCGGCGCGCGGCTGTATCGGCTCGTGACGAACGTACGCGGCAGCGGCGCCCTCGACCGTGGTCAGATGGACCGCGTCGCCACCGTGTTGCGCTCGCTGCCGATGCGCGACGCGCTGTGCCTGTGGCGCAACGACCTCGATATCCGGCTCGCGAAGCATCCGGTGCTGAAGTGGACCTTTCGCGAGCTGCTGACCGGACAGGACGTGCTCGACGAGCTGCTGTTCTCGGGCTTGACGGAGGACCGGGACCGCCGCGAGCGCGCGCTGCGCGCCTTCCTCGCGGCGCAGGCCGCCGCTGACCGGGTGGTCCGCTTCCGCCAGGTCGACCTGCGCAACGAACTGCTCGACCTGTGGGTCGACGTCCCGGCCGCCGGCCTCTCGATCGAGGAGCTGGAGCGGATCGATCCCCGCGCTTCCATCTCCGGTCGCGAGCGGACCCTGGGCGCCGAGCCCGAGATCGGGATGGCCGAGGTTCTCCTGAACGCCACCGGGCCCGGATACGACCGGGTGCGCGTGCACGGAGGACCCGGACAGGGGAAGTCCACCCTCGCGCAATATGTCTGCCAGGTGCACCGGATGCGGCTGCTCGACGGCGCGGCGGCTGACGCGCGCCTCGGCGCGCACGCCGCCAGCCAGCTGCGGCTTCCGCTGCGCGTGGAGCTGACGCAGCTCGGGCAGTTCCTCAGCGGCGCTGACCCGTTCCGCCGCAAGGCCGAGCTTCAACCCACGACGCCGCGCACGCTCGACGGGTTCCTCGCGCACATGGTCTCCTCGCTCGCGGGCGGCGACCTGTTCACGGTCTCGGATCTGAAGGCGTGCCTGGCGATGGCGCCTACGCTGCTCGTGCTCGACGGGCTGGACGAGGTCGCCGACGCCGACCAGCGAGCCGCCGTCGTCGAGGCGATCGAGGCGGGCGCGATCACGCTGTCCGCCGTCGCGCCCGGCCGCCAGCTGCGGATCGTCGTCACATCGCGACCCACCGCGTTCGTGCGCTTCGCCGACCTCGGCCCCGACTGGCTTCAGCTGAGCCTGCGCGATCTTCCGCGCGAGACGATCGAGACTTACACCCGGGCTTGGACGCGTGTGCAGCGTCTGACCGACGACCAGACCGAGGACCTGGTCGAGCTGCTCGCCGATCGGCTCGGCGAGCCGCATTTCGCGGATCTCGCGCGCAACCCGATGCAGCTCACGATTGTCCTGAGTCTGCTCCAGGTCAAGGGCGACTTCCTGCCGGACCGGCGTACCCAGCTGTATGCCGAGTACATGAACTACTTCCTCGCCCGTGAGGCGGAGAAGAGCAAGATCGTCGCCAACCACGCGGAGCTGCTGTTCAACCTCCACGGCCATCTCGCGTTCCGGATGCACAGCGCGGCGGAGCACAGCCCGCGAGGCGGCCGCATCGCGGCCACCGCGCTGCGCAAGGAGATCGCCGGCTACCTGGCGGCGGCCGAGGCCGATCCGGCGCTGCTCGACGAGCTGTTCGTCGGCGTCGTGCAGCGGGTCATGGCGCTCGTCTCGCGCGTCGAGGGCTGGTTCGTGTTCGAGGTCCAGCCGCTGCGGGAGTTCTTCGCCGGCCATCACCTCCACGACAGCGCGCCGGTCGCGCGCTACGGAGAGCCGCAGGCGGGGACGCTGCCCGATCGCTTCGATGCGCTCGTGCGCAATCCCTACTGGCTCAACGTGCTGCGCTTCTTCGCGGGCCGCTACGCCAGCATGGCGCTCTCGTCGCTCGCCGACGGCCTTGTCGCATTCCATCGCGACCCGACCTGGGCGGCGACTGACCATCCGCGGCTCGTCTCGACGCTGCTCCTCAGCGACAAGGTCTTCACGCTCAACGCTCCCGCTCGAAGCCGCGTCGTCGCCAACCTGCTCGGCGAGATCCCGCACCGGCACGCGCTCGAGAGCAGCGAACCGTCAGCCGGCCGACTCGCGATCGCCGACGAGCCGGCCGCCGTCCTGCTGGTCGAGCACGTGCTCGACCAGCTCTCCGGTCCCGCCGTCCCGTTCGATCGCCGCCAGGCGCTCGCCGAGATCCTCCACGCTCACGCGGACTTCGCCGGAACGAACGGCCGATGGCGGGCACGCGTCGAGGCGGCTGACGATCCCGCTCGCCGGCATGGGCTGCTGCTCGCCGGATGCCACGCCGGGCTCCTGCACGCCTGCCCGGAGCAGGCGCGCAGCCTGCTGACGGGCGTGAAGGTCGACGCCGAGCTCGCACGCTGGCTGCTCGTCAATGTGCCGCACGTCGTCGAGGGCTCGTCGAGGCTCAGCGCGCTGGCGGTCGAAGGCGTCCTGCTCGCCGGCTTCCCGACGTTCCCCTTCCTCGGCCTCGGCGAGAGCTCGCTGGCGCGCTGGGCGTTCCTGTTCGAGGCCGCTGCGGAGCGCGGCGCATCGATCGGCGACAGCACGATGCAACCCGGGGAGCATCCGGTGCGCGCCAATCGCCACGTCGATGCGGCGTTCACGATGCTGACGGCGTTCGACAAGCGGCGCGGACACGGCTACGGAGCCGGCGGCGGCAGATGGGACACCGTCGTCGAGGACGCCCGCCGCCACTTCGGCGACCACGTCGGGCTGACGAGCCTTGCCATCTCCCTCGTCGACCAGAGCGACGAGACGTTCGCCTTCGCGGACAAGATCGTGCGGGACGATGCCCCGATCGTCGAGCGCGCTCTGCGTGCGCGGCGCAACATGGGAGCCACGCTGCAATGGTGGAGCAGACAACTGGGGCTCGCCGACACCGCAGCGGATCGCATCCTGCTCGCCGCTTCGATCCTGAAATGGGATCCGGGACGCCTGATCGAGCGTCACGCGAGCTTTCTCGCGAGCACGCTCGAGGGGCTGGACGATGCGGAGATGCGCTGTCTGTTCCGTGCGCTGCGCGCGCCGACCGACGACGCGTTCGTCACGCTGCGGCCGGCGATCGTGGCAGGCTTCGCCGCGCCCGTGCAGCTCGCGGCCGCACTGCGCATGCCGGGCCCTGCGGAGCAGCAGATCCTCGACGGCCTGGTCGACGCGCTCCCCACGCTCCGGCCCCCGGTCGCGGAGCTGCTCGGCGACCGGCTGCTCGAACTGCTGGTCCACAAGGGATCGCCGCACGGCCGCGATGCGGTTCGGCAGATCTACGCCAAGTGCCCGGAGTGGGACAGCCGCTCGCTCGACGTCGGAGGCGGGGCGGTGCCACTCAGCGAAGCCCGGGAGATCCTCTCGAACCCCGAGCGGTATCCGCTCTCCCTAGTCGCCCTGATGGAGCAGGCGGGCAGCGTGTTCGCACGCGAGCACGTCGATCCCCTGATCGAGGAGGCGGACAAGCTGGGCTGGTGGACTGTCGCGGCGGATTGCCCGTAGGGCTGCGGACGACGACTAGCGTGAGCCCGCGGGCGTCGAGGCGCCGCGGCGCAAACGCGCTGCAAACGGGACGACGGCGAGCGCGCGCACTAGGAAACCCGTGCAAGGCGCGGGTTTTCCGGTTTTAGGGGCACCGTCCCTCTCCGAGCTCAGCCGAGCGCCCGCGGGTGCAGGTGACGCATGTCGACCCACTTGATGACGTAGCGCCCGTCCGGCCACGGCACGCCTGCCGGGGTCGTCTGCCCGGCGACGTACGGGCGCAGGCCGTCGTTTGTCAGCACCGCGAAGTCCCGTTCGGCCAGCACGTCGTAAGCGCCCTCGTTGCCCGGGTGCGCCATCACGATCGTGTTGCCGCCCGCCGCCCGCAGTGCGTCGACGACCGCGTTCAGCCGTTCCGCCGTCGGAGCCGACAGCAAGCCCGTGTAGGGCGAGACGTTGACGACGCCATACGCGTCCGCGACCCGATGGCCGATCGTCGTCAAGATCGCCACGGGTGCGCCGCGCCTGACGACGAAGCGCGTCTCGCCGTCAGCGATGCCGGCCACGAACGATCTCGTGCGGGCGTCGGTCGGCGGCTCCATCGGATTCGGATGCGGCCGCAGACCCGATCTTCTGTAGGGCGCCGCCGCTCGCTCGAGCTGCGTCCAGGGCACCGGCGTCTGCGCCAGCGAGCAGATCGTCAGCCCGAGCCCTAATAGCACCGCGGCCGCGGCGACGGTCGGTCGCCAGGACCGGCCGCCCGCCGGCGCGCGCAGGACCGCGACGGTCAGCAGCGAGAGCGTCAGCGCCCATGGCGAGAAGACCCACTTCAGCGTGTCCGGCGCCGAGCGCCCGATGAAGTACGCCGCCGACCCGAGCCCGAAGATCCCCGCCCACGCGAGCATCCCGGTCAGCACGCGATCGCCCGCGCCGCGCAGCGCGCGCACGGTCGCGAGGCCGATCGCCGCCACGTAGGTCACGTACACGACGAGGTGGAGGCCGACCGGTTCGGCGATCGGCTGCATCCCGAACCCGGTGAGCGCGAACAGCCTGGGATATTCGACCAGCCGCCCGAGCTGCGGCAGCGACCCGGCGCGCACGAGCGTCAGCGCCGAGACCAGTACGAGCGCGGTCACGAGCCCGGCCCCGAGCGCAGCGGCGATCCGCCGCCACTCCGTTCGGAGGCGGTCGGCGCTGCCCCACGCGAGCGCGACGAGGCACGCGCCGACTGCCGGGATGCCGTAGTCGGTGTTGTTGAGCACCACCAGCCCGGCGACGGTGAACAGCGGCCAAAGGCTCGTGAACGTGAGCTCGCGGCGACCCAGCTGGCGGGCGGTCAGCCACGCGAGCACGAACGGCCCCGCGTAGCGCGTCGGGAAGGTGCTGAAGAAGGTCCCGACCGACGAGCGGTTCGCCAGCGTCCCTTCCAGCAGGAAGAAGCTGGTCGCGAGGAACGGCAGGTACAGCAGCAGCGCCGCGAGCGTGCTGCGCGTGACGCGCCGCAGAACGCCGCAGACGGCCAGCATCCCGACGGCCGTCAGCGTCGCCATCGCGATCGTGTACGTCAGCAGCGTCTCGCCGAACACGACCATCGGCAGCGCCGCGATGTACGGCACGAGCGACCCGTACTGCGAGGAGAAGTCGACCAGCGGCGTGAGGCCGTTGAGCACCGCGAACGCTTCGTCGAGCGAGAACTCGAGGTGGTACTGGAGACTGGCGGGCGCCGCCGCGATCGAGGCGTCGGTGTTGATCGCGGGCAGCACCCACACGACCGTCGCGAGCACCGCTGCCGCCAGCCCGGCGGCCTTCTTCGCGCGCGACTCCCGCAGCAGCGCGGCGGCGTGTGAGCGCAGTCGCGTCCCTGCGACGGCGGTGATCACCGCCGCCCACAGCGCGGCTGCGACGAGGCTGGCGGGCGTGAAGTACTGGACGATCTGTATGACCTGCGGTTCCTCGCTCGAGTAGCGCGGGTCGTAGACCGTCTCGTACTGCGCGACGATGCAGGCGACGAGGAACGCCGCAACCAGTGCCGGGGTGGCGCGCGCCCTGGCCGTCGCGAGCGCGGCTGGCACGCGCGGCAGCCAGCTGGGCGCGAGCGCGAGCATGACCGCGTAGAGCACCGCGCCGCCGAGTGCGAGCAGATAGCGGGCCTGCTCGGTCGGCTCGGGGTGGAACGATTCGGCCGCTTCCGCCAGCGGCGTGTACGCCGAATTCGACCGCAGGAGCTCGCCGAGCGCCGGGCCGAGCAGCGCGATGGCGGCGAACGTCACCAGCGCACTGGGAACGACGCACAGCCACGCGGCGGTCGCGTAGTCCGTGCGACTCAATCGACTATTGCGGTCGGTCGAGCCCCGCTGGGGCAGTCCAAGAGGTGCGACTATGGATCCAGGGCCAGACACCGGGAGAGTCTAGCCGCGGCGCATGTGCGCGCGCGCGTGTAACTGCAAGCGCCATCGATCAGCGCTTAATCGCCCTCCGTCGCGATCAGCCCGCTTCGACGCGCTCCGGCTCGCGGCTCGGCTCGCTCGCCGCGGCGCGCTGCTCGTAGGCGACGCGGGCGGACATGTCGGCCTCGGCGAGGATGCGGTCGGTCTTCGCGCTGCGGCCGAACGCCTCGGCGACGCGGCGCGGCATCAGCGCGCCGAGCCGCACGCCGACCGCGATCCCCTTCGGCACGTAGACGTCGTGGCGCGGATGCTCGAGCGCCTCGACGATCGCGTCGGCGACCTGCTCCGGCTCGACGGTCGCCGTCAGGCCGCGGCCACTCACGAGTCCGGCGGCAAGCTCCGTGTTGACGGGCACCGGCATCACGACGCTCGTCTCGACACCGCTGCTGCGGATCTCGCCGCGGATCGCCTCCGTCAGGCCGACGACGGCGTGCTTCGTCGCCGAGTACGTCGCGCCGCCCGGGACGCCCGCCTTGCCTGCCGTCGAGGCGATGTTCACGAGGTGGCCGGTGCGGCGTGGCAGGAAGCGCTCCAGCGCGAGCTTCGAGCCGTAGATCACGCCGTGCAGGTTGATGTCGATCTGGCGCGCGGCGACCTCGTCGCTCTCCTCGGCGAAGCGGCCGAGGTGCATGATCCCTGCGTTGTTGATCAGCGCGTCGAGCGGGCCGAGCTGGGCCTCCGTCTCGTCAAGGAAGCGCTCGAACGAGTCGCGGTCGGTCACGTCGAGCGCGAGCGCGAGCGTTCCGCCGCCCAGCTCCGCCGCCGTACGCTCCGCCAGCTCGGCGTCGAGGTCGCCGATCGCGACGCGCGCGCCCTTGCGCACGAGCGCGGCCGCGGTGGCGCGACCGATGCCGCGTGCGCCGCCGGTGATCGCGACGACCTTGCCGGTGAGCGAGCGGGGCTGCGTGGCCATGAGGACTCCTTCAGGCGGGTTCGGACGCGGACTGGCTGCACAGCCAGTCTCGCGGGATTCGCCCGGCCGCGCAAGCGCCTAGCATTCGCGCTCGATGGCGACCGCCCACCTCGCCTGCCTCGGCGCTGCCTGATGCGCGTCCTCACCGTGATCGGGAACCGCCCGCAGTTCATCAAGGCGTCCGCCGTCTCCTCACGCCTGCGCGCGCTCGGGGAGGAGGTCACCGTCCACACCGGCCAGCACTACGACGCCGAGCTGTCGCAGGTCTTCTTCGACGAGCTGGAGCTGCCGCCGCCCGAGCACCTGCTCGGCATCGGCGGCGGCACGAACACCTCGCAGACCGCGCGCATGCTCGCCGCGCTCGAGCCGCTCCTCGCGGAGGTCCGGCCCGATGCGCTGCTCGTCTACGGCGACACGAACTCGACGCTCGCGGGGGCGCTCGCCGCCGTGCAGGCGGGGATCCCGGTCGCGCACGTCGAGGCGGGCATGCGCTCGTTCGACCGTGCGATGCCAGAGGAGGTCAACCGCGTCGTGACCGATCATCTGAGCGCCCTGCTGCTGTGTCCCTCGCAGACCGCCGTCGACAACCTCACGCGCGAGTCGGTCGCGGGGACGATCGAGCTGGTCGGCGACGTGATGGTCGACGTCGCACAGCTGCTGCAGCCGGCCGCACGCGCCCGCGACGAGTCGCTCGCGCCCTACGCCGTCGCGCCTGGCGGCTATCTGCTTGCCACCGCGCACCGCGCCGGGAACGTCGACGACCCAGGCCGCCTCGCGCAGCTCGTCGAGCTGCTGCTCTCGCTGCCGGCACCGGTCGTGCTGCCGCTGCACCCGCGCACGCGCGCGCGGCTGGAGGCGGCCGGCCTGCTGAGCACGGTCGTGGAAGCGGAGCACGTGCGCCTCGCGCCGCCGCTCGGCTACCTCGACTTCACTGCCCTGCTGTGCAATGCGCGCGCGGTCGTGACCGATTCCGGGGGCGTGCAAAAGGAGGCGTACCTGGCCGGCGTGCCGTGCGTGACGCTGCGCCCGAGCACCGAGTGGGTGGAGACGGTCGACGCCGGCTGGAACACGCTCGTCGACCTCGACCCCGACGCTGCCCTCGGGGCGCTCGAGCGCGAGCTGCCAGCGGAGCGCCCGCAGCTGTACGGCGATGGGCGGGCGGGTGAGCGAGTGGCGGCGGCGGTGCGGGCGCTCGGCGCCGGGTCGCCCGCGCCAGCCTGACCTACGGCCGCCCGATCCGCCGCAGCGCCACACCGGCCTGCGCGAACGGCGCGGGGTTCAGCATGTCGCGTCCGTCGACGAGCGCGCGCGCGCCCGGCAGCTGCGCCGGCGTGAGCGCGCGGTACTCGGCGTGGTCGGCCTGCAGGATCGCACCGTCGATCGCGCTTCCGTCCCACGGCTCGAAGCCGAGCGCGCGCAGCTCGGCGTCGTCGTACAGCGGATCGGCGGCGTGCACCGTCGCGCCGCGAGCGGCGAGCGCGTCGCGCAGCGGGAACGCGCCCGAGAAGGCTGCCTCCTTCACGCCGCCGCGGTAGGCGACGCCCAGGATCAGCACCTGCGCGCCGTCCAGCTCCCCGAGCGCGTCCGCCAGCAGCTCGACCGCGTACGCGGGCATCGCGCCGTTCACCTCGCGTGCCACGCGCGGCAGCCGCGCCTCCCGCGCGCCGTGCAGGAAGAAGTGCGGGTAGACGGGGATGCAGTGGCCGCCGACGGCGACGCCGGGTCGATGGATGTGGCTGAACGGCTGGCTGTTGGCCGCGTCGATCACGCGGTGCACGTCGACGCCGATCGCGTCGGCATGCCGCGCCAGCTCGTTCGCGAACGCGATGTTGAGGTCGCGGTAGGTCGTCTCCGCCAGCTTCGCCAGCTCGGCCGCCTCCGCCGAGCCCATCGGCCACACCTCGGCGTCCGGCTCGACGACTGCTCGGTAGCACTCGACCGCGCGCTCCTCGCCTGCCGGCGAGCAGCCGCCGACGAGCTTCGGGTACGTGCGCAGGTCCTCGAAGATCCGCCCGCTGTAGACCCGCTCCGGGCTGAACGCGACGAAGAAGTCGCGCTCCGCCTCCAACCCGCTGCCGGCCGCGAGCGCCGGCGCGATGCGGTTGCGCGTCGTGCCGACCGGCAGCGTCGTCTCGACGCACACGACGACGCCGGGGTGCCCGGCGCTCGCGGCCTCGCGCAACCCGCGCGCGATGTCGCCGACCACGCTGTCGAGGATCGCCCAGTCCGGCTGTGCGCTCGCGTCGACCACGAGCGGCGGCACCGCGATCACGAGCTCGGCGCCCTCGCCGACGGCGGCCGCCGTGTCGGTCTGCGCCCGCAGCCGCCCGTCCCCGACGACCTCCGCAAGCACCTCCTCGAGGCCGGCCTCGCCCGGGAACGGCGCCTGCGCCGCGTTCACCAGCTCGCACACGCGCGCGTCGACGTCGCAGCCGACGACCTCGTGCCCGGCGCCCGCGACGTGCGCCGCGAGCGGCAGGCCGATCTTCCCGAGTGCGACAACGACGACTCTCACGGCGGGGATGGGTGGGGATCGCTTCCCAGCCGCACCGTCTCGCCCGCCGCGGCGCTCGCCAGCACTGCCTCGGCCGAGCGCAGCGCCGCGAGTCCCTGCGCGAGCGTCACGACCGAGCCGGCAGCATCCCCGCCTCCGGCGACGAGGTCGCGGAACGCCTCCAGCTCCGTGCGCAGCGGCTCCGCGCGCGCGAGCGCGTAGCGCGTCGCGTCGCCCTCGGAGACGCCGCGCAGAGCCTGCGCAGTGGTCCACGACGAGGTCACGACGCCGTTCGCGTAGAACGTGAGGTCGGCGGTGACCGTCTCCGCGACGAGCATGCCGCGCTCGCCGAGCACGCGCGTGCGGCGCGTCTTGGTCGGCGTGAGCCAGTCGACGATCGAGTTGAACGGCACGTCTGAGGAGAGCCGGCCGGTCACGAGCACGAGGTCCTCGTGCGGTCGACCGGTGCGGTGCGCCGTCTGCGCGGCGACGGTCGCGATCGGCGCGTCGGCGACCCACGTGACGATGTCGAGGTCGTGCGTCGCGAGGTCCTTCACGACGCCGACGTCGCGCACGCGTTCGGGGAACGGTCCGATCCGCTCGGTCGCGACGAGGAACACGTCGCCGAGCTGACCGGCGAGCACGCGCTCGCGCAGCGCGATCAGCGCCGGGTTGAAGCGCTCGACGTGCCCGACCGCCGCGCGCACGCCGGCGCGCTCGCAGGCGGCGGCGATCTGCTCCCCCTCCTCGACCGAGGCGGCGAGCGGCTTCTCGATCAACAGGTGCACGCCGGCGTCGGCGAGCCGCAGCGCCGCCGCCAGGTGCTCCTCGGTCGGCAGCGCGACGATCGCCATGTCGAGCGGGCCGCCGGCCAGCAGCTCGTCCAACGTCGGGAACACGAGTGCGGGGTCGCGCACCGCGTCGTTTCGATCCCCAGCGGGATCGACCGCGCCGGCGAACGTCACGCCAGGCAGCGACTGCAGGATGCGGGCGTGGTGGCGGCCCATCATGCCGAGCCCGAGCGTTGCTGCGCGCAGCACGGGCGGCAGGTTACCGGCGGCGGCAGCGCGTAGGCTTCGCGCCGATGCCCGACGCTCCCGGCCTCGTCCTCTCCCCGTCGGCGCGCGTCGGCGCGGGCGTCGTGCTCGGCGCGCATGTGGTGGTCCACGACGGCGTCGAGCTCGGCGACGGCGTCGTCGTCGAGGACGGCGCGGTGCTCGGCAAGCGCCCGCGGCTCGCGCCCGGCTCGGCCGCCGCCGGCGATGTCGCGCCGCTGCGCGTCGGCGCCGGAGCGACGATCTGCTGCGGCGCGGTCGTGCTCGCCGGCGCGGAGATCGGCGCGGGCGCGATCGTCGGCGACCAGGCGTTCGTGCGCGAGCGCACGCGGATCGGCGAGCGGACGGTCGTCGGCCGTGGCTCGGCGGTCGACAACGACGTCGTCGTCGGCGCACGCGTGAGAATTCAGACGAGCGTCTACCTGACCGCCTTCTCGGTCGTGGAGGACGATGTCTTCCTCGGCCCCTGTGCGATGACGACGAACGACGACGCGATGGGGCGCGTCGCGCGCGGTGCCCCGCTGACGGGCGCCACGCTCCGTCGTGCCTGCCGCATCGGCGGCGGTGCGGTGCTCACGCCCGGCGTCGAGGTGGGCGAGGAGGCGTTCGTCGCGGCCGGCGCGGTCGTCACACGCGACGTGCCGCCGCGTGCCGTCGTGATGGGCGTGCCCGCGCGCGTCGTGCGCGAGGTGCCCGACGAGCAGCTGATCGAGCGCTGGCGCTGAGCGCGCTTCTCAGGCGGCCGCGACCGCCCTGCCGGGCACGGTGTCGCGCCCGGCGGCCGTCCACACCGTCTGCTCGCGCCCCGGCCCGACGCCGACCATCACGACCGGGACGCCGATGAGCTCTTCGATGAACGCGAGGTAGTCCCGTGCCTTGTCGGGCAGGTCCTCCGGCGCGCGCGCCTCGCCGATCTCCTCGCTCCAGCCGGGCAGCTCGACGTACTCGCCCTGCGTGTGGTGCAGCACCGACTGGTGGTAGGGGAAGTGGTCGAACTCCGCGCCGTCCTCGCCGCGGTAGCGCGTGCAGACCTTGATCGTCTCGAGGCCCGTCAGCACGTCCAGCTTCGTCACCACGAGGGCAGTGAGCGAGTTGATGCGCGCCGCGTAGCGCAGCGCCACGAGGTCGAGCCAGCCGACGCGGCGCGAGCGGCCGGTCGTCGTGCCGAACTCGCCGCCTCTCTGACGCAGCTCCTCGCCGAGGTCGCCGTCCAGCTCCGTCGGGAACGGCCCCGCGCCGACGCGCGTGCTGTACGCCTTCGTGATCCCCCACACCTCGTTGATCTCCTTCGGCCCGACGCCGCTGCCGATGCAGGCGGACGCCGCGATCGGGTTCGAGGAGGTGACGAACGGATATGTGCCGTGGTCGATGTCGAGCAGCGCGCCCTGCGCGCCCTCGAAGATCACCGTCGCGTCGGCGTCGAGCTTGTCCCACACGAGCCGCGTCGTGTCGGCGATGTGCTCGGTCAAACGTGCGCCATAGGCGAGGTACTCCTCCGTGATCGCCTGCAGGTCGAGCCGCGGGTCGCGTGCGAACGGACGCAACGCGAGGCGCTTCGGCTCCAGTGCCGCGACGATCTTCTGCTTGAGGATCTTTTCGTCGAGCAGGTCCTGCACGCGAATGCCGATGCGCGAGGCCTTGTCGGCGTAGCAGGGGCCGATCCCTCGCCGCGTCGTGCCGATCTTCAGCTTGCCGAGCTTCGCCTCGCCGGCGTCGTCGAGCATCAGGTGGTACGGCATGATCATGTGCGCGTTCGCGGAGATCTTGAGCCCGCTCGTGTCGACGCCGCGGCCCCGCAGCTCGTCGAGCTCGTCGGTCAGCACCTTCGGGTCGATCACGACGCCGTTGCCGATGACGCAGAGCTTGCCGGGGTAGAGGATCCCCGACGGCATCAGGTGCAGCTTCCACGTCTCGCCGTTGCGGACGATCGTGTGGCCGGCGTTGTTGCCGCCCTGGAAGCGCACGACCGCGTCGGCCTGCTCGGCGAGCAGGTCGGTGATCTTCCCCTTGCCCTCGTCCCCCCACTGGGCGCCCACGATGACGATGCCTGGCATGGCGTGTGACAGTGTAGGGCTGCTGTTTGGCGTTTGCGGTACGCCTGGGGCGCGCGATGCTCCCCCGCGAGACCCTCTCGTGGGCCGTGCTGTTACCGCTCCTTGCCGTGCAAGCCGGTGGGGGGTCTCGCGGAGGACATCGCGCGCCCGGCTGACCAGCAGCGTCCAGAGCCCTCCACCGTCACGCCCGCAGGCGGCATCGGCGTGGGCTTTGGCTCAACACCGCCGGCGCCCAGCAAGCCCGCCAGTGAGGGCGGGGCCGAACTACGGGCGACCGGGCGTGGCGGGTAGCCGGGCGCGGCGTGTCCCTCGCGAGACCCCCCTGCGGCACCCACAAACAAGGAGCGGTGCCAGCCAGGTCACACGAGAGGGTCTCGCGAGGGAGCACGGCCGCGCCCCGGCGTACCGGCAACGCCGAAACGCCAACGAGGCGCCTACGCCCCGAACCGATCGCCCGCGAAGTTCATGAACTTGGGGTACTCCTTCTGGAACGTCAACGTCACATCCCCAAGCGCGCCGTTGCGGTGCTTGGAGATGATGATGTCGGCCTCGCCCTCGCGCTCCGACTCTCTGTCGTAGTACTCGTCGCGGTAGATGAACATGACGAGGTCGGCGTCCTGCTCGATGTTGCCGGACTCGCGCAGGTCGGACAGGATCGGTCTCTTGTCGGTGCGCGACTCGACCGCGCGGGAGAGCTGCGAGAGGGCGATCACGGGCACCTCCAGCTCGCGCGCGAGGATCTTCAGCCCGCGGCTCATCTGGCCGACGGCCTCGACGCGGTTCTCGACGCGGCTGTCGGCGCGCATCAGCTGGAGGTAGTCGAGGATGATCAGGCCGAGCCCTTCTTCGCTCTGCTGGTGCAGGCGCCGGGCCTTCGCGCGCAGCTCGAGGATCCCGATGTCGGACGAGTCGTCGACGTACAGCGGCGCGTCGGACAGCCGCTGGCACGCTTCGAGGATCTTCGGCCAGCGGTTCTCCGCCACGCGCCCCTTGCGCAGCTCCTCGCCGCGGATGCGCGCCTGCGAGGCGACGAAGCGCTGCGCGAGCTCCGCCTCCGACATCTCCAGGCTGAACAGCGCGACCGGCTTGCCGTGCTCCAGCGCCGCGTTCTCGGCGATGTTCGTGACGAGCGCGGACTTGCCCATCGAGGGTCGCGCCGCGAGGATGACCAGGTTGCCGGGCTGGAAGCCGCCGGTGATCTCGTCGAGGTCCTTGAAGCCCGACGGCGTCCCGGTGAGGGCGGTGTGCTCGAGCGAGAGGCGATGGAGCTTGTCCATCTCGTCGTGCAGCACCTCACCGACGGCGCGGAAGTCCTTCTGGCGGTCGTCGTGGCCGACCTCGAGGATGTCGCGCTCGGCCCATTCGACCAGCTCGCGCGCTGGCGCCTCGTGGTTCCAGACGTTCGCCTGGATCTGCTGCGTCGTCGCGAGCAGGCGCCGCAGCAGCGCGTTGCTCTGCACGATGCGTGCGTACTCGCGTACGTTGCCTGCGGCTGGCGCCGCCCCCGCGAGCGCGTCGACCATCGCCGGCCCGCCGACCTGTTCCAGCTCGCCCGTCTGCTTGAGCTCCTCCGTGACGGTGAGCACGTCGATCTCGCGGCTCTCCCCGTAGAGCCGCAGCATCGCGCGGTAGATCGTCGCGTGCTGCTCGCGGTAGAAGTGCTCGGGCTTGAGCCCCTCATTGATGACGAGGCCATAGAGCGTCGTGTCGGCGAGCAGGATCGCGCCGAGCACCGACTGCTCGGCCTCGAGGTTGTGCGGGGGGAGGAGCGCCTGGTGGGTCTGCTCGATCGCGGCCACGAAGCCGCGACGCTAGCAATCCCCGCTACGAGCGAGCTCGGCGATCCCGCACGGAGCGGCGTTTTAACGACGACGCGCCGCGGGAAGGCGCGGCGCGTGAACGAGGTGAGGCAGTGAGACGGCTACTTCTGCTCGACGACCATCGTCTTGACGGTCGCCATGACGCCGTCCTCGATCTCGACGACGACCATGTGGGTGCCGATGTGGCGGATCGGGTCCTCCAAATGGACCTTGCGCTTGTCGACCTTGATGCCGCGCGCCTCGCGGATCGCGTCGGCGATGTCCTGCGCGGTGACGGAGCCGAACAGGCGGCCGTCGTCGCCGGCCTGCTGCTCGATCGTGAGCACCGTCTTGCCGAGCAGCGCGGCATTCTCCTGCGCACGCGCCTTCGACTCGCGCTCGGCGCGCTCGGCGGCGGCTCTGCGCTCGGCAGCGGCGTCCAGCGCACCCTTCGTCGCCGGCTGGGCGAGCTTGCGCGGGATCAGGTAGTTGCGCAGGTAGCCGGCCGAGACGTCGACGACCGCGCCGCGCTCGCCGAGCTGCTCGACGTCCTGCGTAAGGATCGCCTGCGGCATCCGGCTACCGGTCCTCGCGATCGCGATCGCGATCGCGGTCGCGATCGCGACGGCCGCCGCCTGCGCGCTCGTTCGCCGGCTCGGCGACGTATGGCAACAGCGCGAGCTCGCGCGCCCGCTTGACCGCCCTCGCGACCTGGCTCTGGTGCCGACGGCACGCGCCCGTGATGCGGCGCGAGCGGATCTTGCCGCGTTCCGAGACGAAGCGCCGGAGCGCGGAGAGGTCCTTGTAGTCGACCTGCTCGATCTTGTCCTTGCAGTACGGGCACGGCTTGCGCCGGCCGGAGCCCGGACCGCCCTTCTTGTCGCGCCGCCGCGTGGGGCGCCTACGTTGCTTTGCCACTCGGCCTACCTCGTCGAAGTCGTCTGCCGGTCCCTAGAACGGGATGTCGTCGTCGGCGGTCGAGACGGGCGCTGCCGGGGCGGACTGGAAGTCCCGATCGTCGATCGGAACGTCCCCCCCTCCCGCTACATTTGCGGAAGGCCCGGAGAACCCGTTCCCGGCGCCGGCATCATCACGCCCGCCGAGGAACTGCACGGAATCGGCGATGATATCGATTGCCTGGCGTCTTTGCCCGTCTCTGGTCTCGAACTCTCGCCACTCGAGGCGACCGTCGATCGCGACTGGGCGGCCCTTCGCGAGGTACCGCGCGCAGTTCTCGCCCTGCGCGCCCCAGACCGTGACGTCGAAATAGTTCGGCTTGTCCTCCCACTCGCCCGAGGCGCCCTTGCGCCGGGTGTTGCAGGCGAGCCGCAGGCTGCAGACGGACATGCCGCTCGGCAGCGAGCGCAGCTCAGGGTCGCGGGTGAGGTTCCCGGTGATGACGACCCGGTTGATGTTCGTTGCGGCCATGGGGGTGGCTCCTTTCGGCGGCAGATGCTCAGCGGCGAACGAGTGTACGCAGCCGCCGGTCGTGCACCCTTGTCATAGCCGGAAACTGCGTGGAAAGGTGGCGGGATGCCGCGAGCGGCGCGTGGAAGCGCGCGAGAACCGTTACGTCTCGGCGCCGGCGGCGGCGGCCGGCTCGGGCTCGCCGGCGGCAACAGTGGCGGCGGGCTCCTGCAGCGTCGGCTCGGGCGGCGGCGGGGTTCCGGGCGTCACCTTGATGATCCGGTGGCGCAGCACGCCGTCCGTGATCTTCAGGTTGTAGCTCAGCGTCTCGACGAGCGCCGGCGGGCCGCTGAACTGCAGCAGGTGGTACTCGGCGTCGCCGATGTGCGCGATCTCGAACGCGAGTCTGCGCACGCCCCACTCCTGCTTGAGCTCGATCGAACCGCCGTTGTCGGCGATCGTCTGCTCGACGTCGGCGAGGATTCTCGCGCGACGCTCGTCCTCCACCGAGGTGGAGAGCAGGACCACGAGGTCGTAGATGGGCGGAAGCTGAGCCATACCGGTTGAGCTGCGGCGGGGCACTATACCAACGGGGGCGAGATCTGCCGTCCGGGCGCCTCAGACGTCCTATGCCCTCAACGCCCCGTGGCCGCGACGCCGCCACCCTCCTCGCCGTCGTGCTCGCGATCGCCCTCGCGCTCGTCTGGCTGCGCTCGTCCGACGCTGGCGTTCCGGCGGTGCCGGTGGGGTTGTCGGTCGGGACGGTGCCGGCGGTGGCGCCAGAGGAGCCGGCCGAGACGAGGCGGAAGCCGCGACACGCCGATCGGGCGGCGAAGCACAGACGCGTCGATCGGGCGGCGGCACCGTTGGCGCAGCCGGTGGTGCGTGAGGACGCACGTGCGCGGCGCAAGCCGCGTGCGCGCGGGTGGGCGGGACCCGATCGACAGGACCCGCCCGCCACGGCGCCGGCTCCCTCGGTCGGGAGCAGCGGCGATGCGGGGAGCGGTGCGGCTGCCGCGGCGCCCGAGTTCGCGCTCGAGTGAAGGCGCGCTGCGCGCTCAGACGAGCGACGCCAGGCCGATCCTGGGCCTGCGCTCAGCCGCGCGCGCCGGCCTTCTCGCGGATGTCGTCGAGCTGCTCGTCGATCCAGTCGCCCGGATCGCGCTGGGTGACGATTCGCTCGAGGCCGTTCATCCGCCGCCGTCGCTCCGCCGCCTCCATCGTCAGCGCCGCGTGGATCGAGTCGGCCAGCTCCTGGATGTCGAACGGGTTGACCGACAGCGCGAACTCGCCGAGCTCCTCGTGCGCGCCGGTGTTCTCCGACAGGATCGAGACGCCCGCGCGCTCGTTGACCAGCGGTCCCTCCTTGGCCACCAGGTTCATGCCGTCGAACATGGCGTTCACCAGCAGCACGTCGTAGTGCTTGTAAGCGGCGACCGCCTCCTCGAGGTCGTCGCGCAGCTTCAGGTGGATCGGCATCCAGTCGGGCGTGCCGTGGCGGTGGTTGACGACCGCCACGACCGCCTCGATCCGCTCGAGGTACTCGGCGTACTCGGGCACGTCCGTTCGCGACGGCATCAGCTGCGCGATGAAGGTGACCTTCTCGTGGAACTCGGGGTGCTGCGTGAGGAAGACGTCGAAGGCGGTGAAGCCGCGCAGCACGTTCTTCGACAGGTCCGCGCGGTCGACGCGCAGGATCAGGTGGTCGCGCCGCCGGCGCAGCAGCTCCTGCTCGAACTCGTGCGTCCGCGCGCGCTGCGCGACCGCGCGCGTGGCCTGCGCGTCGATCGGCAGCGGGTACGCGCGCACCCACACCTCGCGGCCCTCGTGGAACACGACGCCGCGCTCGAAGTCGACCTCGAGCTCCATCAGATCGCGGCAGCACTGCAGGAAGTTGCGCCGGTAGGAGCGCGTGTGGAAGCCGACGATGTCGTTCGCGAGCAGGCCGCGATAGATCTCCTCGCGGATCTGGCTCGGCAGCACGCGCCACGCGTCAGACTGCGTCCACGGGATGTGGATGAAGTGGTGCAGGAAGGCGTCCGGCCGGACTTTCCGCACGAGCGCCGGCAGCGTGTAGAGGTGGTAGTCGTGGACCATCACGACCGGCTCGGACTCGCCCTCGATCTCGTCGAGCACGGCGCGCGCGAGGTCCTCGTTGACGACGTTGTAGCCGAACTCGAACGCCTCGACCTCTTCGCGGCGGATGTCCGGAGCGTTCGAGAGATCCCACAGGTAGTGCTGGATGAACCACAGCATCGGGTTCGCGAACACGTTGTAGAAGCGGTCGTACGCCTCCGCGTCGGAGGCGACGAGCCGCACCTTGTAGGCGCCGCCGTCGGGCAGCTGCACCTCGAACGGGCGGCCTTCATGCTCGCGCGAGTGCGCGACGTCCTCGTCCGTCATCGCGGAGGCGATCCAGACCGCCTCGCGATGCGATGCCAGGCCGGTGAGCGCCGTGACAAGGCCGCCGCTTCCGCGCCGCACCTCGCCGTTCGGCCCGAACGTGACGGGACCGCGATTGGAGACGAGGACGAGCGGGGCGGCGCCGATCGAGCTCAGGAGCTCTGCCCCTCCAGCGCGGTGATCATCCGCAGCCAGTCGCGCAGCAGGCGCGGCATCAGGAAGTGGCGGCGCACGTGCTCCTTGCCGGCGCGGCCGAGGCGTCGCCCGAGCCCTGGGTCCGCGAGCACCTCGATCGCGCGCTGCGCGCACTCCTCGACCGAGGAGACGAGGAAGCCTGAGACGCCGTCCTCGACCTGCAGCGGGATGCCGCCGACGTCCCCGCCGATGAACGGGCGCGCCTTCCAGATCGCCTCGGAGACGGTGAGCCCGAAGCCCTCGCGCGTCGACTTCTGGATCAGCACGTCGGCGTGCGACTGGAAGGCGTTCACCTCGATCGCGCCGACGTTGTTGAAGTTGTTGAGGATGTGGATGTCCGGGTCGCGGTCGGCGTGGGCGATCGTCGCGTTGAAGAAGTCCCAGCCCTCGGGGTCGTCGGTCGCCATCGAGCCGACGAGCGCGAGCTGGACCTCCGGCATCTGCTCCTTCACGATCCGATACGCGTCGATCACCCCGAGCGGATCCTTCCAGGGGTCGAAACGCGACACCTGGCACAGCAGCGGGCGGTCGATGTCGATGCCGAACTGCTCGCAGATGTAGACGGAGTCGTCGGGCGAGAAGGCCATGTTCTTCGGCGCGAGCGGGTCGATCGCGGGCGGCACGATGTTGATCTGCCCATCCATCCCGGCCGGCACGTACTGCTGCATGTGGAAGACCGACGCCGGATACGTCTTGATGTACGGCAGCAGACGCTCGATCGTGGCCGAGTTCGGCGTCGAGAGGTCGATGTGGCAGCGCCAGATCCAGTGACGCGCCTTCTCCGGCGCGAGCGAGTGCATCGCAGCCGGCTGCGGGTCGTGCACGATCGCCACGTCCCAGCCGCGCGAGAGCTCGCGCGCGTTCATCTCGTTGTAGCGGCGCCACGCGTCCCACTGCTCGTCGGTGAGGTCCTGCGGGCTGCCCTGCAGCGCGTTGTGCATCACCTTCGTCGCGTTGAAGAACTCCTCGCGGCCGTAGATGACGTGCCACTCGACGTCGAGCCCGGCGTCCTTCATCAGCGGGACGAGCGTGTAGAGGATCTCCGAGACGCCGCCGCCGAACGCGGTCGCCGAGACGTGCAGGACGCGTCTGCCCTTGAGCGGCTCCGCCAGCTCGCGGATCTCCTCGACGAGGGAGCGGCCGACGATGCTGGCGTAGTCCGCGAGCGTCTTGTGTCCGACGGCGATTGGCTGGAGCATGGCTCGCGAGAGGTCGGGTACCGGAGCGCGCGGACGATACCGAATCGCCCAGGCGACGCTGGCGCGCGTGCGCTGAGCCTGCGCTCAGGCGGGCAGCTCGAGCGTGAAGACCGTGCGCCCGGGCCGCGACTCGACTCCGAGGCGCCCGTTCATGCGCTCGGCCAGCTCGCTCGCGATCGCGAGCCCGAGGCCGGAGCCCTGCGCGTCGTCGGACGTGTAGAACGGCTCGAACACCTGCGAGAGCGCGGTGCGTGGGATGCCCTTGCCGTGGTCGCGCACGGACAGCCGCGCAAAGCCGTTGTCGCGGCTCGCCGACACGACGATGTTCGTGCCGGACGTCGTGTGGGTGACCGCGTTGTCGATCAGGATGCGCGCGATCTGCGCGACGCGCACCGGATCGCACTGCGCCTCGACCGGCGCGCCCGGAAGCCGCACCTCCAGATGCGAGTCGTGCTGCGCGAGCGCCGGCTCGAACTCGGAGCTGACCGAGCGCGCCAGCTCCGCGAGGTCGACCGGCTCCGGCCGCAGCTCGAGCGAGCCGGCCTCGAGGCGGGAGAGGTCGAGCAGGTCGACCGACAGCTTCGCGAGCCGGTCGACCTGCTGGCGCACCTGCGCGAGGAAGCGGCGGCGCGTCTCCTCGTCGAGCTCCTCGTCCTCCAGCAGCTCGACGAAGCCGCCGAGCGAGAACAGCGGCGTGCGCAGCTCGTGCGAGGCGGTCGCGATGAACTGCTTGCGCGCGCGGTCGAGCTGTGCGAGCTGGCGCTGCATGTCGTTGAAGGCGACCGCGAGCTGCCCCAGCTCGTCGTCGGAGTCGACCGGGATCGGGCGCGAGAAGTCGCCGGCGGCGACCTGCTCGGCCGCCTTCTCCAGCCGCTTGACGCGCTGCGCGAGCGCGCGCGCGATCAACCAGCCGGCCAGCACCGCGAGCGCGAGCGCGATCGCGCCGGCGACGAGGATCTGAGCGCGCACGATCGCGACGTTGCGCTCGACGTCGGCCATCGGCGTGGAGTAGACGGCGACCTCCGCGACGCGCTCGCCCTGCTTGATCGGGACCGCGACCTCCGCGACCGGGCCCTCGGCCGACACCTCCGAGCCCTTCGCGATGCGGCCCGTGCGCGCGGCCTCGTCGGCCGCCGGCAGCGCCAGCGCCGGCTGGGCGGGATCGCTCGAGTCCGTGATCGTGCCGGGGACCAGCTCGCTGCCGATGCGGCTGATTCGCAGCAGCGTGACGCGCGCGTTGGCGGTGTCGCTCGCCGCGCGCACGACTCTGGCGACCTCGGCGCTCGTACGCTGTCCGCCGACGGTCGCGGCGATCTGCTCGACCGTCTGCTGCGCGGAGATCTGCAGCTGCGAGAGCTTCTCGTCGCGCAGCCGCGACTGCAGCTGCGGCACGACGTAGAGATAGAGCACGGCGATCGCGGCGAGCGTGATCGCGAAGAAGAGGAAGGCGAGGCGGTTGCGAAGGGAGCGCACCTAGCGGACCGGTCGGGGGTGGGTGGGCGGGATCCTCTCGCTACTCGTCCGTGTCGCGGAAGCGGTACCCGACGCCGCGCACGGTGAACAGGTACTGGGGCTCCTTCGGGTC
Organism: uncultured Actinomycetes bacterium; assembly: GCA_963770165.1. Lineage (GTDB taxonomy): Bacteria > Actinomycetota > Thermoleophilia > Solirubrobacterales > Solirubrobacteraceae > Conexibacter. Next base: position 654,128 of record CAVYOK010000003.1, read on the forward strand.
GCGCTCGAGCTTCTCGCGCAGGTGGCGGATGTGCACGTCGATCGTGCGCGGATCGCGATAGGCGGAGTCGCCCCACACGCGCGCGAGCAGCATGTCGCGCGTGAAGACGCGACCGGGGCTGCGCGCGAGCGTGAGCAGGATCTCGAACTCTACGAACGTCGTCGCGATCGGCTCGCCGGCGAGCCACACCGCGCGCTTGTCGGGGTCGATGCGCAGCTCGTGGTGCTCGAGCGCGCCGCCGTCCCCGTCGCCCGTGCGCGACAGCTCGGAGCGGCGCAGCGCGGCCTTCACGCGGCTGCGGAACTCGCGCATCGAGAACGGCTTCGTGATGTAGTCGTCAGCGCCGATCTCGAGACCGACGACCTTGTCGATCTCCTCCGACTTGGCCGTCAGCATGATGATCGGAACGGTGCTGCGGCTACGCAGGCGACGGCACACCTCGAGCCCGTCGAGCTTCGGCAACATCACGTCGAGCACGACGAGGTCGAATGGCCGTTCGTCGAAGCGGTCGAGCGCCTCACGCCCGTCCACGGCCTGCACGACCTCGTAGCCGTCTCTCCTCAGCGGATACGACAGCAGCGTCTGGATCGACTGCTCGTCGTCGACGAGCAGGATGCGCGTGGATCGCTCGGCCATGCGATCCGAAGGGTAGTCCGATGAACGCAGCCGTACTACCTAAATTGGCCCGACGGCGCGCGAGGATAACCTGCCGCATGTGCTGGATCCGCGGATCTACCGGGCGGGATTCCTTCCGATCCTGTTCGTGCTCGTGCTCGTCGGCTTCTCGCTGCGGGAGCCTCCGCGGCCCCTGACGGCGTCGCTCGCTCCCGATGCGTTCGACGGCGCGGCGGCGTTCCGTCAGCTCGACCGGCTGGCGGACGAGGCGCCACTGCGGCGACCGGGCTCCAGCGGCGATGGGCTCGTCGCGCTGCGCGTCGAGCAGACGCTGCGCGCGAGCGGCTTCCGCGTCGACGTGCGGCGCTTCTCCGCTGAGACGGTCGACGGCACACGTGAGCTGCAGACCGTCGTCGGGGAGCGGGCGGGCTTCTCCAGCCGGCGCATCCTCGTGATCGCGCATCGCGACGCGCTCGGCCGCGGCGCGCGCGCGGAGCTGTCGGGCACCGCCGCGCTGCTCGAGCTCGCGCGCGTGCTCGGCGGGCGCACGCTGAGCCGCACGCTCGTGCTCGCCTCGACGAGCGGCGGCACGGCCGGCCTCGCCGCGGCGGAGCGCCTCGCCGAGGAGGCGGCCGCGGCGGACGGGTCCGGGGTGGACGCCGTGCTCGTGCTCGGCGACATGGCCGGGGTGGGCGTCGACCGCCCGCTCGTGGTGCCGTGGTCGCAGTCGACCGCGCTCGCGCCGCTCGAGCTGCGGCGCACGGTCGAGACCGCGCTGATGACAGAGGGGCGGCTGCGGGCGGGTGCGGTCGCCCCGGGCGTGCAGCTGGCGCGGCTCGCGTTCCCGCTGGCGCTCGGCGAGCAGGGCCCGTTCGACGCGCGCGGCGTCGGTGCCGTGCTGCTGTCGGCGAGCGGCGAGCGGGCGCCCGCGGCGGACGCGCCGGTCTCCGCCGAGCGGCTGACCGCGTTCGGCCGCACGGCGTTGCGCAGCATCGGCGCGCTCGACGACGGCGACGACCTGCCCGGCAGCGCGCCGTATCTCGTGCTGGAGAGAAAGGTGCTGCCGGCGTGGTCGGTACGGCTGCTGGCGATCGCGCTGCTGCTGCCGGTGCTGCTCGCCGCCGTCGACGCGCTCGCGCGCGTGCGCCGGCGCCGCGAGCGGGTCGGCATGTGGCTGCGCTGGGTCTTGCTCGGCGGGCTGTCGTTCCTGCTCCCCGCGCTGCTGGCGATCGGCCTCTTCCGCACCGGCCTGATCGAGGCGGCGCCCGGAGCACCGGTGGCCGGCGCCGCGAACGCGCCCAACGCGGCCGTGCTCGCAAGCGTCCTTGCGCTGGCGCTGCTCACATGGCTCGGCCTGCGTCCCTGGGCCGTGCGGCGATTCGGGGTGGGAGGCGAGCCGGGCACCGGCGGAGCCGCGACGGCGATCGTGCTCGTGCTGTGCGCGGCCACGCTCGTCGTGTGGATCGCGAACCCGTACGCGAGCCTGCTGCTGATTCCGGCACTGCACCTGTGGCTGCTGGCGATGGCGCCGGAGACGCGACTGCGCCGCCCCGCGGCGCTTGCGCTGTGGGCGCTCGGGCTGCTGCCGCCGCTGCTCGTCGCCTACGCCGTCGCGCGCCAGCTCGGGCTGGATCCGCTCCAGCTGGCGTGGATGCTCGTGCTGCTCGTCGCCGGAGGCGGGGTCTCGCTGCCGGCGGTGCTCGTGTGGAGCGTCGTGTTGGGCTGCACGGCGTGCGCGCTCGTCGTCGTGCTGCGGGCGACCGGTGCCGGCCATCCGGACGCGGCGACGCCGATCACCGTCCGGGGGCCGACGACATACGCCGGACCCGGATCGCTGGGCGGCACGGAGTCCGCCCTGCGCCGCTGAGCGTCGCTGGGCGGACGCATGAGAAGCTCTCGGGATGCGGCACGCGCTCCGAGCGATCTCGACGGTCCTGATCGTGGCCGGCGCGCTGATGATCGCCGACGCCGGCATCACGCTCGCCTGGCAGGAGCCCGTCTCCGCGCTGTTGGCTCGCATCGAGCAGAACAAGCTCTCGGGCGAGCTCGACCGCATCGAGCAGCGCGGACCCACGCCCGTTCAGCAGCGCGTGCTGCGGGCGCTCGAGACGCGGAGACGGCGGATCGAGTTCCTCGCGCGGGAGGCACGCCGCACCGTACGAGCCGGCGACCCGATCGGACGCATCGAGATCCCGGCGATCGGCGCGGACTTCGTCCTCGTGCAAGGGACGGACAACGCGACGCTGCGCAAGGGACCGGGCCACTATCCGTCGACGACGTTCCCGGGGCTGCCGGGGACGGTGGCGGTCGCCGGCCACCGCACGACCTACGCCGCGCCGTTCCGCCGCGTCGACGACCTGGAGCGCGGCGACCGGATCGAGCTGACGATGCCGTACGGCCGCTTCACGTACCGCGTGCAGCGAGGCCAAATCGTCGAGCCGACCGCTCTGTGGGTCACGAGAGACGTCGGCTACCAACGGCTCGTGCTGTCGGCGTGCCACCCGCTCTACAGCGCCGCGCAGCGAATCGTCGTGTTCGCACGGCTCGAGCGGATCGTCGCGCGCGGCGCTGCCATCGGGCGCTGACCCTACGGGCCGGACTCGGTCGTCGCACCCGGGTCATTGGCGACGGGCATCCTGGTGGCCGTACGTCCGATGTTGCAAAAGTGTTCTCACGCCAAATGCGGGTACCCCCGATACCGACTGCGACGACCGGCTCAAACGTTGGATCGTGGATGCGGGTCCGCGGGTGCGTGCCGTCCGGCTTGTCCGGGATAAGTCGTGGCAGGGATCGCATGGACGACGAGAACACCACAATGCGAATCACCGAGCTCAAGGCGCAGATCGATCGCGCCGCGTACCAGGTCGACGTCGACGCGGTCGCGGAGGCGTTCGTCTCCCGCATGCTCGCGGTGCATGGAGCGCTGCGGCGCGCCGACGTGCGCGCGTTGCTCGGCGACGCCGCGCTCAACGAGATCGCGGTGTGACGTCGCCCGCGGGTCGCCGCTTGCGGTGACCAGAGGGCGAAGCCGTCACAGCTCGTGCTCATACCCGCGCAGCGAAGCGCCGCGCGGGCCGAGGTCGAGCGCCGGCTCGCCCGTCTCGACGCTGCCGATCCACGTGAGCGGAGCGGCGGCCTCGGCGGCGCGTCGCGCCTGCGGCGGCACGCAAACGCACAGCTCGTAGTCCTCGCCGGCGGTCGCCGCGAACGCGGCCGGGTCCTGGCCGAGCGTGCGCGCGACGTCTGCGACGCCCGGCGCAAGCGGCAGCCGATCGAGGTCCACGACGAGGCGCACGTCGCTGCGTCGCGCGAGATGGCGGGCGTCCGTCGCGAGCCCGTCGGAGAGGTCGATCATCGCGTGCGCGCCTGCGGCTGCGAGCGCGCGCCCCTCCGCCAGCCGCGGCGTGGGCCGCAGGTAGCGCTGCGCGAGCTGCGGCATCCCGTCGGCACGGCCCTGCAGGATCGCGAGGCCCGCGCCGGCGTCCCCGAGCGTGCCGGTCACGCCGACGAGGTCGCCCGGCTGCGCACCGTCGCGCCCGACGAGCGCGTCGGCGTCGTCGCTCCAGCCGACGACCGTCACGGCGGCCGTCAGCGCCGGGCCGCGCGCGACGTCCCCGCCGGCGATCGTCACGCCGCTCGCGGTCGCCAGCGCCTGCGCCGCGCCGAACAGCTCGAGCATCCCCTCCTGGTCGAGGCCGGGCGGGAGCACGAGCGCGAGGTAGGCCTCGCCCGGCGCGGCTCCCATCGCGGCGAGATCCGACAAGGCGCCGGCGAGCGCGCGATGGCCGAAGTCGCCGAGCGTGCCGATCGCGTCGGCGAGCGCGGGGAAGTGGACCCCCTCGACCATCGTGTCGACTGACGTGACCGCGTAGGCGCCGGCGCGCACGACGGCGGCGTCGTCGCCGAGCCAGCGCACGATGCGCGGGTCGTCGTGCGACAGGACGCGTTCGACCGCCTCGATCAGCGCGAGCTCGCGCATGCGATGGGAGCGGTGGGGGCGAGTGAGCGGGACGTCTTACCGGTGGCGGTAGACGATGCGCGCGCGGTCGAGGTCGTAGGGCGAGAGCTCGCAGCGCACGCGGTCGCCGGGGAGGATGCGGATGCGGAAGCGGCGCATCTTGCCGGCGACGTGGCCGAGGACGACGTGGTCGTTGTCGAGTCTCACGCGGAACATCGCGTTCGGGAGGGCCTCGATCACCTCGCCCTCCAGCTCGACTTTCTCTTCCTTTGCCACGGGCGAACCGTACCAGCGATCAGCGCATCGGCGCTGGATCAGCCCGTCGGCGCGCCGGCGCCGCCGCCTTCGCTCGGGCTCGGAGCCTGGCTTGGCGGCGGCGGAGAGGGAGGCGTCTGCTGCGGCGGGTGGGCGTACGCGTCCGGGTTCGGGTTCGCGCCGCCGTCCGGCGTCGTTCTCGTGTCCGGCGTGGTCGTCGTCTCGTCGCTCTCCTCGGTCGTCTCGTCGTCCGAGCTGGACGAGTCGTCGTACGCGCCCGCGTAGGTGCCGGTGAACGCCGAGCCCTCGAACGGCACCTTCGGCGCCGGCCAGTCGCCGCAGTAGTCGCCCTTCGCGACCATCATGAAGTCGTGCCAGATCGGCGCCGCGATCGTTCCGCCGAAGGTCGAGCTGCCGAGCGTCGTCGTGTCGTTCGGGAAGCCGACCCACACGGCCGTCGACAGTCTCGGCGTGATGCCGACGAACCACGCGTCGGTGTTGTTCGACGTCGTGCCGGTCTTGCCGCCGTTCGGGCAGCCGATCCCCTGACCCGCGGCGGTGCCGGCCGAGAGCACGGTCTCCATCAGCGGGACGACCTCGTAGGCCTCGCCGTCGGTGAAGGTCTTCTTGCGTCTCGGTCTGCCGATGTCGTCGACCTGGCCGTCCGAGTGAACCACCTTCGTGATGGCCGTCACCGTGTTGCGCCAGCCGCCGTTCGAGACGGTCGCGAACGCGTTTGCCATCTCGAGCGGCGAGACCCCGTATCTGAGCCCGCCGATCGACTCGGCGTAATAGGCGTCGAGGTGCGAGGTGATGCCCATGTCGTAGGCCGCCTGGCGCACCTTCTCGGGACCGACGTCAGCGCCGAGCTGCGCGAAGACGGTGTTGTCAGACGCCGTCAGCGCGCTCGCGAGGCTCATCGAGCCGGAGTACGACCGGCCGCTGGTCTCCACCTCCCACGTCGGCGCCTGCGGCAGCCACCCGGGCGTCAGGTGTCTGGACACGTAGTACGTGGAGTTGGGATCGATCCCCATCCGCACTGCCGCCATCAGGTCGATCACCTTGAACGTCGAGCCCGGCTGTCGGTGCGACTGAGCCGCGTAGTTGAAGACGGTCGGCCCATAGGTCGCCGACGAGGCCATCGCGAGGATGTGGCCGTTGGACGGGTCGACGGTCGCGAGCGCCGCGGAAGGGGCGCCCGCGTAGCCGACGTGGCTCTGGATCGCCTCCCGCGCGACCTCCTGGAAGCTCAGGTTGATGGTCGTGTAGACCTTCAAGCCGCCCTGCTCGACGACGCGGCGGCCGTAGCGTCTGATCAGCTCGCTTCTGACGTAGTCGAAGAAGAACTGCTCGCGACGGTGGGCGTAGTAGTCGCTGCGGTGCACGCCGAGCGGCGCGGCGTTCGCCGCGTCGGCCTCCGACTGGTCGATGTAGCCGGCGTCGACCATCGCGTTCAGCACTTCGCCACGGCGCTTGCGCGCGCCGGCGGGATTGTTGAACGGGTTGTAGTCCGAGGGCGCCTGCGGCAGGCCGGCCAGCAGCGCCGCCTCCGGCAGCGTCAGCTCCGAGGCGGGCTTGTCGAAGAAGATGCGCGCCGCCGCTTGGACGCCGACCGCCGTCTGGCCGCCGACCGTTCCAAACGGGACGTTGTTGAGGTATGCGACGAGGATCCACTCCTTCGAGTGCTCGTCCTCCAGTTCCTTCGCGAGCTTCGCCTCGCGTACCTTGCGCTCGAGCGTCTTCGTGAAGCGCGTGCCGGGCGTGTAGAGGTTGCGCACGAGCTGCATCGTCAGCGTGGAGCCGCCCTGCTGCGAGTCGTCGGAGGTGAGGTTCTTGACCGCGGCGCGGATGACGCCGGGGATGTCCACGCCGGTGTGCTTGTAGAAGCGCTTGTCCTCGATCGCGATCGTCGCGCGCTTCATCACGAGCGGCATCTGGCTGCCCGGGATCGCGCGGCGCAGCGTGTCGGAGGCGATGAAGCCGAGCCGCGTGCCGTCGGACGCGTAGACCGTCGAGACCGCCCCCTCCGGGCGCGGCTGCAGGTCCTGGATGTCGGGCGTGTCCTGCACGACGCTCACGACCCAGCCGGCGACCGCGACCCCGCCGGCCGTGGCGGCGACGACCAGCAGCGTCGCGATGACGATCAGCGTCCGCCGCAGGGGGCTGGCGTGCCGGTGGCGGCGGCGCCTCTGTCGCTCTCGGCGGGTCACGTGCGCAAAGCGTACCCAGCGGCCTCAGCCGTGCGGGTCGGCCGCAAGCAGCCTTGCGGCGCGCAGCGCCCGCAACGCGTCGGCGCGCAGCTCCGACTCGTGCGTGGGGCGCTCGGCCGGCGGGACGGTTCCGCGCGCGACCGTGTACCTGACGCCGTCGGCCGCGACCTCGGCGATCCGCGCGACGGGCGCGCCGTCGAGGCCGCGCAGCGCGCCGAGCGCCGCGTCGGCGTCGACCGCCCGCGGCAGCCACAGCTCGACCTCCAGCGTGACGAGCGGCTCGACGATCGTGTCGTTGTGGAGGATCCCGGCGGCGAGCCGCTCGTTCGGGATGAAGATGCGCCCGCCGTCGCCGCCGCGCACGACCGTGTAGTTGAGCCGCACGTCCTCGACGGTGCCCGTCTCCTGCTCGACGGTTACGCGGTCCCCGATCCGCAGCGGCTGCGTGATCGTCAGCATCACGCCGGCGATCAGGTTCGCGAGCGTCTGCCGGGCGGCGAAGCCGAGGATCGCCGCGATCAGCGCGCCCGAGGCGAGCAGGCCCGCGGCCAGTCGGCTCAGGCCGCCGAACTGCGCCAGCGCCAGCAGCAGTCCGATCACGACGATCGACAGCGTGATCAGGCGGCGCAGGAAGCGCAGTCGGGTGTCGAGCATGGGCGTCAGCTCGTCGCGCACGACGGCGGACGCGAGTCTGTGACCGCGATGCAGCAGCGCGCGGTCGACGACGATCGCGAGCACGATCGTGCCGACGACGGTCAGCAGCGCGGTCAGCTCGCTCTTGTGCTCGTCGAGGTACGCGGTGGCCAGCATGGGAAGATCGAGGCCGAGCATGGAGCGCGAGCGTACCGTCAGCCGCGGCAGTCTCCGCGCCCGCGTGCGGGACGCGCTCGCCCGTGCGCGGCCGGGCGATCGGGTTGCCTGGCGCGAGGCGTGGGACGCCCTCTGGACATCGCGACTGATCGCGTGGGGGGCAGGCCTGCTCGGGCTGCTGTGGCTCGGCAGAGCGCCGGGCACGCAGCAGTACGACGCGTCCGGCCTGACGACGCCGTTCTCCTCCTTCGGCGACCTGCTCGTCGCGCCGACGGCGCGCTGGGACTCCGTCTGGTACCTGACGATCGCCGAGCACGGCTACGGCGACGAGCAGAACCACGCGCAGGCGGCCTTCTATCCCCTGTATCCGCTGCTGATGCGCGGGCTCGGCTGGATCGTCGGCTCGCCGCTCGTCGCGGGGATCCTGGTCTCGCTCGGGTGCTTCCTCGTCGCGCTGGCGCTGCTGCACAAGCTCGCCGTGCTCGAGCTCGGCCCCCGCGACGCGCGCGGCACCGTGCTGCTCGTCGCGTTCTTCCCGACCGCGCTGTTCTTCTCCGCCGTCTACTCGGAGTCGCTGTTCCTGCTCGTCTCGGTCGGCGCGTTCCTCGCCGCGCGCAACGGGCGCTGGGCGTGGGCGGGGGCGCTCGGCGGGCTCGCCGCGCTGACGCGCAACAGCGGCGTGCTGCTGCTCGTGCCGCTCGCGCTGCTGTTCCTGTACGGGCCGCGGGCGGATCGGGCGATCGTGCCGCTTGCCGGCGAAGCCGCGCGGGGCCTGCGCGCGCGGGTGCGACCGCGCCACCCGCTCACGCCACAGGCGCTGTGGCTCGCGCTCGTGCCGCTCGGGCTCGGCTTGTACCTCGGCTGGTGCGCGATCGCGCTCGGCGACCCGCTCGCGCCCTACCACGCGCAGGCGCTGTGGCTGCGGCACTTCGAGCCGCTCGGCGCGGCGACGGGCGGCGTGCGCGCGGCGGCGCTCGGGTTGCGCCAGCTCGTGCACGGCTCGCAGACCCCGCGCTACTTCGACGAGAACCTCGGCGACCCGTTCCAGGTCGCGGCCGACAGCCTGATGCTGCTCGGCTTCCTCGTCTTCGCGGTCGTGGCGTGCGTCGGCGTGCTGCGGCGCCTTCCGCTCCCCTACGGCGCCTACGCGGCCGTCGCGCTTGTCATGACGCTGTCGTATCCGCTTGACGCGCAGCCGCTGATGTCGTTGCCGCGCTACATGGTCGTGCTGTTCCCGCTGCAGATGTGGCTGGCCCGCTGGAGCGGCGAGCGCGGCGGCGTGGAGCGCGCGGTCGGCGTCAGCGCGGTCCTGCTCGGCCTGTTCGCGGCGCACTTCGCGCACTGGGGGTTCGTCGCGTGAGGCGCGCGCTGCTGCTCGACGCGCTCGGGACGCTGGTCGAGCTGGAGCCGCCGGTCGAGCCGTTGCGGCGCGAGCTGGGCGAGCGCTTCGGAATTGAAGTGAGCGCGGCGCAGGCCACTGCGGCGCTGCGCGCAGAGATCGCGTTCTACCGCGCGCACCACGACGAGGCATCCGATCGCGCACGGCTCGCCGATCTGCGGCGGCGATCGGCGGAGGCGCTGCGCGCGGCGCTGCCGCCGGTAGTGGCCCAGGTGCCGGGAGCGGAGCTGACCGAGGCGCTGCTCGCCGCGCTGCGCTTCCGTCCGTTCGCCGAGGTTCCGGAGGTGCTGCGCGCGGGTCGTGAGCGCGGCGTGCGGCTCGTCGTCGTCAGCAACTGGGACGTCTCGCTGCACGATGTGCTGGCGGAGATCGGGCTCGCCCCGCTGCTCGACGGCGTCGTGACGTCGGCCGAGGCGGGTGCCGGGAAGCCCGACGGCGCGATCTTCGCGCGCGGGCTGGCGCTCGCGGGCGTCGCCGCGCACGAGGCGCTGCATGTCGGCGACAGCGTCGAGCACGACGTCGCCGGCGCGCGGGCGGTGGGCATCGAGGCCGTGCTGGTCGCGCGCGACGGGACGAGGCCGAATGGGGCGCCGCCGGCTGCCGTGCCGACGATCACGAGCCTGCGACCGCTGCTCCGTATGCTCAGCGCATGAGCAGCGCGTCGTCCTACGGCTCGTGGCTGCCGCCGGTCACGGAGCCGCCCGGCGGATCGCCGGCGCCCGAGGACGGCGGCGGCGAGCGCTGGGCGCCATGGACCGCGCCGCTCGCGCTGTTGACGGCCTTCATGTTCGCGCTCGTCGGCGCGATCGGCATAGGGATCGTCGGGGCGATCTTCGGCGCGAGCTTCGAGGACCCGCCGCCGGCGGTCAACATCGCCGCGACGATCGTGCAGGACGGCGCCTTCATCGGTGCCGCGCTGCTGTTCGCCGCGCGGACGGGGCGGGTGCTGCCGGGGCAGTTCGGGCTCGTGCGCACGCGCGTCGGGCCGGCGATCGGCTGGATGCTCGCCGCCTACGTCGTCTACGTCGCGCTCGGCGCGGCGTGGGCGCAGATCGTCAACACCGACGGGCAGGACTCGCTGCCGGACAGCCTCGGAGTCGACGAGAGCACTGCCGCGCTCGTCGCCGTGTGCGTGCTCGTGACCGTGATCGCTCCGATCGCCGAGGAGGTCTTCTTCCGCGGCTACTTCTACGGTGCGCTGCGCAACTGGCGCGGGCCGTGGCCGGCGGCGCTCGTGACCGGGCTCGTGTTCGGCGCGATCCACCTGGGCTCGGCCGAGGCGGCCTTCCTCGTGCCGCTCGCGATCCTCGGCGTGATGCTGTGCGTCGTGCGCGAGCAGACCGGCTCGCTGCTGCCGTGCGTCGCGCTGCACGCGGTCAACAACGCGCTCGCGTTCGGGATCACACAGGACTGGTCGGCGGGCGCGACCCTGCTGCTGGCGGTCGGCTCCGTGTCCGTGACGCTGCTGTCGTGCGCGGCGGTCATGCGGCCATCGCGCAGCGATCCTGACGCCCGAACGCTCGTCTAGCATCCGAAGCCGGATGCTTCGCAGGGGTCCCGTCTCGCTGCTCGCGTTGGTCGCGCTCGCGCTGTCGCCGATCGCGGCATCCGCGGCGAGCGCCAAGGCGAGAGGGCCGAGACCGACGGGGCGCATCGGCCTGCGGATCGCGGGGGCCCATTCCGTCAGCGGCAGAACGCTCGCCGTCACCGGCCGGCCGCTGCGGATCGAGGGCCGCATCGTCCCCTACGTCCCGGGCCAGTCCGTCAAGGTGCGCATCTGGCGCGGGCACAAGCTGCTGAAAGCGGTGACGGTCGCGCCGAAGCCCACGCGCACGCGGAAGACCGCGACGTTCAGCGTCAGATTCGACCCGCGCAGAAGCGGCGACGTGCAGATCTTCGCGCTCCACGAGAGAACGGCCGAGCAGCGCAGGCTGGTGGCGAGAGCGGTGCTGTCCGTGCTCACGCCGGCCGCCGGCCCGGGCACCAGCAGCCCGTTCGTCGCGCTGCTGCAGCAGCGGCTCGCGGCGGTCGGCTACGCGTCGCCCCAGAGCGGCGTCTACGACGCGGCCACCGAGCGCGCGGTGCTCGCGTTCCGCAAGGTCAACGGAATGCCGCGCATCACGACGCTGACGCCGTTCGTCGTCGACCGCCTGATGCGTGGCGTCGGCGGCTTCAGGGTGCGCTATCCGCAGCACGGGCGGCACGTCGAGGCGCACCTCGGCCAGCAGGTGCTCGCGCTGATCGACAGGGGCAGGGTCGTACGTGCGTACGTCACGAGCTCCGGCGCGCCGGCGACGCCGACGATCCTCGGCAACTTCCGCTTTTACATGCAAGGGCCGGGGACGAACGCGCTCGGGATGGTCTACTCGAGCTACTTCATCCGTGGCTACGCGATCCACGGCTACAGAGACGTGCCGACGCACAACGCCAGCCACGGCTGCCTGCGCGTCCCGATCCCCGACGCCTACGGGATCTACTCGTGGGTGCGGCTCGGCGATCAGATCGACGTCTACTACTGACGCCGCGTCCGCGGCGTCAGTCGAACCAGCGGTGGAACCACAGGCCGCTGCGCGTGGTGCGGAAGCCGGCGCGCTGATAGCTGCGCTGTGCGGCGATGTTGCTCGCCTGCGTGACGACGAGCGCCGACGTCATCCCCTGCTGTGCGAAGCGCGCGACCGCGGCGTGCGCAAGCGCCGTTCCGACGCCTGCACGCCGCGAGGCGACGAGCTCGATCGTGCCGACGCCCTGCTCGACGTCGGCATGGCAGACGAGGCAGCCGGCGTCGTCCGCCGACGCGAGCAGCAAGCGCTGCGCGCCGCCGTCGAGTCCGCGCCGCAGGAAGGCGACATACAGCTCGCGACAGCGCTCGCGCGCGAAGCCGGGATCGGCGAAGAAGCGCGAGCTCGTAAAGCGCTCACGCACGAGCTCCTCAAGCGCCGGCAGCCGCTCCGGGCCGACCGCGGCAACTGCCTCCGCGATGTCCGCGGCGGTCGTGTCCGTCGGTGCGATCGGCCGGTCGAGCTCGACGCGCACGTCGCGCAGCACGAAGCCCAGCGCCTGCGCCGCCTCGGCGCCGCGCCCGTCCGCGGCGTCGAGCAGCAGATACGCACAGCGCACGCCGCGCTCGCGACACGCCTCCGCCGCGGCCGCAAGCGCTCGCCGGTCGGGCCGCTCGGCGTGGATCCGCGCGATTGGAACGCCGAAGAAGCCGCTGTCCCACGCGAGCGGCTCGACCCGCGCCGCGCTCATTTCGAGGCGTCGGCCTGCAGCGCCGGCCGGGAGCGGCGCACCTCGCCCACCACGTAATAGGGCCGCCCCTTGGCCTCGGTGTAGATCCGGCCGACGTACTCGCCAACGAGCGCGACGATCAGCAGCTGCACGGTCAGCAACCCGAAGATCAGCGCGAACGCGGACACGGTGCCCGACACGCCGGCGCCGACGAACAGGCGATAGACGATGAACGAGCAGGTGGCGAATAGGCCGACGACCGACGCCAGCAGGCCGAGCAGCGTCACGATCCGCAAGGGGAAGACGGAGTAGCCGGTGATCATGTCGAGCACCAGCTCGACGAGCGCCTTGACGCGATAGCGCGTGCCCCGCGCGCTGCGCGGCGCGTGCGCGACGGGGACCTCCTTGATCGGGAGGCCGAGCCACGCGGGGATCGCGGGGAGGTAGCGATGGCGTTCGGTCAGCGTCAGCATCAGGTCGACCGCGCGCCGTTCGTAGGCGCGGAACATTGAGCCGAAGTCGCGCAGGCTCACGCCGAGCTGCCGGTTCAGCCAGCGCGTCACCGCGCGCGTGATGATGCGGCGCGCGACCGGATCCCTGCGCTCCTCGCGGTACCCGGACACGACGGGCTGCTGCGGCGACAGCTCGTCGAGCAGTCGCGGGATCTCCTCCGGCGGGTACTGCAGGTCGCTGTCGAGCGTGACCACCGCCTCGCCGCGCGCATGCGCGAGCCCGGCGAAGACGGCGGCGTGCTGGCCGACGTTGCGCGTCAGCCGGACGACGGTCGTGTCGTGGTCGAACGCCTCGCCCAGCTCGATCGCCCGAGCCGCGGTGCGGTCACGGCTGCCGTCGTCGACGAGCACCAGCTCGCCCGCGCCGACGTCGTCCAGCACCGTCCTGCAGCGCGCGAAGATGGCCGGCAGCGCGGCCTCGTCGCGGTACAACGGGATGACCAGGCTCAGGTCGGTCTGCTGGGTCCCCACCGGACGATGATCGCAGCGCCGGCGGGGCCTCGCGACCGAAGGCCCTAAACCATCTATAGTGGCGCGGTGGGGGATATGGGGGATATCCCGTTCAACCGGCCACGGCTGGTTGGCAACGAGCACCGCTACATTGACGAAGCGATCGCGACCGGCAAGCTGTCCGGCAACGGCGCCTTCGCGCGGCGCTGCGCGGAATGGCTGCGCGCGCAGGTCGGTTCCTGCTCGGCGCTGATCACGCCGTCGTGCACGGCGGCGCTCGAGATGTCGGCGATCCTCACACGGCTCGAGCCGGGCGACGAGGTGATCGTGCCCTCATTCGCGTTCGTCTCGACGGCCAACGCGTTCGCGCTGCGCGGCGCCGTGCCGGTGTTCGTCGATGTGGACGAGGACACGCTCAACATCGACCCGGCCGCCGTCGAGCGCGCGATCAGCGCGCACACGCGCGCGATCGTCGTCATCCACTACGGGGGCGTGGCCTGCGACATGAAACGCATCCTGGCGCTCGCGGACCGCCACAGGCTGGTCGTGATCGAGGACGCTGCGCACGCGCTTCCGGCGACGCTCCACGGCAGGCCGCTGGGATCGCTCGGCCAGCTGGCGACGTTCAGCTTCCACGAGACGAAGAACGTGCACTGCGGCGAGGGCGGTGCGCTGACGGTCAACGAACCGCAGCTCGCGCACCGCGCCGAGGTGGTCCAGGAGAAGGGCACCGACCGCTCGCGCTTCACACGCGGGGAGGTCGACAAGTACACGTGGCGAGACGTCGGCTCGTCGTATCTGCTGAGCGAGGTCGCCGCTGCGTTCCTGTGGGGTCAGATCGAGCGCATCGCGGAGATCACCGCTGCGCGTCGCGCGATCTGGGACACCTACCACGAGGGCTTCGCCGACCTCGAGGAGGCCGGGATCGTGCGACGCCCGGTCGTCCCGCCGGGCTGCGAGCACAGCGGTCACCTCTACTACCTGTTGCTGCGCGAACGGCGGCAGCGCGACGAGCTGATCGCCGCGCTCGCGCGCGAGGGGGTCCACGCCGTGTTCCACTATCTGCCGCTCGGCACGTCGCCCGGCGGCAGGCGCTTCGGTCGCCAGCCCGAGCCGGTCGAGGTGGCCGAGTCGATCAGCGGCCGCCTCGTGCGGCTGCCGCTGTGGCCGGGACTTGACGAGCAGGCGCTCGCGCACGTCGTGCGCGCCACGCGGCGGGCATTGACGTCCGCACGGCGTCAGGCGCGTCCGCGCGCCGTTGACCGCATCGCCGCCCAGCGCTAGTCGCCGACGCCCCGGCCTGGATTCGAACCAGGGACCTTTCCCTTAGGAGGGGAACGCTCTATCCGACTGAGCTACCGGGGCTGCGCGCAAGCGTAGTACGTCGCTCGGAGCGTCACAGTGACGCCGAGGGACGGGCATGCAACACAGGAGTTGGACTGGCGCGGGCGAACCATTGCGCATGAGCGTTGGGGCGCCTGGACTGCTTGCTCAGGAGGAGCGCTACGAGCGCGACTTCGCGGCCGGCGTCGCGCATTCGCCGTGGCAGCTGTTCTGGCGCCGCCTGCGCGACGACCGCGTCGCGATGGTCGCGCTGGGCGTGATCGCGGCGCTGATCCTCACCGCTATCCTGGCGCCGCTGGTGGTGAAGCTCGCCGGCGCACCGGGACCGAACGTGCAGGACCGCGACGCGACCGACATGTTCGGCACGCCGCTCGGACCGACCGGCGATCACTGGTTCGGCGTCGACCCGCTCGGGCGCGACGTCTTCTCGCGCACGCTCTACGGGGCGCGCGTGTCGCTGCTGGTGGGGATCGTCGGGACCGGCGTCGCGGTGCTCGTCGGCGTCACCGTCGGGCTCGTCGCCGGCTACTACCGCGGCTGGGTCGACACGCTGCTGTCGCGCTTCGTCGACGTCGTGCTGTCGTTCCCGGTGCTGCTGTTGGGGATCGGCATCGCCTCCGCCTGCTCGCTTGGCAACGGCTGCGTCGGAGGAGCGATAACGCCGGGCGTGCGCACGGTGGTGCTCGTGATCGCGCTTGTCACCTGGACGTCGATCGCACGGGTCGTGCGCGGTCAGGTGCTGTCACTGCGCGAGCGCGAGTTCGTCGTCGCCGCGCGGTCTCTCGGCGCGTCGAATCGCCGCATCATCGTGCGCGAGATCCTCCCAAACCTCACTGCTCCGATCATCGTCTACTCAAGTCTGCTGCTCCCGCAGACGATCTTGCTGGAGGCGGCTCTCTCGTTCCTGGGCGTTGGCGTGTCCCCACCGACGGCGAGCTGGGGCTGGATGATCGCCGAAGCATCCGACAACTTCGACACACAGTGGTGGTACATGGTGTTTCCTGGCGCAGCGCTCCTCCTCACCGTGCTTGCATTCAACCTCCTCGGTGACGGCCTGCGCGATGCGCTCGACCCGAGAGCTGAACGGTGAAAAAGGTGACTCCCCTTTCCCAACCCCCGAAAGGACCCGTCATGCCGCGACCTGTCAAGCGCGTGCTTCCCCTCGCCCTGCTGACCGCGGCGCTTGCGCTCGCCGCCTGCGGCTCGAGCAACAACGGCAGCAGCACGGTGGCGACGGCGGACGATGGCGCGGATGGTCGCAGAGGGGGGACGCTCACGGTCCTCACCAGTCAGGACATCACAAGCCTCGACCCGGGCATCACGTATCAGAGCCTCGACCTCAACCTGCTGTCGGCGACTGTGCGCACGCTGTACGCGTATGCGCCAAACGACCCGGCGGAGCTCGTGCCCGACCTCGCCACGGGGCCGCCGCAGATCGCGGACGACGGCAAGGCGCTCACGGTGAGACTTCGCAGAGGCGTGAGATTCGGCCCGCCGGTGAATCGCGAGGTGACGTCGAGAGACGTGAAGTACGCGATCGAGCGCGGCTTCAACCCGAACGTCGCCAACGCCTACGCGAGCACCTACTACGGCGACGTCGTCGGCGCCGACAGAGCTGACGGCGGCCCGATCGCCGGCATCGAGACGCCCGACGACTTCACGCTCGTCTTCAGACTCACGCGCCCGACCGCGTCGCTGCTCGCGCAGTCGACCATCCTGCCGTTGTCGGCGCCGGTCCCGGCGGAGTTCGCGAAGCCGCTCGACGCGAAGGCGCCGTCGCAGTACGCCAGCCACCTCGTCGCCAGCGGTCCGTACATGATCCCGGCCGACAGAGACGGCAAGCTGCTCGGCGAGGGCTACGTGCCCGGCCGCAGCCTCAAGCTGGTGCGCAACCCCAACTGGAGCGCCGACGGCGACCATCGGCCCGCCTACCTCGACGAGATCGACTTCAAGATCGGCGGCTCGCCGACGGTGTACGGGCGCCAGACGCTCGCGGGCAGAGGGCTCGTGCTGGCCGACCCGCCGACGCCCGCGCTCGTCAAGAAGGCCTATCAGGAGGCGCGCGACCAGATCTTCTTCTCGCCGGGCGCCGGGACCCGCTACGCCGCGCTCAACACGGCGATCCCACCGTTCGACGACGTCAACGTGCGCAAGGCGGTCGCGGCCGCGCTCGACCGCGAGCAGATGCGGCGCGTGCGCGGCGGCGAGATCACCGGCGACATCGCCTCGCACTTCCTCTATCCCGGCGTGCCGGGCTTCGAGGAGGCCGGCGGCCAGGAGGGAACGGGCGTCGACTTCCTCGCCGACCCGGACGGCGACAGAGCGCTCGCGGCGAGATACCTGAGAGCGGCCGGCTACGCGGACGGCAGATACGACGGCGACGAGACGCTCCAGATCGTCGGGCTGGCCGGCGCGCCCGACAGCAACGACGCGCAGATCTTCGACCAGACGCTGAAGGACCTCGGCTTCAAGACGAGGCTGAAGCTGGTCGACGTCGGCGTGATGTACGGGCGCTTCTGCGGCGTGCCGAGAGCGAGAGTCCACGCCTGCCCCAACGTCGGCTGGATCCGCGACTTCGCCGACCCGCAGACGGTCCTCAACGTCGCCTTCAACGGTCACTACATCTTCCCCGAGAACAACCCGAACTGGCCGCAGCTGAACGACCCCGCGATCAACAGAGCGATGACGAGAGGCGAGCTGGTCGTCGGCGCAGAGGCGCGCGCGAGCGCGTGGGCCGAGATCGACCGCATGATCACCGCCACCGCGGCCGCGGTCCCGTGGCTGTACGACAGACAGCCGAACGTCTTCGCGGCCGACGTCCGCTGCGTTCCCGAGCTGTGGAACCAGGGTCGCTGCGACTTCGCGTACAGCTCGCTGAAGTAGCGCGCGCACACAGGGAGTAGGCGCCACGGCGGCGAATCACACTGCCGTGGCCGCCTACGTCCTCCGTCGGGTGCTGTGGGGCGTCGTGCTGCTGGCGCTCGTCAGCCTGCTCACGTTCGTCGTCTTCTACGTGCTGCCGACGGCTGACCCGGCGCAGCTGCGCGCGGGGCGCAACGCCGACCCGGGGACGCTCGCGCAGATCCGCGAGAGCCTCGGGCTGGACCGCCCGCTGACGGCGCAGTACTGGACCTTCCTGACCAACCTCGCGCTGCACGCCGACCTCGGCTACAGCTACTACAGCGGCGCGTCGGTGGGATCGCTGCTCGTCGACCGGCTGCCGGCGACGATCGCGCTGGCGTTGGGCGCGGGCGTCATCTGGGTGGTGGTGGCAGTGCCGCTCGGGGTCGTCTCGGCGGTGCGCCGCGGCACGTGGGTCGACAAGCTCACAACCGCCGGCGCGCTGCTGGGGATCTCCGCGCCGGTCTACTGGCTCGGCCTCGTCGCGCTGTACCTGTTCGCCGACGACATCGGAGTGGTGCCGCTGCTCCCCGGCGCGGGCAGCTACGTGCCGCTCACCGAGGACCCGTGGCAATGGCTCACGTCGCTGATCATGCCGTGGATCGTGCTCGCCTCGACGTTCACCGCCGTCTATGCGCGCCTGCTGCGCGGCAACATGATCGAGGTGCTGTCCGAAGACTACGTGCGCACCGCCCGCGCGAAGGGCCTTCGCGAGCGACGCGTGGTGTGGAGCCACGCGCTGCGCGGGGCCGTGACGCCGCTCGTCACGCTCGCCGGCCTCGACATCGGGCTGCTGCTCGGCGGCGCGGTGCTGACGGAGGTCGTGTTCGGCATCCCCGGCATCGGCCGCCTCAACTACGAGGCGATCGTGCATGCCGACTATCCGGTGATCCAGGGGACGGTGCTGCTGGCGGCATGCTTCGTGATCGTCGCGAACATCGCCGTCGACGTCGCCTACGCATACCTCGACCCGCGGGTGCGCGAGCGGTGAGCGCGGCGGCGCAGACGCCGGCCGGCCGTCCGGCGCAGCCGGTGCTGCGGGTCGAGGACCTGCGCGTCGCGTTCGATGCGCGCGACGGCCTCGTGCAGGCGGTCGACGGCGTCTCGTGGTCGGTTGCGCCGGGACGCACGCTCGGGATCGTCGGCGAGTCCGGCTGCGGCAAGACGGTTGCGGCGATGACCGCGATGGGGCTGGTGCGCGGCGCGCGCGTGCGGACGTCCGGACGCGTGCTGCTCGACGACGAGGATCTGCTCGCGGCGTCGCCGGACCGGCTGCGGCGGCTGCGCGGCGAGGCGATCGCGATGGTGTTCCAGGATCCGCTGTCCGCGCTGCACCCGCTGCTGCGCGTCGGCGCGCAGATCGGGGAGGCGCTGCGCGCGCACCGGTCGGACGTCTCGCGCGCCGCCGCGCGCGAGCGGTCGATCGAGCTGCTCGAGCAGGTCGCGATCCCGAACGCGCGCCAGCGCGTCGACGCGTACCCGCACGAGCTGTCCGGCGGGATGCGCCAGCGCGCGATGATCGCGATCGCGTTGGCGAACGAGCCGCGCGTGCTGATCGCCGACGAGCCGACGACCGCGTTGGACGTGACGGTCCAGCGCCAGATCCTCGCGCTGTTGCGCAGGCTGCGCGACGAGCTCGGTATGGCGATGGTGCTGATCACGCACGACCTCGGCGTGGTGGCCGAGACCGCCGACGAGGTGGCCGTCATGTACGCCGGGCAGCTCGTCGAGCAGGCACCGGCGGGCGAGCTGTTCGCCGCCCCTCAGCATCCGTATACATGGGGCCTGCTGCGCTCGATGCCCCGGCTCGACGCGCCGGCGGGCGCCGAGCTCATCCCGATCCCGGGTCGACCGCCATCGCTCGTCGCGCCGCCGTCCGGCTGCCGCTTCCATCCGCGCTGCCCGTACGTGCGCGACCGCCATCGCTCGGTCGACCCAACCCTGGAGCCGCTCGCGGACGCGCCGGAGCATCGCGTGGCGTGCCTGCTGAGCGAGCTGGAGCGGCGCGCGATCTGGGCGCGGCTCGCGAGGGGGGCGCCGCGATGACCGCGGCGGGTGGCGGACCTCCGCTCGCGTCCGTCGAGCAGCTCGTGAAGCGCTTCCCGCTCTCGCGCGGCGTGCTGCTGCGCCGCCGGCTCGGCGACGTGTCCGCGCTCGACGACGTGACGCTGGAGGTGGTAGAAGGCGAGTCGCTCGGGATCGTCGGCGAGACAGGCAGCGGCAAGTCGACGCTCGCGCGGATCATGCTGAACCTGCTCGAGCCGACGAGCGGCGTCGTGCGCTGGCGCGGGGAGGACGTCACGCGCCCGCGCGGCGCGGGGCTTGCCGAGCTGCGGCGCAAGCGAGCGCTCGTGTTCCAGGATCCCGGCGGCTCGCTCAACCCGCGGCGGACGATCGGCGCCACGATCGCGGAGCCCTTCGCCATCCATCGACTGCTGCCGGAGCGGACGGCGCGCGCGCGGCGGGTCGTGGAGCTGCTCGAACAGGTCGGCCTCGACGCGGCGCTCGCGAACCGCTACCCGCACGAGCTGTCGGGCGGGATGCGTCAGCGCGTCGGGATCGCGCGCGCGATCGCGCTGGGACCCGAGCTGCTCGTCGCCGACGAGCCGGTCTCGGCGCTCGACGTCTCGATCCAGGCGCAGATCCTCGCGCTCCTGCGCGAGCTGCGCCGCGAGCTGGGGCTGACGCTCGTGCTGATCTCCCACGACCTCGCCGTCGTGCGGTACATGTGCGAGCGGGTCGCCGTGATGCACGACGGCAAGCTCGTCGAGCACGGGCCGGTGGAGGAGCTCTACCGCGCCCCGCGCGAGGCCTACACGCGCGAGCTGCTCGCGGCGGTGCCGCGAATTCCCCCGCTGGGCGGGACTCAGTCTTCCGCGTCGTCGTCCTCGACGTAGAGCGACTCGCGCGCGAGCTCCTGCCCGCGCGGGGAGAACAGCTTCACCTCGAGGAAGTCGCCGCGGTAGGCATCGGGCGCGACGAGCGTGAAGCGGTCGTCGACCAGGCCGCACTGGTCGACCGCAAGGTCGGCCAGCTCAGCCGTCACGAGCGCGCCGTTGGGGACGAGCGGGCGGCCCCAGATCAGCGTCATCTCGGCCGCTCTGCCGTTCTCGCCTCGCCAGCGGCCGATCACCTCCTCGTTGAGGTCGATCTGCCAGTCGGGGTTGTTATCGGCGGTCTCGCTCGTGAAGTCGGCGCGCGCGGCGAAGGCGTCCGGCGCGCCGTTCGCGCCCTCCGCGAACGAGACGAAGCCGAACAGCTCGTAGCCGGTGCTCGTGCGCACGGTCGCGGGCACGTACGTGCGCCCGCCGTAGGTGCGGTCGGGGAACCAGGCGACCTCGCCGGGCTCGCCGAGGTCCTCGCCGTCCGCGTCGATCTCCGCCACGGCTGCGAGCAGGTAGCCGCGAAGGGTGTCCGCCCACCGCCCATACGGCAGCGACTCCTGCGGCGGCTCGGCGGCGAAGCGTGTGACGAAGCGGTCGGTGGGCGGCATCGCGGCCGGGAGCCTATCGGCGTGCGCGGCTCGGCACCGCCGACCTCACACCTCGACCAGCAGCGTCACCGGGCCGTCGTTGACCAGCTCCACCTCCATGTGCGCGCCGAAGACGCCACGCTGCGCGCCGAGCGCGTCGCACACGCGCTCGTACAGCGGCTCGGCGAGCTCCGGCGGCGCGGCGGCGGCGTAGCTGGGCCGATTGCCCTTGCGCGGGTCGCCGTAGAGCGTGAACTGGCTGATGCACAGGATGCCGCGATCGGGGCCGAGCGGGTCGTTCGTGCGGCCTTCAGCGTCCGGGAAGATCCGCAGCTTCAGCAGCTTGTCGGCGAGCTTGTCGGCGGCGACTGCATCGTCGTCATGCGTGACGCCGAGCAGCACGAGCATCCCCGCGCCGATCTCGCCGACGACCGCGCCGTCGACGCGCACCGCCGCACGAGAGACACGCTGGACGAGCGCACGCATGGGGATCGCCGGGCGAACGCCCGGCTAGGCGTCGCGCAGCTCCGCCGCAGCCTGCTCCGGCGGGACGATGTTGAGGTGCAGGCCCGTGCCGAGCTCGAGCCCGGCGAGGTGCGTCAGGCGCGGCAGCACGTCGATCCGCCAGCAGAAGTGATCCGCACCACGCGGCGCCGTGCGCACCCACAAGTTCAGCGGGGGATTCGCGCCCAGCTTGCGTGCGAGCCGGTTCAACACGTCGTGCAGCAGCGCCGCGCCGGTCGGGCCGTCGTCCTCGAAGCGCTCGCGCGGCCGCCGCGGGGCGAGCAGCAGCTGGTAGGGCAGCCGCGAGCCGTAGGGTGCAAGGGCGACCGCGTCGTCGTCGATCGCCACCACCCGCTCACGCCGCCGCACCTCCTCCTGCACGAGATCGGCGAGCAGGTTGCCGCCCATCGTGCGCGTCGCGTAGGCGGAGAAGCGCTCGCGCTCGCGCGCGACGGCGGCAGGCACGAAGTCGAGCGCGTACAGCTGCGCGTGGGTGTGCGGCAGCGACGCGCCGGCCTCGCGTCGCTCGTTCACGAGCACGTGCACGTAGGCCGCCCCGGCGTGGGCGCGAATCCGCTCACGCCACACGTCCATCGCGACGGCGACCTGCTCCGCAGGCAGCTCGGCCAGGGCGGTCACCGACTGCGGTGCGTTGACGATCACCTCGTGCGCGCCGCGCGCCGGCTGGGCGGCGAAGAGGTCGGGCGCGGCGTCCGACTCCGGCGCGTCGCAGTCAGGCGACAGGGCGGGATAGAGGTTCGGCACGACGCGCACCTTCCATCCGGGAGTGTCCGGCTCGGAGCCGTTCTCCCGCAGCGCGTAGAGCTCCGGCGGGGTCATCGCCTCGTGCCCTGCCGCGAACGGATCGCCCGCCGGATCGAGGGGAGGGCTCGGGTCGGCGCTCAGGCCCGCGTTCGGGCGCTTGGCGCGGTCGCCGGCGACGATCGTGCGCAGACCCGTGAGCGGGTCGACGCGCACCTCCCTCACAGCCGCTTCTCCATCGCGACGTGCTCGATCCCCGCCTCGACGAACGTCCGTCCGCGCGGCTCGTAGCCGTCCGCGGTGTAGAGGGTCTGCGCGTACGTCTGCGCGTGCAGCACGATCCGCTTGGCGCGCGCCGCCTCCGCCTCGCGGTCGGCCCCGTGCAGCAGCGCGGTCGCGATTCCCTGACGGCGCACGTCCGGCTCGACGGCGAGCCGGCTCAGCTGCACCGTGCGGTCGACGAACAGCAGCCGGCAGGTGCCGAGCACGCGACCGTCGTCCGACCGCAGCGCGACGAGATGGATCGCGTCGCCGTCGCGCCCGTCGATCTCCTCGCGCTTCGGCACGCCCTGCTCGACGCAGAAGACGCGGTGGCGCAGGTCGAGCAGTGCGTCCAGCTCGGCGCGCCCGTCGGCGCGGCGGACCTCGACGCTCACGAGGCCCCCGCGTAGCGCCGCACGTCGGCGACGAGCGCGTCCTCGTCGCGGTACCGGCCCTGGTGCACGTAGGCGACCTCGCCGTCGCGCCCGTAGAAGACGGTCGTCGGCAGCCCGGCGCGCACGCCGATGTCGGAGGCGATCTCGTCATGCGGGTCGACGTAGCTTGGGAACGGGACGTAGTGCTCGTCGAGGAACGCGCGCGCCTTGTCCCGATCGAGGTCGCCGGCGTTGACGCCGACGAACGCGACACGTCTGCCGAAGCGCACCGCCGCGCGCGAGAACCACGGCATCTCGTACTTGCACGGCCCGCACCACGATGCCCATGCGTTCACGACCACGGGGTGCCCTCTGAGCGTCGCGAGCCGCGCCTCGAAGGCGTCGGGGCCGCCGTCGAGCAGCTGCGCCGACTGGCGGTGCAATGACGCGAGCGCGGCCGGCGAGCCCGCCAGCTGCGAGCGCGCCTGCGCCGGCGTCGGCGTCTGTACGTCGGCCTCCTGAGAGCCGCATCCGCTCAGCAGCGGGAGCGTGAGCATCAGCAAGACGAATGCGCGTGCTGCGACGAAGGTGGCGCGCATGAGCCGAAGCTTGGCACATCGCGCGTATTCCCCCGTCCCATCTGATTCAATGTGGCTATCCTCCTGTGTTGGACGGGGAAACGCTGGTGAGAGTTCTCCCCGTGCCCGGCAGAAGCCGGACCTCCTGAGCCGCCCAGTTGCTGCACCGCGGCTCCCTCATCGCAGAGGCCACGTCCACTCACAGGGAACCCCTGCAGGCCGTCTATGGCTGACTCAACGTCTCTTCCCGATGCTGACGCGCTCAGACGCGCGGAGCGCTTCACACGCGAGCGTTTCGTCCACGAGGGCGAGCTGCCCGAGGACGCGCTCGCGCCGGGCAGCGCCCGCCGCCGCGCGCTCGACGAGGCGCTCGCCGAGCTCGACGCTGGGCTGAAAGCGCCGTCCGTCGCGTGGCGGCGCGAATACGCGCTGCTGCTCGGGCTCGAGCGGCTGCTGAGCGAGGACGAGCCGCGCCTGGCCGACGGGACGCTGCTCAACCCGCATCAGGTCGACGCGCTGTCCGGCACGCTGACCGCGCTGATGGCGGAGGTGCAGTCGCGCTCCGCGAACGGGAACGGACGGGCCCCGGCGCCGGTCGAGGACGAGGAGCTGGCCGAGCTGGCCTCGGCGGCGATCCCCGGCGAGGAGGAGCTCGACCTCGAGGAGGGCGAGCCGGAGGAAGAGCCGCAGGACTGGCAGGACGACCTGTCCGACGACGACGACGTTCAGATGGCCGAGCAGCCGGAGGACCCGAACGCCGCCAAGCGCTTCTGGTTCGAGCACGCCACCGGCGCCGGCAAGACGGTCGCGGCGCTCGGCTTCGTCGAGGCCTCGCGCACCGGCGGGATCCTGATCCTCACCCATCGTCGCAACCTCGTCGACCAGTTCCACGGCGAGCTGAGAGAGCGCGGGTATGGCGACCGCATCGCGGCGCCGCTGTTGGCTGGGCGCGACAACCCGAAGGGCCCGGTCACGGTCGAGACCTACCAGTGGTTCGTCCGCAACGCGGGCGAGATCTCCGACGCCTACTCGATCGTGATCTGCGACGAGGCGCACACCGCGCTCGGCGAGAAGACGTCCGCCTCGATCCGCAGATGGGCGGGCCCCGTCTTCATCGGCATGACCGCGACGGGCGCGCTGATCGCGCGCCACGTCACCGACCTGTTCCCGACGCAGACCTCGCGCTTTGACCTCGCCCAGGCGGCGCGGCGCGGCGTGATCTCGCCGTTGCGCTGCATTCGGATTCCGCCTGGACCTGGAGTTCGGACGATTGCGAAGGTTCCGCTCCGGCGGGGAGAAGTGGATACGGAGTTCGATCAGGACATGCTGGCCGAGCTGCTGGACCAGCTGCCCTTCAACCTCGCGATTGCCGATCTCTACAAGACGCGCTTCAACGGCGTCCCCGGCGTCGTCTACACCGCTGGCGTCCGGCACGCCTACAACGTCGCCCAGGCATTCCGGGACGTCGGCATGAGAGCGCAGGCGGTGTCGGGGGAGACGCCGAAGCGCGAGCTGGCGCGGATCCTCGCGGAGTACGAGCGGGGCACGATCGACGTTCTCATCAACGCGCAGCTCCTGGCCGAGGGGTGGAACAGCCCCCGCGCGACCGTCTGCATGCACCTCGCCCCGACCGCCTCCAAGCGCATCTACCAGCAGCGCGTCGGCCGCGTGACGCGGCGCCATCCGGGCAAGGAGGCCGGCATCGTCATCGACTTCGTGCACCCCGCGACGAAGCACGACGACCCCGTCGTCACGCTCCATTCGCTGCTCGATCGCGACGTCTACCGCGGCGGCGCGATCGTCGTGGGGCCGGTGCGCCGCGGGCGCGGACGGCGTGTGCGCGTCGAGCGACGTGTGCTGCCGGTGGCCCCGGAGGACGGGCGCTACAACGAAGTCCTGGAGCGCGAGCTGTGGCGGATCGCCGTCGAGCACCTCGACTACGCACAGCAGCACGTGTGGGCCGCGCTGGCCGGTGCGCGTGTGGCGCCGAACGGCTGGCGGCGCGCAAAGGCGATGCTGCACTTCGACCGCCAGGGGGATCTCAAGCGGCGCTTCCTCATCACCGCGGTCGAGCGCAACCGCAACGCGCAGCTGCGCCTGCGCGCGCTGCAGGAAATCGCCGCCGCGCGCGACGCCGAGGCGTTCGACACTGCCATCGACATCATGGCCACGTGGCCGCGCGACGAGCGCCGCGAGGGCGTCAAGATCATGTTGCAGGCGCTCGCGGAGAAGCGCATAGGCCGTAGGGACCAAGCGAACGCGTGGATATGGCGGATGGCCGAGTACACGCGCGAGGTGCACGAGGAGTATGCCGTGCAGCGCTGGCCCGAGACCAAGCGGCTGCTCGGCCTGCTGGTCAACTCCTCCGGCGGCGCGCACGCGCGCAACGCGCGCAGGCTCGTGCACGCCGCGCGCAGACAGGACCGGCGGCTGAGCGCGGCACTGCTCGCCGCCGCCTTGGCGCACACCCCCGAGGCCGAGGAGGCGCTGCGTGGAGCGCGCACGCGCATGGCGCGCAAACCGAGCGCGCTCGCGCGCGAGCTGCTGCGCAACTTCCCGAGAGGCCGCCGCGGGCGCGGCTCCCGCCGCCGCCGCAAGGGCGCGAAGGAGGCCGCCGGCGAGGGCGCCGCCGCCGCTGTCGGTGCGGAGGCCGCCGAGGCGGAGCTGGAGCTGGACGACGAGCTCGACGGCGACGAGGGCCCCTCGCCCGAGGTCGTCGAGGAGGCCTACGACGAGGCGCTCGAGGCCGACGAGCCGGCCGAGGGGGCGCCGCCGCTGCCGACAGAAGAGCGCGAGGAGGTCGAGGAAGTCGTCGCCGAAGCGCTCGAGCACGACGCCGGACCGAGACGCAGACGCGGATCCGCGCGCAGACGCGGACCGGCCGCGCAGGAGATCGGGGTCAGCCTGGAGGCGAACGGCAGTGCCGACGGCCAGATCGCGCTCGAGCTCGTCCCCTCGGTCGACGCCACCGACGCCTTGCCGAGCAGACGACGCGCGCCGCGCAGACGCAGAGCGAGAGCGGCCGTCGCCGAGTCGGGCGACAACGCGTAGGGCGCCTCAGCCGGCGCGGCAGGTGCCGAGATGGACTTCGCCGGCGTCGAGCAGCAGCTCGCCGGCCGCGTCCGCGGGCTGCACACGCAGGCGCCCGTCGTCGGCGATGCCGAGCGCCGTGCCGTGCCCGCCGCTCCACGAGATCTCGCTGCCGGCGAGCGCGTCGCGCGCGCGGTAGGCCTCGATCGCCTGCTCCGGCGCTGTGGCGAGCCAGTGCTCCAGGCGCTCGAGCAGCAGCGCCAGCGCCGCCTCTAGCTGGTCCGGCGCGCGGCCGAGCGATGTGGCGATCTCACGCAGCTCCGGTGGGAAGTCGTCCGCCTCGACGGCGACGTTGAGGCCGATCCCGAGGACGACCCAGGCCTCCTGCGGGCGCCCCTCGGCGAGGATGCCGGCGACCTTGCGCCCGTCGAGCAGCACGTCGTTCGGCCACTTGATCGCGGCGCGCCGTCTGGCGGCGTCGAAGCGGTCCGCCACGTCGGCGACCGCCAGCGCTGCGAGCATCGGCAGCGGCCGCGGTGGGTCGCGCAGCACGAGCGAGCACGCGAGCGCCCGACCGGCTGGCGTCACCCACGGGCGCCCCTGCCGCCCGTGACCGGCGGTCTGCGCCGCGGCCGTCACGAGCGCCCCATGCGGCGCCCCGCTCGTCGCGAGTCGCTGCGCCCGCACGTTCGTCGAGTCGACCTCGCGCAGGTGGAGGCGGGGCGTGCCGAGTGTCACAGATATGAACTGTACCGCCTAGGTGGTACAGAACAGTACCGCCTAGGCGGTACAATCGTCGTATGGCTGCTGTGCTCAATCCCTTTGTCTGGGATCGGCCGCTCGACGACCCGTCGAAAATCGTCGGGATGGAGGCGTTTGCCCACAAGGTGGCGCTCACGCTGAAGGGGCAGACCAACGTCGCGCTGTTCGGGCCACGCGACACAGGCAAGACGACCTTCGTGAACCAGCTGGCGCTGGAGCTCGGCAGGTCCCACGGCAAGGACGCTCCTCCGTTTGACGTCGTCAAGGTGAATCTGCAGCGCGTCGTGAGCATTCCAGGCTTCATCGGCTGCGTTCACGACGCGATGACCCGTCACCCGGAGAGGCAGATGCGCCGCGCGGCGCAGCGGCAGATCGGCGTGCTCGAGAAGGAGATCGGCTTCGACATCAAGGTCGTGAAAGGCGCCGTGAGGCGCAAGGGCGTCGAGCCCGCGCAGGACGCCGAGACGTTGCATGCCCAGCTCGTCGCGTTGCGATCGCTCTCCGACCATCTCGTCGTCGTGTTCGATGAGTTCCAACGCCTGCGCCACTGTCCGGGCGACCCGCTCGCGATCATCCGATCGGCGCTGATGAGCTCGGATGCCAACCACGTCTCCCTCCTGTTCACCGGCTCCATTCGCAACGCGCTGAAAATGATGTTCGAGGACTCGCAGCAGCCGGTCTTCGGGGAGGCGACCCGGATGCAGCTTCCGCGGATCGCGCGTGCCGACTTCCTCGAGTACCTCGATTTCCAGTTCGAGGCGACCGGCAAGCCGGCTGATGAGCCCGCCGTGGAATTTCTGCTCGACGCCTCCGATGGGCATCCGCGCAGCACGCAGCAACTTGCATGGGAGTGCTGGGCCGAGACGGCGCAGCGCAGACGGGTCACGCTCGAGACTGTGATGTCCGCCCACGACCGGCTCGTACAGAGCATCGAGCGGTCTGAGTTCGCAGCGGTGCTCAACGTGCTGATGAACGGCGACGAGGGGGAGGTCAACGAGGTACGCGCGCTGCAGCTGCTCGCCGACCGTGGTGGAGGCAATGTCACGAGCCGCGTGCTGGCGAAGCTTTACGGCTTCTCGAGTCACTCGCGCGTCCGGCCTGCGCTCGTGCGCCTGCAAGGCCGCGGTCTCGTCGACGAGCGCGAGGGTGAGTGGTACATCGTGGATCCGCTCTTCGACGAGTGGTTGCGCCGCGCGTCGCCGCTTGCCGATGCCGCGTAGAAGCCGCTGTACCGCCTAGGCGGTACAAAGAGGTACCGCCTAGGCGGTACAGTCAGTCACGAGCGCCTCGAGCAGGCCGTCGACGTCGTGCGGGTCCGCTTCGAGTGCGGGATCGAGGCCGTGGCTGCGGAGCGCGTCGGAGGTGATCGGCCCGATCGAGGCGAGGCGGGTGCTGTTGAGCGCAGCGGGTCCGTCGCCGCCGAGCGCGCCGAGCAGGTTCGTCACGGTCGAGGCCGACGTGAAGGTGACGTAGTCGGCGGCGCCGATCGCGGCGAGCTGCTCGTCGGTGAGCGGCTGCGCCACCGTCTCGTACAGCTCCAGCACGTCGACCTCGGCGCCGCCTGCGCGCAGCGCGTCTGGCAGCACGTCGCGGGCCACGCGCGCGCGGGCGATCAGCGCGCGTCGCACGGGCACGTCGCCGAGCGCGTCCACGAGCGACTCGGCGACCGCTCTGTCGGGCAGCACGTCGGCGAGGACGCCGTGCGCGCGCAGCGCCCGCGCAGTCGCCGGGCCGATCGCCGCGACGCGCGCGCCGTGCAGGGCGCGAGCGTCGAGACCGGCGTCGGCGAGGCGCTCGAACAGCAGCCGCACGCCGTTCGGCGAGGTGAGGCAGACGAGGTCGTAGGCCGACATCTCGGGCGCCTGCGCCTCCAGCGGGACCACTCTGATCACGGGCGTCTCGACCACCTCGGCCCCCAGCTCGCGCAGGCGCGCCGCCAGCCCGCTCGCCTGCTCGCGCGCACGCGTCACGGCCACGGTCATCCCATAGAGCGGCCGCTGCTCGAACCAGCGCACGCCCTCCTCGCGCAGCGCCGCGACCGGGCCGACCACCGTGATCGACGGCGGGCGGATTCCCTCCTCGGCTGCGCGCTCGGCGAGCGTCGCGAGCGTCGCGACGACGGTCCGCTGGCCCGGCAATGTGCCGCGCTCGATGACCGCCGCCGGCTCGTCCGCGAGCCGCCCGCCGGCGATCAGCTGCTCGGCGATGCGCGGCAGCTGCTTCACCCCCATGTAGAAGACGAGCGTCCCCGGAAACGCCGCCAGCGCCGGCCAGTCGATCGCCGACTCGGGCTTGTCGGGATCCTCGTGCCCGGTGATCAACGCGACGGCTGACGCGCGGTCTCGCTGCGTCACCGGGATCCCGGCGTACGCCGGCGCGGCGATGCCCGACGTCACGCCGGGCACGACCTCGAACGGGATTCCCGCCTCGCGCAGGATCAACGCCTCCTCGCCGCCGCGCCCGAACACGAACGGGTCGCCGCCCTTCAGCCGCACGACGCGCCTGCCCGCCGACGCGTGTTCGACGAGCAGGCGGTCGATCTCGTCCTGCGGCATCTGCGGCCCGCGCCCCTCCTTGCCGACGTAGATCAGCTCCGCGCCGTCGCGTGCGCCGTCGAGCGCGCTGACCGGGATCAGGCGGTCATAGAGGATCACGTCGGCGGCCGAAATCAGCTCCAGCGCGCGCACGGTCAGCAGGCCGGGATCGCCCGGTCCCGCACCGACCAGATGGACGACGCCGCGCGCCGCGCTCACAGTCGCGTCCCCTCCGGCGTCGAGGCCGGAGGCGGCGCGCCGTTGCCGGCCGCGAGCGCCTCGCACGCGGCGAGCAGCTCGTCCGCGCCGGTCGCGCGCATCCGCTCCGCCATCTCGGCGCCCAGGCCCTCGGGTGAGGCGCCGAGCGGGTCGTGCAGCTCGTCGCGCAGCCAGGCCGACGCATCCGGCAGCCCGAGGAACGCACGCAGCGTCATCGCGCCGTCGTCCGCGAGCACGGCGTGCGCGCCGAGCGGCGTGTTGCACGACGCGCCGAGCGCGCGCGCCAAGGCCCGCTCCGCCTCCAGGCAGGCGCCGACGTGCGGGTCGTCGATCGCGCTCACGCGCGCGCGCGCGGCCGCGTCATCGGCGCGCGTCTCGACCACAAGCGTCCCCTGGCCGGGCGCGGGGACCAGCGCGTCGAGGACGCAGCCGACCGACTCTGTCCGGCCCAGCCGCTCCAGTCCCGCCATCGCGAGCACGATCGCGTCGAGTCGCAGCTCGCCGCTCTCCTTCGAGAGCTTCTCCAGCCGCGTGTCGACGTTGCCGCGCAGCGCGACCACCTCCAGGTCCGGCCGCAGCGCACGCAGCCCCGCGGCCCGTCGCAGGCTGCTCGTTCCGACCCGCGCGCCCGTGGGCAGCTCGTCGAGCGACGCCGCCCCGCACAGCGCGTCGCGCGGGTCGGCGCGCTCGGGGACCGCCGCCAGCACGAAGCCCTCCGGCAGCTCCGTCGGCACGTCCTTCGCCGAGTGCACGGCCGCGTCGACCTCGTCGCCCGCGAGCGCCGCCTCCAGCTCCTTCACCCAGCGCGACTTGTCGCCGACCAGGATCCCGCGGTCGCCGCTGGTGGTGATCGCGACGACCTCGACGCCGGCGTCGGCGCCGCCCAGCAGCTCAGCCACGAAGCTCGCCTGCGCGAGCGCGAGCGCGCTCCCGCGCGAGCCGATCCGCATCAGGAGGCGTGGCCCGGCCGGCGCAGCTGCCGCACGTCGGCCAGCGGCTGCTGCGCGTCATCGACCCCCTCGACGACCTCCTCCAGCCCGAACAGCTCGCGCACGACCTGCATCCGCAGGTGCATGCGGTCGTCGGCCATCTGCTTCATGCGCAACGTCGGCTCGTGCAGCAGGCGGTTGACGATCGCCTGTGCGATCGCCTCCACGCGCTCGCGATCGCGCTCGGACGCCGAGTCCCAGCGCCCGGCGTTCTCGCGCACGACCTGCTGCGCGATCGCCGCGCCGCGCTCGCGCAGCGCGCTCAGCGTCGGCAGCACCTCGAGCGAGCCGAGCCACTCGGCGAAGCGCTGGATCTCCTCCTCGACGATCCCCTCCGCATGCGACGCCTCTCCCTGGCGCACCGCTCTGTTGCGCCGCACGACGGCCTGCAGGTCGTCGACGTCGTAGAGCGAGATCCCGGGCACGTCGCGCACGTCGGAGGCGACGTCGCGCGGCACCGCCAGGTCGAGGATCAGCAGCGGCCGGCCGTCGCGCGCGTCCATCACTGCCGACAGCTCCTCGGCGCCGAGCAGCGCGTGCGGGGAGGAGGTCGCGCACACGAGCGCGTCGGCGCGCTCCAGCTCCTGCGGCAGCTCGTCGAACGACATCGCCTGGCCGCCGAAGCGCTGCGCCAGCGAGACCGCGCGCTCGTGGCGGCGGTTCGCGACGAAGATCGCCTCGACGCCGTGCGTCGCAAGCGCCTTCGCCGCCAGCTCGCTCGTCTCGCCCGCGCCGAGGATCAGCACCTCGCGGCGCTCCAACCCGTGCAGCTGCTCGGCCGCGAGCGCGGCAGCAACTGAGGAGACGCTCATCCGTCGCTCGCCGATCTTCGTCTCGCTGCGCACGCGCTTGCCGGTCGCGATCGCGGCGCGGAACAGGTGGTTCGTGAGCGGGCCGGTCGTCTGCGCGCCGAGAGCGTCCTCGTAGGCGCGCTTGACCTGGCCCTGGACCTCCGCCTCGCCGACGATCATCGACTCGAGCCCGGCCGTCACGCGGTAGAGGTGGCGTGCCGCGTCGCAGTTGCGCAACGCGTAGATCGAGCCGGCCAGCTCGGTGGGGCGGATCCCCGCCTTGCGCGCGAGCATCCCGAGCACGGCCGTCTCGGCCTCGACCGGGTCGCTCGCGACGAGGTATGTCTCGGTGCGGTTGCAGGTCGAGATCGCGACCGCCTCCTGCACGCCGGCGACCGCCTGCACCTCGTGCAGGAAGGTGCCGACCTTGCCGGGCGTGAGCGCGAGCCGCTCGCGCACCGCGATCGGCGCGGTTTTGTGCGAGACGCCGAGCGCGAGCACCTCGCTCATGGTTGTGCCGCCCCCGCCTGCCCGGCTCGCGCCGCCTCGCCCTGCTCGCGCGCTTCGAGCGCGCGATGCAGCTCCGTCAGCTCCTTGCTCATGCGCTGCAGGCGCACGGCCATGATCGCGACGTAGATCACGATCACGCCGACGAACACGACGAACGCCCCGGCGACGTACTTGCCGGCCTCGTCGAGCGGCAGCGCGGGCGCGGCGGCGAGGACGGCGGCGAGCGCGCTCATGAGGCGGCCTCCGCGGGATTGCGCGACGCGGTCCCGCCCGTCCGCGGCGAGCGGCTCGGCTCGCCGAGCGACGGCGCCGCGCTGCGCCCGAGCGGCGCGACCGCGTCGCTGCCGAGCAGCCGCCGTCTCAGCGCGCGCAGCTGCCAGCGCGTCTGCTTGGCGGCGATCTCGTAGGCGCACATCAGCGTGAACAGCAGCGCGATCGCGACGATCGCGACGAGGAACACCCACGCCATCTCGCTCGGCATGCCGCCCTCCGCCGTGCCGAACGTGCGCGGGTGGACCGTCGCCGTCGCCGCGCGCACGGCGGCGAAGTTGAGCGGCACGAACGCGCCCGCCATCACCGCGAAGACGGCTGCATAGCGCGCCTGGCGCTCCGGGTCCTCGATCGAGAAGCGCAGCGGCTGGTAGGTCGCGAACAGCAGGAACACGATCAGGAACGACACGAGGGTCGGCTCGTCCCACACCCACCAGTGCCCCCACGACGCCTTCGCCCAGATCGCGCCGGTCAGCAGTCCGACGATGTTGAAGATCAGCGCGATGTGGATCACGACGTACGAGCGCAGATCCCAACGCCGATCGTTCGTGCGCAAGTGGATCGCCGCGAGGATCCCGCCGAGCACGTACGCGCACAGCGTCACGATCGCGACCGGCACGTGCACGTAGAAGATCTTCTGGATGAAGCCCTGGTCGGCGTCGAGCGGGGCGTAGAAGAAGACGAGCGCGAACGTGGCGGTCAAGGCGGCGAAGGTGGCGAGCGAAAGTGCTCGGAGCCCCTTCCCGTACATCATGCGGTCAGTCCTCCAAGAGGAAGTCGAACACGGCGTAGGCGAGCAGCCCGAAGACGAGATCATAGAGCGCCAGCACGGCCAGCCACTTGGTTGGCAGCGCCTCCGCGCCACCCGCCGCGAACAGCGGCGCCGCCAGGCGCGCGGCGGCGATCAGCGCCGGGGTGAGCAGCGGCAGCGCGACGATCGGCACGATCAGATCGCGCGCGCGTGTGCGGATCGCGAGCGCCGAGACGAGCGCGCCGACGACCGCGAGCGCGGCGTTGAGGAGCGCGAGCGTGAGGATCAGGCCCGGGAGCGCCGGCCACGGGCTCGGTCCCAGCAGCAGGATCGCGAACGCCGCCACGGCCACGACCTCGACGAGCGCGAGGAACAGGAACAGCCCCGCCGCCTTCGCGACGAACATGGACGTGCGGTCGATCGGCGCGAGCAGCACGCCGTCGAAGCCACCCTCCTCCTGCTCGGAGACGAACAGCCGGTTGATCCCCAAGATCGCGGCGAACAGCAGCGTCACGGTCAGCACGCCGGACGCGAGCTGACCGGACACCTCGTCGCGGCCGAGGCCGAAGTGGAACAGCACGAACGTCGTGACGCTGAACAGCAGCATCGCCGGGACCGCCTCGGGCGCGCGACGCTCGAGCAGCAGGTCCTTGCGCAGCAGCGCGAGCGACGGCCTCACCGATACAGCTCCTCGACGGCGGCCGGGTCGACAGCGCGCGCGGGCGCGCTCAGCGCCACCTGTCCGTCGCGCAGACCGAGCGCGAGGTCGGCCTCCGCCAGGCCCCCCGCCGGGTCGTGGCTTGTGACGACGCGCGTGCGGCCGCTCGCGCGCCCGATCAGCGGCTCGATCAGCTCGGCTGCGGCCGGGTCGAGGTTCGCGCGCGGCTCGTCGAGCAGCAGCAGCGGCGGGTCGTGCAGCACCGCGCGACAGACCGCGACGCGCTGCAACAGCCCGCGGCTGAGCGTGCGCACCGGGTCGTCGGCGCGGCCGGCCAGTCGCATCCGCTCCAGCAGCTCCTCCACATGGGTCTCGGCGACGCGGTGCAGGCGCGCGTGGAAGCGCAGGTTCTCGCGCGCGGACAGGTCGCGGTAGAGCAGCGCCTCGTGCGCCAGCAGGCCGACCTTGCCGCGCACCGCCCACTCGCGGGCGGGAAGCGGCTCGCCCAGCACGTGCGCCTCGCCGGCGTGCGGGCGCAGCAGCGTCGCCAGCACGCGCAGCAGCGTCGACTTGCCGGCGCCGTTGGGGCCGAACACGACGAGCGTCGCGCCGGCCGGCACGCTGACGGACACGTCGTCGAGCGCCCAGCGCTCGCCGTAGCGGCGCCCGACGCCGCGCAGCTCAATGGCCGGCGCCGCGTCCACCCTCGCGCTGCAGCGTCGCGACGACGTGCCTGAGCGTCGGTGCGAGCACCGGGAAGAGCTGGGCGATCGCCTTCGGGCTGCCCGGCAGGTTGACGATCAGCGTGCGCCCGGCGGTCCCGGCGACGCCGCGCGAGAGGATCCCCATCGGCGTGTGCTTGCGCGACTCGGCCCGCAGCGCCTCGGCGAAGCCGGGCGCGTCGCGCTCGATCACCGCGCGGGTCGCCTCGGGCGTGACGTCGTCGGGCGTGAGGCCGGTCCCGCCGGTGGTGAAGACGAGCGCGATCTCCCGTCGCACGTAGCCGCGCAGCGCCGGCTCGATCGCGCCCTTGTCGTCGATGACGACGTCGCGCGCCACGACCTCGCAGCCGGCCTCCGTCGCGAGCTGCGCGAGCAGGTCGCCCGAGGCGTCGTCGCCTTTTCCGCGCGCGAGCGTCGTGGAGATCGTCAGGACCGCGGTCTGCACGGGGGCGAGCTTAGTGCGAGATGCACCTATCGCGGCTGTAGACAGGATGTCAATAGCCGCCCAAGATGATGCCTCTATCGCAATCGATGAAAGGTCGCTACCGTGTCTGTCATGGCCCCACCCCGCAGAAAGAGAGCTCCGTCCTGCCGCAAGACCTCCTTTGAGGTCGACTTCGACAAGCTCGAGGCCGCCCGCAGAGCCCTCGGGACGAGAACCCTCACCGAGACGGTCGACGCGGCGCTCGACGAGGTCGTCAAGCGTGAGCAGCGCAAGAAGCTCGTGGAGCTGCTCCACACCCCGGGCTTGCTGGCGCTCAACGACCCAGACGTCATGGCCGGCGCCTGGCGCTGACCGACATGCCGACCTATATGGCAGACAAGAGCGCTCTCGCACGCGTCGAGACGACCGTGCAGGTGAGCACGGTGCTCGACCCGCTGCTGCTCGAGGGCGAGGTCGCGACTTGTGGCGTCGTCGACCTCGAGGTTCTCTACAGCGCCGAGAGCCCGCGCGCCTATGCCGACTACGCGACGGCGTTGCGAACGCTGCCGCGCGTCCGCATCACCGAGGAGGTGCTCGACCGCGCGCTGGAGGTCCAAGGCCGGCTCGCGCAGCGCTCGCAACACCGCGGCGTCCAGCTTCCGGATCTGATCATCGCCGCCTGCGCCGAGAGCGCGGACCTGACGGTCATGCACTACGACGCCGACTACGAGCGGATCGCGGAGGTCACCGGCCAGCCGGTGCAGTGGGTCGTGCCGCGCGGCAGCGTCGACTAACCGCGGCGCCAGTCGCCCGAGCGGCCGCCGGACTTCTCCAGCAGCACGACCTGCTCGATCGCGACGCCCTTCTCCAGGCCCTTGACCATGTCGTAGACGGTCAGGGCGGCGACGGAGGCGGCCGTCAAAGCCTCCATCTCGACGCCGGTCTGGGCGCTCGTGCGCGCCTCGGCGGTGAGCGTGACGGTGCCGGCCGCGTCGCCGACCTCGACCTCGGCGCGCACGTCGACGAACGACAGCGGCAGCTGGTGGCACAGCGGGATCAGCTCCCACGTGCGCTTGGCCGCCTGAATGCCCGCGATCCGCGCCGGCCCGAGCACGTCGCCCTTCGGCGCGTCGCCGTCGCGCACGGCGGCTGCCGTCGGCGGCGACATCCGCACGACCGCCCGCGCCAGCGCGCGGCGGGCGGTCACGTCCTTGCCGCCGACGTCGACCATCCGTGCGCGCCCAGCGTCGTCGAGGTGCGTCAGCTCACCCACGCGGCGAAGTGTCGCACGCGTGGGCGAGCCGTCAGGCAGCGACCACCGCCGCGTCGGCGCCCGAGCGGACTATGCCGGCGCGTGCGATCGCTGCGCCGCCGCGATCAGGTCGAGCACGGCGCGCTCGTCGCCGGCGCGCAGGAGCTCAATCGGGTCCGGCGCGCCGTTCACGATCGACTCGAAGAACTCCTTGCGGTCCTGATAGGTCGGCAACGTCGCCTTCGCCCAGCCGCGCGCGTCGTTCAGCAAGACCGCCAGCCTTGCGTAGTCCTCGCCGAAGAGGTCGCCGATCTCGCGCTTCATGCGCTTCGCGAGCGCCGGCGAGGCGCCTGCCGTCGAGATGGCGATCGCGAGCGGGCCCGTGCGCACGATCGCCGGCAGGATGAAGTTGCACAGCGGCGGCACGTCGACCACATTCACGAGCATCGCGCGCCGCTCCGCGTCCTCGAACACGCTGATATTGACCTCGGAGTCGTTCGTCGCGGCGATTGCCATGAAGCAGCCCTCAAGGTCGGCGGTCTCGTAAGGACGCGCCAGCCAGGCGATCGAGCCCTCCTCCGCGAGCCGTCGCAGCTCCGGATGCAGCTCCGGCGCGACGACCGTCACGTCGCCGTCGCACGCCAGCAGGCCCTCCACCTTCTCCAGCCCCACGTCGCCGCCGCCGACGACGAGACAGCGCCGTCCCTTCAGCTTCAGGCAGGCGATGTAGAACGGCGTCTCCAGCATGTCGTGTACGCACGACTGGTCGCAGATCCCCTTGCGGAGCTGGCAGACGCACTCCTTGCCTGTGTAGGCCTGGGCGGGCATCGCTCGACAGGGTATACGGACCGTCGCCGCCGGCGACTGGCTGCACGGCCAGGTACCCTTGACCGCATGGCGCGCACCGAGGGCATCTATACCGACGACGCGGTCATCCGCCGCGTCTACCGCGAGCACGTGATGGTGCTCGCCGGCCCGCGCGCCCTGCTGATGCAGGCGGCGCACCCGGTCGCGTGGGCCGGCTTCTACGCCCAGACGGTCTCGAAGGACGAGCCCTACGAGCGCCTGCACCGCACCGCGCAGATCGTGGAGCTCGTCACCTACGGGCCGCGCAGAGAGGCCGAGCGCGCGACGCGCCGCGTGCGCTCGATGCACGGGAAGGTGCGCGGCGAGTTGCACGAGGCGGCCGGCCGCTTCCCCGCCGGGACGCCGTATGCGGCCGACGACCCCGAGCTGCTGCTGTGGATCCTCGCGACGCTCGTCGACTCCGGCATGACCGTCTACCAGCGCTACGTGCGCCGGCTGACGCTCGGCGAGCGTGAGTCGCTGTGGCAGGACTACCGCGTCTTCGGCCGCCTGTTCGGCCTCCCCGACGAGGCGATGCCCGCCTCGTACGACGACTTCCGCCGCTACATGCGCCGCATGCTCGACGGCGACGACCTGTTCGTGACGGATGAGGCGCGCACGACCGCGAGGGAGATCGTCATGCGCCCGCCGGTGCCGCTGGCGGCGCGCCCGCTGTTGGAGCTCGCGAATTTCGTGACGGTCGGCCTGCTGCCGCCGCGCATCCGCGCCCAGTACGGCTTCTCGTGGGACCCGGCGCGCGGGCTCGCGCTGTTTGGCCACACCGAGTACGCGCGCCGGCTCGTCGTCCCGCTGCTGCCCGGCCGCCTGCGCTACAACGCGCGCCGGCACCTGCGCGCCGCAGCGTAGGGTGGCCGCGGGCTCCGCTGCACGTCGCCGTAACGCGCGGCGACGCTCGCGACATCTCTCCATCACACGACGATGGGAGACGCGATGACGACCCACCCGGACGCATGAGAAGCGACGCGGCGCTGCTCGCCGCCGCGCGCACGGACCCGCGCGCGTTCCGCGAGCTGTACGAGCGCTACGCCGCGCGCATCCATGCCTTCCACCGCGCGCGCACCCGCGACGAGGAGGCGGCGTACGACCTGACCGCCGAGACTTTCGCGCAGGCGTGGCTCGGGCGGATGCGCTTCCGCGACGAGGCGGACGGCTCGGCGGCGCCCTGGCTGTTCGCGATCGCCCGCAACCTGCTGCTCGCCTCGGTGCGGCGCGGCCGGCTCGAGCGGCAGGCACGCAGGCGGCTCGGAATGCGCGACCGCCACGACGACGAGGCCGGCCCGTCGCCGCAGGAGGCGTGGATCGACGGACTCGACGAGGCGGTCGTGGCCGCGCTGGCGGAGCTGCCGCCCGGCCAGCGTGACGCGATTCAGATGCGCGTGCTCGACGGGCTCCCTTACGAGCAGGTCGCCGGTCGGCTCGACACCACACCGCAGGCCGCGCGGGTGCGCGTCCACCGCGGCCTCAGCGCCCTGCGCGCAAAGCTCACGAACTCGCTGGAGGGATCCCGATGACCGACCTGTCAGCCCGACTCGCCGAGCTCGGCGGCGCGCTCGAGCGCGCCGCGGAGGCCGACCTCGCCTCCGCGCGTCGCCCGCGCCGCGGCTCGCGTCGCATGTCGCTCGCGGCCGCGCTCGCCGTCGTCGCGCTCCCGGCCGCGGCGTTCGCGACGCACGCGCTGATCACCACCGAGGAGGTCGCGAGAAGCCTTCCCGCCGGGACGCTCGCGCTTGCCGGCACGAATCCGACGTGCGAGGTGGTCCGCGAGGGCGTCGAGTACCTCTGCACGCTCGAGCGCGCGCCGGAGCCGGAGCGCGGCACGCAAGCGCACGTCGTGACGAAGATAGAGCGCGACGGCAAGCGGTACGTCAAGATCACTCCGCCCGGCGATCGCGGCGCCGAGCAAGACGTGACGAACTGGAAGGGCGCCGTCGAGGCGACCGTCGACGCGACGAAGCACGTCAACGGCGGCTGCCGCTCGCTCGCGAGCGACGGGCGCACGTGGCGGTGCTACATCGGCGAGGCCGCGGTCGAACAGAGAATCATCGGGAGACGCTTCCTCGGGGAGTACGCGCCGAGTCCGGGCGTCGGCTGATCACCGGTCGCTGTGGGCGCAGGCCCATCAGGGCTTGCGCCCACGCGCTCTGAGGATCTCCGCGAGGCGCGCCGCCAGCGCCGCCTCCTGCTCGTCGGGCACGTAGAAGCGCTCGCCGACCGCCTTCGGCGGCGCGACCTCCTGCTCGCCGAGGTGTCCGGGGTGTCGGTGTGGGCTGTCGTAGCCCTCGCCGCGTCCGCCCGAGCGCAGCTGCACCGGCGGCGGCTCGGCACCGCGCTCGCGGACGAAGCCGCGTGCGGTGCCGATCGCACGCTTGGCTGCGTCCGACTTCGGCGCGAGCGACAGGTAGATGGCGGCTTGCGCGAGCGGATACTGCGCCTCGGGCAGGCCGACGCGGTCGACCGCCGCCGCGGCCGCGGTCGCGACGCTCAGCGCCTGCGGGTCGGCGTTGCCGATGTCCTCACTCGCGAGGATCACCATGCGCCGCGCGATGAAGCGCGGGTCCTCGCCGCCCTCGAGCATCACCGCCAGGTAGTAGAGCGACGCGTCGGGGTCGGACGCGCGCGTCGACTTGATCCAGGCCGAGATCGTGTCGTAGTGGCGGTCGTCGGCGCGGTCGTAGTGGAGGATCCGCCGCTGCAGCGCATCCTCCGCGTGCGCCTGCGTGACGACGCCGACCGGCGCCGTTCTGCATGCGAGCTCCAGCGCCGCGAGCGCGGTGCGCGCGTCGCCGCCGGCACGCGCGGCGAGCAGCTGCACCGCATCGTCGTCGACCCGCACGTCGCCGCACTCGCCGCGTTCCAGCGCGCGCCGCAGCAGCGTGCGCACGTGCGCCTCGGTCAGCTCGCTCAGCTCGTAGAGGCGCACCCGCGAGAGCAGAGCGCCGTTGACCTCGAACGACGGGTTCTCCGTCGTCGCCCCGATCAACGTCACGAGACCCTCCTCGACCGCCGGCAGCAGGGCATCCTGCTGAGCCTTGTTGAAGCGGTGGATCTCGTCGAGGAAGAAGATCGTCCCGCGGCCGCCGCGGCGGCGTTCCTGCGCGCGTCTCAGCACCTCGCGCACTTCCGGTCTGCCGGCTTGGACGGCGCTCAGCTCCTCGAACGCTGCGTTCGCGCTCGCCGCGACGATGCGCGCCAACGTCGTCTTCCCGCTGCCTGGTGGGCCGTGCAGGATCATCGAGTGCGGCCGTCCCTGCTCGATCGCCGTGCGCAAGGATGACCCGGTCCCACCCGCCCCCAGCAGGTGCTCCTGGCCGACGAACTCGCCCAGGTCGCGCGGGCGCATGCGCGCGGCGAGCGGCGCGTCCGCGGCGGTCGCCGCCTGCGGCTGCGCCTCCTCCGGTTCGAACAGCGAGTCCATCTTCACGCGTCAGTCTCCTCCACGGGCACGACGATCCCTACCCTGTCGCGCCGTGGAGCTCGCGCTGCTGGCCGTCTGGTGCTTCCTCGTCGCGCTCGGGGGCGGGCTCGTCGGGCTCGTCCTCGGCAACCTGCGCCTGCCGGTCGTCCTGCTCGTCGCATCCTCGCCGGCGGCTGGAGCCGGGGCGAACATCGCGATCAGCGCAGTCGCGGCCGCGACGGCCGCCATCGCGCACATCCGCGCCGGGCGGATCAACTGGCGGCTGTTCGCATGGATGGCGCCGCCGTCGATCGTTGGCGCGGTCGCGGGCGGCTATCTCTCCGGTTTGCTGCCGGAGCGCGCGCTGCTGCTTGCGATCGCGGCGGTGCTGCTGAGCAGCGGGATCGGGATGCTGCGCAGCGAGGGCGGACCTCCGCGTCGCCGCCGGCGCGGCGGCGCGCACGAGCAGGAGCAGCCTGGGCTCGACATCCCGGTCGCGGTCGCGAGCGGCGCCGTGATCGGCCTGCTCGGCGGGATCGTCGGCCTGATCCTCGGCTCGCTGCGGATGCCCGCGCTCCTGCGGCTCGTCGGCGAGGTGCCGGTCAGAGCGGTCGGCACGAACGTTGCGATCGGCTTCTTCGTGGGTGTCGCCGGCGCGCTCGGCCACCTGCCGAACGCGGCGCCCGACCTCACGCCGATCCTCGTCGGCGGCGCCGCCTCGATCCCCGGCGCGCTGCTCGGGTCGCGTCTCACAGGTCGCCTGTCCGAGCGCCAGCTGATCCGGGCGATCGGCGTCGTGTTGCTGATCGCGGCCGCGGGCATGGTCGTCTCGGCGATCGTGCGGTGACATAGGATCGCCACGCCGATGAGCGACGACCTCCAACGCGCGACGACGGACCTGCTGCGGCGGCTGATCCGCTTCGACACCGTCAACCCGCCGGGGAACGAGCGGCTGCTGCAGGAGTACCTGCTTGGCGAGCTGACGAGCGCCGGCTTCGACTGCGAGCTGCTCGGCGCGACGCCGGAGCGGCCGAACCTGCTCGCGCGCCTGAAGGGGGCGAGGGCACCGCGGGCGGAGCCCGTGGTCGGCCCCACGCTCTGCCTGCTCGGCCACGTCGACACGGTGCTCGCGCACCCGGACGAGTGGACGCACGGCCCGTGGTCGGGCGACGTCGCCGACGGCTTCCTGTGGGGCCGCGGCGCGCTCGACATGAAGTCGCAGGTGGCGGCGGAGATCGCCGCGGCGATCTCGCTGGCGCGCTCGGGCTGGCGGCCAGCGCGCGGCGAGCTGCTGGTCTGCGCGGTCGTCGACGAGGAGACGGGCGGCGCGCTCGGCGCGCAGTGGATCACGGAGACGCATCCCGACAAGGTTCGCTGCGACTACCTCGTCAACGAGGGCGGCGGTCCCTTCTTCGAGTACGGCGGCGCCCGCCGCTACGGCGTCTGCTGCGCCGAGAAGGGGGTATTCCGCTTCAAGCTGATCACCGACGGCGTTGCCGGGCACGCGTCCCTGCCGAAGATGGGCGACAACGCGCTGCTGAAGCTCGCCCCGCTGCTGGAGCGGCTCGGCGCGCGCCAGCCGTCGTACGCGATCACCGACGTGCCGGCGGCCTTCCTGCGCGGCCTCGGCGAGGATCCGGACGACCCGGCCGGCGCGGTGGAACGTCTCGCCGCGACCGACCCGCGCCTGGCGACGATGTTCGAGCCGATGCTCGGCGTCACCTTCACACCGACGCGCGCGGCCGCCTCGGAGAAGGTCAACGTGATCCCGAGCCGCGCCGAGGTGCACGTCGA
Organism: uncultured Actinomycetes bacterium; assembly: GCA_963770165.1. Lineage (GTDB taxonomy): Bacteria > Actinomycetota > Thermoleophilia > Solirubrobacterales > Solirubrobacteraceae > Conexibacter. The sequence continues at coordinate 696,728 of CAVYOK010000003.1, forward strand.
CTGTCGCGTGCCGCCGGGACTCGGGCAGGACGAGGTGCGACGCGCGATCGCGGAGGTGCTCGGCGAGGACGGCTTCGACGTCGAGTTCACCGAGCAGGTCGTCGGCAACGGCTCGCCGGCCGACTCGCCGCTGCGCGAGGCGATCGACGCCTGGATCGCCGACAACGACCCGGGCGCGGCCACCGTCCCGGTGATCCTGCCGGGCTTCACCGACTCGCGCTGGTTCCGCAAGACGTTCCCCGACTGCGTCGCGTACGGCTTCTTCCCGCACCGCCACCAGTCGCTGCTGGAGGCGGCGCCGCTCGTGCACGGCGCCGACGAGCGCATCGACGTGCGCGACCTCGGCTACGCCGCGCGCTTCTACGCGGACGTGACGCGCGCGCTGTTGGGTTGAGCCGCGGCGTGGAGTTGCCGATGACGGAGACGGTGAGCGTTTTCGCGTCATTCCTCGGCTACTACGACTTCAAGGAATGGGCGGCGATCTGGGTCCCCGTGATCCTGTTCTGCGTTCTGATCGCGCTGCTCGTCGTGATGATGCGGCAGATGCGGCCGACGAAGCCGCAGCAGATCAAGCCCGAGGCCTCGCCGCAGATCGGCTGGGACGAGATCGCCGGCGTTGACGAGGCGAAGGAGGAGCTGCGCGAGGTCGTGGAGTTCCTGCGCGACCCGAAGCGCTTCAAGCGCCTCGGCGCGACGGTCCCGAAGGGGATCCTGCTGCACGGGCCGCCGGGGACCGGCAAGACGCTGCTCGCGAAGGCGGTCGCGCACGAGTCGAGAGCGACCTTCTTCGCCCAGTCGGCCGCATCGTTCGTGGAGACGTTCGTCGGCGTCGGCGCGGCGCGCATCCGTCGCCTCTTCAAGGAGGCGCGCAAGCGCACGCCGGCGATCGTCTTCATCGACGAGCTCGACGCGGTCGGCGGCCGGCGGGGCGTCGGCGACGCCTCCGGCGAGAAGGACCAGACGCTCAACCAGCTGCTCGTCGAGATGGACGGCTTCACCGCGCGCGGCGACGTCGTCGTGATCGCCGCCTCGAACCTGCTGGAGAGGCTCGACCCGGCGCTGCTGCGGCCTGGCCGCTTCGACCGCCAGGTGTTCGTCGCGCCGCCCGATCGCAGAGGCCGCGAGCGCATTCTGCAGGTGCATACGCGTGGGATCCCGCTCGCGCCGAGCGTCGAGCTCGAGCTCGTCGCGCGGCAGACGAGCGGCCTCACGGGCGCCGACCTCGCGAACATCTGCAACGAGGCCGCGATCGGCGCCGCGCGCCGCCACGCGGAGCAGGTGAGCGGGCGAGACTTCGACACGGCGCTCGAGCGCGTCGTCGCCGGCATGCAGGCGAAGCGCGGGCTGAACGAGAAGGAGAAGCGGATCGTCGCCTACCACGAGGCCGGTCATGCGCTGTGCGCGGAGCTGCTGCCGTCGGTCGACCGCGTCCACCGCATCTCGATCGTCCCGCGCGGCCGCGCGCTCGGCTACACGCTCAACCTCCCCGAGGAGGATCGCTACCTGAAGACGCGCGAAGAGCTGATCGACCGCATGACGATGCTGCTCGGCGGCCGCGCCGCGGAGCAGCTCGTGTTCGGCTCGGTCACGACCGGGGCGGCAGGCGACTACGAGGTCGTCACCTCGCTCGCCGCCGCGATGGTCGACGAGTACGCGATGGGCACGCGCGTGAAGCTGCGCCGAATCGACGGCGATCACGCCGCCGAGGCGACGCTGCGGCTGCGCGACGAGGAGCAGCACGATCTCGCCGACGGCGCCTACCGCGCCGCACTTGGACTGCTGACGAGCCACCGGCGCTGGCTCGACGCGCTCGCCGATGCGCTGCTCGAGCAGGAGGTCCTGGAGCGCGCGGACATCGACCGCGTGCTCGCCGACCTGCCGCGGCCCGCCGCCAAGCCCGCCCAGGCGGCGCCCGGCATCGCCGCCGCGCGCGACTGACTATCCTCCGCCGCATGCTGAGCCGGATCGACCACATCGGCGTCGCCGTCGAGGACCTCGACGCCGCCCTGGAGCTGTACGCCGACGTGCTGAAGATGCCGGTCGTGCACCGCGAGACCGTCACCGAGCAGGGCGTCGAGGCGATCCTGCTCGACGTCGGCGAGAACCACGTCGAGCTGCTCGCGCCGCTCGGCCCCGACACGCCGGTCGGCAAGTTCCTCGCGAAGAAGGGCCCCGGCCTCCACCACGTGGCCTACCAGGTGGCCGACATCGAGGGCACGCTCGCCGCCTTGAAGGATGCGGGCATGCGCCTGATCGACGAGACGCCGCGCGTCGGGATCCGCAACGCGCGCGTCGCGTTCGTGCACCCCGCCTCGACCGGCGGGGTCCTGACCGAGCTCGTCCAACCGGCGGAGGACCATTAGATGCTCGCATCCACGAATCTCATGGAGTCGAGCATCTGATGGCGGACGTCAAGCAGCGCATCAGCATCGGCTTCCACGGTCAGGCGCTCGTCGCGCGCGTTACGCCCGACCAGCTCGCCGCGCTGCGCAAGGCGCTCGACAAGGGCGCCCAGGGCTGGCACGAGCTCGAGGCCGAGGACGGCACGGTCGTGCTCGACCTCGCGAAGGTCGTCTTCGTGCAGGTGGACGCCGCCGATCAGCGCGTCGGCTTCGGCGCTTGATCGACCGGCTCGCCGCGCTGGACCTCGCCGGCCTGCGGTTCGCGCGTACGGTCGCGCATACGCCGCGCGCCGAGCGCACGGTGCGCGCGTTCTCGTCGCTCGGGCAGCACGGCGCGCTGTGGCTCGCGCTCGGCGGCGCCGGCATGGCGCTCGACCCGGCGCGCCGTGCGCGCTGGCGTCGCGCGACACGCGCCGTCGTGCTGGCCAACGCCGTCAACCAGACCGTGAAGCTCGCGGTCCGTCGTCCGCGGCCGCGGCTGCCGGACCTGCCGCCGCTGATCCGCACGCCGACGCAGCTGTCGTTCCCGAGCGCGCACTCGGCCACGTCGGCCGCCGCCGTGCACGCGTTTCGACACTTGCTGCCGCCGGTGCCACTGCGCGCGACGGCGGTCGCGATGGTCGCGTCGCGGCTGTACCTCGGCGTCCACTATCCGTCGGATATCGTCGCCGGCGTGCTGCTCGGCGCCGTGATCGGCAATCACCTCGGACCGACCCCTCCCGCGCGATGAAGGTCGGCATCGTCGGCATGCCCAACGCGGGCAAGTCCTCGCTCTTCAACGCGCTGACGCGCGCCGGTGCAGAGGCGGCCAACTACCCGTTCACGACGATCGAGCCGAACGTCGCGATCGTGCCGGTCGCCGACGAGCGGCTGGAGCGCGTGGCGGCGACCCTGAGCGCCTCGGAGGTCGTCCACGACACGATCGCCTTCCACGACATCGCGGGCCTCGTGAGAGGCGCGTCGGAGGGCGAGGGGCTCGGCAACAAGTTCCTCGCAAACATCCGCGAGACGGATGCGATCGTGCACGTCGTGCGCGCGCACGGCGACGAGAACGTCGTGCATCCGGAGGGCCGCGTCGACCCGCGCGCCGACATCGACACGATCGAGACGGAGCTGACGTACGCCGACCTGGAGCAGGCGGAGCGGCGCCTCGAGCGCGTCACGAAGACAGCGCGCGGCGGCGACAAGGCGGCGATCGCCGAGCAGGCGTGGCTGCGGGAGCTGACCGCCGCGCTGCAGGGAGGGCGGCCGGCCCGCACTGTGCCGCCGCCGGAGGACGCGCCGCACGCGCTGCGCGACTTGCAGCCGCTGACCGCGAAGCCGGTGCTGTTCGTCGCGAACGTCGACGAGGGCTCGGACACGGTGCCGACCGAGGTGGCGGCGCACGCGGAGGCGCACGGCGCGAAAGCGGTCGCGGTCTCGTCGCGCATCGAGGCGGAGCTGTGCGAGCTGGACGACGAGGAGGCGGCGGCGATGCGGGAGGAGCTGGGGATCGCCGAGTCCGGTCTCCAGCGGGTCGTCCGCGGGGCGTTCGCGCTGCTCGACCTGATCGCGTTCTTCACCGCCGGCGAGGCGAAGCCGGCGCAGTCGTGGCACCTGCGCAGAGGCCTCACGGCGTGGCATGCCGCCGGCGAGATCCACTCCGACATCCAGAGAGGCTTCGTGCGCGCCGAGGTGATCGGCTGGGACGAGCTGGTGGACGCGGGCGGCTACGGCACCGCGCGTGAGCGCGGCACGCTGCGGCTGGAGGGTCGCGACTACGCGATGCGCGACGGCGACGTGCTGACGGTGAAGTTCACGCCGTAGCGTTGTCGGCGCCGTAGCCCAGGCGGACCGCTCACGCGGTCGCGTCGCGCTCGCTGAGCGCACGCTCGCTCCAGCGTGGCCGGTCGATCTCCAGCAGCTCGCCGAGCGTCGACCACTGTCTGCCGCCGAGCCGCGCGAGCGGCCGCAGCAGGTCGGCGGCGGGTCGTCCGTCGCGCATCGCCTCGTCGGCGATCGCGACGTGCACGACGCGGCCGAGCACGACCGTGCAGTCGCCGAGCGGCAGCGTGTCGTGCAGCACGCACTCGAGCGCGACCGGCGCGTCGCGCACGCGCGGCGGCGCGACGCGCAGGCTCGGCTCGCGCGCGATGCCGACGTGGTCGAACTCGCTCACGTCGGGCGGCGCGTTGATAGAGGTCGCGTTGACCGCCTCGAACAGCGGCTCGGGCGTGAAGTTGACGACGAACTCGCGCGTCGCCGCGACGTTGCGCAGAGAATCCTTATGACCGACCGAGGTGAACTGCACGATCGGCGGGTCGGTGCACGCCACCGTGAAGAACGAGTGCGGCGCGAGATTGTCGACCCCGTCCGCTGAGCGCGAGGAAACCCACGCGATCGGCCGCGGGATCACGACTGAGTTCAGCAGCCGGTAGAAGGCGAGCGAGTCCGTCTGCTCCGGGTCGAAGTCGACGCGCGCCACGACGACGATGATCGCAGGCGGGCTAGAGCCGCGACGGGTCGCCGGCGGCGCGCAGGCGCTCGGCGAGTCTTCTCATCCCGAGCGTCTCGGCGGCGTCGGCGCCGCCCGCGAGGTCGGTGACGCGGTCGGCGGGGCGCGCGACCGGCACGCGCTGCAGGGTCGCGATCGCGAGGAAGTCGCGCAGCTCGTCGGCTTGGTCGCGCAACGCGCCCTGCACGCGCGGGGTCTCCCCGATCGGTCTCGCCAGCGCCGCCTCCAGCGAGCCGTGACGCGCGAGCAGGTCCGCCGCGGTCTTCTCGCCGATCCCCTTCGCCCCCGGCAACCCGTCGGACGGGTCGCCGCGCAGCGCGATGAAGTCGGGCACGAGCTCGGGCGGCACGCCGTAGCGCTTGCGGACCTCGCGCGGGCCCATCTGCTCGAACCCTCTCACTCCCGTCTTCAGGTAGAGGATCGTCACGTCCTCCGATGCGCACTGGAACATGTCGCGGTCGCCGGTCATCAGCAGCGCGGTCCCGCCGGCCTCGACCTCCTCCAGCGCGAACGAGTGCAGGAGGTCGTCCGCCTCCAGCTCCTCCGTCCCCGCGAGCGTCCAGCCGAGCGCCTCGAACATCCGCGGCGACTGCGCGATCTGCCACGCGAGCCCCTCGGGCACCGGCGGGCGGGCGGCGTGGTAGCCGGCGTAGCGCTCGACGCGATAGCGCGCCGCCTCCGCGCCCGAGCAGATGACGACCGCGCGCGGCCCCTGGTCCGCAACCACCCGCAGGATCGCGTTCGTGGAGCCGAGCAGGGCGTTCACGGGCATCCCGTCCGCGCCTCTGATCGAGTCCGGCAGCGCGAACCACGCGCGGTACAGCAGCGAGGGCGCGTCGACGACGAGAAGCGGCGCTGGCATGGTCGGCAGCCTAGTACGGTCGGCGCATGATCACGCTCAACGGCATCGACGACATCAAGGCGCGCATCGGCCAGGAGCTCGGCGTGAGCGATTGGCAGCTCGTCACGCAGGAGGACATCAACGCGTTCGCCGACGCGACCGGCGACCACCAGTGGATCCACGTCGACGTCGAGAGAGCGAAGGACACGCCGTTCGGCGGCACGATCGCGCACGGCTACTACACGCTCTCGCTCGCGCCGAAGTTCACGTACGAGCTGTTCTCGATCGAGGGCTTCGCGTTCGGCATCAACTACGGCGTCAACAAGGTGCGCTTCCCCGCGCCGCTGCCGGTCGGCAGCAGAGTGCGCATGCGCGCCGCGATCGCGTCCGTCGACGACGTTCCGGGCGGGATCCAGATGGCAACCGCGCTCACGTTCGAGCGCGACGGTGGCGAGAAGCCGGTCTGCGTCGCCGAGACGCTCGTGCGCCTGTACACCGGTTGAGCCGCTAGCGTCCGCCCGATGGTCGGGCTGACGCGACGCGAGCTGCTCGCGAGCGCGAGCGCCGCAGCGCTGCTCGCCGTCGCTGGCTGCGGCGATGGGGCTGCGCCGCAGCCTCCCATGCGCAAAGGCATCTCGCTCGCAGGCGATCTCAACCGCTGGGACGACGCGCTCGGCGTGCGTTCCCACCTGCTCGGGGGGCCGCATCCAGTGACGTTCCTCAACCTCTGGGTGGGCTGGCCGACGCTCCAGCCGCTCGCGCCCGATCCGCTCACGCGCAGCGCTGCATTCGCGCAGCTGAGCGATCCCGACGGACCGGCGGCGGCGACGCTCGACGCGCTCGACGTGCAGCTCGCGCGCGCGAACGCCGACCGCTGCGAGACGTCGCTGACCGTCTACCAGGCGTTCCCGGCCTGGACGCATCCCAGCGTCGTGCTCGACGCCTCGCGCGACCCTGCCGCCGGCGGCCGCGGCTACCCGCAGCTCGGCCAGGGCACGCTCGCCAACGACGCTCGCATCCCCGACGACCACTCGCCGCAGGGACCGTGGGCGTGGCTGGTCGCCTACCTGTGTGCCCGCTACAGCGGCGAGCGCTCGCCCGGGCCCGGCCGGCGCGGCGCGCGGCTCGGGAATCCCCACGGCGCGCGGCTCGACTGGCTCCAGCCGATGAACGAGCCGAACCTGACCTGGTGGCCGCAGCAGTCGGTCGCCGCGGTCGTCGCGCAGCTGGCGCGCAGCGCGGCGATCGTCGCATCGCCCTACCGCTCACAGGGCGGTCCCGGCCTGCTGATCCCGGGCACCTCCGACGTCGGCACGCCGCCGAGTCCGCGCGGCACGCCTTGGGACGTCTTCAGCGGCGAGGTGCTCGAGCGCCTGCGCGGCTGGCAGCCCGACGTACCCGTCGGCTGGGCGCACCACAACTGGGTGGACGTGAAGTACGGCCCGCGCGTGAGCGGTCGCTGGCGCGTCGAGGACCTGCTCGACATGCAACGCCGCCACGCGTGGCCGCAGCCGGCCGTCTGGATCACCGAGGGCGGCTATCAGTTCTCGGTACGCCGCACCGGTGCCGATCGCTACGTCGTCGACCACGACGCCACGGCCGACCCGAGCCAGCCCGATGCGCTGGCCGAGCAGGTCGCGCGGCTGCGCGCGAACTGGAGCGCGATGGCGCGTCTGCCGGTGCGCGCCTGGAGCCAGTACCAGGTGCACGACCGCGACGTGCGCTTCCAGTCAGGCCTGCGCGGCCCCGTGCAGGACACACCGGCGGGCCGTGTTCTCCACGACCCGCCGTACCCCGCCTACGCGCTGTGGCCGACGCTGAGCGTCTAGGCGGAGCTGCCGCGCGCGATTCTGCGCAGGTCGAGCGCTTTCGCGAGCGTCTCCTCGTCGACGCCCTGCTCGAGCGCGACCTCGCGCACCGTGCGGCCGGAGGCGGTCGCCTCCTTGACGATCTCGGCGCCCTTGTCGTAGCCGATGTACGGGTTGAGCGCGGTCGCCGACGCGAGCGTCGACTCGGCCGAGCGCTCGCAGCCGGCGAGGTTCGGCTCGATCCCGTCGACGCACTTCTCGGCGAACAGGCGTGACGTGTTCGCCAGCAGCTTGATCGACTGCAGCAGGTTGCGCGCGATCAGCGGGATGCGCACGTTGAGCTCGAACTGGCCCTGCAGGCCACCGACCGTGATCGCGGCGTCGTTGCCGATCACCTGCGCGCTCACCTGCAGCACGACCTCCGGGATCACCGGGTTGACCTTGCCCGGCATGATCGAAGAGCCCTTCTGCAGCTCTGGCAGGAACAGCTCGCCGATGCCGGCGCGCGGGCCCGAGCCCATCAGCGCGAGGTCGTTCGCGATCTTCGTGAGCGAGACGGCGATCACCTTCAGCGCGCCGGACAGCTCCACGAGCGCGTCGCGGTTCGCCTGCGCCTCGAACGGATCCTCCGGCGGCGAGATCTGCAGCCCGCTCGCCTCGCTCAGCTTCGCGCGCACGCGCTGCGCGAACTCCGGGTGCGTGTTCAAGCCGGTGCCCGTCGCGGTTCCGCCGAGCGGGATCTGCGCGACCTGCGGCAGCGCGTTGCGCACGCGGCGCGCGCCAAGGCGGATCTGCGCCGCGTAGCCGGAGAGCTCCTGCCCCAGCGTCACGGGCACCGCGTCCATCAAATGCGTGCGGCCCGACTTCACCACGTCCTCGAACGCGGCGGCCTTCGCCGCGAACGACGCCTCGAGCTGCTCCAGCGCCGGCAGCAGGTCGTTCGTCGCCTCGTCAAGAGCCGCGAGATGGACGGCGCTCGGGAACACATCGTTGGACGACTGCCCCATGTTGACGTGGTCGTTCGCGTGTGCGCCCTCGCCCGCGAGCGTCGCGATCACCTCGTTCGCGTTCATGTTCGACGAGGTGCCCGAGCCGGTCTGGAACACGTCGACGGGGAACTGGTCGTCGTGCTCGCCGGCTGCGATCGCGGCGCCGGCAGCGGCGATCCGCTCGGCGATCGCGCCGTCGAGCAGCCCCAGCTCGCCGTTCACGCGCGCTGCGGCGCCCTTGATGCGTCCGAGCCAGCGCACGACCGGTACCGGCACGCGCTCGCCCGACACGGGGAAGTTCGCGACCGCCTTGGTCGTCTCACCGCCCCACAGCTGCTGCTCCGTCTCCTGCACGCCCATGGCGTCCTCCGGATGTCTCAAAGTCGTCACGTAGTCGAAAAGCTCAGCCACAGAAGGAAATCAGCTCTCGCGCCAAGCCGACGGGATCGTCGTAGGCGAGCAGGAAGCCGGCGCGGTCGAGCACGCGCAGCTGGGCGTCCGGCAGCAGATCGAGCGCCTGGCGCGCGACCGCCAGCGGATGCGCCGGGTCGGCGTCCGCCCACAGCAGCAGCGTCGGCGCCGTCACGTGGCGGTAGGCGTCGAACAGCTCACGCCACGGCTCGCTCGGCCAGTGGCGCGCGAACTTCGCCCAGGAGCGCGCCCGGGCGCGATTGCCGGGCATGTCGGCGAGCGCGTGGCGCACGAGGTCGCGCGCCGCCGGATTGCGCTGCACCGACAGCTTCTCGCCGAGCGAGGGACGGAACACGAGCGGGGCACCGCGCGCGAGCAGGCGATCGAGCCCGGGGACGACGGCCACCATCGACGCGCGCCGCCACAGCGAGCGGCTGGCGCGGTGCTCGGCGCGCCGGTGGAGGCGGTTCGGCATCAGCACGAGCCGTCGCGGCGCGAGCCGGCCGTCGAGTACCGCGCGCAGCAGCAGCTCGGCACCGACGTCGTGCCCGCCGACGAGCGGGCGCGGCCCGAGCACCTCGCCGCAGAAGCCGGCGACGACCTCGGCGAGCCAGTCGGGCGTATAGGGGTGGCGTGGACGATCCTCGCTGTCGCCGTGCAGCGGCAGGTCGGGCAGCACGACGCGGAAGCGCTGTGAGAGCGGCTCGACGATCGGCTCCCACTCGCGGTGCGAGAGCCCGAGCGAGTGGAACAGCGCAAGCCCCGGGCCGGCGCCTGCCTCGCGGTAGGCGATGCGCGCGCCGTCGGGATGGTGGTAGAGCCGCAGCCTCATCCGCCCCGCAATCCTGCCGCACGTCCGCGCATCAGCAGCGCGCGGCGCCGGCCGCCGTCCGGCGGCGCGGCGCCGGCGATGCGATTCGCCAGATCGCCTTGGAACCCGCCCGCCTGCGCCGCGCCGCGATCGGTCGCGCCGATCAGGAAGCCGAGCTGGAAGGCCGCGGCGTCGCTCGTGCCCATGCGGCGCGCGAGCGTGTCGGCCGCAGCAGTGAGGGTCGCCCCGAGCGCTTGCAGGCGGCTGTCGTCGATCGTGCGCCGCACGCACTGCGAGAGCGACGTGCCGTCATCGAGCGTGACGTGGTCCGGCGCGCCCGACAGCGCTTGCAGCACATCTGCCGGCTGTGCTTGGATGCACGCCTCGGCTGGCGGCGTGCGACCACCGCAGCCTGAGAGGGCGAGCAGCGCGAGCATGCACACGACGCCGGTCCGTCCCACGCCGCCATCCTTCCAGTCCGCGCAGCTTCCGTCACTTCCTTGGGCCCGAGGTTGTGCAAAACCTCCCCGGACCTTCACAGAAGGGCGCAAACCCTCCCTAATGGTCGCATGCCATTGCAGATGCACGGGATGAACGCGCGGCCCTTGGGGCTCTCCACCTCGCAGGCCGCCCGTGAGCTTGGTGTCTCGCTCGGCACCGTCCGCCGCTGGTCCGACATGGGCTACCTCCAGTCCTACCGGACCCCGGGCGGGCAGCGTCGTTTCAGCGTCGAGCACATCGAACAGTTCGTGCGCTCGCTTCAGCAGAACAGCTTCGCGGTCCAGCAGAGCCACGAAGACTCGTTCCTGCAGCGCGCGACAGGCTGATCCCTCCCCCACAACTGCAGCAGACCGCGAGCGCGCCCGTTGCGGCGCGCTACGTCGTGGGGTGCCGAAGGTGGCCACGTGGTCACCGGAGGCGGGCCCTGGGGATCTCAGCTCGCGGCTGCCTCGTTGATGCGGCGTTCGAGGTCCAGCTCGCTGCCGAAGTCGGCGGCGTCCGCATGGCGGTACGTCGCGTCGCTGCCGGCGAGCACTCTCGAGAGCACCTCGACGTAGCCGGCGTCGAGCTGCGAGCCGGCGACGCGCCGCAGCTCGGTCAGCGCCTGGAACGAGCTGACGGGCGTGCGATAGGTGTCGGCCGCCGTGAGCGTGTCGTAGACCTCTGCGACGGCGATGATCTTCGCCAGCTCCGGGATTCTGTCGGCCTTCAGGCGATCCGGGTAGCCGCGCCCGTCGACCCGCTCGTGGTGGGCGCGCACGATCTCCGCGACCGGGCCGTAGAGGCCGAGGTCGCGCAGCATGTCGGCGCCCAGCACCGGGTGCTGGCGGATCGCGTCCCAGTCCTCGTCCGTCAGCACGCGGCCGCGCTCGAACACGCGGTCCGACAGCGCGAAGTTGCCGATGTCGTGCAGCAGGCCGGCGGTGTGCGCGAGCTCCTGCTCCTCGTCGGACATGCCGGCCTCGCGCGCGATGTCGCGGGCGAATGCCGCGACCGCGGCGGCGTGCCGCGCCGCGCGCGGATCGCGGATGTCGAGCGTACGCAGCAGGCCGGAGAGGACGCCCCATGACAGCGAGGCGTACTGCTTGCTGCGGTGCCGCGCCGTCCCAACGAGCCGTGCCATGTAGCTGAACGCGATCAGCGTGAAGGCCGCGAACGCCGTGCCGCCGATGCCCAGCTCGAGGCACAGCCCGGTCGCCGCGAGCGCGAGCAGCACGTTGATCCCGATCGAGCCGAGGAACGGCCAGAACGCGACCGAGACGATCCCCCAGAAGGAGACGCCGTCGAGCATCGAGGTGATGCCGGCGACGATCAGCAGGCTGAGCGGGAACATCAGCGCCGCCGCGAGCGCGAGCGCGAGGTAGAAGCCGACCGAGCCGTCCTGTGCGGGCCGCAGCGCCTCGAACAGCGTGCCGGCGATCAGCACCGGAGCGCCGCTGCCGACGATGTTCATCGCCATGCGCTCCGCGCGGTAGCGCTCGACGAGCCAGGTGATCAGCTCGGACACCGCGACCACGGCGAAGGCGGCTGCCGGCCCGAAGAGGGCGAGCACGACGATCGCGGCGAGCGCGGAGCTCGAGATGTGGACGGCTTGCGCCCCGGTGCCCGTGCCGAACAGATCGGCACCGATGACACCGAGGGCAAGCACACCAAAAAGCCAGGACAGCCGACCAGGATCGGCGGCAACCACCGCCCACGCGACACAACCGAGTATGCCGACGAGGACGATCCCCCTCGCGAGGCTGTCGCTTCTCGGCCACGCGCGTACGACACGCATGTCCGGAAGGTAACGGTCCTAACGGACCATTACGAGCAAGGAATCAGAACTACTTGCCCTTGTAGAACATCCATGGCCTCCGATCGGTCGCGCTGCACATTCGGTCCGCGGCGCTTCCGAGGGCGGCGCGGACCCGCTGCCCTACAGCCGGAACTGTAGCCGCTCGATGGAGGTTTTGCACCCAAATCGCGTCAAAACCTGTGCAAATTCGCGCAGCCCGCCGCTGCGGGGCCGCAGATAGGCCGAAATACCCCGTGATGCGCTACCTGAAGACCAGCGAAGCTGCGGCGCTGCTGAATGTCAGCCCTAATACGCTGCGCGCGTGGGAACGGCGTTTTGGCTTCCCGCGACCGCAGCGCTCGCCTGGTCGTCACCGCCTGTACACGCACGGGGAGATCGCTGCCCTCCGCGATGCGCTGCTCGACGGGCTGTCCATCTCGTCCGCGGTTTCACGCGCGCGAGAAGGGCTCGGCGCAGACACCAACGCGCTGGTCGGCGCGCTCAACGCGTTCGACCAGCCACGCGCCGACAACGCGATCGAGGGAGCCCTCGCGCTGCGCTCGCTCGACCGCACGGTGCAGGAGGTCCTGCTCAACTCGCTCGACGAGATCGTCCGCCGGCACGGAACCGAGTCCGTGCAGTGGGCGTTCGCCGCGCGATGGGGCAACAGCTGGCTGCGCCGCGCGCAGCGGCTCGTCACGCCGGGGATGCAGTCGAGCGCGACGATCGTGCTCGGCGACGCCACGCGCGACGAGCTCGACCCCGACGCCGCCTACGTGCGCGCGCTCGAGCTGCTCGCGATGCGGGCCGGCGCGCGCGTGCTGGGCCTGTCGGTGCGCGGCGTCGCCAACATGTCGGAGGCGCTCGCCACCTGCCGGCCCGACGGCGTGATCATCGCCGGCGGGGCGCTGTCGGACGACGCCGTGGCTCGCTGGGCCTACGCGGTGCGGCTTGCGACCGGCCCGCTGCCCGTCGCCGTGTATCGGCGCGGACCGCAGCGGACGCGCGTCCGCACGACAGGCGCTACGATGCTTCCGGGCACGCCAGGAGAGGCAGCCCGGCAGATGGTCGACCTCGTGAGCCATCCGGTCACGAGCATCACGACAGGGACGTCACCCGCACGGCTGGTCGCCGACGGGGCGTAGGACACGGATAGGGCACGGAGGCTTCAGGGACCATGGCAATCGATCGTTCGGCATCTGTGCTGCGGCTCGTTCCGTCGACGGCCGAAGAGGCCTGCCCGTCACAGTGGTTCTGCGGCCACTGCGGCGCGCCGCCGCCGAACAACGAGACGCCGGCCCCGCCGGCACGCGTGTGCGGCGATTGCGGCCTCGGCCTGCTGCTCGAGGCGCGCGCGGACGTCGCTCCGAAGCCCGAGGACCCGTTCGTGATCGTCGACGGCTCGCTGCACGTGTGCGCGATGTCCTCAGCAAGCGAATCGCTGCTCGCGGTCGCCGAGACGGACGTCATCAACCGTCCGATCACCGAGATCCTCACGCCGGCCGACGCGGAAGCCTCAGGCCCCGAGTCGCTCGCCGGCGCGATCATGCATGCGGCCGGCGGCGAGGACGAGCTGCGCCGCCTGTTCGTGCGCCCGGCGAACGTCTTCGGCGTGCGCATGCCGCTGCGCGTCGGCTCCTGCGGTCCGCCGCGCGCCGCGCTCCTCGTGCTCGAGGACTGAGAACCTCAGGGGGCCCGCCTCCGCCGGCCACGTGGCCGGCTCCGGCACCCCAGCCGTCGCGCTTCGCGCAACGGCTCCTCCTCCTGCACGCCGCCTTGCGCGGTGCAGCTTTCCCTGCACGTGTTGCACCTCTGGACCTGGGCGGGGAGAGTGCTGCGTGCGATGAGTGGGATCCGCACCAACGCGGCGGCCGTGATGCTCGGCGTCAGCCCGAACACGCTGCGCAGCTGGGAGCGTCGCTTCGGCTACCCGTCGCCGGCGCGCACGTCGGGCGGCCACCGCCAGTACGCCCTCGCCGACATCGAGGCGCTGAAAGCTGCGTTCGAGGAGACGCAGAACGTCTCCTCCGCGATCTCGATCGCTCGCCAGCGCGGGGCAGGCCCGCCGTCGTCGAACCGCCTCGCGCTCGCGCTCGCGCGCTTCGAGGAGGACAAGGCCGCGCGCCTGCTGGAGGAGAGCCTGGCGATCCGCTCGCTCGAGCGCACGATCCAGGAGGTCCTGCTGCCGGCCGTCGCCGAGCTGCACGCCGACGATCCGTGCAGCCCGGAGCACAGCTTCGCGTGGCGCTTCGCGACCGACTGGATCTCCGCGCTGCGCCGCGTCGCCGCGCCCGCGACGCGCGACGAGGGCGTGCTGATCTCCGACGCGACGGCGCCCGCCGATCCGCAGGCGCTGCAGGTGCAGGCGCTCGAGCTGCTGCTGCGCCGCGCCGGCCTGCGCACGCTCACGCTGACGGCTGCCACCGAGCCCGCGCGGCTCGGCCGCGCGCTGCGCGCGCTCACGCCGGACGCGCTCGTGCTCGGCGGCACGCGCGCGTCGCTCGACGCGATCGGCCGCCTCGTCTACGCGGTGCGGTCCGCCCGCGAGGGGATCGACGTGCTGGCGTTCGGCGGCGCGTTGCCGGACACCGGCGCGAGCACCGTGGTGCGGCTCGGGGACGAGCCGCTCGCGGCACGCGACGCGCTGCTCGAGCGGCTGGGCGCGAAGACGGCCGTGCCGGCAACCCCCGCCTCGGCCAGCCTGCCGACCACTGCCTTCGGCGGCGATGCCCAGGACGGCGAGATCGTCGTCGCGCGCACGAAGCACACCGCGGCGCTGCCGTTCTAGCGGCGACCTAGAATCAGGCGCTCATGTCAGCGCCGCATCAGCCCGTCGATCCGCAGCAGTCCTTCCCCGCGATGGAGGAGGCCCTGCTGGCGCGCTGGAAGGCGGAGGACGTCTTCCACGAGACGATCCGGCGGCGCAGAGGGCGTCCGCCGTGGATCTTCTACGAGGGGCCGCCGACGGCGAACGGACGCCCGGGCACGCACCACGTGCTCGCGCGCATCTTCAAGGACATCTTCCCGCGCTACCGCACGATGTGCGGCTACTACGTCGAGCGCAAGGGCGGCTGGGACTGCCACGGCCTGCCGGTCGAGATCGCGGTCGAGGAGGAGCTCGGCTTCAGCTCGAAGGACGACATCGAGCGCTACGGGATCGCCGAGTTCAACGCGAGATGCCGCGAGTCGGTCCTGCGCTACGTCGGCGACTTCGAGCGCCTGACGGAGCGGATCGCCTACTGGGTCGACGTCGAGGACGCGTACCGCACGCTCGACGACTCCTACATCGAGTCCGTCTGGTGGGCGCTGCGCACGATCTGGGACAAGGGCCTCCTGTACGAGGGCCACAAGGTCGTCCCCTACTGCCCGCGCTGCGGCACCGCGCTCTCCTCGCACGAGCTGGGCCAGCCGGGCGCGTACAGAGACGTGATCGACCCGTCGGCGTACGTGCGGCTGCCGGTGACGCAGCCGGCCGGGCCGCTGCAGGCGGGCGACGAGCTGCTCGTGTGGACGACGACGCCGTGGACGCTCCCGTCCAACGCTGCGGTCGCCGTCGATCCTGACCTGACATATGTGCGTGCGCGCACGGACGATGGCGCAGTGTTCGTGCTCGCTGAAGCGCTCGTCGAGCGCGTGCTCGACAGAGAGGGCGTCGACCTGCTCGACCGCTTCGCCGGGGGTGACATGGTGGGCGCGGCGTATGAGCCGCCATTCGCGTTCATTCCTGGCAGCGCCTACGGCGAGAAGGGGCACACGGTGCTGCCGGGCGACTTCGTCACGGCCGAGGACGGCACCGGCCTCGTGCACACGGCGCTCGCCTTCGGGGAGGACGACTACCGCCTCGGCGAGCAGCAGCAAATGACGGTAGTCAACCCGGTAAGGCTCGACGGCACCTACGACGAACGCCTCGGCCCCTACGCCGGCCGTCCGGTGCGCGAGGCGAACGCCGACCTTGTCGAGGACCTGCGCGCGCGCGGGCGCCTGTTCCGCGTCGAGGACTACGAGCACGCCTATCCGCACTGCTGGCGCTGCGGCACGCCGCTGCTCTACTACGCGAAGCCGTCGTGGTACATCCGCACCTCGGAGATCCGCGACCGACTGCTCGCCTCCAACGAGACGGTCAATTGGCACCCGCCGCACGTCAAGCACGGGCGCTTCGGCAACTGGCTGGAGGGCAACGTCGACTGGGCCTTGTCGCGCGAGCGCTACTGGGGCACGCCGCTGCCGGTGTGGCGCTGCGAGAGCGGGCACGTCCACTGCGTCGGCTCGTTCGACGAGCTGGAGGAGTTGAGCGGAGTGCGTCTGGAGGACGCGCACCGCCCCTATGTCGACGAGGTCGGCTTCCCGTGCGTCGAGTGCGGCGGACGGATGCAGCGCGTGCCCGAGGTGATCGACGTGTGGTTCGACTCGGGCGCGATGCCGTTCGCGCAGTGGCACGCGCCGCACGAGCACGCGGAGCACTTCAGAGAGCGCTTCCCGGCCGACTACGTGTGCGAGGCGCTCGACCAGACGCGCGGCTGGTTCTACTCGCTGCTCGCCGTCTCGACGCTGCTGTTCGACTGCTCCTCGTACAAGAACGTCGTCTGCCTGGGGCTGTTGCTCGGCCCCGACGGACAGAAGATGTCGAAGTCGCGCGGCAACGTCGTCGACCCGTGGGAGGTGCTCGACCGCTTCGGTGCTGACGCGCTGCGCTGGTACTTCTTCACCTCCAAGCAGCCGTGGGACGGCTACCGCTTCTCGGTCGAGACGATCGGCGAGGCGGTGCGGCAGTTCCTGCTGCAGCTGTGGAACACGTACGGCTTCTACGTCCTCTACGCGAACGCGAACGGACTGGCGCCGGGCGAGCTGCCGGACGCGGCGTCGTCCGAGCACGAGCTCGACCGCTGGGCGCTGTCGCGCCTCTCGGCCACCGTCGAGGTCGCGCGCGAGCGGATGGACGACTACGACGCGACGACTGCGGGCCGCGCGATCCAGGCGTTCGTCGACGACCTCTCGAACTGGTACGTGCGCCGCTCGCGGCGGCGCTTCTGGGACGGCGACGCGGCTGCGTTCGCGACGCTGCGCCACTGCCTCGTGAGCGTCGTGCAGCTGCTCGCGCCGTTCACGCCGTTCGTCGCCGACGAGATCTACCGCAACCTCGACCCCGACGGGGAGTCGTCGGTGCACCTGTGCGACTACCCGGTCGTGGCCGCCCAGGACGAGGCGCTGGAGGAGGCGATGGAGGTCGCGCGCGAGGCGGTGCGGCTCGGGCTCGCCGCGCGCGGGCAGTCGAAGATCAAGCTGCGCCAGCCGCTGCACGCGGCCGTGATCGTCGCGACGGGTCGCGAGCGCGCGGCGATCGAGCGGCTCGCGGAGATCGTGCAGGAGGAGCTGAACGTGAAGGAGCTGCGCTTCGTCTCCGCCGCTGACGAGCTTGGGCAGCTCGAGCTCAAGCCGAACTACCGCGCGCTCGGTCCGCGCTTCGGCAAGCAGATGCCGCTGGTCGCGGACGCGGTCGCCGGGCTCGATTCCGCGCACGTCGCGACGGCGCTGCGCGAGGGGCGGACGGTCGGCGTGATGGTCGACGGTCACGACCACGAGCTGACCGCGGAGGATCTGCAGATCGCGATGCAGCCGCTCGAGGGCTACCAGCTCGAGCGCGAGGGCTCGCACGCGGTCGCGCTCGAGCTGGCGCTCGACGACGCGCTGCGGCGCGAGGGCCTCGCGCGCGAGGTCGTGCACGCCGTGCAGGCGGCGCGCAAGGCCGCCGGGCTCGACGTCTCCGACAGGATCGCGCTCACGCTCGCGGGCGCCGACGAGCTGCTCACGGCCGCGCGCGAGCACGAGCCGTACGTGACCGGCGAAACGCTCACGACGGCGATCTCGTATGACGGCGCGAACGGCAACGGAGACGCCGCCGGCCACGCGGTCGAGATCGACGGACTGCCGCTGCAGATCGCCGTCGTGCGCGCGTAGCGCGGGCCCGTCGCTCAGGTTGGCGTCACGAATGCGGGCGCGTGGTTCCACGCACCGGTGGCGCGTCCGACCGCGACCCACAGGAGGACGAGCGACTCGAGCTGACGCGACTGCTCGATCCCGCCGACGTCGAATGCGTCCCAGCCGAAGTCGTCGAGGATCTCGGCGACGGTCGCCTTCGCGTTCGCGTCGTTCCCCGCGATGAACATCGGTCGGCGCGGGTCGAAGCCGGGATCGACCATCAGCGCGTTGTTGACGGTGTTGAACGCCTTCACGACGTGCGCGTCGGGAAGCACACGCTGCACCGTCTCGCCGCCGGAGTCGGTGTGGCCGACGGCGAGCCCGGGCGCCCCGGTCGGATCTGGGGCGAGCGGGTTGGTCGCGTCGATCACGACCTTGCCGGCGAAGTGCTGCGGACCGGCGGCCTGGATGGCCTGCTCGACGGCGGTGCCTCTCGTCGCGAGCACGACGATCTCGCCGGCCTCTGCCGCGGCCGCGAAGTGCCCGATCGCGACGCCGTCGTGCTGCGCGGCCCACGCCTGCAGCTCGTCGTTGTCCTCCGGGTTGCGCGTCCCGATCGTCACCTCGTGGCCATGCGACGCGAAGCCGGCCGCGAGTGCGCGGCCAACCTGCCCGCTGCCGATGACGCCGACGCGCGTCGGGTCCATGGCGGGCCCGTCGCTCAGGCGGCGAGCGCCGGCTCGAGCTCGGCCTCGAGCTTGCGCTTCGGGTAGGCGCCGATCACCTTCTTCGCGACCTGGCCGTTCTTGAAGAGGATCAGCGTCGGGATCGACAGGACCTCGTAGGCGATCGCGGTCTGCTGGTTCTCGTCCGTGTTGAGCTTGACGATCTTCAGCGCGTCGCCCTTCTCCTGCGCGATCTCCTCGAGCACGGGAGCCACCATCCGGCACGGGCCGCACCACGGGGCCCAGAAGTCGACGAGGACCGGGGTCTCGGACTCGATCACCTCGGCCTGGAAGTTGCTGTCGTTGACCTCGCTGATGGTGCCTGCCATGAGGGCTCCTTGAACGGATTCGTCGTCTTTACTTCACAAAGTATAGTAGCCGGCTGCACGGCCCGCTGCTGCGGCCACCCGTTCTACCCGCTCGCTGCGCAGGTAGTGCGCAGATCCACCATTTCATGCTGTAGACCGGCTGGCGTGCGCTCGCTTTCCTGGGTGCGCATGGTCAGATCCACCCACCTCCAGAACTGCCGGAGCTCCAACTCCGGCCGGGGTGCAAGCCCTGAGAAAGGAGGTGAGAGATTGGATCTCATTCTGACCATGCTGCTGTTGCTGATCATCCTGCGGGAGATCCGGTAGCGGCAGGGGCCGGCGTCGTGGTGGCGATGCCGGCCCGTCAATGATGAGAGCCCGGTGTAGTGGCACCGGGCTCTCGGGAGGTGAAGCGATAGAACTCTTTCTGACCGAGAGGAAGGATAGGCAGCGCGGGTTTCGTGCGCAACACCAGCTATCTGGCGCTCAGCGGAGCAGCGCGGCGAGCAGGTGCGGGGAGACGTAGACCTCGACGAGGCTGGCCAATACGAGCACTGGGATCGCGATCCCTACGGTGACGACGGTCGCGGCGAGCAGCTCGTCCCAGCGTTCGCTGCGGCTCGCGATCAGCCACGCTGCGAGCGGCAGGAACAGCGCGCACAGCTCGGGCAGCGCGTGCGGCAGCAGGGCGACCAGCAGGACGCCCGGGGCGATCCCCAGCTCCCCGGAGACGGTCGAGGCGATCGAGCCGAGCACGAATGCCTGCGTTGTCAGCGAGAACAGCGTCGCCGCGGTGACGAACGCGATCGACAGCGGGCCGGCGACGTCGTGGATGCGCCGCCACACGCCGCGGCGGCGCGCCGCCTCGCGCGGCAGCGAGCTGCCCGCGATGTAGCCCGCGACACACGCGAACGCATGCAATGCCAGCACGAGCGCGTTGCGGTGCAGGATGCGGCCGACGTCATCCAGATCCGGGGTCGACGTGATGCCGAGCACCGGCAGCGGCGTCGGGTCGGCCGGCACGGCGAGCGCGACGAGCCACACCGCCAGCAGCAGCAGACAGGCGATCAGCAGGCTGCCGAGCGCCCACGCGCGCAGGACCGGGCCGGGCGCGATGTTCCAGCGCGCGAGCGTCGCACGCGTGGGCTCCAACCCGCGGACGAGTGCGAGGTCGGTCACCTGCATGCGCCTCACGATGACAGACCAGCCGCGCTCCGACCTAGTCTTCTGGACATCTGTGGCCGACCTGACGAACAGCGAGATCGCCGCCAGACTCGACGAGCTCGGCGACCTCTACGAGCTCGACGGCGCGATCGTCCATCGCGTCGTCGCCTATCGCAACGCGGCGAAGGCGGCGCGCGACGCCTCGACCTCGATCGCGGCGCTCACGCGCGCCGGGCGCGTCACCGAGCTGCCGGGCATCGGCGCGACGCTGGAGACGAAGCTGCAGGCGCTGCTCGACGACGGCGACATCCCGCAGGCGGTCGCGCTGCGCGAGAAGTTCCCGGCCGGCCTGCTGGAGATGACGCGCCTGCCCGGGCTCGGCCCCAAGCGTGCGCGGCGCCTCTACGAGGAGCTCGGGATCGACTCCCTCGAGACGCTCGCGACGGCCGCCCGGCAGCGCCGCATCCAGGACCTCAAGGGCTTCGGCGCGAGAGCCGAGGCGAACCTGCTGGAGGTGGTCGAGCGGGCCGTTGCCGACGACGAGGAGGGGGGCGCGCGCAACGGCGCAGGCCGGGTCGTGCTCGACCGCGCGCGCGGGATCGGCGAGCAGGTCGTCGAGGCGCTGCGGGCGCACCCGGCCGCCGTGCGCGTCGAGCTGGCCGGCTCGGCGCGTCGCTGGGCCGACTCCGTCAAGGATCTCGACGTCGTCGCCGCGTCCGACGATCCCGCCGCGCTGATCGAGACGTTCACGAGACTCGACCAGATCGAGGCGGTCGGCTCCAGCGGTGAGGCCGGCGCACGCGCCCGTACCCACAGCGGCATGAGCATCGACCTGAAGGTCGTCGCGCCCGGGCAGTTCGGCAATCTGCTGCAGCACTTCACGGGCAACAAGCAGCACAACGTCGCGCTGCGCGAGGCGGCCGTGCGCAGAGGGCTGCACGTCTCCGAGTACGGGATCCTCGACGACGCGACCGGCGAGACGCTCACCTGCGCGAGCGAGGATGACGTCTACGCGGCGCTCGGATATGCGTACGTCGAGCCGGAGCTGCGCGAGGGGCGCGGCGAGCTGGCGGCAGCTGCGCTCAACGGCGGGGCAGGCCTGCCGAAGCTCGTCACGCTCGACGACCTCAAGGGTGAGCTGCACTGCCACACGACCGCGTCCGACGGCAAGGACGAGATCGAGGACATGGCGCATGCCGCGCTCGCGCTCGGCTACGAGTACCTCGCGATCACCGACCACTCCGCCACGCACGGCTTCGGCGACGAGGTCTCGCCCGAGCAGCTGGAGCTGCAGATCGAGCGGATCCACGCCGCCAACCTCGCGATCGAAGGGATCGAGCTGCTCGCCGGCAGCGAGGTGAACATCCTCCCGGACGGCTCGCTCGACTACGCCGACGAGCTGCTCGCGCGGCTCGACTGGGTGATGGCGAGCGTCCACACGTCGTTCGCGCTGAACGAGCGCGCGATGACGGAGCGGATCCTCGCGGCCGTCGAGCATCCGCACGTCGACGCGATCGGCCACCTGACCGGGCGCAAGATCGAGCAGCGCTTCCCGTACGCGGTCGACGTCGACCGGGTGATCGAGGCATGCGCGCGCACCGGCACGATGCTCGAGATCAACGGCAGCACGAATCGCCGCGACCTCAACGACGTGCATGCGAGAGCGGCCGCCGAGGCCGGCGCGTGGATCATCGTGACGACCGACGCGCACCGCGTCGCGACGCTCGCGACGACGCGGCCGTACGGGATCGCGACCGCGCGGCGCGCATGGCTGACTGCAGCGCAGATCGCGAACACCCGTTCGTGGAGGGAGTTCGCCGCGCTGCGCAAAAGGGCACACGAGCGTTAGCGACGCATCAACCCCGCGGCGCGGATGCCGCGCCGCATCGACCGGAGAGGTGTCCTGATGCAAGAGGCGCTCAACGAGAGCCTGAGAGAGGGCCGCAAGTGGCTGCTGATCTCGGGCTGGCTCGCCGTGATCGCGGGCACGATCGCGATCATCGTGCCGGCCGTCGCATCCGTCACGGTGGCGATCTTCATCGGCTGGATGCTGCTGCTCGGCGCGGTCTTCCTGCTGATCGACGCGTTCGCGGTGCGTGAGCTCGGGCGCATGGCGCTGCGGCTGCTGCTGGCGTTCGCTGCCGGTGCAGCCGGCCTTGGGCTGCTGTTGGCGCCGCTCAGAGGCACGTACACGCTGACGGTGCTGCTGGTGCTGTGGTTCGCGACCACCGGCGTGATGCGAATCGCGGCGGCGGTCGCCGAGCGCGGCACGCCGGGCGCCGGCTGGATGGGCGCGAACGGGGTCATCACGCTGCTGCTGGGGGTCCTGATCGGCGCCAAGCTGCCGGAGTCCTCCGACTGGGCGATCGGCCTGCTCGTCGGGATCGACTTCCTCTTCTACGGCTTCGCCGCGCTTGTCGCGGCCTCGGCGCTCAAGCACGGCGAGGTCGGCGGCGGGGCGACCACGACGAGCGGTCCGACGGTGACGCCCGGCGGTGCGGCGACGGCGTAGGGCTGCGGGCAGGGCGGATGAGCGGCCCCGCCCGGCGCGCCGCTCATTCGCCCAGCAGGGCGGGCAGGACGCGCTCGCGTACCGTCGCCTCGAATGCGGCGCGGCGGTATGGGGCGAGCAGCTGCGCGGCGCGCTCGGCGTAGTCGTCGGCGGGCGCGTCGAGCGCGGCGCGGATCGCGGTCGCGAGGTCGTCGCTCACGAGCGCGGGGTCGAGCGCGTGCGCCAGCGCGCGCGCCGGGTACGGGCCGCCGCCGGGTGCGGTCACGAGGCGGCAGCCGTCGGCCAGGGCCTCGAGCTGCGCGATGCCGTAGTCCTCGTGACGCGGGGCGGCGACGAAGATGCGCGCGCGCCGCAGCAGTGCGCGGTAGTCGTGCGGCGCGAGCAGCCCAGTGCCCTCGGCGCCGTCGGCGAGTTGGCGCGCGGGCTGGCCAGCGACGAGCAGCGTCTCGCCCGGCCGTCGCGCGGCCGCCCAGCCGGCGAGGATGCGCGCGAGCCCCTTCTTCTCCGCGTCGGCGGCGTAGGCGAGCGCGGCGACGTTGCGCTCGCCGTGCGGCGTCGTGCGCTCAGCGCTCGGCTCGACCGGCACCGGGAGGACGACCGCGGGGACACGGTCCCGCCCGCCCCGCGGATTCAACGCCCGCAAGCCGCCCTCGCTCATCGGCAGCAGCAGCGGCGCGCGCCCGACGCGGCGGCGCTCGACAGGCCGCTGCCAGATGCCGTGCCGACCAGGCCGGTTCTCCGCCGCCGGCGAGTCGAACCAGATCGCGCCGGGCTGCGGACCGAGCAGCGCCGCCGTCGTCGAGGCGTAGATCAGCGTGCGCGGGCGGTGGGCGGCGATGGCGGCCCGTGCGGCGGCGCGCGCGGCGTGCGCCTGGACGAGGTCCGTCAGCGCGAAGGTGCGGACATCGCGACCGGGCGCAGCGGCCGCGATCGCGACCCGCGCGCCGGCGCGCTCGAGCGCGTCCGCCAGCGCGGGCACCGCACCTCGCCAGCCGGCCGTCGTCGACAGCGCGACGACGAGCACGTCGACGCCGGTCTGCGTGCGCGCGGGCGGTGGGGCGGCGAGCTGGGGACCGCTCACGTGCGCGGGGCCGGCGTCGGCTCGGCGTCTTCGAACTGCCACACGTTCGCCTTGAAGCCGGGCGTGCGCAGCAGCTGGATCGGCTGCAGCGGAGACGTGCGCTCGACGTAGTAGCGCACGCCGTCGCGCTCCTCGATCGCCGTCACGGCGGCGTCCTGGCGGCGCCATGAGAGCGCCCAGATGATCGCGAAGCCGGTCGCGATCGCAGCGATCTGCGGCAGCACGAGCGCGAGCCCGCCGGCCGCGATCGCGCACAGCAGCAGCGGCCACAAGCGGTTGAAGAGGATCCGCGTGGGCTGGACCTCGGGCAGCGCCTTCGTCGATCTCGCGGCGGCGAGCAGCCGGGCGATCGGCGGCGAGGTCTCCGCGCGGCGGCCGAGCGTGACGCCGATCGCCGCCGCCAGCAGCCACCAGCCGGCGGAGAACGGGACGAGCAGCTGGTCGTCGCGCGAGCCGGTCGCGACCGTGATCGCCGCCAGCAGCGTGGCGGCCGCCGCGCTCGTCATCACCGTCGCCTTGAGGAAGTCCGTGAAGCGCATGACGGGCGAGAAGCGATCCGTGTCAGTCGTCAGCGAGCAGGCCTTCGAGCAGCGCGCGCACGCCCGCCGGCCCGTCGACGACGAGGTCGGCTTCCTCCGCGAGCGCGGACGGCCCCTCCTCGGAGCCGACGCACACGCGCAGCACGTGTCTGAGGCGTCCCTCCGCGTGCAGCTCGCCGAGGCCGCGGAAGGCGTCGAGGTCGGTTGCGTCGTCGCCGACGTAGACGGCCGCGTCGAGCTGCATGTCGGCGAGGAAGGAGACGATCCCGGCGCCCTTGTCCATCCGCACCGGTGGGCGCACCTCCAGCACCTTGCGACCCCAGTGCGTCCGCAGGCCGCCCTGCTCGGCACGCGCTGCGATCGCGTCGATCGCGGCGCGCGCGGCGTCCTCGTCGGGCGCGCCGCGCCAGTGGAACGCGACGATCGAGCCCTTGTCCTCGATCCGCACGCGCAGCCGGCGCAGCTCGGACGTGTCCGCCTCGCGGCCGAATGCCTGGATGCGGCGGCCCCAGTCGCGCACGGCCGGGTCGAGCGCCGGCTCCGTCCAGCCGGCGCGCAGCAGCTCGGTGCCGTGGCTGCCGAGATACGAGATCGTCCCGATCGCGACGAGCCGGCGCGCGTCCGACGCGCGCCGGCCGCTCACGCACGCGACGACCGCGTAGCGACGCGCGATCTCGATCAGCAGGCTGCGCGTGCCCTCCGGCACGTGCGCCTCCTCGGCGTAGCGCACGATCGGCGCGAGCGTGCCGTCGACGTCGAGCAGGACCGCGCCGCGGCTCGGGTCGGATCGCAGGGGGCTCAGCGCGTCGGCGAGACGGGCATCCGAGGCGCCCGCCGTGGGTCGGGCGGGAGTCACCCGGTCAGTATTGCGCGCGAGCCATGCGGGCGCGGGGCGGCGGGTTGCAGGGCGGACGCGAGAACGCGGTGGCCGGCACGTGACGGCCGCGGGGCGGTCACAGCGCGAGCGCACCGAGCACCTCCTCCCACCACGCGCGCTCGGCCTCGCTGGCGGAGGCGCGGGCCTTGCGGCGCACCCATTCGCTCAGCAGCTGCTCGCGGCCGAGCGCGAGCACCGGACCGGTCACCGCGATGTAGCCGTCGTCGAGCAGCACGAGCGCGCCCGGCAGGTCGCGGCGCGTGCGCAGGCGGTCGACGACCGCGCGGCCGGCCACGCGCTCCGGCCGGCCCGGGTCGCCGTCGGCGTCCGTCCAGCGGCGCACGCTGAAGACGGGCGCGTGGCCCTCGGGGATTCGCGGCGGTCGCGGCGCCGGGCCGACCGGGCCCTCTCGCCAACGCTCCAGCAGCGCACGCATCGTGCCCATCTCCTCGCGCCGGATCAGCACGTGCAGGCGGTCGCCGGGCTCGATCCGCGTCGAGCCGCGCGGCGGGATCGCCTGCCCGTCGCGCACGATCACGTTGACGATCGCTGCGCGCGGCAGTCCGAGGTCGCGGATGCGGTGGCCGACGAGCGCGTCGCCGGGCGCTGCCGCGACCTCGATCGCATCGGCGCCGAGCTGACGGATCGTGCCGGTCTCCGTGAGCGCGCTCGACGCGAGCGGGCTGGTGCTCGTCGTGGCGCCGAGCCGCCGTGCGAACGGCTCGAACGTCGAGCCCTGCAGGACGGTCGACAGGAGCACCGCGAAGAAGACGATGTCGAAGAACTCCGTGCTGTGCGGGACGCCCGCGATCACCGGGAAGGTCGCGAGCACGACCGGGACCGCGCCGCGCAGTCCGGCCCATCCGAGCACGGCTCGGTCGGCGGCGCCGAACGGCCCCCAGGTCGCGAGGAAGGCCGCCACCGGCCGCGCCAGCAGCACGAGCACGAGCGCCAGCACGGTCCCCTCGAGCGCGACGTCGTCGAGCTGGCTGGGGAACACGAGCAGGCCGAGCACGAGGAACATCCCGAGCTGTGCGATCCACGCCATTCCCTGGTGGAACGTCGTGATCGTGTGACGGGCGGGGATCGTCGCGCTGCCGAGCGCCAGGCCGGCGAGGTAGACCGCGAGGAAGCCGGAGCCGTGCAGCACGTCGGCCGCGCCGAACGCGAGTGCGGCCGCGGCGATCGACGCGACCGGGTAGAGCCCCGGCGTCGCCAGCTGCACGCGCTTGAACGCCATCACGGCGCCGTGGCCGATCGCGACGCCGACGACGGTGCCGATCGCCACCTCGCTCGCGAACAGCCCGAGCATGTCCACGATCCCGTAGTCCGGCTGCTGGATCCAGTCGATGAAGCCGACGACGAGCAGCACGGCGACCGGGTCGTTCATGCCGGCCTCGCCCTCGAGCGTGCGTGCCAGCCGGCGCTTCAGCGGGGAGCCGCGCAGCATCGCGAAGATCGCGGCACCGTCGGTGGAGGAGACGATCGCGCCGAGCAGCAGCCCCTCCAGCAGGGTGAAGTCGAACAGCCACGTGGCGGCGAGCCCGCAGATCGCCGCGGTGATGAGCGTGCCGACGAGCGCGAGGCTGATGACCGGCTTGAGCACCGGGCGGACCTCGGCGAAGCCCGCGTTGAGGCCGCCCTCGAACAGGATCAGCGCGAGCGCGACGATCCCGACGTCGCGCGCGAGCTCGTAATCGTCGAACTCGACCCACCCGAGCCCGTCGCTGCCGACCGCCATCCCGACGCCGAGGAACAGCACGAGCGACGGCAGGCGCATGCGCCCGGCCAGCAGCGAGGCCGCGAGGCCCGCGGTGAGCAGCGCGCCCGCGACGAGGACGAGATGGCCGTCCGCCATGGCGGAACCATGTCAGGACCGCCCGCGAGATGGCGCGCGGACGTGACCTTCAGGTGGCGCGCAGGCCGTCGAGTGCCTCGAGCACCCGCGCGACGGCGACCTCGAGCTCGAGGCCGCGCAGCTCGAGATCCGGTGCGACAGGCGGCTCGTAGGGATCGTCGACGCCCGTGAAGCCCCGCAGCTCACCGGCCTTGGCACGCGCGTACAACCCCTTGGGGTCGCGTTCCTCACACACTTCGATCGGAGTGTTGACGAACACCTCTATGAAGCGCAAGCCGTCGCGCTCGTGCAGCTCGCGCGCGAACGCGCGCGCCGCGGCGTACGGCGAGACGACGGAGACGAGCGCGATGACGCCCGCGTCGGCGAACAGGCGCGCGACCTCGGCCGTGCGGCGCACGTTGCGGTCGCGATCCTCGGCGGTGAAGCCGAGATCGCCGCACACCCCATGGCGCAGATTGTCCCCGTCGAGCCGGTAGGCGGCGCGGCCGGCGCGGACCAGCTCAGCCTCGACCGCCGCCGCGACCGTCGACTTGCCGGATGCAGGCAGGCCGGTGAACCACACGGTCGCTCCCCGGTGCCCGATCGACTCCCAGCGCTGCGCGCGCTCGACGACCCCTGCGTGCCAGGTCACGTTGGCGCTCGTCGTCACGCGCAGATCGTCCCATAATCGAGCGCCCGCCCGGGGCGGAAGCGGGCGCGGCAGGTCGCGTGCGCGGCTCGCGGGCGCGCCGGCGCCCGATATCCTCGCGCGCCATGAGCCTCCCGACCTACGAGCTTCAATCCCATTCGCTGCACTCCGACGGGGCGCTGCCGCCCGCGGAGGTCGTCGCGAACGCAGCGGCCGCCGGCATCGAGCTGCTTGCGCTGTCCGACCACGACACCGTCGACGGCGTCGACGAGGCGATCGCCGCCGGCGCGGAGCACGGCGTCACGATCGTCCCCGCCACCGAGATCTCCGCTGTCTTCGGCCGCTACGAGGACCTGCACGTGCTCGGCTACGGCATCGACCACCACGACCCGGTGCTCGCCGGGCGGCTGCGCGACGCGCGCGCCGACCGCGAGCTGCGCGCCGACCGGATGGGCGCGAAGCTGCAGGAGCTGGGCTGGCAGGTCGACGACGCGGTTCTGGAGAAGCGCCGGCAGGCGGGCAAGCCGATCGGCCGCCCGCACCTCACGCAGGCGGTCCTGGATCACCCGGCGAACGCCGAGAGACTGGCGGCCGAGGGCTACGACGACGTCTCCTCGTTCCTGCCCGACTTCCTGATCCCCGGCAAGCCGGCCTACCTCGCGCGCACGCGCCCGACCGTGATCGAGGCGATCCAGTGGATCCACGAGGCCGGCGGCGTCGCCGTGTGGGCGCATCCGTACTGGGACCTCGACAGCGACGCTGAGGTGCTCGAAGCGATCGACCTGTTCCGTGAGCACGGGCTCGACGGCGTCGAGTGCTTCTACGTGACGCACACGTCGGAGCAGACGGAGCTGCTCGCGCAGCGCTGCGACGAGCTCGGCCTGCTGAAGACGGGCTCGTCCGACTACCACGGGCCGGAGCACCGGCTCTTCAGCCGCTTCGGCGCGTTCGACGCGCACGGCCATGCGGCCGACCTCGATGCGCTGCTGAAGCCGGCCGAGCGCTGAGAGCGGCCCGGCGAGGCGGGGCGCCTCACTCGGCGCCCTTCCCGTCCTGCTCTCTGCTCGCCCCGCCGTTGCCACCGATCTGCGTGCGCAGCGTGCGCAGCTGATCCTCCAGCTCGGCGATGCGCGCGCTCATGGAGGACGTCGCGGTGCCTGGGAGCGCCCCCACCAGCGGCGAGGTGCCGGCGCCGGGCGGCCCGGCGGCCGCACCGGCCGGCGGGGCTGGCGGGCCGACATCGGCCGGCTCCGGAGGGGCGGGCGGGCCGACATCGGCCGCCGCTCTGGCGGCCGCGGCGGCTCTCATCATCGCCATCACTCTCGCGCGCACCTCGGCCGGCGTCAGGATCATCCGCCGCGCGAACGGCAGCGCGATCAGCAGCAGCAGCGCCGCGATGCGAAACGCCCACGCGTAGCCGTCGCGGGCGATTCCGGCGCTCTCGCGGCGCACCCAGCGGTTGAAGCCGGTCGGCGCGTGCTCCTCGCGGTGGACGGCGCCGGCGAACATCGCGAGGTCGTGGCCGACCATCCCGTGCAGCACCGGGTTCGGGACCGCGTAGACGTAGGCGGTGTCCTCGAGGTGGTCCTTCTTCCACGTGAAGTGCCAACCTGCCGTCGTCGTGAAGACCATGATGAGCAGCGAGATGCCGAGCGCCGCGCCGATCTGGCGGTACATGTTCACGAGCCCGGACGCGACGCCGACGTGCGGGCCGGCGGCTGCCCCCATTGCGCCGACGTTGATCGCGGGGAAGGCGACGCCGATCCCGAGCCCGATCAGCGCGATGCCGGGCAGCACGAGCCAGTAGTCGAGCTGACCCTCGTACGTCGAGGGCAGGAACGACAGCCAGATCAGCCCGAGTGCCATCAACAGCAGCGCGGGCATCGCAAGCCGGTACGGCGCGACATGGTCGGCGCCCTTGCCGACGACCGGCCACGCGAGGCCGCCGAAGGCGCCGATCGGCAGCATCGCGAGCGCCGCCTCGAGCTCCGTGTAGCCCCACAGGTTCACGAGCACGAGCGAGATGATCAGCAGCGATCCGAGCGCGCCGGCGCCGAGCAGCAGCATCGCCACGTTGGCGGAGACGAACTGCGTGTTTCTCGTCAGCGCCGGCGGCAGCATCGGCGCCTTGCCGAGCCGCTGCGAGGCGTAGAAGCCGAGGAACAGGAAGACCGACAGCTGGATGAAGAACAGCACGCTCGCGTTGTCCCAGCCGCGCGTGTTGCCCTCGCTGAGGCCGAACGTGAGGAAGAAGACGGCGGCGCCGAGCAGCAGCATGCCGATCACGTCGACCCGCTTGGTCGTCGTGAGGTCGTACGTCTCCGGCCACCAGCGCAGGCCGAGCACGATCCCGATCACGCCGAGCGGGACGTTGATGAGGAAGATCCACTCCCAGCTCAGCAGCTCGATCAGCACGCCGCCGATCACCGGCCCGACGCCGCCCGCGACGAGCGCGACGACCGCGATCGTCGCCAGCCCTCTGCCGCGCTCCTCGGGCGGGAACACGAGCATCGTCATCGCGAACCCGAGCGGCGCGAGCAGCCCGGCGCCGACCGCCTGGAAGGCGCGGAAGCCGATCAGCCAGCCGATCTCCCACGAGGTCGCGCACAGCGCGGAGCCGAGCGTGAAGATGAACATCCCGGCGATGAAGAACTTCTTGCGCCCGAACTGGTCGGCGAGCTTGCCCGAGCCGACGAGCAGGATCGCGAACACGATCGCGTAGGCGGTGACCGTCCAGGTGACGTTGCGCAGGTCGGTCTCGAAGTCCTCGAGCAGCTCCGGGACCGCGATGTTCATGATCGACTGGTCCATCAGCGACATGAACCAGCCGATCATCATCACGCCGAAGATTCTGTTCTTGTGCGCGTAGAGATACTCGGCCGGCGGGTTGGTGCGCTCCTTCGGCGGCTTGGCGTGCTTCGCGGCGCGGCTCATCGCAGCTCGTTCGCCTCCTGCTCGTCCTCGTCGAGCGTGCCGTCGTCGGCGACCGCCTTGTCCTGGGCGCGCGGCGGCAGCGGCCGCACGGCTGCGTCGTCGCCGAACTCCGGCAGCGTTCCGCCGGCTGCGGCGAGCGCGTAGCGCTTCAGCTCCGCCAGCACTGCCGGCGATCTGACGGTCTCCGAGCGGATCTCGTCCGGCTCGTCCTCGTCCTCGGCCTCGTAGACGCGCCAGCGGTCCTCGTCGGTGCGGCCGATCACGAGCCAGTTTCTGTCGCCGACGACGACGTGGCTGTCGATCGCGGTCGTGAAGAACGGGCGGCCGGGCAGGTCGTCGTCGTCGAGCAGGGTCGTGAGGTCCTCGCCGCTCATCTTCCCCGGGGCGACGATGCCGAGGTAGGAGAGGATCGTCGGCGGGAGGTCGTGGGTCGAGACGAACCAGGAGCTCTCGTCGCCGGCCCAGCGCCCGCGCGGGTCGCGGATCAGCAGCGGCACGTGATAGACGCGCCGGTGCCACATGCCGGCCGGGTTGCCGAAGACGCCCTGCTCGCCGAGCGCCATGCCGCCGTCGCTGGTGAGGATCACGACCGTTCTGTCGAGCAGGCCGGCGTCGTCGAGCTGGTCCATGAAGCGCCCGAGGGCGCGGTCGATCGCGCGCACCTCGGCGGCATAGCGCTCGCGCACCGTGTCGACGAGTCCGTCGCTCGCCGGCACGTCCAGCTTGTCGACATAGACGTGCTGCCCGGGCGTGTCGACGTCGTACTGCACCGGGCCGCGGCCGGTGACGAACTGCCGCGGCAGCTCGAACGCGTCGACCGGGTCGAAGCCGTCGAGCATCAGGAAGAACGGCTGCTCGCTCCCGCTCAGCTCTCTCAGCAGATCGCCGCCGAGCTTCAGTGCCTTCTGCGTCGGCTCCTCGCGCTCGGGCGCTCTGCGCAGCGGCAGCAGGTAGCTGCGTTCGGTCGAGGTGTAGCTGCTCGAGCGCGGCAGCGGACCGGTGTCGGTACGACGCAGGAACGGGAAGCGCGGCCCGGCGAGCAGCGGGTTGTCGGAGACGACGATCGTCTCGACGCCGCCGGCGGCGGTCAGCTCGGGCAGCAGCGGCTGATAGTCGTAGATCTTGCTCCAACCGGGAATCGCGGGGACGCCGGGCGGCGCGCTCCAGTCGCGGAACGGATAGGAGCGCATCCCGGTGAGCAGGCTGCGCCGCATCGGGATCGCCGGCATCGACTCCGGCACCGCGTATCTGAAGCGCAGTGCGTCGTCGGCCAGCGCGTCGATGTTGGGCGTGTCGGTGTGGCGGTCGTCGAAGACGTCGTCGTAGGCGTTGATCGCGTCGGAGCGCAGGCGGTCGGCGACGATCAGCACGACGTTGGGGCGGTCCTCGTACACCGCGATGAAGTCGTCGCCGCGCGCGAGCCCCGCGAGCGGCCCGAGCGCGGCGATCCCTGCCGCCCCGCCGCTCGCCCCGAGCAGCCGGCGGCGCGTGAAGGCGGCGCTCATCCGCCGACCACCCCGAGGTTCTCCTCGAACTGCGGCAGCGTGCCGCCGGCCTCATCGACGAGCACCGCCCACAGCGCGTCGACGACCGCCCGCGTTGCGAGCCGCGACGTCGCTCGTCGGCGCCGGGGTCGACGCGCAGGTCGTACAGCTCTCTTCTGTCGCCGTTCGTGTCGGAGATCAGCAGCCAGTCGCGGTCGCCGCAGATCCAGGTCTCCTGGTAGCAGGCGGTGTAGTAGGGCCGCGGGGTCGGCGCTCCGCCGTCGAACAGGACCGTCAGGTCCTCGCCGCTCATCGCCCCCGGCGCACGCACGCCGAAGTACGAGAGGATCGTGCGCGCGACGTCGTGCGTGGAGGCGAAGTAGCCGTCGGTCTCGCCCGCGCGCCGCCCGGCGGGGTCGCGGATCATGTACGGGACGTGGTGGATCTCGGGGTAGGGCCGCGGCGTCGACTTGCCGATGATGCCGTGCTCGCCGAGCGTGATGCCGTGGTCGCTGAGGTAGTAGACGACCGTGTTGTCGGCGAGCCCGAGGTCGTCGAGCTTGTTCAGCAGCTTGCCGATCCATCTGTCGGCGAACGTCAGCTCGGCCGCGTAGAGGTCGCGCACCAGCTCGAGCGTCTCCACGCCGATCTCGGTCGCGCTGTCCATGCCGATCTTCTCGAGTCTCGAGGCCGGCGTGAGGAACGGCTGGATCGGCAGGATGCCTCTTCTCTGCACCCCCAGCTCGCGGTCGCCCTCGATCAGTCTCACGTACAGCGGCGGCGCGTCGAACGGCTCGTGCGGGTCGAACGAGTCGACGCCGAGGAAGAACGGCTGCTTGTCCTTCAGCTCCTCCAGCGCCGCCATCCCGCTGCGGATGACGCGCGCCGCCGAGTAGTTGCGCTCGCCGATGCGGTAGAGGCTGTTCCAGCCGACGTGGTCCTGCAGGCGGCGCACCTCGATCGTGTCAGACAGCGCCGGCAGCAGGTACTGCTCGACGGCGCTGCGCGGTGCGGTGCGTCTGAACGGCGTGTTCATCCCGCGGTAGGCGCCCTGCGAGAAGTCCGGCCGCGCGATGTCGAGCGTGCGGCGGAAGTCGACGTAGCGCGGGCCGACGAGGAACGGGTTGTCGGTGACATACGCGGTCTCGATGCCCGCGTTCCCCAGCACCTCGGTGAGGATCGGCTGCGTCGGCAGGATGCGCGTCCAGCCGACCTCCGACGGCATCGGCGGCGAGAGCACCCAGTCGCGGTTGGGGAAGCCGCGCATCCCGGTCAGCAAAGTGCGGCGCACGAGTCCGGTCGGCATCGCCTCGGGCACCGCGTACTCGAACCGCAGCGCCTGCTTGGCGAGCGCGTCGAGGCTGGTCGTTCTCGCGCGCGTGTCGGGGTTGTACGCGCCGACGTAGTCCGCGCGCGTGGAGTCGGTGACGATCAGCAGGACGTTCGGCGCGTCCTTGTCGTGTCGCGCGCGCGGCTCGTACTCCTCCCCGCATGCGCCGAGGCCGAGCGCGGCGGCTCCGGCAGCGCCGGCCTTCAGGGCGCTGCGGCGTGTCAAGCGTGGTCCTGCGGCCATGAAGGTCCTCGTACGGGCGACGGGTGGGAGAGGTTCGAGGGAGGCGCGAAGTGTGGCACGCGACGGTGACGGGCGCGCTGCGCACGCGTGCTTCAATGGCGCCATCCGCTCGCCGTCGCTCCCTCGCCTGCTCGCCGTGCTCGTCGGGCTGATCGCGCTCGCGACCGCCGTCGCGATCGCGGTCATGTGGCCGGGGCACGTGCGCGACGACTTCGCCGAGGTCGTCCAGCCGAGCGACCCGGCGACCGTCGTGGGCATCGACAGCCGCCCCTGCGGCGCGACCGTCGCGGACGAGTGCAAGCGCGTCCTCATCCGCCTCGACGGCGGCGATGCGGCGGGGTCGAGAGGCGTCGTCCAGTGGGGCGCCAACGGCGTCGACCCGCCGGTGCGCGTCGGCGACGAGATCCGCGTCGCCGAGGCGCCGCCGGTGCCGGGCTACGACGCGCCCGACACGAGCGAGTACACGCTCGTCGACTTCGAGCGGGGTGGCTCTCTGCTGCTGCTGTTCGGCATCTTCGCGCTGCTCGTGCTCGCCTTCTCGCGGCTGCGCGGCGCGCTCTCGCTGGTGGGCCTCGGCGCGAGCCTCGCGGTGATCCTGCTGTTCATCGTGCCGGCGATCCTCAACGGCGAGCCGCCGGTCGCCGTCGCGATCGCCGGCTCGCTCGCCGTGATGCTGATCACGATCCCGCTCGCGCACGGCGTCGGACCGAAGTCGGTCGCGGCGCTGCTCGGCACGACCGGGAGCCTGCTGCTGACGGCCGCGCTGGCCGTCCTGTTCACGCACGTCGCGCGGCTCACCGGCCTCGCCGGCGAGGAGGCGTTCGCGCTGCGACTGGCCGACCCGGACGTCTCGCTGCAGGGCCTGTTGATCGCCGGGATGGTGATCGGCGCGCTCGGCGTGCTCGACGACGTGACCGTCAGCCAGTCCTCGACCGTGCTGGCGCTGCGTGCCGCGAACCCCGCGCTCCGCTTCCGCGAGCTGGTGACGCACGCGATGCGCGTCGGGCGCGACCACGTGAGCGCGACCGTCAACACGCTCGTGCTCGCGTACGCGGGCGCGTCCCTGCCCGTGCTGCTGATCTTCGCCTCCGGCGCGCTCCCGCTCGGGCAGGCGCTGAGCCTCGAGCTCGTCTCCGAGCAGATCGTCGCGACGCTCGTCGGCTCGATCGGCCTGATCGCGGCGGTGCCGCTGACGACCGTCGTCGCGGCGCTGCTGGCCCGCTCCGCGACGCGTGAGCAGCTCGAGGCCGCCGCGGCGCACGGGCACTAGGCGGGCGGCGGGGTCAATTCCGGCCGAAGTACGGCAGGCTTCTCGCGCCGGCCGAGTGCAGCACGCGGCGGTAGATGTCGCGCATCACCTGCGGGTGGTTGCTCGCGACGCTGACCCGCTCGCCGGGGTCGGTGCGCAGATCGAACAGCTGGCGCCCGCTGTTGTTGCCGTCGGCGATCAGCGCCCAGCGGTCGTCGCGGTAGTACCAGTGGTTCGCGTAGCCGCCGAAGCAGAAGCGCCGTCTGAGGCGCGGTCTGCCGCCGTTCAGCAGCGGGACCAGGTTCACGCCGTTCATCACGTCCGGGGCTCGCAGCCCGGTCATCTGCAGCAAGGTCGGGCCGATGTCGTGGGGCGACGCGAAGTACGGCGTCGTCTCGCCGGCCATGCGGCCGTAGGGGTCTCGGATCATGAACGGCACCTGGATCAGCTCCGGGTGCAACTCGAGGGCAGGCTTCCCAGTCCAACCGCGATCCCCCAGCAGAATCCCGTGATCGCTCAGCAGCACGACGACCGTGTCGCGCTGCAGCCCTGCGGCGTAGAAGCGGTCGAGGAAGCGTCCGAGCCACGCGTCGACGAGCGTCACGGAGGCGCCGTAGACGATCGGCAGCCGCCTGACGGCGCGGCGCGACAGGTAGTCGGTGTGCCGGTAGCGCACGTTGCCGGGCCAGCTGCCGTCGAGCTCGCGGCCGCCGTACAGGTTCAGGTACTTCTGCGGCGGCGTCCACGGCTCGTGCGGGTCGAAGCAGTCGACCACGAGCGCGAACGGGCGGCGTTGACGGGTCGCGCGCTGCAGCTCGTGGATCGCCGAGCCGAACACCCGTGCCGCGCACGAGTCACGCTCGTCGCGCGCGCCGCCGACGTTCGCGAGGTGCTGGCGCATTCCCCGCATGTAGCGCTCCGAGCGCATCCCGCGCGGCAGCCAGTGCAGCACCTGCCGCTCGGAGATCGAGCGCGCCGGCCGCAGCTCGCCGACCTGCCCCTTGAGTGCGAGGAAGCGGTCGAGCGTCGTGCGGAAGCCGGCCCACTCCGGCGCGAACCCCAGGAACGGGTTGTCGGTCACGTAGCCGGTCCAGTAGCCGTGACGACGCAGCGTCCGTAGCCACGTCGTCGTGTCGGCGCCGAGGCCGGTCCAGCCGGGCGAGCCCGGCAGGTTGCGCGTCGGACGCCAGTCGTGCCACGGGTAGACGCGCCGACCCATCAGCAGCGAGCGGCGCGCGGGAACGGTCGGCATCGCCTCGGGGAACGCGCGCGTGAACAGCAGGCTCTCGCGCGCGAGCGCGTCGATGTTCGGCGTGCGGATCCAGCCGTTCCCGTAGGCGCCGACGTAGTCGTGACGCAGCGAGTCGATCACGAGCACGATCACGTTCGGACCGTGGCCTGCGGCGCGCGTGCGGGCGGCCAGCGCCGCGGCGCCCGGCCGCCACGTCGTGCTGGCGACGGCGCCGGCGCCGGCGACGCGCAGGAACGTCCGCCGATCGATCTGCTGCTGCACCCGCCGCTCCGCCTCCCGTGTCGCCGTGGCCTGTTCGAAGAACGCCCGGCGAGCCGGAAAGGTGCGCCGTGGGACAGGATTCTGCTGCGATGCGCGATCACCTCCCCGAGGGCGGGTCGGCGCGCTGACGGCGGCGCCGCGCGGCGCTTGCGCGGCTTATGCGGCCGCGGGATTGCGCCGCGCGGCCTCCCACTCCTCGTCGCTCACGCCCTCGTCGCGTGCTCGGCTGGGGGCCCCGCCTCCGCCGGCCACGTGGCCGGCTCCGGCACCCCCTGGCGCGGCGACCTGCGACAGCGTGACCGGCTGACGCGAGGCGAGCTTCACGCCGCCGGCCTCGTCGGCCAGCACGCCGTCGCGCTTGAGCTTCGAGACGGTCGAGGCGACCGTCGGCTTCGCGATCTTCGTCACCGACGCGATCTCGGCGACCGACACGCCGGGCCGCTCCTCGACGACCGCGAGGATCGCACTCTGGTTGGCGCCCCGCGGCGCGCGGCTGTCGCCGTCGTCCTCGTGCACGCCGTTGTGCGATCCATTGCCGCGCGCGCGCAATGGCGTCGAGGCGGCGCCGTTGCGCAGCTCCTCGCGGAAGCCGTGCGCCACGCGTGTTCCGCCCGTACGCCTGGCGCGGCCGATCGCCGCCGCTTCCGCGAGCAGCGCCTGCTTAGCGGCTTCGAGGCGCTCCGCTTCCTCCACGAGCGGCCGCAGCTCGGCGACGCGCGCGGCGATGTCGCGCTTCAGGTGGGGGAGCAGCGGCTCGAGCATCGGGAGACCTCCGGCGGCAGTCGAGGGAAGCAGGGGAGACTTCGATGTTAACCAGCGTCGCGGATCAGGCTTTGGCGGAGGTAAGCAGCGAACGGAGGTCGCGCGCGAGGCCGCCCGCGTCGAATGGCCGGCCGGCCGGCACCTTCGCCGTCAGGCGGCCGTGTGCGTCGACGACCCACACGATCGCGGTGTGCGCGCTCTCGGGGTTCCCAGGGATCTGCGGCGCCGCATACCACGCCCTCCACACCGGCGCGAGCGCGCGCTGCGTGCCGATCAGATAGTGGAACTGCCGCGGCTCGCGCTGGCGCCGCAACCATGTGCGCACGGCCTCGGGCGTGTCGCCGCGGGGGTCGACGCTCACGGCCACGATGCGGACGCGGTCGGCGTCATCGCCGAGCTGCGCCAGCGTGTCGCGCAGTTGCGCGCCGATCAGCGGACAGACGTCCGGGCAGTTGGCGTACAGGAACGTCACGAGGTACGGCCTGCCTGCGAGCGTGCTCGTGTCGAATGTACCGCCGCGCGCGTCCGCCAAGCGGATGCGCGGCGCCGCTCTGCCGGCGAGCCCGGGCGGGAGCGGCTCGGCGACGACGAAGCGGTCGTCGCTCGCCGCGGTCGTCCGATCGCCGTCGGACCCGCCGCAGCCGATGAGCACGGCGCACGCGGCGAGTAGCGCCGCGACCGCGGACCTCACGCGCACGTCAGACAGCTTCGCCCTCCGGCTCCAGCAGCCGAGCATGTGGCTCGTCCGACGCGGCGAGCGGATCGCCGGGCGCGCGCAGCGCGCGGATCGTCGCGAGCACGGCGATCGCCGTCATCACGATCGCGCTGCCGACGCACCACTGGCAGATCGCGCGGATCTCGAACAGCTCAAGACCCGTGAGGTAGAGGCTGAAGGCGAAGCCGCCGAGCGCCATGCCGGCCGTCGCGAGGCGAGCTGCCTCCCCGCGCACGAGCAGGGAGGCGAAGATCGCGACGTAGCCGATCAGCCCGATCAGCGGGACCGGCACGCCCCCCACCTTCGCGTATCTCGACGACTGCACCTTCTCGCAGCCGTGGTCGATCGCGCAGATCGGGCTGAGGCCGCGGTAGTGGACGTACGTCAGATACGCCGCGATCCCGATCCCGACGAGCGCCAGGACGAGGAGCGCGCGGTGGAGGACGCGATCGGTCATCTCATCTTGCGCCGCTCTGCTCGAGAGCCGCGTCGATCGCGTCTCTGAACGGTCCCGGCTCGAGCGACTGGACGGCGACGGCCTCGAGTCTGCCGCCCGTCGGCCCGAGGAGGAACGACGGCGTGCCGGTGACGCCGGCGAGCTGCATCTCGGCCTGCGCCTGTGCCAGCTGCGTCTGCACCTTCGGCAGCTTGCGGTCGGCCATCGCTTTGTCGACGTCCAGGCCTCTCACCGCTCTGCCGATCTTCTCCAGGAAGACGTCGGTGACGTAGCCGCTGCGCTCATCGCCCTGGTTGGCGTAGAAGATGTCGACGTACTCCCAGAGCTTGTTCTGGAGGCCCGCGGCGGCAGCCATCTCCGCCGCGAGATGCGAGTCCTGGTCGATTATCACGACGTTGCGGAAGACCATCTTGACCTTCCCGCTTCTGACGTAGTCGGCGACGAGCGTCGGCAGCACTCTCTCTGTGTACTGGCGACAGAACGGACACTGCAGGTCGGCGAACTCGACCATCGTGACCGGCGCTCTCGGATCGCCGAGCGTGATGCCTCTCTGCGGTATGCCGGTGAAGCGCTGGTTCGCCTCGACCTGGCCCGGGAGCGACTCGCCGGCCTGCAGCGCCGGTCTGTCGGTGGCGTCGTCACCACCGCCGGCAGCGACGGCGATGATCACCACGATCACCGCCGCAAGCGCGAGGACTCCGCCGAGGATCCACAGCCGCTGGCGCTGGCGTGCTCTGGCGGCTGCGGCGCGATCGCGCTCCGCGCGCGCCGCGGCGCGCCGCTCCGATCGTGTCTGGCCCGAACTCTCCATCGCGCGTCTGCCTCACTCTCCGTGTCGGTGCTCCAGCGATCCCCCGTCGCCGGCGGGTTTCGCGCCCCCCGGCGCGTGCGGCCGATGGTAACGGCTGGGAAGCATGCCCGAGGAACCTCAAACCGACCTCAAGACGCACGCAATACTGCGGAGGATGCGTCGCCTTGCGCCGGCTTTCCTCCTGCTCGTCGCGCTGCTCTCGGCCGCGACGTCCGGCTGCGGCGGCGACGCCTCCACCGGCGCGGCCGCGCCGCTCGCGAGCGCGCCGCAGGCCGTCGACCGCCTGAAGCCGCATCCGCGTGCGATCGACCCGTCGGCGGGCGTGCCGGCGGGGCGCAGCGGGGTCCTCGCGCAGAAGAACGCGTCGCTCCCGCGCCCACGGACGGACGCGGAGATCCGCCGCGAGCTCGCCGCGAGCGGCATCCCGTCGGGCGCCACCGCCATCCTCACGCACGACGGGCTCGCGGTCGCGCCGCTCGATGCGCCCG
Organism: uncultured Actinomycetes bacterium; assembly: GCA_963770165.1. GTDB lineage: Bacteria > Actinomycetota > Thermoleophilia > Solirubrobacterales > Solirubrobacteraceae > Conexibacter. The sequence continues at coordinate 736,356 of CAVYOK010000003.1, forward strand.
CGATCGTGCACGCGGTGATCCAGGCGGGCAACCAGATCGCGCGGCTGCCCTACCGCTACGGCGGCGGCCACGCGACATGGGTCGACACCGCGTACGACTGCTCCGCCTCGATCAGCTTCGCGTTCGCCGCTGCCGGGCTCATCTCCGCGCCGATGGTGTCCGGCGAGCTGGCCCGCTGGGGCGAGCCCGGCCCAGGCAGATGGATCACGATCTACGCGAACGGCGGCCACACGTTCATGTTCGTCGCCGGCCTGCGCTTCGACACGAGTGGCCTGAGGGCGACCGGCTCGCGCTGGCAGGCGAGCTCGCGGCCGGCCGCCGGCTTCGCCGTGCGGCACCCGCCGGGCTTGTAGCGCCTACGCCACGGCTCGCAGGTGCCGGCGCGCTCTGCGCTGCTCTGGCGTCTCGGCCGTCGCGGCGAGGAAGTCGTCGAGCAGGCGCCAGGTCGTGCGGCGGGCCGCGCGGCCGGTCAGGACGCCGAGGTGGCCGCCCGGCGCGCTCTCGATCCGCACCGCCGGCGCGTTCGGCAGCAGCTCGGCCACGTGGTGGACGGCAGCCTTCGGCGCGATCCCGTCGCCGTCGCCGGCGATCGACAGCACCGGCACGCGCACCTGCGCGAGGTCGATCACACGGCCGCCGAGCGCGATCCGCCCGTCGGCCAGGTCGTTGCGGCGCAGGAAGCGGTGATAGATCTGGCCGAACGTGCGTCCGGGGTAGGCGAGCATGTTCGCCATGAACGCGTCGACCGCCTCGACCTGGGCGAGGAAGTCGCGGTCGTCGAGGTTGGTCGCGAGCGTGATCGGCTTCATCACGTACTTGTCGAAGCCGGCGAGTCTGTACATGCGCTTCACGAGCGGCGCGGGCGCGCCGCCGAGCAGCTTGTAGGCGAGCGTGCCGACGCTGCCGCCGGCGATGTTCACGAGCGGTCGCAGCGGCGCGATCAACGGCACGGCGGTGACGTCGAACGGGCTTGCGACGACGGCGACCGAGCGGACCGGCTGCGTCTCGCTGGCCGTCACGAGCAGCGACATGATCCCGCCCAGGCACCAGCCCACGAGCTGTACCTCGCCGTCGTCGGTACCGGCGTCCGCCGATACCGCCTCGATCGCGCGCGGGATCACCTCGTCGACCCAGTGCTCGAGGCCGAGGTTGCGGTCGCCGTAGGCGATCGGCCCGTAGTCGACGACGTACGGTCGCCGGCCGCTCGCGAGCAGGTGCTCGGCGACGCTGCAGCCGCGCCGCAGGTCGAAGCAGCTCGCCGGCGCGGCCAGCGGGGGGACGAGCAGGATCGGGGGCGCGGCGTCCGCGCCGACCGCCGCCTCCGCTTCGGCAGGCGGCAGGAAGCGGCGCACGGTGCGCTGTGGACCCTCGTCGACGATCGCCGTCGGCAGCGGGCGCAGGTCCGCGAGACCGCCGCGCATCACGCGGTCGAACACGTTCGCGGCGGCGGCACCGAGCTGCTCGGGGGTGGGGACGAGATCCATTGCCCCGGGAAGTGTGGCAAAGGGAGTCCACCTGGGGGCCCGCCTCCGCCGGCCACATGGCCGGCTGCGCCACCCCTTCAGGCGGCTCGCGCGAGCGGCGCGCTGTCGTCGAGCAGCAGCTCGACGACACGGTCCGGATGCTCGATGTGCGGCGAGTGCCCGCAGCGCTCGATCAGCTCGAGCTTCGCGTCCGGCACGGCGGCGAGCAGCCGCTGCGCGCCGCGGTGGAAGACGAGCCGGTCGCTGTCGCCCCACACGAGCTGCACGCTGCAGCGGAGCGCGCCCAAGTCGAACGGATCGCGCAGCTCGGGCAGCAGCCGGCGGCCGGACGCGAGCATGCGCACGAGCGCGGCGCGGTCGGGGTGGTGCTTGGCGAAGGTGCGCGCGATGCCCGGCTCGACCGCGCCGGGATCGGCGAACGCGAGCGAGCGATAGACGCGCGCGACCGCGCTCTGCACGACGCGCGACGGGAACGGGACCGGGGCGTGGACGAGGACGCGCAGAAGCTGGTCGTGCTCGATCAGCGCGAGCCAGCGCGCCATGTCGAGTCCGGCGGGCGCGAGCGCCACGACGCGTCCGACCCGCTGTGGCGCGCGCTCCGCGAGCCGCAGCGCGACGCAGCCGCCGAGCGAGTTGCCGACGACGACGCCCGGGGCCGAGCTGCGGCGGCGGTTGCGTCCGGCGCCAGTACCGGCACCCGCATAGGCGAGCGCGGCGGCGGCGAACGCGTCGAGCTGCGGCAGCATCGGCCCGTCGGCGAGCCGGTCGGCGGTGCCGAAGCCCGGCAGGTCGACGGCGATCGCTCGCCGTTCCGCGCGGCCGAGCCGCGCGAGCACGCAGCGCCACGTGTCGGCGCTGTCGGACCAGCCGTGCAGCAGCACGACCGGATCGCCCCGACCCTCGAGCTCCAAGACGCGCGTCTCGTAGCCCGCGAACTCCATCCGGTGCTCGAACAGCGGCTCCATGGCCTCTCCTCTTCCCCCACCGAATTGTGGCAAACGGCACGGATGGTGACGCTAGTCGACTACGCCGCCCTCGATCAGCGGGACGAACCGAACTGGGTCGAGCGTCATGCGGGTCAGCTCGCCCTCCTCCGAGCGCTCGACCAGCACGAGCTGCTGGCCGCTCGCGCCGACGGGCGCGACGAGCCGACCGCCGGGCGCGAGCTGACGCTCGAGCGCGGGCGGGATCTCCGGCCACGCGGCCGCCGCCACGTTGACCGCGTCGAACGGCGCCTCACCCGGCACGCCGCGCGAGCCGTCTCCGACGATCAGCGTCACGTTCTCGACGCCGGCGCGCCGCAGGTTGTCGGACGCTCGCTCGCTCAACCGGCGGTGGCGCTCGATGCTCCACACATGCTCCGCCAGCTGCGCGAGCACGGCGGCGTGATAGCCGGAGCCGGTCCCGACGTCGAGCGCGCGATCGTCCGGCTGCGGGCGCAGCAGCTCCGTCATCCGCGCGACGACGAGCGGCTGCGAGATCGTCTGCCGCTCTCCGATCGGCAACGCGACGTTCTCGTATGCGCGCGAGCGCAGCCCGCGCGGCACGAACGCCTCGCGCGGGACGGCGCGAAGCGCGTCGAGCACGCGCTCGTCGGCGATCGTGCCCCGCAGCTCGTTGATCAGGCCCTCGGCACCCCGCATGCGATGGGTGTTCCCGCGCCGGCACGCCAGCAAGCCGAAACCCGATCGGCTACAGGAGCTACGGCAGGTCCTCGAGCGCGGCGAACGCGCGCGGGCAGAAGGCCGTCCCGACGTCGGCGCGCATCAGCGCGAGTGCCTCGTCCGGCGCCATCGCGCCGCGGTAGGGCCGATCGGCCGTCAGCGCCTCGAACACGTCGGCGACCGCCAGCGCACGCGCCATCGGCGACAGCGAGCGCCCGTCGACGCCGCGGTGATACCCGCGCCCGTCCAGCCGCTCGTGGTGTGCCGCCGCGTCGACCGCCCAGCAGGCGAACGCCGGCACGCGCAGCAGGATCTGTTCGCTGTAGGCCGGATGGCGCCGCATCTGCACGAGCTCGTCGTCGGTCAGCCGTCCCGGCTTGTCGAGGATCGCGTTCGAGACGCCGAGCTTGCCGATGTCGTGCAGCAGGCCGGCGCGACGCAGGTCGCGCAGCGTGTCGGCGTCGAGGTCGAGCCGCTCGCCGACCGCGACGGCGAAGCGCGCGACGCCCTGCGAGTGACGCGCCGTGAACGGCGACTTCGCGTCGATCGCGCGCGCGAACGCCTCGGCGATGCGGTCGAGGTCGTCCTCGCTCGCGAGGCGCACGAGCTCGCGCGGCTCGAGCGCCGCCACCTCGGCGCTCGGGTCGGGATTCGCGAGCGCCCGCCACAACGCGTCGCCGTCGTGGATCGACAGGAACGCGTCGACGACGACGGGATCGAACGCGCCCCGACGCCGCTGCTCCGCCATGTCGCGGGCTGCTCCACGGCCGAAGCGCGCGTGGAAGACCTCGACCGTCTGCGCGAGCGCGGCGATCCGTCCCAGCAGCGGCAGCTGCTCGCCGCCGACGCGGCGCGGCTGGCCGCGTCCGTCCCAGCGCTCGTCGAGCGTGCGCACCGCGTCGGCCGAGGCGGCCGGGAGGCCGAGCATCGAGACGATGTCGGCGCCGCGCTCGCAGCGCGCCTCGACGATCGCGCTCGCCTCGACGGCCAGCCCCCGCAGCGCGCCGGCGAAGCGGCGGGCGCGCCGCAGCGGCGAGCCGCCCGGCTGCGCGTTGCGGGCGGTGAAGGAGATCGTCTCGTGCACGCGCGCCCACTCCACGAGCTTGCCCTCGCGCTTGAGCGCGAGGTCGTCGGCGCCGAACAGCGCGCTCATCCGCGCCGCGCTGCTCGAGCAGCCGGCGTCCTTCAGCAGCAGCGCGTAGAAGAGCGCGGCGCGCTCCTCCTCGGCGAGGTCGAGCGCGGCGGCGATCCGCAGGCCGATCAGGCAGGTGCGCTCGGCGTGGCCGACCGGCTGACCCTCGGTGAGGTCGAGCGCATGCGAGAGCGCGGCGATCACCTCGGACAGGCGCAGCTCGCTGCCGATGGGCATGGCGGACTGCGTCGCGATCGACATGGACCGCATATCGGCACGTCGGCGCTCGCGCTGGACTAATCGCGCCCGGCCGCGCGCGCCCACGCGATGAACAGCAGCTGGAACGGCAGGCGTGCGTACAGCGATCGCCGCCCGCCCGGCACGGGATAGCGCTCCGGATGCAGCGCCATGTGCAGGTTCGCGGGAAAGACGGCGAGCAGCGTCGCGATGCTGAAGAGGCTGCCGGCCTGGCGCGTGCGCGGATGCAGCACCGCCAACCCGCCTGCGATCTCCGCGACGCCGCTCGCCTGCACGAGCGCGCGTCTGGCGGGCAGGTAGTCGGGCACGATCGACTCGTACGTGCGCGGGATGACGAAGTGCATGACCCCGGCGAAGACGAAGAACGGGCCGAACAGGCGGGCGCGGTCCATGTGGGGGAGCCTATGGCGCGCCGGCGCACCGTCGCGCCGGTCAATCGTCAGCCGCCGGCGGGCGCCGCGTCTGCTTGCGCTCCGAGCGGCGCTGCTTCGACGCGGCGCGTCGCCGTCTCGAGCCGACGGTCGGGCGCGTGGGCGTGCGCGGACGTGGGCGCGCGAGCGCGGCGGCGAGCCGCTGCGCCAGCCGCTCCAGTGCCAGCTCGCGGTTGCGCGCCTGGCTGCGCGCATCCTGGGCGACGGCGGTCACGCGCGGGCCGGCGCGCTCGATCACGCGTGCCTTCTGCGCGTCGCTCAGCGCGCTCGACGCGGCCACGTCGAAGACGGCCTCCACGCGTGAGGCGGTCACGTTCGCGTGCTGGCCGCCGGGGCCTGACGAGCGGCTCGTGCGCAGCGTCACCTCCTCGAGCGGCAGCGCGATGCCGGGCGCGATCTGCAGCCGTTCCTCCATCGCAGCCCATGATGGCGGTAGGGTCGGGCGGCCCGATCGACCCGAAGGAGGCGCGATGGCCGTCAAGCTGCACCGCTGCTCGATCATGTGGATCAGAGGGCCGCACCCCTGCTGGAGAGTCCAGAAGGCGCTCGAGGACGCGGGAGTCGCGCACGAGGTCGTCCAGCATCCACCACGCCGCGGCAAGCGGGACGCGCTGGAGGCGACGAGCGGCCAGCGCAAGCTCCCGGTGATCGAGTTCGAGGACGGCACGACGCTGCGCGAGGAGTCGAAGGACCTCGCCGCGAGAATCCGCGCCGGGCAGCTGGGCGGCCCGGGCGTGTAGCCGACTACGCGGATGCCGGGGTGCGCGCGGCGAGCCACGCGCGCAGCTCCGGCACGAACGCCGGGTCGATCGTGTGGCCCATGCCGGGCGTCTCGCGGTAGCGCAGCTCGGCGCCGGCCGCGAGCAGTCGCTCGCGCGCCTCGTGCGCGAAGCCGACCGGGATGACCGGGTCGGCGGCGCCGTGGCCGAGCGCGACCGGAAAGCCGTCGCGTCCGTGGAGCGCCGGCTCGAAGCCCGGCACCGACGGCAGGAACCCGCTCAGCGCGAGGATCCCGGCCGGCGTCCGACGGCCGGGTCCAAGTCCCAGCGCGAACGACATCGCCGCGCCCTGCGAGAAGCCGCCCAGCACGGTCCGCTCCCACGGCACGCCGAGCGCGTCCGGCAGCGCGTCGAGCCAGGCGGCGAGTCTCGGATAGGCGGCCGAGAACGTCTCCTCGTCGGGGAAGCCGACGCGCCGCACGAGGTACCAGTGCGCACCGGGCTGGCCCGGGAACGACCACGGGCCGCGCGGGGTCACGGCGACGAGCCGGCGCTCCGGGTCGAGCGCGTCGGCGAGCGGCTGCAGGTCGCGCTCGTCGGTCCCTCTGCCGTGCAACAGCACGAGCGCTCCCAGCGGCGCACCGGCCGCCTGCCGCGTCAGGTGGGGAAGCAGATCGATCGCCGCGGTCGCCATCCGTCCCGATGGTAGGGGCCAGCCGGCGTCGCCGCGCGCGCGGAGCGCTACGGTGCGAGGCGATGGCGCGCCTCGACCCTCAGGCGCTCGTGACGCACCTCGACCGCCTCTACCGCGTGGCGTGGGCCCTGTGCGGCTCGCGCGAGGAGGCGGAGGATCTTGTGCAGGAGACGGCCGCTCGCGTGCTGGCGAAGCCGCGCCGGCTGCACGGGCAGGACGAGCTGGCCTATCTCGTGCGCGCGCTGCGCAACACCTTCCTGCTGTCGCGGCGGACGCGTTCCCGCCGCCCGCGTGAGGTCGCGACGCTCGACCAGGTCGAGCCGGTGGAGCGGCGCGGCACGGGCCTGCCGGAGGCCGCGCTGCAGGCGCGCGAGCTGTTCGCGGCGATCGCCGCCCTGCCGGAGGACTTCCGCCACGCGCTCGTCGCCGTCGACGTGGCCGGGCTGTCGTACCGCGAGGCGGCCGAGCTGCTCGGCACGCGCGAGGCGACGATCGCCTCGCGCGTCTACCGCGGGCGCGAGCGGGTCGTCAACGCGCTCGGCTCGCACGGCGGGCGCGACGGAGCCGGGGAAGCCAACGCGCCCGCGCGGAGTCTCAGATGATGGACGAGCCGATGCCTTCCGACGACGACATCCGACCGGTCGATCCGCCGGAGGAGCTGCGCGCGCTCGACGACGTCGCCGCGTCTGACCGCCTGCGGCGCGCGGTCGCCGAGCAGGTGTCGGAGGCGCAGCGCAGACGGCAGCGGCACGGCGACGTGACGGCGCGGCCGCGGCTCGGCGGCGTGCTGGCGCTCGCCGGTGCCGTCGCTGCCGTGTTCGTCGTGCTCGGCGTGTTCGCCGGCAGCATCCTCGAGGACGAGCCGACGACACCCGGCGTGCGCGCGGTCGCGCCGCTCGCGCTGCGCGCGGCGACCGCGCCCGCCCCGGCGGCGCAGCCCGGCGGCGAGCTGCTCGCCGCGCGGTCCGGCCCGATCAGCTTCCCGACATGGACGCGCGCCGGCTGGCGCGCGGTCGGCGCCCGCCGGGACACGGTCGGCGGCCATGACGTGCGCACCGTCTTCTACGTCGACACGGCCGGACGGCGGATCGGCTACGCGATCGCCGACGGGCGGCTGCCGGCCGCCGGCGGCGAGCTGGTGAGGCGCCGCGGCGCGCGGGTGCGCGTGCTCGCGCGCGGCGCGACGTCGATCGTGACGTGGCGGCGCGCCGGCCGCACGTGCATCCTCGCTGGGCGCGACGTTCCGGTCGAGCGGCTGCTGATGCTCGCGAGCTACGCGGCCTGAGCGCGCCGGCGCGCGGGTGGGCGGGATCGCATCAATTGCGCTGTCTCGACGGGCGCACGAGCAGCTCGTTGACGCTCACGTGCGGCGGCTGGCCGAGCGCGTAAAGGATCGCTCGTGCGATGTCCTCCGACTGCAGCGGCACGATGCCGGCGGTGCGCTGCTCGATCAGCTCCTGGATCTGCGGTCGGTTGTGGCTGCGCAGCTCCGTCGTGACCGCGCCCGGCTCGACGATTGTCACGCGGACCCCGCTCTCGGACGCCGTGCACTCCTGCCGCAGCGCCTCCGAGAACGCGTTCACGCCCCACTTCGTGAGGTTGTAGACGCCGGCGCCCGCGGTCGCGACACGACCGGCGACCGAGCTGACGTTGACGATGTCACCCGATCCCTGCGCGCGCATCAGCGGCAGTGCCGCGTGCGTGCAGTACAAGACGCCGAACAGGTTCGCGTGGACCATGCGGCGCCACTCCTCCGTCGGCGCGCCCTCGATCGGGCCGAGCAGCATCACGCCGGCGTTGTTGACGAGCGCGTCGAGGCGGCCGAGCCGCTCGTGCGCTCCCTCGACGAACGCGCGCGCCTGCGCCTCGTCGCCGACGTCGGTCGGGAGCGCGAGCGCGCGCACGCCGTGCTCGGCCTCGAGCTGCGCCGCGAGCGCCTCGATGCGGTCGGTGCGCCGGGCCGCGAGCGCGACGCTCGCGCCGGCCTGCGCGCACGCGAGCGCGGTCGCCTCGCCGATGCCGGAGGAGGCGCCCGTGATTGCGATGACGCGGTCGGACAGGTCGATCTGCATGGCGGTAGTGTGCCGGACCGTGGCGGACTTCGAGAATCCCTACACGCTCTACGGCGCGTTCCGCGTGCGCGAGCCGGGCCGTGGGGTCGACGCCGAGGCTGCCAAGGCCGAGGCTGCGCTGACGAGCGGCGGCGTCACGCTGCGGGGCGCCTACTCGCTCGCCGGCTTCCGCGCCGACGCCGACCTGCTGCTGTGGCTCGTCGGACCGAGTGCGGACGCGCTGCAGGACGCGGTCGTCGCCTTCCGCCGCACGCAGCTCGGCCGGCAGCTCGATGCCGTCTGGACGAGCATCGGCGTGCACCGCGACGCCGAGTTCAACAAGGCGCACGTGCCGGCGTTCCTGCAGGGAGAGGAGCCGCGCGCGTACGTCTGCGTCTATCCCTTCGTGCGCTCGTACGAGTGGTACCTGCTGCCGCCGCAGGAGCGCTCCGACATGCTGCGCGAGCACGGCATGATGGCGCGCGACTACGCCGACGTGCGCGCGAACACGACGAGCGCGTTCGCGCTGGGCGACTACGAGTGGCTGCTCGCGTTCGAGGCCGACGAGCTGACGCGCATCGTCGATCTGATGCGCCACCTGCGCGGCGCCGCCGCGCGCCGCCACACGCGCGAGGAGCTGCCCTTCTACACGGGCATCCGCAAGCCGCTTCCGGCCGTCGTCGCGGATCTGCCCTAGCGCCCGAGCAGCGAGCGCAGCCGGCCGCGGCGCCTCCACGTCGGCGGGGCCGGCAGCCGGTCGCCGGCGAGGATCGCCGCCGGCGCCTCGTGCGCGAGCAGCGGCACGAGCTCGCCGAGCCCGGCTGCGCGCAGCGGCTCCGCCAGACCGGGCGGTCGGCGCAACGCGTCGTGCGCGTCGGAGGCGACGCTGTGGACGAGCTCGGCCTCCAGCATCCGCTCGGCGTACTCGCGCACCGTGCGCCCGAAGCCGCCGGCGAACGACGCGGCGGTGACCTGTGTCGCCGCGCCTGCGCGCACGAGCGCGCGCAGGTTGTCGGGGTCGCGCTGCAGCAGCGGCGAGCGCTCCGGGTGCGCGATCAGCACGCGGTGCCCGCGCTCCATCAAGGCGTACGCAACCGGCGCGAACCCGACGTCGCTCCGCAGCGGCGCCTCCAGCAGCAGCCACGGCCCGCCGCCGAGCGCCAGCGCGCGCAGCTGCTCGTCTGTCAGCCTCACCGCTTGGTGGACGTCGATCTCGGCGCCGCGCACGATGCGCAGCGGGATCTCGGCGGCCGTGAGCGCCGCGTGCGCGTCCGCGAGCCGCAGGTCGATCGTCTCCGGCTCGTTCGGCATGTCCCAGGCGACGTGCGGCGTGGCGGCGACGACCTGGACGCCGGCCTTCACATGCTGTCGCGCCATCGCGAGCGTGCCGCCGAGATCCACCGGACCGTCGTCGATCCCCGGCAGCAGGTGGCAGTGGAGATCGATCATCGCAGCGGATGATCGCGCGTGCGGCGGCGCGGAACGAGTTTCGCCGTCAGGGTGGGCAGACTGATGGGCAATCGGCACGGCGGACAAGGAGCGGCGATGCAACTCGGGATGATCGGCCTCGGGCGGATGGGCGCGAACATGGTCCGGCGGCTGATGCGCCACGGTCACGACGCGGTCGTCTTCGACATGAGCCCTGACGCGGTCGCCCAGCTCGCGCGCGAGGGCGCGACCGGCGGCGACTCGCTCGAGCACTTCGTCGCGAAGCTGTCGAGGCCGCGGGCCGTGTGGCTGATGGTCCCCGCCGCCGTCGTCGACCAGACGCTCGACGCGCTGCTGCCGCTGCTCGACGCCGACGACGTCGTGATCGACGGCGGCAACTCGAACTACCGCGACGACCAGCGCCGCGCCAAGCGGGCCGCCGGGCTGGGGATCTTCTACGTCGACTGCGGCACGAGCGGCGGCGTGTGGGGGCTCGAGCGCGGCTACGCGCAGATGATCGGCGGCGACGAGGCGGCCGTGCGGCGGCTCGCGCCGCTCTTCAGAGCGCTCGCCCCGGGCGTCGAAGCGGCTGGGCGCACGCCCGGGCGCGAGGGCGAGCTCGCGCCCGGCGAGGAGGGCTGGCTGCACTGCGGCCCGGCCGGCGCGGGCCACTTCGTGAAGATGGTCCACAACGGGATCGAGTACGGGATGATGGCCGCCTACGCCGAGGGCCTGAACATCCTCAAGCACGCGAACGCCGGCGCCGTGCAGCGCGAGGCCGACGCGGAGACAGCGCCGCTCGGCGATCCCGAGGCGTACATGTACGAGCTCGACCTGCCGGCTGTCGCCGAGGTGTGGCGGCGCGGCAGCGTGATCGCCTCGTGGCTGCTCGACCTGACGGCCGCCGCGCTCGTCGCCTCGCCGCAGCTCGACGAGTTCTCCGGGCGCGTGTCCGACTCGGGCGAGGGCCGCTGGACCGCCCTCTCGGCGATCGAGGTGGGCGTGCCGGCGCCGATCCTCACCGGCGCGCTGTTCGAGCGCTTCGAGTCGCAGGGCGGCGCCGACTTCGCCGACAAGGTGATGTCGGCGATGCGCGCGCAGTTCGGCGGCCACGCGGAGAAGGCGCCATGAGCGACGCGTCGGACGCGCTCGTCTTCTTCGGCGCGACCGGCGACCTCGCGTACAAGCAGGTCTTCCCGGCGCTGCAGTCGCTGATCAGACACGGCAAGCTCGACGTGCCGGTCGTCGGCGTGGCGAAGTCCGGCTGGGGGTTGGAGGACCTGCGGAAGCGCGCACGCAGATCGCTGGAGCAGCACGGCGGCGTCGACGAGGACGCGTTCGCGCGGCTCGTCGCGCGGCTGCGATACATCGACGGTGATTACGGCGACCCGACGACGTTCGACCGGCTGCGCGAGCAGCTCGGGGACGCGAGCCGCCCGCTGCACTACCTCGCGATCCCGCCGAGCCTGTTCGCCACGGTGATCGAGCAGCTCGGCCGCTCGGGCAGCGCCGACGGCGCGCGCGTCGTCGTCGAGAAGCCGTTCGGCCGCGACCTCGCCTCCGCGCAAGCGCTGAACGCGGCGCTGTCGTCCGTCTTCCCCGAGCGGTCGATCTTCCGCATCGACCACTACCTCGGCAAGGAGGCGGTCGAGAACCTCATCTACTTCCGCTTCGCCAACTCGTTCCTCGAGCCGATCTGGAACCGCGAGCACGTCAAGCGCGTGCAGATCACGATGGCCGAGGCGTTCGGCGTCGCCGGTCGCAGCGCGTTCTACGAGGAGGCCGGCGCGATCCGCGACGTGATCCAGAACCACTTGCTGCAGGTCCTCGCGCTGCTGACGATGGACGCCCCGGTCGAGCGCGCGCCGGAGGCGCTGCGCGACGAGAAGGTGCGGCTGCTGAAGTCGCTCGCGCCGCTCGCGCCGGCCGACGTCGTGCGCGGGCAGTTCCGCGGCTACCGCGACGAGGACGGCGTGGCGCCCGACTCGAGCGTCGAGACGTTCGCGGCCGTGAAGCTGCACATCGACAGCTGGCGCTGGGCCGACGTGCCGTTCCTGATCCGCGCCGGCAAGCGGCTGCCGACGACCGCGACGGAGGTGCTCGTCGAGCTGCACCATCCACCGCAGGCGGTCTTCGACACGCCCGACGCCCGTGCGCCCAACTCGTTCCGCTTCCTGCTCGGTCCGGCCGTTCAGCTCGCGCTGCGGGCGCGCGCGAAGACGCCGGGGGAGGAGATGGTCGGCGAGGAGGTCGAGCTGCTCGCACAGCACCACCACCCCGGCGAGCTGCCGCCGTACGAGCGGCTGCTCGGCGACGCGATGCGCGGCGATCCGACGCTGTTCGCGCGCGAGGACGGGGTCGAGGCGGCGTGGCGGGTGGTCGAGCCGATCCTCGGCGACGTCGTGCCGGTCCATGCCTACGATCCCGGAACGTGGGGACCGGCGCAGGCCGATCGCCTGATCGACGGCGGCGAGACCTGGCATGCGCCCAGAGGCATCGCCGGAGCCGATCCGGCGTAGGCACGTCGCCGTTCGCGGCCATCCCCGTCGCAGCACCGACCGGAAGACTGTCTGTACGCGAACCCGCGACGTGCGCATGCGTACAGCGGCCCTCGCTTTGGACCGTCGATCGCTGGTTATCCTGCGGTCCATGCCGAATCGTGCCACCGGCCTCCCGTGGGATCGCATCGCCGCACCGGTTCCTGACGAGCAGGACCGCGACGCCCGCACGGCTCGCGCGAGATTGAGCACGCAGGCGATCGTCGAGACGGCGATCGCGATCGCCGACGTGGACGGGCTCGACGCGGTCTCGATCCGCCGCGTCGCGGCGATCCTCAGCGTGCGGCCGATGAGCCTCTACACGCACATCGTCAGCAAGGACGAGCTGCTCGCGCTGATGGCCAACGAGCTCGTCGGCACGCTGATCGTCGATCAACCGCTGCCGGACGACTGGCGTGAGGCCGTGACGGTGACCTCGCGCAGGATGTTCCGCACGTTCGTCTCGCATCCGTGGCTGCTCACCCTGTTCACCCGCCGTCCACGGCCGGGACCCAACGTCGCGCGACAGGCGAGGCAGTCCGCGCGCACCGTCGAGAGCCTGAGACTGCCGCCCGAGGACATGTGGAGGATGCTCGGGATCATCAACGACTACGTGATCGGCAACGCTCTGCGCGTCGCGACGAGTCCCGCCGCGAGAGATCTGGTCGCCTACCTGACCGAGGCCGACAGAGCCGAGCAGCCGGAGCTGGCGGCATTGCGCAGATTCGAGGAGGGCCGACTCGTCGACGAGGGCTTCGAGACCGGCCTGCAGGTCGTGCTCGACGGCGTCGAGCGACGCTTCGTCAGCGGACGGCGCTGAGCGCCGCGATCTCCGGGGCGTGTCCGACGGCCGGCTGTGAGTAGAACTGCCGCGCCCAGCGGCGGAAGGCGGGCAGCGGCCCGTCGCCCTTCGCCAGACGCGGCTGGTCGACGTAGACCTTGTGCTGCCAGATCGGGAAGTCGCGCTCCATGTCGCGCCTGAAAGCCGGGCCGAGGGCGCTCGTCAGCAGCCGTGAGGTCAGCCGCGCGCGAGCGCTCGCGGGCACGTCTCCGATCCGCAGCGCGACGCTGTAGCGCAGCTCGACGCGGCAGGGGTCGATCGGCGTAGCCATCGCCTGAAACTGCGCGGCGGCGCCCAGCTGCGGGATCCGCGCATCGACCCACAGGTGCCCGAGGCCGTGCACGAGGATGTCGAACTCGATCTCAAGCGGATTGCCCAGTCGCATCCTGCGCTCCCCCGCGGCGGCGATCGTGAACGACGGTCCGTCGGGCGTGAACGGTTGTCGCAGACGCACGTTGCGGTAGCCGTGGACCGGGCCGATGTGGCCGAGGTCGACCGCGTTCTCGATCACGTCCTGCGGGTGGTCGACGAGCGTCGAGACCTGGCGGAACGGCGGCGCGAAGCCGTCGGTGGTGTGTGCCGGCACCCTCCACAGGGGCGGCGCGCCGCCGGCGTGGTGCCACACGAGCAGCGCGCCGTTGACCTCGCGCGCCTCGTGCCTCACGAGGCGCGCGGCGGGCGGTCTCGTGCCGTAGCCGGTGCGCACGCAGGCGCCGTCGGTGCCGAACGCGAAGTGATGGAACGGACAGACGATCGTCTCGCCGTCGACCGAGCCGCCGTGGCCGAGGTGCGCGCCGAGGTGTGGGCAGTAGGGCTCGACGACGCGCACGACGCCCCTGCGCGTGCGATAGACGACGAGGTCCTCGCCCATGAAGCGCCGTCGCAGCACGCGCCCGGGCGGGAGCTCGTCGGAGAAGGCGACGGCGAACCAGCCGTCCGGGTACGGCCGCCGTGGCGCCCGCTCGGCAAGCGGCGCCGGCTCGAGCGGCCAGCGCGCGCGCAGCCGCTGGGCAAGGTCTCGGGCGTAGTTCACGTGAGCTCCTCCCACCACCAGGCGATCGACGGGTACGGCAACGGGTCGAGGCACATGTCGGTCGGCTCCTCGGCCCAGCCGGGAAACGTCTGCAACGGCGGCGCACCCGGATCCCCGCCGGTCGCGTAGCGCGGCGTGCGGAAGCCCCACTCGAGGATGCCGCGCCATGTGTGGCCGAGGCTCGCGAGGAACCGCGTCATCGCGGCGTCGTCGCTCGCCTGGGCCTGTGCGAGCAGTCGCCCGTGCAGGACGAGGAACAGCGTCGCGATGCGGTCGGTGAGCGCCTGCGCCGCGCGGACCGCAGCGTGCGGCGCGCAGCCGCGCTCGTGCGCGAGCACGGTGACGACGTTGCTGCTGCTGTCGCCGTTGCGCGCCTCCTTCGCGTACGACATCAGGTCGTTCAGCAGCAGGCAGAAGGTCGACCACGCCTCGATCAGGGCGCGCACCGGCGCGGCCGCGATCTGCGTCGGCGGGAGGTCGATCCCGTTCGCGATGTTGAGCGTGGTCGTCCAGCTCAGGAAGCCGCCGGTGTGCATGCGCATCGCGAGGTAGTCGTTGAGCGAGGGCGGCATGCCGCGCTCGGCGTTGGCGACGTCCCATGCCATGCCGAAGAACCACACGCGTGCCGTGTTGACCCAGTCGAGCCGCTGCGCCGGCGTCGCGTGGCGCAGGATCGCGCGCGTCAGGTCGCGCAGCGCCGCGTTGTACGGCAGTTCCCACGCGAAGCGGGCGCGTGGCTCCTCGCACAGGCGCACGAGCGGCGCGCAGAGGGCGAGGAAGTCGGCGGCGCGCCTGCTGGTCGGGCCGTTGTCGTAGTAGAGGTCGTCGGTCGCGAAGCCCCAGTAGAGCCACTTCGCGACGTCGGCGACGCGCTCGGCGTCGGCGGTCGGCAGCGCGCGTGCGTAGACCTCCGCCGCGCGTGTGCAGATCAGCCGCTCGCGCTGCGCGGCGCTGCTGTACAGCTCGAAGCGGTCGATCCACTCGATGCAGTGGCGCTCGACCGCGTCGGCATCGGGATGGATCGCCGCCGGGAACGGGCAGTGGAAGGGCAGCAGCGCGAGCGCCGGGCCTACCGCGGATGGCATGCGATCCGCACAGGTCTGGAGGGACGCATCGTGGTCAGCTGCGACACCGGGTAGCTCGCCGACAGCGACTCGAGCCGGCAGCGCGCGAGCAGCACGCGCACGAGGATCGTCGACTCGAGCATTGCGAAGTGTCTGCCGATGCAGGCGCGCGGGCCGGAGCCAAACGGCAGCCAGGCGGACGGCGGGCCCTTGCCCACGAAGCGCCATGGGTCGAACGCCTCCGGATCGCTCCAGAAGCGCGGGTGGCGATGCGTGATCCACGGCGAGACGAGCACGTCGGTCGCGTGCGGCAGCGCGTGGCCGCCGATGCGCGCGCCCTCTGCGCCGACCTTCCGACTGAGCACGTACGCCGGCGGATACAGGCGCAACGCCTCCTGGATCGCCGCCCGCGTCAGCTCGTCGCCGGCCTCGACCAGCTGCCGCTGGACGTCCGCATGGCGGCCGAGCACGTAGAGCGCCGAGCAGAGCGAGTTGGACGTCGTGCTGTGGCCGGCGACGAGGAACATCAACGCCTGGTCGCGGACCTCCTCCTCCGACAGCGGCGGCCCGCCAGCGGGGTCGCGCGCGTCGCGCAGGTTGGTCACCAGGTCGTCGCCGGCCGCCGCGTGCTCGTGCTCGCCGTGACGCGCGAGCACGCGCTCGATCGTCGCCCGGAGCGCTTCGCGCGTCTCGACGAAGCGCCGGTTGCGCGGCGTCGGCCAGTCCAGCGGCAGGCGCACCGGCCGGCGTGCCCGCTCAGTCATCTGACGCGCGACGACCGGCACGAGTCGTCCCAGCGCCGCGATCGTGTCGCGGTCGATGCCCCGCTCGTCCTTGAACAGCGTGTGGCCGAGCACCCGCAGCGCGTATTCCTGCGTCATGCGCCACGCGTCGACGGTGCGCCCCGGCGCGTGGAGGCCGCGCTCGACGACCGCGTGCGCCTCCTGCTCGACCAGCGCTGCGTACTGGTTCGCGGCGGCGCGCGTGAACAGCGGCTGCAGCAGCCGCTTCTGCCGGCGCCAGTCGTCGCCCTCGGCCGTGGCGATGTTGGTGCCGAACAGCTCGCGCAGCACGCGGTACGAGCTCGTGTCGCGCGTGAAGGTGTCCGTGTCGGTGAGGACGCGGCGCACGTCGTCCGGATGGAAGAGCGCGACGACGACTCGCCGCAGGTGGGGCGGTCCCCTGGCTGGCCCGATGCGGAAGGCGGCGACGTCGCCGTAGCGCGCGAAGCCCGCCCGCAGCGTGCCGAGCGGATCGCTGCGCAGCGGCAGCGCCATCCCGAGCAGCGGGTGGCCGGCAGGACCTGGGATCGTGGTCGCCGCGCGGGCCGACGGCCGCCAGGCGGTCACGCTCATGCGAGCTGCACCTCGGGCTGCGGACGCCGGTCGGCGTGCGTGGCGGGGCGTGCGCGGATGCCGAGCCCGAGTCGCTCGAGCGGGTCGAGCACGAGCTCGCCGATCGCGAGCAGCAGCCGCGCGCCTTCGGGCAGCAGCGACGGGTGACCGAGGTGGGCGACCGCGAGCTCGAGATGGTCCAGCGCGATC
The DNA here is from genome assembly GCA_963770165.1 of uncultured Actinomycetes bacterium. Classification (GTDB taxonomy): domain Bacteria; phylum Actinomycetota; class Thermoleophilia; order Solirubrobacterales; family Solirubrobacteraceae; genus Conexibacter. The sequence continues at coordinate 753,236 of CAVYOK010000003.1, forward strand.
GCGATCGCGCGCCTGTCGGCGCCAGCCGCTCGCACGCGCCGGCCGACCTCCGCGATGCGCTGCTCGTCGATGTCCTCGACCAGCAGCTGGACGAGCCTCGGGTCGCGCTCGAGCGTCATCAGCACCGGGAGCGTGAAGACGCCGGCGCGCAGGTCGCTGCCGGCGGGCTTGCCGGTCTGCAGGCCGTGGCCGTACAGGTCGAGGACGTCGTCGATGATCTGGAATGCGATTCCGAGCTCGGTCCCGAAGCGGGCGAGCGCCTCGGCCTCCGGCGCGGACGCCCCGGCCGTCGAGGCGCCGAGCCAGCACGACGTGGCCAGCAGGGCCGCCGTCTTGCCCCGGATCGCCGCGTCGTAGTGGGCGAGGTCGCGCGCGGCGTCGAACTGCGCGGCGCTCTCGGCGATCTGGCCGGAGCAGAGTGCGGTCAACGTGTGCGCAAAGCGCTCCAGCTCAGCCCTGCCGAGGCCTGCCGCGACGCCGTAGGCGTGCGCCAGCAGGAGGTCGCCCCCGAGCACCGCGGCATGGTTGCCCCACAGCGCGTTCGCGCTCGGCCGCCCGCGGCGCAGCGGCGCCGAGTCGAGCACGTCGTCGTGGTACAGCGAGGCGAGGTGCAGCAGCTCGACCGCGGTCGCCGCATCGATCACGCGCTCGCTGACCGCCTCATACCCGTCGACTGCCATCGCCGAGCAGACGACGAGCGCTGGCCGCAGGCGCCTCCCCCCCGCCTCGATGCCGTGCAGCGCGAGCTCGGCGAGCCGCGCGTCAGGTGTCGCCGCGACCGCTCGCAGGCGTGACTCAACTCGCTTCAACTGAGTCGCCGTGTCTCCGGATGGATGCAACGCAACCGGCGTGCCAGCAGCAACCCCATCGCGACCCTGGTCGACGCGGCGCTGCGCTTCTCCAAACAAGCGCATACAATTTGTTGTAATCAGTTTTGCGGCGAAACGCAAGTTGGTTCGCGCGCCAACGTCAACCAAAGCGGCGTGTGACCGCCCACAGCAACCCCCGGAGCTGATACGTTGTACGGCGACGGAGGATTACCGTCAGGACGGGCATCGAGGTACGGGAACGCCATCAGGAGGATGGCGTTCCCACCTAGGTCGAAGCGTGCCTGTGCGCCAAGCTTGGCGAACGACGGCTAACTGAATTTACCAGCGAAGCGAGCGCCGTGCGCAAACAGGGCACGGCGGATCGCCCCTGCCGTTTTTAACCCACTTCCTCTGTGGAGCACGACAAGCACACCAGGGTTAAGCATCATTAATTTCGTTATGCGAGAGTCGTACCCTGTGCGCACGGGTCCGGGCGCGTCCCCGCTCCTGTCCGCTCTCGGGCGCACGCTCTCCGCACGTGGAGTAGCCTGCGGGCGCGATGGCGAGGACCGACCCGCAGTTGCCCGTCGAGGGGCACCGCTTCGAGGGGATCGCGCCCCGCGCGTACCAGCACCCCGCCGACAAGGCGGCGAGCGCGGCGCTTTCGGCGATCCCGCAGCTCGACCGCGTCGTGCGCAAGCTGATCGAGCTGGGCTACGAGCGCGCGCTGCGCCAGAGCGCGCTCGGTGCGTCCGTTCGGCTCGGCGAGCAGCAGCTGCCGGAGGTGTGGGCCGAGCACCGCTTCGCATACACGGCGCTCGACATCGACGAGGTGCCGCCGCTGTACGTGACGCAGTTCCCGTTCGCGAACGCGATGGCGATCGGGGCGAAGCGGCCGATCGTCGTCGTCAACTCCGAGCTGGTGCGGCTGCTCGACCCGCCACAGCGGCGGGCGGTGTTCGCGCACGAGGCATCGCACATCCTCTCCGATCATCAGCTGTATGGGACCGCGCTCGCGATCCTGACCGGCCTTGCCACCGCCGGCCGCCTGCCGCTGCCGCTCGTCCCGATTCGCATGGCGCTGCTGGAGTGGAGCCGCGCGGCCGAGCTGAGCTGCGATCGCGCCGCCGCGCTCGTCACGCGCGACCCGCTCGCGGTCTGTCGCACCTTCATGTCGCTGGCCGGCGGCGCGATGGTCGACCAGCTCGATCTCGACGCGTTCATGAAGCAGGGGATGGAGTACGACGAGGAGGGGACTGGGCTGGAGCGCCTCACACGTCTGCTCGCCAACCTCGGCGTGACGCATCCGATGCCCGTCCGCCGCACGCACGAGCTGATGCGCTGGGTTCGCGCCGGGGACTACGACCGCGTCGTCGGCGGCGACTATCCGCGCCGCGACGAGCCGGCCGACGTGCGCGCCGAGAGCGGCGAGGCCGCGGGCTTCTACGCCGAGCGCTTCCGCCGCGCGTTCAAGGAGGCCGGCGACGCGGTCGGCTCGATGGGCGACCAGCTCGCCGGCTGGCTGAGACGCGACGGCGACGACGCGGATCAGTAGCCGGCGTCGAGCGCCTGCTCCGCCGTGATCGCGAGGCCCGGTTTGACGAGATCCTTGTGGTCGCCGCTCACAAGCGTCCAGCCGTTGATCTCCGCGACGGCGACGTACGCGGCGTCGTAGGCGGACAGCCCATGCTCGTGTGCGAGCGAGACGGTGAGCTCGAAGAGAGCCGTGTCGACTCGCACGATCGCTTCCGGACATGAGCGGAGCATCAGCGTCCAGAGGGAGTGGGCGTCGGCCGGTGAGCCCCAAGAGCCGACGGTGACGTTCGCGACCTCGTAGAAGGTCAGGTCGAGCGTGGCAAACCGCTGTCCTCTCGCCACCGTGTTGAGCAGCTTTGCCGTGGCGTCATGGTATCTGTCGCTCGTGTCGAGCGCCGCGACCCAGACGCTGGAATCAAGGAGGTAGGGCTTCATCGCGCGCGCCGCATCTCGCGGATGAAGCGGACGTTGTCGCCACCATGGGGCGCGGCCGTCGCGAGGATCGAGCGGATGTCGTCCGCGAGCGACGCGTCCGCCCTGGCAAGCGCCCGCTCGGCGACCTCGCGCAGGAATCTGCTGCGACTCGTTCTGTGTGCCTGCACGTGGGCGTCGATGCGCTCCAGCAGGCTGTCGGGAAGGCTGATCATCACCTTTGCCATGGAAGCAGGATATACCGGTATTGCTCAACAGCAAATACCGTGCATTTGGCAAAGAAACTGCGCAGACGTCCGCGAGAGCGGCGATTCGGTCGGCCGGCGTCGGCCGTCTGCCTTCTGACCGTAGACGTTCATGTGACTGGCATATAAATTTATATCCCGGTAACCTTGTCATCGAATGGCGACGCATGCGTCTGATACAAGCCCCCAGCGCACCCGCCTGCCGCGGGCCGAGCGCGAGCGGCTGATCCTCGACGTCGCGCACGCGCGCTTCGCGGCGCACGGCTTCGCGGCCGTCACGATGGACGATGTCGCCGCCGACGCGGGCGTCACGAAGCCCCTGCTCTACGCCTACTTCGGCAACAAGGAGCGGCTCTACCTCGCATGCATGGAGCGCGCCGGCGACGCGATGTTCGCGACCGTCGGCGAGGCCGTCTCGCACGCCGACTCGCCGGCCGACGCGCTGCGCCGCGGCCTGCACGCCTTCTTCGCGTTCGTCGACGAGGACCGCGACGCCTGGCGCGTGCTGTTCGACGAGACGCTGCCGGCCGGCGGCGAGATCGCCGAGCGCGTCGCCGAGCACCGCGAGCGGCTGCTCGCCCTCGTCGCGCAGACGAACCTCGCGCGCCTGCCCGAGCAGCGCCGCGCCGCCGCGAAGACCGAGGTCGAGGCGACCTCCGTCGCGCTGCTCGGCGCCGCCGAGGCGCTCGCGCGCTGGTGGCTGCGCACCGGCGCGATGCCCGCTGCCGACGCCGCCGAGCTCTTGATCGCCACCGCCGAGCCGGGCCTGCGCGCCCAAACCCGCCCCACCCGGCCCAGGACCCAAACCGGCGTCACACCGCTCGCCTCGCGCGACCGCACCGCCGCACCTGAATCCGAAGGAGTCTGATGACCCCCGCCGCACCGCGCCGAGCCGTCGTGCTCGGCGGCAACCGCATCCCCTTCGCGCGCAGCGACAGCGCGTACAAGAAGGCCGGCAACCAGGACATGCTCACGGCTGCGCTCGACGGCCTCGTCGAGCGCTTCGAGCTCGCCGGCGAGCGGCTCGGCGACGTCGTCGCCGGCGCCGTCCTCAAGCACAGCCGCGATTTCAATCTGACCCGTGAGTGCGTGCTCGGCAGCCGCCTCGCGCCCGAGACGCCCGCGTACGACATCCAGCAGGCGTGCGGGACCGGGCTGGAGGCCGCCATCCTCGTCGCCAGCAAGATCGCGCTCGGGCAGATCGAGGTGGGGGTTGCGGGTGGAGTCGACACGACGTCGGATGCGCCGCTCGCTTTGAACGAGGACCTCCGCTCGATCCTGCTCGACGCCAACCGCGAGCGCTCGACCGGTGGCCGTCTCAAGCAGCTCCTGCGCGTGCGCCCGCAGCACCTCGCGCCGGCGATCCCACGCAACGAGGAGCCGCGCACCGGCCTCTCGATGGGCGAGCACCAGGCGCGGACCGCCGCCGAATGGGGGATCTCCCGCGAGGCGCAGGACGAGCTCGCGATGCGCTCGCACGCCAACCTCGCCGCCGCCTACGAGCGCGGCTTCCAGGACGACCTCATCACCTCGTACCTGGGGCTGGAGCGCGACCAGAACCTGCGCCCCGACTCCAGCATGGAGAAGCTCGCCAAGCTCAAGCCCGTCTTCGGCGGCGCGGACGGCACGATGACCGCCGGCAACTCGACGCCGCTGTCCGACGGCGCCGCTGTAGCGCTGCTCGCCAGCGAGGAGTGGGCGAAGACGCACGGCCACACGCCGCTCGCGACGTTCGTCGACGCCGAGACGGCCGCGGTCGACTACGTCAACGGCCGCGAGGGCCTGTTGATGGCGCCGGCCTACGCGGTGCCGCGGCTGCTGGAGCGCAACGGCCTCGCCCTGCAGGACTTCGACCTCTACGAGATCCACGAGGCGTTCGCATCGCAGGTGCTCTCGACGCTCGCCGCCTGGGAGGACCCGGTCTTCTGCACGCAGCGGCTCGGCCGCAGCGAGCCGCTCGGCGCGATCGACCGCGACAAGCTCAATGTCAACGGCAGCTCGCTCGCCGCCGGACACCCGTTCGCGGCGACCGGCGGGCGAATCGTCGCCGCGCTCGCGAAGGCGCTGCACGAGCGCGGCGGCGGCCGCGGCCTGATCTCGATCTGCGCGGCCGGCGGCCAGGGCGTCGTCGCGATTCTCGAGGCCTAGGGAGGCACTTCGACCATGGACCGCTACACCCAGCTGGTCAACACCCCGGTCGGCAAGACGATCGCCAAGCAGGTCGGTCTGCCGAAGCCGGTTCCGCTCAAGCGCCACGTGCCCGGGGCGCCGGTCGTCGACGGGAAGGTGCTGCTCGGCGGCGCGCCCGGCGGTCGCCTCGCGCAGCCGATCGCGCAGGTGCTCGCCGACGCCGGCGCCGACGTCGCCACGCCGCTGCGCCCCGACCTGCGGGCCGCGGCGGCCGAAGCCGGCCTCGACGCCTCGCCGTGGACGCCGAAGGCGGCCCTCGACCACCGCTACGCCGCGCTCCTGTTCGACGCGACCGGCATCGTCGAGTCGGCGCGGCTGGAGGAGCTGCACGCCTTCTTCCACCCGACGATCCGCCAGGTGGGGAGGTGCGCGCGGGTCGTCGTGCTCGGCACGCCGCCGGGGTCGGCGAAGAAGCCGGGCGAGCGTGTCGCGCAGCGCGCACTGGAGGGCTTCACGCGCGCGACGGGCAAGGAGATCGGCCGCGGCGCGACCGTCCAGCTGATCTATGTCGAGCCGGGCGCCGAGGACCAGCTCGCCGGCACGCTGCGCTTCTTCCTGTCGCCGCGCTCGGCGTTCGTGTCGGGCCAGGTCGTGCGTATCGGAGCCGCAGGCGGGGCGGTGCCGAGCGACTTCGACTGGGAGCGACCCCTCGCCGGCAAGGTCGCGCTGGTCACGGGCGCCTCGCGCGGCATCGGCGCCGCGATCGCCTCGACGCTCGCGCGCGACGGCGCGCACGTCGTCGGGCTCGACGTGCCCGCGCTGGAGGACGACCTCACGGCGGTCGCTGCCGGCATCGGCGGCTCGGCGCTCGCGCTCGACATCACCGATCCCGACGCGCCGAGAGCGATCGCGTCCTACCTGCGCAGAGAGCACAGAGGCGTGGACGTCGTCGTCCACAACGCCGGCATCACGCGCGACCGCACGCTCGTCCGCATGGACGCCGACCGCTGGAATGCGGTCATCTCCGTGAACCTGTCCTCGATCGAGCGGGTCACCGACGCGCTCATCTCCGGCGGGTCCAGAGCGGTGCTGAACGAGGGCGGCCGCATCGTCTGCGTCTCCTCCATCAGCGGCATCGCCGGCAACGCCGGCCAGACGAACTACGCGACCTCGAAGGCCGGCGTGATCGGCGTCGTGAACGCGTACGCGCCGGAGGTCGCCAAGCGCGGCGCGACGATCAACGCGGTCGCGCCCGGCTTCATCGAGACGCAGATGACGGCGAAGGTGCCGCTGCCGATCCGCGAGGCCGGCCGCCGCATGTCCTCGCTCTCGCAGGGCGGGCTGCCGATCGACGTGGCCGAGGCGATCGCCTGGTTCGCCTCGCCGGCGAGCGGCGGCGTGAACGGCAACGTCGTGCGCGTGTGCGGGCAGAGCCTGCTGGGGGCGTGATATCGCGATGAGCACGATCACGACCTACGCCCGCGCGGCGCTCCCGCTCGTCCCGGGTGCGTCGCTGCTGCCGTTCGTGGCGGGGCGCGGGAGGGAGATGCCCGCGCTGGAGCGCACGCTGTCCAGCGTGCGCGTGGACCCCACCCACCTCGCCGACTACGCGAGAGTCTGCGGCTTCACGCTGCGCGACACGCTGCCGGCGACGTACCTGCACGTCAAGGCGTTCCCGCTGCATATGCAGCTCATGACCGACGGGAGGTTCCCGTTCCCCGCGGTCGGGCTCGTGCACCTGGAGAACCGCATCACCGTCCACCGGCCTGCGCGCGTCTCGGAGGTGTTCGACCTGGTCGTGCGGGCGACCCCGATCGAGCCGCACGCGAAAGGCCGGACGTTCGCGATCGTCTCCGAGGCGCGCGTCGACGGCGAGCTGGTGTGGGAGGACGTCTCGACGATGCTGCGCCGCGGCAAGGGCTCCGGCGAGGCGAGTCAATCTGTGCATCAGGGTGATGCAGAAGTTGCAGGGGCTCCGGTGGAGTGGCGGCTGCCCGGGGATCTCGGGCGCAGGTACGGCGCGGTCAGCGGCGACCGCAACCCGATCCATCTGCACGCGCTGAGCGCGCGGCTGTTCGGGTTCTCCCAAGCGATCGCTCATGGGATGTGGACGAAGGCGCGGGCGCTTGCGGCGCTGGAACCGCTGCCGGACGCGTACACGGTCAACGTCAGCTTCAAGCGGCCGATCTTCCTCCCAAGCCGTGTGACGTTCGCGGCAGAGAGCGGGCGCTTCGTCGTGCGAAGCGCCAAGAACTCAACGATCATCCACCTCGAAGGGACGGTGACGCCATGAGCATGGCGGAGCGCAGCATGGGACTCGGCCTGCGCGCCCTCGGGCGCCTCGCCGGCTCCGACGTCGTCGACCGCCTCGGCGTGCGCAAGCCCGCCGAGAGAGTCCTCTACCGCGCCACGCGCGACGGCTTCAAGGCCGTCGGCGCGGCGAGCCGCACGTTCAAATCGGTCAACGGCGGGCGCAAGGCGACGCGCCTCCCGTCGACGACCAGCAGCGGCCTGTTCGACCTCACTCCGACCGACGAGCAGCAGATGCTGCAGGAGTCGTTCAGAGCGTTCGGGGCCGACCAGCTGCGCCCGAACGCGCTGAGAGCGGACACCGCCGCGAAGGCGCCCGAGGAGATCGTCACGGCGGCGAGCGAGCTCGGCCTCACGATGCTCGGCGTCCCCGAGGCGCTCGGCGGCGCCGTCAGCGAGCGCTCGTCGGTGACCGCCGTGCTCGCCGCCGAGGCGCTCGCGCACGGCGACATGGGGCTCGCCGTCGCGCTGCTCGCGCCGGCCGGCGTCGCGAGCGCGCTCGCGCTGTGGGGCGACGGCGACCAGCAGGCGAGCTACCTGCCTGCGTTCGTCGAGGAGCAGACGCCGGCGCAGGCGGCGATCGCGATCCAGGAGCCGCGTGCGCTGTTCGACCCGTTCGACCTGCAGACGACCGCACGCCGGGAGCGCGACGACTTCGTGCTGGACGGCGTCAAGTCGCTCGTGCCGCTGGCCGAGCGCGCCGACCTGCTGCTGGTGGCCGCGCGGCTGGAGGGCCACGGCGCTGTGCTGTTCGTCGTCGAGACGAAGGAGAGCGGCGTGCTCGTGAAGGCGGCGCCCGCGATGGGCGTGCGCGCCGCCGCGACCGGCGACGTGCTGCTGGAGAGCGTGCGCCTGCCGGCGCGCGCGCTGCTGGCCGACGGCGACCCGGCCGCGTACGCGGCCGCCGTGCGCCGCGCCCGCCTCGCCTGGTGCGCGCTCGCGTGTGGCACCGCGCGGGCTGTCTTGGACTACGTGATCCCGCACGTGAACGAGCGCGTCGCGTTCGGCGAGCCGATCTCCAACCGCCAGTCAGTCGCGTTCACCGTCTCCGACATCGCCGTCGAGCTGGAGGGCATGCGGCTCGCGACGCTGCGCGCCGCCGCCCGCCTCGACGCGGGCAAGGACAGCGCGAAGGAGGTCGCCGTCGCGCGCCAGCTGTGTAGCGAGAAGGGCGCGTGGATCGGCTCCAACGGCGTGCAGCTGCTCGGCGGCCACGGCTACGTGAAGGAGCACCCGGTCGAGCGCTGGTATCGCGACCTGCGAGCGGTGGGCGTTTGTGAGGGCGCCCTCCTCGTCTAGAGAGGAACGACTCCGATGATCAACCTCGAGATCCCGAAGAAGTTCGTCCCGCTCGTCGGGCAGGCGCACCAGGTCGCCGAGGAGGTCTTCCGTCCGATCTCCCGCAAGTACGACCAGGAGGAGCACGCATATCCGAAGGAGCTCGACATGCTCGCCGCGCTCATCGACGGGATGAACGACGGCAGCGACCTCGGCGGCGCCGGTGCGGCCGGCGTGCGCCGGACCGACAACGGCGACGGTGGAGTCCGCAACGGCTCCAACATGTCGACCGTGCTCGGCATCATCGAGCTGTGCTGGGGCGACGTCGGCCTGCTGCTGTCGATGCCGCGTCAGGGCCTCGGCAACTCGGCGATCGCCTCGGTCGCGAACGACGAGCAGCTCGAGCGCTTCAGCGGCAAGTGGGCCGCGATGGCGATCACCGAGCCTGAGGCCGGCTCGGACTCGGCCGCGATCCGCACGACCGCCCGGCTCGATGAGGAGACCGGCGAGTACGTGCTCAACGGCGAGAAGATCTACGTGACGTCGGGCGAGCGCGCCGACCTCGTCGTCGTGTGGGCGACACTCGACCGCTCGGTCGGCCGCGCGGCGATCAAGTCGTTCGTGGTCGAGCGCTCGAATCCGGGCCTGAAGCTCGACCGCCTCGAGCACAAGCTCGGGATCCGCGCGTCCGACACGGCCGCCTTCATCCTCGACGACTGCCGCGTGCCGAAGGAGAACCTGCTCGGCTCGCCGGAGGTCGACGCGAGAAAGGGCTTCGCGGGCGTCATGCAGACGTTCGACAACACGCGTCCCTTGGTCGCCGGCATGGCGGTCGGGCTCACGCGCGCGTGCCTGGAGCTGACGCAGAGACTGCTGCGCGAGGCGGGCGTCGAGGTCGACTGGGACCGCCCGGCGGCAAATCAGTCCGCGGCCGCCGCCGAGTACCTCGCGATGGAAGCCGACTACGAGGCCGCGCGCCTGCTCACGCTCGAGGCCGCCTGGATGGCCGACAACTCGAAGCCGAACTCGCTGCAGGCGTCGATGGCGAAGGCGAAGGCCGGGCGCACGTGCGTCGACGTCGCGCTGCGCTGCGTGCGCCTGTGCGGCTCGCTCGGCTTCGGCGAGGAGCTGCTGCTGGAGAAGTGGGCGCGCGACGCCAAGATCCTCGACCTGTTCGAGGGCACCCAGCAGATCCAGCTGCTGATCATCGCCCGCCAGCTGCTCGGCAAGAGCTCGGCCGAGCTGAAGTAGCGCCCTGCGCGGCCGGCTCCGCAGCGGGGAGCCGGCCGCTCACCTGCAGGTCGCTGATTGAGGCGATGCTCATCGGCGTTCCTCCTGTCGCAAAAAGCTCGGAAGCTGCGAGGTCGGGCCCAGCGCTCAAGCCCGCCGGTGCGCAAGGGGCGTTCACTCCATGTGGAAGGTGAACATCCGCTCGGCCTCGATCCGCGCGTACACGGGGCCGGAGTCGAGGAACTGCTCCCACTCGGCGCCGTAGCGTGGGACGTAGATCTCCAGCAACGCGCGCCGCAGCTCGGCGCCCTCCGCCGCTTGCACGTCGACCGGCACCGCGCGGCCGTGCACGGTGACGGCGAGCTCCTCGCCCGGCAGATGCGTCGCGCTCACCTGCGGCCGCGCGCGGATGTGCCTGAAGCGGACCGAGTCGGGCGACGAGCCGAAGTGGAACGCCCCACGCAGGAAGATCCCGTCGACCGGGCCGACGATCGGCCGCCCGTCAGCGGTCACGGTGGCGAGCGCGAGCAGCCGCATGCCCGTCAGCCGCTCGGCGACCTGCTCCGCGGTCAGCCGCCGCTCCGGCGTGTGGATGCGGCGCAGGTGCTCGCCGGCGGCGGCGTAGCTGCGGTCGAGCAGGGCCTGCAGCGCGGCGAGGTCGGCCGGCGTCTCGTGCATCAGACGAGCACCGTGTCCTCGGGCGAGTATGGCGGCACGCACGAGCAGACCCACTCGCGGATCTCCGAGCCGTCGCGGGTGATGTACGCCGGCAGCGCCTCGCGGCGGGCGATGTCCATGCGGACAGCCTACGGCCGTCGCATCGCCTGGCGCAGCTCGCGCAGCTCGCGAATGTCGTCCGGCACGGGCCGTGACGCGATCCCGCCCGCCCCGCCGGGACCCGCCCCCAGCAGCTCCGGCTCGATCCGATGCCGCACGAGCTCGTCCCCGACCGCGTCGACGCGCAGCGCGGCGGTCCCCGGCCGCGACGTCACGACTCGCACCATGCGCGTGCCGCGGAACAGCATGCCGACACCGTCGTCGGCGGCCCAGCCGCCCGGCAGCTCGCCGCCTCTCACCGCCGCGAGCCACACCGGCAGTCGCTCCGGCTCGCCGTCGGCGTGGACGGTGAACGAGCCGGGCAGCAGCCCGAGCCCTTCGATCGTCTCGAGCGGGCCGCCGGAGCGCGTGACGCCGCCGGCGAACCAGCACATAGCTCCGGCCGAGAGGCCCGCGAGCACGATCCCGCGCCGCCACGCCTCGGCGAGCAGCTCGTCGAGCTCGTGCGCGCGCCAGATCGCGAGCAGGTTGCGCATCGAGCCGCCGCCGACGTAGATCACGTCCTGCTCGAGCAGGATGTCGGCGAGCGAGCGGGCGGAGCCGTGACGGCGGAACAGCGACAGGTGCGTCGCCGAGGCGCGCCGCGCGAAGCGCGCGTAGAAGCCGGTGATCTGCGCGGTCGGATCGCCGGAGGCGGTCGGCAGGAACAGCACGCGCGGCTCGGGGCGGTCGGTCAGCGACAGCACGAAGTCGTCGAGCGCGGGGTTGTCCGGCTCCATCGTGAAGCCGCCGCCGCCCATCGCGAAGATCGTTGGGTCACCTCCGCGAGGCATCCGGCCTCGCGGCCTGAAGATCATGGGCTCCATCCTGTCGCCTTTCTCCGTGTCGCGGATGCTCACGCGACCGCCAGCGTCAGCGGTGCGTCGCCGAGATAGCTCACCGGCAGCGGCTGCTCGACGACCTCGCCATCGCGCGGCTCGACGCGGAACGCACGCGCGCGCGGCCGCGAGCTGACGACGCGGTGCAGCTCGCGGCCGACGAAGTGCAGCGCCGCGCCGTCGTCGGCGGCGTAGCCGGGCCTGACGCCGTCACCGACGAAGCGGCGGTACTCCTCGCGCCGCTCCGGCTCGCCGTCGTAGTGCACGCAGTTGGAGTGGGGCAGCAGGCCGAGGCCGCGCACGACCGTCGGGGCGCCGTGGAACGCGGTCACGGCCTCCTGGAACCAGCACAGCGAGCCGGCCGACAGCCCGCACAGCACGACGCCGCGCCGCCAGGCCGCTCGCAGCACGCGGTCGAGCCCGTGCGCGCGCCACGCGCCCAGCAGCGACACGACGCTGCCGCCGCCGACGTACACGACGTCCTGCTGCAGCAGGTGCGCCTCCAGGTCGCCCTCGACCGCGCCGTCGCCGCGGTCGCGCCGGAACAGCGACACGTGCGAGGTCTCGCAGCGCATCGAGAACGTGCGATAGAAGCGCACGACGTAGTGGTCCGCGTCACCGGAGGCGGTCGGCACGAAGCAGACCTTCGGCCGCTTGCGCTCGGCGAGCGACAGCACGTAGTCGTCGAGCAGCGGATTGCCGGCCTCCATCGAGAAGCCGCCACCCCCGAAGGCGACGATCTGAGGTGGACGTCCCGTCGTCATGCATGCGAGTGTCCCAGCGCGACCCGCGCGCGTCGTTGCACGCGTGTCCAAGGTTGGCGCTCCACGCGGCTAAGAGGTTCGGGCGTGCGCGGTCGCGCGCGGGGCGTCGGCCACGCGCCAGACGACCGCGCCGACCGCGGCCGCCACCACCAATACCGCGGGCCACGAGCCGATCGCCTCGCCGAGCGGGTGCGCGAGCGCGAACCCGGCCAGGAACACGACCACGAGCGCGAGCGCGCGCGGCAGCCCGAGCAGCACGCGCCAGCGCAGCCCGCAGGCGAGTCCGCCGAGGAACAGCACGACGCCGCCGAACGCGCGCACGCCGGTGATCTCGGCGACCGCGAAGCCGAGCAGCAATGCGCCGGCGGCGAGCGGCCAGGTGGGAAGCGGGCGCATCGCGGGCAGCCTAGCGGCCAAGTCCCGCAGGCCCATCCTGGCCCTCCTCGCTTCGCCAAGACCCGTTCGCCTGGGATGATCCATATTCCGGTAACAGACCGAGGCTGCGCAGGGAGGCCCGGTCCCCCACCCCGAGAGCGGAGGATCCCTCCTTGTCGAGAACCGACGGTCAGAACGGCGCTCGCTCGCCCGAGCACCGCCATCTCGGTGCTGCGCTCGCGGAGCTGCGCGAGCTGCGCGGCCTGTCGCAGGCCGAGGTCGCCGACAGAGCCGAGCTGCGCCGCAGTCACCTCGCGGCGATCGAGCGCGGGGAAGTCGACCCGACGTTCGTCACGCTCGTGCGCATCGTGCGCGCGATCCCCGCGCCGCTGGCGGAGCTGTTCGAGCTGTTCGAGCGTCGCAGGGACGAGGCGAATGGCTAGGCTCGCGATGTGAGCACGACCGCGTCGGAGCGCCGCAGCCCCCGCATCTCCGCGGTGCTGCGCGGAGACGAGGAGCGCGTCACGCCGCTCGAGCTGTTCTTCGACCTCGTGTTCGTGCTCGCGCTGACGCAGTGCACGGCGCTGATGGCGGACACGCCGACGTGGGAGGGCGTCGGGCAGGGTCTGCTCGTGCTCGGCGTGCTGTGGTGGTCGTGGGTCGGCTACGCGTGGCTCACGAGCGTCGTCGACCCGGAGGAGGGCGCCGTCCGCCTCGTGATGTTCCTCGCGATGGCGGCCTTCCTCGTCGCGGCGTTGTGCGTGCCGCAGGCGTTCGGCTCGGAGGCGCTGCTGTTCGCGCTCGCCTACGGCGTCGTGCGCGTCGCGCACATCCTGCTGTTCCTGCTCGCGAGCCGCGACGACCCGGGCTTGCGCAGAGCGACGCTGAGGCTGGCGATCAGCACGGCGGTCGGCGTCGGCATCCTGCTGCTGGCGGCGACGGCGGACGGTGCGCTGCAAGGCGGCCTGTGGGCGCTCGCGCTGACGCTGGACATGGGCGGGCCGCTGCTGATCGACCCGGTCGGCTGGCGGCTCGTGCCCGGCCACTTCGCGGAGCGTCACGGGCTGATCGTCATCATCGCGCTCGGCGAGTCGATCGTCGCGATCGGCGCGGGCGCCGGGGTGCACATCGACGCCGGCGTCGTGATCGCGGCGGTGCTGGGGATCGTCGTCGCAGCGGGACTCTGGTGGCTGTACTTCGACGTCGTCGCACCCGTCTCCACGCGCCGGCTGATCGCCGCCGCCGAGGGCTCGGAGCGCAACCGCCTGGCGCGCGACTCGTTCTCCATCCTGCACCTCCCGATGGTCGCCGGCATCGTGCTCGCCGCGGTCGGGATGAAGAAGGTGCTCGGCCACGTGGAGGACCCGCTCAAGCTCGTGCCGACGTTCACGCTGCTCGGCGGCACCGCGATCTACCTGCTCGGGCACGTCGCCTTCCGCCTGCGCAACGTGCGCACCCTCAACAGACGTCGCCTCGGGCTGGCGATCGTGCTGCTCGCGCTCGTGCCGCTCGTCGACGCGCTGCCGGCGATCGTGCCGCTGGCCTTCCTCGCGGCGGCCTTGTCGGTCCTGATCGCGTACGAGACGCACGTCTACGGCGAGGCGCGGCAGCAGGTCCGACACCCGAGCGCCGCGGCGAGCGATGGCTGAGCCCGCGGACGCGGCGGTGGAGGTCGCGCCGCCCTCAGCAGCGTACGCAGCGGAGGCCGGCGCGGATGTACGCGCGTCAGCTTGATGGCGATTCCCTTACGTTTCCTGCACAAAGTCATGCGCGGCTGATCGCCGGCACCGCGTGTGCCGATGATGCGTCCGTGAGTGGGTCGCAGGCACGTCGGCGCCGGCAGGGGCGCGTGCTGCTCGCAGCTGCGGTGCTGTACGCGGCGGTGTTCGTGGCGCTCGAGTTGGACCAGAACGCCGGCAGCGGCCTCACGATCCTCTACCTGCTTCCGGTGGTGCTCGTCGGCGTCGAGCTGGGTCGCACGGCCGGCATCGTCGCCGGGCTCGTCTCGTTCGGCCTCTACGTCGAGTGGGCGCCGAACGCCGCCGTCGCGCTCGCGCCCTCCGCGTACGCCACGCGCGCGCTCGTGTCGCTGCTGATCGGAGCCGTCGCCGGCCACCTGGCGGATCGCATGCGCGCAGCCGCCGACGAGGCGGAGGCGAGCGCCCGTCACTTCGAGCTGGCGGGCGACCTGCTCGCGACCGCGACCTTCGACGGCCGCTTCGTCCATCTCAACGGTGCCTGGGAGCGCTGCCTCGGCTGGAGGCGCGAGGAGCTGATGGCGAGACCGTTCGTCGCGTTCGTCCACCCGGACGATCGTGGGCGCACGGAGGTTGAGGCTGCCCGCGCCTTCGAAGGCGAAGGCAGCGTGCGCTTCACCAACCGCTACCGCGCGAAGGACGGCAGCTACCGCTGGATCGAGTGGCACTCGTGGATCGACCCCGAGCGACGGTTGATCCATGCCGCCGCGCGCGACGTGAGCGAGCAGCTGGCCGGCGAGGCGAAGCAGCGCGAGGCGGAGGAGCGCTTCCGGCGCGCGTTCGACGACTCGGCGACCGGCATGGCGGTCGTCGGCGTCGAGGGAGCGCAGCGCGACGTCCTGCTCGACGCGAACGAGAGCCTCGGGCGGATCTTCGGTTGCGCGCGCGAGGAGCTGGTCGGCACGCGCGCGCTCGCCGCGATGGTCGATCCGCAGCACGCACCCGCGCTCGCGCGCGGGATGGAGCAGCTCGCGCGCGGCACCGACGCGGTCCACCACGGCGAGTACCGCATCGTGCGCAGGGACGGCTCGCACATCTGGCTCGACATGACGGCCTCGCTCGTGCGCGACTCTGACGGCAGGTCGCTCTACCGCCTCGTGCAGGTGCTCGACGTGACGGAGCGCAAGACAGCCGAGGAGCGCCTGCGCTTCCTCGCCGACCACGATCCCTTGAGCGGCGTCTTCAATCGCCGCCGCTTCGAGTCCGAGCTGCAGCGCGAGCTCGACCTGTCGGCGACGCGCCCGCGCAGCAGCGTCCTGCTGCTGCTCGACGTCGACCGCTTCAAGGCGATCAACGACACGCTCGGCCACGCGACCGGCGACGCCGTGATCGAGCGCCTCGGCGACGCGCTGCGCAGCCGGTTGCGCTCGGCTGACGTGGTCGCGCGGCTCGGCGGCGACGAGTTCGCCGCGATCCTGCGGCGCGTGGAGCTCGACGCCGCCCGCGAGGTGGCGCGCGACCTGCAGGCGGTCGCCGCGCAGCGACTGGCGGCCGTCGTCGGCGACGCGCATGGGCCGGTGACGCTGAGCGTCGGTCTCGTCGCGATCGACGAAGCCGCGAGCCCGGACGAGCTGCTCTCGCTCGCGGATCGCGCGTTGTACGCGGCGAAGGCGGCCGGCCGCGACCGCATCGTGGTCGACGGTCAGGTGGGCGAGGCGAGCGCCCCGCGCGAGGAAGCACCGGCCGCGTAGCGCCGGGCTCAGTCGGGCTCGGGTCTGCCCTCGGCCATCGGCGTCGGCGGCGTACCGGGCGGTGGAGGCGGCGGTCTCTCGACGGGCGGGACGGTCGGCGGCGGGACGCGGCGCGGGCTGAGGTCCTCGACCACGTGCAGTCTGCGCACGACGAGCTCGTCGATCTCGACGCGGCCGAGCTTCATCTCTCTCGTCACGAGCCGCTCGATCGCGGCGCGGCGGATCGCGAGGCGGCCGATCGCGAGCGCGCCGACCGCGAAGGCGCCGACGGCGAGCGCACCCATGGCGGTGGCGCCACGGGCCTGCGCGCCGGTTGCGGACGCTGGCTTGGCCATAGGGCCGGAACGGCTGGGGCGGAGGCGGCTGGTCATGGCAGAGGCGATACCCCGCGTGCCGGTCGCGCACGCACGCGTCAGCCCGGTCGCGCGATCGCTCTGCGCACCTGCTTCGCCGTCACGCGCGCGCCGAGCGCAGGCGCGAACTGCGCGACGCGCAGCTCCTCGAGCAGCCAGCGCACCTCGTAGAGCCCCGGCGGCCTCGGCTCCCCGCTCGGCCAATCGGCAAGTCGCCCCTCGTACGCCGCTTCGAGCTCGTGGATCGTGCGCATGCGATCGCGGTCGCTGCCGGCGGCGTCCGGCAGGCGGTCGAGCCGGGCGGCGGCGGCCTGCAGGTAGCGCGCGACGTCCTTGAGCCGGCGCGCCCCCGCGGCCGCCGCGCAGCCCGGGTGCACGAGCCGGCCCAGCTGGCGCGCGACGTCGAGGCGGATCTCCTGCAGCGGCTCCGCGGTCGGCAGCGCGTCGAGCCGGCGCTCGACCTCGCGGCGCGCCTCCAGCACGGCGACCAGCTCGCGCGTGGTCGCGAGCGTCTCGTCCGCGAGCGAGCCGGCGACGTGCGCGCGCAGCCGCTCCCACGCCGCCGTGTCCCACGCCGGCCCGCCGCCGTCGGCGATCAGCGCGTCCAGCGCCGCCGACAGCGCGTCGTCGAGCGCCGCGCCGACGTTGCCGTGCGGAGCGGCCATCAGCGCGAGCTTGTCCGCCGTGCTGAGCCGGTCGACGAGCCAGGGGATCGGCGAGCGGACCGTCAGCCGCAGCAGCCGGCGCGTACCGGCGTGCATCGAGGACGCCTGCGTCGCGGGCGTCTCGAGCAGCTGCACGCCGACCGTCTCGCCCTCGTCGACGAGCGCGGGGAAGGCGCGCAGACCGCCGCCAACCGCGGGCGCCAGCTCGCGCGGCAGCGTGCCGAAGTCCCAGGTATGCGCGCCTGACCGCTCAAGCGCAGGCGTCGCCGCCGCGAGCTGCTCGCGCAGGCGCGGCTTGACCGCCTCGCGCAGCGCGTCGAGGTCCTCGCCCTCGGCGACGACATCACCGTCGCGGTCCTCGACGCGAAAGCGCATCCGCAGGTGCGGCGGCAGCCGCTCGAGCGCCCACGCCTCGCGCGGGACCTTCACGCCGTGCCGCTCCAGCTCGCGCGCGAGCGCGTCGAGCAGCGGCTCGCGGGGTGGGCGGGTCCGGGTCACGCGCGCCAGCAGCTCGGCCGCGACCTGCGGGACCGGCACGAGCGAGCGCCGCAGCTCCTTCGGCAGCGAGCGGATCAGCGCGGTCACGAGCTCCTCGCGCAGTGCCGGCACGAGCCACGCGAACTCGTCCGCGCGCAGCTCGCCGACGCGTTCGAGCGGCACGTGCACGGTCACGCCGTCGTCGGCCGCGCCGGGGGCGAACGTGTACGACAGCGGCAGCGACAGCTCGCCGTCGCGCCATTCGGTGGGGCTGTCGGCGACATCGGCGTCGCCGGCGCGCAGCAGCGTGCGCGGCAGCGTCAGCAGCTCCGGCTCGCGCGCGCGCGCGTCCTTCCACCAGCGCTCGAACTCGACCGCCGAGACGACGCCAGCCGGCACGCGGTTGTCGAAGAAGCGCACGCGGGTCTCCTCCGCGGCGAGCAGGTCGCGGCGGCGCGCACGGTCCTCCAGCCCCTCCACCTCGGCGATCCGCCGCGCGTTCTCGGCGAGGAACTCGTGATGCGCCTCCCACTCGCCGGCGACGAGCGCGCGCCGCAGGAACAGCTCGCGCGCGCCGGCGGGATCCACGTGCGCGTAGGGGACCGCGCGCGCCGGCACGATCGGCAGGCCGTAGAGCGTCACGCGCTCGTCGACGACCGCCGCCCCGCGGCGCGCGTCCCAGCGCGGCTCGCCGTAGGCATGCCGCAGCAGATGTCTCGGCGCGACCGGCTCGATCCAGCGCGGATCGATCCGCGCCGCGGTGTGGCCCCACAGCCGGTTCGTCTCGACCAGCTCGGCGACGATCGCCCAATCGGGTCCCGCCCGCCCGCTCCGCGCGAGGCCGGAGCCGGGCGAGAGCGCGAAGCGCGCTCCGCGCGCGCCCGTGTACTCGGTGAGCGGCCGTCGGCCGCGCAGGCCGCCGCGTCCGGCGTCCGGCGGCACCGCGTCGCGCACGCCGACGTGCGACAACAGCCCCGCGAGCAGCGCGCGGTGGATCTGGTCCGGCTCGGCCGGCGCTTGGTTCGTGCGCACGCCGATCGCCTTCGCCGCCTGGCGCAGCTGGCCGACGAGGTCCTGCCACTCGCGGATCCGGAGGTAATGCAGGAACTCGGTCTTGCAGCGCTTGCGGAACTGCGATCCGCTCAGCGATCTCTGCTGCGCGCGCACGTAGCGCCACAGCTCCAGGAACGCGATGAAGTCCGACGGCGGGTCGGTGCGGAAGCGCGCGTGCTGCTCGGCGGCCGCCTGACGCGCCTCGGCGGGCGACTCGCGCGGGTCCTGGATCGACAGGCCCGCGGCGATCACGATCGCCTCCTCCGCGCAGCCGAGCGTGTCCGCCTCCAGCACCATCCGCCCGAAGCGGGGGTCGACCGGCAGCTGGGCGAGCCGGCGGCCGAGCGGGGTGAGCTTGCTTCTCGCGCCGCCGGCCTCGCTGACGGGCTCCAGCGCCCCCAGCTCGCGCAGCAGCGCGACGCCGTCGCGCACCTGGCGCGCGTCGGGCGGATCGAGGAACGGGAACTCCTCCACGTCGCCCAGCTCCAGCGCCGCCATCTGCAGGATCACCGACGCGAGGCTCGTGCGCAGGACCTCAGGGTCGGTGAAGCGCGGGCGCGCGGCGAAGTCGTCCTCGTCGTAGAGGCGGATGCAGATGCCGTCGGACGTGCGCCCGCAGCGGCCCGTGCGCTGCTGCGCGCTCGCCTGCGAGATCGGCTCGATCGGCAGCCGCTGCACCTTCAGCCGCGCGCTGAATAGCGGCTGATGCGCGCGGTCCCCGGGTCCACGACCGCGCCGACTCCCGGCACCGTAAGCGACGTCTCCGCCACGTTCGTCGCGAGCACGACGCGCCGGCGCGAGTGCTGTTGGAAGACCTTCTGCTGCTCCGCGTGCGAGAGGCGCGCGTACAGCGGCAGGATCTCCACGTCGCCGCGCAGCCGACCGCTCAGCAGCTCCGCCGTGTCGCGGATCTCCCGCTCGCCGGAGAGGAACACCAGCACGTCGCCCGGGCCGTCGCGCAGCAGCTCCTTGACCGCGTCGGGGATCGCGTCGAGCCGCTCGTGCTCGGCGTCCGGGACCGGCCGGTAGCGCACCTCGACCGGGTACGTGCGGCCGCTCACCTCCACGACCGGCGCGTCCTCGAAGTGCGCGGAGAGCCGCTCGGGGTCGATCGTCGCGCTCGTGATCACGAGCTTCAGCTCAGGCCGCCGCGGCAGGATCCGCTTCAGCACGCCGAGCAGGAAGTCGATGTTGAGCGAGCGCTCGTGCGCCTCGTCGACGATGATCGTGTCGTAGCGGCGCAGCAGCCGGTCGTGCTGGATCTCGGCGAGCAGCAGGCCGTCGGTCATCAGCCGCACGAGCGTCTCGTCACTCGATCTGTCGGCGAAGCGCACCGCGTAGCCGACGGCCCCGCCAAGCGGCACGCGCAGCTCCTCCGCGATGCGCTCGGCGATCGTGCGCGCGGCGAGCCGGCGCGGCTGCGTGTGCGCGATCGTTCCCCGCACGCCGCGGCCGAGCTCCAGGCACAGCTTCGGCAGCTGCGTCGACTTGCCGGAGCCGGTCTCGCCCGCGACGACGACGACCTGATGGTCGCGGATCGCCTGCAGCAGATCCTCGCGGCGGGCGGTGACGGGCAGCTCGGGCGGGTAGTCGATCCGCTCGGGGACGACGGCGCGCCGCTGCGCGATCCGCTGTTGCGCCCCGGCGACCTCGTCGGCGAAGCGCGCGAGCGGCCGAGCGTCGCGGGCGCCGCGCAGCCGCTCGAGCCGGCGGCCGAGCCGATGTGCGTCGTGGAGCGTGAGGTCGTTCAGGCGCTCGCGCAGCGCTTGCAGCTCCGCGCGAGCGTCCACGCGGTCGGGCGTCGTGGACACCGGATGAGCATAGGGGTGGCGGAGTCGGCCACGTGGCCGGCGGAGCGGGCCCCCAGGCGAGCCAGGTGCGCGCTGTGGGCGCGTGCTGGATCAGCAGGCGGTGCGTGCGCTCGGGGTGCGGCCGCGGGCGGCGAAGTGCCGCGCCGCGTCGAGCGTGAGCGCCCTGCTTGCGCTCACGCGCCGTCCGTCGGGGCTGCTCAGCCGCAGCGTCAGCGTCACACGCAGGCGGTGGCCGGGAGCGCGCTTGAGCGCACGCAGCGCCGCGTCCGTCAGGCGCAGCGTCAACGCCGCTCTCCGGCGCGGGGCGAAGGCGAGCGCGCGACGGCTCGCGAGCGTGAGCGGCGGACGTCTGCCGCTGCGTGGGCGCGTGAGCGTCGCGAGTCCGCGCAGCGTTCTGTCGTTCGGGTTGCGCAGCGTCAGCCTGAGCGTGCGGGTTCCGCGCGCGAGCGCGAGCACGCCTGTGCGCGTGCCGCCGACGACGGGGCGCAGCAACGCGCCCGGCTTGCCGGGGTTCGTCGGCGGCGGTCTCGGAACGGGGGCAGGCACGATCGCCACCTGGCGCGTCGCCTGCGCGGTGTTGCCGACCGCATCCGCGACGGTCACGGTGACCGTGTAGGTGCCGGGCTGCGCGTACGTGTGCGAGGCGGCCGCGCCGGCGACTGGCGACGAGCCGTCGCCGAAGTCCCAGCTCGTCTGCGCGATCGCCGCGAACGTCGAGCGGGCAGCGGCGGAGACCGCGAGCGCGCTGCCGACGGTGCCGCTCGCCGGGACGCCGACATCCGTCAGCTGCGGCGCGCTCGCCTGGAACGCGGCGGCCGCGAGCGACGTCGCGCCGAGCGGGTCGGTCGCCAGCCAGCTCGCCAGCCGATCGCCGTCCGCGTCACTCGCCAGCTGGAGATCGGTGAGCAGCGTTCCGGCGTCCGCTGCCTGCAGCAAGACGGGTGCGCTCCAGCTCCCGCTGTCGCCGCGTCGCGTCGCGAGCACGCTGTCGATGTCGCTCGCGACGTCATGCGCGACGAGCACGACCGTCCCGCGGTCGATCGCGGCGTCCTCCGCGCTCTCGGTGCTCGACGCGAACAGCGTCCCGCCGGGCTCCGGCCCGCCGGCCGTCAGCCGCATCGCCTCGAGCCCGCCGCTGGAGGCGGCCTTCCACGCGACCGTCGCGCCGCCGCCGGCGTCCGCGCCGAGCGCTTGCAGCGGCACGCAGGCGGGCGCGACATCCGCGCTGAGCGTGTCGACGTTCCACGCACCCGCGTCGTGCCGGTACCCGCCCGACAGCTCTGCGCCGCCCGTGAACCACGTCGCGGCGACGTCGCCGTCGTCGAGCCCGGCGAGCCGCAGCGGCGAGACGGCCTCGCTCGTGTCCGGCAGCAGCGTGCCGATCCCGCTCCAGGCGCCCGCGCCGAGGTGGGTGCGCGTCTCGATCGCGTAATCGAAGGGGGCGTCGAGGCGCTGCGCCGTCCACGCGACGAGCGCGCCGCCGGTTGCCTCCGGCGCGATCTGCGGGGGACCGTCGGCGACCCACGCGTCGCCGGGATCGGACAGCGTAACCGGGGCGCTCCACGCGCCGCCGCTCCACACGGCGCCACGCACGAACACGACGCCCTCGACGGCGTCGTGCTCGAGCCAGGCGGCGACGACGTTCCCGTTCGCGTCGGCGCGCACCTGCATGCGCGAGTCGGCGGGCCAGGCGCTGGGAAAGTCGTGCGGCGTGCTCCAGCTGCCGCTCGCCGCATCTCGCCGCGCAGCGTGCGGAGCGAACGTGACGCCGTCGTCGCTGTCGGTCCACACGACGGTCGCGTTGCCGGCTGCGTCGATCGCGACCGCGCGCGCGTCGACGCCTCTGCGTCTGGCGAGCGGCTGCGGCGCGCTCCACGGCCCACCGGCTCCTCGCCATGCGACGAGCAGCGTCTGCATGCCGGCGCCGTCGTCCTCGCTCCACGCGGCGACCGCGTCGCCCGCGGGGTCGACCGCGATGACCATGCCGCTCGGGCTCCCCGCCGCGGTCGACGGCGGCGTCGCCGGCAGCCAACCGGCAGCGCTCGCCGACGCGGCGCCGACGAGGGCGAGGAGGAGAGCGACCACCGCGAGCAGGAGGGAACGCGGCTGCGAGATCCGTCTGCGCATGCCGGTGTAAACGCTACGAGATCGCGATCGGAGCGGCGGCGTGTCCGTCGACTGGTCTACTTCGCGAGCTGCTCGAGTACGGCCCGCTCCTCCTCCATCATCTGGCGGATACGCGCCTGAAACGCTCTGTCTTTGCGCCGCGCGTCGATGCGATCCGCGATCGCAGCGCGCACGGCCTCGGACACGCTGACGCCGTCAGCGCGGGCCACTGCCTCAAGCTGGGCCGCCTGGTCGGCGGGGAGGCGCAGCGTGAGTGCGCGAGTCTCCATGGTGTCCCCTTCCCATCCAGGTAGGTGTGTGGTGAGATCGTAGCATCTAATACACCTCATAAGGTGTCTTGAGCATTTCATACAACATAAAGATGTCTTGATATCGTTCTTGCATGGAGAGGGTAGAGCTGGAGGACTTTCTCCTCCTTGCCGAGATCGTCACGGAGATCGACGCAGCGGCGCTCGCTAGCGCGCCCCATGTCGTTGCGAGAGCAGAGTCGGCACTCTCCGCGCCGTTCGCCGAGTTCGGCGGGGCCCAGTTCTACGACGGCTTGGCGACGAAGGCGGCCATCCTCTGCTCGCGCCTGCTCCGCAACCATCCGCTGCCTGACGGCAACAAACGCGTCGCGTACCTCTGCATGATCGAGCTGATCCGGCGAAACGGTCGCGAGTGGCGACCGGTCGCGCCGAACAGGGAACGCGCCGAGATGGTCGAACGGCTTGCCGCCCGGGAGGTGGACGAACAGGCCTTCGCCGCGTGGCTGGAGCGGCAGATCGGCTAGCGCTCGCCGGCCCGCGCCAGCCGCGCGGCCAGCTCGCGGCAGCGCTCGGCCAGCTCGGGCGGTTCGTGCACGTCGAAGTCGACGCCGAGCCCGGCGATGCGCAGCGCGAGCCAGTCGAGCGAGTCGTCGCTGCCGCGGTACTCGCACGTGCGCGCGGTCAACGGCTCCAGCGTTCTCCACATGCCGGGGAAGCGGGCACGCAGCTCGTCCGCCGGAGCGTGCAGCGTCACGCGCGCGACGTGCCGGTGCTGCACATCGCGCAGGCCGCGCGCCACGAACGCGGCCGGATCGCCGCCCGGCAGCTTGCGCGCCGCGAAGCGGGTGCCCACCGCGGCCGGCCGCTCGAGCCGGTCGAGCCGGAACGTGCGCCAGTCCGCCCGCTCACCGTCCCACGCGACGAGGTACCAGCGGTGGCCGAGGCTCACGAGCGAGCAGGGCTCCACGCGGCGGCGGCTCGTCTCGCCGTCACGCCGTCTGTAGAGGAAGCGCACGACCTCCCGGTCCCGGCACGCGCCGGCCAGCACGGTCAGTACGTCGGGATCGACGCTCGAGCTGGAGCTGCCTCCCCACCAGCCGGCCGGCAGCGTCGCCGTCGCGGCGCGCAGCGCGCCGACGCGCCGGCGCAGGTGCGACGGCAGGATCTGCTCAAGCTTCACCAGTGCGCGGACAGCCGTCTCCTCGATCCCGGAGATCGGGAGACTGGCCGCGCCGCGCAGCCCGACCGCGATCGCGACCGCCTCCTCGTCGTCGAGCAGCAGCGGCGGCATCGCGGTGCCGGCGCGCAGCCGGTAGCCGCCGCTCGGCCCGCTCAACGCGTCGACCGGATAGCCGAGCGTCCGCAACCGCTCGACGTCGCGGCGGATCGTGCGGCCGGAGACGCCGAGCCGGTCGGCCAGCTCGTGGCCCGACCAGTCGCGCCGCGCCTGCAACAGGGCGAGCAGCTGGAGCAGGCGGCCCGAAGTCTCTGTCACCGCGTCGTCGTCCCTGTCATGCCGGGGATGGTGCCGAATATTGAGGACAGAAACCGGCCTAAATCATCCCTAGAGTCTTCGAACATGACGACGAATCTGCAAGATCGAGCGATGCCCTCCGCTGCATCGCCCCCCACCCAGCAGCACGATGCGACGATCCGCGTGCGCGGCGTCGTGAAGCACTACGGCGAGGTCCGCGCGCTCGACGGCGTCGACCTCGAAGCGAGCGCCGGCACCGTGCTCGGCCTGCTCGGCCCGAATGGCGCCGGCAAGACGACGGCCGTGCGCGTGATGACGACGCTGCTCAAGCCCGACGCGGGCGAGATCCAGGTCGCCGGCCTCGACGCGATCCGCCAGGCCGCGGAGCTGCGCGAGCGGATCGGGCTCGCCGGCCAGTACGCGGCGATCGACGAGAACCTCACCGGCGCGGAGAACCTGACGATGGTCGGGCGGCTGTACGGGATGCCTCGCGCGCAGGCGAAGGCGCGCGCCGCCGAGCTGCTCGAGCGCTTCGACCTGACCGACGCCGGCGGCCGGCCGGCGAGAGGCTACTCGGGCGGCATGCGCCGCCGACTGGATCTCGCGGCGGCGCTCGTCGCGCGTCCGCCGGTCCTCTTCCTCGATGAGCCCACGACGGGACTCGACCCGCGCTCCCGCCTCGTGCTGTGGGAGACGATCGAGGGGCTCGTCGCGGACGGCACGACCGTGCTGCTGACGACGCAGTACCTCGATGAGGCCGACCGCCTCGCCGACCGCATCGCGGTGATCGACCGCGGCAAGGTGATCGCCGACGGCACGTCCGACGAGCTGAAGGACCGCGTCGGCGGCGAGCGGCTGGAGATCCACCTGAGCGACGGCGCGCAGGCGAGCGCAGTCGGCGCGGCGCTCGCGCCGATGGCGGCCGAGGCGCCGTTCAGCGAGGACGGCGTCGTGAAGCTCACGGTTCGGCAGCGCAGCGGCGCGATCGTCGAAGCCGTGCGGCGGCTCGACGAGGCGAGCGTCGGCGTCGACGACATCGGCTTGAAGCGCCCGACGCTCGACGACGTGTTCCTGACGCTCACGGGACACGCCGCGGAGGAGCGAACCGACGGCGACGATGGGGAGGAGCGGCGATGAGGCGTCTCGTATCCGACACGCTCGTGATCGCCGAGCGCAATCTCGTGCGGCTGCCGCGCGCGCCCGACCTGCTGCTGGCGTTCACCGTCCAGCCGGTGATGTTCGTGCTGCTGTTCGTCTACGTGTTCGGCGGCGCGATCAGCACGCCCGGCTACGACTACGTCGACTTCCTGATCCCCGGGATCATCGTCCAGAACATCGCGTTCGGCGGCTTCGTGACGGCGATCGGGCTGAACGAGGACCTCAGCAAGGGCCTGATCGACCGCTTCCGCTCGCTGCCGATGGCGCGGCCGGCGGTGCTCGCGGGCCGCACGCTCGCGGACGTCGTGACGAACACGCTGTCGGTGGTCGTGCTGGTCGTGACCGGGCTGATCATCGGCTTCAACTTCGACGCCAGCGGGGTCGAGATCGTCGCCGGCTTCGGGGTGCTGGTGCTGTTCGGCTACGCGTTCTCGTGGGTCTTCGCGTGGCTGGGGCTGCTGGTGTCCTCGCCGGAGTCGGCCAACTCGGTCGGCTTCATCGCGGTCTTCCCGCTCACGTTCATCAGCTCGGCGTTCGTGCCGGTCGACTCGATGCCGGACGTGCTGCAGTGGTTCGCGGACATCAATCCGTTCACGATCGTCGTCGACGCGATGCGCGCGCTGTGGCTCGGCGCTCCGGCCGGCAACTCCGTGTGGGGCGCGGTCGTGTGGTCGCTCGCGATCCTCGCGGTGTTCGCCCCGCTCGCGGTGGCGCGCTACCGGAAGACGGCTGCGCTGCGCTAGCCGCGGGCGCCCGCCGACATGGCCCACACCGCCGGCCGCGCGACGCTCGCGCCGCCGGCGGCCGGGCCGCAGTGGCGCACGTCGACGTGGCGCACGAGGCCGGTGTCGGCGTCGTAGCCGATCCCGGAGAAGACGCGCAGCGCCGACACGTCGTCGAGCGTCATCGCCGGCTCGACGTCGGCGGCGGTGCCGTGCAGGTGCTGCGAGTCGGGCAGGCCGCCGTGTGCGGCGTTCCAGCCGGCGTCGCGATGGCCGCTGAGGACCGCGACCGGCTCGCCGAGCGCGGCGCGGTAGACCTCGAGCGCTCTCGCCAGCGCGCGGTCGAGCTTGATCCAGCCGTCGCCCGGAGAGCGGAAGCTGCGAAACGTGAAGTGCTGCGAGCAGCGGCCTCCGCGGCGGATCGAAGTCTGTAGCGCCGCCGCCGTGCGCGGTCCGACGCCGCCGCCGGCGACGAGCGTGGAGAAGGCGTAGCCGCGCTGGAAGTCGCGCACGGCGCTCGTCGTCTGGTCGCCGGCCACTCCGTCGATGCGGATCGGCCAGCCGAGCAGCCGTAACGCACGCTGCAGCTCGAGCGTCGAAGATCTCGTTCGGTGACGCGAGGGTGGCACCG